>NZ_JACHYM010000001.1:1983083-1985583 GCF_014192765.1 Pseudoxanthomonas sp. OG2 | reverse complement strand
AACCCGGAGATAGCTGGTTCTCCTCGAAAGCTATTTAGGTAGCGCCTCATATGTATCCTCTTGGGGGTAGAGCACTGTTATGGCTAGCGGGACATCGCGTCTTAGCAAACCATGGCAAACTCCGAATACCAAGACGGACTGTATGGGAGACACACGGCGGGTGCTAACGTCCGTCGTGAAAAGGGAAACAACCCAGACCCACAGCTAAGGTCCCAAATTTAGTGCTAAGTGGAAAACGATGTGGAAAGGCACAGACAGCCAGGAGGTTGGCTTAGAAGCAGCCACCCTTTAAAGAAAGCGTAATAGCTCACTGGTCGAGTCGGTCTGCGCGGAAGATTTAACGGGGCTAAGCACTAAACCGAAGCTTGGGGTGCACACTTATGTGTGCGCGGTAGAGGAGCGTTCCGTAAGCCTGCGAAGGTGGCTTGAGAAGGCTGCTGGAGGTATCGGAAGTGCGAATGCTGACATGAGTAACGATAATGCGGGTGAAAAGCCCGCACGCCGAAAGCCCAAGGTTTCCTTGCGCAACGTTAATCGACGCAGGGTTAGTCGGTCCCTAAGGCGAGGGCGAAAGCCGTAGTCGATGGGAAGCAGGTTAATATTCCTGCACCTCGCGTGAGTGCGATGGAGGGACGGAGAAGGTTAGGTGTACCGGGCGTTGGTTGTCCCGGGGAAAGGCGGTAGGTGTGGAACTTTGGCAAATCCGGGTTCCTTTAACACCGAGCACCGAGACGAGCTCTTTAGAGCGAAGTCACTGATACCACGCTTCCAGGAAAAGCTCCTAAGCTTCAGCTCACGAAGACCGTACCGTAAACCGACACAGGTGGGTAGGATGAGAATTCTCAGGCGCTTGAGAGAACTCGGGTGAAGGAACTAGGCAACATGGCACCGTAACTTCGGGAGAAGGTGCGCCCTTTTTGGTGGCTGCATGCGCAGCTGAGCTGAAGAGGGCCTCAGAAACCAGGCCGCTGCGACTGTTTATCAAAAACACAGCACTCTGCAAACACGAAAGTGGACGTATAGGGTGTGACGCCTGCCCGGTGCTGGAAGGTTAATTGATGGGGTCAGCCGCAAGGCGAAGCTCTTGATCGAAGCCCCAGTAAACGGCGGCCGTAACTATAACGGTCCTAAGGTAGCGAAATTCCTTGTCGGGTAAGTTCCGACCTGCACGAATGGCGTAACGACAGCGGCGCTGTCTCCACCCGAGACTCAGTGAAATTGAAATCGCTGTGAAGATGCAGCGTTCCCGTGGCAAGACGGAAAGACCCCGTGAACCTTTACTATAGCTTTACATTGAACGTTGAGTTCGTCTGTGTAGGATAGGTGGGAGGCTATGAAACCATGGCGCTAGCTGTGGTGGAGCCAACCTTGAAATACCACCCTGATGTGCTTGACGTTCTAACCTAGGCCCGTAATCCGGGTCGGGGACCATGTATGGTGGGTAGTTTGACTGGGGCGGTCTCCTCCCAAAGAGTAACGGAGGAGCTCGAAGGTACGCTCAGCGCGGTCGGACATCGCGCACTGTGTGCAAAGGCATAAGCGTGCTTGACTGCAAGAGCGACGGCTCAAGCAGGTACGAAAGTAGGACTTAGTGATCCGGTGGTTCTGTATGGAAGGGCCATCGCTCAACGGATAAAAGGTACTCCGGGGATAACAGGCTGATACCGCCCAAGAGTTCATATCGACGGCGGTGTTTGGCACCTCGATGTCGGCTCATCACATCCTGGGGCTGTAGTCGGTCCCAAGGGTATGGCTGTTCGCCATTTAAAGTGGTACGCGAGCTGGGTTCAGAACGTCGTGAGACAGTTCGGTCCCTATCTGCCATGGGCGTTGGAAGTTTGAGAGGGGCTGCTCCTAGTACGAGAGGACCGGAGTGGACGAACCTCTGGTGTTCCGGTTGTCACGCCAGTGGCATTGCCGGGTAGCTATGTTCGGAAGCGATAACCGCTGAAAGCATCTAAGCGGGAAGCGCGCCTCAAGATGAGACTTCCCGGGGCACAAGCCCCCTGAAGGAACCATGTAGACTACGTGGTTGATAGGTCAGGTGTGTAAGCGCTGCAAGGCGTTGAGCTAACTGATACTAATGATCCGTGCGGCTTGACCATATAACCTCAAGTGGCCTTGGACTCGACGGCAGCGTCGATGAGAATCCAATGCCCGCTACGTCACAAGACCCTATGTGAGACAGGCGCCTCATCCCTTCGGATGGCGACGCTCCAACCGTCTCCCTGGTGAAATTAGCGCTGTGGTCCCACCCGTTCCCATCCCGAACACGGAAGTGAAACGCAGCTGCGCCGATGGTAGTGTGGCTTAAGCCATGCAAGAGTAGGTCATCGCCAGGGGCTTTACCCCAAAACCCCCAGCCTATTGGCTGGGGGTTTTCTATTTGTGCAGGCACTCGATTTTCGATGATCACTTGCCGCAGAAACCTAAAGTGAGACCTTAAGTTTTTGCGAAAGGTAGTTGACGAAGTGCAAACGCTCGCTATAATGGGCGGCTC
>NZ_JACHYM010000001.1:828083-1978083 GCF_014192765.1 Pseudoxanthomonas sp. OG2 | reverse complement strand
ACGAACCTCTGGTGTTCCGGTTGTCACGCCAGTGGCATTGCCGGGTAGCTATGTTCGGAAGCGATAACCGCTGAAAGCATCTAAGCGGGAAGCGCGCCTCAAGATGAGACTTCCCGGGGCACAAGCCCCCTGAAGGAACCATGTAGACTACGTGGTTGATAGGTCAGGTGTGTAAGCGCTGCAAGGCGTTGAGCTAACTGATACTAATGATCCGTGCGGCTTGACCATATAACCTCAAGTGGCCTTGGACTCGACGGCAGCGTCGATGAGAATCCAATGCCCGCTACGTCACAAGACCCTATGTGAGACAGGCGCCTCATCCCTTCGGATGGCGACGCTCCAACCGTCTCCCTGGTGAAATTAGCGCTGTGGTCCCACCCGTTCCCATCCCGAACACGGAAGTGAAACGCAGCTGCGCCGATGGTAGTGTGGCTTAAGCCATGCAAGAGTAGGTCATCGCCAGGGGCTTTACCCCAAAACCCCCAGCCTATTGGCTGGGGGTTTTTTCTTGTCCGCTGATCGCCAACAATCGGACTTTCCTAACAGAAAGGGGATCCGGGGAATGAAGCGAAGTGTTCTGGCCATCGCCCTAGGCATGTCGTTGACCGCGCACGCATGGGCGGCAGGCAAAGAGGTCACGCCGGCCAAGGTGCGGGAGGCGCACGATTCGGCGCTGGTGCTGGATACGCACCTGGATACGCCGGCGAATTTTTCGCGTCCGGGTTGGAGCATCCGCGATCGCCATGATCATGACGGTGACCAATCGCAGGTGGATCTGCCCCGAATGAAGGAAGGTGGCCTGGACGGCGGATTCTGGGTGATCTACACCGAGCAGGGTTCACGCGACGAGGCCGGCAATCGCGCCGCTCGCGACCACGGTCTGACCCGACTGGTTGAGATTCGTGAAATGATCGCCGCCAATGCGGCCGATTTCGAACTGGTCTCGACCGCCGCCGACGCCGAACGCATCGCCGCCACGGGCAAGCGCGTTTCTTTCATCAGCATGGAAAACGCCTCGCCGCTCGCCAGCGATCCGAGCCTGCTGGAGCTCTACCACAAGCTCGGCCTGCGGATGCTGGGGATCACCCATGTCAAGAACAACGACTTTGGCGATTCATCCACCGATGCTGCGGGTCCGCAATGGAATGGCCTGAGCCCCAAGGGCAAGGCGCTGGTGGTTGAGGCCAACCGCCTGGGCTTGATCCTGGACGCATCGCATGCGAGCGACCAGGTCTTCGATCAGTTGCTGGAGCTTTCCAAGGCACCGATCGTGCTGTCGCACACCAGTGCCGACGCGGTGTTCGATCATCCGCGCAACATCGATGATGCGCGCATCCGCAAGCTCGCGGCCAAGGGGGGCGTGATTCACGTCAACGCGTATGGCGGCTATCTGATATCAATTCCCAAGCATCCGCAGCGTGAAGCCGCGCTTGAAGCGCTTTCGCAAAAGTATGGCGAGGAAAGCGGGCGAGACGAGGCGAAGGTCCAGGCCTATCTGAAGGAGCGCGCGGAGATCGACCAGCGATTCCCCGTGCCACAGGCCACGTTCGAGGATTACATGCGGCACCTGCTGCATATCCTGAAGGTGGCGGGTCCGCAGCACGTCGGGATCGGCGCGGACTGGGATGGCGGTGGCGGTGTAGCCGGCATGGAGGACGTCGCGGCGTTGCCGAAGATCACCGAACGCCTGCTCAAGGAAGGCTATAGCGAGGCCGACATACACGCGATCTGGGGAGGCAACCTGCTTCGCGTGCTTCGTGCGGTCGAGGCGGTAGCCGAGCCTATGCGGCGGTAGCCCGAGCAACTCCCTTCCATCGAAAGCTAACCACGCGAACAGGCTTCGCAAGGGACGTGGGCGCGCAGTAGCGCGCCCACGGAAGTGTTGCTGGTCGGTTGAAGCAAACACGGACCCGCCTTGAGGCAGGTCATCGAGCGCGACGAGATGCCGCCGCGGGCGCGGCGTCGTGCTTTTTCCAAAGTGGTCGTCACGCGGCGTCCGTGCCATCCGCACATTCTTCAATGCCTCAGTATCCGCGGCACGACAGGCGAGTGCAGGTCGTGCGAATTCCATCGGCTTGGCGGAACAATGAGCGCCAATGGATCGTCTATCCGTCAAACAGCATTGTCGGCAGGCCGCTCCGCGCTATCGGGGCCTTTCTCAATAGAACCGCTGGGGATGCCAATTCAAGCGCGATGACTCGTCATTGAACGCGAAGCATCACCTCCGACTGCCTTTTCGGAAATGTCCGATTCCTGCGGTGAGTCACATTGGGTGAAAGTGTAGTCCGCGACACGGAAGTCGCGGTCGAAACTTCGGCAGCCATTTCCTGGACGCTTTCTTTCCTGGCCACGGGAACCACGACCTGAGCCTGCCTCATGCGCAGCTACCGTGCCCGCTGCGAAATCTCTCCGACAGCCCCATGCATATTGCACATCCCGCCGCCGATACCGTGGCGCCCGCCCGGACCGGGCGGGCGGCGGGCGTTCGTGGGGCGGCGATGGCGGTGCGGAAGCGTTGTTGCGCAAGACTGTCACGCCGGGTCCTGCATGCGGGTGCGGTTGCGCTGATCGTCTCAATTCCGTTTTTGCTGGGCCTGGGCTGGCATCACATCCAGTGGATGATGGCCGGGCAGCAGGAGGCCGACCACGGGCGCGTCGCGATGTCGAAGCTCGAGGCGATGCTGGACCAGGTTCATTCCACCGTGGATGCGAGCCTGCCGCTTGCCGCCGGCGACTGCGTGGAGGTGGTGGATGCGCTGCGGCTGAAAGCGGCGACCTTGCCACAGGCGCGATCGCTGGTCCTGGCCCGCGATGGAATGGCCTATTGCAGCACCCTGTATGGCGAAATCGCCGTGCCGATCGAGGCGACGGGGCTTTCCGATGATGCCGTGACGCTGGTCGCCGGGAACGAGGTCGCGCCGGATCGCCCCTTGCTGCTGTATCGCCTCTCGCGAGGACCTCATGAAGCGGTCGCGGTACTGGATGCGTTGCACGTCCGTCAATCATTGCAGGAAGGCCGCGAATCGGCCTGGGTGGTAGGAGCGAAGCGGCTGGAGCGTGCTGGCGGGATTCGTGTGCTGTCGCCGGATGCCGATGCGGAATCCCGTCTGGTCACGTCGTCACGCCATCCGGTGGCGATCGCCCCGGATGCCGGGGACGAGCAGGCGAAGCATTCCCGGGGCCCATCCTCCGCAGCGTGGCTGCTGATGGCGCTGGCCGGAATGCCAATGGGCTATCTGTTCCATCGCTGGACGATTCGCCGCCGGACCTTGAAGCGGGAATTCCAGCGAGCGGTCCGGGATGGCGAGTTCGTTCCTTTCTATCAACCGATCGTGCGCTGCGCGGATCGGAACTGGGCGGGTGTGGAAGTGCTGGCACGCTGGGAGCATCCCGGGCGCGGCCTGCTGGCTCCGGACCGCTTCATGCCGCACCTGGAGCATTCCGATTTCCTCCTGCCGATGACCGCGGGACTGATGTCTCGCGCGGCGCGGGAACTGGCCGGCATGTTGTCGCTGCTGCCGGCGGGATTCCATGTCGCTTTCAACATCACTCCCGCGCATCTGTCCGCGCGTTGGCTGCCCGAACACTGCCGGCGCTTCCTTGCCGCGTTTCCACCCGGGCGGATCGCGCTGGTCCTGGAACTGACCGAGCGTGAGGGTGTCGTTCCGGACGCCGATGTGCTGGCCGTCCTCGACGAAGTCAGGCGACTGGGCGTGCGCATCGCGCTGGATGACTTCGGCGTCGGCCATTCCAATCTCAGTCACCTGCAGGAGCTCCATGCCGACCGGCTGAAAATCGATCGGGGCTTTGTTACCCGATTGCCGGATCCGGATGGCATCACGCCGATACTGCGGACCATCCTGGATCTGGCCGAACGCCTGGACCTGGACGTGGTGGCGGAAGGCGTGGAAATCCCCGCTCAGGCGGATGCCCTGGCCCGCCACGGCGTGGCCTTCCTGCAGGGGTACCTGTTTGCCCGGCCGCTGCCGGCATCATTGCTGCCAGGCACGCTGGCAAGTCGTCCGCCTTGGTTCGACGACGCTCGGGGAATGTTGCAACCTATTGATATGAGAGGAAAAATGACCAAGCAAATCGCAGGTGGCCGGAAGCCCGCTCATGGTTCCGTTTCCCTTACGGAAGCTGAATGATTTCCGCCCATCGTTCCACTGTCGGAATGATGGGGAACTCTTTTACCGGTTAGCAGTCGAACAACCCGACTGCTAAGATGAGCCCCATGAGCCAGAACACTGCTGCCACCGCCCTGGTGGCGAACAATCTCCCCATCCCCAGCGCGCTCGGTTCGCTCGAGGCCTATATCGGCGCCGTGCACCAGATTCCGGTGCTCACGGTCGATGACGAGCAGGCGCTGGCGCGTCGCTTCCGCGACGGTGAAGATCTGGACGCCGCCCGCGAGCTGGTGCATTCGCACCTGCGTTTCGTCGTGCATGTCGCCCGCGGTTACAACGGCTATGGCCTGCCGCTGGGTGACCTGATCCAGGAAGGCAACATCGGCCTGATGAAGGCGGTGAAGCGCTTCGACCCGGACATGGGCGTGCGCTTGGTGAGCTTCGCGGTGCACTGGATCCGCGCCGAAATGCACGAGTTCATCCTCAAGAACTGGCGCATCGTGAAGGTGGCGACCACCAAGGCGCAGCGCAAGCTGTTCTTCAACCTGCGCAAGTCCAAGACCCGCCTGGGCTGGATGAACGCGGAGGAAGTCAGCGCGGTCGCCAAGGACCTCAACGTGTCCGAACGCGAAGTGCTCGAAATGGAATCGCGCCTGTCCGGTCGCGACATCGGTTTCGACGCCCCTGGCGATGAGGACGATGATCATGCGCCGCCGTCGCCGGTGAGCTACCTGATGGCGGGCGACGAGGATCCGTCGCAGGCCTACGAGCGCGCCGACAGCGAGGACAACCAGCTGGAACTGCTGCGTGAAGGCCTGGCGGGCTTGGACCAGCGTTCGCGCGACATCATCAAGCGCCGCTGGCTGGATGCCGACAGCAAGATCACCCTGCAGGAACTGGCGGACGAATATGGCGTATCCGCCGAGCGCATCCGGCAAATCGAGGCCAATGCGCTGAAGAAGATGAAGGCGCTGTTCGCCGCCTGACTTCGGCGCGCTTCGACGAAACAAGCAACGGCCCCGGAAACGGGGCCGTCTTGTTTTGTTTGTCCACGCTGCGTGCTCCATCGATGAGTGAAGGACGCGGTATTCCGCGCAAGAACCGGATGGTGACGCGACGTTGCCGGGAGGATGCTGCACCTCCGCCCCCTGGACCTTCCGTCATGGCCTACCGAATCACCGGACTCTCTCCCGACCTGTTCACCCATCTGTGGGCACTGGACGATGCGGCGCTGGCCGCGCAGTCGATACGGCGCGTGGTCGCCGACAAGGATCGGGGTTTTCCCTGCCGGGTTTCGCTGGACGATGCGCGGAGCGGCGAGACTCTCCTGCTGCTCCCGTTCCAGCACCATGGGGCGGCGGGTCCGTACCGGGCGAGCGGTCCGATATTCGTACGCCAGCAAGCGACCCGGGCGGCGGTATTCGAGGATCGGATTCCCGAGGCGTTCCTGCGCCGCCTGCTATCGGTCCGCGCCTACGATGCGGATGGCTGGATGCAGGCGGCCGAAGTCGTGGAAGGTACGCAACTGGAACCGCTGATCGCGTCCTTTTTCCAGCGCGAAGACGCGGCGTACCTGCACGTGCACAACGCGCGTCCCGGCTGTTTCGCCGTGCGCGTGGATCGTCACTGATCCGAAGATGTCTTGTCCGGCGCGCCGAAGATGATGCGTGCGCCGCGCTGGTAGCTCCAGTAGGCCCAGGCCCAGTTCAGCAGCACGACCAGCCGATTGCGGAATCCGATCAGGAAGAATACGTGGGCGGCCAGCCAGAACCACCAGGCCAGCAGGCCGGACAGCTTGAGTCGGCCGAAATGGACCACCGCCGCCATGCGGCCGATGGTGGCGAGGTTGCCGAAGTCCCGGTAGCGGAAAGCGCTGGTGGGCTTGCCAGCCATTCGTGCGCGGATCATCGCCGCGATGTGGCGCCCCATCTGCTTGGCGGCGGGCGCGACGCCGGGGACGGGCCGACCCTGGCTCTGCACCGCGGCCAGATCACCACCGACGAAGATGTCGGGATACCCGGGAACACTGAGATCGGGCTGCACGATCACGCGCCCGGCACGATCCAGCGGGACATGCAGGGATTGCGCGAGTGGGGAAGCCGCGACACCCGCCGCCCAGACCACCGTCCTGGCGGGCACGAAGGCATCGCCGAGCTGGTAACCCGCCTCGCTGATGGCGGTGACCGGAACGCCGGTGCTGACTTCCACCCCCAGCTTTTCCAACTGGCGACGCGCGCGCGCGGACAGATCTTCGGGGAAGGAGGCCAGGACACGCGGACCGGCTTCGATCAGGCGCACGCGTGCCTCACCCGGGTCGATGTTGCGGAATTCGTTCTTCAGCGTATGCCGCGCGATCTCCGCGAGCGTGCCGGCCAGTTCCACGCCGGTGGGACCGCCGCCGACGATCGCGAAGTTCAGCCAGGCGGCGCGGCGTGCTGGATCCGGCTCGGCCTCGGCCCGTTCGAATGCCACCAGCAGGTGGCGCCGCAGGTATAGCGCATCGTCCAGCGTCTTCAGGCCGGGAGCGTGCTTGGCCCACTCGTCGTGGCCGAAGTAGGCATGGGTGGCGCCGGTGGCCAGCAGCAGGTAGTCATAGCCCAGGGAGCCGGCATCACCCAGTTGCAGCCGGCGTGACTGCGGGTCCACCCGGGTGACCTCGGCCAGTCGCACTTCCACGTTGGCCTGGCGGCGCAGGATGTGGCGCAACGGCGCGGCGATGTCGGGCGCGGACAGGCCGGCGGTCGCCACCTGGTAGAGCAGCGGCTGGAAAAGGTGATGGTTGCGGCGATCGATCAGGGTGATCCGCACCGGCGCCTTGGCCAGCGCCCTGGCCGCCCACAAGCCGGCGAAACCCCCGCCGATGATGACGACGTGGGGACGGGAAGCGCTCATCGAAGCCCTCCGCGGGCGTGCGCGGCCCAGGAATGATGCCGGACAGGCGCCGACGGCAACGTCGACGGGAGGAGAGCGACGGTATCCATGCAGGGAATTCTGGCATGGACGCGGGCATACGCAAGACGGAAGCACGCAGCCGTGCATGCGCGGGTCATCCCGGTCCAAGTTAGACTTGGCCGCCGGAGCCGACAAATGTGCGACGGTGCAGGGGGAATGATGCAGCCACAGCCGATCACACTGGATGCAGTGTTGGTCATCGAGGACGATCCTGTCGTTCGTCGCCGGATTTCACGGCTGGTGGCCGGGATCGCCGAACCGGACGCGCGGATCGTGGACGTCGATTGCCTGGCGTCCGCGCGATCGAGCCTGCGGGAACACCCCTTCGCGCTGGCGCTGGTGGACGTGCAGTTGCCGGATGGCAGCGGCATCGACCTCATCGCCTGGATGCAGCAACACGCACCGGGCACGCAGGCGGTCATCGTGTCCGCCTGGGCGGAGGAGGAAATCATCCTCGCGGGCGTGCGGGCGGGTGCGGTCGGGTATCTGCTGAAGGAGCGCGATGACGCCGAGATCCTGATGTCCCTGAAAAGCCTGCGTGAAGGCGGTGCGCCCATCGATCCGATGATCGCCCGCCGGATCCTGGCGCTGCTGCCGGCGGCCATGGCGGCGCCCGCCGCCTCGACCACACGAGAAGCGCGACAGGAGGCTTCCCTCTCCGATCGCGAGCGCGAAATCCTGGGATTGGTGGCACAGGGGTTCAGCAATCGCGAAATGGCGGATCTGTTGTCGCTGTCCCGGCTTACCATCGAATGCCACACCAAGAACATCTATCGCAAGCTCGCGGTCGGCTCGCGCACGGCGGCGGTCTTCGAAGCCCGGGCGATGGGGCTGCTGCCGTGAGATTGCGTGTACCTGTCTGGATGCTTCTGTTGTGCCTGCTGTGGTCCGGATTGGTGGGGGCGCAGCCGGTCCAGATGGTGACGATCGATCGCGCCGAGGTGGTGCGTTCCGGTTGGCAGGAATCCGCGCCGCCGGACAGTGGCTGGGAGCCCGTGCAACTGGTCGATTTCTGGGACACGCGCTGGCCGGATCATGATGGCGTCGTCTGGTATCGGTTGCGATGGCAGCAGGCGGATACCCGACAGCCCATCGGCCTGCTGGTGAACTACATCTGCCTGTCAGGCGCGATCTACGTCAACGGCAATCTGGTGGCGCGCGACCCGAGTCTTATCGAGCCGCTTTCACGTGCCTGGGTGGCGCCGTATTACCAACTGATTCCGGCGGCGCTGCTGCGCCAGGGCGAGAACACCCTGATGGTGCGGGTTTCGGGCCTTTCGGCCTACCAGCCCGGATTCGGTACCGTGACAGTGGGCGAACCCGCTGCCGTGCAGGCGTTGTATCGACAGGAACGTTTCGCGCGCCACGACATCAAGTTGATCAACGTCGCCATGAGCGTGGTGATGGGCGGCCTGTTCCTGATGTTGTGGCTGTTCCGTCGCCAGGATTCGGTCTACGGCTGGTTCGCCCTGTCGGAGCTGGCGGGATCGCTGTACGGCGCGAACTACATCGTTTCCAGTCCCTGGCCGTTCACCACGACCGACGGCTGGCAGGCGTTCGTGGCGGCGATGTACCTGGTGACCGGCGCGAGCTATACGATGTTCCTGTTCCGCTACGCGGAGCGGCGGTTTCCGCGCATCGAGACGGCGATGGCGCTGGCGAGCGTGGCCGCGGTCGCAACCGCCCTGCTGGCGCCGGGCTGGATGGGACCGGCGCGCACGCCGTGGATCGTCGTGGGAGGCCTGTTCTTCTACCTCGGCATCGGCTACTTCCTGGCGCAGGCGTGGCGGCGGCGGCGGATCGATTTCCTGGTGCTGGCCGCTTGCCTGCTGTTGCCGGTGCTGGTGTCCTTCTATGACTTCGCCCTGTTCTTCGGCTGGGTGCACAGCGACACCTATCTGCTGAGCCTCACCTCGGTGTTGACGCTGATCGGCATCGGTTTCGTCCTGTCCCACCGCTTCGTCGCCGCGATGCGGCGCATCGAAGGATTCAACGAGGAGCTGCAACAGGAAGTGGCGGCGGCGACGTCGCGCCTGTCGGACACGCTGTCGCAGCAGCACGCGCTGGAGCTGGCGCATGGCCGGGCGGGAGAACGCCTGCAACTGGTACGCGATCTGCACGACGGTTTCGGCGGCACCCTGGTGGGCGCCATCGCCCAACTGGAGAACGCGCCGGAAGACACGACCAAGGCGCAGATCGTGGGCACGCTGAAGGAGATGCGTGACGACCTGCGACTGGTGATCGACAGTACCGCGCGGGAGCAGGCGGCACTGGCGGCGCAGCTGGCGCCGCTGCGGCACCGGTTGGGCCGATTGCTGGAAACCGCCGATATCGACAGCCGGTGGCAACTGGAAGGACTGGACGGCATCGAACTCGGTCCCGCGCGCAGCCTGGACCTGATGCGGCTGTTGCAGGAAGCGCTGACCAACGTGTTCAAGCACAGCCGGGCCCGCCAGGTGAATGTCCGCCTGGCGAGGGCGGATGACCGGTTGCAGTTGCATATCGAGGACGACGGACAGGGCTTGGCGGGCGAGGGCGATGGGGTGGTCCCCGGTGCCGGGCTGGGCAGCATGCGGGCGCGCGCCCAGCGCCTCGGCGGGCAGCTCCGCATCGAATCGAACACCGGGGGTACCCGACTGCGGCTGGAGTTTCCACTGCTGGCCTGAGCCAGGCCTGCATGCGTCGACAGGGGACTACCTGATTCCGGGGATGTCCGATGCGGACGGCGAAGGGCACGCTCTTGCGCGCCCGGGAAGACGAGACGTCTTCCGGGGGAAACCGTCCGTCACGCTGGAGCGCCCCCATGGATTCCGTCCACACTGTCCGCCGCCGATTCCCGACGGTTTCCGTTCTCGTACCCGGGGTCTGCGGCGTACTTCTGGCTGCGGCCCTGGTGCTGCCGATGCCCACAGCGTTCGCGCAAGCGACCGGCGGAACCGGAACCGAGCCCTGCACCCAGAATCCCGGCAGCCAGGACATTGCATGCGGCACGGGGAGTTCCGCGAGCAATGCTGGCCAGCCCGGTCCTAATCAGCCTGGCTGGACCAGCTCGGCCGGTGGTGCCGGTGGCACCGGCAACACGGCCATCGGCAACGGCGCCCAGTCGGGCAACGGCGGCACGGGCGCCAACGGCACGGCGGGCGGCAACGGTGGCGTGGGTGGAACCGGGGGATCACGCAACATCGCGATCGGCCAGAACAGCCAGGCCGGGTTGGGCGGCGGCGGCGGCGAGGGTGTCGCGGGGGGCACAGGGGGCATGGGTGGGAGCGGCGGCAATGACAACATCGCGCTGGGCAACAACAGCGTGGCCGGATCGGGAGGGAATGGCGCTGACATGTGCTGCGGCTTCCCTGGGGCAACCGGGACAGCGGGAACGAATGGCAACACCGCACTCGGGAATGGCGCCAGCGCCACGGGTGGCAATTCGGTGGCACTGGGTGCCGGCAGCAACGATGGCGGCGAGGCGAACGTCGTCTCGGTGGGATCCGCATCATCCCAGCGCCGCGTGACCCATGTCGCGGCGGGCACCGCCGCGAACGACGCGGTCAATGTTGCGCAGATGAACAGTGGCAACGCCGCGACACTGGCCTCGGCCAATGGCTATGCCGACGCGCGGGAAGCCGCTGTCCGCAGTGACATGGCGGCGGGCAACGCCGCCTCCCAGGCTTACGCCGACAACGCGACCGCGAACGCGTTGACGGCCGCCAACAGCCATGCCGACGCGGGCGATGCGCAGACGTTGAGCGCGGCGATGAGCCATGCCGACGCGGGCGATGCGCAGACGTTGAGCGCGGCGATGAGCCATGCCGACGCGGGCGATGCGCAGACGTTGAGCGCGGCGATGAGTCACGCCGATGCGGGTGACGTACAGACGTTGAACGCGGCGAGGAATCACGCCGATGCGGGCGATGCGCAGACCTTGAACACGGCGAGGAGTCATGCCGACGCGGGTGACGCGCGGACATTGGATGCCGCCCGCGAGCATGCCGATGCCGGCGATGCGGCGACGCTTGCCTCCGCGAATGCGTATACCGATGCCCGCTTCTCCGAACTCACCGGACTGGCGGACGATTTCGAGGCTTTCCGCGGCGACGTGGATCGTCGCATCAACCAGATGGATCGCCGGATCGACAAGATGGCCGCGATGAGCGGAGCCTATGCCGGCATGGCCATGAACATCGCCGGTCTCGCGGGCCGGAACCGGGTCGGCGTGGGCGTCGGTTCGCAAGGCGGGGAACAGGCAATGGCGATCGGCTACCAGCGCGTGGTCGGAAACCGCGCCAGCGTTTCGATTGGCGCGGCGTTCGGCGGCGGCGAGAAGAGCGTATCGGCCGGCGCGGGATTCAGCTGGTAGCAAATCGGAACGGGATGCACGGGCGGGCACTCCACATTTCGGCTGGAGAACACCCGGCGGGCATGGCCGCCAGGAGGAGATATCCCGGGAAACAACGCGCGGACAGGTTCGTGATGACGCGGCCCTGGCGCAGGCCGGGAACGGGCGCGGCGCGCCTGCCGATCGCGGGTGTCGGCGGCATTGGCCGCCGGCAGGAAAAATTCCCGTTCTTTCCTCCATGCAATGCGCCATGCCGAAGAACTTCGCTACCATGCACGCGGCCTCTTTGCCGGGTCGTGATGGAGGGGCGATGGGAGACGACCTCACCCGCCTGCTGCAGGGCTGGCGTGCCGGCGACGCGATGGCGCGGGATCGCCTGTTGTCCGACGTCTACGACACCCTGCGCGAAATGGCTCGGATGCGCTGGCATCGGCATGGCGCAAGCCACACCCTGCAGCCGACCGCCGTGGTCAACGAAGCGATGCTGCGCCTGCTCGGCAACGAGATCGACTGGCAGGACAGGGCGCATTTCTTCGCGATGGCGGCACTGAAGATGCGCGCGGTGATGGTCGACCACGCGCGCGCGCAATTGGCCGAGAAACGTGGCGGTGAAGTCGCGGTGCTCACGCTGTCGCACGCCGAATCGGTCGCCGGCAACGAGGCGTTCGACGTGCTGGCGCTGGATCTGGCGCTGCAGCGGCTGGCCCGTCGGGATCCACGGGCGGCCCAGGGCCTGGAAATGGCCTATTTCGGTGGCATGGAACGTGACGAAATCGCCTGTGTGCTGGGGGTCTCTCCCTCTACCATCGACCGCGACCTGAAGGTGGCCAAGGCCTGGCTGCGCAAGGAGCTGGCCTGACCGGCCATGCGGCCCCACGGGGGAGACGATGGAATCCGTGCACTGGGAGTCGTTGCGGCACCTGTTCGAATCCGTCTGCGATCTGCCGCCCTCCCGATGGCGGGAGGAGCTGGAACGCGTCAGCGATGATCCGGCCCTGATCGAAGAGGCGATGGCGATGCTGCGGGCGCGCACCGCCAGCTTCGAGCGCGCGCTGGAGCCTTTGCGTGATCTGCTGAGCGCCTCGCCGGAACCCGAACTGAGTGTCGGCGATCGCATCGGCCCCTGGCGCCTGATGCGCCGGCTGGCCAGCGGCGGCATGGGCACGGTGTTCGTGGCCGAGCGCGACGACGAATCGTTCCGGCAGTGCGTGGCGATCAAACTGCTGCGCAGCGCGCTCGCCGACCCCGCCCTGGTGCAGCGACTCATCGCGGAGCGGCAGATCCTGGCCGAACTCCGGCATGCCAACATCGCGCGCCTGTACGACGGAGGCACCACCCCGGCCGGGCAGCCCTATCTGGTGATGGAGTACGTCGACGGCATCGCCCTGGACGCGTATTGCCACGCGCACGGGCTGGATCTGGACGCGCGCGTCACGTTGTTCCTGAAGGTCTGCGACGCGGTGCAGGCGGCGCACCGGCAACTGGTGATCCACTGCGATCTCAAGCCCAGCAATGTGCTGGTTCGCGCGGATGGCGAGCCGGTGCTGCTGGATTTCGGCATTGCCCGCTGGATGGGTGCCGCCGGCGGTGACGATGCGGCGGGCTTCTGCACGCCGGCCTATGCCAGTCCGGAGCTGCGCAGCGGCGGCGCACCCGTGAATACGGCCAGCGATGTGTTCAGCCTCGGCGTGCTGCTGGCGGAACTGCTGTCGGGCCAGCGCATCGAGCGTGGTCTCCATGACGCGTTCCAGCCCGTCGCCAAGCCCAGTGAAGCCGCAGCGCCGGATTGCGCCTGGCGACGTCACCTGCGAGGCGATCTCGACGCCATCGTGATGCGTGCCTGCGCGATCGATCCGGCGCGGCGATATCCCTCGGTGGAAGCGCTCGCCGGCGATCTCCTGCGTCATCGCGGCCACCAGCCGGTCAGCGCGCGCGCCGCGACGTTTCCCTATCGCCTGCGTTGCTGGGGGCGGCGCCACTGGCGCGCGGTCGCGCTGGCCGGTGCCGCGTCGGTGGCCGCGCTGCTGTTCGTCGCCCGCCTGGAAATGGAGCGTGATCGCGCGGAACGCGAGGCGGCCACGGCGGAACAGGTCAGCGACTTCCTGGTGGATACCTTCAATGCCGCGGACCCGCGCATGCGGGGCGCGAAGGGCACCGAAGAACCCACCGCGCGCAATGTGCTCGATGTGGGCGTGGCCAAGGTGGACGCCGAACTGGCGCAGAGTCCCGCGGTGCTGGCGCGCATGCGCCTGGTCCTGGGCCGCGCCTATGCCAATCTGGGCGAGCGCGAGCGCGCCGAAGCCATGCTCCGGCAGGCCGGCGAAGCCCTGCGGAAGCCTTCGCTCGGCCGCCCCGATCTGGCGGCGCAGGCCTACAGCCATCTGTCCACGCTGATGAGCAACCAGATGCGTGCCGATGACGCGCTGGTGGCCGCCGAGCAGGCACTGTCTCTGCGCATGGCACACGATCGCACGCCGGCGGCACTCGCCGATTCCTACAACGTGCTGGGCTTGGCGAAAAAGACCGCGGTGGATTTCCCCGGTGCCCGGGCCGCCTACGCGCAGGCGTTGAAACTGCATCTGCAGGTGTACGGCCCGGACGCGCTGGAAACCGCCGGGCTGCTGCACAACATGGCATTGCTGTACCGGACGGAAGGGGATGCCGAAGCGGCCGAATCCCACTATCGGCGCGCGCTGGCGATCAAGGTGCGGCAGGCCCCGCGCAGCGTGACCCTGCACAACAGCCGGCAAGGGTTGGCGATGGTGCTCGCGTCACGGGGACGCTTCACCGAAGCGGCGGGGTTGTTGCGCGAGAACGTGGCGCTGGCCGAGGCGCTGATCGGCCGCGAGAGCGAGCGTGCCGCCGATACCGAAATGAAACTGGCGATGGTGCTGCAGCAATCCGGAGATTACATCGGCGCCGGCAAGCACTATCGCGAAGCCCTGGGCATCACCGAACGGGTCCTCGGCCGGGACAGCATCGACTATGCGGTGGTGGCCAGCCAGTTGGCGACGCTGGAGGAGCAGCGCGGTGATCTGGCGGCCGCCGAACCGCTGTACCGCGTCGCGACCGAGATACGGCGCGCGCGCCGGCCTCCCGGGGACCGCACCCGGGTCCGCAACGAGGTCTATTGGGCGCGCGTGCTCGCGCGGATGGGACGGATGCCGGAGGCCAGCGCGCTGATGGAACGCGCGCTGCCCGCCTGGCAGGGATTCTTCGTTGCAGACAGTGATTCGCCGGAGCGGATCAACACGCGGCTGGTCCAGGCCGAATGGCTGCTGCGAAAAGGCCTGTGGGACGAGGCGCGGGCATCGTTGCCGGATGTGCCGGCCGACAATCCCGCCGCGGCGCTGGAACGGCAGTCGCTGCTGGCCGAGATCGCCAGCCGGCGCGGTGCTCCGGAGGCCGTTGCGGAATGGAAACGCGCGGTGGCGATGTCCGCCGGCTTCACCGGCGCGGACAGCGCGGTGACCGCGCAGTTGCGCGTGCCGTATGCGGAAGCGTTGCTGGCCGCCGGCGACAGCGCCAACGCGCGACGCGAGTTGGCCAGCGCCGAGGCGCCATTGCGGCGACAGCTCAGTCCGCACGCCCAGGAACTGCAACGGATGGAGGCGGCGCGGGCGCGATTGTGACGTACCCGCATCCGCGGTGGCTCCGGGCCGTTGTCAAAAAAGCGGGCGGCGCGATGAAGGCATGCGCCGCCCACGCGCCGATCAGAGATCGACGCCGAAGCCGATGCCGGCCGATTTCTCGCTGCCGCTGAAAGCACCGCCCAACGAGAACGATGCGCGCTGGCCGATGCGGCGGCCATAGCCGATCGACAGCGCCTGTTCGCCACCCTGGAAGCCGGCGCCGACGGCGACACGGCCCCGCGGACTCTGCGACCCGGCGGCGTTGATCGCCATGTTGAGCATGGCGGACCCCATCGCGCCCTGGCGATCGATGCGCCGATCCTGATGCTGCAGGCGACGGTCGATGTTGTCGAAGCGGTCGCTGATCGTGCCCGCATCAAGGCCCACCAACTGCGCAATCTGGCTGTCGGTGTAGGCATTGGCCGCCGACAGCGTTTCGGCGTCGCCGGCTTCCATGTCGTCGCGGATGGCGGATTCGCGGTTGTCGGTATAGGCATTGGCCGCGGTGCCGCCGGTGGCAACCGCGGTGTCGGTGTAGGCGTTGGCCGTCGCCAGGGTGGCCTGCAACTGCGACAGGTTGACCGCATCGGTGGCACCGGTGCCGGCGGCGACGTTGACGATGCGTCGTTCGCTGCCGACGCTGCCGATCGATACCGTGTTGGCCTGGTCCGCGATGGAGCCGGCGCCCAGCGCAACGGCGTTGTCGCCTTGCGTGGTGACCATGCTGTGTGCGCCCAGCGCGGTGCCGTTGGTGGCATGGATTGCCGACGCTGCGCCGAAGGCGCTGGTCGATTCGGCGTTTGCCTTCGCGCCCGCGCCGAACGCGCTGCTGTCCAGCGCGGCGGCTTCGGTGGATTCATCCGCCTGGCGGATGCCGTCGCCATTGACATCCCGCCATCCACCCACGGCGGTGCCGTTCTCGCCGCCTGCATCGCTGTTCTCGCCAATCGCGACGGCGCTGCGGCCCGTGGCGGATGCGTCGTGGCCCAGGGCCGCGCTGCCAGCCCCGCCGGCCCGGCTGGAATGACCCACGGCGGTGCTGTCGGCACCATCGGCGTGGCTATGTCCGCCCAGTGCCGTGCTGTCTTCGCCGGACGATTCGGCATAGAGACCCATGGCCGTGCTGCCGCTGCCGGAGGACAGGCTGGAATAGCCCACCGCAATGCTGTAGTCGCCGGTCGCCACGCCCATCACGCCGATGCCGGCTTCGCCCGAGGCGCTGCCGGCGATGGCGATGCTGGCCCAGCCGGACGCATTGGCGTTACCGCCCAGCGCGGTGGCGAAATCGCTGGTCGCCTGCGCGGCCGCGCCCACGGCGGTCGTCCGCTGCGCGCTGGCGATGGTGATTTCGTCCAACCCCACCAGGCCATCGTTGTTGAGATCGCGCCAACTGCCCATCGCGGTGCTGCCGTTGCCGGTGGCCAGCGCGCTGGTGCCCAGCGCGGTGCTCTCGAACGTGGCCACGCTGCTGGTGCCGAGCGCGACGCCGCCCGCGGAAGCGCTGGCGTTGGTACCGCAGGCCAGCGAATCGCTGCCCAATGCGTTGGCGCCCGCGCCGTCCTCGCCGGCGGTGGCCAGATCGCAGACGTCGCCGGCCCAGGCCGGGGCGGCGATCAGGAAGGACAGGGTCAACGCCAGGCGGTGAAGGCGCGGGCGGGCGGGTGAAGCGGAACAAACAGATTGCCGGGTGTGCATGAACGCATCTCCATGGAGGGTGGGAAAACCGCGCGCCCGGGGCTTTCCGGGCGTGTCTGGTTCCCAAACCGCGTTCCATGGCGGGCGAGCGTCATTTTTTTTTGCGAGGCCGGCGACCGGCACCCGTTAACTGGCCCGCCCGCGCCTCGTTGGGCAGATGGCGGCGGTGTGCGGAAAGACTGTTTCGAGGCCGGATGCCCGGCGCCGCGCCTGCCGGCTCAGTAGAGGTCCAGCGGATCCACGTCCAGCGACCAGCGCACCCGACGTGCTTCAGGCAGCGCGTGCAACAGCGGAATGACGGCATCGAGCAGGCGATGCAGCAGGCGTCGCTCGGGGGAGGACAGCACCAGTTGCATGCGGTGATAGCCGGCGCGTCGCGGCATCGGCGCCGGCAAGGGTCCGTGCAGTTCCAGCTTCGGATCGTGTTCGCGCAGCAGTTGCCGCGCGGCCAGCAGGAATGCCTGCGCCGCGTCGACCTGCTGGGCTTCCGCGCGCAACAGCGCGAGATGGGCGAAAGGAGGAAAGCCGGCGGCTTCGCGCTGCACCAGCTCGGCATCGGCGAAGGCGTGGTAGCCGCCCTGGATGAGCGTGTTGAGCAGCGGGTGATCCGGATGGTGGGTCTGCAACCAGACCTCGCCGGGCTTGTCCGCGCGTCCGGCGCGTCCGGCGACCTGGATGAGTTGTTGCGCCAGGCGTTCGCCGGCGCGGAAGTCGGCGGAGAACAGGCCCTCGTCGATGCCCACCACCGCGACCAGGGTCAGGTGCGGCAGGTCGTGGCCCTTGGCGAGGATCTGGGTGCCGACGAGGATGCCGGGCTGGTCGCCGAGCGTGTCCAGGTGCCGCGCCAGCGCGTCGCGGCGCTGGGTGGTGCTGCGATCGATGCGCAGCACCGGCACCTCGGCGAACGCGCCGACCAGGTGTTCCTCCAGCCGTTCGGTGCCGATGCCCTGCGGTTGCAGGGCCAGCCCGCCGCAGTCCGGGCAGGCCAGCGGCACCGGCTGGCGCGCGCCGCAATGGTGGCATTGCAGCCGGCGGCCGCCGGCATGCACCGTCATCGAGGCGTCGCAGCGTTTGCAGTGCGCGCTCCAGCCACAGTCATGACACAGCAGCACCGGCGCGTAGCCGCGCCGGTTCTTGAATACCAGCACCTGGCCACCGGCTTGCAGCGCCTGGCGGATGGCCTGTTGCAGTTCCAGCGACAGGCCGGCTTCCAGCGCGCGCTTGCGCACGTCCAGCACGCGCACGCGCGGGGGCTGCGCCTCGCCCGCGCGGCGGCGCAGGCGCAGGTGCCGGTAACGGCCGCTGCGGGCGTTGTGCAGGGTTTCCAGCGACGGCGTGGCGCTGCCCAGGATGATTGGCACGTCCAGCGCCTTGGCCCGCACCAGGGCGAAATCGCGGGCGTGGTAGCGGATGCCGTCCTGCTGCTTGTAGCTGCCGTCGTGTTCTTCGTCGACGATGATCAGGCCCGCCTCCGGCAACGGCGTGAACACCGCCGAGCGGGTTCCCACGATCACCCGCGCCTCGCCGCGCGCGCAGGCGCCCCAGGTGCGCGCGCGCTCGTTGTCGTTGAGGCCGGAGTGCAGCACGTGCACCGGCACGCCCAGGCGGGTGCGGAAGCGCGCCAGGGTCTGCGGGGTCAGGCCGATCTCGGGCACCAGCACCAGCGCCTGCCAGCCGCGCGCCAGGCAGGCGGCGATGGCGCCCAGGTAGACCTCGGTCTTGCCGCTGCCGGTGACGCCGTCGAGCAGGAACGGGCAGAAGCCGTTGGCCTCGGCCAGCGCGTCGGCCGCCTGTTGCTGTTCTTCGTTGAGGGTGGGGCCGGGATGGGGTGTGGCTTCGCTGACGCCGGGCGGGGCCGGAATCCGTTCGGCGAGCTCCCGCCCGGCCAGGGTGCGGGCCGCATCGCGCCACTGCTCCATGCGGGCGGCGAGCCGGTCCTCCGGCTGCGGTCCGGTGGACAGCCATTCGGCGAGCTGGCGCGGACGGCTGCCCGCGCGCAGGCGCGGCAGGGCGGTGAGGCCGGCTTCGGTCAATCGCCACTGCCAGGCCTGTTCGGCGGCGGGTACCGGCTCGCCCTGGCGCAGGGGCGCCGGCAGGGCGGTGGCGAACACCTCGCCCAGCGGCGCATGCGTGTAGCGCGCCAGCCAGCGCAGCGAGTCCAGGAGTTCGCCGCGCAGCAGCGGGGTGGCGTCCAGCCATGCGTGGGCCGCCTTCAGTTCTACCGTCTCTTCGGCCGGTCCGGTGTCGGCCACCCAGCCCACCAGTTCGCGGCTGCCGAAGGGCACGCGCACGCGCCGGCCCACGTCCGCGGCCGAAACCGTCGAGCCCGCCGGCGGGCGATAGTCGAACAGTCGGGGCAGCGGAACGGGCAGGGCGACGCGGAGAATTTCGGGCGACGGCATCTCCGCAGTTTAGCGAGCCGGTCAAGCGCTGCGGGTCGGATGGGGTTGCGGGATCAATCTGTCAAAAAAATGACGAAGTTCACGCAAGTGCGTGTGAGTCAAAGAGATTCCGGCTTATCCACACGAGCTGTGGATAAATCTGTGCATGTCGCCATTGCTCCACGCGCCGATGACCCATTTTCGGGCCTCGGCTGGTGTTTGGTGAAAAAAACGCCAACGCAACTTTTTGCTTTTGAATCAGCAACTTAATTGTGAAACCAAGTTGAAATGTGACGGTCGCCCACCGTCGGCCGGCGGGTCATGACATTCGCGTGACCGCTGTGCACAACGCAAATCGGCGAAAGCCTTGCGGCGCTTGGGAGAGCAGGATTCCAAGCGGTGTCAAGCGTCCGGAATCACCTTCGTGGCCGCTATGATTCGCGGCGATGAGCCCGCGATTCCATGACTGATCCATCGCCGTCCGCCGTCCCGGCGCCCGCCGCCCTGGCGGCTTTCCTGCGGGGGGTCGAACGCCGCGGCGCGCTGTTCGCGCAGCTCCAGTGCGGCGACGCCGAGCATGGCGATGCCGCCCTCGCCACCGCGATGCGGGCTTTCGCCGTACAGGCGCCGTCCCAGCCCATGGCCGACTGGCCACGCGGTTTCTGGCAGAAGATGATGGCGTCGCCGGCCCTCCATCGCCCGCCCGCGGGCGCGCGCTGGCCAGGCGCGGTCGCCCATCTGGCCACGTTGGCCCCAGAGGATCGCCAGGCGCTGCTGAGCCGGCTGGCGGCCGGCCTGCCGGAAGACGAGGCGGTGGAAGTGCTGGGCGTGGACATGACCCGCTACCGCGCCGCGCTGGCGGCGGCGTGTCCCACCGACGCCGCCGGCCAGCCCGACGCCGCCGGCTGGCGCGCGCTGGCCGAGGCGATCCAGCAACAGATGCGGGACCTGCCTCCCGAGCGTCTGGCCCGGTTGGCGCGATTGCGCGAAGCCGCGCTCAGGCCCGCGGCGCCCGTATCCCGGTCTCCGCGACCGGAAACGCAGGCACCGATGGCACCGGCAACCAGGCCCCGGGCCGTCGCTGCGATGCCCGTCCGCGGGCGCTGGCGACGCTGGGCGGTGATCGCGATCGTGCTGGCCTGCGCCGGCGGACTGGCGGTGACCTTCCTTAATCCGCGCGGGCTGTTCGGACGCGGCGGCGACTCGCTGGAAGGGGTCGGCCGCACCGGCCTCGGACTGGCCGAGGAACCGGATATCGAACAGGAGGCGCTGCCGCCCGCCGAAGCCGCCGCGGCAACGGTGGCGGCCGACCAGGTCCTGGCGCTGCATCCGGATCTGGATCTGCTGCTGGATCCGGAAAGCGAAACGCTGTCGAACGACGCGGCCTTCTATGCGTGGTACCTGGCCGGAACCCGCCAGCCACTGCCCGCGGGAAAAGCGGCTGATGGCGCCGTTGAAGCCGGTGCCCAGGAGGAAGGCCGTGACACGACGTTCTGAGCGCCGCGCGACGCTGCTGGCGCTACTGGTGGCGGGCGCGGCCTGGTGCGGCCATGCGCAATCGCCGTCGACGGAAACATGGCTGGCGGAACGGCAGGCGCGCTGGTCCGCGCTCGCACCCGCGCAACGCGCCCAGGCCGCCACGCGTGCGCAGGTCTGGGACGGGCTGGCGCCGATGGAGCGTGAACGCCAGCGGGGGCGCTACCTGGCCTGGCGCGCGCTGGACGAAACGCAGCGCGCGCAACTGCGTGCGGCCGCGCAGGCGTTCGCCGCCCTGCCGGCGGAAGAACAGGCACGCCTGCGTACGCTCTACGACAGCCAGGACACCCTGCAGCAGCGGGGCTGGGCACTGGGGCCGGAACTGGGCGCGGACTGGCCGCGTCTGCAGCCGCTGTTCGCCTATGTGCCGGCGGCAGAGCGCGATGCGCTGCTGGCCTTGCTGCGGCAACTGGACGCGACCCAACGCGACGATCTGGCGGCGCTGGCGCAGCGCATCCCGCCACAGGAGCGCGCCGCGTTCCGGCAAGCCTTGCTGCGGGTGGAGCCGGCGCGTCGAGGCGACTGGCTGCACCGGCGCCGCAATCAGTAACGCCTGGCGCGGCGCGACTCAGTAGCGGGCGGCGACGGCGAGAATCCGCCGGCTCGCGCGCACCTGTTCGCCGAAACGGGCAACGCCTTCGGCCCGCATGCGCGGCGCGTGATCGCGCAGGTAGGCATCGAGCGCGGCATGGTCGGCCAGTCGATAGCGCACACAGCGCGCCACCCATCCGGACCCGGCGGGTGGTTCCCGCCGATCCAGGATTTCCGCTTCCAGGAATCCCGCGAAACCGAGCATCTCGCGGACGTGCGCGTCCAGCCAGCGCGCGTGGGCCTCGGCGATGTCCGCGTCGATGGCGAGATCGACTTCGTAGATGATCGTCATGCGTTGATGAAGCTGGTGAGCAGGACGAACGTCGCCGCGAAACTCACCAGGAACAGGTAGACCATGCCGACGGCCAGGTACTTCAGCACCGTCAACCACCAGGCCTGTCCATAGACCCGCTTCTGCATCAGCAGCAGATAGATCGGCATCCACCACCACAACACGAACTGCAGCAAGCCGGTGATGCTGGAGAACCAGCCGGCATGCGGGGTGATCCATTCGTCCAGCGCCATCAGCACGAAGATGCCGAGCAGCGCCAGGCACAGCCACGCGTGGCTGTAGAGGGCGACGACCAGATGCTCCAGGTACAGGCGGCCCGAACCGAGGTAGGCGATCTTTAGGAACACCGCGAAGATCGGGACCATGAAGAACAGCGCGGTGGGAATGGATTTGAGCCCGGCGTTCTTGAACAGCTCCGGATCCTTCTGGAAGCGCTCCCAGTTCTCTTCCGCGCGCTGCGCCTTCTTCTTCAGCCAGCGGTCGAGAAAACCCTTGGGTTCGGCCTGCGTCGCTTGATCCCTGTCCGCGACAGTGGAGGAGGGAGAGGCCGCGGATGGGGCGTCCCCGGTGGAGGAATCGGGCGTGAGCCGGATGCCCGGCGGTGCGTTCGACGGCGCGTTGGTCACCTCGGGTGCCGGCGTGGCGGTGGGTCCGGTGGCCTCCAGGGGCTGCTGCAGCGAAGGGTGGGTGGGATCCAGCTCGGCGATGCGTTCCCGCGCCTGTTCGCGCAGTGCCTTGATGCTGCGATCGAAACCGGTGCTGGCGCCGGGGATGTCGCCGACCGCCGCCTTGCCTTCGAGCAATCCGCGAATGGCTTCGTCGCGCTGGCGTTCGACTTCGGCGACGGTCGTCTCTTCCTCGAAATTGCTCTTGACCACCGCGTCGGACGAGGGTTCGCCGATGTGCACGGCGAACTGGGCGATGAAGAAGGTCAGCACGCTGACGATCACGAACAGCCGCAGTGGCGCGACGTAGGGCGCGCGGTGCCCGGACAGGTAGGCGTTGGCCAGGCGGCCCGGCGCGCACAGCGCACGCAGGGTGCGGAAGATACGCCCGTCCAGATGCCAGAAGGATTCGAACACTTCCTCGATGGCGTGGCCGGCATGCCGCAGCGGATTGTGCGATGTCTGCCCGCAGTGATGGCAGAACTCGCCCTGCAACGGCGTGTCGCAGTTTTCGCAAGTGGCGGGTGCATGGTCGTCTTGACGCAAGGCGTCGGTCTGGCTGCTCATCTGCGGTTGTGCTTCCCCTGGCGCGAGCGGGTAAGATACCGGCCTCCCGTGACCCGGTGCCAGCGCGCGACCGCGCGACCGTAGTCCGGCGGTCTCCCCATGTCCTCCACCGTCTCCCATTCGCCGCGTTTCGGCGATGAGGTCCGCGCTTCCGCGAAACTTGCCCTGCCGCTGGTGTTGGGCCATGTCTCCACCGGCCTCATCGGCTTCGTCGACAACGTCATCGCCGGGCACCACAGCACCCAGACCCTGGCCTCGGTCACGGTCGGCACGGCCCTGCTATGGCTGCCGATGATGGTGCCGATCGGCACGCTCATCTCGCTCACCGCGTCGGTGTCGGAACTGGATGGCGCGAATCGCCGCGACGAAATCGGGCCGCTGTTCCGCCAGGCACTTTGGCTGTCGCTGGGCCTGGGCCTGCTGATGTTCGGCTTCCTCAGCCTGGCGCCCTACGCGCTGGGCGCGTTCGGCATCGCCCCGGACATCATTCCCGGCGCGACCGGTTTCCTGCATGCGATCCGCTGGGGCGTGCCGGCGCTGACCTTCTACTTCTGCATGCGCTATCTCAGCGAGGGCATGCACTGGACCCTGCCGACCATGTTGCTGGGCTTCGGCGGCCTGCTGGTGCTGGCGCCGGTCGGCTACGTACTGACCTTCGGCAAGTTCGGCCTGCCTGAAATGGGCGCGGCCGGACTCGGCACCGCCTCGGCGATCACGATGTGGGTGCAGGCCAGTTGCTTCGCGCTGTACCTGTGGAATTCGCGTCGCTTCGCCCACCTGAAGCTGTTCAGCCATTTCGAACCGCCGCGCTGGGCCGCGATCGGGCAACTGCTCCGGACCGGCCTGCCGATCGGCATCACGGTGCTGATGGAGGGCAGCCTGTTCATCGTGACCGCGCTGCTGATCGCGCGGCTGGGCGCGGTGTCCGCCGCCGCGCACCAGATCGCCATCAATGTCGCCGCGCTGTGCTTCATGGTGCCGATGGGCGTGGCCGAGGCCACCACCGTGCGGGTGGGCCATGCGCTGGGCGCCGGCGATCCGGCCGGCATCCGCCGGGCCGCGCATGCCGGTTACGCGATCGTGCTGGCCACCCAGGCGCTGTCCGCGCTGGTGCTGTTGTTCGGCCACGACGCGGTGGTGTCCCTGTACACCCAGGACCTGGCGGTGGCGGCCCTGGCCGGCACGCTGCTGTTGTACGCGGCGGCCTTCCAGTTCCCGGACGGCATCCAGGTGCTTTCGGCCGGCGCGCTGCGCGGGTTGAAGGACACCCGCGCGCCGATGTGGCTGGCGATGTTCTCCTACTGGGGCCTGGGCATGCCGCTGGGCGCCGGTTTCGGGCTGTGGCTGGGCTGGGGTCCGCAGGGCATGTGGCTGGGCCTGATCATGGGCCTCACCGCCGCCGCCATCAGCCTGGGCTGGCGCTTCAACCGCAGCAGCCGGCGCCTGCTGGCAGCGGACGCGACTTGACCGACATTGGCGCACGGTGACTAAAGGGGCATGCCGCCCCGGGGGCCGACCCGTTAAGCTGGCCCCAGGAATACCGGAGTCTCCACCCCCATGAACCAACCGCCTCCCGCCCGCGGACCCGTCGCCACCTTCTTCGTTGGCGCCTGGAACGTGGTGAATTTCGCCCGCAAGCTGTTCCTGAACGTGCTGTTCTTCGGCTTCCTGCTGTTCCTGATCATGTTCATGATCCTGCTGGCCGGCATCAGTTCGAGCAGTGCGGTCAAGCCGGTGATCGATCGCACCACCCTGGTGGTCGCGCCGGAAGGACGCCTGGTCGAGCAGTACAGCACCGACCCGGCGACCCGCGCGCTGGCCAAGCTGCTCAACGACAAGGACGCCGAGGAAATCCAGCTGCGCGATCTCGTGCGCGCGATTGACGCGGCGCGCGAAGACAAGAAGATCGAGCGCATGATGCTGCGCGTGGACAAGCTGCAGCCGACCGGTTACGCCTCGCTGCGTGAAGTCGCCGCGGCGCTGGAGCGCTTCCGCGCCTCGGGCAAGCAGATCGTGGCGTTCGGCGAGAACCTGGGCCAGCACCAGTACCTGCTGGCGGCGCAGGCCAACGAGGTCTATCTGGATCCGATGGGCGGCCTGTTGCTGGAAGGCCTCGGCCGCTATCGCCAGTATTTCCGCCAGGCCCTGCAGGAAAAGCTGGGCGTGGACGTGCACGTGTTCCGGGTCGGCGAGTTCAAGTCCGCGGTCGAGCCCTATGTGCTGGACGCCGCCTCGCCGGAATCCAAGGAAGCGGATCTGTTCTGGATGAACGACGTGTGGCAGCGCTATCTGGGCGACGTCGCCAAGGCACGCAAGCTGACGCCGCAGCAATTGGCCGCGGGCATCGATACGCTGCCGGAAGGCATCGCCGCCGCCGGTGGCGATCTGGCCAAGTTCGCCCTCCAGCAGAAGCTGGTGGATGGCCTGAAGACCCGCGAGGACGTTGAGAACCTGCTGATCGAACGCGGCGTGGCCGACGAGGATTCGGACACCGGTTTCCGCCAGGTCACCCTGGAGGGCTACCTCGCCCACCTGGACACGCAGCGCGCGGCCACGCTGGACAAGCGGCCGCAGATCGCGGTGGTGGTGGCCGAAGGCGAAATCACCGACGGCGAACAGCCGGCCGGCCGCATCGGTGGCGAATCGACCTCCGCGTTGCTGCGCGAAGCGCGTGACGACGAGGACGTGAAAGCGGTGGTGCTGCGCGTGGATTCCCCGGGTGGCGGCGTGTTCGCTTCCGAGCAGATCCGCCGCGAGGTGGCCGCGCTGAAGGCCGCCGGCAAGCCGGTGGTGGTGTCGATGGGCGATCTGGCCGCCTCCGGCGGTTACTGGATCTCGATGAACGCCGATCGCATCTATGCCGACCCGTCGACGATCACCGGCTCCATCGGCATCTTCGGCATGATTCCGACCGTGCCGCGCACGCTGGAGAAGATCGGCGTGCACACCGATGGCGTGGGCACCACGCGCTTCGCCGGCGCGTTCGACATCACCCGTCCGCTGGATCCGGCCGTCGGCCAGGTGATCCAGTCGATCATCAACAAGGGCTACGCGGATTTCACCGGCAAGGTCGCCGACGCGCGCAAGAAGCCGGTCGAGGCGGTGGACGAAGTCGCCCGCGGCCGCGTCTGGAGCGGTGCGCAGGCCAAGGAGCGCGGCCTGGTCGACGAACTCGGCGGCATGCAGGCGGCGACCGACTACGCCGCGAAGCTGGCCAAGCTCGGTGCCGCCGACAAGTACCGCGTTCGCTACATCGAGCAGAACGCTTCGCCGTTTGCCCAGTTCATGGGCCGGATGGCCGGAAGCCGCATCGGTGCGTTGTGGCTGAAGGATTCCGACATCGCCCGCGCGA
Source organism: Pseudoxanthomonas sp. OG2 (assembly GCF_014192765.1). Classification (NCBI taxonomy): domain Bacteria; kingdom Pseudomonadati; phylum Pseudomonadota; class Gammaproteobacteria; order Lysobacterales; family Lysobacteraceae; genus Pseudoxanthomonas; species Pseudoxanthomonas sp. OG2. The sequence continues at coordinate 1,951,960 of NZ_JACHYM010000001.1, read as the reverse complement.
TGCTGGCGCAGCGCCTGCCGGAAGCCAACACGCAGTTGCGATTCGTCGAGGAAGCCCTGCAGGACCGCCAGGGCGGCGCGCCGGTCAAGGCGCTGGCGTACTGCTTCTGCGGATTCTGATCGCACGACGCGCGCCAGTGGCGGCAAAAAAAGAGCCCTCCGCAAGGAGGGCTTTTTTGTGGCTTTGCTTTGCCTCCCCCTTCTCCGAAGGGGGACTGAGGGGGATTTGCTCTTCCGCGCAAAAGCAAGCCCTCCCCAATCGCCGCATGGCGGGTCAATCCCCCGGTCGCCCGCGGCGCCCACCCCCTTCTGCGAAGGGGGTATTCGTGGAGGCGTTCCGCAAGCGCGCGGAGGTTTTTTGTCGCCGGTCTGCCACCTGCCGATACGGTTCGCGCGGGGTTACTGCTGCTCGGCCGCGTCGATCGCGGCGCGCTGCTCGTCGGCCGCCTTGCGGGCCGCTTCCTCCACCGCCTTGGCCTTGTCGATGGGGGCCTGGAGGGCATCGCGCAGGTGGGCGGCGCTCGCGGCCTGGGGTTCCGGTGGGCGCTCGGTCGGCGGTGGCGCCGGTCGGCAGGCGCACAATGACAAGAGCAGCAGGCAGGCGATCGGGCGCGTTTTCATGCAATGCCCCTCCGGTATGGCTGGCGGTATGCTACCCCCATTCGAACGGAGTGGCGCATGGCATCCCATCGTTGGCGATTGGACGGGCAGACTGCATTGATCACCGGCGCCAGCGCCGGCATCGGCCTGGCAATCGCGCGCGAGTTGCTGGGGTTCGGCGCGGACGTGATGCTGGTGGCCCGTGACGAGGATCTGCTGGACGCTGCGCGCGACGATCTGGCCGAGGAATTTCCCGAGCGCGAAGTGGCGACAATGGCCGCCGACGTGGCCGACGACGAGGAGCGGCGCGCGATCCTCGACTGGGTGGAGGATCATGCCGACGGCCTCAATCTGCTGATCAACAACGCCGGCGGCAATGTCACCAAGGCGGCGGTGGACTATACCGAGGACGAGTGGCGCGGCATCTTCGAGACCAATCTGTTCTCCGCATTCGAACTCTCGCGCTACGCCCATCCGCTGCTGACCCGCCACGCCAGTTCCGCCATCGTCAACGTCGGCAGCGTGTCCGGCATCACCGCCGTGCGCAGCGGCGCGCCCTACGGCATGACCAAGGCCGCGCTGCACCAGATGACCCGCAACCTGGCCGCCGAATGGGCCGAGGACGGTGTGCGGGTCAACGCGGTGGCGCCGTGGTACATCCGCACCCGTCGCACGTCGGGACCGCTTTCCGACGCGGATTACTACGAGGAAGTGATCGCGCGCACGCCGATGCGCCGGATCGGCGAGCCCGAGGAGGTCGCCGCGGCGGTGGGATTCCTGTGCCTGCCGGCGGCCAGCTACGTGACCGGCGAATGCATTGCCGTGGACGGGGGCTTTCTTCGCTACGGATTCTGAGCCGATGCCCACCCGGAGGTGGTTGCTGCCGCTCAAGTTGCTGCTGCCGCGGGTTCAGCCGCCGCAGGTGCTCTCGGCCAGGATGCGCTGCACACGCTCGAACTCGGCCTTGTTCTTCTCGCTGGTTTCCGTGCGGGTGAATCGCCAGGCCACTTCGGCTTCGTCGCGGCGCTTCTTCCACGCTTCGCACAAGCCTTCGTCGGGAACCCGGGCGCAGGTGTCCCGCACCACTTCGCAGGCCTGGCCCGCGCCGCCCTGCGGATTGCCATCCAGCCCGATGGTCTGCAGCGGCTCGCAGCGCGAGGCGGGCTCGCTGTCCTCGGTCAGGTAGCCGCCGCCGTCGCGGGTGGTGCAGCGGAACAGATTGGGGGGCGGCAGGTGCGCGGCCGTCGCGACCGGTGTGTATTCGGCTGGCGCCGTCGCTGCCGCCGGGACCGCGGCTTCGGGCGCAGCGGCGGGCGTCGCCGGTGGGGCGGCGGCGGGCGTGGATGCCGCCGGTGCCATCGGTACGGTCGCCAGCGCCGGCATCCGCTTGACCTGCTGCCGGCTGCCCTTGGGGCAGGGCATGTTCTGCACGGTGAGCGCGCCGGCGGCATCGGTGCACCGGTAGATCACCACTTCGTCCGCATGCGCGGCCGGGGCCGCCAGGAGCATCAGCCAGGCGAGACGGTAGGACATCAGGGATTCCCGCAATCGTTGGCCATGCGCGCATCGATGCCACGCTGTTCCAGATCCAGCGTGCGTCGCTCGCTGGGCATCGCGCTGCCGTAGCGGCGCAGGATTTCATAGCGGCGATCGGACAGCCGCGCGCAGACTTCCGCCTGCGGCAATTCGTGGCATTGGTCGCGAACCCAGATACCACCCGCCGGCACGATGACGTTGCCGGGCCCATGCCCGGGAGGACGCGGTGTCGGAGGCAGCGGCGTGGGATTCCCGCTCTGGAACGTGATGTTGCCGCCGTTGCCGATCGGGATATGCCCGGAGATGCTGCCGCCATGCGGACGGGGCCAGGCCGGATAGGGATAGCCACCCGCCCAGTAGGGCACGAAGCGCGGGCGGCCTTCGCCATCGTCGCTGGTATAGCGCTCGCCGTCCGGGGTGATGCATTCGTACATCGCACGCGGCGGATTCCGGTAGACGATGCGCTCGGTGGGCGCCGGAACCGGCGGCGCGGGCGTGATGCTGGGCATCGCCGGTCGCGCGACCGGCGCCGGATCGCGTGGCCGCTGCATGCTGCGGGTCTGTTGGGTCTCGCCGGGCAGGCAGGGAGAATCCCGCAGCGCCACCTGCCCCTGCTTGCCGACGCAGCGGTAGATCGTCACTTCCTGCGCGGCGGCGATCCCGCCCACCGGAGCGAGCGGGAAAAGCAGGCAGGCGGCCAGGACGATGCGCATGCCCGCATCTTGCGCGCGAACGGCGGCAGGGACAATGCGGACGGATTCAGGCCCGGAACTGCGCGCCGGTACGGGCGTCGCGGATCGAGGAGGGGCGATCCAGTCCGCCGGTTTCGCCTTCGCTGACGCCGTCCAGGCGCTCGAGCAGCGCGGGATCCAGACCCGCGCGATCGCGCGGTGCCGGTTGCCCGCTCAGGTTGGCGCTGGTGGAGACCAGCGGGCCGCCGAAGCCCCGGCACAGCGCGATGACCGTGGGATGCGCCGTGACCCTGACGGCGATGCCGTCATGCTCGCCGGTAAGCCAGCGTGGCACCCGTGCGTTCGCCGGCATCACCCAGGTGTGCGGACCCGGCCAACTGGCCAGCACCTCGGCCAGCCGATCGGTCGGCAGCGCGTCCAGATCCAGGCAGGCGCGAAGCTGTTCCAGATCGGCGGCGATCAGGATCAACCCTTTCTCGACCGGACGCTCCTTGATCGCCAGCAGGCGCCGCACGGCGGTTTCATCGAACGGATCGCAGCCCACGCCCCAGACGGCTTCGGTCGGATAGGCGATAACGCCGCCGTGCTGGAGCCATTCCACGGCGGCGGACAAGGGCAGGGGATCGTTCATGGCGCGATTCTGCCACGGCAGGCCCGCGTGTCCACCGCGCCCCGCGGGGCGCGGCTTGAGGCAGCGAATCAGAACGGCGCGTCGTCGCTCTGCTTCTTGGCGACCCGCTTCTTGCCGGGTTCCACCTTGGCCGGGGTCAGCAGCGACTTGGCCGGTTCGGTGACGGTCACGGCGGCCTTCTTCGCGGTGGCCTTCTTGGTGGCCGGGCTCTTGGTCGCGGTGCTCTTGGTCGCGGTTTTCTTCGTCGCCGTCTTCTTGGCGGCGGCCTTCTTCGGCGCGGCTTCCTTCTTCACCGCGGCCTTCTTGGCGGTGGCCTTCTTGGCGCCGAAACCGCGCCGCGCGGGCTTGCCGGTTTCCTCCAGTAGCTGCTGCACTTCGGCCAGGGTCAGCGAGGCGGGCTCGCGATCCTTGGGAATCTTGCCGTTGAGCTTGCCGTCGCTGATGTACGGACCAAAGCGGCCGTTCAGCACCTGGATGTCGCTGCCGTCGAATTCCTTGATGATGCGGTTGCGGGCGATTTCTTCCTTTTCGTTGATCAGGAAGACCGCGCGGGCCAGATCGATCGTGTACGGATCGTCTTCCTTCTTCAGCGAGGCGTAGGTGCTGCCGCGCTTGGCGAACGGACCGAAGCGGCCGATGCCGACGCTGACTTCCTCGCCGTTGTCCTGGCCCAGCTTGCGCGGCAGCTTGAACAGCTCGATCGCTTCGTCCAGGGTGATGGTGTGCATCGACTGGCCCGGACGCAGCGAGGCGAATTCGAGCTTCTCGTCGGTGTCCTTGTCGCCGATCTGGGCGTAGGGCCCGAACCGGCCCAGGCGCACGCTGACCGGCTTTCCGGACTTGGGATCGGTACCGAGTTCACGCGCGCCCGTGGCCTCGCTGCGATCGACCGATTCCTTCTTCTCCTCGATCAGTTCCTTGAACGGGCCCCAGAACTTCTCCATCAGCGGGACCCATTCCTCCTCGCCGCGAGAGACCGCGTCCAGCTCGTCCTCGAGCCGGGCGGTGAAGTCGTAGTCCACGTATTGGGTGAAGTGGCCGCTGAGGAACTTGGAGACCGCGCGGCCCACGTCGGTAGGCTTGAAGGCGCGGCCTTCCATCTCGGTGTACTTGCGGAACAGCAGGGTCTGGATGATCGAAGCGTAGGTGGAGGGACGGCCGATGCCGTATTCCTCCAGCGCCTTGACCAGCGCGGCTTCGGTGAAGCGCGGCGGCGGCTGGGTGAAATGCTGGTCGGCGTGGATGCGGTCCAGCGGTACCCGGTCGCCCGGTTTCATCGGCGGCAGCTTGCGGCCTTCGTCGTCGTCTTCCGCGCCCTTCTGGTCCTTGCCTTCCTCGTACACGGCCAGGAAGCCGGGATCGATCACGGTGGTGCCGCTGGCGCGGAAGCTGTGCTCGCTGCCCGCGGCCAGGTCGACGCTGACGGTGTTGAGCGTGGCCGGCACCATCTGGCAGGCCACCGCGCGCTTCCAGATCAGTTCGTAGAGCTTGCGCTCGTCGTCGCTGAGGAAGCGGGCGACCTGGGCCGGGGTGCGCAGTGCCGAGGTCGGGCGCACGGCTTCGTGCGCTTCCTGCGCGTTCTTGGACTTGGTCTGGTAAGTGTTGGGCTTGTCCGGCAGCGCCTGGGTGCCGTAGTCGCGGGCGATGACGTCGCGGATCTCGTTCAGCGCCTCGACCGACAGGCTGACCGAGTCGGTACGCATGTAGCTGATCAGGCCGACCGTGCCTTCCTCGCCAATCGCCACGCCTTCATACAGCTTCTGCGCGACCTGCATGGTCTTGCGGGTGGTGAAGCCCAGCTTGCGCGCGGCTTCCTGCTGCAGGGTAGAGGTGGTGAACGGTGGCGCGGGCCGGCGCTTGCGCTCCTTGCTGGTCACGTCGGTGACGTGCAGCGAACCCTGCGCGGCCTGCTGGATGCGCATGCGCGCGGCTTCGGCGGTGTCGCCGTCGGTGACCGTGAACTGCTCGAACTTCTGGCCGTCCAGGCGGGTGAGCTTGGCGGTGAAGGACTGGCGCGGGTGCGCGCATTCGGCCTCGATGGACCAGTACTCGCGGGCGATGAAGGCTTCGATTTCCTCCTCGCGCTCGACGATCATGCGCAGCGCGGGCGACTGCACGCGGCCGGCGGACAGCCCGCGCTGGACCTTGCGCCACAGCACCGGCGACAGGTTGAAGCCGACCAGATAGTCCAGCGCGCGGCGCGCCTGCTGGGCATCGACCAGTTCGTTGGCGATCTGGCGCGGCTGGTTCATCGCCTCGCGGATGGCCCGCGGGGTGATTTCAGTGAACACCACCCGGTGCAGCGGCTTGTCCTTGAGCAGGCCGCGCTCCTTCAGGATTTCCGCGATGTGCCAGCTGATCGCCTCGCCCTCGCGGTCCGGGTCGGTCGCCAGATAGATGTCTTCGGCCGCCTTGGCCGCCTTGGCGATCGCATCGACGTGCTTCTCGTTCTTGTCGATGAGGTCGTAGCGCATCGCGAAGCCGTTGTCCGGATCCACCGCCCCCTCCTTCGGCACCAGGTCGCGCACGTGACCGTAGGACGCCAGGACGTGGAAGTCCTTGCCGAGGTATTTGTTGATCGTCTTGGCCTTGGCCGGCGATTCGACGATGAGGAGGTGCTTGGACATGTCCTTCCGATGGGCGGTGGGGGCGGCGCGTGGCCGGCAAGGGTGGCGCAAAAGCGGGCGGCAGAGAAGCCGACGCCCGGAGCCGTGGCCCCGGGCGTTCAGGTTTCGCTATTTACTAGTGGAATCATGCCCGGGCACGGCTGTCAACCCTGAACGGGTTCCGTGAAGCCCGTCACCTTCCGAAAACGCCTCCCATGGCGGCGACCAGCGCACCGGCCGCCAGCAGGAACATCAGGGACAGCAGTCCCCCCAGGGCAAGGGCAATCCAGGTGACCACGCCCAGCTTCGGCTGCTGGCGCTCCGGATAGTGGGTGTAGGCCCACTTGTCCACCACCAGCGTGCCGCAGATCAGGTCGTGCAGGGCCTGCTTGCGGCCGGTGAAGGCCGCCATCAGGTAGCCGGCCATCAGCAACAGCGTGCTGACGAAGGTCGCGAAGAACCGGCCGATGGCGCGCCAGAAGCTGATCGGCGCGCCCTGCGTGTCCACCACCTTGATGCCGATCGCCATCTTGCCGGGCGTGGCCTGGCGGGGAGAGGCATGGAACCAGGCGAAATAGCCGGCCATCACCACGATCTGCACCAGGTAGGACGCGACCTGCAGCACCACGACAAGCAATGGCTGGGTCGCGCCGGCCATGACCAGCGGCAGCATCGCGAGCCCGGTCACGGTGCTGATCACCGTGGTGATGATGGTCAGCAGGAAGCTGTCGATGACATAGGCCGCCGTGCGTTTCCAGAAACCGGCATAGACGACCTCGCCGCCCTGCACGACCTGGGACACGAGCCCGACCGCGGCCTCGGGCGCGGCATACGGGGACGCGTCCGTTTCAGGCATGGTGTCCGGGGGCGGGAACGACGCGGTATCGGTAACGGCCTCGGCCGTCGACCCGTCCTTTTCTTCCGCGACTTCTTCCGCGACAACCGGCGGTTGCTGGAAACGCGCGCCGGTGTCCAGGCCCAGTTCCCGGGCGAAATCGCCGGCTGCCTGCCATTGCGACAGGCCGTCGCGCCAGATCAGGGTCGCGTGGGAAATCCGTCCGCCGGCCAGCAGATCCCGCAGCATCGCGGCATCCACCGGGCCCTGCGGCTGCCGCGCCTCGTCCGCGTAGTACCAGTGCTTCATCGCCCGCCGGGATTACTGGTTGCCGCCGGCGATGGCGGCCATGCCCATGGCGAACACGAAGAAGCCGATATAGGCGACGAAGAACAGGCCCGCCAGCACGATGATCGTCCAGGTCACCGCGCCCAGGTCGCGGCGCTGCCGTTCCGGATGGGCGGTGAAGGCCCAGCGGTCCACGACCAGGGTATCGGCGATCATGTCGTGCAGGGCCTGCTTGCGCTCGGTCAGGCCGACGGTGAATGCTGATATCAGCGTCGTGACGCCGCAGCTGACCAGGTTGAGGAAGAAGTACGCGCACCAGCGACCGAAGCTGCGGCCCAGGGTGAGCGCCTGGCCATCGGTGCGTGCCACCTTGATGCCGACCGCGAGCTTGCCCAGGGTCGCCTGCGACGCGGACGCGTGCATCCAGGTGAAGTAGACCGCCTGGGCCAGGATCGGCAGCACATAGAAAGCCAGGATGAAGGTCACCCCGAGGGTGCCGCGCATCATGTCGTTGGCGAATGCCTGCGGATTCAGCGCGGCCGCGCCGCCGGTGAGCATGAGGCCGACCAGGGCGACCACCAGGGTCACCACCATCATCACCATGCCGTCGATGAAGGAGGCGGCGAAACGCTTCCAGAAACCGGCCATCACCACCTGGCCGGCGAACACCGGCGCGGACTGCAGCGGAACGTGTGCGGCCGGTGCCGCGTACGGCGAAGCCGGCTCGTTGACCACGGTGGCAATGGCGGGCGCGGCGGCCGGAATCGCCAGGCCCAGTTCCGCGGCCATCTCGCCCAGCGGGCGCCAGCCGTCCATGCCTTCGCGCCAGACCAGCGCATCCGGCGTGATTTCGCCGCGCTGGAAACGCGTGCCCAGTTCTTCCGTGCTGATCGGACCCTGGCGCTGCTCGCCGATGGCGAAAAACCAACTGCTCATTTTCTGTACCGCTCCTGTTGCTGTTGCTTGTTCAACCGAACCGCTGCGTGGTCGCGGCCAGGCCGATGACGAAGAAAATCAGGACCACGCCCGCCACGATGACCAGACCATACAGGCCCAGCACCACGATCGCGACCAGACCCAGCTCGCTGCGCTGGCGCTCCGGCTCGCTGGTGTAGGCCCATTTGTCGACCACCACGGTGTCGCAGATGATGTCGTGCAGCGATTGCTTGCGCGCGGTGAACGCGGCCATCAGGTAGCCGATGAAGAGCGTCAGCGTGCTGAGGATGGTGGCGAAGAAGCGTGCCAGCGCGCGCAGGAACGAGATCGGTTCGCCATGGCTGCGCACCACCTTGATGCCGATCGCCATCTTGCCCGGCGTGGCGTAGTTGAAGGTGGAATGGAACCAGGCGAAGTAGAGCGCGTTCAGGGCCAGCGTGCTGAGCGAGGTGGTGATCGCCGTGGCCAATTCGCCACCGCCGGCGAGATCGCTGAGGATCACGCCGAACAGTTCGCCGCACAGGCCCACCACCAGCGACAGGATGAAGCCGTCGATGATCGTCGCGGCCGCGCGCTTCCAGAATCCGGCGTAGACGACATTCTGGTCAGCGACGAAGGAGGGCTGCGCCTGCAGCGGCGCGCGTGCGGCCAGGTACGGGTTGCGGGAGGCAGCGGTCTCGCCGGTGCCCGCCGCGGCCATGCGCTCGATGATCTCCGGACGCTCGTACACCGGCGTGGGCGAAGGATCGCTGCCGAGATTGAACACCGCGCGGCTACCCACCGGTGCGGCCGATGGTGCCGGCATCCGTTCGGGCGGCGCGGTGACGGCGGCTGCGACCTCTTCGGCTTCCACGCGTGCGATCGTCGGCGGCGCGGGAACCGTTGGTGGCGCCGGAGGCGCGAACGCGGCGGGCGACGCGGGTGAGGCATCGAACGGTGCCCGCGGCATCTCCAGCAGGCCGAGCTGCTGGGCCAGGTCCGCCAGTGGTCGCCACTGCATCATTCCGTCGCGCCAGACCAGCGTGTCCAGTGCGATCCGTTCGCTGTGGAAGTGCTGTTTCAGTTCATCCGTGGACAACGGGCCGAGCGGTTGCCGCTCGGCCCCGGCGTAATACCAAGTGGACATGCTGGTTTCCCCAAACCGTTGCGCTGCGAACGTTACCGCAAGCGCTCGTCAACGCCTAGATGGGCGACCACCGCGGGGCGGGATCGCCGGCATGCGGCGTCAGCCGCGGCACCGCTCCGGCAGCAGCGGGTCCTCGATGTCCGAGGTGCAGCCCCAGCTGCGGGACTGGCCGTCGTAGAAAATCCAGATGGCGTGGTCGTCCATGCGCGAATTGCCGGTGCCGCGGACGCGCACCTCCACTCCGCACGTGCCGTCGTCGAACTCGCCGACGAGAATGCCGGCGACATGCGGGGATGCGTAGGCGGCTTCCGGCTGGAAGCCGTCGGCGTCGTTGTCGGGGCAGCGGCCTTCGGCCAGATGGCGTTCAATCAGCGGCTTCAGCGCGTCGCCCGCGGCGATCGGTTCCATCAGCTTGGCGCGCGAGGTGTATTGCTGGTACGCGGGTATGGCGATCGCCGCCAGGATGCCGAGAATGGCCAGCATGGGAATGATCGCCGCCAGGCAGATGATCAGGATGATCGTGCCGCGGCTCATCCCTCGCGGTGCGGGCGCGATTGCCGGAGCGCCCGGGCGCGGGCTGGCGTGGCCCGGCGCGCCGGGAAGCGGCGGCGGCATCGGCGCGGTGGCCGACGCGGTAGCGTCCAGGCCCAGCTCGGCGGCCACGCTGCGCAAGGGTTGCCATTGCGCCATGCCCTCGCGCCAGACCTGGGAATCCAGCATCAACTGGCCCCGCCGGAAGCAGGCCGCCAGTTCCTCCGTGGTCAGTGGTCCAACGTTCCGCCCCGGTCCTTCCGCGTAATACCACTGGGCCATGCTTTCCCCCGAAAGCAGGTTGAAGTCGGCTCAGTGTACCGGTTCAGGTTCGTCCACGAACATCTGCGTTTCCATCCACGCGTAAGCCGCTTCCGAGCCGGGCTGGTTGAACAGCACCATCAGCACGACCCATTTCAGGTCGTCCAGATCCAGCTCGTCCTGATCCAGCGCCATCGCCCGATCCAGCACCAGTTCGCGCTGATCGGCATCGAGGATGCCGTGCTGTTCCAGGAACATCAGGAAGCCGCGGCCTTCCACGTCGAGCTTTTCCAGCTCCGGGCCATGGAAGATGCGGGTCGGGCCGCCCACGCGCGGTTGCGGCGCGCCGGGCCGCTGATCGGCCAGGGCGTCGAGCCAGTCGAAAGCCTTGTTGATTTCGGCGGGGCTGAAGCCGGCCTGGATCAGGCCGTTCTGGAGAGAGTCGCGATCACGGACGGGGTCCGCGTCCTCGGTGAAATAGTGTTCAAACAGGTACAGCAGTACATCCAGGATGCTCTCTTTCATTGCCCCTCGGCCTGCGCACGGTGGCGCTGTGGAGGAAAGAAACTAGCCTTTGCGGCAGTAACGGCCGTGTTCGACCGATACGCGCCCATCCAGTTCCATGGCGAGCAGCATGGAGGACAGGGCGGCGGTCGTCAATCCGGTCCGGTCCACCAGTTGATCCATACCCGTTGGGTCGTGACCAAGCGCGCGCCACAACTTCTGGTAGTCGGGGTCCCGGCCGCAGCCGGCCGGAAGCGACCGCTCGGGAGGGGTCTGTTCAGGTTCGCCGAGCTGTTCGCGCAGGATCCGGACCGTCCCGGCCAATTGCGGGGCGAGGGCGTCCAGCAGTTCGTCCCCGCGTTCGATCAGGCCGGCCCCGTCGCGGATCAGGCGGTGGCAGCCGCGCGCCATCGGATTGTGGATGGAACCGGGCACGGCGAACACGTCGCGGCCGCTGTCCGCCGCCTGGCGGGCGGTGATCAGCGCGCCGGAGCGCTCGGCGGCCTCGATCACCAGCGTGGCCAGCGACAGGCCGGCGATGATCCGGTTGCGGCGGGGAAAGTGGCTGGGATGCGCGCCGGTGCCCGGAGGATGCTCGCTGACCACCGCGCCGTGCGCGGCGATGCGATCCCGCAATGGCGCGTGCCGGCGTGGATATGCCTGTTCCGGACCGGTGCCCAGGACCGCGACGGTGGTTCCTTCGACCTGGCCCAGGGCGCTCTCGTGCGCGGCGGCGTCGATGCCGGCGGCCATGCCGCTGGCCACCACGACCCCCGCCCGGGCCAGCGCGGCGGCGAACGCCGCGGCGTTGTCGCGTCCGCCGGCGGTCGGCGAGCGGCTGCCGACCACGGCCACCGAGGGACGCCACAGCAGTGCCGGATCGCCATCGACGAACAGCGCCAGCGGCGGATGCGGGCAATGGCGCAGCAGCGGCGGATAGTCGCCCGAATCCCAGCCGATCAGGTGATGGCGGGGCGAAGCAGCCAGCCACTCCCGGGCGATTGCCAGTCCCGCAGCGGCCGGCGCCGCGAAGGCGCTGACCTGGCCATCGTCCAGTCCGGCCGCCCGCCATCCGCGCGGCCCGGCCGCGAACGCGGCGCCGGGGCTGCCATGGCGTTCCAGCAGGCGGCGGCGGGCGGCGCTGCCGCCGCCGGCCAGGGTCAGGCGCAACAGGGCCTCGGAGTCGTCTTCGTGGCGGGACATGAGGCCAGCCTAGTGCGGAGACGACGACGGCGCCCTCGGGCGCCGTCGCGGTGTTGCGTAGGGTTTGTCCGAAGACTCAGTAGGTGGCGTCCGGATGCTTCAGCTCGTAGCCCACCCGGGTGGCCTTCACCCCTTCCATCACCAGCCCGTAGCTGACCTTGTCGAAGGTGCGGAACACCATCACGTGCGCGGCGTACTCGTCCGGCAGGCTGACCCGGCCGGCGCCGTTGCGCGGCGAATCGTCCATGCGCGAGGAATTGGGCCAGCGCACCTTGTTGGCGACGTGATCGCCCCGGCGCCAGACCGACAGCACGGTGCCATTGTCGATGCCTTCGCGGCTGCCGCCGGAAATGGCGACGACGTCGCGCGGACCACCGGACGTCAGCGCGTTGGCGACGGCCAGGATCTGCAGCTTGCCTTCGGCGATGGCCGTGGCCGGCGGATGCGGGAAGAACTGCAGGTCGTACGGCTTGGCCTCGACCGGGACCACGCGATCGCCGGCACGGACTTCCTTGCCGCTGTCCTGCAGGGTCAGGGTGACCGTTTCGCTGCCGGGCACGAGGCCGCGGGTGATGGTGCCGACGTTGACCTGCTCAAGCTCGTAGCCCAACAGTTCGACCGGACCGCCGTCGGACAGCGCCGAGCTGGACCACTGGCGGTTCCAGTCCGCCGGCGCGCCCTTGATGCGGGCGCCGCGGTAGTCCAGGTCTTCCTTGTAGGTCAGGTACTCGCCACTGGATTTCACCCGGGTCTGGGTGTAGCGCAGGCCCGGGCGCACGATCGCGTAGCGCTGGCCGGGCTGGGCCTGGTCCAGCCCGAGCACGTACACGTTCTGGCCGGCGGTGGCGCGCAGCATGTTCTCTTCCAGCCCGGCGACGTACGGCAGATGCTGGAAGCTGTCGGCGATGCTCAGGTTCTTCAGGAACGGCTCGACGTCGGACAGCGGAATCGCGTTCAGCGGGGCTTCCTGGCGCGGACCGGCCTGGACCGCCACGCGATCCAGATAAGCCAGGCTGAGCACGTCGCCGGGGTAGATGAGATGGGGGTTCTTGATCTGCGGATTGGCCTGCCAGATCTCCGGCCACAGCCACGGCTTCTTCAGGAAGCGGGCGGAAATGTCCCAGAGGGTGTCCCCCCGCTTGACCACGTACGTGTCCGGGTGGTCCCCCGCCATTTCTGCGGCGGCGGCATAGCTGCCCACGGTAATCGCCGCAACGGCGAGAACCGTACGAAAATGTTTAAACATGGCTGTATCTACCTGATTCCCCGACAGGTGGTCCGCACTATAGTCCAGAAAACCCGGCGCAACGCAAGCGCCCGAGTTAGAATCCGTGAGGCCTTGCCGGATTCCACTGGCGCCCCCATCTCGGACACACCATGGCACTGCTTCCCATCCTCGAATTCCCCGATCCCCGGCTGCGCACCAAGGCGGTGCCGGTCGACCCGGCGCGGGTGACCGAGCTGGCCTTCCAGACCCTGCTGGACGACATGTTCGAGACCATGTACGAGGCCCCGGGCATCGGCCTGGCCGCCAGCCAGGTGGACGTGCACCAGCGCTTCATGGTCATCGACATCAGCGAAGAGAAGAACGACCCCCGGGTCTTCATCAATCCGGAGATCGTCGACCGGGCCGGCGACCAGGTCTACCAGGAAGGCTGCCTGTCGGTTCCCGGCATCTATGCCGACGTCACCCGTTCCAACGAAATCACCGTGCGCTTCGTCGATCGCCGGGGCCAGGCGCAGGAACTGCGCGCCGACGGCCTGCTGGCGGTCTGCATCCAGCATGAAATGGATCATCTCGACGGCAAGCTGTTCGTCGACTACCTCTCGCCGCTCAAGCGCGAGATGGTGCGCAAGAAGCTGGCCAAGCAGCGACGTCAGGCAGCGGCCTGACGGCCGCGGGATTGGTGATTCGGGATTTGGGATTCGCAAGAGCCAGGTTGCGGGTCGCGCCGGCCGCCATCCTCCTTCTTCCTCTCCGGATACCTCGTCTTCCATGAGAATCGTTTTTGCCGGCACGCCGGCGTTCGCCGTTCCCAGCTTGCGCGCGGCGCACGCGCGCAATGAAGTCGTCGCGGTGTACACCCAGCCGGATCGGCCCGCCGGCCGCGGCCGCGGGCTGACGCCTTCGCCGGTCAAGCTGGAGGCGATCCAGCGCGGCATCCCGGTACTGCAACCGGAATCGCTGAGGAAGAAATCCTCGCAGGAAGCCCTGCGCGAACTGGCCCCGGACCTGATGATCGTCGTCGCCTACGGCCTGATCCTGCCGCAAGCGGTGCTGGACATCCCGCGTTACGGTTGCTGGAACGTGCATGCGTCGATGCTGCCGCGCTGGCGTGGCGCCGCGCCGATCCAGCGCGCGATCGAAGCCGGCGACGCCGAAACCGGCGTCTGCCTGATGCAGATGGAAGCCGGGCTGGATACCGGCCCGGTGCTGCTGTCCCAGCGCACGCCCATCGGCGAACAGGAAACCGGCGGGCAACTGCACGACCGCCTGTCCGAACTGGGCGCGCGCGTGCTTGCCGACGGGCTTGGCCTGCTGCGTGCGGGCATGCGCCCGGTGGCGCAGCCGCAGCCCGAAGCCGGTGCCACGTATGCGCACAAGCTGGAAAAGCACGAAGCGCGGCTGGACTGGTCGCAGCCGGCCGACGCGTTGGCGCGCAAAGTGCGCGCGTTCGAACCCTGGCCGGTGGCCGAGGCGAGCGTGGCCGGCGAACGCCTGCGCATCCATGGCGCGGTCGCGCTGGATCTGGCGCACCGGGCCGAACCCGGCACGCTGCTCACGGCGGGCCGGCAGGGCCTGGACATCGCCTGCGGCCAGGGCGCGCTGCGCCTGCGGGTGGTCCAGCGCGAGGGCGGCAAGGCGATCACCGCCGCCGACTACCTCAACGCGCGCCGGGATCTGGTGACCGCGTGAATCCGGGCACCGGCGCCGCCGTGCGCGCACTGGCCGCGCGCATCCTCGATGCGGTCGCGCACCGGGGGCGTTCGCTCAAGGCGGAACTGGCCGCCGGCCTGCCGCGCCTGCCGGACCCGCGGGATCGCGCGCTGGCCGAAGCGATCTGCTTCGCCGCGTTGCGCCAGCGCGTCCGCTATGACGAAGCCCTGCGCCGCTGGATGCAGAAACCGCTGGGCCGGCGCGACGGCGAACTGCGGGCGCTGTTGTGGGTCGGCTTCGCCCAGATCGATGCATTGCAATTGCCGGCGCATGCCGCGCTCTCTACCACTGTGGAAGCCGCGCGGGAACTGAAGCGCTCGCACCAGGCCGGGATGGTCAACGCGATCCTGCGCCGCGCGCAGCGCGAAGGCCTGCCGGCCGCCGCACCCGAACAGGCCTGGCCGGCGTGGCTGCGCGAGCGAGTGCGCCAGGACTGGGCCGGGCAGGCCGATGCGGTTTTCGCCGCGAGCGCCGAAGCCGCCCCGCTGTGGCTGCGGGTCAACCGCGCGCGCATGCCGGTGGCGGATTATCTGGAGCGCCTGCGACAGACGTTGCCGGAACTCGTCGCGTCCGCCTCGCCGTTGGCCACCGATGCGATTCGCGTCGATACGCCGGTGGCGGTCGCCGCGTTGCCGGGCTTCGCCGACGGTGACGTGTCGATCCAGGACGGGGCCGCCCAACTGGTGGCCGATGCGCTGGCGCCCGCCGCCGGCGCGCGGGTACTCGATGCCTGCGCCGCGCCCGGCGGGAAGGCGGCGCACTTGCTCGAACGCGACGGCACCTTGCGTCTGCTGGCGATGGACGTGGATGCACGACGCCTGCAACGCGTGGGCGAAACGCTCGCGCGGGTCGGCGTGCGGGCGCAACTGCGCGCCGCCGATGCGGGCGAGCCTTCGATCTGGTGGGACGGCCAGCCGTTCGACGCGGTCCTGCTGGACGCGCCGTGTTCGGCGACCGGCATCGTCCGTCGCCAGCCCGACGTGCTGCTGCACCGGCGGCCGGAGGACATCGACGCGCTGCGCGCGCTGCAGGCACGCCTGCTGGATGCGGCGTGGACCCTGCTGCGGCCGGGCGGCATGCTGCTGTATGCGACCTGCTCGATCCTCAAGGACGAGAACGAGCGCCAGATCGACGCCTTCCTGGCGCGCACGCCCGACGCCCGCACCGAAGCGCTGGACCCGCGCTTCGGCCATGCCTCCGGCGCCGGCCGCCAGCGCCTGCCGGGCGAGGATGGCATGGACGGCTTCTTCTACGCCAAGCTTGCCAAGCATCTGCGAACATCGTGACGGTAGCAGAGTAAAGACCACTGTCCATGGCAACGCAGGCGAATCGCTCAGCGCGGGTAACGATGTGAAGAATATCCAGAAAAAGGATGTTTCAGCCGTAGTGCTGGGACACAGCGTTGCCCGTTTGGCCGTCCTCTTGCTCGGTTGCGCATTGGTCGTGGAAAAAGGATTGCTGATATTCGGGGTCTTGCTCGTGGTGTCGTCGTTGGTAGCTTGGCGGCAACAACCGTCACCGCCCTCGATATGGCCCTATGGACTGAAAACGGTGGGTTGGCTCGCGGTTGCAACGAATGTCGTCGTACTGTGCTCGCTGCTATTGCACGACCAACCCTTGCGGACTCTGGACAATGTCAGCCGGCTGTTGCTGATTCCATGGTGCGCATGGCTGGCGTCGACGATGGATATCAGGCGAAGTGATCTGTGGTGGAGCAGCGTCTCCGGACTAGTGTTGGCGTTTGCCGTGGCCTGCTGGCAGGTGAGTACCGGGACAGAGCGGGCTGGACTGGGGAATCCGATCGTGTTCGCCAATCTCATCCTGGTCCTCCTCGTGGTGGTCACGTTCCTGGGGCCGGACTTCCAGCGTCCTTCGGCGAGCCTGTTGCGATGGCTTGTGGTGGGATTGGGAGTCGCCGCTATTGTCATGACGGGGAGCCGAGCCGCACTCGTCACGTCCATCCTGCTGATGCCGATTTCGGTGGCTTGGAAGGAGGAACGGTGGAACTGGCGTCGATTTTTCGCATTCCTTGGCATCAGCCTAGTGGTGATATTGCTGATTGGGAACACGCCATCGTTGGTCGACCAGATGCGACTCGATGCCGTCGTCCCCAATGTGAATGCTTATCTCAAGGGCGATCCGGATTCGCCAATTGGCGCAAGATTCCAGTTATGGAAAATGGCATGGGATACGTTTCTTCAGCACCCCATCTCCGGTATCGGAATCCAGCGGTTCGGCTCGCTTGTTGATCAGCTACCGGGATGCGAGACGCGTTCGCCCATGGGAATGTGCGTGTTGGGCCATGCACACAACGACTTGGCGGAATGGGCCGCGACAATGGGGATTCCGGGATTGCTGATGATCTTGGCGATTTATGGCATTCCGATCGCGTTGTTCATGCGTCTGGGGCGAGCTGCAATGGACCTCGAAACGAAGACTGTTGCCCGGACCGGACTGGTGGTTGTGTTTGTATATGTCGTGGCCGGATTGTCGCAATCGATGTTCGCCCATGCGTTGAGCGCAAGCGCGTACGCGATCATTGTCGGATTTCTCCTAGGGCAGTCCGGCCGTCGTCGTGTTTCCCTGAGTACCGGAACGTCCGCTATCTCTTGAGAATCTTCTGACATGTCCAAAGTAATCAAAGAACAGCATTACTTCTGGTGGTTCCTGCTGTTCGCGTTGGTGGTAATCGGCGCGGGGCTGGGCATGCGCGCGCCGTGGCCGGCCGACGAGCCGCGTTTCGTGCTGGTGGCCAAGCAGATGTGGGAGTCCGGCCAGTGGCTGTTCCCGCACCGCGGCCAGGAGCTCTATCCGGACAAGCCGCCGCTGTATTTCTGGATGATCGCGTCCATCTACGCGGTGGTGCGCCACTGGAACGTCGCCTTCCTGATTCCGTCGCTGCTGGCGGCGCTGGGCACGCTGGTGCTGACCTACGACTTCGCACGCCGTACCTGGAACCGCCAGGCCGCGCTGTGGGCGGCCGGCGCGGTGCTGTGCGCGATGCAGTTCGTCTACCAGGGCAAGCGCGCGCAGATCGATCCGACCGTGGTGTTCTTCATCACCCTGGGCATGTACGGCCTCGGCCGGCACATGCTGCTGGGACCGAACTGGCGCTGGTACTGGCTGGGCTGCTTCTCCGCCGGCCTGGGCGTGATCAGCAAGGGCGTGGGTTTCCTGCCGTTGCTGGCGCTGATTCCCTACGCGCTGATGCGCTGGCGCGGCTGGCAGGGACTGACCGAGCCGGCGCCGAAGGGCGCGGGCCGATGGTGGCTGGGCGGGGCCAGTTTCCTGTTGGCGATCGCGCTGTGGTTCGTGCCGATGGTGGTGACCGCGTTGACCAGCGGGGATCCCGAGCACCGTGCCTATCTCAACGAAATCCTGTTCCGCCAGACCGCCACCCGCTACGTCGCCGCATGGCACCACCAGGCGCCGCCGTGGTACTTCCTGGAAGTCATCGCGCTGTTCTGGTTGCCGTTCTCGATCTTCATTCCCTGGCTGATCAAGCCGTGGCGCGAGGCCTGGCGCCAGCGCGACGCGCGGGTGTGGTGGCCGCTGGCGTGGATGCTGCTGGTGCTGCTGTTCTTCAGCGCCAGCCCGGGCAAGCGCGATATGTACATCCTGCCCGCGCTGCCGGCGCTGGCGTGGGCGGCGGCCCCGTTCCTGCCCGCATTGGGCGAGCGTCGCGGCGTGCGCGCCGGGTTGCTGGTGTTCGCGGTGGCGCTGGGCGGCTTGCTGCTGGTAGCCGGAGGCATGGCGCTGACCGGCGATCCGCGTTTCGAACTGAAGCTGGAAGCCGAGCGCGGCCTGGCCGGCGATCCGCATGCGGATCACCTGTGGCTGGCGCTGGCGGTCATGGGGGGACTGATCGTCGCCGCCGCGTTGTGGCTGCGGCGCGCGCGCGCGATCCCGCTGACCCTGGTGACCGTGCTGGTGCTGTGGGTCGGCTACGGCATGGCGCTGGCGCCGTTGCTGGACGGCGAGAACTCGGCGCGCGACGTGATGGCCGAAGCACGCGCACGCGCCGGCGTGGACACCGCCATCGGGCTGGTGGACTGGAAGGAACAGCAACTGCTGCAGGCGCAAGGCGAGGTGACCGAGTTCGGTTTCCGCGCGCCGGTCGAGCTGCAATGGCAGCGCGGCCTGGCCTGGCTGCGAGAGACTCCTGAACAACGCGTGTTGATGATCCAGAACGAGTCACTTCCCGCATGC
Organism: Pseudoxanthomonas sp. OG2; assembly: GCF_014192765.1. NCBI lineage: Bacteria > Pseudomonadati > Pseudomonadota > Gammaproteobacteria > Lysobacterales > Lysobacteraceae > Pseudoxanthomonas > Pseudoxanthomonas sp. OG2. The sequence continues at coordinate 1,933,065 of NZ_JACHYM010000001.1, read as the reverse complement.
GTCGAGCGCCCATCCGCAGTGCCTCTCGGTACCGCAAACCGACGTAGCTGGTGGCTGGTCAACCATCAAGCCTCTATTGACTGTGAATGATTTCGCGCATTCAGCCCCAGCCCAGCATGCTGAACGCCATCGGTTACCGCTGTGCGCCTGCCGTGGCAAATCGTTACTGTAGATAGGGGGAAGGCTACAATGTTGCTGTTCAGTGTAGGTGTACTTTGATTGGGGACAGGCGCATGCGCGTCAATCTGATTGCTTGGGACAACGGCGTGGGTTTGAGCCGAGATCTGCGGTTGATCCAGCGGACACTCCAACGAAGCGGAATGGTGGTTACTCTTCAGCCGGCGAGAGGGCGGGGAAAGCTGCGCAAGTGGTTTGGGCCATGGGTGCGACGAGTCAAGACGTGGTGGGGACTCGTGCGCAACGGTCGATACGGCTTTGACATCAACCTGCAACTGGAGCATCTGAAGCCCGAGTTCCTGCCGCTGGCAGGGCGCAATATGTTCATTCCCAACCCGGAATGGTGCCTGCCCAGTGATGTGAAGCTGTTGCAAAAGATGGATCGGGTTCTCGTCAAGACCCGGCATGCGGTTGAGATTTTCCAACAGCTTGGGTGCGATGTGAAGTACATCGGATTTACAAGCGAAGACCGCTATGACGGCGGCGCGGTTCCGCGTCAACGAACTTTTTTCCATCTAGCCGGGCGCAGCAGCGCAAAGCAGACGGATGTGTTGCTGGAAACCTGGCTGCGCCATCCGGAATGGCCGCTGCTGACCGTAATCCAGCACCCATCGAAAGCGAAGGCGCTCGCACCCGTCCACAATATCCACCACCGGATCGACTACATCGACGATACGGAACTCCTGCAGTTGCAGAATGAGCACCTGTTCCATATCTGTCCCTCGGAAACCGAAGGTTTTGGTCACTACATCATGGAAGGTCTGAGTGTGGGAGCCATCGTCCTGGCCACGGATGCGGAACCCATGAACGAACTGGTGAGCAATGAACGCGGCATACTAATTCAGCATGTCGCCACGCGGCCACAGAATTTGGCAACCTGCTATCTGGTGGATGGTGCCGTGATAGAACGGGCGGTGGCCGAGGCACTGGCGTTGCCAGAGGAAGAGATCGTGAAGCGCTCGGCCGCGGCGCGAGCCTTCTTCAAACGATCAGACGAGGCATTTGCATCACGCATGGGACAGGCTGTATCTGATGCCGGTCAGATAGCTCCCGCCCGTAGGGCGTTTCTCAATCTCTTTGGACGTAACGTGTAGACGGCGAAATACCCGGAAACACGTAGGCATCCCAAGCAGTCATACCCATTTTCCTGACAGGGCACTCGCCGGCCGCTGGGACCGGCGAGTGCTTGTGGTCAACGCATCAGAGTGGCCAGATCGGCGGACCCTGGACCGGGATGAAGGTTCCCCTGAACATCTGCTGGGGCCAATAGCTCGCGGAAGCGCAATCCCATTGCTGCAGTACGGTTCCGTTGCTCGAGTACGGAGCATCCATGCATTTACCGCTACGGATGTTCATGAACTTCGAGCGGTCACCCATATTGGGGCCACGGGTCAAACGAATCCATTGCTGGCTTGGGTTGTTGACGTCACAGATCCGCTGCACGAGGCGGGCGCCGTTAGCAATGGAATCGTTCTCGACGGCGATACAAGTGGCATTGTTGAAGTTCTGGAACATAACCCGGATTTGATCGTTGCCGGCATAGGGAAGGCCATAGACCCACCAGAGCTGGTGGTTGTAGTTGTTTGCACATCCCCAAAGCTGCAGAGTTACGTTGTTCGACATGTCGCCTGCGGTAAAATCCAGGCACTTGCTGGCATTGTTATCCAGACGCATCTGGAAAACTCCGACAATGTCCAATGCTTCGCTGCGGAACGATACAAGCAGGCCGGCAGCCAGCGCGGTTGCGGACAGTACGCGAGCAATACTCATACGCTACAACTCCTTGTCATTTTGAATAATCTGCGCGCGGATCATCCACGCGCTCTACCATTCTGGGTGATCATCTGGGATGAAAATTGTGATGTGAAGCGAGATATGGCAATCGAAGATGTTTTCGCACATGCGTGCGAAAAAGGCTTCGCAGTACCTATAAACGGAGCGTCGATGCTATGTGGCTAGACGAGAGAAAACGAAAGATTATGAGAGCATGGCGCCACCCTGATCGGATGGCGCCATGTCACCACGCAGATTTTCGGTATGTAAACCGCGTGCTACGTGATTATGGGGCGTACGGAGGAATCTCTACTGCCCTGAACATTTGCTGCGGCCAGTAGCTAGCAGAAGCGCAGGTCCATTGCTGCAGCACGGTTCCGTTGCTGGAATACGGCGCGTCCATGCACTTGCCGCTGCGAACGTTCATGTACTTGGACTTGTTGTAAAGATAGGGATCGCGAGTCAGTCGAACCCACTGCTGGCTGGGATTATCCAAATCGCATGCGCGTTGGACGATACGCGCACCGTTAGCGAGCGAGTCATTCTCAACCGCGATACAGGTGCCATTCGAGCGGCTGATAAAGTTCACACGGACCTGCTGGGAACCGGGCGTCCAAGGGTAAAGCCATGCGAACCATTGTTGCTTGTCGGTCTGGCAGCCCCAGACCTGCAGCGTGACGTTGTTGGAGGTATCACCCTCCGCAAAATCCCAGCACTTGCTGAAATCGCTATCCAATCGCATCTGGATACGAGCTTTGATAATAGGCTCTACCGCCTGGCTGCTCGCGGACGCGAACAAGGAGACCAACAACAATGCACCGGAAAAAACGCGAACCATACTCATGAATACAACTCCATTGTTTGAGTAGCAGAAGCGTATTGACTAATACGCTCGCTCATTCTCCGTTCAGCGGCCTAAACAAGCAAGCATGCAGATCGAACACCGTCTTCATACTGTCAACTTGGAGGCGGATATTCCTCCACTTGGGCGATGGGGAACATCGAGGTGGCCGTGCGCGTTGCCCACGCGAGCAAGTGACGCTCCGTCTTTTTGCTGATCGAGCTGACAGCAGAGTTGGATATCGCCGCGAGCGCAATGGAGCGAACTCAATGCACTGACGCGCCTCTTGCTCGTATCGAAATTCGTAATTGCATTCATTGTTGCTCGCGCCACGCCTGGAACATCAGCACGCCCCACAGGTGCGTGTGCCACTTGCGCTGGCCGGCGAGGAATTCGCCCCAGATGGCGCGGATCGGCGCCGGATCGAAATGCCCTTCCTCGCGCAGGCGGCGCTCGTCCAGCTGCGCCTCGGCCCAGTCGCGCAGCGGACCGCGCAGCCAATCGCCGACCGGCGCGCCGAAACCCGACTTGGGCCGATGCACCAGCGCGGTCGGCAGGTAGCGTTCCAGCAGGCGCTTGGGCAGGTGCTTGAGCTGGCCATCGCGGTACTTCATCGCCAGCGGCAGCGACCAGGCGAACTCCACCACCCGCCAGTCCAGCAGGGGCGCGCGCGCCTCCAGCGCCACCGCCATGCTGGCGCGGTCGACCTTGGTCAGGATGTCCTCGGGCAGGTAGCAGGCGAAATCCAGCGCCATCAGTTGGTCGGCGGGACCGCCGTTGGCCGGCAGCGCGGCCGGATCGTCGTAGGCGGTGATCGCGCGGTGGGCACCGCGCACGACCGATTCCGGCCGCCGCCAGCGGCTGACCCGCTGCAGGGCGACGCCCTGCAGATCGCCGGTCGCCAGTTCCGCGCGCGCGGCGGCCAGTCCGCCCAACCGCGAGCGTTCGCCAGGATTGCCGGCCAGCCGGGCCAGCAGGCGCCGCGGCAGGCGCGCCAGCCGCGCGTCGTTGCGCAGCGCGCGCAGGTAGCGGCCATAGCCGAAGAACAGTTCGTCGCCGCCATCGCCCGACAGCGCCACCGTCACGTGCTGGCGGGCCAGCCGGCACAGCAACGCGGTCGGCAACTGCGAGGAATCGGCGAAGGGTTCGTCGAACATCCGCGCCATGTCCGGCACCAGATCCAGCGCGGCGCGGCCGTCGGCGTGCAGTTCGGTGTGATCGGTGCGCAGGTGCCGCGCCACCGCGGTGGCATAGGCGCTCTCGTCGTGGTCGGTGTTGTCGAAACCGATCGAGAAGCTGCGCACCGGCCGCGCCGACTGCGCCTGCATCAGCGCGGTCACCAGCGAGGAATCGGTGCCGCCGGACAGGAACGCGCCCAGCGGCACGTCCGCCTCCATGCGCAGCGCGACCGCGTCGCGCAGCAATGCATCCAGCGCGTCCAGCGCGGCGCCCTCGTCGCCGTCGAAACCCTGCGCGATCGCGGCTTCCTGGCGCTGGCGCGCATTCCACCAGTGCAGTGGCGCGCGCAGCGGATCGTGGCCGGCGTCGCCCGCCGCCAACGCGGCCGGATCCAGGCGCAGCAGGGTGCCGGCCGGCAGCTTGTGCACGCCGCGCAGGATCGCGTACGGCGCGGGGATGTAGTCCAACCGCAGCAGCAGCGCCAGCGCGTCGGGATTCACCTCGTGGCGCAGGCCCGGATGGGCGCGCAGCGCGGACAGCTCGCTGCCGAACACCAGCGTGCCGTCCGTCGTCCAGCCGTAATACAGCGGCTTCTTGCCGACCCGGTCGCGCGCCAGCCACAGGGCCCGCTCCTGGCGATCCCAGGCCGCCAGCGCGAGCATGCCGTTGCCGCGCTCCAGCGCTGCCTGCACGCCCCACTGGGCGATGCCCGCCAGCAGCACTTCGGTGTCGGAGTGGCCGCGGAACCGGTGTCCCAGCGCTTCCAGCTCCGCGCGCAGCGCGGCGTGGTTGTAGATCTCGCCGTTGAAGGCGATCACCCAGCGGCCGTCGGCCGACACCATCGGCTGGTGGCCTTCCGGGCTCAGATCCAGGATCGACAGGCGCCGGTGCGACAGCACCAGGCCGATATCCGCGTCCACCCAGGTGCCGCTGTCGTCCGGACCGCGGTGGGCAATGGCCTCGCCCATGCGCCGGCCAAGGGCGTGGAGTTCGTCCGCGCCCGTGCGCGGTTGGGGCGACCAGGCGCCAGCGATGCCGCACATGGTCAGGCCTTGTTCGCAGGTTCGGGGGAAACGGGAGTCACGACCGGCTGCCCGGTCTGCAGCAGCCACAGCATGACGGTCTTCTGGCGCACGTAGTTGGCGCGCACGTAGGCGTAGACCAGGCCGTGCCAGCCATCGAGGAAGCCGCCGCGCAGCAGGTAGCCGCGCCAGAAGCGCCAGGCCGGCGACAGCACCAGCTTGGCCAGGGTGGCGCGCTTGCCGCGCGCGAAATCGTGCTCGGCCATCATCCGCGCGTAGCGCTGGGTCTTGAGCAACTGCTGTTCCAGCGAACGGTACGGGTAATGGATCAAGTCCCCGCGCAGGGTCTTCACCGCGCCGTCCACGCTGGCCGCTTCGTGCACCTCGCGCTTGCCGCGCCAGCCGCCACGGCGGCGGTCGAACAAGCGCAGCACCCGATCCGGATAGGCGTTGCCGTGGCGCAGGAAGCGGCCGAAATAGTCCGACAGGCGGGCGAACCGGTAACCGGCCGCGCCCTCGAAACCGGTCGCGCGCGCCGACTCGATGGCGCCGCGCAAGGTGTCGTCCACGCGCTCGTCCGCGTCCAGGCACAGCACCCAGTCATGCCGGGCCTGTTCGATCGCGAACTGCTTCTGGCTGCGGAAGCCGTCGAAGGCCCGTTGCAGCACCCGCGCGCCCGCCGCCTGCGCGATCGCCACCGTGGCATCGGTGGAATACGAATCCACCACCACGATCTCGTCGCAGAACGCCAGCGAGGCCAGGCAGTCGCCAATGCGGTCCGCTTCGTTAAACGCGATAATGCAGGCCGAAATCGGGACCCGGTGGTTCGAGGAGGCGTTGATGGCGGATTACCTGTTGTTTGCGACGGAACGCTATGCGCTGCCCATCTTGCAGCCGCTGGCCGATGCGCTGCAAGCCGCCGGACACGGCGTGCACGCCTGGTTCGTCGATGGTGCCGCCGGCTCGCGGCTGCCTGCGCCGGTGAGGATGATCGAACACGCGCGCCAGGCCGTCGACCTGCGCCCGCGCGCGGTGTTCAGCGCCGCCAACTGGGTGCCGACCTTCGTGTCCGGCGCCAAGGTGCAGCTGTTCCATGGCTTCAACGTGGAGAAGCGCGATGCCGCGCGCGGCCACTTCCGGGTGCGCGGCATGTTCGACCTGTACTGCACGCAGGGGCCGGCGACCACCGCGCCGTTCGAGGCGCTGGCCCGTGAGGCCGGTCACTTCAAGGTGGTCGAGACCGGCTGGCCCAAGCTGGATCCGCTGTTCGGGCCGGAGGACGCGCGGGTCCGGCAATGGCGCGCGCAGGCCAACGGGCGGCCGGTGGCGATGTTCGCGTCGACCTTCACCGAACGCCTGAGCGCGGCCCCGCACCTGCATGAGGCCATCGCTGCGCAGGTGGCCACCGGCGAGCGCTTCTGGCTGCTGACCCTGCACCCCAAGTGCGCGCCGGACCTTTTCGCGCGCTATCGCGCGCTGGCCGGCGCGAATGCCGTGTTCGTCGAGACCGAGGATCTGATCAGCGCCGAGCGCGCGGCCGACGTGCTGGTGGCCGACACCACTTCGGTGGTCAGCGAATTCGTGGTCCAGCGCAAGCCGGTGGTGACTTTCCGCAACCGTGCGCCCAAGCCGCACATGATCGACTTCGACGATCCGGCGCGCCTGCCGGAGATGCTGGCGCGCGCGTTCGCACCGGACGACGCGTTGCGCGCCGCGCTGGCCGACTACGCCACCGCGATCCATCCGTATCACGACGGGCATTCCTCGCAGCGGGTGATGATTGCCACCGAGCGGCTGCTGCGCGGCGAACTGGGTCGGCTGGCCCGCAAGCCGTTCGGCAGCCTGTGGCGCGGGCTGCAGATCCGCAAGGACCTCGGCTACTGGGGACCGGCCGCGCGCTGAGCGCTCACCAGCGCAGGCGGCGGCGCGCCAGCGCCTGCGCCAGTCGCTCGTAGATCGCCCGCGCTTCCGGCTCGGGCAGGAAGCGCAATCGCAGGGGCGAGGCCAGACCGCTGTCGCCGGCGGTGTCCAACCACAGCGTGGCCGTGCCCAGCCAGCGATCGATCGGCGAGCGCGCCAGCCGCAGCGCCTGCAGCTTGTCGACCTCGGCGAACCGCCACCAGCGCCACCACCAGCCGCCGCGCACCGCGATCAGTTCATCGCCGGCCGTGTAGCCGGAACGGCGCGCGTTCTGCCACGCGGCCCAACCGGTCAGCGGCCAGGCCAGCAATGCCAGGCCCGCCCAGGCGCCGAACGGAAACCACAGCGCGAGCGCCAGCAGCGGCGTGAGGATCAGCCCGGGTAGCCACAGCCGCCACGCCGCCCGCGCCGGCATTGGCTGCCAGTGCGTGGGCGGCCAGTCCGAATGCGGCAGCAGATGGCGGACCAGCGCATCGCAGGCGTCCCGCGTGGCGATCGGCGCCAATACCTTCAAGGCCCGGCCATCGTCGTGATCCACCCGGCTGGCCACGGCGGTATCGATGTGCAGGCTGCGCCGCTTCAGCCAGCGTTGCACCACGCCTTCGCGCAAGGTCCAGGCCTGGATGCGCCGGCGCGACACGCTGGTGCGCAGGCGCGTGAGCAGGCCGCGTTCGACGGTCAGGCGGCGATCGGATTCGCTCAGGCGAAAGCCATGGAACTGCACCAGCGCCAGCAGCACCGACAGCAGGCGGGTCAGCACCAGCACCAGCGCGAGGATTGCCAGCGCGGCGAGCGCGCCGCTCTGCCACGTCCATTCCAGATGGCTCGCGTAGCCGAAGGCTTCGCGCGAATAGCGCCGCACCAGCCCCGCCATCATCTTATCGGGCAGCACCTGCCAGGCCAGGCCGAACGCCGCCGCGACCACCACCATGCCGCGGTTGGAGGCCAGCCCGAGCCGGATCACTTCGGTCAGCGGCAGCGCCAGCAAGGTGTTCGAAGCGGGCGGGGACGGCGCATCGGTCATCGATGCCGGCGCGGCCTGGCCGCGATGCCGGATCAGGTTCTCCAGCGCGGTGGCCGCCGACAGGCTCAGCACCCGCATCTCCGCTTCGGGCTTCTGCCCGCCGGCCGACTCCAGCCGTACTTCCGCCACCTGGAACAGGCGATGCAGCAGCGACTGGTGGATGCCCACGTTGTGGATGCGCGCGAACGGAATCTCGCGCAGGCTGCGATGCAGCCAGCCGCTGCGGATGGTCAGGCCATCGCGGCCAATCCGGTAGCGATAGGTGAAGTACTGGACCACCGACAGGATCACCAGCACACCGACGGCAATCAGCGGACCCAGCGAGGCCCACAGATTGTCCGGATCCCCGCGTCCGCCGAACACCACCAGCGCGATCAGCGGCAGGATGAACTGCTTGAGCTGCTGCACCAGCACGAACAGCCACGACCACGGATGCAACCGCTGCTCCACCGCCATCGGCGCGTCGGCAGCGGAAGGAAGCGGGGGAGGCTCGGGAACGCTCACAACGCGTCGTCGAGGTCGAGTTGCCGGGCCAGTCGATCGCGCAGGCGTTCGGCGTCGGCCGCGTCCATCGCCTGCACGCTCACCGTGGCCTGGCGGGTGCCGGCGGTGTGCACGACCAGCGTCGCCAGGCCCATGCCGCGTTCCAGCGGGCCGCGTTTCAGGTCCAGGTGCTGCACGCGCGAAATCGGCACATGGGTTTCGCTCTGCCACCAGTTGCCGCGCCGCACCGCGAAGCCGGACTCGTCCAGCTTCCAGCGCGTGCGCAGGTGCCGGCGCAGGCTCAGCCAACCGCACAGCACCGCGCCGATCAGGAACACGGCCGGCGCGGCCAGCCACGGCGACAGCCAGCCGGACGCCTGGCTGACGAACGCCGCGCCCACCGCCAGCGGGATGCCGATGATCGCGCCGCCCAAGGCGGCCAGCACGCCACCGCGCGGCGGCACGGGCTGCCAGCCGGACGCGGTGTCCGGCGCGGCGGGCGGTGTCGCGTCTGGCGTTTCGACGGGGAGGTCGCTCATCAGCGACTCTCCGCCTTCGCCTGTTCGTACATGCTGTAGTCGAGCACGTAGTCGCGACCCTTGCGGTAGTCGGACAGCCGTCCCTTCATGCGCTTGAGGGTGGCGGCCAGCGCCTTGCGGTCGGTGTACTCCTCCGGGGCCTTGGCCACGGCCTCGGTCTGGTAGGCGACCGCCTGTTCGAATTTGCCGTTGGCGGCGAAGGCCGCGGCGACAGTGTCCAGTTCGCCCGACGACAGCTTGTCCTTGCGTTCGATCATGAACCGCGCCAGCTCCAGCGCGCGGGCCGGGTCACGCTGCCCGGGGACCGGGCAGGTCGCCAGTGTCCACACCTGTTCGTTGCGCGCGTGCTCCACGCCCGCTTCCTCCGCGCGCGCCTGCCAGTCGACCGCCTGCCGGCAGTCCTGTGGCAGACCGGCCAGTCCCTCGGCGTAGAAATGCGACAACTCCACCATCGCCATGCCATTGGAGGCATTGGCCGCGCGCTGCAGATGCGGCAGCACGCGCCGGTAGAGGGCATCGCCGAACTGCGAAGGGTCCTGCATCAGCAGACCGGCGGTATACATCGCCGCGCGCGTGTTGCCGTTGTTGCTGGCGCGTTCCAGCCACTCCAGCGCCTGCTTCGGATCGCGCTGCACGTACTGCGGATTCTCGTCCAGCATCATCGAACCCAGCGCCAACTGGGCCAGGCCGTCCTCGGCCTCGGCCTTGCGCCACAGCGCCTCCACCCGGAAGCGGAACACGCTGTCGTAGTCCGGCCACTGCTCATTGAGGCGGATGCGCGCGGCGGCATCGTCCACCGGCGCGCGATCCAGCACCGCCAGCCGCGGCGGCTCCGCTTCCAGGATCCGCCCGAGCACGAACTCGGTCATCTGGGTGCTGGTGACGCCGGCATTGGTGGCGGACTGGTCGAAAGCCGCCGACGCCGCCAGCGCCGAGGATTCCAGCCGGTACTTCCAGCCGTCCTTCTCGCGCACGAAATCCGGGCCGAACTGGAAATTGCTCTCGGTCGGCGGGCCCAGCTCGGACACGGCGTGATCGCCGGAAATGGTCACGTGGGTCAGCGAGACGGGGCCATCCTCCTCGTCGCTGCGCACCGAAATCCAGCCCTTGCTGGCGAACAGGCGCGCCAGCGCGACGCCGTCCATCTTCTTCAGCGCGGCCTCGTCCTGGGTGGCGCGCAGCAGGTAGGCCTTGATCCGATCATCGGAAGGCAGGCGCCGCAGCTGGTCGGCCGAGGCGTACAGCGCGGCGTCGCGCAGGAAAGTGAAATGGGTGAAGCTGGAGGCCGCCAGCAGATCCGCGCTTTCGGGCTTGTTCGCGTTCACCAGCTCCGCGTAGCGATCCCAGGCGCGGCTGACCGCGTTCATTTCGGCCAGATCATCGCCCGCCGCCAGCGCCGGCGCCGCCCACAGCGCCAGCCACAATCCCATTGCACGCATGTCGTCCCCTTGTCGCGTTCGAATCGTCACGCGGGTTCAGAGGTAAGGATTGTCCTCGCCGCTGCCCGGTGGCCGCAGGGTATAGCGTTTGTACGTCCACTGGTACTGGGCCGGATCGCGACGCGCGATCCGCTCCACGCCGGCGTTGAGCGCGGTCACCGCCACCACCGGATCCGGATCGGCGATGGCCGGCTCGGCCGGTTCGATGTGCAGGGCGAAATCCGGGCCGTCGCCGATCCGCTCGCACCAGGCGAACAGCACCACCGCGCCGGTGCGCTCGGCCAGCCGCGACAGCAGCGTCATGGTCAGCGCCTGCACGCCGAAGAACGGCGCGAACTCGCCGTCGCCGGCCTTGGGCTGCTGGTCCGGCAGGATCGCCACCACGCCGCCGTCCTTGAGCTGCTTCCACAACTGGCGCACCGCCGGTCCCTCGGCGCGCACCTGGGTGATGTTGGCCGCGCCGCGCGCGCGCAGCAGGAAGGCGTCGCCCACCGGCGACTCCGGCACCCGGTACACGAACGCGTACGGCCCGCGCGAGGCCAGCCACTGGTTCAGCAGTTCCCAGTTGCCGTAGTGGGGCGCGGCGATGATCACGCTGCGGCCGGCGGCGCGGGCCTGGTCGTACAGCTCGGCGCCGTGCAGCTCGCGCAGGCAGGCCAGGTTCCGCGCGTGCGGCTGGGTCCAGAAGCGCAGGGTTTCCATCAGCTGGCGGGTGGTGGCGCGCAGGATGTCCCGGTGCAGCGCCTGCCGTGCGCGGTCGTCCAGGCCGGGGAAGGCCAGCTCCAGGTTGCGCCGGGCCACCCGGCTCTCGCGGGCGTCGGTGCGCAACCACAGCCAGGCCAGCCGGTTCCCCAACCACCGCAGCAGCGGCCAGGGCAGGCGCATGAACCAGGCGATCGCGGTGTAGAGGAGGAGGGCGGTGGTCTGCGGCTTCATCGTGATCAGTCTAGCGGTTGACCGTGACCGGCCGGGCCGCGAGCATGGCCGCATGCTTGCCTTGATACAGCGGGTCACCCGGGCGTCGGTGACCGTGGACGACGAAACCGTGGGCGCCATTGGTGGCGGCCTGCTGGCCCTGGTGGCGGTGGAGCCGGGCGATGCCGAGCCGCAGTTCCAGCGCATGGCCGAGCGCCTGCTGGGCTACCGGGTGTTCGCCGACGACGCCGGAAAGATGAACCGCTCCCTGACCGATACCGGCGGCGGCCTGTTGCTGGTCAGCCAGTTCACCCTGGCCGCCGATACCCGCTCCGGCATGCGTCCCAGCTTCACCACCGCCGCCCCGCCGGAGGAGGCTGAACGGGGATTCAACCGACTGGTCGAAATCTGCCGGCAAAAACACGCGCCAGGGGTGGAAACCGGGCGTTTCGGCGCCCATATGGTCGTCAGCCTGGTCAATGACGGGCCCGTGACCTTCCTGCTCCGCCCCTGACGTCAAGACAGGCGGACACAGCGTCCCCACGATGGTTTTCAGGGACGAGGGGTGGCCCGGGCTGGTATAATACTAGGTTCCTTCCTCCTCTCCTGCCGGTGGCGCAACCTCCATGGCCAACGAACGTCCTGCCCAACAATCTGAAATCAAGCTGCTGATCAGCAAGGGTCTTGAGCAGGGCTACCTGACCTACGCCGAAGTCAACGATCACCTGCCGGACGACCTGGTCGACCCGGAACAGATCGAAGACATCATCGGCATGATCAACGGCATGGGCATCGACGTCCATGAAGTCGCCCCCGATGCCGAAACCCTGCTGCTGTCCGACGGCAACACCGGCGGTCGCGAAGTCGACGAGACCGCGGCCGAGGAAGCCGCCGCCGCGCTGACCTCGCTCGACACCGAAGGTGGCCGCACCACCGACCCGGTGCGCATGTACATGCGCGAAATGGGCACCGTCGAGCTGCTGACCCGCGAAGGCGAAATCGCCATCGCCAAGCGCATCGAGGAAGGCCTGGGCCAGGTCCAGGCCTCGCTCGGCAACTTCCCGTGGTCGATCGAACTGCTGCTGGAAGAGTACGAACTGCACAAGACCGGCAAGAAGCGCTTGGCCGAAGTCGTGGTCGGCTTCAACGACGTCGAAGAACCGGCGGAAGAAGTGCCGGAAGCCGTCGAAGCCTCTGACAGCGACGCCGACAGCGACGACGAAGACGAGGATGGCGGTGACGACGCGGCCGAAGAGGCGGCGCCCACCGGTCCGGATCCGGAAGAAGTCGCCCGCCGCATGCAGGCGCTGGCCGACGGCTACGCCAAGTTCAAGAAGGCGCACGCCAAGAGCGGCCCGGACAACAAGGCCGTCACCAAGATCCGCACCGAGATGGCCGAGGTCTTCGTCACCCTCAAGCTGCCGCTCGCCCTGACCGACACCCTGGTCCGCAAGCTGCGCGACGTGGTCAACGAGATCAAAGACCACGAGCGCCGCGTGATGCACCTGTCGGCCAACATCGCCAAGATGCCGCGCAAGGACTTCCTGCGCGCCTGGGAAGGCAACCAGACCAACCTGGGCTGGGTGGACGAAGTCCTCAAGCGCAAGCAGAAGTGGTCTTCCGGCCTGCGCGAGGTCAAGGACCAGATCATCGCCGAGCAGGAAGCCACCATCGCCGTCGAACAGGCGATGCACCTGCCGCTGGCCGAGATCAAGGAAATCAGCCGCGCCATGGCCTACGGCGAAGCCAAGGCCCGCAAGGCCAAGAAGGAGATGGTCGAGGCCAACCTGCGCCTGGTGATCTCCATCGCCAAGAAGTACACGAACCGCGGCTTGCAGTTCCTCGACCTCATCCAGGAAGGCAACATCGGCCTGATGAAGGCCGTGGACAAGTTCGAATACCGCCGCGGCTACAAGTTCTCGACCTACGCCACCTGGTGGATCCGCCAGGCGATCACCCGCTCGATCGCCGACCAGGCGCGCACCATCCGTATCCCGGTGCACATGATCGAGACGATCAACAAGCTCAACCGCATTTCCCGCCAGATGCTCCAGCAGTACGGCCGCGAAGCCACCCCGGAGGAGCTGGCCAAGGAAATGGACATGCCCGAGGACAAGATCCGCAAGGTCATGAAGATCGCCAAGGAGCCGATCTCCATGGAAACCCCGATCGGCGACGACGAGGATTCCCACCTGGGCGACTTCATCGAGGACACCAACGTGGAGTCCCCGATCGACAACACCACCAACATCAACCTGCAGGAAACCGTGCGCGACGTGCTGGCCGGCCTCACCCCGCGGGAAGCCAAGGTGCTGCGCATGCGCTTCGGCATCGACATGAACACCGACCACACCCTGGAAGAAGTGGGCAAGCAGTTCGACGTCACCCGCGAGCGCATCCGCCAGATAGAAGCCAAAGCCCTGCGCAAACTGCGCCACCCCAGCCGCTCCGAGCAGCTGCGCAGCTTCCTGGACATCGATTGATTCCAGCCAGCAGGCAAACCGAGCAAACGAAGAACCCGCCGCAAGGCGGGTTCTTCGTTTCCACCCCCGCCCCCCGCTACAATGCCCCGGCAGCGGGCCTATAGCTCAATGGTTAGAGCAGAGGACTCATAATCCTTTGGTTCCAGGTTCGAGTCCTGGTGGGCCCACCAAAAGCACTCCGGGCGTGCTCGATGTTCGGGCCGCAACACGCCGTCACTTCCGATGTCGTTGCGAATGAGCCGGCTGCGTATCCCCCACCCAAGTGGACGATTCAGTGCACGGGCCTGTCGCAGGTTCAACCGAACTGTCCCGCCAGCGCTCGTCCGCGTGCATGCGCGGCGTCTACGGCCTCATCGATCAGCTTCGCCCAACCGCTATTCTCCAGGGTCTGAATGGCCGCTTCGGTGGTTCCTCCAGGAGAGGTGACCCGTCCGCGCAGTTGCGCCGGGGATTCTCCCGAGACTTGCAGCATGCGCGCGGCGCCAAGCAGGGTTTGCACCACGAGATGGTGTGCGATCTCGGGCGGCAGATCGCGCGCGCAGGCGGCGCCCTCCATGGCTTCGGCCAACCGGTACAGATAGGCCGGGCCACTGCCGGAGATGGCGGTGACCATGTCCATCTGTGTCTCGTGCTCGATCCAGACGGTGGTGCCGGTGCTGCTGAAGACCGCCTCGGCGACCGTCCGCGACGTGACGTCCAGCGCGGGATCCGCATACAGCGCGGTGATTCCCGCGCCGATGGCCGCAGGCTGATTCGGCATGCTGCGCACGAGGGTGTCGATCCCCAGCCATTGCCTCAGCTGCGCATGGGTGATGCCGGCCATGACCGAGATGACCAATGGTCGCGTCCGCGCCGCCTGTCCGGCCAGCGCCTCGCAAACCGCGCGGGCCACCTGTGGTTTCACTGCCAGCACCCACAAGTCGGCGGTGGCGACCGCGTCGATACCCTGCTCGAACACCCGGACCTGCAACTGCGTGGACAAGGCATCACGGGTGGCCGCCACGGGATCGGCCACCGTGATCCGTGCCGGATCCCGGCCCTGGCTCAGCAATCCCTCCACCAGGCAGCGCGCCATGTGCCCGCCCCCGATGAAGGCGACCTCCATACCGAAACTCATGGGGACCGCCCCGTTCCCAGTTGCCGATCCAGCCAGTCCAGAACACGTTGCTGTACGTCGCGACCGTGGGCGGTTTCGAAGAACCAATGCGGTCCTCGCGGATAGGTGACCATGGTCACCGGCGTGCCGTTGAAGACGAGTGCGCGATGCAACATCTCGCCCTGCGACAGCGGCACGCGCTTGTCCTCTTCGCCATGCAGGATAAGCACCGGCACTTTCACCCGGTCGGCGTAACGAATCGGCGAGTGCGCGTCATAGCGCGTGCGCTGCGTTACCGGATCACCGAAATAGCCTGGCAGGTAGTCGGGCGTGTCGGTGGTGAGCGCCATCGCGCCGATGTCGATGACGCCCGCTCCGACAATCGCGGTGCGGAAGCGATCACTCTGCGTGACCGCCCAGGCCGCCATGTAGCCCCCGTAGCTCCAGCCGCCGATGGCCAGTCGCCGAGGATCGACCACACCTTCCTTTTCCAGCATGTCCAGGCCATCGAGGATGTCCTGGAAATCCCCGCCGCCCCAGTCGCCACGCGCCATTTCGGCGAAGGCATGGCCGCCGCCTTCCGAGCCGCGTGGATTGGGCAGGAACACCGCATAGCCGTGGGTCGCCAGCAGCTGCGCCCAGTCATGCCAGGAGCCCAGCCAGCCCGACCACCAGGCCCATGCCGGGCCACCATGGCCCTGCACCAGCGTGGGCAATGGCGTGCCGGGTTTCCAGCCGGGCGGCGTGACCAGCAGGCCGGTGATGCCCAAACCATCGCGCGAGGACGTCCAGGCCAGTTCCCGCACCTGGCCGTGCGCCCATCCGGCGACCTGCGGATGCGTGTCGGTGCGCGCGGTGAGCTTGCCGCCATCCAAGGTCCATACCTCGGCGGGCTGGTCGTCACGAATGCCCAGATAGGCGCTTCGACCGGTGCTCGTCGTGGTGAATGAAGCAAACGGAATCCGGGGCCGTGCGACTTCGCGCCACTGACCGGTCGTCGCATCCAGACGCAGGAACGCACCCCGCACACCGCGCTGGCCCAAGCCCAGCAGGGTGCGATCATCCTGCCAGCGCGCCAGCCACAACGTGCCGTTCCAGCCGGGCGCCAGCACCGTCTTCCGATCATTCCCGAGGTCGTGCACGGTGACGTCGGCGACCATGCCGTACTCGCCCAGGTGGCCATAGAGCAGTCGCGTTCCGTCGGGCGACCATTGCAGGGGATGCGCCGACGCGCGCGCTTCCAGTTCCTTGGCCAGCTCGCCGGTATCGGCGTCAATCAGCACCACGCGCGAGCGATACCAGTAATCATTGAGGGTGGTGCCACGGGATACCCGCATGGCAAGGCGTCGCCCATCCGGGGACCAGGCCAGGTCGTGAACCTGGAGATCCGGCGCGGTCAGTGCCCGGGCTTCCCCGTTGCTCAGGTCACGCAGCCACACGCGTGAGAACTGTGTGGAGTGATCCGCCAGCGCCGCGTCATCCTTGGCCTCGCGTGCGGCGACGGTGGCGGCACTGGGTGCGTCCGCAGCCAGATAGGCGATGCGACTTCCGTCGCGCGCGACGTCGAACGCACTGACATCACCGGGCGAATGCGTCAGGACGGTTGGATTTTCGCCGTTCGCGTTGACCCGCCACACCTGGGCGTCGGCCACGTCCTTGGAGTCATCCGCCGCGGATGAAGGTCGAGTGGAGATGAAGTACAGGTAGCCGCCGTCCGCACTCCATCGTGGATGTTCCTCGTTGGCGTCTTCGGGAGCGATGACTTCCTGGGCGTCCCCTTTGCCCGTCGCCGGCACGCGCCAGATGCGACTGAGCGGCCGTTTCCCGTGGCTCCGGGGTGTCCCCACGGTATAGGCGATCCAGCGGCCCTCGCGATCGATCTGCGGATCGCCGACGATCTTGAGCGCCATGATCATGTCCGGCGTGGGGATCACCGGTGACGCCTGTGCCAAGGCCAATGTCGGTAGAGCCGCCATCATCAGGCCGATGACGAACAGACGGTGAAGCATCGGCCTCATGCAGGGAGTCCTTGCGAGGAGAAAACAGGAGTGTGTCGGCGTATCCATTCTGCCCCACGGGCAATGGCGTCGCGCGCCTGATCGGAGACCGACATCGCCTCGATGAAGCTGTGTGGCGCGCCGGGATAGACGTGGGTGCTTACCTGCACGCCGGCCTGTTCCAGCCGCTGCGCCATGGCTGCGTTCTGTTCGGCCAGGACGTCGCGGTCGCCCCAGAGCAGCAGGGCGGGTGGCAAGTCATGCAGTTCCGCAAGAAGCGGCGCCGACAGCGGAGTGACCGTGCGTTCCGCCTCGGGCCCCAGATACGCGGC
Source organism: Pseudoxanthomonas sp. OG2 (assembly GCF_014192765.1). Taxonomy (NCBI): domain Bacteria; kingdom Pseudomonadati; phylum Pseudomonadota; class Gammaproteobacteria; order Lysobacterales; family Lysobacteraceae; genus Pseudoxanthomonas; species Pseudoxanthomonas sp. OG2. Next base: position 1,915,845 of record NZ_JACHYM010000001.1, on the reverse strand, counting down.
CCAGAACTCGTCCATCTCCGCGCCGCTGAGCATGTCCTCGGATGTCCCCAGGCTCTGTCGCGCAGCAGCGGATAGAACCGGCGTCCAGGCGCCATAGTTGAGGACCAACGCCGATATGCGCGCCAGCTGTCCGGCCTGGCGAAGGCGCAGCGCGGCCGCCACGGCAAGATTGGCGCCGGCGGAATCACCGCCCAACGCAATACGCCTGGCATCGATACCCGCATCGGCGCCGTGCTCATGCAGCCAATCCAGCGCGATGACGGCCTGGTCGAGCGCGGCCGGATAGGGATGTTCGGGGGCCAGACTGTAGTCGATTGCCACCACCACCCGGCGCGAAGCGTCGGCGTACTCCCGCAGAAGACGGTCATGCGTATCGAGTCCGAACATGCACCATCCGCCGCCGTGGAAGTACACGAATGCGGGGGAGGGCTGCGCCTCCATGACCTGCGGATACAACACGCGCAGACCAAACTCACCGTGCGCAGAGGGCAGGCGATAGTCCCGGGTGGCAAGCATGCGCGGACCGCCCTCACGCCACGGCGTGCGCGCCTGGGCCGCGATGAGCCGGCGCTCGGGCCAGTCCAGCGCGCGGCCACCGCGCAGCCGCGCGCCTTCCCGGCAGACGTCTTCGATGAAACGGCGGATCTGCGGGTCCAGCGCCTCCAGGCTGCGGCTCATGCGCGCTCCTTCGCATCACCGGCGAAATCCCGCATCCAGCCGACCAGTGCGTGCTCGCCACCGGCTTCCAGACCCGTCAGCAATTGAGCGAAGTCATGTCGCGCTTCGTCCTGGCCAAGCTTGAAGGTGGCTCGCACCTCGCGCACCGAACCACGCAACGCCACAACGCCGGAGGCCAATCGCGCATAGCGCTCGCCCATCTCCTCCAGCGACCAGGCACGCGGACGATCGGACTCCATCTGCGCCGTCAGCGCCTCGAGTTCCGTCCGGATGTCATCCTCGTCCGAACTCACCGTGACCTCCAGGTCGAAAGCCACGGCGGCATAGTTCCAACTGGGCGCCTGGGTGCGGTCATCCAGCCAGCTGGGAGACACATAGGCCTGCGGCCCCATCACCAGCGCTTGCGCGCGGCCGTCGCGTTGCAGGCGAGCGACATGCGGATTGCGCCTGGCCAGATGGCCGCGCAGCGCCAACAGCGTGCCGTTGGGGTCGCACTCCGCGCGCAACGGAAGCGGAGTGAACGCGGCATCCTCGCCACCGCATGACACAAGCCAGGCGAGCGGATGGGCGGCCAACAGGCGCAGCACGTCGTCCTGCGTTCGCGCCGCGTAGCGGCTGTCACGGGCATGTCCCATCAGCGGATCTCCTTCACTGCGGCGGCGGCGGAAACATCAGGCCAACGGCCATGCCAGGGCGCCGCCTGTTCGAGTTCGGCCGCCAGTTGCAGCAGCAGCGGTTCCTGCCCGCGATCGGCGGCGAACTGCACGCCAATCGGCAATCGATCGCTTTGCCCCAGCGGCAACGATATCGCCGGCGTGCCCGCCAGATTCTGTAGCGGGGTATAGCTCATCCAATGGAACATCGCGGGAAGCAGTTCTTCGAAATCGCGATCCGGCGTCAATTCGCCCAGCCGGGGAGGCGGGCTGCGCAGCGTCGGCGTCAGCAATACGTCGATATGTTGATGAAGTGCGGCGAACGCGGTGGGCAGCGCGGCCACGGTCGCATACGCCTGTTCCAGCTCCGCCACCCCGCAACGCGTGCGATGGTAATGGGCGAGTCCGTGCGTCCACGGCTCCAGCGATCGGGCGGCGAAGTCGTCGCCACCTTGCGCGACCGCCATCTCCACGGCATCCAGGCCAAGCCTGGACCACAGCGTGTACAGCGCCTGCCATACCTCCGAACCGGGCAGCGGATATTGCGTGGTCTCGACCTCGTGGCCGAGCGACGAACAGAGTGCGATCACGTCCTCCAGCACGCGGGAAACCGCAGGATCGGGCGCCAACCCGGGCAAGGAGGCGTCAACCACGCCGATTCGCAAACGCCTGGGCGGGCGCGTCAGCGCCTGCACGCTGAAGTCGGCATCCGGGTAGGCGGCCGCGAACGCCCAGGCCGTATCGCGCACACTGCGCGACATCAGGCTGTCGGCCACGATCAGATCCTCGATGGCATGGCGACCACGCACCGCCACCGTGGCGCCGCGCCCGGGCTTCAGGCCGACCACACCACAGGCAGACGCTGGAATACGGATCGATCCGGCGCCGTCGCTGCCATGGGCCAATGGCACGATGCCGGCGGCGAGCGCGGCGCCCGCGCCACCGCTGGAACCGCCGGGCGAATGATCCAGGCGCCAGGGATTGCGCGTGACCGGGCCGAGCAGGGGCTCGGTGGATCCCATCAGACCGAACTCGGGCATGGCGCTCTTGCCAATCGCCACCAGTCCGGCCGCATCAAACCGCTGGACGAAGGGCGGCGCGTCGGTCGCCGGAACACTGCTGCGCGAACGCGAGCCGCCACGCGTGGGCATGCCCGGATAGCGCACCGAATCCTTCGGCAGCCACGGCACGCCGGCCATCGGCGCGTCGGGGGAAACGCGCGAGGCGCGATCCAGCGCGCCCTCGAAGTCGGCATGGCTGAGCGCGCCCAGCGTGGGATCGAGATGGCGTGCGCGCACGATGCCGGCGGCGGTCAGCTCGCGTGGCGAGAGCTCGCCGCGACGCACCAGGGCGGACTGATCGTGCGCATCCAGGCAGCCCAGCTGCAGCGCCTGGGCCAGGGGAAAAGCTTGAGAGGTCATGCGTTGGAATCCTGGACTTGCCGGCGTGCCCGGCGCTGGCCATAACCGAGATAGAGCAAGGCGCCTGCCAATACGTAAACCACCAGGATGCTGGCGGGCAGCACATCGCCGCGCCGCACCTGCGCCACCATGTCGCCCAGTACCGGGGCCATCATCGCCAGGCACATCACGATGCCCAGCACGGGGACCACGCCAATCCACGTGCGGCCTATCCACACCCCGCCCAGCGGCACACGAAAACCGCCGCGCAGGTCCGGACGCCGGGAACGCAGCCACATCACCGCGATGCACACCACGATGAAGGCCGAGGCGATGCCCAGGCAGATCAGATCGCCCAGGATGCTGATGGGCAGCAGCGCCGCCAGCAGCGCGCTGGCCGCGCCAAAGGCCACGCTGGCCAGCCAGGGCGTCCCCAGCTTTGGATGCACGCGGGTGAAGAAGGCCGGCAGCAGGCCATCGCGGGCGATGCTCAGGCTGATACGCGAGGCGCCGTAGGCATTGGCCAGCAACACCGAGCCCAGTCCGGTCAGTGCCCCGATCTTGATCAGCACCGCGAAGCCGGGCCAACCGATGCGATCCACCGCCAGCGCCACCGGGTCCGGCACGCCGAGTTCGCGGAAAGGCACCAAGCCGGTCAGCACCGCGCCCGCGGCGATGTAGAGAACGGTGCAGACCACCAGCGAACCGAGGATGCCCACCGGAACATCCCGACGCGGCTGGCGCGCTTCGGCGGCCGCCATCGAAACGGTCTCGAACCCGAGGTAGGCGAAGAACAGCATCGCCGCCGCCCGCAGCACGCCAGGCCAGCCATAGGCAAAGCCGCCTTCGTTCGCCGGCAGGAACGGCCGCCAGTTGGCCGCATCGATGAACTGCGAACCCACCGCCACGAACGCCAGCAACACCGCGATCTTGATCAGCACCAGCACCAGGTTCGCCCAGGCCGAGCGCCCCACGCCGGCAATCTGCACGGCCGCCGCGGCCAACACCGCCAACATCGCGACCAGATTGATGCCGCCGCTGAACGCCAGTTCGGTATGCCCGCCCTGCTGACTGGCGGTGACGCTGGAAGTGGCCAACGCCAATGGCACCGCGACATGCCAATCACCCAGCAGGCTGGTGAGATAGCCGGCAAACCCCGCCGCCACCGCCGCGGCCGCCAGCAGATACTCCAGGATCACCATCCACGCCAACGCCCACGCCGCACCCTCGCCCAGGGTCACCTGGCAGTACGAATACGCCGATCCCGACACCGGGATGACCGAGGACAGCTCCGCATAGCACAGGCCGGTGAACCCGCAGGCCAACGCCGCCAGCACGAAGGCCAGCACCACGGCGGGACCGGCGAAGCTGGCCGCCGCCGTGCCGGTGACGACATAGATGCCGGCGCCAAGAATGTTGGCCACGCCCAGCACCAGCAGGCTGCCGGCGCCCAGCCGCCGATGCAGGCCGGCACGCTCGCCATCGGCCACCACCGCCTCCAGCGACTTGCGGCGGGTGGCCAACTGCCAGCGTCCCATCGAACGCGCTTTCACTAAGCCGCTCCCTTCCATCGCGTCAGTAGCGCCAATGCACGGTCACGCCGTAGGTGCGCGGCCGCACCACGCCCTGGCCGATGCCATTGGTCTCGGGCACGGTGCGGGTAATGCCGCGCTTGTCGGTGAGATTGCTGCCGAACAGGGTCACCTCGGTGTTGCCGAAGGTCATCCGGTAACGCAGATCGAACAGGTTGTAGTTGCCCTGGCGATTCGGAGTGACGCCCGGCACCGCGGAGTTGAGGTCGCTGATGCCGCCGCCGACATACTGGTGCGACAGCGAAATCGTCGGCGAGAAGCGCGTGTCGAAGTGGTAGCTCAGCAGATTGCTGACCGTCCAGTCGGCCGAACCCGGCAATTGCGAACCGGCCGGCGCGGTGCCGTAGTAGAGGATGAACAGATCCTCGTCCAGCCGCGCGCGCTGCCAGGTCGCCGAACCCTGCCATTCGAACGCATCCGTCGGACGCCAGGTGGCGGCCATCTCGATGCCGCGGCTGTAGGCCTTGCCACCATTGCTCGCGTAGTTGAACAGGTCCGGCGTCTGCAGGCGCAACTGGATGTCCTTCCAGTCCACGTAGAACAGCGTGGCATCCAGCAGAAGACGGCCATCGGCCCATGTGGTGCGCGTACCGAGTTCGTAGTTGATCAGGCTGTCGCTCTTGGAACCCGACGGCACCGGATACGCGCTGAGGCCGGCGGTGTTCGGCTCACCAAAGCGAAAGCCCTCCGAGACCAGGCCATAGACCATCACATCGGCGCTGGGCTGCCAGGTCAGCGCCACCTTCGGGTTGAAACCGTCCTCCTCGGTCTGCTGCCGGGAAATGATCGGATTGCCGGGATAGGTCGAGAAGCCGACCTGGGTGCTGGTTGTTTGCACCTTGTTGCGGAACAGGCGGCCGCCGGCGGTGAGCTTCCATTGTTCATTGAAATGGAAGCTGGCCTCGCCAAAAAGCGCGGCCTCCGAGCCGGCGAGATCGGTGAAGTAACTGTTGAATATCTGCCCGTCCGGCGCGATGACCGCGCCGCTGCCCGGCCCGAACAGCGGCGACCGGTCGAACGCTCCCGCAGCGCCTTCGGCGCCGATGCGTTCGTACAGATCCTTGTCCGAGTCGAAGTACATGCCGCCAATCAGCCAGTCCACCCGGCCGCCCGGCTTGGACGCCAGACGCAGTTCGATGCTCTTGCCCCGGCTCTCGCCGCCGGACACGATGTACAGCGGCGTGCTCAGGTCCAGGCCCAGGTCGGCGTTGTAGGCCGCGCGGATGGGCGTGTAGTCGAACCGCCAGTCCTGCTGCTTCTTCTGGTGCGCCAGCAGCGCCGTCAGATCCGCAAAGCCGAGATCCTGATCCAGCCGCAGGCTGTGCACGGCAATCTTGGTGTTGGTGAATTCCGGCAACGCGGTGTTGCGCTCCAGGTCACCGAGGCCAACGATCTGGTAGCTGTTGTCGTCGCTGTCGCTGTTCTGCAACAGGCTCAGCCAGGTCAGGGTGGTCGCTTCGCTCGGAGTGAGCACCACCGACAGGCGGCCGCCCTCCAGCGTGCTGTCATTGGCGCCTTTCCGGCCCGTGCCGATGTTGTCCAGAAAGCCCGGCGCATCGCGGTACTGCGCCACCGCGCGCACCGCCAGCAGGTCCTCCTTGAGCGGCACGTTCACCATCGCCTTGGCGGCAAAACCCACGTCGGCGTTCTTGGTCTGGCTGACGGTGAGCTCGGCGGAGGCATCAAACCCGCTGGCATCGGCCACGTTGGCCACGTAGTTGACCGCGCCGCCCATCGACGCCGATCCGAACAGCGTGCCCTGCGGCCCGCGCAGCACCTCGACGCGATTGAGGTCGAAGGCATCCACATCGGGAATGGCGATGGTCCAACCCGGCTCGGTCAGCGGCACCTCGTTGAGGAAGTAGCCCGTGGTCGGCTGGCCCTGCACATTGCCCGAGCTGGTGGCGATGCCGCGCATCACCACATGGGAAACGCCGGGCTGGTAACTGTTGAACACCACGCCGGGGGTGCGCTGGATGTAGTCGGCCAACGACTGCGCGCCCAGGTCCTGCAACTGCTGGTCGGTGACCGCCGAGACCGAACCGGCAATCTCGCGCACGGACTCGTTCAACTTGCCGGCGGTGACCACCACGGTTTCCAGGTTGGTGGCGGCGTCCGGGTCGGCTTGCGGCGCCGCGTCCTGTCCCCAGGCAGGCGTACTGGCCATCAGGCCGAAACAGCAACCGAAACGGATGGCGCGGGTGAGCTTGCGAAGACGCGGATGCGATGACATGACACGGTTCCCCGGGATGGCGATGGAAAGGGCCGCCGGCGGCTTTCGCGCCTCGGCCAACATGGCTGACCCGAGTGAAAGTGAAAAAGGCCACCGCTGTCCAGCAGAATCAACGGGTGCCGGAACGGAAGTAACCGGTTGATTCAAATGGTATTGCTGGTCGGTAGACCGAAGATGTGGTTGGTCTCCCGCAAAAAATATGCAGAATCTGCGGCGAGGACCGCCAAATGGTGAACAACCTGCGGCACCCCCCAACCGCCGGACAGCCATGACCGCCAAAACGCCGGACCGCATCGACCTGAAGATCCTGGATGTGCTGCAGCAGGACGCGCGCATCACCAACCAGGCCCTGGCCGAGCGGGTCGCGCTCTCGCCCAGCGCCTGCCTGGCCCGCGTACGCACGCTGGAGGCCAAGGGCCTCATCCGCGGTTACCGCGCCCACGTGGCCGTGGACCGCATCCGCTCGGCGACCGTCGTGCTGGCCCAGGTCTCGTTCAAGCAGCACGCGCTGGAAGAATTCACCGAATTCGACCGCCGCATCCTGGCCATGCCCGAGGTCGTGGAGGCCTGCCGGATTTCAGGCGCCTACGACTACCTGCTGCGGGTCATCGTCAACGACGTACACCACTGGAAAGACATCGCCCGCCTCCTGCTCGGCGGCGACTACGGCGTGGAGAAGATCGTCTCGTACTTCCTGATGGACGAGGTCAAGCCGTTCAGTGGGTACCCGCTGGTGGAGGCGTCGTCTACGCGGCGTGGGGGGCGGGGGGAACTTGGGTGATCCGCTCGGTACAGTCGCTTGCGACGGTCGGTTTTCGCAGGCGGGAGCGAGAACCAGCACATTGAAGTTATTTAATTCGTTAGAATGACCATCTCAGAAAAAGCAGTTAGTTTATTGACGTTTTTTCTTGGAACGAGCGTTTTTTGGGGAGGCCAATCCGTTTTTGCCTTCGCACGAGTCGTAAACGGATATCTGAGAGAAGTTACGCAAGACGACTATATATCGGGTCTGCGTGGTTGTTTACTGGTCGCAGATGCCAATTCTAGAGTTATGGTGAAGGGGTGATGATGGATTTGGAAACCGGAAAACGGGTAAATCAATCTTCGTGAAAAAGTGGTCTCGAACTTCGATGCTGCAAATTGGGAAGAGATCGGCCTGCTTACTGGCCATTCCAAGGTCATCGATAATCATCCTCGTCTCCTGAGAAGTCTTTATTGGGGCGATGAGGACTATGCAGGGAATGTCTTGGTAGTTCTTTCAGAAATAGCAAAGAAAAATCTGGCTGCGATTGCAGTCATTGAAGATTACGTGAAAAACCAATTCCCTGAAGAATCGGTATTCATATCCGCTAAGCCGTCAGAGCGAAAAATCACGTTTGCGCCAAGCGTTTTTTCAACTCCAGATTCGAATGTGGAATCCGACTTGGTAGCGGTGATGATGCCTTTTGGCGCTGAGTTCTCGCCAGTACATCGCGCCATCGTCGCCGCCAGCAACGAGGTGGGCCGCCGTTGCCTTCGTGTCGATGACATCTGGGAAGAGAGCACAATCATCCAAGATGTTTTTAATCTCATCTTCCGGGCCCACGTCGTTGTCGTAGACTTTAGTGGAAAGAATCCAAATGTTATGTATGAGACAGGAATTGCTCATACATTGGGAAAGCATGTGATTCCTATTTCGCAGTCACTTGACGACGTCCCTTTCGACATCAAGCATCATCGTGTCCTTAAATATCTCCCTAATGCCGAAGGAATGCAGGCACTTCAATCCGCGCTTGCCGTAAAACTAAGGCAGGTGTCACCCTAATACTGACCAATTTGCCGAATTTATAAACGAAAATTGGCAGGTCAATGAATTCTGGCTTGTGGTTCAGAGGCTTGTCATTCCTTGGTTGCCGTTTTTAATTGTTTAGCCGGTGAAAAGCCTAGCCCTTTGATAAAGGTGCTGCATCTTTCTTCCAACTCACTCATTGTTGCAGTCCACTCGAGGATCTTAGGAGGACTACCGGACCACATCCTGATTTCAATGTTTCTATAACGGTCCTTCCGTTCCTGGCGTTGTTGATCAAGCAGTGTACTGTCAGGCCGCTCTCTACAATCTCGTCGGAAGGATTCCATCTCTCGCGTCGCTTGGCGGATGTCTTCGATTCCGTCGAGAAGTTGGCTAGCCAATTCCTTAAACCTAGGCTCCAATGTGACACTGGCCCTAAAGGAAGCTGCCCGAAAGGCATCAATTGACGTCACATGGTCTATATATGTCTGCTCACGCCATCCATCGTGAGCGCGAATCCTGAAGTCATCGTCTGATTCGCCAGGATAGGCCTGCATTCGTAATGATTCTTGCCCACGCTGGTACGGGTAATACATCAGCTCAAGGCAACGCAGGGCAATGCGGCCGTGTACGACCAGATCTTCAGCCAGCGCTTGCCCGCGTTGAAGCAGGATTTGCTGCCGCCAAACCGTGCGGGCCTGCCAAGCGGCTACAGCAAGGACAACAGTAGCAACTGCACCTACCCATGCACCAATGGTTCCAAGAAGCGGAATAATCGAAGCGTGACTTGCGATCCCAGATGACATACGAGTTCCCCGATTGTCTCGTGAGCAAGCTCATTCCGCCTCAAGATACTGATTGGAGCCAGAGAGCAGGAGCGACGAGGTGGTCAATGTCTATGTTGTATATTTCGTGGCCGGAACGGATGACGTACCTAGAATGCACAGTTTCTCCTGCTCGGTAGTAGCGGGATTCTTGGAGAAATCGTGGTCGATCGATACCACCGAGCAACCACATTCTTTTTTCGGCAATCTGGTATGTCAAAAAGAAGAACTGATCGACAGGTTCTGCGGAATGCTTTGCTGAAATCTGGGCTGTATAACCGGGTCTGGGCGCCACCTGACGTTTGACGGCCTTGACCCCGATGCTAACGCCTGTTGGCGATACGAAATCCGCACTTCCGGCGGCGTTATCTCGGATCCATGTGAAAGGTGCGGGACGCAGGCTCCGAACCCAAGAGTCGAAGACGATCTCCCCGAGATCGCCTACCCATCGCTCGTCACTAGCGACTTCTTGATACAGATTCCTATAGAGCCGGTCTCTCTCACCTCGAATGCGTTTAGCATCAACCTCTTGCTGTTCACTAACAGCGATCCAAGTTCCCTTCCATGACGTACCTGCGTTCATGAGTCTTGCTGCGCCCCACGGCTCAAGAAACTCAACGATGAAGCGCTATGCATTTCAATGACATGGTGAGGCTCGGAAACGCACCAAGCGTAAGAACCCCACGCAAGTTCGGAAACTCCTTTCCGGAACACCGAGGTTCCTCTATCTTGATAAGCGGTGAGAAACGCAAGGTTCTTTTCATCGAATCCCGCTGAGAGCGCCAAGGCCGTTAGCGCCACTTTTCGCTCGCGGGTAATGGGACCGTCGCTCGCGACCACTTCCACGAAAACGACAAGCATCTCGGATCCTTCCGCCCCCTCATGACCCAGGTCGACAAGAATGATGTCGGGCAACATCTTGGACGGGTCTATATTTAGCTTCAACGCTTTCATCAGCGCATCGTCCTTCGCAACCACCTTGTTGCCAGATTCGCTGATCCAAAGAACGGCTGGTTGCTTCAGGAATCTGGGCGCGAAGACTTCAATGACTGCTTTGGTGATGACACTGGATGGGCCTGGCTTAAGCGACCGGACTTCCCGCTGACCAGGAAAGGTCACTGCTACGGCATCAAGCGCGGAGGTGATGCCGTGCTTAACCAGCTGAACGCGTGACAGAGCGGCTTTAGATAGATGCCTTGCTTGCCAAGCGTCGATCTTTGCGTGAAGTTCATTACCCGTCAGACCTGGCCGAAAAAGATCAGCGAAGGAAGATGCCAGCGCATAGCGAGGCTTGGATGAAGTAGGGGCCAAACCCTCGCGTTCAATCACGGCACCCATCGAAATGAACGCAGTTCGGATAGTCTCGTCTCGCACTTGTTCGCGGCTATTGCTTGCGTACCAGGGGAGCTGGGAACGCTCTTTCTGGTTGGAAAGAGACTTCTTAATCCACGCAATCCGCTGTTCCTCATCCAAAAGAGCGCCTTGCTCCGGAGACATCTCGGTCACTTGACTCGGCCGAAGCCATTGGTCGCTCCCTTGGATAGCGCCCACGTAGAACATCGTGTAGATGACTCGGACAGCTGTCTCGCGGATGGCATAGTTCCGATGTTCGATACCATCGGGAAAAATCACGGGCAAGCGTTCCCTGATCACATCCATCGTGGGAACTTGTGGAAGGGTCACTTCATCGTACTCCGTAACAGAGGGCTATTTCTCGCTCAATCATGTCGGCTGGAGCTTTATTGTTGACCATCAGATCGATTCGCCGTAGGTCGCGGAAAGATGGCATCGGAATGGCGTTCAATTCATATGCCGAAACGGCAACACTGCCACTAATGCAACGAAATGCTCGGTCGACGACTTCACTGTTGAGTAGGGCAGTCACAGTGGCAGGCGATACCTGCAGGGAGGCACCGGCTTGCGGAGTCACCATGTTCAAATGATTCTCCACAACAACACCACGATGCTTATTCAAGAATTCTTGAGGTAACAAGGCCGCCATAAGTCGGCGACTCTGTTCTTTTGATGTTGTCCGTTGAACCAGCACGCAAGAGCGATTCGTAATCAGGTGCTGTTGACGTTCGCGAACTTCAACATAAGGCAAGTGATTGCGGCGCTCTGCGCTGTATTTGAATCCTTGGGATGTGACCGACTCTGCCCAGACTAAAGGTAGGGATTTGGCAGTTGCTTTGTGCATCAACTGGTCTTTGTGCCGATTCCATACGAGAGGCCCTGTGGATACCGAGTAGCCTAGATCTGAAAGGCGCGTAGACATTTTTGACAGCGATTGCAGGAAGTCGGCATCTGATGCATTCCGGGGAAGAATCCAAGGGGCACCAGAAACGTCGATCTTCACCTTGCCAATATGCTCAATCCTGGCCGTATTCAGTCCTTGAGGCACGAGGACCGATACAGTGACTGGCGTGATCTTTTCCTTCTTTAAATAAGTGGTCAGTAGAGTCTCCTGAAGAACATTGTCGAAAACTCCATTTCGATCAGCAACAAAATCGAAGGCTACGGGAGCCGCTTCCTGAGTAAGCAATGTACGGAGTGCTTTGAAGTACTGTCCTCCCAGGAAAGACGTGGGAGTCAGATAGGCGACCACACCACCTGATTTCGTCAAGCGGAGTGCCAAGTCCGTGAATAGCCCGTAGAGATTTGCATGTCCGAAGAGCGAACGTGCGTAGCGCTTTCGCAGAGGTTCTGGCAATGAAATCCGACCATATGGTGGATTACCGATCACCAGATCAAACTCTCCAATATCCTGGGGCTCCAAAGCATCTGCAACGACTACTACGTCAGCCAGACGCCTCTTTGCCTTTACACAGAGAGGCATGATTGCAGCTTCAAGCAGAACTCGTGTCATCCATGCGGCAAAGGGATCGATTTCGATGCCACGCAAGCGCTTGCCAAGGCTTTTTAGCAACCAATCGGCCGAAGCACCTTTCGCGCGGTCTACCATTCGTAGAGCGACAGGCGCCAGAAAGGCGCCGCCGCCACAAGCAGGATCAATGACACGTCCGTAGGTAAAGTCGAAGCCAGCCTCCTCAGCAAGGTCCAGCAGCCTGGCGACCAACGGCGGGGGCGTGTAGAACGCCCCCAATTCAGACCGCAATTCCGAAGGCAATGTCACTGTATATATCGAGCCGACGAGATAGCCCGCGTCCTCGACAGGGAACTGAGCAATCAATCCACCGATGCTGTGGGCAACTCGCCGGACGTCTTCAGTTAGCCGAGGAAGGCCTTCGGGCCTAGGCTTCACTTTCATGGTAGTACGGTGGCGTTGGGCTACCTCTTCCCAATACGCCTCAATAACTTCTGCACAAAAGGCACGACCATGGGCCAGGCGGCTCTTGTCTGTCTTCTTGGATTCCGCGTATCCCTTAGCCATAGCTTTGCAGGCCTGATAGCGCTGCAGGAGTGAATGGCTCGAGTCGGTAGGGGAAAGAAAAGCTTCAAAATTCATATACATACACCCGCCGCCAGCTAGCTGGTAACTCGATTTGGCAGGCGATCACGTCACTGACAGCCCATCCTGCTGGATGGTAAAAGATAACATCTGCCAGGACGGTACACAGCCCACCCCCTTGCCTGAAAGGGAGGCGAGTCCGTCGCGGAATACTCCCCCCCTAGGCCCCGCTTTTTTCGCAGATCGGGCTCTCACCCACTGAGATCGCGGGCGTTTCGACTCTGGAAGGCAGAGGTCACTGCGTGCGCGCGGAATTTCAGCATCGTCCGTAGAGGGCCGAATCGACGTGTACTTGAAAGAGGGTGGAATGGACGAGCGTATCGCGCGGCTGAAGACATCGAAAGAAGCAGGCATACTGGTTGAGAATGCACGACGGCTTGGCAAACTGGAACTGGCAGCGCAAGCCCAACAGCGTGCAAATGAACTTAGAGCTATCGAGGAGGGCTATAGAAGTCCCGCCGAGCAGGCCATTGCTGCGGCGCTCTACGCCTATGAAGAACAGCAGAGCCGGCTAAAGGGACGTACCTTTCGCGCAACCCGAACCCGCCAGATGCTATCTAAACACGGAGCATTGGCTGCGGCCGAACGCATGGTTTTGCAACGCAAACCTTCTAGAGGATTTGAAGTTCTCGAAGACGCGGGTCTGCAGGAACTCAGTTTTGAAGCAATCATTGATCGCTTCTCTGATGAATTCTCTACTCAGGCCGTACAGGCCGCGCGAGCCAGGCTAGAAGGTAAACCTGCGTCATTCATATCCTCGCCGAGCACCTCCTCTCATGACCAAGCATTGAACATGACGATTGCTAACCTTCCCGTCGTCTTGGATGCAGAAGCGGAAGCGTTTATAGAAGGATTTATGGATCCCGGAGTATGGTTTCAGGCGCGCTGGCTCCCGCGTTACACCGCCATCATCAGGGATATCTCCGATGCCATGGCAGCGGATCGCCCTCAGGACGTCTTTGAAATTTTGTGGAAGAGCGCTGAAAACAGCATCAGTAACGCTGGCCAAGGCATTCTGAAATACGACACTGTAGAAAGGATGCGTCAAGAGCTTGTCGAAGTAATCCGAGATATCTATGCGGATGGAAGTCCAGAGAACTTCAATCAAATCGTCGCGCGGTTCAACGATTGGAAAAGAAAGGGCCATGTCGGAATGGTGCCTCGTTTATTGATCGCCAGGGCCTTCGCTGGAATCCATCCGCGCCTGTATCACACTACCGTCGATTCCCATAGTCAGAATCTGGTTATTGATTGGTTCGCTGCGCATACTAATTTCAGAGCTCCGCGATCCGATAGCTGGTCGGTCCAAGCTCGAGCTTTGGTCATTCATATAGATCGAGCAGGAGTTTTTGGAGACAACTTCCTTGTTCGAAACATCTTTCCTTGGTTCGTCATAGAACAAATTCGTGCTCGTAGCTCGTCAAAAAGCCTCAAGCCAGGACATTCACCGCGTCCGGAGGTCGCGTTTGCGAACCTTCCATCACGTCAGCGGATCATTTCGCTTCGACACAATGTCATACAGACAGCTCTATTCTCTAAGCTGTCTGTGGAATTTGGTAAGGATAGAGTGTGGACTGAGTACCCTACGGGTACGGGTGGGTACGCTGATGCCATTGTTAGACACCCAGATGGTTACTGCCAACTATATGAAATAAAAATTGCTGATACGTCGGCGAAGGTAGTGAGGCAGGCGATTGGACAATTGTTGGAGTACGGATTTCGACCGGGGGGCTTGGAGGCAAAAAAGCTATTTATCGTTGGAGAACCGGTATTGGATGATGTGACGCGTTCATTTCTGGTCCGTCTGCGCGAAGATTTCAATATCGAAATCGACTATATGCAAGTAGAGCTGTTCGATGAGTCAGGGGTCCCTGTGCTTCAGAAGCCAGTAGAGCAAGAGTTTTAGCTTCAGGATGGCCTCTTTGTTGATAAGAATCATTGCTATGTCAAAGTGCACTCGTCATCCGACTAACATTGAACGCCAAAGCATTGAACGCGTTCGATGACGAAGGCAGACTCGTCGCCGGAGTCTAGAAACTCCACACAAAGCGGTTCCACCTCCGACAAACGGGTGGATTCTTGTGCACTGGTTCTTCATGAGTGCATGACCGACGCAAGATGCTCCGCGTCGGGAGGGCGGCTAATAAAAGACCTCGTCTTGAGGGAATACGCCCGCCGGCTTTGTGCGGTTTTCTAGCCTCCCGACATCCCCGTTTGCGTTTCAGCGAACGGGGTTCTTTCCCCACGGACTGGAGTACCGCCGATGAGTTCTGATGCCCCCGCGACCCCGTTGCCACGCACGGGTTATTTCTTTTCCGAAGCCGCGATCTACGAGCTGAAGCAGTTGCGCAACCAGCTCAATCTGATGAGCTGTCTCAGCGCTGCGTGTGGTGGCGATGAGGACAACGAGCCGACCATGGCGATTCACCGCTGGTATGCGAGCTTCGAGAACATGGAGCGCCAGGTGGACCGGATCATGAGCCAGTCGGAGTGGATATCGGTCCGGCCGGCTGAGCCTGGTGACGGCCTGAAGCGGAAGGTGCTGAAGCGCAAGCGCGCGATGCGCTAGCACCGGGCGACGGCCATGCCAGGGCGATGTGTTCCGCTCTGGCATGCGTTGACGGGGCAGGGCCTGTCCTGGAGAGCCAGGGTACGGGCGTAAGAGGGGTTTTCGGGCATGGCGCCCACACGCGACCGCCTGTCGCGGTGCGTGGGGGATTGGGACAACTGGCTCGTCTGGGTTTTTGTCACCCAACGATGAGGTGTTCCATGCGCAGTCTGCTGCTGTTCCTGTTCGCTTCGGTCCTGGCTACTACCGCGATGGCCGGCAAGGCCCCGCCTTACACGTATGTCCGCGTCGGCAGCGCGAGCGATGTCTCGCCGGCCACCACGTCCGGCACCGTCCTGATGGGCGGCGGCAGCGATGTGGATGCCGCCTTCCAGTGGCTGTGCAACCTGGGCGGCAACGGGGATTTCCTGATCATCCGCGCCACCGGTGCCGATGCCTACAACCCGTACGTGCAGGGCCTGTGCCCGAACGCGAACTCGGTCGCCACGCTGATCATTCCGGACGCGACGGCGGCAAACCATGCGGACGTCGCGGCCATCATCGCCAAGGCGGAGGTGGTGTGGATTGCCGGCGGCGATCAGTCCAACTACATCAATTTCTGGAAGGGCACGCCGGTGCAGTCCACGCTCAACGCGCGCATCGCGCAGGGCGTGCCGGTGGGCGGCACGAGCGCCGGTCTCAACGTGCTCACCCAGTTCGTCTACAGCGCGAACGCCAGCCAGGGCGCGACCAGCAGCCAGGCGTTGGCGGATCCGTTCAACCGCTATCTGACCTTTGACCGTAACTTCGCCGCGGTGTCGACGCTGCAGGGCATCATCGGCGACCCCCACTTCGCCGCGCGCGACCGCATGGGCCGCAACCTCGCCTTCCTGTGCCGCGTGGCGGCCAACGGCTGGAGCTCGGCGCCGCGTGGCATCGCCGTCGATGAAGCGACCGCCTTGCTGGTCGCCAACGGCGGCTATGCCAGCGTGGTCGGCACGGGCAAGGTGTACTTCCTGCAAGCGCCGGGATTGCCGCAGGTGTGTTCGGCCAAGCAACCGCTGACCTACCGCAACATCGGCGTCGCGCGCATCGCCGCCGGCGATGGTTTCGATCTGGTCACCTGGGCGCCGGTAGGTGGGGCCACCTACACGGTCACGGCCGAAGCCGGTGTGCTGAGTTCCACCCAGGCGGGTGGTTCGGCTTACTGAAAGCCCGCCCATACAGCGCCCGAAAGGGCGATGTCCATGGCGGTGGACAAACCGCAGTCGATGGCCATGCCAGGGCGATGTGTTTCGTCCTGGCATGCGCCGCGCGGCTCTGTCGGGTGGTAGAACTACCCGACACCAATGGAGATGGGCCGCAGTGCGGCCCATCCGTTCACCCTTGCAGCATCAACGCCTGGTCAAGGACAGATCTGGCTGACTTGCGCATTGCAAGACAGAGAGCCGCCTACCGGGTAGCTGCCTGCGCACCCCAGAACCACCGTGCCGGCACCCGTGGCGGAAACCGTCTGGCCCTCCAACATGAGTCCACTGAACCCAGGCGCCGTAACAAAGCATCTGGAGCTGGTACCACCGCCGGATGCAAACGTGCATTCAACGATCGCCGGTCCCTTTATGGCTGCGAGACCCTGCGTGGTACCTGCCCAATTCGCGGAGCCCGAGAGAGTCTGTTCAGGCGAACAGGTGGTGTCATCAACCTTTGCGGAACAAGACAATGACCCACCCACCGGGTAGGTCCCGGTACACGAAAGAGTGACCGTGCCTGGCCCGCTGGTCCCGATTGATTGTCCGGCCGTCAATAGACCACTCCAGCCGGGGGCTTGAATGAAGCACCGGGAGCTGGTGCCTCCCCCTGATGCGGATGTACACGTGACCTTGGAGGCCGACGACATCGAAGCACTACCCGTGGTCGAACCGTTGCTGTTTGCCGTCGCGTAGATTGTTTTCGTTGTGGCGCCAGCGGTCGCGGCGAAAAATAGTCCAGTCATCAGAACCGCAAACACGCAGGATGACATCTTGCTCTTCATGGATTCACTCCTTGATTAGACGATTGATTCTTCCACCACCTTGCCGCATCCATTTGCGACAGGTTTCCAATTGTTTCCCGCCATAAGCAGGTTGATTGTGACGTGGATCAGCAATCTGCACCTGGCCGCAGTTCTGGAGGACACGATGCGCGCACACGACGGCGCCGCGTTCCTCGACCCGACGGCCAACGCGTAGGAACCCGGGGGCGGTCAGCTCTGCCACCAGGCAGCCATCGATGTACGGGAAGACTTGGCGGCCACGCCAGGGCGACATGTTCCGCCCTGGCATGCGCCGCGCGGCCAAAGCGCAAAAACGGCAATGGCGCTGCAAATGTGAGAATAAATACTTTGAAATCAAATACTTGCAACTGAATCTTTCTCTTCCTATGGTCGTTGCCGGTCCGCGTCGCGCGTTCGCGCACGCGGACCGTTTTTCTGCAAACGACAGAGGGGAGTCATGCAAGTCCGTAACCAATCCAGATTCAAATACCACCCACTCCGGGGAGCGGTACTGCTGGCCTTGGCCGCGTGCGTTCCGGTTGCCGCCATCGCCCAGGAGTCCGAATCACCACCGGCCAGCGAAACCACCGACCTAGATAAAGTGACGGTCACCGGTTCGCGCATCCAGCGCGTGGGCTTCGTCACCTCGTCGCCGGTGATGGCGATCAGCGCGGAGGACATCCGGGCGCTGGGCGCGACCAATATCGGCGATCTGATGGCGCGGATGCCGCAGTTGACGCCCACCTACACGCTGGGCAACTCCACGCGTTTCATTGGCACGGCGGGTCTGGGCCTGCTGGATCTTCGTGGCATGGGAACCTCGCGCACGCTGGTGCTGGTGAACGGACGGCGTCATGTCGGATCCAGCCCGGGCTCGACCGCGGTGGACACCAACACGATTCCGGTGGAATGGATTGAGCGGGTCGAGGTCATCACGGGCGGCGCTTCGGCGGTCTACGGTGCCGATGCGGTGGCCGGCGTGGTCAACTTCATCATGAAGAAGTCCTTCGACGGTTTCGAGCTTCGCGGCCAGCATGGCGCGGCCGAGGAGGGGAGTTTCAACCGTTCTTTCGTCAGCTTCTCGGCCGGGCGCAACTTCGCGGATGACCGGGGTTCGGCTGCCTTCTCGCTGGAATACAGCAAACAGGATCGGTTCGGACGTGGCGATCGCAAGATCGGGCGTGAATACCTCATCACCGTGCCCAATCCCAACTACGACCCGTCGCGACCGTCCAGCCAGGACAACCCGCAGACCCTGTATCAGGGACCGGGTGGCCTGCATTCCCTGTCCACCGGCGGCACCTTCACCCTGGGGCGTTTCGACTTCCGGGACCCGACCACGTATGGCAACCGCTACCTGTTCAATCCCGACGGGACCTTCCGTCCCAACCGCTACGACGGGGTGGTGACCAGCAATTCATCGTGCGTGGATTGCGACTTCCTTGATCTGGATGCCGTGGCGAATCTCCAGCCGGCGTTCGACCGGACCAGCTTCAATACGGTCATCAACTTCGATCTGAATGACGCGCACCGGTTGTTCTTCGAAGGCAAGTACAGCAAGACCGAGTCCCACTACCTCGGGCAATCCAGCTTCGACCAGCCCATCCGCATCCGGCGCCAGAACCCGCTGGTATCCGCCGAGCTCGGCGCGTTGATGGACCAGCACGGCGTCAGCCTGCTGTCGTTGAACCGTTTCAACCTGGATGCGGGACGCCGGGGCGAGGAGGTCGATCGCCAGACCGTGCGAGCCGTTTTTGGCGTGGAAGGCTTCCTGGGCAAGGACTGGACGTACGAGGCGTCCGTCAACTTCGGCCAGACGACGATTGATCGAGTCAACTTGAACAACCGTATCAACGAGCGCTGGCAGGCAGGACTGGACGTGGCCCGCGACGGAAACGGCAACCTGGTCTGTCGGACCACGCTCGATCCGTCAGCGATCAATCCGCACACCGGCACGGTCTATTCGCCGCTCGCCCGCACCGGTTGCGTACCTTTCAGCGTCTTCGGCCATGGCGCGGTCAGCCAGGAAGCCGCCAACTGGTTCAACACCAACTCCTTGAACAGTTCCAAGCTGGAGCAACGGGTGTTCACCGCCTCGGTGGCCAACAGCAACCTGTTCACGCTGCCGGCCGGCGATGTCGGGTTCGCCGGTGGCGTCGAATATCGCAAGGAGACCAGCCGCGAGAATACCGATCCGTTGTCGGCGCTTGGTTTGACCTTCCTCAACGCCATTCCCAGTCAGGGTGGCGAGTACGCGGTCAAGGAGGTCTTTGCCGAGACCACTGTTCCGCTGCTGGCTGACCTGCCCGGCGTGGAGCGATTGGCTCTGGATCTGGCGGGACGCTATTCCGACTACAGCAACATGGGATCCACGACCACCTGGAACGTGGGCATCGACTGGACCGTCCTGCCTTCGCTGCGCTTCCGTGCCACCAAGGCCCGCGCCGTCCGCGTGCCTTCCATCGGCGAGCTTTACAGCGGGCAGATGGAGAACTACGCGTTCATCGCCGATCCCTGCAACTACAACCAGGTCAACTCGAACCGGCCCGACACGGCCAAGGATCCGGCGCTGCGGCGGGCGAACTGTTCGGCACTGGGTATTCCGGTGGGTTGGGTCGACAGCTTCAGCGCCACCCGGCCGGGCATCAGCGGCGGCAATCCGAAGCTGCAGCCGGAAACCGCGGAGAGCCTGTCGTTCGGGTTTGTCTGGCAGCCCGAATTCCTGGAAGGATTCGGCATGTCCGTGGATTACTGGCGCGTTACCCTGGAAGACGCCATCGGGCGTGTCACCGGACAGACCAACGCCACCCGCTGCGTGGATTCGCCCAGCGGCATCGACAACAAGTTCTGCTCGTTCATCACCCGCGCCCCGGTGGGTGGGTATACGGATGCCAAGGGCAATGACTTCCCCGCCCACAGCATCACGAGCTGGACGGGCATCAACGAGAACATGGCGAAGTCGCGCCGGGAAGGTATCGATGTGGAGATGGACTACCGCTTCGGCCTGTTCGAGGGCGATGCGGTCGTGCGCTTCACCGGCACCCGGATGCTGCAGCACCGCGAATGGAGCTTCCAGGACTTCCCGGACGAGTTCGAGGAGTACGTCGACTCGATCACCTCGCCCCGCTGGCGCGCCAACCTCCAGGCCAAGTACAACCGCGGCAACTGGCGCGGCTCCTGGGACGTGAACTTCGTGCACCGCAACCTGCGCGTCAGGCCGTCCAGCTACGAGAGCAACCCGGGCTCCGCCCGACCCATCCGCAACGCGTCCCACGCCGTCCACAACATGCAGGTGGGCTACCGCTTCGCCAAGACGGACGTCAGTACCTATCTCGGCATCGACAACGTCTTCAACCGCAACCCACCGCTCAACTACTTCGGCTCCGGCACCGGCTCCGCACTCTACGACAGCATCGGTCGCCTGCTGTATGTAGGCGCGACCTACCGATTCTGAGTTTCCCCCACGATCCCCTTGGACCCGGCGCAAGCCGGGTTTTTTTATCCACGCAATGTAAGAACAGAGATCAGAGTACCTTTTCAGTGTTCTGACACCCAAATTTTAACGCCAATCCGGGCAGCATGCGAAAGGGTAAAGTTGAGCGCTAGATAAGTGCCAGTATGGAAGTGGATGTTAGCCGCTTTTTAAGCGCCGACCGAAGCCGGCGGAACAAGACGAAAGATGCTGATGTGCGTCGAAACTTCCTTGACATCGGGCACCCTCCAGGTTCATTGAAGCGGGGCGGTGAGCGGGGTGTCGCATCAACCCGCCGCTACGACTTCCGCCTGGACGCGGACACCCGGGGAAACCCGGCGGACACCAATTCTCCGTCCTGCGTCCACTTCCTGGGCCTCATCACCCGCGATACCTCCTCGCTGGGCAACGGTAAAGTGACTCGCTACGCTGCCTATCCCGTCAATCAGGCGATGACCCGATCGGAAGGATTCGACGCCACCTGGAAGTACGCGCTGGATACCGACCGCTGGGGAAAATTCAACTTCCAGCTTAACTACACCCACGTCACAAAGCTGGACCTGCAACGGTTCGCCGATGACGAGGTGGAGAACATCCGCGACCACCGCCGCTACTTCAACTATCGCAGTCGCGCCAACTGGCTGGTGGGCTGGGAGAAGAACGATTGGCGCACCAACCTGTACGGCTATCGCTACGGATCACTGCCCAGTTGGGACGAAACCCATCGCATCGCGTCTTACTTCCTCTGGAACCTGGACGTGCAGAAGAAGATTACGCCCAAGGCCACCATCGGCTTCAGCGCGGTCAACGTCTTCAACAAACTGCATCCCCGAGACGACAGCTTCACCAGCTATCCCTTCTTCTGGCGTTCCTACAGCCCAGTGGGGCGGCAGGTGTTTGCCAACTACCGGGTTACCTTCTGATTTGCCGAAGTGTCCTTTGCTGTCCCCTTGGACCCGGCGTTAGCCGGGTTCTTTTTATACAGTCGTGAGCAGGTTATGCCATCTATCCGCGCATGCGGAGTGGGTTCCTAAACCGTGCAGGATCTCAAGACCTGTCATCAATGAGAAAGACGCCTGTTGCTCAGAGGGTTGTTTCCAAAAAAAATGCCCCGTCCTAAGACGCTGCGTCGTCACCTTCGGTGCTCTATCTGGCGGGCTGATAGGCCCAGGCCTCCCCAGAAAGAAGGCAGAACATGCCAAACGTCGAAAAATGATATCTTCGCTTTAGGATAGGGGGATATGGATATCCAAAGAAATTCTGATGTTTGGCGAAGGATCTTCACCTCCAGGGTCACTGCGCTGCGATCATTGCAGGAGCTGGGGGAGGACTAGCTTGCCGTGGACGACAGGAATCGTGGGCTTTGGCTTGCTTTCCAGCGGGGTTCGAGCAAATGGCGCTATGGAGAACGCCAATGAATGTGGATGCGAGTAACAGAGTTCTTATCAGGCGCCACTCAGCGTTTAACACGTTGCAGCAGCCACTTTTCCACTACTCGCCTGAATCTGGAAAGATCGATCCAGAACCCAACATTCGTCTAGAGGCCAGTGGATGGCTCATCGATTTTGAGAAGGTCATTGCTGGTGCGAGTAGAGTCATCTTCTTTCGTCACGATGGTGCGCGCTATATTTCGTTGGGTAATCGTGTTTTTGAGATGGGGGGAAAATCATCCGTTGAGCATCGGCGAGGAGTTTTTGTCTCAGAGTTGAAAATCGTAGACGAGCGAGGCGGCGAGCACACGGTAAAGTATGTTACCCCCTGGTGGCGTCTTATATTTGATGATGGTAGTCATCCTGATCTCCAGTTCCCGCTCGAAGCATTTTCCAAACAATACGCAAATATGTGATCTTTAAAAGAAGGTGGAGAAAACAGGGGTGCGGCATCTCGTCACAACGAATGCCTTGCAGGAGAAGCGGCGCGCAGCGCTGGAAGAGGAGGCTTGTGCGTCGTCGGCGTTGCCCCCATCCGCCTTCGGCACCTTCCCCCGCCAGCGGGGGAAGGGACTCGTTAGTCTCCATGGAATTAATGATGAAAGTAGACATTGATTTTTCAGTTTTCACTTCTCCAAGTGATGCCTATGGAAATGTCACGGGGAGCCTTGAACTTTGCGCTTTGCCGGTTGTAGGAGACAGGGTTTCATTCTTATTTGCTCGGGAATCTTCTTTGCCTGGTTCCAGTTTCGATGGATTTCTTGTGGTGACAGAGAGGAGATTTGATGCTGAGCAAGGCACTTGCACGATGGGCTTGGAGGAGTTGGTGGCAACGTCAGCCTCTGAAGCCGAAATGCTCATGAAGTACTTTGAGGCTGGGTTCGGGCTCTTGGCTTATCGTTACTAGTATTTTTTGGGACGCATAAAAAAAAACAGAGGTCGGAGCACTTTCTGATGGCGAGGGCCAATACAGAGAGTGCCGTTCTGGCCCTATTTCTAGAATGACAAGCACTGGCGCAGCCAAAGAAATAGGTTGCAATGTGGTGGAGTACGACAGGCACATGGCTCTTCAACTTCCAGGGATACCTGATCCATGAAGTGCTACGTCTTTGTCGATTGCAATATGGTTGATGGCAGGCATGCCGGGTTTGCGGCCGGGATGTTCGATCTGTCTAGAACTCCCCAGTTGAATGACTACTTGTCGATCGGAAGTAGCTTGGAGATAGGCAAGACCGCCAAAGGTATGTCATTCAAGGTTTCAGAAGTTCGGGTGCCCGGTGAAGCAGTCAAAGCATCGAGCGACATTGAATGGATGGTGTCATGCGATGAAGATGTATTTCATGATAGCGACGCTGTTGAAAGATCAGCGCAGGCGCTGGAACGAATGGGCTTTGTTAGTGACCCCGCCTCCACCGCCTGATCCTGCAGCCCATAGATGAGGCTCGATGGTGCTGCTTCTGTTAGCGTTGGAGTTAAATTGTGAATCTATCGAAGTTCATTATTCCAGTAGCGATAGCCCTTATAGGGCTGCGAATTTTTTCCTCTCAGTTTTTCAGGAGCAGCAAGTACGGGTTTTCGTTTGATTTTGGGGCATACCATGAATTCATTGGCGGTGGTGTTCTTGTGCTTGCTGCATTGCTGATGTGGATTGCTGCGAGAGGCGGCGGCGACACGAGACATCGATCAGGGTAGCCACGACGGGGAGCTAGGCGTGAGTTAGATAATCCGGGAGCCCGCTAACAGAGCGGGCTTTTTTTTTGCGCGATGAAGGCAAACGAAGCTGTCGTCCCCGGTTTTGCGTAAGCACGGTCGATTTCCGGCCCTCCGCTTCGTCGTCAAACACACCCCTGTTCAAAGGAACTCCCATGAAGTACCTCGGCCTGGCCTATTACTCCCCCGAAAAGTTCGCCGAAATGAGTCCAGACGAAGTGGAAGCGCTGGAGAGCCAGTGCCCCGCACTGGACGAGAAGATGCTCGCCACCGGCAAGGTGCGGGTGTCAGCGTCACTGGGCGATACCGGAAGCTGGCGGACGCTTCGTCCGCGTGGCGGCAAGACGCATGTCACCGATGGGCCTTACGCCGAGGCGAAGGAAGTGGTGGGTGGCCTGTTCATCATTGAGGCGGTCAGCCCTGAGGAGGCATTGCGCATCGCCTCCATGCACCCGGCCGCCATCTTGGGCGAAGAGGGAGGGTGGGCTGTCGAACTCATCCCCATGGACTTTTATCTGGCCCCATAAGGGCTGGAACAAAAATGCGTTGAAGGTTCTGGGGAGCCGATGCTTCTCCTTGGCGATTACCCGACCAGTGACACCAAGGGAAGCGTGATATGGACGGAGGTTCCGCCCTCGGGCGGGCATTCGATGCTGATCTCACCGTCCGTGTCCACCACGATGTTGCGTGCTATCGCGCTGGTCCTTATCAGAAACGATACGTCGCTGACACGGTGAAGTAGCGCCCGTAGACGTCGTCGACCGCTATGTTGTAGCCGCCGGTGTAGTAACGATAGTCCACGGGACGTCTGTCAAGCAGGTTGTTGATGCCGAGCGAATATGACCAGCCTTCCGGGCTTGAATAGCGGGCATTGAGTCCAAAAAGCGTCGCCGCCGGATTGGCGCACTTGCCGGCATCGCGATTGGCCTCGGGGCAAGCCTGTCCGGCGGAATAGGCGTACGAGGCGCCGAAATGGCGCATGGTCAAAGTCGTCGTCCAATTGCCATGTTGCCATCGCACGTCGCCCAGCAAGGTCAGCTTGGGCGTGTCATGGCCGGCGCGCTCGACCGCTTTGGGCTCGATGATGCTCGACGTGGCATATCGACTGAGATAGTGGGCCGCCAGGCGGAAGCTGATCTCTCCCAGTTCGTCGTTTCTCAGCAGATAACTTGATTCGAACTCCCAACCTCGGGTTTTGGACTTGCCGATATTGGCCAGGTACCTGTTGGCGCGATAGAGCACGCCGTTGGCGTCGCGAACCAGGCCATCCGGGAAAAGAGATGGGTAGCGATAAGCATCGGCAATACCGAACTCATCGGTGCGCGATACACGGTAGGTGTCCAGGGTTGCGCGGAATGCCGGTGTCGGAGTCCAGGCCACGCCGAGGGTCAGGCTGCGAGAGAACTCCGCGCGCAGACGAGGATTGTCGCTCACGCCATACTCGACCCGGCATCGATCCGGACCTACCTGGACGCACGGCAGCAACTGTGGAGTGATGCGCATGTACAGGATTTCGATCGCCTCTTCGAAGGGCACACGTGCATCGTTGAGACTGGGCGCCCGATAGCCTTGCCCGAAGCTGCCACGGACAAGAAAGGACTGGCTTGGGTTCCACTTGAATCCGAACCGGGGAGACGTATTGGACCGAAACCCCCGGTGATGATCGAGACGGGCGGCCAGATCGACCTGTAGCGTCCGATGCAGCGGTAGATCGAGTTCGGCGAAAATGGCGGAATCGCGACCACGAAGATCGTACGGTTCAATGACGGCCGGGCCAAATGAAATGCTGTTGTTGATCTGCAAGGGATCCGGATTACTCCGTCGCCGGGCGGAATGAATCGCCATCCCCACCACAACCTGCGCGGTCGCACCAAAGGCATCGAACAATGGGCGGTTCGAGGTGGCTTCCAGCGTGTCCACTGAATAGTATCCGGTCGGCCGGATGGAGGCTCTCATCTCGTTCATGACATCCGTATTGTCCGACCCGTCGATACGGATACGATTGACGTTCTCCCTCACCTTGGCCACAAGGAAAACGTTATCGATGGCGCTACGAACCCGACTCTCGCTGCGGGAAAGCGCGACGTTCCAGTTCCATCCGCCTGCCAGCCCTTCGAGGCCGATCGATACGTGATTTAGGATATTCGTGCTGTGGTTCCGGGGAGATCCGAATTCATAGAAGGGGTAATAGACATCCGCGTCCGGGATGGGAGCCTTTGCATAGTCCGGGTGAGAGGGAGTCATGGGAAAAAAGCCTCGGCTCGGCGAATACTGCAGCGTCTGCTCGCTCAGGCCATGCAATCCGGAGAAGTACAGTGAGAATGAACTGCTCAGCTCCTGATCCCATCGGACAAGCAGGGATCTGTTACGCAAGCCGGGCTGCAAGGTTCGATACCTCGCGGAGTCGAAACGACAATAGGGGGAATCCGGATTCTCCCCTGCTGCCTGGCACTGAGGAAGCGAAAGTAAAGGCTTGTCATCCCAGGTCGCGAACCCGAGGAATGGGCGATCGTCCGCTAGTCCAACCCGGGAGCGGTCATTTGTATGCCATCCGCGCCGGTCACCACCGAGTTCGTCTTGCGAAGAAGTCGTCGCCGCAAGCAGTAGATTTCCGCCTGATCCTGTCCGCGTTCCAAAGATCATGGAGGTTTGGCGAAACTGGGCATCCGCCTGCTGCGAGGTACCGAACCGCGTGGAAATCTCGCCTCCCTCATGATCTTTCTTCAGGATGATATTGATCGTGCCCGCCATAGCGTCCGCGCCATAGATCGCGGAAGCGCCACCGCGCAGGATCTCGATGCGATCAACGAAACTCAAGGGAATGCTGTTCAGATCGATCAAGCCACCAAGATCGCTGGATGCGAGCCCGAAGGGGGCAATACGCTTTCCGTCCAGCAAATAGAGTGTTGCGCGCGGTCCGAGAGAATAGAGGCTGGCGCCCGAGGCAACCACCGTCGGGTAGTACCGTCCTTCGCTGGCCACCGTCATGGGGTGGTGACTCACCAGGCCGGGGCGCTCACTCAGCAAGTCGTGCAGCGTTTGTCGTCCACTGCGTTCGATTTCGTCCGCGGTTATTACGGTCACGGGGACGGACAATTCCAGGGAAGATTTCGGAATGTGCGTGCCGGTGACGTCGACGGTAGCGAGCCCGGTCACGCTGACTTCAGAGGTGGTTTCCGTCTGTCTGGAAAGGACGCTGGCGACGCGGACCTGATTCTTCACGCTCCGCAGAAGGTAGGTGTTGGAATTCACCGAAACCGCGGTCAGGCCATGCTCCGCCAGCAGTCGGGCCAGACCGACTGCAATCGTATGGTCTCCCCGCAAACCGGGGCTATGCTTGCCACGCACCAGCATGGGTGAGTAAAGCAACTGGATATTTGATTGATTGGCAAAAGCCTGCAGGGCTTCGTCCAGCGTACCCGGGACGATTTCGTACCGGGATGACGCGGGAGAGACCCTCGGCCCCGCGCAAGCGTTTTGCGTGGCGATGGCCAGGAACGTCAGAACGAATAGGCACGCCAGTCGGCGTCTGAGGGATTCGCGATACACAGTCATCACGCGGTGTTTTCCGCAAGACTGATCGGCATGGTCGACCGTGCTCCCCAGCACCTACTGCTTCGTTGTGGACAGTTCGATCCGATTTCCGGCGACGGGCTTCGCCTGCAGGCCCCAGCCCTGGCGCAAGGTGGCGAGCAATCCCGATTGGTCGCCGGCATTGAATACGCCGCTGACCCGGATCTCTCCGATTTCACTCTCGGAGAGAATCAATTGTTCATGAGAGTACCGATTGAACACCACGATCAAATCGGCCAGGCGTTCTTCCTTGAATACCAGTCGTCCCCGTGTCCAGCTCTCCGCGACACTGCCATCAATGCTTTGGGGGGATCCCAGCTTGCCATCCGCGTCATAGGCCAGTTGTTGCAACGGATGTAATTCGATGGCGTGACCGGGTTGACTTCCGTTTGCATCCACGATGACGCGCCCCTCCAACAGGGCGACGACCGTGTTCCCATCCTGCCGTTCCACCTGGAAGACGGTGCCCAGTGCCCGGACGCTGCCGACTCCCGAGGTCACCACGAACGGTCGATTGCCATCATGCGCGACGCTCGCCTGCATACGACCCCTGAGCAGAACGACGTGGCGCTGCGATTGTCCGTAAGCCACCTGAACGAGCGTGTTGGTATCCAGAACCAACGCAGATCCATCCGGGAGATCGACTCGGCGCTGCTTCCCTATCTCCGTTGCATACTCGGTGGGCTGGGCGTTCCGGAAATCAGCGAGCAGCCAGAGCGCCGCGCTCACGGCCAACATCAGGACGGCGGCCCAGGCCAGGGGACGATGCCAGGTACGCCTGCGTCGCGCGGTCGGTATGCGGGTGGTCGGGCGCGGATCCGCGCCCTGCAGCGTCGCATCCGCGCGTAATGCCCCGGCCAACTGGTGAATGCGTTCAACCTCGGCGTAATCGAGCGCATTCCGGGGGGACATGGCTAGCCAGCCCTCGAAGGCGGCGTGGTCGGACGCGCTGCATTCGGGTGATAGCAAGCGTGCCAGCCAACCTTCAGCCGAATCGGGAAAACCCTGGAGAGGAGGTGTCGCGGTGTTCATGGGAGCTCTCCTGGTGCGCCCATGGGGCGCGTTTGAATGGAGAGCTGCTTCCTGAGTGAGGTCAGTGCTTTCCCCATGTGCTTCTCGACCGCTTTGACGGAGATGCCGCAATGCTTGGAGATTTGACTGTAGCTCATCCCTTCGATGCGGTTAAGCAAGTAGATTTCCCGACAGCGTTCCGGAAGGAGACTGATGGCCGCGCGTACCCGTGCCAGCTCTTCCCGGTTTTCCGCCCATTGCTCCGGCCGCGGCATCTCGTCCTGGATGTCGTGCGCCTGGAGATCCATATCGGACAAGGATGTCTGATGCATGCCGGATTGCCGCCGCCGGGAATCGTGGAGCGCGTTGAGTGCAATCCGGTAGAGCAGCGGTCTCAGGGCTTCGACCGGCAAGTCGCGATAGCGTGTCAGCTTGTAGAGGCTTTCCTGCGCGATGTCCTGGGCGTCGTCGAGCGAGAGCCCCCGGCCACGCAGATAGCTGACCAGCATCGGGCGTTGCTCGCCCAGAAATCGTTCGAAGACCTGATGGCTGATCCCCGCGTCCAAAGTGGCACTCATTGGCCCCCGCTCGCAGAAGGAAGTCGCCTTTGTGACTGATTTTAACCAGCCTCAAAAGTAATTTCACTACCTCCAGGGACCGTGACGAGCTACGGCCGGGCCTTGTCCACACGCGGTTTCAAGGCGAACAGGACCCGTTGACGAGGCGTTGATGGATGCTTGCTGGATAGAGGTAATCACTCCTCGTGCCGGCCCCGTTTCTAGACGTCTGTCTCCTTCTGTGGCCTGCGCTGGGTGGGGGGGTAGGGAGGTGCGGGGTGTTTTGCGTTTCCTGGGGGAAAGGAGGAAAGGGGCAAAGCCAGCTTCCAGAAGCCGGAAGGTGCATGGACAAGAACCCTGTGACCCGGGGGCGCGAGGCCGTTCGCGAGGTGATTGCCAGAGGGGGACTGGAGAGACGCGCCGTGAAGGGCCACCACGCGGGCTGGATTGTGAGTATCGATCACAAAGCGTGATATCCGACACGATTCTTCGTGTGCCTCCCCTCGGGGTTGCAAGTGCATGAGGCCATTCGAATTCTTGGGGCGTTGCTGCCTCGGAGATTGCGGCGCTTCGTGAAGGATCGTGCGTCGTGGCGGTACGGAAGCCGATGGGGATGGGGCCGCGTGCCGGCAGTGTGCCGCAAGTGATGTAGAGCAAGGCACGGTTGTTGCATGCGCCACGGGGTCATTGCCTGAGCCTCAGGCACCAGACCGGATAGCGCAGGTCCAGGCTGTGCAGAAGGGACGATGTGCGCGCGAAAACCCGGCCTGTCGTTATCCACGGAGGTAGGGAGGGAGGCTTGATCTTGCGTTTCTACGGGGAACCATGATTCGGGGCGGAGACGATGGAAGACATGGCGGCGCGCATACGTATCGCGCGCCTGCGGGCGGAAATGACGCAGAGTCAGTTGGCAGGCCGGATCGGGGTGACGCGTAGCGCGGTTGCAAACTGGGAAATCAGCACGCGCCCAAAACCCAATGTCGCGAACCTGGTTTCAATCGCGATTGAAACGAATGTTTCGTTCGAGTGGCTGGCGCTCGGGCGGGGGGACATCGAACTCAAGGTGTGAGTGATCGGGCAACGTAGCGGTCATCGAGAGCCTAGGGGGATTCACGGCATTTCCGTGTTCGGGGTGACTGCGACTTCCTTGTGCGTCCTGACATTTGGCTGACGGGGATGGCTTCGTATCCGATTTTCGATTTTTTTCATGGTGGGACGCCTGTGTGGCGTATCGCAGGCGTGTGATGGTTTGGACGCCAAGTTTGGGGGTCGTTCTGCGTGTCGCCTGATTCCAGATTCATGATGTGGCCGCGCCGCATTTCATTCTGCACGCTCGCGGGTTGGCTTGTGCTTGCCGCCACGTCTTCGCTTGCACAAACCGCGAGCAATACGGTTACGGTTTCCCCGCCGACGGGTGTGATTGATCCCGTGTGCGAGGTTGGGAATCCGCTTTGCAACAGCGCGACGGATACCGACACGGTCCTGTATGGGGTCACCCTGGGCAAGCAATGGTCCGGCGGAGTGGCCGGCAATGCGGTCGCATTGACCATTGGCGGCACGGGGGTCGTCAACGCGACTGCCGGCAGCTCCAGTGCGCCCGGTACGACCACCCATGCGACGGCCGGTGTGCCGGGCGGTACTTCGATTACCCTCACGGAAGCCTTCTCCGTCGGCGACGTGGCCGGCTATGTGGTCACGCTGAGTTGCAATGGCGCGTCCGTGCCGGTGACTGTCGATACCAGCACCCAAGTCGCGACGGCGACATTTACCACGCCAGCCACCGGCGCCGTCGTCTGCGAGTACACGAATACCGCGCTGAGCCAGACCCTGACGAAAGCGCTGACCAGCAACGCCGACGGCGACAACAGCGGCACGGTGAGCCTCGGGGATGTGCTGACCTATACGGTCACCGTGACCAACACCAGCACCACCGGCAACCTGGCCAACGTGGTGGTGAGTGATAGCAAGATCACACCTGGTTCGACGACCTGCGCCAGCGTGGCGCCGGGGGCGACCTGCGTGCTGGCGGGTACCTATCTCGTGACCGCGGCAGACGTGGCGGCGGGCAGCATCAGCAACACCGCGACCGCGACCAGCCCGGTCTGCCCGGTGGGCAGCGCGGATCCGGCGTGCACCCGTACCGTGGTGACCCCGGCGGCGCCGCTAAGCCAGACATTGACGAAGGCGTTGACCCACCATGCCGATGGCGACAACAGCGGCACGGTGAGCTTGGGGGACGTGCTGACCTATACGGTCACCGTGACCAACATCGGCACCACCGGCAACCTGACGAACGTGGTGGTGAGCGACAGCAGGATCACGCCCGGTTCGGCGACCTGCGCCAGCGTGGCGCCGGCGGCGACCTGCGTGCTGGTGGGCACCTATGTTGTGACCGCGGCGGACGTGGCGGCGGGCAACATCCGCAATACGGCGACGGTGACCAGCCCGGTCTGCGCGGTGGGCAGCACCGGACCGGCGTGTTCCACGACCGTGGATACGCCTACCGCACATCGGGTCATTGATGCCGTGGACGACGCCTATACGGGGATCAGTGGTGCGGCAGGTAACACCAATGTGGGCAACGCCTACACCGGGAACGACACGCTGAACAACAAGCCCGTGAACCCGACCGACATCGTTGGCGCGGTGACGACGCCGGCAACGCCAATCAACGGGGGGCCGGTGCCGGTACTGGACGCGGCCACTGGCGTGGTGAGCGTGCCGGCGGGCACACCGGCGGGGAGTTATACGATCGCTTACCGGATCTGCGAGAGGGTGGATCCGACGAACTGTGACACGGCGACCATCACGGTAACGGTTACTGCGCCGGCAATCGACGCGGTGGATGACATTTCGCCGTCGATCAACGGCAGCACGGGAGGCACGACGCCATCGGTGCTGACCAACGACATGCTGAACGGTCAGCCGGTGGATCCGTCCGAGGTGACGCTGACACCGGGGGCCGGTCCGAACCCGGGCCTGACGATGAATCCGGACGGCACGATCACGGCGGCGCCAGGGACACCGGCGGATACGTACACGTATCCCTACCAGATCTGCGAAGTGGCCAATCCGACCAACTGCGACAGCGCCAATGCCACCGTGATAGTGGGGGCGGCTCCCATCGTGGCCAACGATGACACGTACACCGGCATCAATGGCGCGACGGGCAACGCCAACGCGGGCAACGCATACACCAATGACACGCTGAACGGCCAACCGATCACGGATGTGTTCGCGATCACGGGTGCGGTACTGACGCCGGCGACGCCGATCAACGGCGGCCCCGTGCCGGTGCTGGATCCGACAACGGGCGTGGTAGGCGTGCCGGCAGGAACGCCAGCGGGAAGCTACACCATCACGTATCAGATCTGCGAGCGGCTGAATGCGACCAACTGCGACCCGGCCACCATTACGGTGACCGTGGTTGCGCCAGTCATCAATGCCGTGGATGACACGTCGGAACCGATCAACACCGGGGCAGGCGGTATCACGCCCAGCGTGCTGATCAACGACACGCTGAATGGAAGTCCAGTCGCGCCCGTTGCCGTTACCGTGGTTCCAGGCGCCAACCCGCACCCGGGCCTGACGATGAACCCGGATGGCACCATCGCCGTGACGCCGGGCACGCCGTCGGGCACCTACTCCTATCCATACACGATCTGCGAAAGGCTCAATCCGACCAACTGCGATACGGCGGTGGCCACGGTGACCGTCATTGGCCAGGCGCAGCTGCGCCTGGTGAAGACGGCCGGGGTTCGGGAAGCCAAGGTCGGCGATCTGGTCCGCTACACCCTTACGGCCGAGAACGTGGGCGATGCCGATCTGATCAACGGCTATCTCATTGATACGGCACCGGCAGGTTTCACCTACGTGGAAGGCTCGCTGTCGGTGGTTGATGGCGACAACGCAGGTGCCGTGTCCGGCCAGCACCCGATCCGCTTCGGCGGCCTGGATGTCCGGGCCGGCCAAACCGCAACCCTGGTCTACCTGATGCGAGTCGGCGCGGGCGTCCGTCCGGGTACCCAGGTCAACCAGGCGCAGGGCTACTCGCCGACGAATCGCCCCATCTCCAACGTGGTGGCGGCCGAAGTCGCCTTGGTCGCGGATCCGCTGGTGGATAACAGCCTGATCCTCGGCACGGTGTTCGACGATCGCGATGGTGATGGTTGGCAGGACAGCGCGACGATGAGCGGAATCCGCGTGCGGGGCGGCTTCAGCCGGTCGGCCTACGTGCCCAATTCGACCACGATCGATCGCGGCACGGGGCCGCAGCCCGAGCCGGATGCGAGCTCGCCGATGCTGCACGGCATCGCGGTGGACACGATCGGTGGCCGCCAGTCGGTGGCCGATCCGGAGCACGCGCATCAGGTGGTGATCCGGCAGACGCTCCGCTCACCGGACTTCACCGACGACTTCGTGCTGACCAACGCGCAGGGTGTGACCGTGCGCATGGACAAGGCCGGCAACACCACGGTCGAAAAGTCCGGTGAAGCCGCCAAGGGCCTGAATGCGGCTGCGCCGAAGGTCGAGCGCAGGATCGCGCAGGACGAGAGCGGCTATGTGGTGGACTACACCATCTCGAATGCCGGCATCGACGAACGCGGCATTCCGGGTGTGCGCATCGCGTCGGTGGAAGGCCTGGTGATCGAGACCGATCAGTTCGGGCGCTATCACCTTCCGGATACCTTCGGTGGTGCCGACCGCGGCCGTAACTTCATCCTGAAGGTGGATCCGTCCACGCTGCCGGCCGGTGCCGGGTTCACCACCGACAATCCGCTGCTGCGCCGCCTGGTGCCGGGCTTGCCGGTTCGCTTCGACTTCGGCGTGAAGTTGCCGGTGGAAGAGATTCCCGGTGGCAGCGAGCAGATCGAGCTGGAGATGGGCCAGGTGTTCTTCGCCCCGGGCAGCGCCGAGGTGCGGGCCGAATACCTGCCCGCCATCGACAAGATGGCCGACATGGTCGAGCGGTACCACGGCGGCGAAGTGATCATCGCCGCCAATGGCGAAACCGACGCGCTGGCGTTCGACCGGGCCACGGCAGTGAAGGCCGCCTTGATGGGCAGGCTCAGCGTCGAATCGGCCAAGGCATTGCAGGTCAGCGTCCGCACCAACGTCGATGATCCGGACTCGCTGCTGGTCGGTGTGGGGGATGGCGGCACCCTGCTGGGCACCGTGCTGTTCGACACCGACAAGTCGTTGATCCGGCCCGAGTTCGAGCCACTGTTGGACAAGGTCGCGGCGGCGCTGGAAAAGATGGGAAGCGGCCAGATTGGCATCGTCGGTCATACCGACGTTCGCGCCTCGCGCGAATACAACATCGCGCTGGGCCAGCGTCGGTCCAGGGCAGTGTACGAGGCATTGGCAAAACGCCTGAGCCCGGAGGTGCGAGCAAAGGTCCGTGTGGAAGTGAATGACGATCCGGCCGCCGCTGTCGGCGCGAAGCGGAAGTAGGGGGCGCGGATCATGAAGATGAGAATGAAACTGCTCGACTACACGCTGACCGGAATCCTGGCGGGCATGGCGCCGCTTGCGGGCGCGCAGGAAGCGGACTCCCGGGCGCAGGCGCAGCAGGGCGCGGCGGAAGGAATGGCCCGACCGCTCGACTGCACCGATGAATCCTGCACTTCGCAGGACGGCCTGTTGTTTCGTCTGCGGACCCGCAGTTACGACAAACCGATTACCCGGGATACCGACAAGCAATCCTCATCGATGGAACTGCAGCCGGATCGCCGCGTCACCGTGGCGACCGAGCAGCCGGGCGAGGCGGTTGCCTCAGGAAAGTTCTCGGTTCAGCTGCCCGCTGGCGGTGCGATCTGGGCGACCGAAGACCCGACGCTGGGCAATCCCTCGCTGACCGTCTCGGCGCCGTCGCTGGTGCCGTTCGACGGCCAGGCAATCGTCAAACCGGTGCAGTTCTATGTGCGCAGCAACTACTCGGCGTTCGTGCAGCGTTATGAGCTGTACGTGTACCGAGCAGCCGACGCGGATCTGATCGAACCCATCGCCATGTTGCCGCTGAAGGTCGGCAACCTCGCCAGCACCGAGTGGGATGGCAAGCTGCCAGAGAAGTACCCGTTCCGCCAGGGGGACGAGCTGGTTTACGTGCTGCGCGCATACGACGCCCGGGGCAACTTCGACGAGACGTACCCGAACAGGTTCCAGCTGGTCAAGCCGGAGGAATTCGAGCGCGGCGCCAACCTGCTGCGTGACAGCAGCCAGAAAACCCTGGGCAGGTCGCTTGGCATCGAACAGGCCCAGACCCTGCGACTCATCGATGCGGCGTTCGCGCAGAACGGCCTGCGCCAGCAGAACATCCCCTTGCACGGTTCGCGCATCCGCATCCAGGGTCGCAACCTGCCCGGCCAGGCACAGCTGTGGATCAATGGCGAAAGCTATCCGGTCGACATGGAACGCAAGTTCGTCGCCGAGTATCTGGTGCCGGTGGGCAAGCACAGCTTCGATATCTCCGTTGGGGGGGATCCCGCCAGCGACAGGGAAACGCGCGATGCCAGGGATGGCGTCGCCTCCCACGTGCTGAACGTGGACGTGACCGGAAAGTACTTCTTTGGCGTGGGCCTGGCCGACGTGACCTTCGCGGAGAACAAGGTCAGCGGTTCGTCGGCGACATCCTTCGCCGACGTGCGTTACGACGACGACGTCATTAGCGACGGTCGTCTGGCGTTCTACGGCAAGGCCAAGTTGCGGGGCAAGTACCTGGTCACCGCGCAGGCGGACACCACCGAGAAGGACCTCGAGCACCTGTTCGATGGTTTCGGGCAGGCGTACCTGCAGGACATCTTCCGTCGCCTCGACCCGGATCTTTACTACCCGGTATATGGCGACGATTCCACGGTCTACCGCGACGTGGATACCATGGGACGCTTCTACGTGCGAATGGATTGGGACCGGAACCACGCGCTATGGGGCAACTACCAGACCGGCATCACCGGGACCGAGTACGCGCAGTACGTGCGCTCGCTGTATGGCGCGGCACTCGACTGGCGTTCGCGTGGCACCAATCCGTGGGGCGACCCGAAGAGTGAATTGCGCCTGTTCGGCTCCGAGGCGCAGAGCGCGCCCGGGCACAACGAGTTCATCGGCACCGGCGGCAGCCTGTACTACCTGCGCCATACCGACATCCTGCCCGGATCGGACGTGGTGGTACTGGAGGTGCGGGATCCGACCACCGGCCGCGTCGAGCACCGCGCCACGCTGACCCGTGGCGCCGACTACGAAATCGACGAACTGCAGGGCCGCGTCCTGCTGACCCGGCCGTTGTCGCAGATCACCCGCGACAACGTGCCCACGCTGACGCGCGACACTCCGCTGGACGGGTTCGAGCAGCGCCTGCTGGTGGACTACGAGTGGATGCCGTCCGGGTTCGATCCGGACGACGTTGCCGCCGGCCTGCGCGGCAAGCAATGGTTCGGCGACCACATCGCCGTCGGTGCCACCTACGTGGACGAGAACCGCGCCGGCGAAGACTACACCCTTGCCGGTGGCGACCTGACCCTGCAGGCGGGCAAAGGCACCTACCTCAAGGCGGAGTACACGCAGACCGAGTCGTCCGCAGCGCCGATATTCTTCTCCGACAATGGCGGCCTCAGCTTCAGCCGGATCAACGATATGGCGGGTCGCCGCGAAGGTGACGCCAGGGCGATCGAAGCGCGGGCCAACCTGAAGGAGCTGGGATGGACCGAACAGGATTGGAGCACGGGCGCCTGGTGGCGCCGGGTCGGCGCCGGATACTCGACGGGCCGCTACGGAAGTGGCGAAGAGATGACCGAATACGGCGCCGAAGTGCTGGGGCAGTTCACCCCCAGTGTCGGTGTCTATGCGCGCTTCAGCAAGGCCGAACGCGGCGATGAAAGCCTGACCCAGGCACAGCTGACCGGCGAATGGCGCATCGAAGAAGCCCGCATGCTCAGTGGCGAACTGCGTCGCGTCGAGGAACAGCGCATGGGCGGCGATGTCGTCGGCACGCTGGCCGCGCTTAAGTACACCCAGCGACTGGGGACAAGCGTTGATCTGTACGGGCAGGCCCAGCTCACGGTGGACGACGATGGCGGCCGTTATGCCGACAACGATCTGTATACATTGGGTGCCAAGTACCTGTTCAACGACCTGTCCAGCGTGGGCGTGGAGGCCAGCAGCGGCGATCGCGGTGATGCGGCCACGGTCAACGCCGAATACCGGCTCGATCCCGAGCACACGATTTACGGAAGCTACACCTACAGCACCGACACCACCGGGTTCGATCCGCTGTTCAACCCCCACCGACAGACGGGCTGGACCCTGGGCCAACGCTGGCGCCTGTCCCATCAAGTCAACCTGTTCAACGAAAGCCAGATGCTCAAGGAGCGTGGTGAGTCGGGGCTGGCGCACACCTTCGGCATGGATTTCTATCCGGCGCTGGGCTGGAATCTGGGCTTCACCCTGATGAAGGGCGAGCTTGCCAACGTGGATGGCGGCCAAGTGCAACGCAGGGCGATCAGCCTGAATGGCGGGCGCACCTCGCCGGATACCGACTGGCAGAGCAAACTCGAATGGCGCCAGGACACCGGCGCCGAGCGGCGTGAGCAGTGGGTCAGCACCCACCGCCTGATCCGGAAGATCAACGACAGCTGGCGCATCGCCGCGCGGCTGAATTATTCGAAGACCACGGACGAGGTGGCTGCGGCAGCAGGCGCGAAGTTCATCGAGGGCAACTTCGGCTTTGCCTACCGTCCGTGGGACAGTGTCCGCTGGGGCTTGTTCGGGCGCTACACCTACCTATACGACCTCGCCACGCTGGGACAGGTGGGCGGCGCCGACTACGACCAGAGAACCCAGGTGGTCTCGCTGGAGGGTACGTACAAAGTGACCGCGCAGTGGGAGTTCGCCGCGAAGGTGGCGCGCCGGGAGGGGGAAGTGCGTCATGGCCGCAATGCCGGCCGCTGGGCCGATTCGACCACGAACTTCGCCGCGGTATCGGCGCGCTACGACCTGGCCGGGCAGTGGCACGCACTGGCGGCGTACCGCTGGCTGGATGTGAAGCGCGGCGGCAGCACGAGCGGCGCGCTGGTCGGACTGGATCGCGATATCGGCAGGAACTTCCGTATCGGCGTGGGCTACAGCTTCACCGGCTTCAGCGACGATCTGACCGACTTCGACAACGATCACAAGGGCTGGTTCATCAACCTGACAGGCAGGTACTGATGCCTGGCAGCGGTTCAGGGCACGAATTCAATGAGCGGAGCAGTCGTCCGGCGGCGCATGCGGAACGAGAAGAAATGAAGAAGAACACAGGGAGTTTCCAGTCTCCGGCGCTTCATCGACGAAATTTCTGGCAGGCAGCGTTCCGCTGTGCGGAATTGCGGCGTCAAAAGGTAATGGGATGGGTTTTCATGGCGGATAAAAACAGCAAATCCATGCGTCTATCCAGGATGTCCTCCCAGGTCACGAGGCTTCTTCTGATTGCACTGGTGTCTGTCTCATGTCGTGCATACGCGGACACCTACACGGTGACCACGCTGGGTGATACGGCGGGATCGTGCACAGGGGCAAGCCCCAGCTTCAGCTGCACAACGCTGCGCGCGGCCATCGATGAGGCCAATGCCACCACGGCAGTGGATGACACCATCGTATTCAGCGTATCCGGTACCATCGTGCTTGCTTCGACGCTTCCTGACGTCACTGACACCTTGGTCATCGATGGAGGCAATGCCGTCAATCTTGCAGGCGGATCCTTCGATACGCTTTCGTTCTACGACGCCGAAGCCGACAACAGCCAGCTTCTGAATATGGGATTCACCGGAACCGCCGATTTCGGCAGTACGGTGCGTGTTGGCGGTGTCTCGAACATGCTGATTCAGGGAAATACGTTCACGATGGGCGTGACAACGGGAAGTGCCATCCTGGTGAGCGACAGCGATAACGTCACCACGAACGGCAACAACATCACGGGCGGTGTCTACAGCATCAACTATTACAATACCGCCAGCTCACCCTATCTTGCGAACCCGGCCTACAACGGCACCATCACCAACAACACGGTGACGGGAGGCTCTTCCGGTATTGCCCTCTTCACGGCTGACAATGTGCGGGTTGATGGCAATAGCATCATCAACAGCACGGGCATCGGCATCCGATTAGGCATGCAGTTCGACGGTTCCTACGGTGCCAGCAACAATACCATCACCAACAACACGGTGACCGGTGGAAACGGTGCTGGCGTATCCGTCACCGGTTACGGTAGCGGAACACAGATGGGCGTATTCAACAACAATCTGATCCAGGGAAACACGATCACTGACAATCGCGGGTCCGGGGTACTGCTTCCCAGTACCGGCTTGGTTCAGACCAATGGCAACGTCGTCACCGGAAACATTATTACAGGTAACCGGGGGGATGGCGTCAACATTACCGGCATCAACGCCGCCGATAACATCGTATACGCCAACACCAACATTTCCGGGAACCTGGGACTGGGTATCGACCTGGCCACCAATGGTGTTACCCCGAACGATGCGGGAGACGCCGACACCGGGCCCAACGGCGTGCAGAACTTTCCAGTGATCAGCGGAATTTCGGGCAACACCGTCAATTTCGTTCTCGACACGGTCGCAAACGCCAACGGCTACCGAATCGACTTCTACAACAACCCGGGCGGTGTGGACCCCACCGGCTACGGCGAGGGCCAGGTCTGGCTGGGGTCGTGCATCGTGGCCAATCCCAGTGCCAATATTCCAAGCAGTTGCGCCGTCGCGGGTGTGGACGCTGCCACCTTGCGCATGACAGCGACCCGCTGCCTGACGGCGGCCTGTAGTTCGGGCGCGACCTCCGAGTTCAGCGGCCCGTCCACCACCAACCTGACCATTACCAAGACCGACGGGCAGGCGACGTACACGAACGGACAAAACCTGATCTACACGATCGTGGCGACCAACAACGGCGCCAACCCGATCAGCGACGCGACCTTCACCGATCCGGTGGTGAGCGGCCTGTCGGCGAACAGCGTCGCCTGCGGCAGCGCTACCCTCGGCTCGCAGTGCCCGACGGCCGCCAATACCACCGTGGCCCTGATGCAGGGCACCGGTATCGTTGTTCCGTTGCTGACCCCTGGCGGCAGCGTTACCTTCACGGTTACAGCGACGGCCACGGCCACGAGTGGCAGCCTGACCAATACGGCTACTCTGGCCGTGCCGACGGGCGTGACCGAGTCGACACCGGCCGACAACACGGCTAGCGACACCGACGTGCAGAGTGGCAGCATTGTCATCGTCAAGGACGCGTTGCCGGACAGTGCTCAGGATTTTTCCTTCACCGCCACCGGCACGGGCCTGGGCAACTTCAGCCTTGACGATGACGCCGACACTGCGTTGCCGAACATGCAGGCCTTCACCGGTCTGGCGGCGGGCGTCTACACCGTGACGGAAACGGCCGTGGCTGGCTGGACCCTGTCCAACCTGGTCTGCGCCGACCCGGATGGCGGCAGCACGGTGAACCCGGGCACAGGCGTGGCCACCATCGATCTGGACGAAGGCGAGACCATCACGTGCACGTATACCAACAGCAAGCACGCCGTCCTGCGTCTGCAGAAGTCCCTGCCCGACGGTCGCTTCAATGTCGCGGATCAATTCACGCTGAGCATCACCGGTGCCGGTGCGCCTGCTCCCGTCACCACCGGCGGCAGCGGCAGTACCGCTACCGGCATGGTGACGGCGGGCTCCGCGGCCATCGGTGCGTCCTATACCCTGTCGGAATCGGCGGCAGCCGGAGCGGATCTGGCGAGCTATGCCACCACGTACAGCTGTACCAATGCAATGTCGGGTGGACAAACCCCTGGCGGCAACGGGACCAGCTTCAGCGTGACGCCGGCAGCAGGGGATGATCTGACCTGCAGCTTCGTCAATACGCGGAATCCGAAGGCGGACTTGTCGGTCACCAAGACCAACACGCCGTCGTCAGGTCCGGGCGACCAAGCCAACGATACGGTAACCAGCGGAACCGCCGCGAACTATACGATCGTGGTGAGCAATGCAGGTCCGGATGCGGCGGATGGCGCGCTCGTGCGAGACACGGCCATCGGTTTGACCTGTACGGCGGTGAGCTGCAGCGGTGCGACGGGTGGGGCCGTGTGTCCGTCGGTGCTGGACGTGAACACCCTGCAGAACACCGGCGTGGCCATTTCCACATTTCCAGCCAATAGCAGCATCACCCTTGTCGTCACGTGCAGCGTGCCGTAGGCGTACTGCGGTGACGCATTGCTCCTCTGCTTCGCCGAAGCATTGACCTTCCATGAACGGACCCTCCGTGCCGGTCACGGGCGGAGGTAGGGAGGTAGGGGTCAGGATGCGTTTAGCTCCTGAGGAAGATGGCGGAGCTAGCGGAACAATGGACATGGCAACGCGTGTGCGCGTGGCGCGTCAGCGTGCGGGGATGACACAAAGCCAATTGGCGGAGCGGATCGGCGTGTCACGCGGAGCAGTCGCCAATTGGGAGGTCAGCGAGCGTCCGAAGCCCCGCGCAAGCCACTTGGTGGACGTGGCGATCACAACAGACGTCTCGATCGAATGGCTGGCGACCGGTCGCGGTGGGATCGCGCTTTCATGAACGACAGGACACGTTCATCCGGAGTGCGGGAGCGGGGCGGCCCGCCAGGCGCGCGAGCATCGGAGCGCAGGAACGACCGGCGACCCATTGGGCGGACGGAAGGCGTTTTTTCTCTGCTTCGGCTAGCGGACAAGCGAGTGAGTATGCGCGCT
Organism: Pseudoxanthomonas sp. OG2; assembly: GCF_014192765.1. NCBI lineage: Bacteria > Pseudomonadati > Pseudomonadota > Gammaproteobacteria > Lysobacterales > Lysobacteraceae > Pseudoxanthomonas > Pseudoxanthomonas sp. OG2. The sequence goes on along the minus strand of NZ_JACHYM010000001.1, from coordinate 1,874,146 downwards.
GCCCTGCTCGGATTCGTATTTCCGTGCCTGGTGGAATCCAGCTGTCCTCCGCTGCCCCCTGGCGCGGGTGGCTTGCAGGATCAGACGGTGACTGGCCACGGCTGTCTGGAAAGCGTCGAGCGCAGGCAAAATGCTCCCGTGGTACCGAGAAGCAGTGCCACGTTTGGTTGAGACACGATGGTCCGGGCCAGCGACTCCCAAGCGGTCCAGCAGTGGTTGGAACCGATTCATGCGGGTCCCGCTCGCGGGGCGCGATCCGGTCCGTTGGACCGGATCGTCTGGTGCATCGACCAGGTCAGCGGGTCGTGTAGCCACCGTTGGCAAAAATGGTCTGTCCGGTAATCCACCAGCCATCGGTGACAAGGAACTTGACGATGGGCGAAATGTCCTGGATGTCGGTCAGGCCGGTCTTGCTGTACTTGCTCAGGGCCGCGGCGGATTTGTGGTAGGCCACCGCGTCAGGCTGTTCTTGCCCATAGAAGAACGAGGTGTCCATCGGGCCGGGGCCGATCGCATTGACCGAGATGCCACGCTCGCCGAATTCTTTCGACGCCGCACGCGTATAGTGTTCGACGGCCGCTTTGCTGCCCGGGTATATCGCATAGAACGGCGTGTATGCCGCCAGCAATGAACTGACAATCGTGACGATGTTTCCGCCGTCGGTGAGGTTTCGTCCGGCTTGCTGGATGAAGAAGAACGCAGCCTTGGCGTTGGCGTCGAAGCTCTTGTCATAGTCCGCTTCTGTGATTTCCAGGATCGGCTTCTTGATCACAACGCCAGCGGTATTGATTGCGATATCGACCTGTCCGAAATGCGCCTTGGCCTGTTCGAACAGCTTGGCGTTGTTCTCGACCACGGCCAGGTTGCCCTGGAACAGGGTTGCATCCGCGCCCTTGGCCCGGAGTTCTGCGGCGGTTCTTTCGGCGTCGGATCTCGACGAGTCGCTGTTGTAGTGGATGGCAATGCCGCGAGCGCCAGCGTCGACGAACTGGTGCGCCACGAGGGCGCCAAGGTTCTTGCCGCCGCCCGCGATCACCGCAACTTTGTTCTTCAGCGAACGCTCAGTCATGGGGCTCTCCTCGGGTTGTAGGACGTGCTGTGAAAGATGCATCTGCGGCGGCTGGTCAGATACCTGATGGAGCCGGCCTCCGCCAGAAAATCCTAATCGGGCGAAATCAGAAAATGTGCGTGCGATCGCTTTTTGTGATTGATAATCACAGGGCTGCGGGTGGCAGTGATTTTTGGGCGGCATGGATGTTGCCCGTCTACGGCCGAACGGCATGACATGTGAATGCGAGAAGCTTTTGCATCCTGAATCGTCCTGCGGTGCGGGCAGGGCCGCTGTAAAACGGTCGTGCCAGTAGGGACACCGCCCGGCCAACGGGTCAGCGTCCCCTGGATTGCTGTTTGAACCGATGACAAGCCAGGCAGCCCTGGAATCGATCTGCATCAGACGGGAAACTCGCGGTCCAGGATGGGAGCCCTCGAACCGAATCCATAGCGGAATCAACTCGGACGTCCTGCAATGACTATGGATGCCACAGGACAAGCGGATTTTCCGGGGCCATCAGCAGCGGTATCCGAGCACGGTCGATTTCCAGCCCTCTGCTTCGTCGTCAAATACACCCCTGTTCAAAGGAACTCCCATGAAGTACCTCGGCCTGGCCTATTTCTCCCCCGAAAAGTTCGCCGCAATGAGTCCAGACGAAGTGGAAGCGCTGGAGAGCCAGTGTCCCGCCCTGGACGAAAAGATGCTCGCCACCGGCAAGGTGCGGGTGTCCGCGTCACTGGGCGATACCGGAAGCTGGCGGACGCTTCGTCCGCGTGGCGGCAAGACGCATGTCACCGATGGGCCTTACGCCGAGGCGAAGGAAGTGGTGGGTGGCCTGTTCATCATTGAGGCGGACAGCCCTGAGGAGGCATTGCGCATCGCCTCCATGCACCCGGCCGCCATCTTGGGCGAAGAGGGAGGGTGGGCTGTCGAACTCATCCCCATGGACTTTTATCTGGTTCCGTGAGGGCTTGAACAAAATGCGCTGAAGGTTCCCGGGAGCCAATGCGCGCCTTTCTTGGCCGTTATCCGGCCGGCGACGCCAAGGGAAGCGTGATATGGACGGAGGTTCCCCTGACGGGCGGGCATTCGATGCCGGTCTCGCTACCGCGTCCGCGTACGGATGAATCCGGCGTTGCGGATGCTTGCCGTTGCTTCTCGCCTTCCCGGACGGCCTGCTCGCGACGCCAATGGCGTGAGTCACTGAGCACTTCATCGGTGGCCCGCACCACGCATGTCACCTGGCCTCTGTCTCCCAACCTTCTACCGTCCGCCCGTCTTGCGCTTGGCGAGGGTTTCGACCGACGCGCGCTTCACCAGTTGATGCGGGACGACATGGTTGACCAGGGTGCGCGCCGAGGTATTCGGGCGCCGGATTTCACGCAGCAGGATGTCGATGGCCGCATCGGACATCGAGGCGACCGGCTGGTGGACGGTGGTCAGTTCGGGCCAGACCATCGTCGCCGCCGAGGTGTCGTCGAAGCCAACCACGGAGAGATCGCGCGGCACGTCCAGGCCGCGGCGGTGGGCGACGGAGACCACCGCGGAAGCCATGTCGTCATTGCTGGCGAAGATGGCGGTCGGCGGGCGGCGCAGGGACAGCAGGTTCTCCGCCGCTTCCAGGCCCGAGCGGTAGGTGAAATATCCGGGTTGGACCAGTGCCTCGTCGAAGGCGAGGCCGGCCTCGGCCAGGGCTTCCTGGTAGCCGCGCAGGCGATGCGCGCTGGCGGTCTGGTTGGGATCGCCCTTGATGTAGCCGATGCGGGTATGGCCGTGCGCGATCAGGTGCGTGGTCATTTCGTGGCTGGCGCGATGGTCGTCGATGCGCACGCAGGAAATCCGGTCGCTGAAATGCGCCGACGCGATCGCGACGACCGGAATTCCGGCCTGCGCGAACTCGGCGACGATCGCCTTGGACTCGCATAGCGGCGGCGGCAGGATCACGCCCGCCACGCTCTGCGCCAACTGCCGCGCGGCGGCGCGCTGGCCTTCCGCGTCGAGGGTGTCCCAGGTGGCGATCACCAATTGCGCGGCCGCGCGCGCCGAGCCGCGCAAGGCGCCGACCAGCAGCTCGCGCAGGTAGCTGGAGCTGGGGTTGGTGTAGATCAGCGCGATGCAGGTGTGCTGCGCTGCGGCCAGCGCGCTGGCGGCCAGGTTGGGCCGATAGCCGAGTTCGCGCACGCTGCGCATCACCCGTTCGCGATTGGCGTCGCGAACGCCTTCGTGGCCATTGATCACGCGGGACACGGTCATCGGCGAGACGCCGGCGTGCGCGGCGACTTCGTCGATGGTGATGGCCCGTCCCTTGCGGCGGACCGACTTGCTGGTCTTGTTCATGCGGGAATTCATCCGGTCATTCTGCGTGGTTCAGGCGGGCTGCGGGCGGGAAACCTCCATTACACGCGCAGTCCCGTGGCTGGAATCGTTTCCATCACGGTTCCTCCCAACGTACTCGGCGCGGTGTTTCGGGGACTTTGCGTCGATTTGCTGCGCTGCATGGTGACAAGGACGAAGAGGCGTGATTAGTCTGCGGCCCAACGTAATGGTAGCGCTACCACTCGACTGCTGCACAGCCCGGTCAATGGCCTGCCCCTCCATCGCGCACTAGTCGTCCAAACACGTTTTGAAGCCGGAATACCAGGTCGTGCGTCCTCGGACGCCGCGCCCGGTTCCGGTCTGGAAATAACGGGCCATGCCCGTGGGCGCCCTTGGGAGGGCGATACATCCATTGATCGTGAAAGGGGAGATCCATGAACGCGTGCAGTTTCCGTGCAACTCCAGACCTGAGGGCAAGTTCATGAGCCGGAAGTTGGCGAGATTCAAATCGAAGGCCATGTTCACCTTCGTGGGGGGCGTGCTGGTCATCAACCCCGCGTTCGGCCAGGACGCCGCCACGCAGGCCACGCCTGCGGACACCACCCAGCAATCCACGTCGCAGGCGACCGACCAGGCCAAGACCCTGGACACGGTCGTGGTCAGCGGCATCCGCAGCAGTCTGGATCAGTCGATGGGGATGAAGCGCGACGCCATCGGCGTCGTCGATGGCGTCACCGCCGAGGACATCGGCAAGTTCCCGGACACCAACCTGGCCGAGTCCCTGCAGCGCATCACCGGTATCTCGATCGAGCGCCGCGACGGCGAGGGCGCGCAGATCACCGCGCGTGGCTTCGGCCCGCAGTTCAACATGGTGACCCTCAACGGTCGCCAGATCCCCGGCGCCGACGCGTTCGGCGCGCCGGGCCAGATCCCGATCGGCGGCGTGGACGGCGGCACCCGCGCGTTCAATTTCGCCCAATTGGCCTCCGAGGCGATCAGCGCGCTGGAGGTCTTCAAGACCGGCCAGGCCACCGTGCCCAGCGGCGGCATCGGCGCGACCATCAACATCCAGACCGATCGGCCGTTCAACCACACCGGCGTGGTCGCCAGCGCCGGCGCCAAGGCGGTCTACGACGACTCGCAGCCCTTCGACACCGACATGACGCCCGAAGTCTCGGGCATCTTCAGCTACACCAACGACGACAAGACCTGGGGCGTCGGCCTGGCGGCCAGCTACCAGAAGCGCCACGGCGGTTCGGTGCAGGCGACCGAGAACGCCTGGAACATCCAGCGCTGGACCGGCACCGATCCGGCGCTGCGCGCCGGCGCGGAGGTGGTCAACGCGCCGGCCATCGGCCAGCTCTACGCGATGCCGAACGACCTGCGCTACGCCTTCGCCGATTTCGAACGCGAGCGCATCAATGGCCAGGCGGTGATCCAGTTCGCGCCGATCGACAGCCTGACCCTGACCCTGGACTACACGTACTCGACCAACGAGATCTCCGAGGATCGCGGTGAGCAGACAATCTGGCTGCAGCGTGCCAACAGCTTCACCCACCTGGCATTCGACACCAACGAGGCCGTCGCCACGCCGGTCTACCTGCGCGACATCGTAGGTGCCAAGGACTTCGGCTACGAGCAGCAGCACAACGAGCAGAAGTACAAGCTGGACTCGCTGGGCTTCAACGCCAAGTGGGACGTCAGCGATCGGTTCCGGCTGAACTTCGACGCCCACAACACCAAGTCCAGCAGCAAGCCGAACGACCCGCTGACCGGTGGCGGCGCGACCTACTTCAGCCTGGCCGGCACCAACAACTGCACGGTCGGTCCGTATTGCGGCGGCAACTGGGCGCAGGAGCTGCGCTTCAACAACGGCCTGCCGCTCGGCGCCCGCACCTGGTATCCGGACGCGGCATCGGCGGTGGCCGGCACCGGCGGCACCCTGAATCCCGACTTCCCGCCCGAGCAACTGGGCTCGCAGGTGCTGCGCATCAACGCGCAGACCCAGGAAACCGAGATCAAGCAGGGCCGGATCGACGGCGAGTTCGATTTCGAGGATGGCCGCTTCCAGTTCGGCGTCGATTCCTCGCGCATGACGATGAGGCGGCGGCAGGCGACCGAGATGTACGCCACGCTCGGCGACTGGGGCGTGGCCAATGCCGGCGACGAACCGGGCCTGACCGATCTGCTGCGGCGGACCAGCATCATCGGCCTGTTCGACGACTACAGCGCCAACGGCGCGGCGCCCGGCGCATGGCGAGGCAACACCAGTGACCTGGCGCGGTGGGCGGCCGGCGAGTACGGGGCGAGCAACCGCTACAACCCGCAACTGGCGGCCGACAACAAGATCGAGGAAAAGACCGATTCGGTCTACCTGCAGCTGGAAATGCAGGGCGAGCTCGGCGGCATGGCCACCCAGACGCGGATTGGCGTGCGCTACGAGCGCACCGATGTCACCTCCACTTCGGCGGTGGCCGTGCCCAACGCGATCGAGTGGTCGGCCAACAACGACTTCCGCATCCTGCGCTCGGACGAGGTGCAGCCGTTCAGCGAGACCAACCGCTACAGCTACCTGCTGCCGAACCTGGACTTCGGGATTGACTTCACCGACACCCTGAAGGGCCGCGCCTCGTTCAGCAAGACGATCGCGCGTCCGCCGTACGGCAACCTGTACGCCGGTCCGAACCCGAACCAGCCGACCGGTTCGGTGCTGGTCAATCCGTCCACGCGCGCTGGCGGCGACGCCCAGAACCCGGCGCTGGAGCCGCTGGAATCGGACAACCTGGACCTGGCGCTGGAGTGGTACTTCGCCGATGCCAGCTACGTGTCGGTGACCTACTGGAACAAGGCGGTCGACAATTTCATCGGCAACACCGTGGTCCGCGAATCGCTGTACGGCCTGACCGACCCGACCTCCGGTCCGGATGCGCAGGCGGCACTGGACTTCCTGCAGAGCCAGGCTTGCGTCACCCAGGTGAGCGGCGCCGGCAACGACGTCGACGCCGCCTGCTCGGCCAACGACACGGCGCTGTTCACGGCCCTGGCCATGCTGCGCAACGCCGGTGCAACCGGTGGCCTGGCCGCCTACGACGGCAGCTCGGCGCAGGTGCTGGAGATGGAGACCGACTACAACCTGGTCGGCGAGGCGGACGATCCGTTGTACCTGTTCGACGTCAACCGGCCGGTCAACCAGAACAAGGCCAAGCTGCGCGGCTGGGAAATCGGCGGCCAGTACTTCCTCGGTGACAGCGGTTTCGGTCTGTTCGCCAACTACACCATCGTCAATGGCGACGTCGGCTTCGACAACACGGTGCTGGACCGCGACCAGTTCGCGCTGCTGGGCCTGAGCGACACCGCCAACCTGATGCTGATGTACGAGAAGTATGGCTGGTCGGTCCGCCTGGCGTGGAACTGGCGCGACGAGTACCTCATCGCGGCGAACCAGAACGGATCCAACCGCAATCCGTACTACGTCGAGGAATACGAGCAGTGGGATCTCAGCGTCAACTACGCGCTGTCGGACCGCTGGTCGCTGGGCTTCGAGGCGATCAACCTGACCGGCGAGGACGTGCGCTGGCACGGCCGCTCGGAGAAGCAGGTAATCAAGCTGGTCGATCAGAGTCCGCGCTACATGCTCGGTGTCCGCTACAAGTTCTAGGGTCCTGCGATACCGCCCTCTCCGGCTATCGTGAAGGATGGGATCGCTGCTCCGGCAGCGATCCCTTTTCACCCACCGGTCGCCCGCCCGGCTTTCGGCGGCGGCCCTTCCAATTCCGGCAGGGACGGTGCATAACTCCGCGCACGCCACCCGGTCCCGAATCACCATGGCACGACACGAACTGCTGAACAACGTCGCCCACAAGGACCTGCGGGTCATCACCCGCTTCGGGCCGGAGTTCGGCGACGATGTCGGCATGGTCACCGCGTTCCCGACCGAGTTCGCCGAATTGCAGCGCGAGTATCCGATTTTCTTCCGTCGCGACCGCAACCGCGACGGCGCCTGGCAGGCGGTCGCCCTGCTGGGCTTCGACGCGCGCGAGAACTTGTTCCTGCGCGATGGCCGCTGGAACGCCACCTACCTGCCGGGCATCGTCGCCAAGGGGCCGTTCCTGATCGGTTTCCAGGAGCGCAGCGTGGAGGGCGAACTCCGGCGCGAACCGGTGATCCATGTCGACCTGGATCATCCGCGCGCCAGTTTCAGCGAAGGCGAAGCGGTGTTCCTGCCGCACGGCGGGCACAGTCCCTACCTGGATCATGTCTCGGCGGTGCTGCGCGGCGTCCGCGACGGCATCGAATCCGGCGCGTCGATGTTTGCCGCGTTCGACGCGCTGGAGCTGATCCAGCCGCTGGACCTGGAATTGCAGCTGGACGACCAGCACCGGGTGAGCCTGGCCGGCCTGCATGGCCTGGATCGGGAACGCCTGGCCGCGCTGGACGCGGGGGCGTTGCACGGGCTCCACCGCGCCGGATATCTGGAAGGGGCGTATCTGATCCAGGCGTCGATGCAGAACCTGCGCCGGTTGATGGCCGAGAAGCAGCGTCGCCTGCGCCAGGCACGGGCAGCCTGAGCGATGTTGCCTGCCGCCACGCCGCTGCCCGAACTGGCGCTGTCGCCAGGTGAGAACGTGCCCGTGCAGGCGCTGCTGGCCGGCGGCGAGCCGGTCGTGCTGCGCGGGGTCGCGCGCGATTGGGAACTGGTGCGGGCCGGCCGGAGTTCGATGCGCGCCGCGATGGACTACCTGCGCGATCACGACAATGGCCAGCCGGTCACCTATTCGTGGGGCGCGCCGGAGGTGGCGGGACGGCCGTTCTACGATGCCGGCTTCACCGGCTTGAACTGCGAGGTGCGCCGCGATGGCCTGGGTGATGTACTCGACGGGATCGCACGACACATCGAAGACGAACGGCCACCGACCTACTACGTGGCGTCGTTGCCGGTGGACGCCCGTCTTCCGCGCCTGCGCGCCGGCAACGATCTCGGGCTCGCGGCCCAGGGCATCCACGCGCCGCCGAGCATCTGGATCGGCAACCGGGTGACCGCGTCATGCCATTACGACGCCCTGAACAACATCGCCTGCTGCGCCGTCGGACGGCGCCGCTTCACCCTGTTCCCGCCCGAACAGATCGCCAACCTGTATCCGGGACCGCTGGCGCCGACGCCCGGCGGGCAGGCGGTCAGCATCGTGGATTTCGCCGCACCGGATCTGCAGCGCCACCCGCGCTTCGCCGAGGCGTGGGCGACCGCGCGCGAGGCGGTGCTCGAACCCGGCGACGCGATCTTCATGCCGAGCCTGTGGTGGCACCACGTGCAGGGGCTGGAGCCGTTCAACGTACTGATCAACTACTGGTGGAGCAGCGCGCCGGCCTATCTGCCGACGCCGATGCACGCGCTGTACCACGCGCTGTGGACGATTCGGGATCGGCCCGAGCGCGAGAAGCGGGGATGGCGCGCGATTTTCGATCATTACGTGTTCGGCGCCGCCGATCAGGCCGGCGCGCACCTGCCCCAAGATGCGCGCGGGGTGATGGGGCCGCTGGACGAAGCGATGGCGCGGCAGCTGCGCGCCATGCTGATCGACAAACTCAATCGCTGACCGGCACGCCGGGAGAGGGGACGGATGGAAGCTGGACGGATACGCAGGGTGGTGATTGCCGGTGGCGGCAGCGCCGGCTGGCTGGCGGGCGCCGCGCTGGCGCACCAGTTCCGCGGACTGCTGGACATCACCCTGATCGAATCCGAGCAGATCGGCACGGTCGGCGTCGGCGAATCGACGGTGCCGCCGATCCGCAGCTTCCATCGCTTCCTGCAGATCGACGAGCAGGAATTCCTGCAGGCCGTGGCCGGCACGTTCAAGCTGTCGATCTCGTTCGAGCATTGGCGCCGGCACGGCGAGCGCTATATCCATCCGTTCGGCATCACCGGTCAGGGCACCCTGGTCTGCGCGTTCCACCATTTCTGGCTGGAGAGCCTGCGCCGCGGCCATGCCTCCGCGCTCGGCGACTTCTGCCTGGAAACCCAGGCGTCGCTGCGGGATCGGTTCGCCCTGGGCGGGCAGCCCGCGGTCAACTACGCCTACCACCTGGACGCCGGGCTGTACGCGCGTTTCCTGCGCCGGCATGCCGAGCGCAACGGACTCAAGCGGATCGAGGGCAAGATCCGCGAGGTGCGCCAGGACGCCGGGACCGGCGACGTGCGCGCGTTGCTGCTGGAGGATGGCCAGGTGATCGAGGGCGATCTGTTCATCGATTGCACCGGCTTTCGCGGTCTGCTGATCGAGCAGACCCTGCAAACCGGCTACGAGGACTGGAACCGCTGGTTGCCCAGCGACCGCGCGGTGGCGGTGCAGACCGAGCCAACCGGCGCGCCGGTGCCGTACACGCGCGCGATCGCGCATGCGGCCGGCTGGCGCTGGCACATCCCGTTGCAGCACCGGGTCGGTTGCGGCCTGGTGTTTTCGAGCCGTCATATGTCCGACGACGAAGCCAGCGCCAAACTGCTGGCCGACGTCGGCGCGCCGCCGGTGCGCGATCCGTGGCGGGTGCCGTTCCGGACCGGGCGTCGCCTGCGGGCCTGGAACAGGAACGTGGTGTCGCTGGGCCTGGCCAGCGGTTTCATCGAGCCGCTGGAATCGACCAGCCTGCACCTGGCGATGACCGCGATCGTGCGGTTGATCGAACTGTTTCCGCTCGATGGCATCGATGACGCGCTGGTGCGGCTGTACAACGAGACCAGCCGGATCGAGATGGAGCACGTGCGCGACTTCATCATCCTGCATTACCACGCCAACCAGCGCGAGGAACCGATGTGGCGCGAATGCCGCCACATGGAATTGCCCGATTCGCTGGCGATCCGCCTGCAGGCGTGGCGCGAGCGCGCGCACGCCTGGCAGGGCGCCAACGAACTGTTCCGCGTCGATTCCTGGACCCACGTGATGCTGGGCCAGGGCCTGCAGCCGCAGGCGCACCATCCGCTGGCGCGTGGCCTGTCCGACCCGGATCTGAAGCGCCTGCTGGACGGCATCCGCGCGCCGATCACGCGGGCGGTGGCGGCGATGCCGGCGCAGCAGGACTTCATTGAACGCTACTGCCCGGCCAACGCCGAGGTGTGGCGGCAACGTCCTGCCCCGGCGCGGGAGCAGCGGGCGTGAAAGCGCACGGTCCGCCGTCCGCAAGTCCTTGTCGGGACGGGGATTCTGCGCCGCAGCATGTACTCCGGCGCGGTCGTGTATACAGTGGCCGCAGGCTAGGGACCGGGCCGCGGCAGCGGCTTTCCCGGCGGTATTCGCGGACGCGGATTTTTTTTACCGCCGAAATGGTAGCGCTAACTTTCTGTTCCGGGGACTTCGCATGGCACTGACCGCAGGCATCGACGCAGGCACGCAAAGCCTCAAGGTGGTGGTGTACGACCCGGAGGCCCGCGCCGTGGTCGCCAATGCCAGTGCGCCGCTGGCATTGACCAGTGGCGAGGACGGCAGCCGCGAGCAGCATCCGTCGGACTGGGTGGAGGCGATGCGCGATTGCTTCGATCGCATCGCCCCGACGATCCGCGCGCGCGTGGATGCGCTGGCGGTGTCCGGCCAGCAGCACGGCTTCGTGGCGGTGGACATCGACGGACAGGTACTGGCGCCGGCCAAGTTGTGGAACGACACCAGCACGGCCGGCGAGTGCGTCGACATCATGGCGGCGGTCGGCGGCGCGCAAGGCGCCATCGAGCTGGCCGGCAATCCGATCCTGGCCGGCTATACCGCCTCCAAGCTGCCGTGGACGCGCAAGCATCGTCCCGAGGCCTACGCGCGGCTGGCGACGATCCTGCTGCCGCACGACTACCTGAATTTCGTGCTGACCGGACAGCGCTTCTGCGAGTACGGCGATGCCTCCGGCACCGGTTGGCTGGACGTGCGCACGCGCGGCTGGTCGAAGGCGATGCTGCATGCCACCGATCCGGATCGCGATCTGGCGGCCTGCCTGCCGCCGATCGCCGCGCCGGACGCGCTGTTCGACATCATGCCGGCGATGGCCGCGAAGCTGGGCCTGCCCGCCACCGTCAAAGTCGCGGTCGGCGGCGGCGACAACATGATGGCGGCCATCGGCACCGGCTGCGTGGCCGAAGGCCGGCTGGCGATGAGCCTGGGCACCTCGGGCACGCTGTTCGCGTACTCAGACACGCCGGTGGTCGATCCGGCCGGCGCGTGGGCGGCGTTCTGCTCGTCCACCGGCGGTTGGCTGCCGCTGATCTGCACGATGAACTGCACGGTGGCGACCGAGCAGGTCGCGCGCCTGTTCGGCTTCGACGCGCGCGACGGCGACGCGCTCGTGCAGTCCACGCCGGCCGGCGCCGACGGGCTGGTGATGCTGCCGTTCCTCAACGGCGAGCGCACCCCGGATCTGCCGCTGGGCAAGGGCGTGCTCGCCGGCCTGGACATGCACAACCTCAGTCCGGCGCACCTGTATCGCGCGGCGATGGAAGGAGCGACCTACAGCCTGAAGTACGGCTATGACGCCTTCGTCCGCGCCGGGATGCGTTTCGATCGCATCGTGCTGACCGGCGGCGGCGCCAACAGTGCGGCCTGGCGGCAATTGGTGGCCGATGTGTTCGGCCTGCCGGTGGACGTGCCGCGACAGGCCGAAGGCGCGGCCTTTGGCGCGGCCCTGCAGGCGCTGTGGGCCCGCGCTCGCGCGAACGGCGACTCCGCGTCCATCGCCACCGTCGTGCAGGCGCATGTGACGACCGACCCGGCGTTGTCGGCCACGCCCGATCCATCACGCAGGCAAGCGTACGCCAACGGCTACCGGCGCTTCCTCCAGTACCTCGATGCCGTCACGCCGCTGCAGCGCGGCTGACGCTTCCCCCTCCGGCACAACCCAAGGAAATCCAGCATGAGCACGCAGCCCTTCATCGGCGCCAAGGAATACTTCCCCGGCATCGGCCGCATCCCGTTCGAGGGCCGCGGCTCGGACAATCCGCTGGCCTTCAAGATCTACGACGCGAACCGCAGGATTGGCGGCAAGACCATGGCCGAGCACCTCAAGTTCGCGGTCTGCTACTGGCATACGTTCTGCAATGCCGGCCATGACCCGTTCGGCCCCGGCACGCGGCACTTCCCGTGGGAGGCCGGTTCGCCGATGGCCACCGCCGAAGCCAAGGTGGATGCGGCGTTCGAATTCTTCACCAAGCTCGGCGTGCCGTACTGGTGCTTCCATGATGTGGATCTGGCGCCGGACGCGGAAGACATCGCCACCTACGAAAAGAACCTCCGGCACATGGTCGGCCTGGCCGGGGAGCGCCAGCGGGCGACCGGCATGAAGCTGTTGTGGGGCACCGCCAACCTGTTCTCGCATCCGCGCTACATGAATGGCGCCTCGACCAATCCGGACTTCGCCGTGGTCGCGCGCGCGGCGGTGCAGGTGAAGGCGGCGCTGGAAGCCACGGTGGAACTGGGCGGTGAGCACTACGTGTTCTGGGGCGGTCGCGAAGGCTACGCTTCGCTGGTCAACACCAACATGAAGCGCGAGATCGCGCATTTCGCCCGTTTCCTGACCATGGCGCGCGACTACGGTCGCAGCATCGGGCTGAAGGGCAACTTCCTGATCGAGCCCAAGCCGATGGAGCCGATGAAGCACCAGTACGACTTCGACAGTGCCACCGTGGCCGGCTTCCTGAAGGAGCATGGCCTGGAGAAGGACTTCAAGCTCAACATCGAGGCCAACCACGCCACCCTGTCGGGCCACACTTTCGAACACGATCTGCAGGTGGCGGCCGATCACGGGCTGCTGGGCAGCATCGATGCCAATCGCGGCAATGCCCAGAATGGCTGGGACACCGACCAGTTCCCGACCGACCTGTACGACACCGTCGGCGCGATGCTGGTGGTGCTGCGCCAGGGCGGGCTGGAGGGCGGGCTGAATTTCGACGCCAAGGTGCGCCGGGAGTCGACCGATCTGGAGGACCTGTTCCTGGCCCACATCGGCGGCATGGACGCGTTCGCGCGCGGCCTGGAGGTCGCGCACGCGCTGTTGACCGAATCCCCGTGGGAACAATGGCGCGCCGAGCGTTATGCCAGCTTCGACAGCGGCGCGGGCAAGGACTTCGAAAACGGTAGGCTGGACCTGTCCGGACTGGCGGCGCTGGCCGCCGGGAACGGTGAACCCAGGCAGATCAGTGGCAAGCAGGAGCGCTACGAGAATCTGCTCAACCAATACCTGTTGCGCTGAGCGGTCGGGTGGCCATCGCAACGGTCATGAACTGAGCAAGGGGAGGACGGCATGAGCCAGGCGTTGACGGAGAACGAGAACACCCGGCTGATCGTGTTGATCAGCGTGGTGGCGACCATCGGGGGATTCCTGTTCGGATTCGACAGCGGGGTCATCAACGGCACCGTGGACGGCCTGCAGCAGGCGTTCGGATCCAGCAAGGCGGGGCTGGGCTTCGAGGTCGCCTCGATGCTGCTGGGGTGCGCGGTCGGCGCGTTCTTCGCCGGCCGGCTGGCCGATCGCTGGGGCCGGCGCAGCGTGCTGATCATCTCGGCGGCGCTGTTCCTGTTGTCGGCGATCGGCGCCGGTGCCGCGCACAGTTCACTGGTGTTCGTGGCCGCGCGCGTGCTGGGCGGATTCGCGGTGGGCGCGGCCAGCGTGATATCGCCGGCCTACATCGCCGAAGTGGCGCCGGCGCGGTACCGCGGACGGCTGGCCACGGTGCAGCAGATCGCCATCATCAGCGGCCTGTTCGCGGCGTTCCTGAGCAACTATCTGCTGGCCCGCGCCGCGGGCGCCTCGACCGGGGCGCTGTGGGGCGGCCAGGCGGCCTGGCGCTGGATGTTCTGGATGCAGGCGTTTCCCTCGCTGCTGTTCCTGGTGCTGCTGCTGACCATTCCGGAAAGCCCGCGCTACCTGGTGGTCAAGCGCCGCAAGGACGAAGCGATGCGCGTGCTCACCCGTCTGTTCGGCGCGGGCGAGGCGCGCGTCAAACTGGCCGAAATCGATGCCTCGCTGTCCGAGGATCACCATCGCCCGCGCCTGTCGGATCTGAAGAACAAGGCCACCGGCCGGATTCGTCCGATCGTGTGGGTCGGCATCGGCCTGGCCACCTTCCAGCAACTGGTGGGCATCAACGTGGTGTTCTACTACGGCGCGGTGCTCTGGCAGGCGGTGGGCTTCTCGGAAAACGACGCCCTGCTGATCAACGTGCTGTCCGGCGCGCTGAGCATCGGTGCCTGCCTCGTCACCGTGCTGCTGATCGACCGCATCGGGCGCAAGCCGCTGCTGTGGATCGGTTCGGCCGGCATGGCGGCGTCGCTGGCACTGGTGGTGTGGGCCTTCGCCAGCGGATCGCTGGTGGACGGCCACCTGCAACTGCCCGGCGGCATGGGCACGCTGGCGCTGGTGGCGGCCAATCTCTATGTGGTGTTCTTCAACCTGTCCTGGGGACCGGTGATGTGGGTGATGCTGGGGGAAATGTTCCCCAACCAGATCCGCGGTTCCGCGCTGGCGGTGGCGGGTGCGGCGCAGTGGACGTCCAACTTCGCCATCACCGTGACCTTTCCGATCCTGCTGGCCGCCATCGGCCTGGCGGCGACCTACGGCATCTACCTGGCCGCGGCGGTGATCTCGGTGTTCTTCGTCCTTAAGTACGTGCACGAGACCAAGGGCAAGGAACTGGAACAGATGGAGGGGTGAGCCCGGACCGGCGCCGGCATCGCGATGAGCGGGCCGGCGTGGGAGTCGGCAGGCGTGGTGCGCCGTGCATCGCGACGCAGGTTTGTTCGGACGGAATACAGACCAGGGCGGACGGCCGGATCAGCTGATCAGGCATCCGTGTCATCGGGAGGGGCGGGAAACAGCATGGGCATGTGGAACCCCGATATCGCAAGCGCGCTGGTCCGCCGGGCCGGTATGCCGCTGCCTGTCGACGATGCCGCTGCCGGGTGCGGTGCGGGCAGGCCTTGCGACGCGCTAGCGACGTTTGGGCGGTGCCGCCACCGATTCGCGGCTGACCAGCCGGTGCGGGACCACGTGGTCCATCAGCACGCGGGTGCTGTCGTCCTTGCGGCGGATGCTGCGCAGCAGGATGTCCACGGCCGCGTTGGCCATGGACGCGATGGGTTGGTGGATGGTGGTCAGTTCCGGCCAGACCGTGGTCGCGGCCGAGGTATCGTCGAAACCGACCACCGAAAGATCACGCGGCACGTCCAGCCCGCGCCGATGGGCGACCGAGATCGCGGCGGCGCCCATGTCGTCGTTGCTGGCGAAGATCGCGGTCGGCGGCCTGCGGTGCGCAAGCAGTTTCTCGGCGGCCTTGAGTCCGGAGCGATAGGTGTAGTCGCCCTGCTGGACGAGGTCGGCGTCGACTTCCAGGCCGGCTTCGTGCAGCGCGGTGACGAAGCCGTCATAGCGCCGCGAGCTGGCGCTCAGGTCGTTGCGTCCGCGGATGAAGCCGATGCGGGCATGGCCGCGTTCGATCAGGTGCTCGGCCATCTCCTTGCCGGCGGTGAAGTCGTCGATCCTGACGCAGGAGATGTCGTTGCTGAAACGTCCCGAGGCGATCGCGACCACCGGCACGCCGGCCTTGACCAGTTCGGTCACCGCGACGCGGGATTCGCACAACGGCGGCGGCAGGATCACGCCATCGACGCGGCGGGCGAGCGCGCGCGCTGCTTCACGCTCGGCTTCGCCACCCAGGCCGTCCCAGTAATCCACTACCAGCTGGATCGCGGTGCGCGAGGCCACGCGCAGCAGTCCCACCAGCAGTTCGCGAAGATAGGCGCCGCTGGGGTTGGTGTAGATCAGGGCGATGCGGGTGTGTTGGGCCGCCGCCAGCGAACTGGCGGCCAGATTGGGCGTGTAGTCCAGTTCGCGCACCGCCTGCATGACCCGCTCGCGGGTGGTGTCGCGCACTTTTCCCTGGCCATTGATGACGCGCGAGACCGTCATTGGCGACACGCCCGCCAGGGCGGCCACCTCATCGATAGTCACGCCGCTGCTCTTGCGGCGGATCGACTTCTTCGGCTTGTCCAACCTGTTTTCCCTTCTTCGATCATGGCCGCGTCTTTCCGCGACCGCCCGAACCCGGCCAGGCTCGCAGGATGATGATGGAACACATCACGCCCGCGTGCCCGCCTGGCCGGCGAATGTTAACGCTAACCTTGCGTCGGGGCGACCCGGGCCGGCGGCGCGTTCTGCCGGTGCTGGCCGAACTCGTGCTGCTGTGGATGGTGCTGATCGCGGGCGCGGCGCGGGCCGAGGACGGCTACGCGCTGTGGATGCGTTACGTGCCGATGGCTCCGGCACAGGCCGTGGAAGCCCGGGCGCGCCTGCGCGAATTGGTCGCGCCGGAGGCCACGCCGACCCAGCGCGCCGCGCGCGACGAACTGCTGCGCGGACTGGAGGGCTTGCTGGGGCGAGCGCCGCGCCTGTCCTCCGGCCCCATCGGCGAGGGCACGCTGCTGCTGGGCACGCCCGCTTCCTCGCGGTGGATCGCGACGCTGGGCGATGAAGTGCGCGGATTGGGGCCGGAAGGCTATCTCCTGCGCCAGACGAACATTGACGGAAAAGAAACCCTCGTCGTCGCAGGCGGCGGTGACATCGGCGTGCTGTACGGCGTGTTCCATCTGCTGCGGCTGTTGCAGACCGGTGCTTCGCTGCAGGCCCTGGAGATCCGCGAAGCCCCGCGGCTGAAGCTGCGATTGCTCAACCATTGGGACGATCTGGACGGGCACGTCGAACGGGGCTATGCGGGCGCGTCGCTGTGGGACTGGCACAAGCTTCCGGATTGGCGAGACCCGCGCTACACCGACTACGCGCGGGCGAACGCGTCGCTGGGAATCAACGGCACCGTCCTCAACAACGTCAACGCCAATGCCTTGAGCTTGACGCCGATGTACCTGGAAAAGGCGGCGGCGCTGGCGGATGTCTTCCGTCCCTATGGCATCCGCGTGTACCTGAGTGCGCGCTTCAGCGCGCCGATCGAGATCGGGGGGCTGGACAGCGCCGATCCGCTGGACCCGCGGGTGCGGCGCTGGTGGCGCGAGAAGGCGCGCGAGATCCACGGTCTGATTCCCGATTTCGGCGGCTTCCTGGTGAAGGCCAATTCCGAGGGCCAGCCCGGCCCGCAGGACTACGGCCGCTCGCATGCCGACGGCGCGAACCTGCTCGCCGACGCGCTGGCGGATTACGGCGGCGTGGTGATGTGGCGCGCCTTCGTCTATTCGCACGAGGTCCCGGACGATCGCGCCAGGCAGGCCCATGCGGAATTCGTCCACCAGGATGGCCGGTTTCGTCCGAACGTGCTGCTGCAGGTGAAGAACGGGCCGATCGATTTCCAGCCGAGGGAGCCGTTCCATCCCCTGTTCGGCGCGATGCCGAAAACGCCGCTGATGATGGAGCTCCAGATCACCAAGGAGTATCTGGGCTTCGCCACCCACCTGGCCTATCTGGGCACGCTTTATGAAGAGACGCTGCGCGCCGATACCCATGCGCGCGGCGCCGGATCCACGGTGGCGCGGGTCGTGGACGGTTCGCTGCACGGCGCGGCGCTGACCGGCATGGCGGGCGTGGCCAACGTGGGCGCCGATCGCAACTGGAGCGGTTCCCACTTCGATCAGGCCAACTGGTACGCGTTCGGCCGGCTGGCGTGGAATCCCCATCTGGCCGCGCGTGACATCGCCCGCGACTGGGTCGCGATGACCTTCTCGCCCGACCCGGTGGTGGTGCGGCCGGTGGTGGACATGATGATGGCATCGCGCGAGGCGGCGGTGGACTACATGACCCCGCTGGGCCTGCATCACCTGATGGCACGCGGTCATCACTACGGCCCCGGCCCCTGGGTCGACGGTGGCCCGCGCGCGGACTGGACCTCGGTCTACTATCACCGCGCCGATCGCGACGGCATCGGCTTCGATCGCAGCGTCAGGGGCAGCAATGCCGTGGCCCAGTACCTGCCGCCGGTGGCGCGCGTGTTCGGCGACGTCGATCGCGTGCCCGAGCCGCTCCTGCTGTGGTTCCACCACGTGCGCTGGGACCATCGCATGCAATCCGGGCGTTCCCTGTGGGACGAAATGGTTCACCGCTATTCGCGCGGCGTGGCCCGCGTCGGCGACATGCGCACCACCTGGGAGGGCCTGCGTGGCCGGGTGGACGACGCGCGGCATCGCGAAGTGGCCGCTTTCCTGCGCATCCAGCAGCGTGAGGCGCAGTGGTGGCGCGATGCGAGCCTGGCCTACTTCCAGTCCATCAACGGGTTGCCGCTGCCCGCAGGCGAAGCGCCGCCGCCGCGGCCGCTGGCGTACTACCAGTCCCTGCGATTTCCCTATGCGCCGGGAGATGGACGATGAACCGAGGAGCCTTGTTCGCCCGGGGCATCGCCTGCGTCGCGCTGTGGTGCATGGCGGCGCCATGCACGCACGCGCAGGAAGCGAACCGCCCGGCGTTGCTGCATGAGTTGTTCCAGGATCACGCGGTCTTGCAGCGCGATGCGCCGCTGCGTATCTGGGGCCAGGCCGCGCCGGGGCAGCAGGTCAGCGTGTCCTTCGCCGGCGCCGCGTCGGCGACGCGGGCGGGGAACGACGGCGCATGGGAAATCCGCCTGCCCGCGCAGGCGGCTGGCGGACCCCATGATCTGCGGGTCGAAGCGGGCGATGCCGTGCAGACCGTGCGCGACATATGGCTTGGCGATGTCTGGCTGTGCGCCGGGCAGTCGAACATGGAACTGCCCGTCTGGCGCTCGCTGGATGCGGGCGGGGAGATCGCCGCCGCCACGGATGCGCGCATCCGCCTGTTCACCGTTCCGCGGGCCGGTGCGATCACGCCGCAGTCGCACTTCTCAGAACCGACCGCCTGGCGGATTGCATCGCCGGAGACGGTGCGGGATTTCTCGGCGGCCTGCTTCTACTTCGCACGCGAACTGCGCAAGACGGTCGACGTGCCGATGGGACTGATCCAGGCGGCCTGGGGCGGTTCGCGGATCGAGGCCTGGACCAGTGTGGACGCGCTGCGCGCGGGCGGGCAGGGGGGCGAGGCGCTCGACGTGCTGTCACTGTACGCCGCCGACCCGATCGCCGCGGTCGCGCGCTGGGGCGCGCACTGGCAACGCTGGTGGAATGCGCGCAAGGAAACGGCCGCAGGTGACGAACCGTGGCGCGCGGATGCGCCGGTCGATCCGGCGTGGCGGCCGGCGCCCGCCGGACTCGGCGCCTGGGAGCGCTGGGGTGTCCCCGAACTGGCGGCCTACGACGGCATGGTGTGGTACCGCGCGCAGGTGGAACTGAGCGCGGCGCAGGCCGCGCGTGGGGCCGTGCTCGAACTGGGAGTGGCCGATGAAACGGACATGACCTGGGTCAATGGCGTGCCCGTCGGTAGCAGCTATGGCGCCGATGCCGCGCGCGCCTACGCGCTGCCGCGGGGCCTGTTGCGGGAAGGCGCCAACAGCGTGGTCGTCAACGTGCTGGATACCTGGCGCGAAGGCGGGCTCGCCGGCCCGGCGACCGCGCATGCGCTGCGCTTTGACGACGGCAGCCGGGTGCCACTGGATGCGGACTGGCGCTACCGGCCCGCGCCCGGTACCGACGCGCCGCCCAGCGCGCCCTGGCAGGCGGCGGCGGGTCTGTCGACGTTGTACAACGGCATGATCGCGCCGCTCGGTCGCTACGGACTACGCGGTTTCCTCTGGTACCAGGGCGAGTCCAACACCGCCGACGGCGCGCGTTACGCGGCGCGACTGCGCACGCTGCGCGCGGACTGGCGCCGGCAACTGGGCGACGGCCTGCCGATGCTGGTGGCGCAACTGGCCGGTTACGGCATGCCGCCTTCCGCACCGACGGAAAGTGGATGGGCGGAGGTCCGCGAAGCGCAGCGCCGGGTGGTGGCGGAGGAGCCGCGCTCGGGGTTGGCGATCGCGATCGACATCGGCGATCACTACGACATCCATCCGCCGAACAAGCAGGAACTGGCGCGACGGCTGGCGCGCGCGGCGCGCCACGTGATCTATGGCGAGCGCGCGCTCGCGCCTTCCGGCCCGGTGCCGCGCGAGGCGCGGCGGACCGCCGATGCGGTGGTGGTGACGTTCGATGGCGTCACCGGCGCGCTGGCGACGACGGGCGCGGCCGGTCCGATCGGCTTTGAGCTGTGCGGTGGCGAAGCGGACGGTTGCCGTTATGCGGACGCGACGATCGATGGCCATCGTGTGGTCCTGCGTGCACCGCCACGGTCCGGCGATGCCGGACGGGTGCGCTACTGCTGGGCCGACGGGCCGACCTGCACCCTGCGTGACGGCGCCGGCCTGCCCGCCGGACCTTTCGAACTTCCACTCACCGCGGCCGAGACGACCCGATGAACGCATCCTTTCGCAACGGAATTCGCGCGCGCGATCCCAATCCGGATCGAAACACGTCGCCATGCCCGCCATCGTCGTCCCGAATAAGGACGATGGGATGGCTGCTCGCCAGCGGCCTGGCCCTGCTGCTGGCCACCGCGCCGGCGCATTCGGCACCACCGGCCGACGCCGCCGCGCCGGTGTTCTTCGACTGGTTCGAGTACGCCGGCCGCGATGCCGCGTTCGAACCGGCGCTGCCCACCGGCCACTATCGCAATCCGGTGCTGGCCGGCTTCCACGCCGATCCCAGCATCGTTGCCGCGCGGGGCAAGTTCTACCTGGTCAATTCCAGCTTCACCTTCTATCCCGGCATCCCGGTGTTCGAGAGCGACGACCTGGTCCACTGGAAACAGATCGGCAACGTCATCGAGCGGCCCACCCAGCTGGATTTCGACGGGCTGAGCGTCTCGCGCGGCATCTTCGCGCCCACCATCGAATACCACGACGGGGTGTTCTACGTGGTCACCACGGCCACCGACAGCGGTGGCAATTTCATCGCCACCGCCCGCGATCCGGCCGGGCCCTGGTCCGATCCGCACTGGCTGCCGACCATCGGCGGCATCGATCCGTCACTGTTCTTCGATCAGGACGGCAAGGTCTACCTGCTCAACAACGACGAGCCGGTCGGTCCTCCGCGCTACGATGGCCATCGCGCGATCTGGATGCAGGAGATCGACCTGCAGCGCCTGCAGCCGATCGGCCCGCGCAAGGTACTGATCGATGGCGGCGTCTCCCCGGAAACGAACCCGATCTGGATCGAAGGACCGCATCTGTACCAGCGCGATGGCTGGTATTACCTGTCCGACGCCGAAGGCGGGACCGGGCCGCAGCATTCGCAGGTGGTGCTGCGCAGCCGGCAGGTGTGGGGGCCGTATGTGCCGTATCCGGGCAATCCGATCCTGACCCAGCGCGATCTGCCGGTCGATCGGTCGTTGCCGATCACCAACGCCGGGCATGCCGATCTGGTCGAAGGGCCCGACGGGACGTGGTGGGCGGTGTTCCTGGCCAGTCGCAATTACCAGCAGCGCCACTACAACACCGGACGCGAAACCTATCTGCTGCCCGTGCAATGGCGCGACGGATGGCCGGTGATCCTGCCGGCCGGCCAGACCATCCCGTACATCGCACGCGCGCCGTCGTGGATGCGCACCGATGCCGCGCAGGCGCCGTCCACCGGAAATTTCGTCCATCGCGACGAGTTCGACGGCGTGGCGCTGGCACGCGAATGGCTGCGCGTGCGCGTGCCCAGGCGGGATTGGGCGGATCTGGCCACGCGCCCGGGCGCGCTGGCCATCCATCCGCTCGCCGAAGGCCTGGACACGCTGCGCAACCCGGCTTTCCTGGGACGTCGGCAGCAGCACCTGCGCTTCGACGCCAGCACCGCGATGTCGCTGGCCGGAACCGGTGTCGCGGCCGGACTGGCCGCGTTCCAGAGCGAGACGCATTGGTACTTCCTCGGCGCGCGCCGAACGAGCGGCGGCAGGCTGCAAGTATTCCTGGAGGGGCGATGGGGCACCGGCCCCGCGCGCACGCTCGCCACCCGCGAGGTCGATGCCGGCGACGCGCTGCGGCTGAAGATCGACGGCGACGAGGGCGCCTACGGATTCGCGTTCGATACCGGCGATGGCCGCGGCTGGCAATCGCTGGTGCGCGGCATCGACGGCACCGTGCTGAGCACCGACCGGGCCGGCGGCTTCGTCGGCACGCTGCTCGGTCCCTTCGCGCGCGACGAACGTGCTCACTGAGCGGAGAGAACGATGACCATTCCCGATCCGACACACTTTTCAGCACCGCGCATCCCGCCACGCCTGCGCGCGCTGGCGCTGTGCGCGCTTGCGCTGCTGGCCGCGCGCCCCGTGGCCGCCGAAGAACCGGAGCCCTGGCTGGATACCCGGCGTGGCTTCGAGGAACGCGCGGCGGCACTGGTGGCGCGCATGACGCTGGAGGAAAAGGCCGCGCAGATGCAGAACGCCGCGCCCGCCATCGAACGCCTCGGCGTGCCCGCCTACGACTGGTGGAACGAGGGCCTGCACGGGGTCGCGCGCGCCGGCCAGGCCACCGTGTTTCCGCAGGCGATCGGCCTGGCGGCCACCTTCGACGTGCCGCTGATGGGCGAGGTCGCCACCGCCATCAGCGACGAGGCGCGCGCCAAGCACCACCAGTTCGTGCGCGAGGGCGCGCATGGCCGCTACCAGGGCCTGACCTTCTGGTCCCCGAACATCAACATCTTCCGGGACCCGCGCTGGGGCCGTGGCCAGGAAACCTATGGCGAGGATCCCTACCTGACCGCGCGCATGGGCGTGGCGTTCGTGCGCGGCCTGCAGGGCGACGACCCGACGCACCGCAAGCTGGATGCCACCGCCAAGCACTTCGCGGTGCATAGCGGCCCGGAAGCCGATCGCCACCATTTCGACGCCCGCCCGAGCCGGCGCGATCTGTACGACACCTACCTGCCCGCGTTCGAGGCGCTGGTGAAGGAGGGCCAGGTGGACGCGGTGATGGGCGCCTACAACCGCGTCTACGGCGAGTCGGCCAGCGCCAGCCGGTTCCTGATGCGCGATCTCCTACGGCGAGATTGGGGCTTCACCGGCTACGTGGTGTCCGATTGCTGGGCCATCGTCGATGTATGGAAGAACCACAAGATAGTGGCCACCCGCGAGGAAGCAGCCGCGCTGGCGGTCAAGAACGGCACCGAACTGGAATGCGGCGAGGAATACGCCACGCTGCCCGCCGCCGTGCGCCGGGGCCTGATCAGCGAGGCGGAAATCGACGAGGCGGTGACGCGGCTGTTCACCGCGCGGATGCGGCTGGGCATGTTCGATCCGGCGTCGCGCGTGCGCTGGGCGCGCATGCCGTACACCGTCAACCAGTCGCCGGCGCACGATGCGCTGGCACTCAAGGCCGCCCGCGAATCGCTGGTGCTGCTGAAGAACGACGGCATCCTGCCGTTGTCGCGCAGCCTGGAGCGCATCGCGGTGATCGGCCCGACCGCCGACGACACCATGGCGCTGCTCGGCAACTACTTCGGCACGCCGGCCGCGCCGGTGACCCTGTTGCAGGGCATTCGCGACGCGGCGCCGGGGATCCGGGTGACCTACGCGCGCGGCGTGGATCTGGTGGAGGGGCGCGACGACCCCGCTGCCACTCCGCTGATCGAAGCGACCTACCTGCGACCGTCCGCCGATTCCGTCGAACGTGGCCTGCGCGGCGAGTACTTCCGCAGCCGGGATCTGTCCGGCGCGCCGGCGCTGGTGCGAACCGACGCGCAGATCGGATTCCGCTGGGATCGCGGATCGCCCACCGACAACCTGCTCGCGCGTGGCGAGGCGGCGCCGGGGCAGGGGATACCGAGCGACGGCTTCAGCATCCGCTGGAGCGGCCAACTGCTGCCGCCGGTGTCGGGCAAGTACCGGATCGAGGCGGCGGCCGACGACGGCTTCCGCCTGTACCTGGATGGCGTGCGGGTGCTGGATCACTGGACCGCCAGCGATCGCCTGCGCAGCGATGGCGTCGAGCTGGATCTTCAGGCTGGCCGCGCCTACGACCTGCGCCTGGAGTACTACGATGGCGAACGCGATGCCGCGGTCCGGCTGGCCTGGCGCATGCCGGGCGCCAAGCCGCCGTTCGAGGAGGCGCTGGATGCGGCGCGCGACGCGGACGTGGTGATTTTCGCGGGCGGACTCACCGGCGATGTCGAAGGCGAGGAAATGACCGTCAACTATCCCGGCTTCGCCGGCGGCGACCGCACCGATCTGCGCCTGCCGGCGACCCAGCGCAAGCTGTTGGAAGCGCTGCACGCCTCCGGCAAACCGGTGGTGCTGGTCCTGACCGGCGGATCCGCACTGGCGGTGGATTGGGCCGACGCCAATCTGCGCGCCATCCTGATGAGCTGGTATCCCGGTCAACGTGGGGGCTCGGCGGTGGCCGAGGCGCTGTTCGGCGACATCAGTCCGGCCGGCCGCCTGCCGGTCACGTTCTACAAGGCGGATGAAGTACTGCCCGCATTTGACGACTATCGCATGCAGGGACGCACTTACCGTTACTTCGATGGCACCCCGCTGTATCCGTTCGGGCATGGGTTGTCGTACACCCGCTTCGACTACCAGCGCCTGCGGGTGGACAAGCGTACGGTGAAGCCGGACGCGACGGTGCGGATCAAGCTGCGGGTGGAGAACATCGGCGAGCGCGCCGGTGATGAAGTCGTGCAACTGTATGTCCGCCCCGTCCAGGCCCGGCCCGGCGATGCGCGGCAGGAGTTGCGCGGTTTCCAGCGCATCCACCTGCGGCCCGGTGAACGGCGCGCGCTGACGTTCGACCTGGTGCCTGAGTCCACCCTGCGACGCTACGACGAAGCACGCCAGGCCTACATTGTTCCACCCGGCCGCTACGAGGTGCGGGTGGGCGGCTCCAGCGCCGACGCGCGTGCCACTGCGCAATTCGAGGTGAAGGCCGCCGATGACTGATTCAACCGTGGGACCGGCATCGCCGGAATTGCATGGCACCGATGCCAGGGGGAAAACACGCATGTCCAGCCGCGAACAGCCGCTGTCGATCCGCGAGAAGCTGGGCTACAGCCTGGGCGATCTCGCGGCCAACCTGATTTTCCAGACGCTGATCACCTATCTGGCGTTCTTCTACACCGATGTCTACCGGCTGCCGCCGGCGACCGCGGCCACCATCATCTTCGTGGTGGGACTGCTGGGCGCGTTCGTGTTCACGCCAGTGATCGGCATCGTCGCCGATCGCACCTCCACCCGCTGGGGCAAGTTCCGGCCCTGGATCCTGTGGACCGCGGTGCCATTCGGCGTGCTGTCGCTGCTGGCCTTCAGTACGCCGGAACTGGGCGAGCGGGGCAAGATCATCTACGCGCTGGCCACCTACAGCCTGCTGGTGCTGGTGTACGCGGCCAACAACCTGCCGTACTCGGCGCTCAGTGGCGTGCTCACCGGCAGCATGGCCCAGCGCAACAGCCTGTCCTCGTACCGCTTCGTGGCGGTGATGATTGCCCAGTTCATCATCCAGGTGCTGCTGCTGCCGCTGGTCCTGATCCTGGGCGACGGGGATCGGGTGAGGGGATTCGAGAGCGTGATGACCCTGTTCGCGGTGGTTGGCACGGTGTTCTTCCTGATCACCTTCCTCACCACGCGCGAGCGCATCGTTCCCACCCGCGAGCAGTCCGCCGGCGTGTTGCAGGATCTGGCCGATCTGCTGCGCAACCGGCCGTGGCAGGTGATGCTGGCCCTGACGGTGCTGGTGTTCACCAACCTGGCATTGAAGGGCGGCACCTACATCTACTACTTCCAGTACTACATGAGCGAGGCCGCGCTGGCCGCTTTCCTGCGCGATTCCGGTTTCAATGGCCTGATCGCTTCGTTGAACGCCATGCTGACCGGCGCGGGACTGGCCGGCTTCCAGTGGCCGGAGGATCCGGCCACGTCCACCTTCAGCCTGTTCAACGGCGGTGGCATCGTCTGCATGATCCTGGGCATCGGCGTGTCGCGCCGCCTGGCCGATCGGTTTGGCAAGCGCGATGTCTTCGGCGTCGCGCTGCTGGTCTCCACGCTGTTCCTGCTGGCGTTCTACCTGTTTCCGCCCACCGCGGTGGGCTGGGTGTTCGTCGCCTTCATGCTGCACGGCTTCTGCTACGGCATCACCATCCCGCTGTTGTGGGCGATGATCGCCGACGTGGCCGACTATTCGGAATGGAAGAACCACCGACGGGCCACCGCGATCATCTTCTCGGCGATGCTGTGCGGGCTGAAAATCGGCCTCAGCACCGGCGGTGCGCTGGTCGCCGGCATCCTCGCCCATTACGGCTATCAGGCCGGGCTGGAAACTCAACCGGCCGCCGTGGTGGACGGCATCCGCCTGACCGTCAGCGTCTATTGCGCCCTTCCGTTCCTGATCGCGGTGGCGCTGCTCTTCATCTACGAGATCGACAAGCGGATGGAAGTGCGCATCGAGCACGAACTCGACCAGCGCCGCCGCGCCGTCGACCGCCCCCTGCACGCCGAGGTTTCCTCCCCATGACCGACATCCTCCCCCACGGAGAGCCGGCAACGCCGGCCGCCGAACTGGAACGACTGGCCGCGTGCGCCATCTCGCAGCCGTTGCTCACCCATCTGTACACCGCGGATCCGTCAGCGCATGTGTTCGACGGGCGCCTGTACATCTACCCGTCCCACGACATCGACGGCGGTGCCGCCTTCGACGACGACGGTGGCCATTTCGTCATGGAGGACTACCACGTGCTGCGGATGGATTCGCCGGATGGCCCGGCGACCGATTGCGGCGTCGCCCTGCACGTACGCGATGTGCCATGGGCGGAGCGGCAGATGTGGGCGCCGGACGCGGCTTGCCGCGATGGAAGGTATTACCTGTACTTTCCCGCCAAGCAGGCCGATGGCCTGTTCCGGATCGGCGTGGCCGTTTCGGATCGACCGGAGGGACCGTTCACCGCCGAGCCCGAACCCATCGCGGGCGCCTACTCGATCGACCCGGCGGTCTTCCGGGACGATGACGGCGAGCACTACCTCTACTTTGGCGGCATCTGGGGCGGGCAACTGCAGAAGTACCGCGACAACCGCCATGACGCCATGCACGAGGAGCCGACTCCGGACGCGCCCGCGCTCGGGCCGCGGGTGGCCCGCCTGGATACCGGCATGAAGACGCTGGCCGAACCCGCGCGCGAAATCATGATCCTGGACGAGCAGGGACAACCCCTGCGCGCCGGCGATCACGAACGACGGTTCTTCGAGGGCGCCTGGGTGCACAAGCATGCAGGCCGCTATTACTTCTCCTACTCCACCGGCGACACCCATTTGCTCTGCTACGCGGTGGGCGACAGCCCCTATGGGCCGTTCACCTACCAGGGCGTGATCCTCACTCCGGTGGTCGGCTGGACCACGCACCATTCCATCTGCGCGTTCGCGGACAAGTGGTACCTGTTCTATCACGACGCCCTGCTGTCGGGCGGCGCCACCCACCTGCGCACCGCCAAGTGCACGGAACTGCAGCATGACGCGCACGGCCACATCCGCACCATCCACCCCTATGGCGACTGAGATCCGTCGTTTGCCCCGGGACGATGCGTCCGCACCGATGCCGCCGGGCGAAACGATTCGTCTGCACAGGGGATCGCTGGAGGTCGATCTGGCACCGGCCGCCGGCGGCCGCGTCGCCCGGATCCGGTTCGACGGCGTGGATTGGCTGATTGGTCCCCACGATGGCTGGCCCGACACCATCGCGTGGGGTTGTTATCCCATGGTGCCGTGGGCCGGACGCGTGCGCGCGGGTCGCTTCCAGGCAGGTGGGCGCGCCTACCAACTGCCGGTGAACTTCGGGGGCCACGCCATCCATGGCCTCGGCTTTTCCCGCTCCTGGCGAATCGAGTCGCAGGATGACGACACCGCAACCCTGTCCCTGCTGCTGCCGCAGGATGGCTACTGGCCTTTTGGCGGTCTCGCGAGGCAGGTAATCACCCTGCACGACCACGGTCTGCGGCTGGACCTGTCGGTACAGGCCGGCGACCAGCCCATGCCGGCCGTGCTGGGCTGGCATCCCTGGTTCCGCAAGCCCGACCGGCTCGTCTTCCATCCCTCGGCCATGTATCCACGGGACCACGATGGCATCGCGACGCTCCCGCTGGTGCCGCCCCGGCCCGGCCCCTGGGATGACTGCTTCATCGCCGAAGACGGCGCCGTGCTGGAACGCGCGCGGCAACGACTCCACGTCACATCCGATTGCACGCACTGGGTGGTGTACGACGGCGCCGGGCACGCGACCTGCGTGGAACCACAGACGGGGCCGCCGGATGGATTCAATCTTGCGCCGCACATCGTTGAGCCGGGACAGGTGCTGGCAATGTGGATCGACTTGCGGTGGTCATGAAGCGTTGGCGGCTCCACCAGTATTGAACGCCGGGGGATTGAACACCTTCAATGGCAGCAACCGCCGCTTCGCCAAGCGCGTGGCCAAGCTGGGCGTTTTCCCCAAGCAGCTTGCTGCCGATAACGGCATCGACCCATCTGCGGGACAGCAACTGCTGAACACGCCGGTCGCTGACATCGATCCGATGTGACAAAGAGGATGAGCCTGCACGATATGCAAGATCGTGCAGGCCATCTCTTTAGAAAAGGGCGGTTTGCAGAAAGCACCTTTGTCCATGCGAGGCTCATGAGCGTGCCTCTCCGCGAACGGGCATTGACCAATGACTCTCCTGCAGTGCAAGGACAGGTGGCGGTCAACGGTGATCTCTATCACGAGTGTCCGCTTGAAGTGGGATGGCATTCACCTCATTGCATCACTACCTACTAGTAGGTAGAATTGCGTCAATCCCCTGACAGGAACGACCCCGTGGGCATTTCTCCTATTGGCTGGCTCCACACGCTGGGCAGCCTTCCGGCCATTCCCCTTGCCGCCTACATGCTGTTCAAGCACGGGCGGATCGTTCCCGAAACCCGCGCCGGGCGTGCGTATTTCTGGTTCATGCTGCTGGGGGTGCTGACGGTGTATCCGATTGCGCACCAGCCGGTCAGCGCCATCGTGGCGTCCGTCACGCTGGCGATGCTGTTGCTGGGCTATGGCATCGCGCGGTGGCGAACAGCGAAGACCTTCTGGAAACATGTGCAAACGATTGCTCTGAGCATCAGCGTGTTCCTGCTGATGGTCCCCACGGTCAGCGAAAGCCTGCGCAGGCTGCCGGTGGGCCATCCGCTGGTGACCGATTTGAAGGACCCGCTGCTGCTCGGCGTGCAGGGCGCGCTGTTCCTGGCGTTGATCATCGGCGTTCCCTTGCAGATGCTCGCGCTGCGCAGGCAAAAAATCCTCCAGGCCGGGTGAACGATTGATGCCTACTCCAGAAACAGACATGCAGCCGCAGTACTCGCCCAAGGCGCAGGAGATCATCCAGCGAGCGAACGAGCTGCTGGCCTCCGGCGGGTACAACGGTTTCAGCTATGCGGACATCGCGGAACGGGTCGACGTACGCAAGGCCAGCATCCACCACCACTTCCCCGCAAAAGTGGATCTGGTGAAGGCGACGGTGGCGCAGCATCGGGAGGCTACCCGGCGCGGCCTGCGCGCGCTGGACGAATCCACCCCGGATGCTTTCACGCGGCTGGTGGCCTATTCGCGCTACTGGGCGGACTGCATCCAGGCCTCCAATCCGCCCATCTGCATTTGCGCGCTGCTGGCGGCGGAATTGCCAGCAGTGCCGGCGGAAGTCGCGGATGAAGTGAAGGCGCATTTCAACGACCTTCATGCCTGGATTGGCCGGACCCTGGCGCAAGGCGTGGAGCAGGGCAACATGCGATTGAACGACACTCCGTCCGCCGAAGCGTCCGTGTTCATGGCGTCGATACACGGCGCGATGCTCTCCGCGCGGGCGACCGGCAATGCCTCGGTGTTCTGGGAGATTGCGAAGGCGGCGACCGACCGGTTGAGGTCGGTGTAGAGCCGGCGAGAGGCTTAGTCCAGCTTCCACACGGAAACCGGAATCGAGCCGTCCGGCCTGGCCGGCACCCGGTAGGTCAGCACGCCGTTGTCCAGGGTGTATTCGCGCTGCTGGCTTGTGCCTTCCCAGTTGGGGAACGAGGCGCCTTCGATGCGGAAGGTGAGGGTGTGCCGCGAGGCGTCGACCGCAATCGTGCCGTAGTGGGTGCTGGAACCCAGCGCGGCCGAGGCATATTCGTCGGCGCTGCCGCGTGCCTTGTCGTCCGATGCGAAACGCAGGCGTTCGGACTTGAAGATCTGCAGGGAATAGCGCCCCCGGGCATCGACGATCAGGCGGCCCGTGGGTGACTCGCCGTAGTCCCGGACGCGTTCTCCGCCGGGCAGGATCTTGTCCGCCGCGACCAGTGTCCAGGTGCCCCGCAGCGGCGATTCCGGTGAAGCGGCGCGGGCATCTTGCGCGGCCAGGCCGGCGAGCATCGCGAGGGTCATGCCGAGGATGGGATTCATGGCGGGGGGAACCGTGCGTGGGGTTGGCGAAAACGGTACCCTGCCGCCAGCATTTCAAAAATGCATTCATGATGATATCTGTCATTCCAAAATCGAATTCTTGAAATGAAGCCCCTGGACATCACCGCGGTGCGGGCCTTCGTGACGGCGGCGGAACTGCAGAGCTTCACCCGTGCCGCCGACGCGCTGGAGACCACGCAATCCGCCATCAGTCTCCGGCTGGGCAAGCTGGAGGCGCAGCTCGGCAGGCGCCTGATGGAGCGTTCGCCGCGCCACGTCCGGCTTTCCGCGGAAGGCCAGGCGTTCCTGGAGGTCGCGCGCGAATTGCTCGCGGCCCACGACCGCGCCGTCGCGGCATGGGATGTCGAAGCGCGCCGGCTGGTGGTCGGCATCAGCCACGAACTGATCGGCAGCGAACTGCCTTCGCTCCTGCGACGGATCAACGCCCACGATCCGGGTTTGCGGGTGGAGATGCGCGTGGGCGGCAGCCGGGATCTGATGGCGCTGTACGATCAGGACGAACTCGACGCGGCCTGGGTGCTGCGGCCGGATGACCGTCGTAAACGAGGCAAGGCGGTTTATTCCGAACCGATGGCCTGGGTGTCGGCACCCGGTTGGCGGCCGGTTCCCGGCCAGCCGCTGCCGCTGGCCACGCAGGGCAAGGCCTGCCGCATCCGCAACGCGGCCACGCGCGCCCTCGATGAAGCCGGCATCGCGTGGGAAGAAGTCTTCGTCGGTAGAGGCGCCGCCATGGTCGGCGCGGCCGCCGCCGCCGGCATGGCCGTTGCCGTCCTGGCGCCGCGCACGGCGCCTCCGGGCACGATGGACGCCGGCGAGGTGCTCTGCTTGCCGCCGATTCCCGCACAGGAAGTGATGCTGTACAGCAGCCTCAACGATCGCCGATCGCGCGAGGCCCTGCGCCTGATGTCGCTGGCTTTCCAGCAGGCACGTTGAGCCGTCGGGGCTGCGCGGCGCCCGCCTGTGCCACGGCCCGCCGGCAGTGGGATCCAATCCGTACTTTTTCTATGGCCTCAAGGTAAAGGCGCCGCATTGATCGGCTCCGGACCGGGGTATCTACTGCCGCTTCCGTCCTTCCCTCAGGTGCCGTCATGTACCCGGATGCAGATGCCGCGCAGATCGGATTCTTCCGGGAGCATGGTTACCTGGTGGTGAGGCAGGCCCTTCCGCAACCGGCGCTGGACGAACTGGAAAGTTACTGCGACATCCTCATCGCCCAGAAGAACGAAATGGCCAACGACTGGGCATGGAGCCAGGGCGAGTCCCGCGAGAACCGCAGTTTCCGCATCGTGCAATCGTCGCCGAGCAAGGTCTGGGCGGATATCGCCGGGCAGCCGTATCGCCGGTGGCTGGAACGTTTTTCGTCCCAGTTGATGGGATTGGACATGGCGTTCTGGTACGACCAGTTCCTCGGCAAACCGCCCGGCCATGGCGCGGTCACCGAATGGCATCAGGACGAAGGCTACTGGGGGCGCAATCTGGCCGATCGCGGCATCACCGGCTGGATTCCCCTGCAGGACGTGGACGCCACCAACGGCTGCATGCACTTCATCGACGAAGGGCATCGGCTCGGCATCCTTCCTCATCGCCTGGTCGAAGGCGTGCAGAGCGATCTGCTCACCTGCGCGGTGGATGAAACCCGCACCGTCATCTGCCCCATGCAGCGTGGCGACGTGGCGTTCCATCATTCCAAGACGCCGCACATGAGCACCGCCAACCTCGGCCCCGCCTGGCGCAAGGCGGTCACCAACCATCTCCAGCAACGCGACGCGGGAGGCGAGGGCGATCACTATCCGTGGCGGGTGAAGGTCAACCAGCGCACCGGCGAACGCAAAGCGGTCGGAAGCACGGACCAGAAAGACGACGGCGGAGCCTGAATGCCATCCTGAGCGCGTCGATGCCTGGCGAGCGCGCATCAAGGCGCATCCGGGAACCATCGTGGCCATGTTTGAGCAAGGCATCCGATCGACATGGCTGACGTTCCGTTCCGTTGATGGCGGACTTCTGTCAGGTGCATCGCGAGCCGTGCGTTCATCGCTCTGAACCCTGGTGGCAAGTCACCCGGCGCTGAGCGGAAATGACGCGACGAGGCGCGCGTCGTTGTTGTGCCGTGCAGCATAAGATTTCGTGTCCGGAGTCTTGCATGAACACGCGGGGCTGCTTTATGGTGCAATCGATTGCATCAGGGCGAATCTTCGAGGTTTCGTGCCGGTTGGGAGGCCGGGGATGGATGGATGTCTATTCGATCGAACCGGCGCAGCACGCAGGCGGCCGGTGCGCTTCCCGTGGCACTGGCGTTGCCTCGAAAGACTCGTTTGAGCAAGCTTTCCTTTGTGGTGTGAGGACGCCGGGATGAATCCCCTGGACCCGAAGTTCACGAGACGAAGTGCGCTGCGCGCGGCGGTGATGGGCGGTATCGGACTGGCCGCCGCCGGGGTGATGCCCGGGTTTGCCGCCGAAAAGCCGCTCGCGCTCAAGGGCAAGCTGAAACATTCCGTCGCGCGCTGGACGTTTCCGAAGCAGTCGGTCGCCGAGCTGTGCCAGATAGTGAAGGGGATTGGTTTCTCCGCCATCGACCTGGTCGGGCCGGAAGACTGGCCGACGCTGAAGGCGCATGGCGTGGACAGTTCGATGTGCAACGGCGCGGAGATCGACCTGGTGAAGGGCTTCGCCGGGACCGAGTTCCACGACGAACTGGTGGCGCGCTACACCCGCCACATCGACCTGGTGGCCGACGCCGGCTATCGCAACCTGATCTGCTTTTCGGGCAACCGCAACGGCATGGATCCCGAGCAGGGCCTGGCCAACGCCGAGGCCGGGCTCAAGCGCATCCTCGGGCATGCCGAGAAGCGCGGCGTGATGCTGGTGATGGAACTACTGAATTCCAAGGTGGATCACCACGATTACCTGTGCGATCACTCCGACTGGGGCGTCGCCCTGTGCAAGCGGCTGGGATCGAAGCACTTCAGTCTGCTGTACGACATCTACCACATGCAGATCATGGAAGGCGACGTCATCGCCACCATCCGAAAGCACCACGAATTCTTCACCCACTACCACACGGCGGGCGTACCGGGTCGGCACGAAATCGGCGACGACCAGGAACTCAACTATCCCGCCATCTGTCGCGCGATTCGCGACACCGGCTTCGACGGTTACCTGGCGCAGGAGTTCATGCCTGCCGCACCGGATCCGGTCGCCTCGCTGCGTGAGGCGATCCGCCTCTGCGACGTCTGAAACAACAGCTATCCACCCAGGGAAAAACAGTACCCATGGCAGACAATCACTACGACGCCATCGTCGTTGGCTCAGGAATCAGTGGCGGCTGGGCTGCCAAGGAACTGACCGAGAAGGGCCTCAAGGTCCTGATGCTGGAACGCGGACGCAACATCGAGCACGTCAAGGACTATGTCAACGCGATGAAGGAGTCGTGGGACTATCCGCATCGCGGCCGGCCGACCCAGGCGATGATCGCGGAACATCCGGTCCTGATGCGCGACTACCCGCTTTCCGAGGAAACGATGGGGATGTGGGCCGACGAAAAGGATTGTCCCTATACCGAGACCAAGCGCTTCGACTGGTTTCGTGGCTACCACGTGGGAGGCCGTTCGCTGTTGTGGGGCCGGCAGAGCTATCGCCTGTCGGAAATGGATTTCGAGGCGAACCTCAAGGAAGGCATCGCCACCGACTGGCCGATCCGTTACGCCGACATCGCGCCCTGGTATGACTACGTCGAGAAGTTCGCCGGCATCGCCGGCACCCGCGAGGGGCTGGACGTGCTGCCGGATGGCGAGTTCCTGCCGCCCATTCCGCTGAACATCGTCGAGAAGGACGTGGCCGCGCGGATCAAGCAGGCTTTCGGCGGCACCCGCCACATGATCCACTCGCGCACCGCCAACATCACCCAGCCCAAGCCCGAGCAGGGCCGGGTCAACTGCCAGTACCGCAACAAGTGCATCCTGGGCTGTCCCTACGGTGCCTACTTCTCGACCCAGTCGGCGACGCTGCCGGCGGCGATGAAGACGGGCAACCTGACCCTGCGTCCGTTCTCGATCGTCAAGGAAGTGCTGTACGACAAGGATCGCAAGCGGGCGCGCGGGGTGGAGATCATCGATGCCGAGACCGGCCAGACCTACCAGTACACGGCCAAGGTCATCTTCCTCAATGCCTCGTCGTTCAACTCGACCTGGGTGCTGATGAACTCGGCCACCGATATCTGGGAGGGTGGACTGGGCTCGTCCTCCGGCGAGTTGGGGCACAACGTCATGGATCATCATTTCCGCGTCGGTGCGTCCGGTCGGGTCGACGGCTACGAGGACAAGTACTACTTCGGTCGTCGTCCCTGCGGTTTCTACATTCCGCGCTTCCGCAACGTCGGCAACGACAAGCGCGACTATCTCCGGGGCTTCGGTTACCAGGGCGGGGCCAGCCGTTCCGGCTGGTCGCGCGAAATCGCCGAACTCAACGTGGGCGCCGAACTGAAGGACGCGCTGACCCTGCCGGGTGACTGGTCCATCGGCATGACCGCCTTCGGCGAGATGCTGCCCTACCACGAGAACCGGATCAGCCTGGACCCGGACCGCAAGGACAAGTGGGGTCTGCCGGTGCTGGCGATGGACGTGTCCATGCGCGAGAACGAGCTGGCCATGCGCCATGACATGGGCGCGGATGCGGCCGAGATGCTGGAGGCCGCGGGCGTCAAGGACGTCAGGACCCACGACAGCGACTACGCGCCCGGCATGGGCATCCATGAGATGGGCACGGCGCGCATGGGCCGGGATCCGAAGAACTCGGTGTTGAACAAGCACAACCAGGTCTGGGATGCGCCCAACGTCTACGTGACCGACGGCGCTTGCATGACCTCCAGTGCCTGCGTGAATCCGTCGCTGACCTACATGGCGATGACGGCGCGGGCGGCGGATCACGCGGTGCGCGAACTCAAGGCGGGGAACCTGTGATGGAACGTCGCGAACTCCTGAAGATGATCGCCGCCGCCACCGGCGCGGCCATGATTGGCATTCCGGGCTTTGTCTACGGACAGGCGCCGGCTCCGAACGGCAAGAGCGCTTTCTCGGCCACCGACATCGCCCTGCTGGACGAGGTCGCGGACACCATCCTGCCGCGGACCAAGACCCCGGGTGCCAAGGACGCGGGCGCGGGTCCCTTCATGGCCCTGTACGTGACCGACTGCTATACGCCGGAGAACCTGGCGATCTTCCGCGCCGGACTGGCCGATCTCGACAAGCGTGCCGGTGGCCGCTTCGTCGCGCTGGCGCCGCAGGCCCGCACTGAACTGCTGCGCGCCCTGGACACCGAAGCGCGCGACTACCTGAGCACGGCGAAGGCGGCCGCCGGGGGTGCCAGCAAGGGTCCGGTGAAGCCGCACTACTTCACCATGCTCAAGCAGTTGTCGATCTTCACCTTCTTCACCTCGCAGGTGGGGGCGAACGAGGCGCTGCAGTACGTCGCCGTGCCGGGCCGTTATGACGGCGACATGCCCTACGTTCCGGGCACGCCCGCCTGGGCGACCGACTGATGGACATGGGCGCTTCGTCCGAACCGTTCTGGCTGGGGAACACGATGAGCAAACCGATCCTGATGGCGGCCTGCCTCCTGGCCGCGGGCCCCGCGCTCGCACAGGCGCAGGCCGACCCGCAACGCGATCCCGCCAAGACCGAGGTCTGGAAGCCGATTCCGGCAACGGTGGCCACGCCGCGCGATGCCGCGCCTTCCGATGCGGTGGTGCTGTTCGACGGCAAGGACCTCTCGGCCTGGGAGAGCGAACTGGGTGGCAAGGCGCCCTGGACGGTCGCCGATGGCGCGGTCACGGTGGTGCCGGGCAGCAAGGGCATCCGCACCAGGCAGCGCTTCTGCGACGTCCAGTTGCACGTGGAATGGCGCACGCCCACCGAGACCAAAGGCTTCGATGGCCAGCATCGCGGCAACAGCGGCATTTTCCTGCAGGAGGTCTACGAACTGCAGGTGCTCGACAGCTACAACAACGCGACCTATCCCAACGGCCAGGCCGCCTCGATCTACAAGCAGGCCATCCCCCTGGTGAACGCCTCGCGCGCGCCGGGCGAATGGCAGGCGTACGACGTCATCTGGAATGCACCGCGCTTTTCCGAAGGCGGCGGGTTGCTCTCGCCCGCGCGCATCACTGTGCTGCACAACGGCGTGCTGGTGCAGAACGATACCGTGCTGTCCGGCAAGACCGAATACATCGGCGCGCCGTCCTACGCGCCGCATGGCTGCGCGCCGATCTACATCCAGGATCACGATTCCAAGGTCAGCTTCCGCAACATCTGGGTGCGCGAGCTGTAAGCGATGGCGCGGAGCGAGCCTCCGCGCGCGTCCTACTGCTTCAGGAAGGCCGCGAGGTCTTCGATATCCTTTTCCGACAGATGGCCGAAGGGCGGCATCATGCCGCCGCCCTTCCGGATGCGTTCCTTGATCTGTTTCGGATCCAGCCGCTTGCCGACATCGGTGAGCGCCGGAAACGCGCCCGCCACGCCCGCGCGGTTGGCGCCGTGGCAGGCCGCGCAGTTGGCGGCATAGACCTTGGCGCCCGCGGTGGCGTCTTCCGCCGAAGCCGCGGCGGTCGCCAACGCCACGGCGACAAAGGCCAGGGTCGCCATGCCGATGGATTTCAGCATCCGCTGCCCGCGCATCAGTGCGTCGCGCCGGCCGGCAGGTGTTCACGCAGGTAGTCCGCGCCGGCCTTGACGACCGCGGCGGGATCGCGCGGCTGGTCGTGCTCGATGATGTACCACTGCACGCCAGCCTTCTCGGCGGCGGGGAGAATGGTCTTCCAGTCCAGGACGCCCTGGCCCAGCGAGGCGAAGCCGCCCTCGTCCGTGGCCTGGCCCTTCGGCGCGTTGTCCTTGGCATGCACCGCGAACACCCGTCCGCTGAACTTGCCGAGCATCGCGGCCGGGTCGTAGCCGGCACGCGCCACCCAGGCCAGATCCAGTTCGGACTTGAGCGCGGGGCCGGCCGCGTCGAACAGCAGTTCCAGACCGGTCTTGCCACCGAAATCGATCAGCTCGAAGTCGTGGTTGTGGTAGGCCAGGGTCATGCCCTTGGCCTGGGCCTTGCTGGCAATTTCGCCCAGTTCCTTGCCCAGTGCGGCCCAGCCGGCGGCGTCGGTGGGGCGTTCCTTCTCGCCGAGGTATGGCACGACCAGATGGGTGTTGCCGAGCGTCTGGTTGAACGCCACCACGCCATCGAAATCCTTGCGCAGATCCGCCAGCTGCACGTGGGTGGAGACGGCCTTGATCGCATATTTGTCCAGCAGCTGCTTGAGTTCGGCGGCGGTGACGTTCTGCGTGCCGACGGTTTCCACCGCGTGGACGCCGG
Organism: Pseudoxanthomonas sp. OG2; assembly: GCF_014192765.1. Lineage (NCBI taxonomy): Bacteria > Pseudomonadati > Pseudomonadota > Gammaproteobacteria > Lysobacterales > Lysobacteraceae > Pseudoxanthomonas > Pseudoxanthomonas sp. OG2. The sequence goes on along the minus strand of NZ_JACHYM010000001.1, from coordinate 1,836,080 downwards.
CGTCGTGGACGATCTTCAGCTGTTCATCCAGCGTGGCGACGTTGCGCAGCGTGTACATCTGCACCGCGATGGGCTGGGCCGGCGTGGCGGCGTCCCTGGCGAAGCCGGGCAGGGTCGCCAGGAGCAGCAGGGCGGTGGTCGCAATCTTGCGTGGGGTGGTGCGCATCAGGGTGTCCTCCGGGGATTCCGATGACTACAGGAAAGAAAAGCGGTCGGGGCCTGTCTTCGTGTGTTCAGGCGATGGGGGTCCAGGCGCGGGAGCGGGCCGAGGCGATGACGCGATCGACGATCAGTGCCGAGCGCAGTCCGTCTTCGAACGTCGGCAACCCTTCCGGCCGTTCGGCCAAGATGGCGCGATAGGTGTCCGCGACGAAGGCCTCGAAGCAGTTGCCGTAGCCCTGCGCGTGGCCGGCCGGCAGCACCGAGAGCCGGCGCTGTTCGGCGCTTCCGGCACCCGGTCCGCGCGTGAAGATTTCCTCGCGCTGGTCGGGCAGGCCGATCCACAGGCGTTCGCTGTCTTCCTGATCGAACGCCACGCTGGCCTGGGCGCCATCGATTTCGAACCACAGGCGGTTCCGGCGACCGGCCGAGACCTGGCTGACGGTCAGCGAGGCCAGGGTGCCGTTGGCGGTCTTGAACAGGGCCGCGGCGACGTCCTCGCTCGACACCGCCTGCATCGCACCGCCCGCCGCCGGCGTGGCGAAACTCTGGCCGGTGGCGGCGGCGCGTTCGGCGATCACGGTTTCGAAGGCGGCGCTGACATCGACGAAACGCTCGCCGCTGACCCATTCCACCAGATCGCACCAGTGCGAACCGATGTCGGCGAACACGCGCGAAGCGCCGCCCAGCGCCGGATCCACGCGCCAGTTGTTGCTGGCCGGATCCAGCAGCCAGTCCTGCAGGTAGCTGCCGTGGATGAGCCGCAGCGGACCCAGTTCACCCTGGGCGATGCGCGCGCGGGCTTCGCGCACGACCGGGTGGTAGCGGTAGACGAACGGTACCGTGGCCACCCGTCCGGTGGAGGCGGCCAGCGCCGCCAGCGCCTTGGCGTCCTCCAGGGTGGTGGCCAGCGGCTTCTCGCAGATGACGTGCTTGCCGGCTTCCAGCGCGGCCTGCGCCATCGCCCGGTGCAGGTGGTTGGGCGTGCACACGTGCACGACCTGCACCTGCGGGTCGGCGAGCGCTTCCTCGATGTCGCGATAGGCGCGCGGGATATCCCAGGCCTGCGCCACTTCCTTCCCGCGCCCAGGCGACGAACCGACCACGCCGCGGACATCGGCGCCCGCCAGCAACGCGGCGCGGCGATGCACGGCGCCAATCATGCCGGTGCCGACGATGGCGACTCCAAGCTTGCTCATCTACGCAATCCTCAATGTGCGGACGACGCGGCGGCGGCCGGTCGATCACGGAACAGGAACAGGAAGGCGATCAGCACCACCAGCGCGACGCCCGCCGGGAACAGCCAGATCTGCCGCCAGTCCGGACCCGCCGCAGTGGTGTAGTGCTCCACGACCGCGCCGGACAGGAAGGTGCCGATCAGCATGCCGACGCCATACGTGGCCAGGGTGATGAAACCCTGCGCGCTGCTGCGGGTGTCGGGACCGGCATGCGCGTCGGTGTAGATCTGGCCAGTGACGAAGAAGAAGTCGTAGCAGATGCCGTGCAGCACGATGCCGATCACCAGCAGGGAGAACCCGCTGCCCGCGTCGCCATAGGCGAACATGCCGTAACGCAGCACCCACGCCGCCATGCCGACCGCCAGCATGGTCTTCACGCCCAGCCGCACGAACAGGAACGGCATGGCCAGCATCAGCAGCACTTCGGATACCTGGCCCAGCGACTGCAGGCCGGCCGCGCCGCGCACGCCCAGATCGTTGAGATAGGGATTGGTGAAGTTGTAGTAGAACGACAGCGGGACGCAGATCGCGATCGAGGCCAGGAAGAACACCAGGTACGAACGCGATTTCAGCAGGCGCAGCGCGTCCAGTCCCAGGATCTGTCCGACGCCCGCGTTGCGCTGCTGCGCCAGCGGCGGCGTGTGCGGCAGGGTGAGCGCATACAGGCCGAGCGCCAGCGAGGCCGCCGCGGCCATGCGGAAGGTGAGTTCAAGGCGATGGGCCTGTTCCCAGCCCAGCCAGCCGATCAGCACACCGGCGACGATCCAGCCGATGGTGCCGGAGACGCGGACGAGCGGGAACTGCTTTTCCGGCGACTGCATGTGGCGCATGGCGATGCTGTTGACCAGCGCCAGCGTCGGCATGAACAGCAGCATGTACACCATCACGCAGGTCGCGAAGGTGTTGAAGCTGGTGGCTGTGGACGCGACCCACATCAACACCGCGCCGGCCAGGTGCAACACCGCCAGGATGCGCTGCGCGGCGAAGTAACGGTCGGCGACCAGGCCGACCAGGAACGGCGCGACGATGGCGCCGATGGACTGGCTGAGGAACGCGGTGGCCACCTGGCTGGCGCTGGCCTTCAGCGGTCCCTGTACCAGATAGGTGCCCAGGGTGACGAACCACGCACCCCAGATGAAGAACTGAAGGAACATCATCGCGCTCAGGCGCGACATGGCGAACGTCATGACTTCCCCTCCCAGGTCGGTGTTGGTTCAAATCCCCAGCATGCCGCGCAACGCTTCCGGATCGGCGCCGCTGTCGGCAAAGTCGTCGAAGGCGCGCTCGGTGACGCGGATGATGTGGTCGCGGATGAAGGGCGCGCCCTCGCGCGCGCCGTCTTCCGGATGCTTCAGGCAGCACTCCCATTCCAGTACGGCCCAGCCCGGGAAGTCGTACTGGGCGAACTTGGAGAAGATCGCCTTGAAGTCGATCTGGCCGTCCCCCAGCGAGCGGAACCGGCCGGGACGATCGATCCAGTTCTCGTAACCGCCGTAGACGCCGCTGCGCGCGCTGGCGCGGTACTCGGCGTCCTTGACGTGGAAGATGCCGATGCGCTCGTGGTAGCGGTCGATGAAACCCAGGTAGTCCATCTGCTGCAGCAGCAGGTGGCTGGGGTCGTAGAGGATCTTGGCGCGCGGATGGTGATCGACCGCTTCGAGGAAACGCTCGAAGGTCGCGCCGTCGTGCAAGTCCTCGCCCGGATGGATCTCGTAGCAAAGGTCCACGCCGCAGGCGTCGAAGGCATCCAGGATCGGGCGCCAGCGGCGGCCGAGTTCTGCGAAGGCTTCTTCCACCAGACCGGGCGGCCGTTGCGGCCAGGGATAGAAGTAAGGCCAGGCCAGCGCGCCGGAGAACGTGGCATGCGCCTTCAGCCCCAGGCGCTGGCTGGCCTTGGCCGCCAGCTTCACCTGCTCGACGGCCCAGGCCTGCCGCGCGGCGGGATTGCCGCGCAGTTCCGGCGGGGCGAAGCCGTCGAACAGGCTGTCGTAGGCGGGATGGACGGCGACCAGTTGTCCCTGCAGGTGGGTGGACAGCTCGGTGATCTGGATACCGTGTCCGGCCAGCATGCCGGCCACGTCGTCGCAGTAGGCCTGGCTCTGCGCGGCCTGGGCGAGATCGAAGATATGGGGCGCGCTGGTCGGCACTTGTAGGCCAGAATAGCCGAGCCCCGCGGCCCATTCGGCCAGCGTGTCCAAACGATTGAAAGGAGGCTTGTCACCGATGAACTGCGCCAGGAACAGCGCGGGACCCTTGAGTGTTTTCACGTCAATCCGCCTCGATGCAATCGATTGCATTATCCTAGCATGGGCCAACCCGGACACGCGTTGTGCACCGCATCGGGGAACCCGGGACTGACATGGCGACCATCTACGACATCGCGAAGCACGTCGGCGTTTCGGCAGGCACCGTGTCGCGCGCGCTGTCGCGGCCGGAAAAGGTCCTGCCGGCCACGCGCAAGCGCATCGAACAGGCGGCGGCCGCGCTGGGCTATGTCCCCAACACGGTGGCCCGGACGCTCAAGACCCAACGCAGCAGCAAGATCCTGGTCACGGTCCCGGACATCGCCAATCCGTTCTTCGCCCAGATCCTGCAGGGTGCGGAGGAAGCCGCGCAGGCGGCCGACTACGCCGTCCTGCTCGGTGATACCCAGCACCAGCCGGATCGGGAGGAGCGCTACGCGCAGATGCTTCCGCGCAACGAAGCCGATGGCCTGATCGTGCTGGGGCACCGGCTGCCGCCAACGGCGCAGGAAATCGTCCGGCAACTCGGCGCCAACGCGCCGGTGGTCAACGGCAGCGAATTCGATCCGGCGCTGGGCATTCCCAGTGTCCACATCGACAACGCCGCCGCCGCGCGCACCGCGATGGAACATCTCTACGGCCTGGGCCATGAGCGGATCGCCGTGATCGGCGGACCGCCCGACAATCCGCTGCACCAGCAGCGGCTGGAAGGGGCCCGGATCGCGGCCAGGGTACGTGGCCGCCTGCGTCAGCTGACGATCGTGCCGGGCGACTTCTCGGTGGAATCCGGCTACGCGGCCGCGAAGCGGTTGTTGCGCCAGGCGGCCGCGCCGACCGCCGCATTCTGTTTCAGCGACCAGATGGCGCTGGGCATGCTCGCCGCGTGCCGGGATCTGGGCATCCGCGTGCCGGAGGACTTCTCGATCGTCGGCTTCGACGATCTGGCCTCGTCCCGTTACCTCAACCCGCCGCTGACCACCATCAGCCAGCCGATGCGCGAGATCGGCATGGGTGCGGTCAAGCTGCTGCTCGCCATCATCGAGGGCGTGGACGTGCCGCATCAGCAGACGCTGGAATTCAGCCTGATGTTGCGCGGATCGACTGCCGCGCCCGCCTCGTAGGGAAGCTCCGGAACAGGGCCGGATGATCCCGCCAGGCAGCCGTCAGGGCAGGCCCGCCAGGCGCAGCCCTTCGGTCAGCCGCACGAGATCCTGCGGGCGATGGATGGGCAGCCAGTCGGCGAGGCTGGACTGGGACAGCGACGGATCCAGCGCGCGCACGTGCGCGACGGCGAGGCTGGCCTGCCGCGCGCGTCCGGCCAGCGCATGGCTCGCCGCCGCCACCACGGCGGCGACCAGCAGCGAGGGCAGGTTGCTGAGCGCTTTCTCCGCCCAGATCGATGCGGCATCGAAATCGCCGGCGAAGAAGTGCGCCAGCGCGATGCCCGCCTGCATGCGGAACATTTCCGGATCCAGCGGGCTCAGCCGAACCGCGCGGGAAAACAACGCCATCGCGCTTTCCGATTCGCCGTGGAAGATGCGCAGGAAACCGCCCAGGAACCAGGCCGGTGCGAAGTTCGGATTCAGCAGCACCGCCCGATCCAGCAGTGCGATGCCGCCGTCCAGATCGCGGGTCAGGTGGCCCAGCGCATGGCCACCGCGGGTCAGCGCCACCGCGTCGTCCCGTCCCCAGGTCACCGCCAGCCGCGCCAGGCGCACGCCCTCGGCGACCTCCACGGGCCGGTCGATCATCCAGCCGTTGACCTTGCGCCAGACATGGCACCAGGCCGCCCCGCCGTAGGCCGAACCGTATTCCGGATCCAGCTCGATGGCGCGATAGAACTGGCGCAGCGCTTCCTCGATGGTTTCGCGGCTGCCGCTGTGCAGGTTCGCGACCCCGCGCAGGTAGTAGTCGTACGCATCCAGGCTCTGGGTCGGCTTGCGCTTGGCGCGTTCGATTTCCGCGCGCTCCAACTGCGGAGAGATTGCGCCAACCACGCTTTCGGCAACCTCCGCCTGCAGCTCGAAGATGTCGTCGAGCGTGCCCTCGAAGCGCTCGGCCCACAGGTGCGTGCCGGTCGAGGCGTCGATCAGCTGCCCGGTGATGCGGACCTTGTTGCCAGCCCTGCGCACGCTGCCTTCCAGTACGTAGCGCACGCCCAGCTCGCGGCCGACCGTCCGCGGATCCACCCGATGATCCTTGTAGGCGAAGCTGGTGTTGCGGGCGATGACGAACAGCCAGCGCACGCGCGAGAGCGCGGTGATGACGTCCTCGACCACGCCGTCGGCGAAATACTCCTGGCCACTGTCACCGCTCAGGTTCTGGAACGGCAGCACGGCGATGGAGGGCCTGTCGGGCAGCATCGGTGCGGACAGCGCGCCGACGCCGCTGCCATGCGCATCCGGCAGGGCCGGTACCGGCGCGATGTCGTCGTCCCGGATCTCGCCGATGAAGCGGAATCCCTTGCGCGCGACGGTGCGCAACAGGCGCTGTTCGGAGCCGGTGTCCGCGATCGCCTTGCGCACGGCGTTGATGTGGCTGGCGACCGTGGACTCGGAGACGATCCGGCCGCTCCATACCACCTGCAGCAGTTCGTCCTTGCCGACCACGCGGTCACGATGGAGCACCAGGTACAGCAACAGATCGAAGACCTGCGGGCCGATGGAAACGGGCTGCCCGCGCAGCGTCAGTTCCCGGCGCTCGTCATCGAGCAAGCAGTCTTCGAACGCGAATCGCACGGTCAACGCCCTTGCCGTACCCTCGCGCCCCGTGCCCGAGGGAATCGCGTCATGGTACCCGATTGAATTGCACGGCCGTACCGAACCGGGCCGGCGGCCAGTCCCGGCGCCGGCGCGAATCCAAGCGGATTCCAAGGTTTCTTGAAGGTCGCCGCAAGGACTTCGCCGGGACCGGCGCGCAAGCTTTCTCCATCGGCGGCAAGTCCTGCCGTTGACCCAGCGGAGAACATGCACATGAAGATCGTCGTCATCGGGGGCACCGGCCTGATTGGCTCGAAACTCGTCGCCACCCTGCGCAATCACGGTCATGAAGTATTGGCCGCCGCCCCGGGCACCGGGGTGAACACCATTACCCGCGAAGGCCTGGCCGAGGCCATGGACGGTGCTCAGGTAGTGGTCGACGTGGCGAACGCACCGGCCTGGGACGACCAGGCGGTGCTGGAATTCTTCGAGACCTCCGGCCGCAACCTGTTGGCCGCCGAAGCCGCCGCCGGCGTACGCCACCACGTGGCGCTGTCCATCGTCGGAAGTGAACGCAATCCCGACAACGGCTACTTCCGCGCGAAGGTGGCGCAGGAGAACCTGATCAAGGCGTCGGGACTTCCGTACACCATCGTGCGCGCCACCCAGTTCCACGAATTCGTCGCCGGCATCGCCCAGGCGGCCGTCGTCGGCGATGAAGTCCGCCTGTCGCCAGCGCTCATCCAGACCATTGCATCGGACGACGTGGTGGCCGCGCTGGCCGATGTCGCGCAGGCAACGCCAATCGACGGCACGATCGAGATCGCCGGCCCGGAGGCCATCCCGCTCGACGAAATGGCCAAGCGCCTGTTCGCGGTGACGGGAGACACGCGCAAGGTCGTGGCGGACGTGCATGCGCGCTACTTCGGCGGCGAACTGGACGACCAGTCGCTGACGCCTGGTCCCGATGCGCGCCTGGGCGCGATCCGTTTCGAGGACTGGCTGGTCCGTTCGAACGCGGCTGCGTGACCGCAGCGCCGTCAGGACCATCGCGAGGAGGAACCGACATGCCTTCGTCTGAAGAAAATACCCGCGCAGGGGAAGGGGCGGCGCCCAACCCCGGAGCACCGGCACCTCCGCGCGGCCGCGCCCGGAAAATCGGCGTGCTGCTGTGCCTTGGGGCGATCATCGCCGTCGGGGCCGGCTGGGCCTGGGCGCGTGCCGGCGCCAGCGTGTCCACCGACAACGCCTACGTGCGCGGGGACGTCACCTCGCTGGCGCCCAAGGTCGCCGGCTACGTCCGGGAAGTGAAGGTCGGGGACAACCAGGCGGTGCGCGCGGGCGATGTGCTGTTCCGCATCGACGACAGCGACTACCGGGCGCGGCTGGCCCAGGCCGAGGCCAACGTGCAGGCGGCGCGGGCGCGGCTGGTCAACGTCGATGCGGAGACCGCGTTGCAACAGGCGCTCATCCGCCAGGCCAGTGCGCAACGGCATTCGCAGCTGGCCGAGATGCGGCTGGCGGCGAAGGTGTCCGATCGACGACGCGAGCTGATCCGCGGTCGTTTCGTCAGCCAGGACCAGGTGGATGAAAGCGACGCGGCGCGCTCGCGCGCGGAGGCTGGCGTATCGGCGGCTTCGGCGACGGTGGAAGCGCAGACACGCAGGATCGCCGTGCTCGCCACCCAGCGCGAAGCCGCGCTCGCGGCGGTGGCCCAGGCCATCGCGCTGCGCGACCTGGCGCGCATCGATCTGGACGGCACCGTGGTGCGGGCGCCGCTGGATGGTGTCGTCGGCAATCGCCAGGTGCGGGTCGGCCGCTTCGTCACGGCGGGCGCGCCGCTGCTGGACATCGTGCCGGTCGATGACCTGTGGCTGGTGGCGAATTTCAAGGAAACGCAACTGGCGGACGTCCGCCCCGGCCAGCGCGTGCGCATCGAGATCGACGGTTACCCCGACGCCGCGTTCCGGGGCGTGGTCGACAGCTTCGCGCCCGGCAGCGGCTCGTCCTTCAGCCTGTTGCCCGTGGACAACGCCACCGGCAACTTCGTCAGGGTCGTGCAGCGGGTGCCGGTGAAAATCCGCTTCACCGGGCAACCGTTGCCGGCGCGGCTGGTGCCCGGCCTAAGCGCGCGCGTGTGGATCGATCGACGGGCCGGGTCGTGAACCTGGCCGTGGCCGCCGCGCCGGCCCGTGCCCGCTCCGCCACGGGATCGTTGCTCGTCGCCGGCATCGTGCTGGCCGCACTGACGGAAGCCGTTGCCGGTACCGTGCTGTCGCTCGGGCGGATGGACATCATGGGCGACACCCATGCCACGCCGGACGAATTCGCCTGGCTGGACGTGGGCTACGTGTCGATGAAGCTGGTCGGCTTCCTGCTGGCGCCCTGGCTGATCGCGTGGCTGCGGGCACGCGATGTGATTGCCGGCGCCGCGCTGATGATGGGAGTGGCTTGCCTGTTCGCCGCGGCCACCGCGCGGCTGGATCTGCTGATCGCGCTGCGCTGCCTGCAGGGGGTTTCCGGCGGCGTGCTGCTGATCGCCGGGCAGGCGCTGCTGTTCCTGGCCTTCCCGCGTTCGCGCCAGCCGCTTTTGCAGGCGCTGTTCGCGATGGGATCGGTGGTGGCACCCGCGACGCTGGCGCCCGCCTTGCAGGGCTGGTTGCTCGATACCCAGGCGTGGACCTGGATTTTCTTCGGAGTGGTGCCGATCGCGCTGGCGGCGGCGGGCATCCTGCTGCTGGCGGAGATGCCGGACATGCCGGTGAGCGACGCGCCCGCGCCTTTCGACGGAATCGGCTTCGCCCTGGCGGGTGTCGCGTTTTTCTGCCTGGGCTATGCCCTGATCCAGGGCAACCGGTGGGACTGGTTCCAGGAACCACGCATTGCGTGGATGACCGCGATAGGCGCGACGAGCCTGCTGGGGTTCATCGGCTGGCAGTTGCGGATGCGCGGCCGGGGCCTGATCGACTTCTCGGTATTCGCGGACGAGGAATTCTGCTTTGCCTTCGTCGTCAGCTTCGTGGCCGGTGCCGCGTTGTTCGGCAGCGGTTACCTGATCCCGGCGTTCGCGGTGTCCGTGCTGGGTTTCACCCTGACCGACGCCGGGCGACTGCTCCTGCCCGGCGGCGGCCTGTTCATCGTGGCGCTCCTGATCGCCGCTTACCTGATGCAGGCGCGCCGGCTGCCGCCCGTGGCCACGGTGCCGTTCGGCATCCTGATGATCATGACGGCCATGTGGATGCTGTCGGGATCGAATCGCGCAAGCGGCGCCGACGACATGATGGCGGCCATCCTGCTGCGTGGATTCGGCCTGGGCTTGCTGTTCCTGTCGATCACGCTGATTGCCTTCAGCCATCTGCCTTCGCGGAACCTGGCCAGCGGCATGGCCCTGTTCAATACCGGTCGCCAGTTGGGCGGCCTGATCGGCGTGGCCGGCCTGCAGACCCTGATCGAGCACGAAACCCACATCAACGCGACGGTGCTTGGTGGCCACCTCACCGCCGGTGGCGCGCCCCTGGGTGAACGGCTGGCCGCAACCACTGCGATGCTCGCCGGTCACGGCATGGACCTGGCGTCCGCCACCCGCGCGTCGTTTGGTCTGCTGGGCAAGGCGATGGCAGGCCAGGCCACGGTCATCGCGTTCGACGCCGCGTTCATGGCCGTGGCATTGCTGTTCGTGGCGGCGGTCCCGGTATTGCTCGGGACCAAGATCGCGCTGGCGAAATTCGCGGGTCGCCGCAACCGTTCGTAGCGCGGGGGGCGGGGAAGGGGTGATGACCACCGGCGACGCCCCGGCCATACCGGTGGCAGCCGGTCCGGGCGGGGCAGGTACCCATGCCCGATCCGGTGCCGGCGAACGCCGCTTGGTCCCTGAACAGGGGCATTCTCCGGGCAAGCCAGGCGCAACAAATGCGAATGAATTGCAAAACGATAGTCATTCGCATTTAATGTGGGGCCGCAGGAGCCGCCGGCACTCGCTGCCGGCCCGTGCTGTGTCCAGCGCGCCGCGTGCGGGTGGGCGGCGGCCGGACGTCCTGCCGACCCCCTCGCCATTCCGACCAGCAGATCACCCCCCATGCGTCCCACCCCTCCGTCCCCGTTCTTCCGTTTCCGTGCCCCGCCCGCCACCCACCGCCTCGGCGCGGCGATTTGCCTGGTCTTGGCCGCGCTGTCGGCGACCTCCCTGGCTTCGGCCCAGGAAACCGCCGCCGTCCCGACGGTCGCCAGCGACGCCGCCACCGATCTGGACACCGTGCTGGTGGTCGCGCAGCGCGCCAACCGCGTGAGCAACGGCGCCACCAACCTGGACCTGGACATCAAGGACACGCCGCAGTCCATCAGCGTCGTGGACGCCACCCAGATGCGCGAGTTCGGCGCCGACAGCCTCAATGAAGCGCTGCGCCTGGCCACCGGCATCCAGGTGGACGAGTGGGAAACCAACCGGACCACCTTCACCTCGCGCGGCTTCGACATCGCCAACACGCAGATCGATGGCGTCGGCCTGCCCAACGACTGGGGCATCGTCACCGGTGCCATGGACACGTTCGGCTACGAGAAGCTGGAAGTCATCCGCGGCGCCAATGGCCTGCTGACCGGCGTGGGCAATGCCGCCGGCACCATCAACTACGTGCGCAAGCGCCCCACCAACGAGCGCCAGGGCGCGTTCGGACTGAGCTACGGTTCCTGGGCCACGGTGCGCGCCGAAGCCGATTACTCGACGCCGTTCACCGCCGATGGCCGCTGGGCCGGGCGCTTTGTCGCCGCGCATGAAAAGGGAGACTCCTGGCTGCGCGCCAAGCAGGACCAGCGTGATTTCCTGTACGGCGTCGTCGATGGCCAGATCGGTGAGAACGGCACGCTCACCCTCGGCTATTCCTGGCAGAAGGGCCAGACCGACGGCAACATGTGGGGCGCGCTGGCCTTCATGTACAGCGACGGCACGCAGGCCGAGTGGGATCGCAGCGCCTCCACCACCCAGGACTGGACCTACTGGGACACCACCCAGCAGAACGCGTTCGCCGAATACACCCACCAGCTGGGCGCGGACTGGCAACTGAAGGCGACCTACAACTATCGCAAGGTGGAGAACGACGACAAGCTGTTCTACGCCACTGACTACGCCGGCACCGGGCTGGAACCGGGCACCCACCTGGGCCTGTACGGCTATCCGTGGCGCGGCGAGGATGAGATGACCGCGCACCTGGGCACGCTGACCGCCAACGGCCATTTCCAGATGGGCGGACGCGATCAGGAAGTGATGTTCGGCGTCAGCTGGTCCAAGAGCGAGACCCGCAGCTACGAGTACGCCAACGCGGTCTATGACAGCGATCTGTTCGGTTACATCGAGATGCCGGGCTTCCCGTGGGCCGGCAACATCATCCCCGAGCCGGAGTGGGGCAGCGCTTCGCTCTACAGCACCCTGAACCAGCGCCTGAAGCGCGCCTTCGGCGCCACCCGGCTGGCGCTGACCGATCGCCTCAAGGCCGTCGTGGGCGCGAACTACGCGCAGTACCATCGCGATGGCGTGAACTACGGCGTGGTGTTCGACCAGACCGAAGGCCACACCAGCCCCTACGCCGGCCTCACCTTCGATTTCAACGCGCATGTGCTGGGCTATGTCAGCTATTCGGACATCTACCAGCCGCAGAGCCAGTCCGACGAGAACGAGCGCTATCTCGACCCGACCAAGGGCACCAACTACGAGATCGGCGTGAAGGCCGACTGGCTGGACAAGCGATTGCTGACCACGCTGGCGGTGTTCCAGGCCAAGCAGGACAACCTGGCCACCGGTGCCGGCTACAACGACAACGGCCAGTTCTACTACACCGGCGTGGACGTGGAATCCCGCGGCATCGAGTTCGAGGCCACCGGCCGGATCGGCGAGCACATGGATCTGGTGTTCGGTGCCACCGCGCTGAAGTTGACCGGCCAGGATGGCGACGACACCTATCGCTGGGTACCGCGCCGCACCGCCAACCTGATGCTGAGCGCGCGCCTGCCGGGCCACACAGCGTTCTCCTACGGCATCGGTGGCCGCTGGCAGAGCGAGATCTCCAACGTGGAGAGCAACGGCTTCACCGTGAGGCAGGGCAGCTACGCGGTGATCAACGGCTACCTGGCCTGGGACTTCCTGCCCAATGCCACCTTGCGCCTGAACGCCAACAACCTGACCGACGAGAAATACATCAACACGCTGCGCTACAGCGGTTACTACGGCGCGCCCGCGAACTACACGCTGAGCCTGAACTGGCGGTTCTGATCGCCGTCCACCGCCGAAGAGGTTCTGTACGCCATGTCACGCACGACCACATTGCCATCGGCCACCGCCACCTCCCGCCTTCGCGTGGCCTCGCGCGTGTGCGCGGCGGTGCTGGGCGGCTATGCCTTCGCCTGGGGCGCGGTCGCGCTGGTGACCGCGCTGCTGTTCGCCGCCGGGCTGGATTTCCACGATGCCGAGTTCATGGGCGCGCTGCTGGGCCTGCTGGCCTACCTGGCGGTGTTCCTGTGGACCATCGCCACGCGCCGGCTGGCCCGGGCATGGGCGGTGTTGCTGGCGGCGGGCGCGCTGATGACCGGCGCGGCTTCGCTGTTGCAATCGATGCTGGCCTGAGACGGAGAGACGCCATGCACAACAGTTTCCGACAGGCCATGGCCTGGCTGCATACCTGGTTCGGCCTGGTGCTGGGCTTCGTGCTGATGGCCGCGTTCTTCTTCGGCGCACTGTCGGTGTTCGATCGCGAATTCGACCGCTGGGCGCTGCCGGCCACCCGTTTCGAGCCCCAGCCGATGCCTTCGTTCGAACAGGTCCTGCGTCCGGCCTTCGAACGCATGCAGCCCACGTCCGAGGCGATCGAGCAGATGCGCACGCGTGTGAACGGCGACATGCCGCGGCGGTTCGACACGGTGGTCAGCTGGAGCGCCTACACCACCCACCGCGATCCGGTGCTGGCCCTGTACGCGGGTTACGAGGTGCCCAACGCCAAGGATCCGGAAGAAGCCATCTGGGCCTACGGCACCATCGATCCGCGCAATGGAACTGCGCTGCGCGACGACCAGTTGAAGATCGGCAGCGAGTTCTTCTATCCGATGCACTACAGCCTGACCTGGGACTGGAAGAACCTGGGTTTCTGGATCGTCGGTTTCTCGGCGCTGGTGATGCTCGCCGCGCTGGTCAGCGGCGTGGTCATGCACCGGAAGCTGTTCCGCGAATTCTTCACCTTCCGCCCGGGCAAGGCGCGCCTGCGCAGCACCCTGGACCTGCACAATCTGACCGGCGTGGTGGCGTTGCCGTTCCACTTCTTCTTCGCCTTCACCGGCCTGGTGATTTTCGCCGCCACCTATTATTTCCCGGTCGGGCATACCCAACTGCACGAACTGCACGACCTGCACGCGCAGGTGGAGGCGCGGGAATCCGGCCTGCCGCATGAGCGGTCCGGCGTGCCGGCCGGGCTGGCCCCGGTGGATGCGATGGTGGCCGAGGCGAAGCGGCGCTGGGCGGCAAAGGACAAGGCCGGTGATGTGGGCTTCCTGGTGTTGCAGCACGTGGGCGATGCCAACGGCTACGTCAGCGTCTATCGCGCCGGTACCGATCGCATCGCGCTGGTCGGCGACGGCGTCCACTTCAAGGCGGCCACCGGCGAGCTGATCCGCGAGGATCCGCCCGCCACCGCGGTCGGCCGCGTCAGCGAATTCCTCACCGGCCTGCACCTGCAGCACTTCCGCCATTGGCTGCTGCGCTGGCTGTACGTGCTGGGCGGATTGGCCGGCGCGGTGTGCATCGCCACCGGTTTCATCTTTTTCGTGGAAAAGCGCAAGCGCCAGCACGCGCAGCAGGGCAGCCAGGGCGCGCGGGTGGTCGATGCGCTGGCCGTCACCACGGTGACCGGCATGGTGCTGGCGACCCTGGGCATCCTGATCGCCAACCGGCTGTTGCCGGAGGCGCTGCCGGGGCGCGGCGATTGGGAGAAGTACGCGTTCTGGGGCGTCTGGTGCCTCGCGCTGGTGCACGCCGCCCTGCGCAGCGCGCCGGTGTCGAAGGGCTTGCCGAACCCGGCGTGGCGCGAACAGTGCTGGGCCATCGCCGTCTTCGCGCTGGCGGCGGTCGGATTGAACTGGATTACCACCGGCGATCACCTGCTGCGCACGCTGTCGGTGGGCTACTGGCCGGTGGCCAGCATCGATCTGGCGCTGTTGGCCACCGCCGGGCTGGCCGCACTGGCCGCGCGCCGGTTGAGGCGCCGCGCGGTCGCGGCGGATGCGCGCATGACAGGCGGGGAGGCGGCGCATGTCTGACGCCGCCGTGTCGAACTGGCTGCTCGCGGTCGCCGTACTGGCCGGCCTGGCCGGCATGGGCTGGCTGGCGCTGTCGATGCAGGCGCACGCCCAGCAGGTATGGGGCAGGGCATTGCCTGCCACCGCATCGCGCCTGTTGCGCTGGCTGGGCGCGGCGGGCATCGGCGCGGCCCTGGCGTTGTGCCTGCGCGTGGACCACGCCTCCATGGCGGTCCTGGTCTGGGTGATGACGCTGGCGTTCTCGGCACTGGTGATCGCGATGTCACTGGCATGGCGTCCGCGCGCGCTGCGCGTGCTGGCGCCGTGGACAGGATCTCGCCGCTGACGCCGCCGCATTCGACTCTTCCCGCTGTATCCACGTCTCGACTCCCGTTCCGGGTTCCACCAGGGGTATCGCCTTGTTCCCGCACGCCATCCGCACCGCGCTGCCGCGCCATTCCCTTCTCTGCCTCGGCCTGATGCTGGCGACCTCCGGCGCACGCGCGCAGGAAGCGACCGCGCAGGATCCGCCCGCCGGCAATGGAGCCAAGCAATTGGACACGATCCATGTCGAGGGCCGGCGCGTCGGCCTGAACCTGGACCAGGATGCCGGCGTGGGCGTGCTGGGCAACAAGCGCCTGCTGGATACGCCGTTCTCGGTGACGGTGGTGGACGAGGAGGACATCAACAAGCGTGGCGCCACCACGCTGGGCCAGGTGTTCATCAACGACCCGTCGGTGTTCGCCGCCGAGCCTTCGGCCACCACCAACTGGTGGGGCACGCAGATTCGCGGCATCGGTGTGCTGAACCACTACGTGGACGGCGTGCCGATGCTGATGGAGTGGGGCGGCGAGTTCCCGCTGGAAGCCGTGGAGTCGGTGCAGGCGCTCAAGGGTCTGGGCGGCTTCATGTACGGCTTCGGTTCGCCCGGCGGCATCATCAGCTACCGGCTCAAGCGCCCCACCGACACGCCGCTGCTGGCCACCACGCTGGGCTATCGCAACGACGGCGCGTACGCGTTGCGTGTGGACGCCAGTGAACGGGTGGACGGGCCGGATTCGCTGGGCCTGCGCGTCAATGCGGCGACCGAACAGGGCGATGCGTACAACGGCGCGGGCATCGACCGCACGCTGCTTTCGCTGGCGCTGGACCGGCCCATCGGCGACGCCCTGCGCTGGCACGCCGAAGTGGTGAGCGAGGACAGCAACCTCAAGCACGAACCGCTGTACTTCTATTGGGATCGCTACGAGGGCACGCGCCTGCCGAAGCCGACCTACGACTACGAGAACGCCATCGTCCGCAACGGCTACTACAAGTCCCGGACACTGCATGCGACCACCGGGCTGGAATGGCGCCTGGGCGATGCCTGGCGCATCGATCTGACGGTCGGCAGCAGCCGGCGCGAGCACTACTCCAACAAGATGTTCGCCGACCTGCTGAACGAGGCGGGCGACTATGCCGGCAACGTCTACAACTTCGCCGGCGATCTGCGCAACAGCGTGGGCCAGCTGCTGGTGACGGGGGAAGCGACGACCGGCGCGCTCCGGCACGAACTGGTATTCGGTGCCAGCTACCAGCGCAAGTGGGAGCGCTGGGGAACGGACTGGTACTGGAGCAACGATTTCAACGGCAACCTGTATCGGCGGCTGGACTTCCTGTCGACGCACGTCCCCGACTTCGGCTTTGGCCCGGTCGATTACGACGAACGGCAGAAGTCGCTGTTCGTCAGCGACACGATGCATTTCGGCGATCACTGGCAAGCCGTCCTGGGCGTGCGCCACGTGGATTACGAGCAGAAGGACCTGGACGGCGATCCCCAATCCGATTCGCGCTATACCACCTCATCGCTGACACCGACGCTCGCCCTGGTCTACAAGCCGGTGGACAACCTGTCCCTCTATGCCAGCTACGTGGAATCGCTGGAGGCCGCCGGCCGCGTGGCGATGGACGCGGAACCGCCTTACGTCAATGCGGGCGAAGCGCTGGATCCGACCACCAGCAAACAGTACGAAATCGGCGCGAAGTACCAGGCCGGCCGCTTCGGCTTCACCGCCGCGGCGTTCCGCGTCGAGCGTGCGGCCCAGGTGGACCAGTGGCGCGGTGAGGAACGGTACCGGGTACAAGATGGCCTGACGCTGTATCGCGGGCTGGAGGCCATCGGCAGCTTCGGCCTCACCCACGATCTCGACCTTGGACTGGGTTTCCTGTGGCTCGACGCGAGCCTGGAAGACCTGTCGCCGGAAAACGCCGCTTTGCAGGGCAATCGCCCCGCCGGATCCTCGCGCCGCCAGATCGTGGCCAACTTCGAGTACCGGCCGCCGTCGGTGAGCGGCCTGAGCCTGCACGGCAACGTGCGCCACTCCGGCGATCAGTACTACGAGGACGCGAACCGCGTGCTGATTCCCGGGCGTACCCTCGCCAGTGTCGGCCTGCAGTATCGGACCCAGATCGGCGGACGCATGGCCACCGTGACCGCGAACGTCAACAATCTGTTCAACCGGCGGTACTGGAACCTGGACACCCTGGGTGAAGCCAGGAACGGATCGCTCGCGTTGCGGATCGACTGGTAAGCCCGCGCCTCGCCGCGTGATGTCGCGGCCTCAGTAGGTGCCGAACCGGATCTGCACGCGGCCGCCCTCGGTGACGTTGATGACGCCGATTTCGTCGGGCGCGATCTCGTAGACGGCCGGCCATGAATGGCGGAAACCGATCGGCCAGGCGGGTTCGGGCAAGCGTTGCCAGTGTCCGCCACCGTCTTCGCTCACGCTGATCTCGTTCTGGCAGGAGGTGACGAACATCGTGCCGCGGGTGGTGGTGGTGATCTGCGGCCCGCAGCGCTGATCCGCCAGCGGCGTGCCCAGTCCGGCGGGCCAGGAACGGCCATCGGGCGAGATTTTGGAAGAAACCGGGCAGTGCTTGTCTTCGCCACAGATTTCGAACACCAGCACGTAGCCGCCCTGCGGACGCCGCGCCATCACCGGCATGCCGGGTCGCAGCGCGCCGCCGCCGGGCTGGGCGGCGATCACCGCCCTGGATTCCCAACTGCGTCCTCCATCGCGCGACAGGCGCTGCGAAACCACCTGGTTGTAGGCCGGCTGGCCGTCGGCCAGGGTCTCGTCCGCATACAGGACCGACAGCGTGCCGTCGTCGAGGAGGGTGAGCACCGGTTCCCATACGCCGCGATCGTTGCGGCCGCCGGGCGTTTCGTTCTGGTCGATGACACTCAGGAACCGCCAGCTGCGGGCGCCGTCATCGCTAGCGTAGAGATGCAACCGGTAGGAGACGCCGTCCACCAGCGAGCGCATCGCCAGCAGCACGCGCCCATCGGGCAGGGCGAGGACTTCGCCGTTGTCGATCTTGCGTCCGGGTTCGGCCAGTTCCGACCAGGGCTGCCAACTGCGCGCCTGGTCGTCGCTTACGGACAGCGCGAGCGTGGTCGGCCAGTCCTTGTGGAAGCGCGTGGTCACCGCCAGCCAGCGGCCGTCGGTCAGCCGGGTCATGCGACCCCAGCCGGCGTCCCGTGCGGCGACGGTGGCGGTATCGGTCCAGCGCACCTCGACTGCCCAGATCGGGGCCGCGGCCAGCATCAGGCCCGCCAGGAGCGCGCCTTGCGCCGACATGCGAAGCGCGCGCATGCCCATCACCAGAAAACCGCGTACAGCGCGACCAGGATGGCAACGACCGCGAGCGAGGCAACGTTGAACGAAGGCGCGGTGGCGTAACTGACGTCGGCGGTGCGGATCCGATCGCGATCGCCACTGGCACGTGTCGCCAGCGCGACGCCCACGGCCAGGACCAGCGCCAGCAGGAACACCAGGCCGATGCGATCCATGAACGGCAGCGCCGGCCACACCAGCTTGAGCGCCAGCGACAGCAGGAACGAACCGATCGCGGCGGCGAGCGCGCCGGCCTCGTTGGCGCGCTTCCAGAACAGTCCCAGCAGGAAGATCACCACGATGCCGGGAGTGAAGAAGCCGGTGAATTCCTGGATGTACTGGAAACCCTGGTCGAATCCGCCCAGCAGCGGACGCGCGGTCAGCACCGCCACCAGGATCGCCACGGCCGCGGCGATGCGGCCCACCCGCACCAGCTTGGCCTGCGAGGCATCGTGATCGCGCTTGGCGTAGAAATCGAGCGTGAAGATGGTCGCCACCGAATTGATCTTGGAGGCCAGCGACGCGACGATCGCCGCCACCAGCGCGGCGAACACCAGTCCCAGCACCCCGCTGGGCAGCAGCCGCATCATCGTCGGATAGGCCGCGTCCGGGCGTTCCAGTTGCGGCGCCAGCACCACCGCGGCGATGCCCGGCAGCACCACGATCACCGGCATCAGCAGCTTGAGGAACGCGGCGAACACCACGCCCTTCTGCGCTTCGCGGATATCCTTGGCGGCGAGCGCGCGCTGGATGATGTACTGGTTGAAACCCCAGTAGCTCAAATTGGCGATCCACATGCCACCCAGCAGCACCGACAGGCCGGGCAGATCCTTGTAGAAGGGATTGGCCGGGTCGAGGATCATCTCGAACTTCTCCGGCTGCTGCCGCCACAGGGTGGTGAACCCGTCGATCACGCTGCCATCGCCGATCTGGCCCAGGGTGATGCCGGTGACCAGCAGGCCGCCCAGCACCAGCAGCGACACCTGCACGATGTCGGTCAACGCCACCGCCTTCAGGCCGCCGTACAACTGGTAGGCCAGGGCGAAGGTGCCGAGCAGGATCAGCGCCAGGTTCTGATCGAGGCCGGCCACCTGCGAGACCGCGATGGATCCCAGCCACAGGATCGAGGTCAGGTTGACGAACACGTACAGGCCCAGCCAGAACACCGCCATCAGGGTGCGGATGCGATTGCCGTAACGCTCCTCCAGGAACTGCGGCATGGTGGTGATGCCGTTGCGCAGGAAGATCGGCAGGAACCATTTGCCGACGATCAACAGGGTCAGCGCCGCCATCCACTCATAGGAGGCGATGGCCAGGCCGATCGCGTAGCCGGAACCGGACATGCCGATGATCTGTTCGGCCGAGATGTTGGCCGCGATCAGCGAGGCGCCGATCGCCCACCAGGGCAGGGCGCGGCTGGCGAGGAAGTAATCCTGCGCGGACTTCTCGTGTCCCGCTTTCTCGCGCGAGACCCACTGCGCCAGGATGAAGATGGCGGCCAGGTAGGCCAGCACGATGCCAACGTCGAGTGTGGAAAGCGTCATGGGATCTCCGCGGGAGGGGGCGCGCGTCAGCGGCGCGGCTTGGCGTCGGGGTTGCCGGCGAACCGGGGCTCCGGCAGCCCGGCGATGCCGGGATTGAAGGCGAACACGTCACCGGCATGGCGATCACGCTCGCGCGCATCCGCGTCCAGGCCGTCATGCGCGCTGGTGACGTACAGCGTGCGCAGATCGGCGCCGCCGAAGACCGGGCGGGTCGGCTGCGTGGCGGGAATCGACACGCGGCGATCCTCACGGCCGTCGGGCAGGTAGCGCACCACCCGCGCCGCGCCCCATTGCGCGTTCCATAGCCCTCCGTCGGCATCCACCACGCTGCCGTCCGGCTCGCCGTCCTGCGTGGTCAGGTCGGCGAAGGGGGAAGCCGGACCCAATGCGTCGCCATAGTCGCAACGCTGGATGACCTTCCGCAGCGAATCGCAGAAGTACATGGTCGCGCCGTCGGGGCTGAAGGCGACGCTGTTGGCGATCGCCACGCGTGGCAGCGGCAGGGCTTCCAGCGACAGGTCGGCATGCAGGCGATGGAATCCGCCCACCGCGTATCGGGGTCCTCGCGCCGGTTCGTGCAGGGTGCCGAACACGAAGCGTCCCTGGCGATCGCAGGCGCCATCGTTGGCGCGGGTCTCGGGCACGATGCCGATGCGGTGCAGCTCGCGCAACTCGTAGCGCTGCGGGTGGAAGAATGCCAGCCGCGACGCCAGCGCCAGCAGCAGCCACCCTTCCGCCTCGCACAGCGCGAACGAGGCCAGGCGCTCCGGCAGCGGCCACTGATCGACCTTGCCGCTCGCGGGCGCGTACCGCCACAGCCGCGCGGCATGGATGTCGGTCCAGTACAGCGCTTGTTCGCGGTCGCACCACAACACGCCTTCGCCGAGCCGGTTGCCGGCGGGCACCACGATGCTCACGTCCATGTTCACACCCAGCCGCCGTCGACGATGAAGTCCTGGCCGGTGCACATGCGGCTGTCGTCGGCGGCCAGGAACAGCGCCGCGCGCGCCAGGTCTTCGGCTTGCAGATGGCCGGGCAGGCACTGCGCGCGCCGGATCTGCGCCTCGCCTTCCGCATCCAGCCACAACCGCCGCTGCTTTTCGGTGATCACCCAGCCCGGCACGAGCGCGTTGATGCGGATGCGATCCGCGCCCAGTTCGCGCGCCAGACCGTTGACCAGCCCATGCACGGCGGACTTGGCCATCGCATACATCGGATAGCCGGCGTTCTTGATCATCCAGCCGGTGGAGCCCAGGCAGATCACCGAGCCGCCGCCGAGCGCGCGCATGTCGGCTACCACCGCCTGGGTGGCGAAGTACTGGTGGCGCAGATTCACCGCCATGTTGCGCTCGAAGTCGGCCGGCGTGGTGTCGCCGAAGCCATGCCGCCCGTCGTTGGCGGCGTTGTTGACCAGCACCGCGATTGGCCCGACGTTCCGGCGCGCATCGGCGATGGCCGCGTGCAGTGCGTCCAGGTCGGTCACGTCGCAACGCAGGTAGACGGGGACGTGCTCGACCGCGCCGAGGCCGGCCAGCAGGTCTTTCGCGCCGGCATCGTCGATGTCCAGGAAGGCGACGCGCGCGCCCTGGCGGGCGAAGTGTTCGACGAAGCTGGCGCCGATGCCGGTGGCGCCGCCGGTGATCAGCACGCTGCGGCCGGCGAGACTGGGATAGCGCGCCATCGCGCCCGCGGGAGGTGTCGTTTCAGTCATCGGGATCACCACTCCGCCACGCTGCCGTCGGCATGGCGCCAGACCGGATTGCGCCAGCGATGTCCTTCCGAAGCCCGCTCGTCCACGTAGGCCTGGTTGATTTCGATGCCCAGGCCCGGGCCGCCGGGAATCGCCACGTAGCCGTCGTTGTAGGCGAACGGCGCGCGGTCGGCCAGGTAGTCGAGCAGATCATTGGCGGCGTTGTAGTGGATCCCCAGGCTCTGCTCCTGGATGAAGGCGTTGTAGCAGATCGCGTCCAGCTGCAGGTTGGCGGCCAGCGCGATCGGCCCGAGCGGGCAGTGCAGGGCCAGCGCGACGTCGTAGGCCTCGGCCATCGCGGCGATCTTGCGGGTTTCGGTGATGCCGCCGGCATGCGAGGGATCCGGCTGGATGATGTCGACGCCGCCGGTCTGCAGCACGCGCTTGAAGTCGAACCGCGAGTACAGGCGCTCGCCCAGCGCGATCGGCGCCGGCGAGAGCGCGGCCAGTTCGGGAATGGCTTCCAGATGTTCGGACAGCACCGGCTCCTCGATGAACATCAGCCCGAACGGCGCAAGTTCACGCATCAGCACCTTGGCCATCGGCTTGTGCACGCGACCATGGAAATCGACCGCCAGGCCGATTTCGCGGCCGACCGCATCGCGCACGGCCTGCACGTTTTCCAGCACGTGGGTGACCTTTTCGTGCGAATCGACGAACTGCACCTCCTCGGTCGCGTTCATCTTGACCGCGGTGAACCCGCGCGCCACCGCTTCCTTCGCCGCGCGCGCGGTGTCCGCCGGGCGGTCGCCGCCAATCCACGAGTACACCCGGATCCGGTCGCGCACCTTGCCGCCGAGCAGCGCATGCACCGGCACGCCCAGCGCCTTGCCGTGGATATCCCACAACGCCTGGTCGATCCCGGCCAGCGCACTCATCAGCACCGGCCCGCCGCGGTAGAAACCGCCACGATAGAGCACGTTCCAATGGTCCTCGATCAGCCGCGGATCCTGGCCGATGAGGTAGTCGGACAGCTCCTCCACCGCGGCGGCCACGGTATGCGCGCGGCCCTCCACGATGGGTTCGCCCCAGCCGCTGATGCCCGCATCGGTATCGATGCGGACGAACAGCCAGCGTGGCGGCACGAGATAAGGCGTGATGGCGGTGATCTTCATGGGGTGGGGTCCCGGTTGGTCTTGTTCCATGCATCGATGAAGGCGCGCGCCCGCCGCGCCACTTCGGTGGGCGGGGTGCCGGGCGCGTACAGCGCCGAGCCGATGCCGAAGCCCGTTGCACCGGCGTCGCGATAGGCGGCCATTCGTTCGGGTGTGATGCCGCCCACCGGCAACACGCCGGTGCCGCGCGGCAGCACGCTGAGCCAGGCTTTCAGCACCGGCGGTGGCAGTTGCTCGGCGGGAAACAGCTTCAGTGCGTCGGCGCCGGCGCGCAGCGCGGCGAAAGCCTCGGTGGGGGTAGCGACGCCGGGCGTGCAGCGCAGCCCGAGCGCGTGCGCCGCGGCGATGACGTCGACGTCGGCGTGCGGCATCACGATCAGCCGGCCGCCGGCATCCTTCACGTCCTCGACCTGGCGAGGCGTGAGCACCGTGCCGGCACCGACCAGGCAATGGTCACCGAGCGCGCGCGCCAGCAGCGCGATGCTTTCCAGCGGTTGCGGCGAGTTGAGCGGGACTTCCAGGATCCGGAAGCCGGCCTCGGCCAGCGCCAGGCCGATGGCCGGCGCTTCCTGCGGGGTGAGCCCGCGCAGGATGGCAACCAGAGGGAGGGGTTGCATCCAGGCGGTGCTCATGGGAACTCCTTCAGCGGGTGGACTTGCGCGTGCGCCCTCGTCCTTTCTTGATGTTGGCGCGCGAGTCCTCGATCATGCCGAGCATCGCCTCGCGCGCGGATTCCGGCCGCTTGAGCCGGATCGCGTCGTAGACGTCGAAGTGGCGCGGCAACGAGTACTTGAAGTCCGCCGCGGTCTGAGCCGACAGCAGGAAGTACGCGCCCAGCGCCGCGTCGATGACCGAGAACAGCGAAGCCATCAGTTCGTTGTTGGTCGCGTCCAGCACGCTCTCGTGGAAGTCCAGGTCCGCCTTGGCCCAGGCATCCTGGTCCGTGGCCGCGGCCATCGCCTCGTAGGCCGCCTTGATCTTCGCCAACTGCTCCGGCGAGCGCCGCCGTGCCGCCGCCGCCGCCGCCGCCGGTTCGATGATTTCGCGCATCTCCACCAGCTTCTCGACGAAGTCCTCGGTCGGCATCGAGGCACATCGCCAGGCCAGGATGTCGCCGTCGAGCTGGTTCCAGTGGCGTGGTTCGCGCACCCGGGTGCCGGTCTTCTGCTTGGTTTCGATCAGGCCCTTGGAACCGAGTACCTTCAATCCTTCCCGCAGCGCGGTCCGGCTCACCGCCATGCGCTGGGCCAGCACTTCCTCGCGCGGCAGGAGTTCGCCGGGCTTGATCTCGCCGCTGACGATCATCCGGCCGATCGCCTGGATGACCTGGTCGTAGAGATTGCGTACCGCGATTTGCTTCACTGGAGCCCCTTGGGTTCGGTGCGCCGCGTCCGGCGGCCACTCTGATTATCCGACAATAGGGGTATAGCACGACTGGGGGCATGGCATGGGAACCGTGGGAAATCATGGCGCCACCGTCGCGGGGGCGATGTCCAGATAGTCGTAGTCCAGCGGCCGGTCGCCGTTGCTGACGACGATGCGGTTGTCGCCTTCCTCCAGGGATGCGACGAACGCCGCCTCGCGCCAGCCGGCGCGGGGCGTGCTGGCGGCGGAAGCGGGGGAGGGCAGCTCCCGGCCATTCACCCGCACGCGCGGCGCGGCGGCGAAGCCGATGTCGGCGTAGCGCAGGCGGATGTGGCGATCGCCGGCGCGCCCGGCCCGGACCTCGAACACGAGATCGGCGCCGGCGCCGCTGGCCAGGCGCACCTTGCGGCCGGCCGACGCGCTGGCGTCGTCGATCTGCGCGGCGCGGCGGCGGGCCGCGTTCTCGGCTTCGTACCGCCCCAGCGCCAGCGGCGCGGTGGCCTGCAGGATCTCGTTGGACTCGGCCCGCGCGGGCGCCGAGGCGATGGAGGAGGAGGTGATGTGCAGCAACTGGCCGTCGGCGCGGACCAGCATGGCCTGGGTCCAGCCGGCGTGGATGTTGCCGCTGGCCTTGCGCACCGGGGCGTCGACTTCCCACCAGGGTCCGCGTCCGCCATGGTCATTGCGATAGAGCGTGCGGCCACCCGCATCGCCACCGCCGCCGGCCCGTTGCGCGGCCACCAGCAACACGCCATCCGCGGTTTCGCCGGGCAGCCAGCGGATGCTCGGGCACGCCGCCGGCCAGGCGCCGGCGGCGGTGCGCAGGGCGATGCCCGGATCCTCCGGCGCGCCCCAGTCCAGTCCATCGGCGCTGAATTTCAGATGGACCTGGCCGTTGCGTTCACCGTCGATGTTCTCGAACACCATCGCGTAGCCGCGACCGGGGACGCGTTCGACGATGGCCATTCCGGGGCGTTCGACACCACCCGGGAGTGCGACGTCCACGGTCTCCTCGCCCCAGCTGCGGCCACCGTCGAGCGAGACCTTGTGCGCCAGCAACTGGTTGAAACCGGCCGGCTTGTGCTGCTCGCTGGAGTAGAAGGCGACCATGCGGCCGTCGTCCAGCACCACGATGTAGGGTTCCCAGACCCCCTGGTTGAGTCGATCGGAGGGCTGGCCACCGCCCTGCACGATGCTGCCGCGATACTCCCAATGCTGGCCGCCGTCACGGCTGGCATAGAGCTGCAGGTCCTGCGCGATCACCTGATCGCGTTCGTTGCGGCCGGTCGAATTGGCGGCGAGCAGCAGGGTGCCCGCCGGAAGGTCGCCGCTGGAACGGGTCAGCTCGCTCAGGTGCGGTTGCCAGCGCAGTTGCCAGCGGCGCACATCGCCGTGCGGCTGATCGGTGATCTCGCCGACTTGCCGCCAATGCCCGCCTGCGTCGCGGCTTTCGTATAGCGGAATACCGCCCGGAGCGGACGGCTCGAACACCAGCAACATGCGCCCGTTGTCGTCCGCCCGCGGCTGGTGCGCCAACTGGATCGCCGATACGTAACCGACGCCCGCGGCCAGGCGCGCGCCGCGGGCGGCATCGTCCGTGGCCGGCGCGGCGGTGGCCGCACCGGCGCACAGCAGCGCCGGTGCCAGCCACTTCACGCGGGGCGTCGCGTGCTTGTTCACAGCTTGAACCGCAGGCCCAGGGCGAGGGTCTTGTCCTGGAATCGGATGTCGCGCGGACGGGTATCGCCGTCGCCCCAGAACTGGTGCAGGTTGTTGCCCAGCAGGTTGGTGGCCGAGAACACCAGCGTGGTCTGCGGGGTCACGTCGTAGCTGACCGAAAAGTCCAGCGAGCTGGCCGGTTCCACCTGGTCCTCGTTGCCGGACACGGTGGGCTGGGTGAAGAAGTCGATGTAGCGGCTGCGGTAGCCGTAGGCCAGTCGCGCCGAAAGCCCCTGGTTCTCGTAGAACAGCACCGCGTTGTAGTTGTTCTTCGACACGTTTTGCAGCGGCCGCGAGATTTCCGGTCCGCCGATGAACTGTGGCGAGCGGGTGGATCCGTCGATGTAGGTGTAGTTCAACTGCGCGCCCAGGCCGCTCCAGGCGCCGGGAAGGAAGTCGAAGGTCTGCTGGTAGGCCAGCTCGACGCCCTGCAGGTGGCCGCTGCCGGCGCTCTGCGGCGAGGACAGTTCGTACGGCGCGCCACCGATGGTCACGTTGGTGACGTAGGTCTGGATGTAGCCGTCGATGTCGCGATAGAACACACCCGCGCTGGCATAGCCCACCGGCGAGAAGTACCACTCCAGCGAAGCGTCGTAGTTCATCGATTCGATCGGGCTCAGATCCGGATTGCCGCTGGATGCGATCCCGGGGCGGTTGATGGTGCCCGGATTGAGCGATATCGACGGGTTGAGCGCGCCGAAGTCCGGATAGCTGATGGTCTTGGCGGCGACCAGGCGGAGCTGCCACTCATCGCTGAAGTGCAGGTTCATGCTGGCGTTGGGCAGCGTGTTGGTGTCGTCGGTCTGGCGCGTGATCGGGCTGTAGACGCTGGTGCTTGCATCGAAGGAGAAGGCGCTGAGATCGCGCTTCACCTTCTCCACCCGCACGCCGACCAGGCCGTCGACCGGCAGGCCGAACAACTCGAAGTCGTACTTGGCCTGCAGGTAGCCGGCGGCCTTGCGCTCGCCGATGTCGAAGAAGCGGCCGGGATTCTCCGGGGCCAGTCCGGCGGGCAGGCCGTAGAACGCGCGCAGCGCGTCGGCGTTGTCGATCAAGTAGTCGTAGCAGGGCACCAGGAATTTCTGGTGCAGCGCGGCGTTGTCGCGCTTGCTGCAGAAGAAGCTGGAGGCCGGGAAAAGGCCCACCACCTGGTTGTCCGGGTTCGGGTTGGCGGTGATGTTGTCGGTGCCCGCGCCGCCCGGCGGCGGCGTGGAGATTTCCACGCTGCCCTTGGCGCTGGCGGTGCGATCCGCATAGCGCAGGCCGAACTGGATCGACGCAATCGGGCCGTCGATGAATTCGAAGCGGCCATCGCCACGCCAGCTGTTCTCCTCGCCACCCGAGTGTGCCCAGGTCTGGAACAGGCCGTTGAGGTAGAAGCGCGACGGATCCAGCGCCGGGTCGCCGGCCAGGTACCAGTTCTGGTGACTACCGGACGTGCCTTCCCAGACCGTGGTGATCGGGCCGCTGAGGAAGGTGTCGATGATGAAGTTCTCGTCGCGGTAGTAGCCGGACGTGCGGGTGAACTCGGTGGACAGGTGCAATTGGTCGCCGTCCCACTTCACCCCCAGCGCGTTCTGGATGTCCTGGCCGCGCTGCTTGTGTGCCTGGGTGCTGGTCGCGGCGTAGGTATCGCCGGTCCAGGAACCGCTGGTCGCGTCGCAGACGGTCTGGCCGGCCAGCGGTCCGTCCAGCTGGTTCGGATAGCAGTGGTTGCCGACGCCGAGCTGCGACGGGGCCACCGCGCCGTTCGGGAACGAGAAGTAGAACGCCTGGTCGAAATCGTCGCGCACCCAGTCGTACAGCCCTTCCAGGTAGACCTCGGTGCGATCGTTGGGCTTCCACTGCAGGGCGTAGTTGAACGCGCCGCGCTTGCGATCGCCCTGGTTGTACGCCGTGCCCCAACCATTCGGTGCGGCGATCAGGTTGCCCTCGGCGGTACGTATCGGGTTGTTGCTTCCATCGGTCACGATCTTCGGGAAGTCGCCCCACACCGCGTCGTAGGCGTAGTGCTTGCCCAGATAGCCGAAGTTGACCAGCGCGCCGAATTCGCCGGCGTCGGTGTCCCAGCGGTTGCTGAGCAGCAGGCTGGCGTTGGGGTCGACCTTGCCGCCGTACTCGCTGTGGGTACCGGTGAGGGTGCCGGCCACTTCGGCGCCGTCGAAGTCGAACGGACGGCGCAGCTCGATGTCGACCAGTCCTGCGATGCCGCCCAGCGGCAGACTGGCCTCGCTGCTCTTGTAGACGCGCAGGGTCTTCACCGCGGTGGCCGGCAGGTTCTGGAAAGCGTAGCCGCGCCCGGAGCCGCTGAAGATCTCGCGACCGTTGAGGGTACTGATGACGTTGGGCAGGCCGTGGATCACCACCGAGGTCGTCTCGCCCTGTCCGCCCTGTGCGATCTGCACGCCGGTCACGCGCTGGAGCGCGTCCGCCACGCTGTTGTCGGGCAGCTTGCCGATGTCCTCGGCGACGATCGAATCGACCACCATGTCCGCGTCCTGCTTGATCGCCTGCGCGGTCTGCAGGCTCTGGCGCAACGCGGTGACCACGACCGTATCCAGGTTGGTGGCGTCCTGGGAGGAAGGATTCTGGTCGGCCGGCGCCTGCTGCGCGGTCGTACCGGCGTTGCCATCCTGGGCCATGGCCAGCGTCGGCAACATGAGGGCGGACAGGATCGAAAGCGACAGCAGGGAGCGGGGAAAACGAGTGTTCATGACATCTTCTCCGGAAGAGGGGCGTGAGCGATCCGCCGGCCGCGGGAGCGGCCGGTGGGGCGTCTCGGTTCAGTGACTGGGAACGGCGTTCCCGGGCGTGTCGGCAAGCTTGCGGAACAGCTCGGCTTCACGCGCGCGGTAGGGCGTGCCGTCGGCCTTGAGCAGATCGTGGAACCACAGGGTCGGCTCCTGCATGGTGTACGGGCGCTGCCAGCTGTCCCACGGAAAGCGGGTCTGGATGGCACCGTCGACGAAGCCCCAGTTGATCATGCCGATGTTCTCGCGCCGCGCGATCGGCAGGATGGTGTCCACGTTGGAGCCGTTGCCGCGCGCCAGCCACTCGGTGCAGATCAGCGGACGGTCGTAGCCGCGCAACTGGGCGATGCGCGCCTCGAAGGCTTCGGGCTGTTCGTAGTTGTGGAAGGTGATGACGTCGGACTGCTCCAGCTGGGTGCGCTGGATGGCGTTCAGGCTCTTGGCGCCAGGCGACCAGTCGTCGCCGATCCACACGCCGCTGGTGAGTGGCTGGATCGGCTTCTTCGCGCGCGCCCATTCGAAGATCCTGGGCAGCAGTTCCTCGATGCGCGCCTGCTCGCGGTCCAGTTGCTTGTCCATGTAGTTGCCGCCGCCCGGGTTGTCCGGTTCGTTCCACAGGTCCCAGGCCAGCACCCGCTTGTCGTTGGCGAAGGCACCGACCACGCCCTGTACGTAGGCGCGGAAGTGCGCGTCGTTGGCCGGATCGACCAGTTCGTGCCGGCCCGGGCTCTGGAGCCAGCCGGAGTTGTGCACGCCGGGAATCGGGCGGCGCTGCGCGCCGAGCACCGGATCCGGATCCCAGCAGCTGTCGAACAGCACCAGCATCGGCCGGATGCCGTGCTTCGCAGCGATGGCGAGGAACTGGTCGAGGCGCTTCAGGAAACCTTTCTGATCCTGCTTCCACAGCAGGTCGTGCAGATAGACGCGCATGGTGTTCATGCCGAACTTTTCGCGCGCCCAGCCGAGCTCGCGATCGATCGCCACCGGATCAAAGCTCTCGGCCTGGAACATCTCCAGCTGGTTGATCGCGTTGGAGGTGGTGTAGTTGGCGCCGACCAGCCAGGGCTGCTGTTCGTACCAGCTCTTCGCTTCGGCCTGCGACCAGCGTTCGCCGTCGGCGGCCGTCGCCATCGGCGCGGTCGCGGCGAACAGGATTGCAAGCAGGGGGGTGAGCCACTTTTGCATCGGATGCATCTCCATTACCTGAGAGGATTCGGGCATGCCTCCGGCATCCACGGCGGCAAGGGCCGTCGCGGTGGGTGGCATGCGGCGCCGGTTGGCGCCGGGATCAACGGGTGCTGCTGGCGTCCTTGTCCGTGGAGAACCGGTAGACCATGCGGTTCACGTACTGCTGGCCGGGCACAAGGCGCGCCGAACCGAAGGCGGGCTGGTTCGGCGTGTCGGGAAACAGCTGGGGTTCGAGCGCGATGGCATCGCCCTGGCGGTATACGCGGCCGCTCTTGCCCACCGTGGTGCCGTCCAGGAAGTTGCCGGAATAGAACTGCAGGCCGGGCTGCGCGGACACCAGCGACATCACCCGGCCGGAACGCGGGTCATGCACGCGCGCCACCTCGCGGGCTTCCTTCGCCGGTTCGCGGCTGATCACCCAGTTGTGGTCGTAGCCGCGACCATGCAGCAACTGCGGCTCGCTGCCGGTGCGAAGATCCCGGCCGATTGGCTTGGGCGTGCGGAAGTCGAACACGGTGCCGGCCACCGGCCGGAACTCGCCCGTTGGAATCAGGGTGGCGTCGACCGGCGTATAGGCGTCGGCGGCGATCATCAATTCGTGATCCATCGCCGTGCCGGATCCTTCGCCGGACAGGTTCCAGTAGGCGTGGTTGCTCAGGTTGACGATGGTCGGCGCATCGGTGCTGGCGCGGTATTCAATCGCCAGGCGGCCATCGCCTTCGAGCGCGTAGGTGGCGGTGACCGTCAGCGTGCCGGGATAGCCCTGGTCGCCGTCGGCGCTGACGTGGCGCAGGGTGGCGCGATCAGGCTTGGCCTCGACCACGTCCCAGACCACCTTGTCGAAGCCACGGGCGCCGCCGTGCAGGCTGTTGGGGCCATCGTTGGTGGGCACGCTGTATTCGCGTCCATCCAGCGTGAACCTGCCGCGGGCGATGCGATTGGCGAAGCGCCCGACGACGGTGCCGAAATATTGCGGCTTGGCCAGCGTGGCCTGCAGCGTCGCGTCGCCCAACACCACGTCGGCGTACTTGCCGTCGCGATCCGGCACTTCCAGCGAATGCAGCGCCGCGCCCAGCGTCAGTACACGCGCCTGCATGCCGCTGCCGTCGCGCAGCAGGATGGATTCGACCTTCGTGCCGTCCGGCAGCGTGCCGATGACCGTGCGCTGCTGCGCGCCCGCCGATGCGGCGACCGCGAGCGCCAGCGCACCCATGCAACCAACTGCCATCCCCTTGCCAAGCAACATCGCTCTTGACCTCTCCCAACGGCGTGGAAGGCTACAAAAACATATAATCAGACAATATGCACGTTGCGGCGCAACACATGGCAGGCGGCCTCGGTCACGCGGCCCGCGTGAGCAACCTCGGCCAACCTAGCCGCGCAACGCGTGGATGCCGGTGAATCCGCGTACGACGGCATCCGCCGAGGCGACCGGCCGCGAGGCGATCCCCTGCACCGCCAGCGCAGCCTGGTACAACATGCACACCGGTGCCGATCCGACCAGCGGCACGGTGGTGGCGCGCAGTTCCGGAAACAGCGCCAGCGCGTCGGCGATCTCGGCCCCGATCAACAGGCCGCGCAGGTAGGCGCTGGCGTCCGCGCGCGGCAGCAGGCCGCGAATCACCCGTGCGCGAACGCCGAACAGCAGCGCGCCCAGGCCGAGGGCATGGGCCGCGGCCGCGCCTACGCCGTCCCGGAACGCGGGGCCATCGTGGCCCGGGCCCTCCACGACCGAGGCGAGCAGGCCCGCCGCGGACAGGCGGTCGTGGATTTCGCCCGACATCGCGGTCATGAAGTCATGCACGCGCCCGTCGCGCAGGCGCACCCATTTGGTGTGCGTGCCGGGCAGGGCGATCACGGGCGAATCACCGAGTCGATCGCCGGCCAGCAGGCCGAACAGTTCGGTTTCCTCGCCGCGCATGATGTCCGGCGCGCCATCGGCCTCGCGCACGCAGGCCAGGCCGGGAACGATGTGCAGCGACAGTTCCCCGATGCGCACGGGCACCAGGCCCGCGCCCACCGTCCGCAGGCCGGCCGGGCAGTCGACATAGCCCGCGTCGATCCAGCCGATGTTGGAGCCGATCATGCCGGCCGCGTAGACGGCGCCGGCCTGTGGCCAGCGTGCGCGCACGCGATTGGCGACATCGACCATGCCCTCGCGCGAGAGCGTGGTGATGCCGGAGGCGGATTCGAGCGTGTCGATCACCTGGCCGTCGGCGGCGATGAGATAGGCGCGGAAATTGGAGCTGCCCCAGTTGATTCCGACGATGCTGTCCGCGTGCGCGTGGTTCATGGCGAGGCTCGAATGTGGGCGGTGCGATCCGCTGGCCGCGATCGGCGCGGAGGCGGCTTGTATATTGTCGGATTATATGATTACGTTGGCGGCTCCATGCAAACCGGGTCGCACGCGGCCCGTCTTCCCGCCGTCGTCCGCATCACGCGGCGCCGGGCTGACCGGAAACCGAGGAGGACTCATGTTCCATTGGCCGGCACGCCTGTTGCTGGGCGCAATCCTGCTGTACACGAGCACGGCGAATGCCGCCGAACCACCGGAATTCCGGAATCCGCTGCTGCCTTCCGGGCCGGATCCCTGGATCGTCCGCGACGGCGGGATCTACTACTACATGGGCACGCACGGCAACCGGCTGGCGATCCGCAAGACCCGCGATCTCGCGCGCCTGGCCGAGGCGGAGGAGACGACCATCTGGCGGCCGCCGGCGCGCGGTCCGAACGCCCAGTCGATCTGGGCGCCGGAGCTGCATCGCATCGACGGCAAGTGGTACGTGTACTACACCGCCGCGGCCAGCGGCCACGATGACGACGATCATCGCGGCGTCTTCGTGCTGGAAAACGGAAACGCCGATCCGACCACCGGCGAATGGCGCGATCGTGGTCGGCTCGCCACCCGGCATCCCGGCATCGACGGCACCACGTTCGCCATCGGCGACAAGCGCTACTTCGTCTATTCGCCATACGTCGGACCGGACAGCGTGCTCGCAATCGTGGCGATGTCCGATCCGTGGACGCTGGTCGGCGAGGAAACCATCATCGCGCGCCCGGACCAGGACTGGGAGCGGCAGGGCGGCCGGCAGATCCTGGAAGGGCCGGAATTCCTCGCCGGGCCCCGGGGCGATCTGTTCCTCTCATACTCGGGCAGCGCCTGCTGGTCGGACGATTATGCGATCGGCCTGCTGCACGCGCGCCCCGGAAGCGATCCGCTGCAAGCCTCGTCGTGGACCAAGGCGCCGCAACCCATCCTGGCGAAGAATCCCGCCGGCCATGTCCACGCACCCGGCCACAACGGCTTCTTCGACATGCCCGACGGCAGTGCCTGGATCGTGTATCACGCCAATCCCGGACCCGACATGAAATGCACGGCGAAGCGATCCCCGCGCATCCAGCCGGTGCACTGGCGCGAGGATGGAACCCCATGGCTGGATCCGCCGGTCGGCGAGAGTGCCGCGCCCGCAGCCGAGCGTAGATGAAGGTCCCGTGGTGTCTGCGAACGTCTGGCGGTGTGCCCGGCAAGCCGCGCGGTCAGTGGCCCGACGCGTTTGCCCGTCGCATGAACGCCAGCACCGTGGCGACGAACGCCGAGGGGTTCTCCAGCGGCAGAAGTTCCCCGGATCGCGGGATCAGGCTTCCGGCGGGATTGACCGCACCGCCGGCGCGCAGTCCAGCCAGGTATTCCTGCAGGTCGGCGGGGTCCGCATCGCCACGGACGTAGGCCAGGGCCGTATCGAAGGGCACGCATTCCCGGTTCCGCTCCGCGTCCTCGGGCATGGCCCGGTACCACTCGAACCCGGCACGCAGGGCTTCCGGGCGCTGGTAGGCTTCGGCGAACCGCTGGCGCATGTCGTTTCCAACCGCCTGCCTGTCGCGTGACAAGGCATCGATGAAGTAATCGAAGTAGGCACGCTGCCTGCCCGCCACCAGCGCTTCGGGAAGAGACGGCACCCGATGGAAAGCGAAATGCCAGATGGCCGGATTCGCGACCACCTCGTCCCACGGGTCCAATCCCGGCACCGCCGTATTCATCACCATCGCCCCGGCAATGCGATCGCCGTGGTAACGGGCCGCCGCGTACGCAATCATTCCACCGACGTCGATGCCGGCCACGACGGGGCGCGATCCCCCCAATCGTTCGGCCGCCGCGATCGCCACGTCGGCCAGGGTGGCCTTGTCGGAAGACGGCGGTGGGCCCCGCGATTCGCCTACTTCCGGCAAGTCGATGGCCATCGCGAACGCGTGTCCGCCCAATGCGTCGATCACCGGATCGTAGAGATGGCGGCAATGCGGCCATCCATGCAGCAACAGCAGTGGCGGCAGTCGATCATCGCCGGCAAGCGTGGCCGCAAGCTTCATTGCGTCGATCTGGACGGTAGTGGTTCGCATGCGGACTCCGCTTGCCTGTTGCCCGTGTCCACCCGCACCGACGGCGATGCCCGCGAAGCATGGCCACGCGGGCCGGACGGCGGCCGGCGGCATGGGTCACTCCGCCCGGAACCTGCTCTCGGTCGCGCCGATGTCCGGCGCGTTGCCGCGCACGCGCGCAAACGGACGCCCACGCTGGTCGTGGCGGAGATCGAGCAGGTTGCTGCCACGATCGATGGCCGGGCTGCCACGCAGGAGCAGGTGGGTGGGCGACGGACCGCCGTGGTCCGCCAACGGCGAGAGCAGCGGATCGGCCTGGAGGGTGTCGGCCGGCAACGAGGCCTGCGATGACTGGATCAGGTTGTGGCCGCCCACGACGCCGTCGATGTAGACGGAGACGTCGATGGATGGCGCGCCGAGGCAGGTGTTGCGTGCGACCACGGTGCTTTCCAGGTCGAGTTCCAGGACCGACCGTAGCGCGCCCCTGCAATCCAGGGTGTTCTCGTTGAAGGCGATGGTGCTGTTGAGGATCCTTGCGCCGCCGCCCTGCAGGAGCATCGCCGCCCAGTATTCGGCGACATTGCCGCTGAAGGTGCTGTTGACGATGACGGGACCGGAGTAGGCGTTGATCCCTCCCCCGGCCAGGGCCTCGTCGCGGGCAGGATGCTGCGGCTCGGAGGCGGCATTGCCGGAAATCGTGGAGTCCTCGATCAGCGCGGCGCCATCGATGTGCAATCCGCCGCCGACCCGCGCCCGGTTTCCGCTCACGACCGAACGTCGCAACGTCAGGTCGTTCGCGGCGATGCCACCGCCGTAGTACGCCGAACTGTCGCGGATCTGGCTGTCCAGGACCGTCACCGTGCCGCCCGCGTTGACCGCACCGCCATAGCCGAAGGTCGTCACGTGGGCATCGGACACGATGCTGCGCTCGATGAGCACGTCGCCGAAGGCATAGATCGCGCCGCCACGGCCTTCCTCGGTCCAGTAGATGTCATCACGGACGACCAGCAGGCAGTGGTGCACGCGGGAACGCACGATCTCGATGTTCCCCAGCGACTTGATGCAGCCGCCCATGTCGTGCGAGCCGCCTAGCTCGTCGCGCGAATTCTCGATGGAAAGCTCCTCGATGCGCAGCGTCCCGCGCCCCCAGTGCTCGATGGCCCGGTTGCCGTACCAGTTGCCGTCGATGGCCAGTCGCGCGCGCCCGGGACCCTTGAAGGTCAGGTCCTCCTGCCCGAAGTACAGGCTGCCGCCGAGCACGATGCGATCGCAGGCCAGCCCGCGCAGGTCGATGATGTCGCCGCTGGCGGCGGAACCCACCGCCGCGCGGAGGCTTCCGGGACCGGCGTCGTCGCAGTTGCCCACCGTGATCGTGGCCGCGTGCGCCTGGCCGGATCCGGTGATCGCCGCCATCCCGGACAACGCGGCAAGCAGGAGCCCTGCAAACGAACCACGACGCATCATGGCGGAATCTCCGGAGGCACGGCGTTGCCAGCCGAGCCTGCGGCCGCCAGCGTGGTCGGGTCGTGAAAAGCACGCCTTTGCCGGCGAGTGGGCGCAGGTCCCCGGTTGGGTGCCGGATTCCACCCGTGCATGCCAGCGGACGCGACAGCAGGCGTCAGGAGGGACGATCCCGCCGCAGGCGGCGCCTTCACCGGCTTGCCACCGTTCCGGGGAGGCAGAATGGGGCCGGCACCCTCATCGGAGCGCCTGTCATGGAAACGGAAGTAAGAACGCTGTTTGAACGCTACGAGCGGCTGTTCCGGCAAGCCTTGGCGGGCGAGGCGGACATGGACGAGGTCGCATCCCTGTATGCCTCGGACGTCATCGCCGCTTCGCCGGCCGGGGTGATGTCGGGCAAGAACGATCAGCAGCTCAGGAACGTCATGGCCCAGGGGTATGCGCACTATCGCGACATCGGTACCCGGCGGATGCGGATACGGGATATCCGCGTCGCGCCCATCGACGGGCTTCACTGCATGGCCAGCGTGGCATGGACCGCGACCTATGCGCGCGACGATCTCGCCGAAACGGCGATCGATTTCGAGGTGCATTACCTGGTCCAGGTTCGGGACGGCGAGGCCAGGGTCTTCGGCTGGGTATCGGGCGACGAACAGGCGCTGCTGAAGCGGCACGGCGTCGTCTGAGCATCGCGTCCGCGGGGTCTCCCGCGGGCAGGCCGGACCCGGCGGACGATGGGATCGCGCGATGGCGGTGCGCGGCGCCGGCTGACGGCCGGCGTCCAGGAAGCGTCGAATCCCCCCGACGATGCATGCCGCCCCGTTATCCCCCGGCCCCGGGGTGGCTACACTGGCGCGGGGTCATCGACACGTCGATGACGGGAGGCAGGCCAGGCTGGCGTCTGGCCGGGTATGGCGAGGGGGCGCGGTGGGCGCTGGGAAGCAGGTCAATCGGTGGTCGGACGGCATCGCGCTGGCCGTGCTGGTCGGAGGGACGGCGTGGCTTTCCCTGAAATGGGGGAAAGGCGCGGACGAACTCGCCGCCGTCTGGATATCCAGCGGCATCCTCACCGGCTGGCTGCTGGCGCGCGAGACGCGCGCCTGGCCGCTCTGTCTGGGTGTCGGCATCGCGGCGGACCTGCTGGGCCAGTGGCTGGCCGGGGTGCCGCTGGGAGCCGCGGCCTTCCTGGCGACCTGCCATCTGATCGAAGTGCTGGTGGTCGCGTGGTCGGTGCGCCGGGTGGTGCCGAACGTGGGCGACCCGCAGCGCTGGCTGACCCTGGGGGGCGTTGCCACGGCCAGCACACTGGCCGGCTGCGCGTTGTCCGGCGTGCTGGCGGCGTGGATGGCGGAAGCTTCGCTGCCGTCCAGTTTCGTGCGGGCGTTCCTGGGCTGGTACGCCGCGCACGTGGTGGGCATGGTGATCTTCGCCACCACCACCCTGGTCCTGCACGTGGAAGGCTGGCGGGCCATCGCGCCGCGCGGCAAGCGGCGCAGCTTCGTCATCAGCATGGCGCTGATTGCCGCGGTGGGTGCGCTGGTGTTCAGCACCTCGTACCCGGTGCTGTTCCTGACCTATCCGCCGCTGTTGCTGGCCGCGTTCCGGCATCGGTTCCCGGGCGTGGCGGCGGGCGTGATCCTGCTGGGCGTCATCGGCGGCACCCTGACCGCCCAGGGCAACGGTCCGTTGTGGGGACCGGAGGATCTGGGCGATGCCGGCCGCATCGCGCTGCTTCAGCTGTACCTGGCCGGCGGCTGCCTGATCACCATCCCGGTGGTGCTGGGCATGGCCGAGCGCGACAAGCTGACTTCCAGGGTGCGCGAGAACGAGCACCGCTACCGCCTGCTGGCCGACTACTCCGGCGATCTGGTGGTGCGGCTGCGGCCGGATGGCGAGCGCGTGTACGTGTCCCCCGCGTCCGAGGACATCCTCGGCTGGAAGCCGGCGGAAATGCTGGGCCTGCGCTGGAGCCTGGTGCATCCCGACGACCAGGGCCGGCAACGTGTGGCAATGGACGAGGTGCTTGCTTCCGGCCAGCCGCAGACGCTCAAGTACCGGGTCCGCCACCGCGACGGGCACTACCTGTGGATGGAGGTGGTCATGCGTCCCATCCCCAAGGAAAACAATCCGGCGGAGAACGACTTGATCCTGACCGGGCGCGACATCAGCCGGCGGGTGGCGGCGGAAGAAGCGCTGGAAGCCAGTCGCCGCGAACTGGAGCGGTTGAGCCGGGTGGATGCGCTGACCGGCGTGCCCAACCGCCGGCAACTGGAGGAACGGCTGTCGCTGGCGTTGCTGCGCATCGAGCGCAGCGGCGAGGCGCTGGCGCTGATGTACCTGGACATCGACCACTTCAAATGCATCAACGACACGCATGGACACGCGGTCGGCGACAGGGTCATCCGCGAATTCGCGCGCCGGCTGGTGTCGTGCGTGCGCGCGACCGATCTGGTGGTGCGGCTGGGCGGTGACGAGTTCGTCATCCTGCTTGAACACATCACCCACCCGGTGATGGTCAAGGTGGTCGCCGAGAAGATCATCGCCAGCGTCCGCGAACCGCTGCAGCTGGAGGATCTGACCTTGCAGATCTCCACCAGCATCGGCGCCGCCTTCGCCCGCGAAGTGGAGGCGCAGGAGGATCTGCTGGTGGCGGCGGACGATGCGCTGTACGAGGCGAAGGAGGGGGGCCGTGATCAATACCGGGTGAGCGTACTGGGCGCGGAAGCGCCCAGTGCCTGAGTTCGCCTGGAAATGTCCCGCCATTCGCATCGTTGGCGGATGGCTTGCAACAGCAAGGATCCCTTGCCGGAATCCGCAGCCGGCTCGCGTTTCCGGGTCAACGGCAAGTGACGACATTCATCACAAAAACACCTACGCGC
The DNA here is from genome assembly GCF_014192765.1 of Pseudoxanthomonas sp. OG2. Taxonomy (NCBI): domain Bacteria; kingdom Pseudomonadati; phylum Pseudomonadota; class Gammaproteobacteria; order Lysobacterales; family Lysobacteraceae; genus Pseudoxanthomonas; species Pseudoxanthomonas sp. OG2. The sequence continues at coordinate 1,797,669 of NZ_JACHYM010000001.1, read as the reverse complement.
ACTCGGTAACGTAAAAAAATCATCCCACCCGTGGAATGAGGGCCGTCCTGAGCGATCTTCCCCGCCATGACTGACGATTCAATGGACATGAATCCCGCAAGGTTTGCCACGTTGGCCCGTTCCCTGCCGGCATTCCGGCGGTTCGGCATCCTGCTGGGGCTGGCGCTCACCGTCGCGCTGCTGGCGGCGATCGTGCATGACCGCGGCACGCGGGTCGATGCCGCCGAGCGCCACAGCCTGGCGGTCGCGGTGGGCATCGACCGCCTGCTCCATTACGAGCTACGCCACCTGGAACGCGCCCTGCGCGGCATGGCGGGCGATGCCGACGGCTACGTCCGCGACTATCCATCGCAGAGTACCTGGGACATCTCCTCGGCCATCCGCGCCGTGATTTCCAGGAATGCCGAGCTGCAGGACATCGATCTCTATGATCGCGAGGGAAAGCCGATACGGCGCGGGGTCAGCGAGTATTCCTCGCAGGCGAACTTCCAGCCGCCCCCGGGAGAAGGGGATCTCAGGACCGGCAGGCTGCAGGTGCAGGGCCACAGCCATCCGGTGGTCCCGCTGGCGTTGCGGACCCCCGATGGCAACTGGCTGGTGGCGCGTTTGCGGACTGGCGAACTGCAACGCCTGCTGGAAGGGTTGGACATCGGCCAGCTCGGCAGCGCGGCCATCCTGGATCGTGGCGGGTACCTGCTGGCGCGTCAGGGCGAGGCGGGCGATATCGGCAAGCGGGTCGACATCCCGCTACTTGCGGCGGGAGAAACCACGCAGGTCAGGCGGGTCAGCCCCCTCGACCAGGTCAGGCGCTACGCCAGCTTCACCTCCACCAGCGGCTATCCGTTCGTGGTCGCGGTCGGCATCGCCGAACGGGAAGTGCTGGCGCCGTGGTGGAATTATGTGGTCAGCGCGTCACTGCTGCTGGTCTTCTACTGGCTGGGTGCAGCCTATCTCGTCAGGCGATTGCTGTCTTCGGAAACCGCGCGCCTTGCCACGCAGGGAGAACTGGTGCGGCATGCCGACTGGCTGGCCAAGGCGCAGGAAGCCTCGCGTGCCGGGGTCTGGGCGCTGGAGCTGGATCAGGAAAAGGTCCGCGCCTCCGCGCAGGCGGCCGCGCTGTTCGGATTCGACCAGAAGCCGGACCTGATTCCGCTGGAAGACTTTTTCGAACGCATGCACGACGAGGATCGCGAGCGCGTCAGCCGCGAGTTTTCCGACTCGCTGTCCAGCGGGCAGTCGTTCCATTCCGAATACCGGGTTGTCCTTCCGGACCGGAGGATCCGCTGGATCAGCGCGCGCGGTGCGCGGGTGGCAGACGAAGCCGGCAAGCCGCTGATGACCGGCACCATCGTTGACATCACCGAACGGCGCGAAAGCCAGGCGCAGATCGAGCGTGCGGAAATCCAGTTCCGCGAGCTGTTCGATCTGAATCCGCTGCCGTTCTGGGTGTTCGACCTGGAATCGCTGCGGTTCCTGGCGGTGAACGAGGCGGCCATCCGCAAGTACGGCTATTCGCGCGAGGAGTTCCTCGGCATGACCATCCTCCAGATCCGTTCGCCCGAGGAGCAGGCCGAGGTGCTGAAGTCGGTGCACGATACCGCCGAGCCGCGCGAATCGGAAAATGTCTGGATCCACTACAGCCGCGACGGACGCCCCATGTACGTGCGCGTGCACAGCAGCAGCATCCAGTTCGACGGACGCCCGGCCCGGCTGGTGCTGGCCGAGGACGTCAGCGAACGGGTCGCCTACGAGGAGGATCTGGCGTGGCGGGCGACGCACGATGAAAGCACGGGCCTGCTGAAACTGCGCGCGCTGATCGATCAGGTGAATGCGCGCTCGCAGAACTGGCATACGCCCTATGGCGCGGTCTACCTCCAACTGCGGGATCTGGAGGTGGTCTCCCCCACGCTCGGCCGGCGGATGGGCGAAGCCATCCTGTCGGAGATCTCGCGCCGGCTGTCCGCGGTGGCCGGCCGCTACGGGCCGGCCGCCTACCTGCCCTCTGATGCGTTCGTGCTCGTCGCACGGGACGCGCGCGAGATCGAGCGGCTCGTCGCGGAGGTGGTCAGGGTGCTGGCGGATCCGGTCGAATTCGAAGGCGGCAGCCACCGGGTCGAAGCCTGGATTGGCGTGGCCGATTCGCCGGGCGTGGTGCCCGGCGCCGCGGAGCAGGTGGTCGATCACGCCGCGCTGGCGGCGCTGCATTCCCGCAACGAGAACGAGCCCGCGACCGTGTTCCGGCTGGAAATGAACGAGCAGGCCGCCGAGCGCCTGGCCATCCTGTCCCGGCTCCGCCGTGCGATCGCAGGCAACGAGTTCGAGCTGTTCTTCCAGCCCGTCACCTGCCTGACCACCGGCGACGTCGTGGCGATGGAGGCCTTGCTGCGCTGGCGCCAGCACGACGGCAGCTACGTACCGCCGGCCCATTTCGTGCCGCTGGCCGAGGAATCCGGCTTGATCGTGCCGATCGGCGAATGGGTGCTGGAGCATGCGGCCCGGGCGAGGGCGCGGCTGGGCGCGGCAGGCTGGGACGACATCGCCATCGCCGTCAATGTGTCCGCCGTGCAGTTCCTGCAGGGCACCCTGCCATCGAGTCTTCGCCAGGTGCAGGACAGGCATGGATTGCCGCGCGGCGCCCTGCATGTGGAGCTCACGGAAACGGCGATGCTCAAGAGCCGGGAGGCCGTGCGCGCTTCGCTGGAGGAACTGCAGCGCCAGGGCGTCTGCATTTCCATCGACGATTTCGGCACGGGCTTCTCCAGCATGGCGTACCTGCGCGATCTGCCGCTGGATTACCTGAAGATCGACCGCAGTTTCGTGATCGGCGTGCATCGCGACGAGAAGAATGCTTCCATCTGCCGCGCTCTCATCGCGCTGGGGCGAGGCCTTGGCTTGCGCACCATCGCCGAGGGCGTCGAGGAAAAGGGAGAGTACGACTGGCTGCGCGACAATGCCTGCGATTACGTGCAGGGCTTCTACGTGGCCAGGCCGGCACCGCTGGAGGTGGTGATGGAACGGCTGGACGCGGACCGGCGGGTGGTTTCCCGGCGATAGCGTGCGGCGGGACGTCGCGACGGCATCATGTATCCGTTGCGACAGCCCCGGTCAGCGCGGTTCCTTCAGCTCGCGTTCGATGCGCCGGCGCATGACCTCGCGCTCGAAGGTCATCGGCATGCGTTCCAGCACATCGGCCAGGTGCTCCTTGTCCTGGCGTTGACCCAGCCGATTGCTCTGCTTGTGCAGGATGCGGATGGCCTTGCCCGGAGTCTCGCCGTGAAGCGTCTCCGGATGGAAATCCGGGACCAGCGTGCGCAGCAGTTCCAGTTGCATGCGCAGGCGCCGCGCGCGGCGGCGCAACCTGTGCAGATGCTCCGGCGACGGATCGCGTTCCGCCTTGCGTTCGGCTTTTTTCAGGCGCTTGCGCGAATGACGGAGCGCCTCGTGCAGGTCGTCGTCTTCCAGTTCCGACCACGCTACCGTCTCCAGCGCGCGCGTGCAGGCATCAAGCAGCATCTGCCTGCGCGCGAAGTCGGGATCGCGGCGGAGCGCGCGTTCCAGCATGTGATCGCGGCGTTCGGCCAGCCAGCGCACGACGTTCTGCGCGGAGGCCGGTTCCTGCGATGCGATGGCCTCGGCCGTTTCCAGCGCGACCTGCGCATCGCGCAGCCGGGACAGGCTGTCGCCGAGGCGCCGCAACTCCCGGTCCACGACTTCGATCGCCTCCAGCCGCCGCACGGCCAGCGCCAGCAACGCGCGCAGGCGCCGGATGGCCTTGCGCGCCTCGTGCACCGCGCGGTGCGGATGACGCCGATCGGCGAGCGCGCGCCGCACCGCCCGCAGTTCAAGGCGGACGCGGCGGTTGATCCGAGCCTGCAGGGTTCCCCGGGCGGAGGACTTCATCGGCGGCGCCGGCGGCGTGGCGGACCGCCACCTTAGTCCCGGCACGCCCGTCTGCCAAGCACGGCACCCGTCGGCCAAAGGACGGCGTTTCCCGCGGGGACCCGACCTGCCTGATGGAAGGCAGGTTGACGTCGCATGTCCCCGGTGCAGGCGAGGACGGCCGCCCCGTTGGTTCACCGCTCCCGATGGAACACAGATTTCGAGCGGGTTCCCGGGCAGGGAGAGTGGTGCCGGTGCGATGCTGTCGGACCCCCTGAACCTGGTTCCCGCGAATGAGCAATCCCATCAACACCCGTATCGTCCTGGCGGCGCGTCCGAGTGGCGAGCCTGACGCGTCGCATTTCCGTCTCGAACGGCTGCCGGTGCCCGCGCCCGGTCCGGGCCAGGTGCTGCTGCGCAACCGCTACCTGTCGCTGGATCCGTACATGCGCGGACGCATGGATGCCGGGCGTTCCTATTCGCCGCCGGTGGCCATCGACGACGTCATGGAAGGACGCACGGTGGGCGAGGTGCTGGAATCCCGCCATCCCGGATTCGCGGTGGGCGATCAGGTCGTGGCCACGGGCGGCTGGCAGACGTTCGCGGTCGTCGATGGCGATGCGATCACGCGCAGGCTCGACGGCATGACGCTGCCGCTCAGCACGGCGCTGGGCGTGTACGGAATGCCGGGCTTCACCGCCTATGCCGGCCTGCACGAGATAGGCAAGCCGCAGCCGGGGGAAACGCTGGTGGTCGCCGCCGCCAGCGGCCCGGTCGGCGCCACGGTCGGCCAGATCGCGAGGATGCGCGGTGCGCGCACCGTCGGCATCGCCGGCGGCGAGGCCAAGCGGCGGTACCTGGAAACGATCGGCTTCGACGTCGCGCTGGATCACCGCACGGATGATTTTTCCGAGCAGTTGCACACCGCGGTACCGGAAGGCATCGACGTGTATTTCGAGAACGTGGGCGGCAAGGTGTTCGACGCGGTCGTTCCCCTGCTCAACGACTTCGCCCGGATCCCGGTCTGCGGCACGATTGCCACCTACAACGCGCGCGGCCAGGTATTGCCAGGACCGGATCGCCTGCCCGGATTCTTCAGCCAGATCCTGCGCCAGCGCCTGAGCGTGCGCGGCTTCATCCAGCGCGATTTCATCGATCTGTTTCCCCGCTTCCTGGAAGAGATGGGCCAATGGCTGGCGGACGGCCGCATCCAGTATCGCGAGGACATCGTGGAAGGCCTGGAGAACGCGCCCGAAGCCTTCTTCGGCCTGCTCAAGGGACGCAACTTCGGCAAGCTGGTGGTGAAGCTGGATTGAGCGTCAGCCGCGATGGCGGCGCGTCGAATGCGGTGGAGCCGAGCTTGCTCGGCTTCGTGGATTCGGGCGGTGCCGGAGGAGCAGCGGAGCGAGCTCCGCTCTACGGGGTGGCGGCGGTGGTGTAGTGCAGCGGCAGGCTGGCGGCGCCGACACTCAGGCTGGAAGCGGACAGGGGCGAGACCACGACGCGGGGCATGACGAGTTCGGGCGGCAGGGTCGGCGGCACGCGCTGGCGCACGAGATCGGCCAGCAGATGCAGCAGCTTTTCCGGAATCAGGCCGTGCAGGACGATGCCGTCCAGATCCAGCGCGACGGTGAGGAACCTGCACAGGTCGTGCATGCAGGGATAGACCCGCTCGGCCCACCCGTGGAGCAGATGTTCGGGAATGTCCTCGATCACCACGTCGCGGACATGCCGCGGCGGCCACGCCATGCGTTCGCCCAGGTACGCGAGCAGATCGCGGCCCGAGGGGCGGATGCTGGAGTAGGGAAACAGCCCGCCGAATTCGCCGGCGTGGCCGCGTGCGCCACGAAACGGACGGCGGTCGAGGATCAACCCGCCGCCGAAGCCGTAGGCGATGTGCATGACCGCGAAACTGCCCAGCCGTTGTCCCTCGCCGTAATACATTTCCGCCAGCGCCACGGCCTTGGAGCTGTTCTCCAGCCAGCAGGGCAGTTCCAGCACTCCGGCGAAGAACGCCTGCAGATCGAGCGGCTTCCAGTCCTCGAATTCGTCGGGCAGATCGTTGTTGCCTTCGGGGCGGGTGCCGGAACCGTACGCGCCCAGCGCCACGCCGGGCATGGAAACGCCGGCGCCGATCAACCGGGACGTGTCGATGCCGGCCTCGGCGATCAGTTGCCCGAGCATGTGCGAGGCCGCCGCGCCCACCTGATCCGGCGCCAGGGTCGGCAGCGGCAGCCTCGCGCTCGCGCAGACGCCGCCCTCCATGTCGACGATGCAGCCTTCCAGATATTCGCTCTGCACGGCGATGCCGGCGGCGAAGGCGCCGCGCGGATTCAGCCGCACCAACTGCGCGGGTTTGCCGCGCTGGCCGTCGCGCACCTTCTCCGATTCGATCACCAGTCCGCGGTCGAGCAGTTGCTGGATCAGTCGCGACAGGGTGGGCGGCGCCAGGTCCGATTCGCGCGACAGCTCCGCGCGGGACATCGGTCCGCGATAACGGAGCAGGTCGAGCACGCGCTGCTCGCTGGGCGCCAGTCCCAGGGCTATGGACATAGATCCATTCCTTTATATTCCAGTGACAAAGATATTACGGGCGAATTTCGTCAAGGACACAGAATAATTCGCGATTAAGCATGAAATCCGGCTGAAACAATCAGAAAGTATGTTTCTTGGCGGAATATATTTTGCCCCGCCACCCCCACCGGAGCCACCATGTCGAGCCTTACCCGTCGTTCTGCCTTCAGGCTGTCCGTCCTCGCGGCCGGCATCCTGACCGCGCTGCCGGGGTTCGCCCAGAACCCGCCGGCCGCCGATACCGCCCCGGCGTCCGCGGCGCAGGACACCCCGGCACGCCCCGCCGATGCCCGCCCGGGCAACACCGACGCCAACACCCTGGACGCCATCGTGGTGACCGGCGCCGCGCGCACCCAGCGGCGGTTCGACGCCTCCTACGCGGTCAATTCGCTGACCGCCGAGGAAGTGCAGCGGCTGGCGCCGAAGAGCTTCGCGGATCTGCTGGGCAGCGTGCCGGGCATCCATGTCGAATCCACCGGCGGCGAGGTGCAGAACATCACCCGCCTGCGCGGCATACCGACCGATCGCGGCTACATCGTGTTCCAGCAGGACGGCCTGCCACTGTTCCACGAGATCGACGGGCACTTCTTCAACTCCGGCGAGGGCATGCACCGTTTCGACGTCATGAACCAGCGCGTGGAAATCGTGCGCGGCGGTCCGGCGCCGATCTATGCCAGCGGCGGCGCAGCCATCGTCAACAACGTGCTGGTCGAGGGCGGCGACGAAACCCGTGGCAAGGCGCAGCTGACCCTGGGCGACACCGGGCTGTACCGCGGCGAGGCGTACCAGTCCGGCGCGCTGTCGGAGGACACCTATTACGCGGTGGGCGGATTCCTCCGCCATCACGACGGCTACCGCGACAACGGTTTCCCGAACGACCAGGGCGGCCAGCTGCGCGCCAACATCAAGCACTACATGGAAGACAGCTGGATGAAGTTCAGCGCGACCTACGTCGACGACCACAACGTGTTCTACCTGCCGATCCCGGTCGCCGATCCGCGCAATCCCTCGGTATCGCTGAATCCGTACCTGGATTACTTCGAGGGAACGATGAACTCGCCGTCGCTGCGCAACGTCTCGCTCAAGTACCTGGACGCGGCCGGCGTGATGCACGGCCTGCGCCGGGATCTGGCCGACGGCCGCCACATGCGCTTCGGCAACGTCGGCTTCCAGTACGAGAACACCGCCGGTGACTGGACCATCTCGTTCAAGTCCGGCTACACAAAGGGCAAGCTGAGTTTCGACGCGCTGTATTCGACGACCAATCCAGCCGATGGCAACACCTTCGCCAACAGCTACCTGGAGCGGGCGCGGGCCGCGTTCGGTCCGGACGTCGCCCGGATGGGCTATGCCCTGGCCGGCAGCCGCGGCACGGCGGCCTATGACCCCTATGGCGCCTCCGGCCTGGTGATCTCCGCGCAGTACCGCGCGATCGAGTCGGAATTCTATTCGGCGCAGGCGGATCTGAGCGCCGCGCGCCGGTTCGAAACCGGCCTGGGCGCGCACGAGGTCAATTTCGGCATCTACACCGCCTTCTACGGCACCACCGCGTTCACCGCCTACCAGGACATGCTGCTGGAGGTGTCCGGCAAGCCGAGGACGCTCGATCTGGTCGCCTATTCGGCCGCCGGCGCGCCGCTGGGTTACGTCACCGACAACGGCGTGCTGCGCTACACCACCACGCTCAATGCCGGCGAAGTGGATGCGCGGATGCTGGCGGTCTACGCCAACGACACCTGGGAAATCACCGAAAAACTGAAACTGGATGGCGGCATCCGCCACGAGAAGTACAGCTACGACGGCTACGCCGAAGACACCGCCGCCGCGAACCTGGGTGATGCGACCACCCTGGCCGACGACACCACCCGCCGCTTCAACGGCGCCACCCAGACCCACAACCTCAGTCCCTCGGTCACCAACTGGACCGTGGGCCTGAACTACGACTTCCGCCCGGGACTGGGTGCGTACGCACGCGCTTCCCATGTGGAGATTCCGCCGCAGTCCAGCGTCGCGCGCAGCATCAATCCGACCATCGTCAAGACCGCGACCGATCAGTACGAGCTGGGCCTGAAGGCATCGTTCGGGGCCTCGTACCTGTACCTGACCGCGTTCTACACCAAGTTCGATCCGCTCAACGCCTCGTTCGTGGCATACAACCCGACCACCGGCCGCAACGACCAGTCGGTGCCCTTCATCGGCACGGCGGTATCGAAGGGCGTCGAGATCGACGGCCTGTTCCGGGCTACGGACTGGTTCGCGGTGGCGGGTGCGGTGACCTTCAGCGATCCGCAGTACAAGGATCTGCAGAACAACTCCGGCGCCGACCCCAGCGCGGTGAACGGCAACCAGATCGTCCGCGAGCCCAAGTTCTACGGACATATCCGCCCGACCGTGAACTTCGACGCCGGTGATGGACAGATCGAGGCTTATCTCCGCTACGATGTGGTCGGCAAGGCCTACGTGGATCTCTTCAACCGCACGATGCTGCCGTCCTATCAAACCCTCGGTTTTGGCGTGTCCTGGAAGCGTGGCCCGTGGGGCGTGCAACTGGTGGGCGACAACCTGACCAACGAAGAGGGCCTCACCGAAGGCAACACGCGCACCGACGCGTTGTCCGGGCAGGGTTCGAGCGAGGCCATCTACGGGCGGCCGCTGTTCGGGCGCAACTTCCGCCTGGTCCTGAGCCGGAGCTGGTGATGCGCATCGCGGCTCTGCTGTGCCTGATGCTGGCGGTGGCCCAACCCGGATTCGCCGCGACTGTGGAAGACGGCATGACCGCCGCGCTGGGCCAGCGCCTGTTCCCGGCGCTCGCCGCGATCCGCCGCGACCAGGCGGGCACGGAGGTTCGCACCCTGCTGGCCGCGCGCGAGCGCCGGCTCACGCAGTGCGGTGACGATGCCGCCTGCAAGGTCGACGCCGCGCGCTGGAACCGCCAGGAGATCGACGCGATGGCGACGCTGGGGGCGCCGGACCGCCCGCCGGAGGCGATCCGCCGCGAGCTGGCCGGACTCAATTCCATCCTTGATGTCTACGGCAAGGGCGCGGCTTCGCGCTATCCGCGAATCGACGGACCGATGGGCGAGGCGGGCAGCCAGCGGCTTGCCGCCGACGTCGCCACCGCCGTGGCGATCAGCGAGGTCGGCCGCGGCGAGGCGGTCGCCTCGCTGGACGCCAGCATCGGCCTGGCGCTGGCGCTGATCGACGTCAACGACCGGCTCGACGCGATCGCGTTCGAGCCCATCGAGGGTGGCCTGAACGCGGCCGCCTTCGCCCAGGCGAAAACGCTGGACTGGTCGCGCTACCGCTACACCGCGATCATCGTGCTCGGGGCCGGGCCGGAAGATCCGCTGACGCCGCTGAGCGCGCGCGGCAAGCTGCACGTGAAGGTCGCCGCGCAACGCTATTTCGACGGACTGGCGCCTTTCATCATCCTCAGCGGTGCCGCCGTCCACCCGCGCGGAACCCGCCATGTCGAAGCAGTCGAGATGCGCCGCGCGCTGGTGGAGCGGTACGGCGTTCCGGAGAACGCGCTGGTGATCGAACCCTATGCCCGGCACACCACCACCAACCTGCGCAATGCCTCGCGCCTGTTGATGGCGATGAAGACGCCAGCGGATCGCGATGCACTGGTGCTCAGCGACCCGAAGCACATCGATTACGTGGTGGGCGCGGAGTTCGCCGAACGCAACCGGACCGAGTTGGGCTACCTGCCGGGCACGCTCGGCAAGCGCACCTCGCCATTCGACGTGCCGTTCCGTCCCTCGCCGGATTCGGCGAAGGTGGATCCGCTGGATCCGTTGGATCCCTGAGGGACGGCTTCAAGCACGGGAGACGGGCGCGGGCGCCCGGCGTGCGATTCGCGCAGCGACTTCATCGTCCGATAGATGACCATGGTGCAGACGAGTGCGCCGAGCGCGGCCAATGCCGCCGCCCGCGCCAGGGCAAGCCCGTGATCGGCCGCCGGCGACCGCGCCACCGCCGGATCCAGCACCTGGCCCAGCATCAGCATCGACAGGGCGATGCCGAGCTTGGAAGCGAAGGTGTAGATGCCGTAGGACCAGGTGTCGGCGCGCGTCGCGGTCCGATCGTGATGGCGATGGATCAGATTGGCGGCCGTTCCCCAGAGCAGCATGGTGCAGCCGAATGAGCCGCCGCCATAAAGAAACGCGAAAGTATTCAGTCCGATATCCCCGGCAACACCCGGCAGCGCGAACGATCGTGACAGGCCGAGGCTGGCGATCGCGGACAGGCAGGCGGCCAGCAGGAACGCCGCATGTTCGCCGCGGCGCGAGGCCAGCTGCCGGAATAGCGGCAGCAGCGCCAGCGTGCCGATGGAAAAGGCGATCAGCACGCCGGAACGCGACGCCAGGTAGGGCATCATCCTGCCCATCACCGAGAGCAGGCCGGCGTTGACGAAGGTGGCGATCAACAGCATCGCCATGCCCTCCGGCAGGCGCGGAAAAGTGCCGCTGCGGATCCGGGCGGCGACGCCATGGACATTCCTGTTGGCGGAATCGTCCACCGGTTTCCGGACGACGCGGGCCAGTCGCCAGGCGGATAGCAGTGCCGGCGCGCACAGCACTGCGATGAACAGCGCGATGTGTCCGCCGGAAGGCGACGTCGCATGTTCGCCGACCAGCAGATAGGCGGCGAGGGCCACCAGGATGCGCGCGGCGCCACTGAGGAAATAGCGCCCGGCCGAAAGTTGCAGGACTTCCCGGTGGTCGCGCGCGAGCACCGATGTCAGTGCATTCTGGGGAACGTCGTAGAGCTTGTAACAGAGCTGGAACACCAGCCCGGTGCCAAGGGCGTGGACGACCGGCGATAACGGCAGTGGCACCGAGAACAGCGCCACGAACGCGAGCGTCGAGATCAGCGCTCCCCACGCCTGCAGGCGGACCAGCCGGTGAGGCACGTCCGGGCCGCGTCCGATCAACCAGCCCGCCACCGGATCGGCCAGCGCGCCGAACAGCATCAGCGCCATCGTCAGCAGCCCCATCGTCTGCGGCGGCAACTGGAGATGCTGGGTCAGGAAATAGGCGAACAGCAGATCGTAGGCGTGCCAGACCAGGCTCTTTCCACCGTGAGCACCCAGGTAATCACGGAACGGCTTGTGCATGGCGGGTTCCGCGAGGGGCTCGGGTGCGTGGGCGGGGGCATGGGCGTGGACGTGGACACTCCCATGCTCGGGCACAGTTATAGAGCCGTGACGCTACGCGTTCATTTCAACCATGGCGTTGCGGTCGCGTGGCGATCGCAACAGGATTTGCGATTGGGTGAAACGTTCCCGTAACCGGGGCAGCGGAAAATTCCCTCCGTAGCGACGAGGCTCCCTCTCTCCCCCTCCGTCGCTGCTTGCAGAGCCCGGCATTCATTGCCGGGCTTCGCTTTTTCCGGTGCTGGCGAACGGGCGCGTTGGCCCGTTCATCCGGCGCGCGAAACAGGCGCGTGGCTCAGGGCGCCGAGGACGCCGAGTTCCAGCGCGGTGTCGGCCGATCCTGGAGATGGCGGATGAAGAAGTCGTAGTGGCGGCGCTGGACGTAGTCGAAGGGTTCGGACCAGCGTCCCACCGAATGGCCGGCACCGGGCATCATCAGCAGTTCGAAATCCTTGTCGGCGCGGATCAGCGCATCGGCCACCTGCAGGGTCGAGGCGGGATCCACATTGGCGTCCTGTTCGCCCACGATCAGCAGCAGGTCGCCGCGCAGCTTGTCGGCGTGCTCCACGCCCGACGCGGCCGAGTAGCTGGCGTTGACCGGCCAGCCCAGCCACTGCTCGTTCCACCACAGCTTGTCCATGCGGTTGTCGTAGCAGCCGTTGCTGGCCACGCCAGCCTTGTAGAACTCCGGATGGAACAACAGCGCGTGCAGGGTGTTCTGCCCGCCCGCCGACATCCCGTGGATGCCGACCCGGCCGATGTCGTAGGACGGATCCGTCGCGGCCATCGCGCGGTGCCAGGCGATGCGATCCGGGAAACCGGCGTCCTGCAGGTTCTGCCAGGCCACGTCATGGAAGGCCTTTGAGCGGCCGGTGGTGCCCATGCCGTCGATGCGGACGACGATGAAGCCCAGATCCGCCAATGCCTGCATCCGCACCAGGCTGTCGCTGCCCGAATCCATGTCGAACGGCCAGAAGCGCTTGGGCACGAAGGCGCCGTGTGGCCCGGCGTAGATCGACTCGATGACCGGATAGTGCTTCGACGGGTCGTGATCGCGTGGACGCACCGCGATGCCCCAGATGTCGGTGGCGCCGTCGCGGCCCTTGGCGGCGAAGATCTGGGGCGGATTCCAACCCGCCGCGCGCAGCGCGCCGACATCGGCGCGTTCGAGCACCGACACCAGGCTGCCGTCGGCGCGGCGCAGTTCCGAGACCGGCGGCAGATCCACCCGCGAATAGGTATCGAGGTAATAGGCCATGTCGCTGGAGAAGGCGACATCGTGCCAGGCGTCGGCCTGGGTCAGGCGGGTGAGATTGCCGCCGTCGAAGTCGACCCGGAAGTAATGCTGAAGATACGGGTCCTTGCCCGCGTCCATGCCGCCGGCGGTGAACCAGATCTGGCGCTTGTCGTCATCGACCTTGACCACGTCGCGCACCACCCATTCACCGCGCGTGATCTGGCGCTTGACCTGGCCGCTGGCATCGTCGAACAGGTACAGGTGGCGCCAGCCGTCGCGTTCGGAGATCCACAGCACCTCGTTGCCGTCCTTGCCGACGTCGTGGCGATAGAGGTTCCAGGCATTGACGAAGGTCGGGCTGTCCTCGCTGACCGCCACCCGCGCCTGGCCGCTGGCGGCATCGACGCTGATCACGCGGACCTGCTTGAAACCACGCTGGATGTATTCGAACGCGAAGCTCGCGCCGTCCTTGCGCCACTGGATCTCCCACAGTTGCAGCGGGTTGGGGAACAGCGCGTCGTCGACGACCCGTACCGTGCGCGAATCGACATCGATCAGTACCGGCCGTTCGATGTCGACCTCGTCGCCCGGCTTGGGATACAGCTGGGTGTGGACGAGTGGCTGGATCTGGTTGCGGGGAGTGGATTCGACCCGGGTGACGCGGCGATCGGTGCCGGGCTTGACCCGGTAGACCGCCAGGCGCCGGGAATCGGGCGACCACGCGATTGATTCGGGATCGTAGAAGGCGTCGGCGCGGCCGTCGCGGGTGAGCGGTTCGGGCTGCGCCAGTGAACCGGCCGCGCGGATGACTAGATCGTGGCCCTGCGCGAAGACTTCCCACTTGCCGTCCGGCGAGTGGCGCGGTGCGTTGTCGGCGGGCTGGGTCATGTCGCGCACGACGCCCCAGCCACGCGGGCGGCTGGGCGTGCCATCGTCGCGCGCGCAGGTGTAGGCCTTCAGTTCGCAACGCCATGGCCGCGGCTCGGCCAGGCCGATTTTCATCTTGATGGCGCGGCCTTCGTCGGCGAATTCGAAGTCGCGGAACGGCAACCGCAGCGGCTCGTAGCGTTCGCCGGTGGCCTTGCCCAGCGCCGCCGCCAGGCGTGCCTGGTCGAAGGCCGGGCGCTTGCGCTGATCCTTCGGGTCCACGATCACGTAGCTGAAACCGCCGGGTACTGTCTTGCGGTAGTAGAAGCGGCCATCGTGGGTGGCCTTGGCCGCGAAGGGCAGGTCGCGGGTCAGGTACATCCATTCCTGTCCCAGGTGCAGCGAGCGCTGGTAGTCCGCATCGCCGGGAGCGGTATCACTCGCTGAAGCGACGAACGGCGAGAGCAGGGCCAGTACAGTCAGGGCCGCGCGTGACCGGCGGGTGGCGGCAGGTGGGCGAAGGGCATCTTTCATTCGATCTTCTCTGGAGCCAAAAAAAGAAGGGGCCGGCCGGCTGCCGGCCCCCGGGGGAACACCGATTACTGGAACCGGTAAGCCAGCTGCGCGCCGATCTCCCGCCCGATCGGGCTGTAGGTCCAGTAGAAGTACGGGTAGTCGGCGTAGCTGTCGTCGCGCGGATGGATCTTGTCGAACACGTTGTTGACGAACAGGGTCACCGACATCCTGTCGGTGATCTTCTTCGACAGGTTGGCATTCCACAGCAGGTAGGGCGCGATGCGGCGGTCCAGGTCGTAGCTGGGGATCGAGCCCATCCGCGAGCCGTAGACGTTCGCGCCCCAGTCGCCGCGATTCCAGTTCACCGACAGGTTGGCCCGGCTGCGGGCGTTCCAGTTGTAGGATCGGTTGTCGCGGTCATAGAGCACGCCATCCTCGGCGTACTGGGTGAACTCGTAGCTGAGCGTGTGCGACCAGCCGAGCAGGACGTTGAAGCGGCCCAGGCGATCGGTGTCCCAGCGATAGCGGACGGTCGCGTCGATGCCGGTGGTCTTCTCGGTGGCGGTGTTGATCGGCCCGACCGTCAGCAGGGTCACCGCGGTGCCTTCGGGATCGGTCGGCGACGGCCGGCGCTGGACGAAATCCAGTGCGGTCTGGCAGAGCAGCGAGCTGGTGTCGACCGGATTGCCGCTGCGATCCACGCCCAGCCGGCAATCGGCTTCACGCTTGAGCACGTAACCGTTGGACAGATCGTTGACGCCCTGGTCGAGCTGGATGCTGTAGTAGTCGGCCTGCACCGACAAGCCGTCCAGGATGTCCCAGACGAAACCGGCGGTCCACGACTTGGAGGTCTCTTCCTCCAGCAGGCGGTTGCCGCGCCGTCCGCCCTCGGTGTAGTAGTAGTAGTCGGTGTTGCTGTTGTCGCGGCAAGCCGCCGCCAGCACGTCGTTGTTGTTCTCGGCGCGGCAGCGGTATTCGTCGAAGATCTGGATGTAGTAGCCGGAGGGTTCGGCGAACACGTAGTGCATGTCCGGTGCGCGGAAGCTGGTGGCGTAGCTGCCGCGCAGCAGCAGGCTGTCGACCGGACGCCATTCCAGCCCGGCGTTCCAGGTGACCGCGCCGTCCACTTCGGTGATGTCGTCGTACTTGTCGTAGCGCGCCGCCAACTGCGCCTTCAGGGTGCTGAAGATCGGCACGCTGAACTCCAGGCCCAGCGCATAGCGGTCCCGGGCGCCGCGGCCGCCGGTGTCGTTCCAGTTGTAGGCTTCCTCGGCGGGGTCGGCGTTGGGCAGGGTGCGCGGATCGGCCACCAGCTCATACTCCTGCGAACCCCATTCCAGCACCGAGGCCATGCCGACCGGCCCGGCCGGAAGTTCGAACAGATCGCCGCTCAGGGTGGCCTGGAACTGGCTGGCCTCGGAGTAGCCGCGTGGCCGGATGGTCGCCGACATCGCCGCGAACTGCGACGGCGTCAGCGGGGTGGTGAAGCGGTCGTAGTCCAGCCGGTAAGCCGGGTAGTAGTCGTAGACCGGATCATTGCCCAGGCGCGGACCAAGGAAGTAGTCGGCGACCTTGCTGGCGATCAGGCGCGGGGTGCGGGTGTCGGTCTCGTACTCGGCATGGCTGTAGGAAAGTTCGTAGTCGAAGCGGTTGTCGAACAGGCTGCCGCGGATGCCGGTGGTGATGCTCCAGGATTCCTCGTCGTTGTCGGTCATCAAGCCGTCGCGACCGGTTTCCTCCGGCTGGAACACGCGCAGCGCGTCCATCAGCGCGCCGCGGCCAACATCGTAGTAGTAGTAGCCGGTTTCCTCGTTGTAGGGAGACCACCACTGGGTGCCGGTGGAATAGCGCGCCTTGGACCGCCACCACATCGCATCCATGAAGATTTGCGCGTTCTCGCTGATGTCGAACACGCCGGAGCCGTACAGCGACAGGTTGTCGTCGGAACTGCGGATGGTGGAATCGGCCAGGCGGTCGTACTGCGCGCAGCGGCTGCCGGATGCGGTCGTGTAGACCACGCTATGGCCGAAGAAGCGGTCGCAGGCGTCGGCGATCTCGCTGACATAGCCGGGCGCGTCGAAGTCGTACAGGTACAGGTTGGCCCAGGGCGTGCGACCGCTGGCGATCGGGCTGTCCCGCATCGAATCCATGAAGTCGCGCTGGCGGGTGAAGATGGCCTCGCGGTTCATGTATTCCATCGCGTAGGTCAGGCTCCAGCGGTCGCCGGACTTTCCACCCACGATCTGCAGGTTGCCGGTGTCGCCGCCGCCGCGTGTGGTCGTGCTCCCGTAGAGCTTGGCTTCCAGCCCCTCGTAGTTCTTCTTGGTGACGATGTTCATCACCCCGGCCACCGCGTCGGAGCCATAGATCGCCGAAGCGCCGCCGGACAGCACCTCGATGCGTTCGACCGCGCTGCTGGGAATCGCGCCCAGATTGACGAAGTTGCTCTGGCCGCCATAGGGCAGCGGGTACTCGGCGACGCGGCGGCCGTTGATCAGGATCAGCGACCGGCCCGGGCCCAGGCCGCGGAGATTGATGATGTTGGCGTTGGGCGCGAAGATCGACTGGCTGGCCAAGGTGGATTCGTTGACCACGGTACCGTTGGCCTGGGTCAGCGTGTTCAGCGCGTCGAAGACGGTCTTGAAGCCCTGCTTCTCGATATCGTCGGCGGTGATTACCGTCACCGGTGCCGGGCCTTCGACTTCGGCGCGCTTGATGCGCGATCCCGTGACGGTGACCTGATCGAGCGTCCTGGTCTGGCCATTGGCCGATTGTTCGGCGGTGTCTTCGTCCTGGTCGGTCGATGCCGTGGCCTGCGGTCTTGCGCCGTCGGCCTGCTGCGCGAACAGCGCCCCCGGTGTGCCTGCCGCCAGCGCCAGCACGAGCGCATGGCACAGGATTGTCGGCCGCAGCCGTTCTGAATGCGTCTTCATTCCCTCTCCCCGATGGTGTTTTGGCCGGATGCCGGCAAACGTCGTTCGCCCCTCCCAGGGCTTACGTGTCATTTTTCACATTAGGTGCGAGAGCCGGCCGCGTTCTAGGCATTGATGGCGCGGAGGGATGCGGAAAACCGCATAACGAAAGTGCGTCATGCGGATGTCGGAGAGCCACGGTGAGCTCTGCCGGAGCAACAGGCGCGCAACGCCCGTCACTGGGTTTGCAGATGACATGCTTGATGCCAATGCCCGATCCCGACAAAACGGGAAAAATGGAAACGGGTTTGTGCTCACTTCGCCGCCAGGACCGACGGAATCCGCCAAGACCCGGGCAAAACGCGCTTTCTAGACTCCATTGACCGCCACGCACGGCCGGATGCACCGGACACGGCACGGCAGGACGAATCGCCCGCGGTTCCCGGTGGGGGCCGCGGGCGGAGCACGGCAAGGCAACGAGCTACCCGGGGGGGATGGCATGCAGCAGGGCAAGTTCAAACGAAGTCTTTCCGTGGCGGACCTGACCCTGATCGGGCTCGGCGCCATCTTCGGATCCGGCTGGCTGTTCGCGGCCAGCCACGTGGCGTCGATTGCCGGCCCCGCGGGAATTCTCTCCTGGCTGATCGGTGGCGTGGCGGTGCTCTTGCTGGGCCTGATTTACTGCGAACTCGGCGCCGCCCTGCCGCGCGCGGGCGGAATCATCCGCTATCCCACCTTTTCACATGGACCGCTGCTGGGTTACCTGATGGGACTGATCACGCTGATCGCGTTCTCCAGCCTGATTGCCATCGAAGTGGTGGCGGCGCGGCAGTACGCGGCGGCCTGGTTTCCCTGGATGAACAAGCCTGGTTCCGGCGATGCCAGCCTGGCCGGCTGGACCGTGCAGTTCCTGCTGCTGTGCCTGTTCTTCCTGCTGAATTATTTCAGCATCCGGACCTTCGCATTGGCGAACAACATCGTCAGCGCGTTCAAGTTCGTTGTGCCGATGCTGGTGATCGGCGTGCTCGCGCTGCATTTCCAGCCAGCCAACCTGTCCGATCACGGCTTCGCGCCGTTCGGCATGGCCGGCGTGGGGGCGGCGGTATCCGGCGGCGGCATCATCTTTGCCTACCTGGGGCTGACACCGATCATCTCCGTGGCCAGCGAGGTGCGGAATCCGCAGCGGACCATTCCGATCGCGCTGCTGCTGTCGGTGGTGTTGTCCACGCTGATCTACGTGCTGCTGCAGGTGGTGTTCCTGGGCAGCGTGCCGGCATCGGCGTTGACGCAGGGTTGGGGACCGGTCGGTGGTAAGTACTCGCTGCCGTACCGCGACATCGCGCTGGCGCTGGGCGCCGGCTGGCTGGCGGTGCTGGTCGTGTCCGATGCCATCGTTTCACCCAGCGGTACCGGCAACATCTACATGAACGCCACTCCGCGGGTGATCTATGGCTGGGCGCGGACGGGTACGTTCTTCCGGTTGTTCACCCGGGTCGGGGTGTCGTCCGGCATCCCGCGCCCGGCCCTGTGGCTGACCTTCGCGCTCTCGGTGTTCTGGACGCTGCCGTTTCCGTCGTGGGAAGCGATGATCAATGTGGTGTCGGCCGCGCTGATGATGAGCTACGCCGTCGCACCGGTCACCGCCGCCGCACTGCGTCGCAGCGCGCCCGGACTGGACCGGCCGTTCCGGATGAAGGCGCTGGACGTGCTTGGACCGCTCGCTTTCGTGGTGGCCTCGCTGATCGTCTACTGGTCCGGTTGGTCCACCGTGTCCTGGCTGCTGGGCCTGCAGGTGCTGCTTTATCTGATTTACCTGGCCTGCGCGCGGCTGATGCCAGCGGGACAGCTGCCGCTGCGCGCGCAGATCCGCTCCTCGCTGTGGCTGATCGGGTTCTACCTGATGATGATCGGCGTGTCGTACCTGGGCTCGTTCGGTGGCCGCGGCGTGCTCGTCCATCCCTGGGACGCCACGGCGGTGGCGGTGGTCGCCCTGCTGGCCTATTGCTGGGGTGCCGCCACCGGCCTGCCCGCCACGCAGCTGGATCTGGGTGCGGAGGACGATCAGTAGCGCGCCACCGCAGGGCGGCGGTCAGGTGCCGGCGATCGGCGCCGCGCGCGGATGCCGGCCAAGCGCGCGATAGTCGCGCGGGGTCATGCCCACGGTGGCCTTGAACTGGCGGGTGAACGCGCTCTGGTCGGCGAAACCGCAGGCCTGACCGATGCTGGCGATGCTGGCATCGTCCTGCAACAGGCGCATCGCGGTCTCGATGCGCAGCTTGGTCAGCATCTGCTGCGGGGTGAGCTGGAAGACGCGGCGGAAGTGCCTTTCCAGCTGGGCGACCGACAGGCCGGCGAGATCCGCCAGGGCGGTGATGCGGACGTTCTCGCCGTGGTGCTCCTGCATGTGGTCCACCACCTTCATCAGGCGCGGGAAGGTCGAATGGCGATTGTCCGGCTGGCCGAGATCGCGCGAGATGCCGATCAGCCCGACCACCGCGCCGGCCTGCAACACCGGCCGCTTGAAGGTGAGCGCCCAGCCCGGCATGCGATTGGGGAACAGGTGGACTTCCAGCTGGTTCTCGATGATCTCGCCGCGCAGCACGCGCAGATCCTGCTGCTGGTAGCTGTCGCCGAAGCGTTGCGGGAACACTTCCACGGTGGTCCTGCCGAGCACGTCGGCGCGCTGCTTGCGACCCAGCCGGCGCATCAGGGTGAGATTGCAATGGGTATAGCGGCCCTGCGCATCCTTGATGAAGAACACCACGTCCGGCAGAGCGTCGTAGAGCGCCTGCAATTCCTGTGACGGGATGTCGATGTCGAACGGCATGGGCATGGACTCCGATGGCGGCGGCGGGATCGCCGCATGGCGGCGAAACGCGGAGAGTGCATGCGCGTCCACGCACCGCCAGGGCGCGCGCCGCGTTCGCAATCCTGCGGCATTCGGCATCCGCCACGACGCCGGCGCGGCATCGTGGCGTTAGTGGAACCGCGTTTCCGCGGGCACCGTGTACCCCTCTCCGTGAAGCACCATAACAGTGATTCGCGCCGATATGTCAATGCCATCC
Organism: Pseudoxanthomonas sp. OG2; assembly: GCF_014192765.1. Classification (NCBI taxonomy): domain Bacteria; kingdom Pseudomonadati; phylum Pseudomonadota; class Gammaproteobacteria; order Lysobacterales; family Lysobacteraceae; genus Pseudoxanthomonas; species Pseudoxanthomonas sp. OG2. The sequence continues at coordinate 1,777,461 of NZ_JACHYM010000001.1, read as the reverse complement.
GGCAGGGATGGAAATGCTGCGGCGCACCGTTCCGGTCGCGTCAAAATCATGCCGAATTCCGCATCGGCACCGGACATTGCCGGCTATCCGCTGCCAACCCGCGGATGAAAGCATGTCCGCCATGCAGACACTCGACGTCATCGATTCGCACACCGCCGGCGAACCCACCCGGGTGGTCGTGTCCGGTTTTCCCGATCTCGGCGGTGGCGATCCGGCGGCGCAACTGCGCCGCTTCCGCCAGGATTTCGATCATTGGCGCAGCGCCATCGTGTGCGAGCCGCGTGGCTCGGACACGGTGGTGGGAGCGCTGTTGCTGCCGCCAACCGAGCCGGATGTCGCGGCGGGCGTCATCTTCTTCAACAACGTCGGCTATCTGGGCATGTGCGGGCACGGCACCATCGGCGTCGTGCGGACCCTGCATGCGCTGGGGCGGCTGGCGCCGGGCGCGCATCGTCTGCAGACGCCGGTGGGTACGGTCGGCGTGGAACTGCACACCGACGGCCGTGTTTCGGTCGACAACGTGGAGAGCTACCGGCTGGCGGCCGACGTCGCGGTCGACGTGCCTGGACATGGCTGTGTGCGCGGCGACATCGCGTGGGGCGGCAACTGGTTCTTCATCACCGCGCAGACGCCCTTGCCGCTGATGCTGCGCCACCAGCGCGAGCTGACCGCCTACAGCGAAGCCATCGGCAACGCCTTGCGGAAGTCGGGGATCACCGGTGCCGATGGCGCGGAGATCGACCACATCGAACTCAACGCGCCGGCCGGCGACGGCAGCGGGGTAATCGCCAATTTCGTGCTGTGTCCCGGACTGGCCTATGACCGCTCGCCCTGCGGCACCGGAACCAGCGCGAAGATGGCCTGCCTGGCCGCCGACGGAAAACTCGCTGAAGGCGAGACCTGGATCCAGCAGGGCATCCTCGGCACCCGCTTCGAAGGCCATTACCGGTGCGGCACCCGTGGCATCCTGCCGCGGATTACCGGCCAGGCCTATCTCACCGCCAGGGCGCAGCTGTGCATCGATCCCTCCGATCCCTTTGCCTGGGGCATCGGCGCGGCGGGTGACGGCGCGCGGTGAACACGTTCGATCTCATCGTCGTCGGTGCCGGCATGGTTGGCGCGGCCTGTGCCGACGCCGCCTGCGCGGAGGGACTGAAGGTGGCGCTGGTCGAGCCGGGTCCGATCGGCGGTGGTGCGACGGCGGCGGCGATGGGGCATCTGGTGGCGATGGACGAGGATCCGGCGGAACTCGCGCTGGCGGCGTACTCGCTGTCTTTGTGGGAGGAATTCCCGGATCCGTGCGCGGCCGAATTCAGTCGCTGCGGCACGATCTGGGTCGCGCGCGACGAACGGGAACTTGAGCGGGTAGCGCCCAAGATCGCGCGCCTGGCGGCCGTCGGCATCCAAGCCGAGGCGCTGGATGCCGCACGCCTGCGGGCGCTGGAACCGCATCTGGCGCAAGACGTGGCCGGCGGCCTGCGGGTCGAGCGGGAGGCGGTGGTGTATCCACCACGCGCGGCGCGTTGCCTGGTCGATCGCGCGCGGACCCGTCGCCTGCACTTGTTCCTTGGTCGTCGTGCAGAGGCGCGATTCGATGGCGGCGTGAAGCTGGACGACGGCACCCGCCTGCACGGGCCGGTGCTCGTCGCCACCGGATGCGCGGCGCCGGCGTTGTTGCCCGGACTGCCGCTGCGTCCGCGCAAGGGGCAACTGGTGATTACCGACCGCCATCCCGGCATCGTCCACCACCAATTGCTGGAATTGGGCTATGCCGATTCCGCGCACGGCAACGCAACCAGCAGCGTCGCCTTTAACGTGCAGCCGCGTCCCACCGGGCAACTGCTGATCGGTTCTTCCCGCGAGGAAGGCGTGACCGATCCGGCAGTGTCTATTCCCATGTTGCAACGCATGCTGGCACGCACGCTGGACTACCTGCCGATCCTGCGATCCGTGCAGGCCATCCGAGTGTGGACCGGGTTTCGCCCGGCCACGGCGGACGGGCGTCCGTATATCGGAGCGATGCCCGACGCGCGCGATATATGGGTGGCGGCCGGACACGAAGGGCTTGGCATCACCACCGCGCTGGGCACCGCCCGCCTGCTGATGGATCTGTTCCTGGGACGCGAGCCGGCGATCGACCCGGCACCGTATTCGCCCGCGCGGGGGATGTCGTGAGCGGCCCGGTGCGGGTGAGGGTGAACGGCCAGCCGGTGGACGTGCCGGCGGGCAGCAGCGTGGCGGCCGCGATCGCGCGGGCCGGTGTGCTCTCGACACGCCGTTCGGTCGGTGGATTGCCACGCGCGCCGCTGTGCGGCATGGGCGTGTGCTTCGAATGCCGGGTGCAGATCGACGGCCTCGGCCAGCGACGCGCGTGCATGACGCCGGTACGCGACGGCATGCGGGTGGAAACCGATGGCTGAGCGCGTGCGCGACTACGATGTGCTGATCGTGGGCGCCGGGCCGGCGGGCCTGGCCGCGGCGCTCGCGGCACGTGGCCATGGCGCGCGGGTGGGCTGGGTCGATGCGCAGGCCACGCCGGGCGGGCAGGTGTGGCGACACGCGGTCGGCCAGTCCGCCACGCCCGCCGCGGGATATCTGCGGCAGGCGCTGGCCGCCGGCGTGCAGTGGCACGCGCAGACCCAGGTCATCGCCACTGCCGGAACCACCGGGGAACTGCTGGCCGAAGACCCGTCTGGCGCATTGCGCCTGCGTTTCCGCGCCTTGATTCTCGCCACCGGCGCCCGCGAGCTGCTGCTGCCGTTTCCCGGCTGGACGCTGCCGGGCGTGACCGGCGCGGGCGGCGCGCAGGCGTTGGCCAAGCAGGGCGTTCCTTACGACGGTCGCCGGATCGTGGTCGCCGGTCGTGGTCCACTGCTGCTGGCCGCCGCCGACACCCTGCGACGGTACGGTGCGCACGTGGTCGCCCTCTGCGAACGGACCCCGCCCAGGCGCCTGTGGCATTTCGCGGCCGGATTGCCGCGCTGGCCGGGCAAGGCCGGGCAGGCGATCGCGCTGCGCCTGCGGCTGGCACGCGTGCCGTACTGGCACGACAGTGAAGTGCTGGCCGCGCACGGCGGCGGATGCGTGGAAGCCGTCGACATCCGGCGCGGTCGCGAACGCCTGCGCGTTGCCTGCGACGGCGTGGCGGTCGGCTACGGGCTGGTGCCCAATATCGAACTGGCGCAGTCGCTGGGCTGCGCATTGGAACCGGCACCGCGGCATCCGCGCGTGCGGGTGGACGCCAATCAACGGACCAGCCTGGCCGGGGTGTACGCGGCGGGCGAAGCCTGCGGCATCGGCGGCCGCGACAGCGCACTGCTCGAAGGCGCCATCGCCGGCCATGCCGCCGCCGCCGGCGCGGACGCGGTGCCGGTCGCGCTGCGCCGCCGGCAACGGCATGCCCGCGCTTTCGCCACGTGGCTGCAACGCCACTTCGAACCCGACGCGCCGGACTGGCCGGCGATCGCGCCCGGTACCGTGGTGTGCCGCTGCGAGGACGTCACCTTGGATCAACTGCAGCGGTTCGCCGACGCGCGCGACGCCAAGCTGGCCACCCGCTGCGGCATGGGCGCGTGCCAGGGCCGCATCTGCGGTACCGCGCTCACCGAATGGGGGCTGCTCGCCGGCCCCGTCTCCGCCGGGGACCGCCGTCCCCCCGTGTTTCCGGCCCGCATAGACACGCTGGCCGACTTTTCCGTTCCTACCCAGACAGGTGCATCACCATGAATCCAAGCCAATTCCTGCGCGGCGTCCTGCCCGCCATCACCACGCCTTTCACGCAAGACGGCAGCGTCGATCACGCCTTCCTGGCCGAACATGCGCGGAAGCTGGTCGATGCCGGCTGCACCGCGCTTGTGCCGTTGGGATCGCTGGGCGAGGCCGCGACCCTGAGTTTCGACGAGAAGATCGCGATCATCCGCACCCTGGTCGCGGCGGTCGGCGACCGCGCGCCGATCGTGCCCGGCATCGCCGCCCTGTCCACCGCCGAGGCGGTGCGACTGGCGCGCGCGGCGAAGGAAGCCGGCGCGGGCGGCATGATGGTCCTGCCGGTCTACGTCTACACCAGTGATTGGCACGAAGCTTCCGCGCATGCGCGCGCGGTGCTGGAAGCGGTGGACCTGCCGGCCATCATCTACAACAACCCGATCGCCTACCGGACCGACATCACGCCGTCGCAGATTGCCGAGCTGGCGCGCGACTATCCGCATGTGCACGCGGTGAAGGAATCCTCCGGTGACGTGCGCCGCTTCGCCGCCATCAAGGAACTGACCGGCGACAAGCTGGTGCTGCTGGTGGGCATGGACGATGCGATCGTCGAAGGCCTGTCGATGGGCGCCGAGGGCTGGATCGCCGGCCTCGTGAACGCCTATCCGCGCGAGTCCGTGCGCCTGTTCGAACTTGCCCGCGACGGCGGCTACACGGCCGCGCGCGAACTCTACGAATGGTTCCTGCCGCTGCTGCGGCTGGACACGGTCGCCAAGTTCGTCCAGCTGATCAAGCTGGTGCAGGCGCAGGTCGGCATGGGCAGCGAACACGTTCGCGCGCCGCGCCTGCCGGTGGAAGGCGCCGAACGCGAGGCGGCGCTGGCGGTCATCCGTCATGCCATCGCCCATCCGCCGCGGCAGTCATGAGCGGGCCGGCGGCGCCGGTCCTGCTGGCCGGCCAGTGGCGGCAAAGCCAGGATGGATCCGGCGCGAATGGAGCCCATGCGTTCCAGGCCGATGATCCGGACAGCGGCGAGGCTTTCGGCACCGCGTATCCGATCAGCGGCGAGCGGGATCTGGAAACGGCGATCGCGTCGGCCTGCGCCGTCGTGGACGAACTCGCCGCAGCGGATCCGGCCGCCATCGCGGATTTCCTGGAGCGCTACGCCGACGCCATCGAGGCGAACCGCGAATCGCTGGCGGCGCTGGCGCAACGGGAAACCGGGTTGCCGGTTTCCCCGCGTTTCCTCGGTGCCGAGATTCCGCGCACCTGCGGCCAGTTGCGACTGGCCGCCGAGGCGGCGCGCAGCCACGCCTGGACCCTGCCGACCATCGACACCCGCAATGGCCTGCGCGCGTGGCTGGCGCCACTCGGCAAGCCGGTGCTGGTGCTGGGACCGGGCAACTTCCCGTTCGCGTTCAACGCAATTTCCGGCAGCGACTTCGCGTCCGCATTGGTGGCGCGCACGCCGGTGATCGCCAAGGCGCATCCCGGCCATCCCGGCACCAGCGAGCAGCTGGCGCGGCTGGCCCACGAGGCGTTGGTCGCCAGCGGGCTGCCCGCTGCCAGCGTGCAGATGCTGTATCAGTTGCCGGAAGCGCTTGGCCTGCGCGCCGCCGGTGACGCCCGGATCGGCGCGGTCGCATTCACCGGAAGCCGTGCCGCCGGCGTCGCCTTGAAGCGCGCCGCGGACGCGGCCGGCGTGCTGTTCTACGGCGAACTCTCCAGCATCAATCCGGTACTGATGCTGCCAGGGGCATTGGCCGCGCGCGCGGAGACGCTGGCGCAGGAACTACTGTCCTCCTGCACGCTCGGCGCCGGCCAGTTCTGCACCAACCCGGGGCTGGTGCTGGTGCCCGAGGGCAACGATGGCGACGTCTTCGTCGACACCGCGCGCCGCGGTTTCGCCGAGGCGCCGGAAGGCCTGCTGCTGTCGCGCGGCGGCCAGCGCCACCTGCGTGCCGCCGTGGAAGCGCTGATCGCGGCGGGCGCCACGCCGCTGGCCGGTGGTGGTGTCGCCAGCGGCGGTGGTTTTCGCTGTCGTCCGGCACTGCTGAGCGTGGACGGCGAGCGCTTCCTCGCCGCCGCGGACGCGCTTCAGCGGGAAGCCTTCGGACCCGTCACGCTGCTGGTGCGCGTACGCGATCCCGCGCAGATGGACGCCATCATCCGCACGCTGGAAGGCCAGCTGACCGGCACGATCTACCTGGCCGAAGACGGTAGCGACGCCGACCTGTGGCGACAGCTGGCGCCGCCGTTGCGCGCGAAAGTGGGACGCCTGATCGCCAACCGCATGCCTACCGGCGTGGCGGTCAGCGCGGCGATGAACCACGGCGGCCCCTGGCCGAGCGCGAGCCATCCGGGCTTCACCTCGGTCGGGATGCCGGGTGCGATCAGGCGCTTCGCAGCCCTGCACAGCTACGACCAGGTGCCCGACGCGTTGTTGCCCGCGCCATTGCGGAACCGCAATCCCGGCCGCGTGTCGAGACTCGTCGACGGCAGCTGGACCGATCGCGATCTGGAGATTCCGGAATGAGTGCGCAGATCGGCCATCTCTCGCCGACGCAGGCGACCGGCATGCTGCATCCGTGGGAACGGCGTGCCGCGCCCATCGCCGCGCAGGAGTACCAGCAGCGAATCGAACGCGCGCGCGTGCTGATGCGGGCGCGCGGCGTGGATGCGCTGCTGGTCAACGCGGGTGCCTCGCTGCGATATTTCTGCGGGGTTCCGTGGGGCGCCAGCGAGCGGCTGGTAGCCCTGCTGATCACCGGGAATGGCCTGCCAGTGATGATTTGTCCTGCATTCGAAGCTGGTTCGCTGGAGGCGGTGCTGAAGATTCAAGTCGAACCCCGCCTGTGGGAAGAAGACGAGGATCCCTATGCGCGCGTGGCCCAGGCGATGAAGGAGCGTGGCGCGCGCACGCTGGCACTGGATCCGGCCGCCGCCTTCGCGATTCACCATGGCCTGTGCGAACACCTGGACGCACGCCGCATCTGCGAGGCGGGCGGGATCATCGACGGTTGCCGGATGTGCAAGTCGCCGGCGGAGCTGGCGCTGATGCAGCAGGCCTGCGACATGACCCTGCAGGTGCACCGGCTGGCGGCCGGCATCGCCCGCGAAGGCACCACCACCGCCGAACTGGTGCGCTTCATCGACGATGCCCACCGCGCGCTGGGCGCCGATGCCGGTTCCACGTTCTGCATCGTCCAGTTCGGCCACGCCACCGCGTTTCCGCATGGCGTGCCTGGTGTGCAGTCGCTGCGCGAAGGCGATCTGGTCCTGATCGATACCGGCTGCAGCGTGCAGGGCTACCACTCCGACATCACCCGCACCTGGATCCACGGTCGCGCCGATGACGAACAGCGTCGTATCTGGGATCTGGAACAGGCCGCGCAGGCGGCCGCGTTCGCGGCGGTGCGGCCCGGCGTGTCCTGCGAAAGCGTGGACCAGGCGGCGCGACACGTGCTGGAGTCCGCCGGGCTGGGACCGGACTACCGGTTGCCCGGATTGCCGCATCGCACCGGGCACGGTTGCGGGCTGTCGGTGCACGAAGCGCCGTATCTGGTGCGCGGAAATGCCAGCGCGCTGCAGCCGGGCATGTGCTGCAGCAACGAACCGATGATCGTGGTGCCCGGTCGTTTCGGCGTGCGCCTGGAAGATCACTTCCACGTCACCGACGAAGGTGCGCGCTGGTTCACGCCGCCTTCGCCGGCCATCGATCAGCCGTTCGTCTGAGGCAACAACTGGCGTGGCGGGACCTGATGCGGGACCATGGAGCGCCGCGGGCGCGATGCCACGGCGCTTGCCTGGAGAGGGTTCCCATGCGAAACATGCTGCTCTGGTGCTGTCTGGTTCCGCTAGTGGCGCTGGCATCCGAGGACCCGGCGATACCTGCACACGTCCAGATCAGCGAGGGGCCGGACGGTTATCGGCTCACCGTGGACGGTCATCCGTTCCTGATCCGTGGCGCGGGACTGGCGGATGGCAACCAGGAAGAACTCGCGGCGCGCGGTGGAAACTCCTTCCGGACCTGGAGCACCGGTACGGATCGAGCCAGGGTGGCCGGCATGCTGGATCGGGCGCGGCGCAATGGCCTGATGGTCGCGATGGGCATCGAAGTCGCGCGGGAACGCCACGGTTTCGATTACGGCGACTCGGCGGCCGTGGAAAGGCAGTGGAAGCGCGTCCGCGAGGAGGTACGTCTCTACCGGAATCATCCCGCGGTGCTGATGTGGGTGGTCGGCAACGAACTGAACCTCGAATCCCGCGATCCGCGGGTATGGAACGCCGTCAACGACCTGGCGGTCATGATCCATCGCGAGGATCCCCATCATCCGGTGATGACCACGCTGGCGGGATTCGACCCGGATTTGATGGAGCTGATCAGGACGCGCGCGCCAGCCCTGGACCTGGTCGGGATCCAGCTGTACGGAGATATCGTGGATCTTCCTGCGAAGCTGGAACGCAGCCGCTGGACGGGGCCTTACGTCGTCACCGAGTGGGGACCGACCGGGCATTGGGAAAGCCCGCAGACCGATTGGGGCGCGCCCATCGAGGGCGATGCGTCGCGGAAGGCGGCATGGCTCCAGGAGCGCTACCAGCGCGTGATCGCGCGCGATACCCGCCAGGGGTTGGGTTCCTACGTGTTTCTCTGGGGCGACAAGCAGGAGCGAACGCCCACCTGGTACGGCCTGTTTCTGGCGAGTGGGGAAAGCACCCCGGGCGTCGATACGATGCAATACCTGTGGACCGGCCAATGGCCACGAAATCGCGCGCCATCAATCACCCCGATTGCCATCGACGGGAAGCAAGCGGAAAGCAGTCTGGTCTTGCTGCCCGGACAACGCGTCACCGCCCGGACCACCAGCGAGGATCCGGATGCCGACCGGTTGACGTTCCGCTGGCGGATCCGCGAAGAGAGCAGGGCCACCACCGTGGGGGGCGATGCGGAAGCCGTGCCGCCCGCGGTAGCGTTCAAAGGGGAGGAGGATGGCCGTGGAGGCATCTCCTTCCAGGCGCCCGTGGTCGCCGGCAACTATCGGCTGTTCGTGGAGGTGCATGACGGGCGGGGGCATGCCGCATACGCGAACTTCCCATTCCGGGTCGCCGCATCGCAGTGAAATCACGGGCCGGGGGCATCCGTCTGGACCGCGCCCACGCACCGACGGCTCGCCAAACGCATCGATGTCCGGCGACACACGCTGGACACGCGGCAGATCCGGACATGGGTTGACAGCGCTGTCATGTGACTGCTAAACCATGCCGCCATTCGACGCACCGCGTCGGGACAGCGGCTGCCAGGTGCGGCGTCCGAATGTGCGGTCATTGGTTGCGGCGTCGCGACGGGGGCGGATGAAGAATGCGCAGTCGAATCGAGGACGTGGCGGCGGCGGCGGGTGTGTCCATGAAGACCGTCTCCCGGGTGCTGAACCATGAACCCAACGTGCGCGAGGAAACGCGCCAGCGGGTGATGCAGGCCGTGGAGGCGCTGCAATACCGGCCGAACCTCTCGGCACGCAGCCTGGCCGGCCAGCGCTCATACACGGTGGCGCTGGTCTACAACAACCCTTCGCGCAATTACCTGATGGAAGTGCAGGGCGGAATGCTGGAGGCATGCCGCGCCAGTCACTACAACCTGGTGCTGGCACCGGTCGGCGCGCCACGCCTGCGGAAGGCAGCGGACCTCAGGGCCGTTTTCGAGCATTTCGCGCCGGATGGCGTGGTGCTGATTCCTCCCCTGACCGACGACGCGACGGTGCTGGAATACCTCGAAGAACATGAGGTTCCTTTCGCCTGCATCGCGCCGAGGCATTCGACGGGGCGAATCGGCGTGATGATGGACGAGACCGCGGCGGTCATCGAGTTGGTTCGCGGCCTGATCGCGCTGGGGCACCACCGGATCGGGCACATCAAGGGACCGCCCGCGCATGGGGCCTGCCTCTGGCGCTACCGCGGCTACAGGCAGGCGCTCAAAGCGGCGGGCATCGACGAAGAGCCAGGCCTGGTCGTGCAGGGAAGGTTCTCCTTCGAATCGGGCATCGAAGCCGCACATCGCCTGCTGGACATGGCACACCCGCCCACGGCCATCTTCGCGGCCAACGACGACATGGCGGCGGGTTGTATCCGTGTTGCTTCCCTGCGCGGACTTCGTGTGCCCGCCGACCTTTCCATCTGCGGATTCGACGACACGCCTATCGCGCGACATATCCATCCCGCCCTGACCACGGTGCGTCAACCGACTTCCGAGATGGGGCGAATGGCGATGATGGAACTGTTGGCGAGGATCCGCTCCCCCGATGCTGGGCGGATGGTGCATGTGGAGCACGAAGTGCTGTTCCGCGAGTCGACGGGGCACCCGCCGCGCGCACGCTAGGTCCGTTGTCCGATCAAGTCCATATCGGACATGCGCAGGACATCGGCGGACAAGTGAGTGTCTACGCCAGATAAAACAGCGCGGCGTGCCACACGCGAGTCGTTCTTCCCGCGTGTTTATGTACACGTGTATAGAAAAAAATGAAACGAATTTCAGTAGAAGAATATTGCTGGCCCAATGACTGGAAAACGATTTCAGCTGCATTGCACAAATGACGGAAAAGGCTGAAAACAAGTGTTTTTCAACAACAAAAAGCAAAAATGACACGAAAGTTGACAACGCTGTCAATCGGGCGTCCAATTCGGCGCCAGCAGAGGTGACAGCTATCGCTTGAGCAAACGCGCGTCGTGCAGTTCGTGAATTTCCGGGGAGGAAGATCCATGAAGCAGGTGCAGTTCGTTCCGAAGAAGAAACTCCTGACGTCGGCACTGTTGCTGGCATTGGCCAGTCCGGCCTGGTCGCAGGAAAGCGCGCAGAACGAGGGGAATGCGCAGGGCACGCCGCCGCAGGCTGACCCAACCACTCTCGATACCGTCACGGTCACCGGTATCCGTGGCAGTTTCATGTCGTCGATGAACCTGAAGCGTGATTCACAGGGCGTGATCGACGGTATCGTTGCCGAGGACATCGGCAAGTTCCCCGACACCAACCTTGCAGAATCCCTGCAGCGGATCAGCGGCGTGTCCATCGATCGCTCGCTCGGCGAGGGTTCCAAGGTCACCGTGCGCGGCGTCGGACCGGACTTCAACCTCGTGTTGTTGAACGGCAGGCAGATGCCGGGCGGCTTGCTGGGGACCGGCGGTGCGGGTGTTTCCAATTCGCGCGCCTTCGATTTCGCCAATCTGGCCTCCGAAGCGATCAGCGCCATCGAGGTCTACAAGACGGCGCGCTCGGACACGCCCAGCGGCGGCATCGGCGCGACCATCAACATCAAGACCGCACGCCCGCTCGACAATCCCGGATTGGTCGCCAGTGTCGGACTCAAGGCCGTCAACGACACCACGGTGGACAATCTGCCCCGCACCTTCAAGGGCGAGTCGGTCACCCCGGAAATCTCGGGCATCTTCAGCAACACCTTCGCCGACGGAAAGTTCGGCGTGGCTTTGTCGGCCAGCTACCAGGAGCGTGATTTCGGTTTCAGCCAGGCGTCGGTCGCCAACGGCTGGGCCAAGTTCCGTGGCGATGACACCACCAGCTGGAACCGGTTGCCGCAACCGGGCGAACCCAACTCCGAGCTCATCACCAACCGGCCGGGACCCAACGACGTCTATTCGCGGCCGCAGAACACCGGCTACAGCGTCAACGGCGTGCAGCGCCAGCGCACCAACGGCCAGCTCGTCCTGCAATGGGCTCCCACCGACCGGGTGACCACGACGCTGGACTACACCTATTCGGAAAACAAGATCCAGCAGCAGCGCAGCGAGCTTTCGGTCTGGTTCAACTATCAGCCGGGCGAGAGCACCTGGACCGATGGTCCGGTATCGGCGCCGACCTCCTACTCGGAGTTCACCTCGGGGACGGCGGACGTGGCCATGGGCGGAGCACAGTTCGCCACCAAGAGCGAGAACAAGTCGCTTGGCTTCAACGTCGAGTGGGAAGTCAACGACGCGCTGAACCTCGAATTCGACTATCACGACTCCACCGCCGAGACGATGCCGGACAGCCCCTATGGATCGGCCGGCGTGCTGGCCGCGGCGGCCTTCGTGCGCGGCACCACCACCGTCGACTACAGCCGTCCGTTGCCGATCGTGCACATGGAGTTCCCCAATGGTGGGGTGGAGCCCTCGCGCGCGCTGGTGACCGGTTCGGTCTTCCACAACAGCTATACCAAATCGGAAGTTGAACAGGGTCAGGTCAAGGGTCGCTTCAAGTTCGGCGACTACTCCGGGCTGGATTTCGGCGTGGCTTCGACCGAAGTGCAGAACCGGACAGCCTACGGGTACATGCAGCGCGATACCTGGGGCGGCGTGGGCCAGCCCGGCGACTACGACGACGACATCTGGTACGCGGACGACATGTCGCGTTACTTCAGCAGCTTCGACAACCACAGCGACCCCCGCTGGAGCAGCCGGTTCCTGGTGTTCGACTTCGAACGCCTGCGCCAGCGCGCGGCGCAGGTCGGCGACGAGAACAATCCGGCATGCCCGACCTGCTACGTGGCACCGGACGAGTTCACCCGCGACATGCGCACGACGGAAAAGTCAAAGAGCGCGTTCCTGCAGTGGACCACGACCTGGGACTGGAAGGTGCCCATCCACGCCGCGGTCGGGGTCCGCTACGAAAAGACCGACGTGGAATCCACCGCGCTGGTGCCGATCGGACAGACCATCACCTGGCTCTCCGCCAACGAGATGGTGGTGAACTACGGCGAGGCCGGCTTCACCCAGCTGGAAGGCGACTACGCCTACTGGCTGCCCAATCTCGATCTGCGCGCGGACCTGAGCGACAACATGGTCCTGCGTGCCAGCTACGGCCGGACCATCGGCCGGCCCGGCTGGGAGCAGATCCAGGGCGGCAAGACCATCGCCAACATCGTGCGCGTGGACGGTGGCGATGGCAGCCAGGGCAACCCGGCGCTCAAGCCGCTCGTGTCGGACAACTTCGACGTCTCGTTCGAGTGGTACTACGACGAGGCAAGCTTCGTGTCGGTGGGCTACTTCCGCAAGAACATCGACAACTACATCGGCACCACCCAGGTCGCGGATACCTCCTTCGGGCTGCATACGCCGGTGGGCGGCACCTACTGGAACAATGCGATCGATGCCGGCTGCCCGGCCACCGACATGGTATGCATCCGCAACTACATCTTCCGCAATCATGATGGCGACCCCGGGGTGACCCATACCGGCACCAACAGCAACGGCGAGGAGACCGGAACCATCGTCGGTCAGCCGGGGGATCCGGTTGCCAGTTTCGACATCACGGTGCCGGCCAACCAGAAATCGGCGTCGCTGGATGGCTGGGAATTCAACGTCCAGCACATGATCGAGGACACCGGATTCGGCATCGCCGCCAACTACACCATCGTCAATTCGAGCCTGACCTACGACAACTACAATCTCGGCGAACAGTTCGCGCTGGAAGGTCTTAGCGATTCCTTCAACGTGGTCGGGTTCTACGACAAGGACAAGTGGCAGATACGACTGGCGTACAACTGGCGCGACAGGTTCCTGTCGAGCCGCTTCGATGGCCAGGGGCCCAATCCGAACTACACCGAGCCCTACGGGCAACTGGACGCCAACATCAGCTACCAGTTCAACGACCGCCTGAGCCTGAGCCTGGAAGGCATCAACCTGACCGACGAAACCCAGCGCGTCCATGGGCGGCACGTGAACCAGGCGCTGTGGGTCACCCAGAACGGACCACGCTACATGTTCGGGCTGCGCTACAAGTTCTGAAACCAGGCCCATGAAAGGCCGGGCCACCGCCAACGCGCGGGTCCGGCCTATCATGGGCCAGCCCGGACAGCATGGTTCCCGCAATGCCCCGACACGCCCTGCTCAACAACATCGATCACCGCGATCTGCGTATCGACGTCCGCCGCGGCGAGGCGCTGGGCGACGCGGTCATGCTGGCGCCGATCTTCCCGGCCGAGTTCCGCGCCATCCAGCCGCACTATCCGATCGTGTTCCAGCGCCTGCAGGACGGTAGCTTCCAGCCGGTGGCGCTGTTCGGGTTCCAGCCGGGGCAGAACCTGTTCCTGGAAGGGGACGACTGGCAGGCACCCTATCTTCCGCTGTCGGTGGAGCGGCAGCCTTTCCTGATCGGCGCCTCGGGCGGGGAACTGCTCATCCATGTGGATCTGGATCACCCTCGCGTTGGCGGGCATTCGGGAGAGGCCGTGTTCCGCGAACATGGCGGAACCAGCGACTACCTGGAGCGGATCAACTCCGTGTTGCTGGCGTTGCACGACGGGCTTGCCGCCAACCCGGTGCTGTCGGCCGCATTGCTGGCGCACGGCCTGCTGGAATCCTTCGTACTCGATATCTCCCTGGACGACGGTACGCCATGCCGGCTGGCGGGCTTCCACACGATCCACGAGGAACGCCTGAAAGCGCTGGACGCCGGGGTGCTGGCCAGCCTGCATGCCGCCGGCCACCTGGAAGCGATCTACATGGCGATTGCCTCGCTCTCCAATTTTCGCGACCTCATCGCCAGGCTCAATGGCCGTCATGCTGCCTGCCGCTGAACCCATCGAGGAGGTCAACGACGTCGACCCGCAGGCATTGCCGGCACGGCTGCCGGGCTCGTCCCGGCCGATGATCCTGCGCGGACTGGTTGCCCATTGGCCGATGGTCCAGGCAGCGCGGCGCTCGACGGAGGAGGCGATCGCGTACCTGAAGGGCTTCGAGAGTCCCGGCGCGCCGCCGGTGGTGGCGACGGTCGGGCCTCCGGACATCCGCGGCCGATTCTTCTATGACGCGGATCTGCAGGGATTCAATTTCAGGCAGGAAAAGGTGCCGCTGGGCGTGGCGCTGGACACGCTGCGCAAATACCTGCCGGACCCGGCGCCGCCGGCCATCTACGTCGCCTCCACCACCCTCGATACGTGGCTGCCCGGATTCCGCGAACACAACGATCTTTGGCTCGGCGAGCGCGAGGCGCTGGCAAGCATCTGGATCGGCAACCGGACCCGCATCGCCGCGCACCAGGACGTGCCTGACAACCTGGCCTGCGTCGTCGCCGGCCGGCGGCGCGTCACCCTGTTCCCGCCGGATCAGCTCGCGAACCTGTACGTGGGACCCCTCGATTTCACCCCGGCGGGGCAGCCGATCAGTCTGGTCGATTTCGCCGCGCCCGATCTGGAACGCCACCCGCGCTTCGCAGAGGCGTGGAAACACGCGCGGGTGGCCGAACTGGCGCCCGGCGACGCGGTGCTGATTCCGTCGATGTGGTGGCACCACATGGAGGGACTGGAACCTTTCAATGTGCTGGTCAACTACTGGTGGCGGCAATCGCCGGCCTGGATGGACACGCCGATGAACGCGCTGATGCTGGCGCTGATGACGGTGCGCGATCTTCCGCCGGAACAGCGTGCCATCTGGCGAGACGTGTTCGATCACTACGTGTTCCTGCCCGGCGAAGCCACCGCCGGGCACATGCCGGAAGCCGCCCGCCGCGTGCTCGGGCCGATGGACGAGAACCGGGCGCGCGAGTTGCGCGCACGCCTGCTGAAAAGACTCAACCGCTGAGGAGACATCATGGCGCAGGCCGAAGGCATCAACGGAAAAACCGTCAGGCGCGTGGTCATTGCCGGCGGCGGCACGGCGGGCTGGATGGCGGCGGCGGCACTGTCACGGATGCTGGGCAGGGTACTGGACATCACCCTGGTGGAATCGGAGGAGATCGGGACGGTGGGCGTCGGCGAAGCCACCATTCCCACCCTCGTGACCTTCCATCGCCTGCTGGAGATCAACGAGCAGGAGTTCATGGCCGCCACCCAGGGCACGATCAAGCTCGGCATCTCCTTCGAAGGCTGGCGCGAGGTCGGGCATCGCTACATCCACTCGTTCGGCGTCACCGGACGCGACCACTGGATGGCGAACTTCCACCACTTCTGGATGCGTGCCCATGCGCTGGGGCTGGCGGGGAGCTACGACGATTACTGCATCGAATTGAAGGCGGCGCTGGAGGACCGGTTCGCGCACCTGCCGCGCTACCAGATGAACTACGCCTATCACCTGGACGCCAGCCTGTATGCACGCTTCCTGCGCCGCTTCAGCGAGGGCTACGGGGTCCGCAGGGTGGAAGGCAAGATCGCGGACGTGCAGGTCGATGAGACGTCGGGCTGCATCGCCGCGTTGCGCCTGGAAAATGGCGACGTGATCGAGGGCGACTTGTTCCTGGACTGCACGGGCTTTCGCGCGTTGCTGATCGGCAAGGCGCTCAACGTGGGATTCACTGACTGGTCGCACTGGCTGCTCAATGACAGTGCACTCGCCACCCAGACCGCCGCCGTGCGCGACGCGGTGCCGTACACGCGCGCGATCGCCGGCAAGGCGGGCTGGCAATGGCGGATTCCACTGCAGCACCGGGTAGGCAACGGCATCGTGTACTCCAGCCGCTTCATCGGCGACGACGAGGCGCGCGAGGAGTTCCTGTCCAGCCTGGAAGGCGAGATCATCAAGCAGCCTTGGCCGGTGCGGTTCCGGCCTGGCCAGCGGCACAAGTGCTGGAGCCGGAACTGCGTGGCGCTGGGGCTTGCGGGCAGCTTCATCGAACCGCTGGAATCCACCACCATCCATCTGATCCAGCGAGGCATCCTGCGCCTGCTGCATGCGTTTCCGCATGTGATCACCCAGGAAGCCATCGACGACTACAACGCGCGCCTGGACGCGGAACTGCAGCACGTCCGGGATTTCGTCGTCCTGCACTACCATGCGACCCGGCGCCGGGACACGCCCTATTGGCGCACGGTCGGGACGATGGAGCTGCCGCCGTCGCTGCAGCGGCGGATCGATCTGTTCCGGGAGACGGGCAATGTCTACCACGTGCCGACGGAGCTGTTCGCGGAGAATTCCTGGATCCAGGTGATGACCGGGCAAGGCATCGTCCCGAAGCGCCATCACCCGCTGGCCGACGTGATGGGCGAAGCCGAACTGGCCCGCTTCATGCGCGAGATCCGGGAAGGCGTGGACGCCACCGTGCGCCAGCTGCCCGCGCACATGGATTATCTTCGCGGCTATTGTCCCGGCGAGCGACCGCAGGCCCTGCCGGCCTGAACAGCGATCAGAGGCGGTAGTGGCTCGCTGGCGGCGGGAAGCGGCTGCTCTGGTCCGCCGGCAGCATCAGGCCGGCGCCGAGTTCGACCAGGCGCGACCAGACGTAGGGTTGCAGGTCCACCGGCGCGCCGGCATAGACGCGGGTCCACAGGTCGTCCAGGAATTCCTGCGCGGGTTGGCGCACGAGGCCACGCGCCAGCCGGTCGCTGGCGGCATCCAGAGCAATCCGGATTTCGGCCAAGGTCTCCATGCGGCGGACTATACGAAGGCCGCGTTCTGATTGTGTGACAGTCGGCGCCGGCGATCCTATTCCGTGACCGGTTCCGCGGTTGCCACGCCGTGCAGGCCCAGGCCGTGCCGCTTGGCATGCCGTTTGGCGGCAGCGGCGTCGGAGGCGACCTGCTCGGCGCTGTCGTAGCGGGCCGGGTCCACCTGGACCACGCCGATGGTCAGGGTGGTCAGCGGGAAGGTGGTGTAGCGGCCGCTGCGGTCTTCGCTTTCCAGCACGCCACGCGCCAGGTCCGGTTCGTCGAACAGCGCCCGCGAGGCGGCGTTGAAGTCGGCGATGATGTCGCGGCAGCGCCGCTCCCAGTCCTCGCTCTGCAGCAGCACCACGAAATCGTCGCCGCCGACATGGCCGACGAAATCCATGCTCGGCTGCACGTGCTTGAGCAGGGTGGAGGCGACCAGCCGGATCATGCGGTCGCCGCGGAAGTAGCCGTACTGGTCGTTGTACGGCTTGAAGCTGTTGAGATCGCAGTAGGCCGCGACGAAGGAGCGACCGGTTTCGAGCAGGCGGCCGATATGCTCGGAGATGGGGATATTGCCGGGCAGCAGGGTCAGCGGATTGGCGTAGCGCGCAGCCTCGATGCGCAGTTCGGTCACCCGTCGCACCAGTGCTTCGCCGGTGCCCACGCCCAGGTAGCGACCGTCGCGGGTGATGATGAAGCCATCCGACAGGTAGCGCTGATCCTCGCCCAGCAGGATTTCCGACATCGCGTCGATGCTCTGGCCGACGTCGCAGACGATCGGCGCGGCGTGCATCAGCAGTACGCAGGATTTTCGGCCGTTGAGCTCGCGTGCGAACGGCACCGCCATGCGTTCATTGAATACCCGCCGGTTGATCAGGCCCAGTGGCTGGCCATCGGCGTCCACCACCGGCAGCGACGGCAAATCGGGATGATTGCGGAACAGCTGTTCCGCATCGAAGTTGCTTGCCTCGTCGGTCAGCGACGGCGCATCGATCAGCAGGTGCGCGGCGGTGACCCCGCGGAAATCGGAGGCGCGCCGCGCGCGCGGCCACACCGGCAATTTCTCGAAACGCGCCTCGCGGACTTCCGCCGGCACCGCCAGCGCCACCTCGCTGGCCGGGCGCCCCAGCAGGTAGCCCTGCGCGTAGGGGATGCCGAGATCCTTGATGATCGCCAGGTCCTGCAGGCGTTCGACACCTTCGGCGACCAGTTCGGCGCCCAGGCTTTCGGCCACCTGCACCAGCGAGCGGACGATGCTCAGCCGACCCGGGCTGTCGGCGATGTGGTGGATCAGGTAGCGGTCGAGCTTGACGTACTCCGGCGACAACTCGTGCCAGAGCTCGAAGTTGGAATGGCCATTGCCGAAGTCGTCCAGGGCGATGCGGATGCCGGCCGCGCGCAGGTAGCCCAGCGCGTCGGCCAGCCGGCCGACGTCCTCGACGATGTCGCGTTCGGTGATCTCGATGACGAAGCGGCCCAGGTCGCGGCCGGCCGACAGCAGCACCTCGATGACCTGCTGCGGGCGCAGCGCGCCCTGCAGGATCGCGTGGGCGCTCAGGTTGACCAGCAGGCGGCCGCCGCGATCGAAGTCGAAGCTGCGCGCCAGCGTGCCGGCGGCGACGGTCTCCAGTTCGCCCAGGCGGCCGGCGGCGCGCGCGCGATCCAGCAGCTCCAGCGGCGAGCAGGCGCGGCCGGCGATGCGCATCAGCCCCTCGTGCGCGACCACCTTGTTGTCCTCCAATCGCACCACCGGCTGGAACGCCGCCAGCAGTTCGCGGCCACGCAGGACCGTATCCAGCAGCGGATCAGACGAGACGGCGGAATCGGGTGTGCACATGGGGCCGCGAACCTAGCGCGCCTTCATGACAGTTCCGCGACGCGGCTGATGACGTTCCGTCATCTGCAAGTGGCGCTTCGACATGGCGGTGATCACGCGACGTCATCGCGGTGTCGCACACACCGGGTACAACATCGTTGCCGCCGATGCACTGCGCAAACGGCCTGAAAACCGGCATTAAAGTCCAGAAGGAACCGGCCGATACCGATGCGGAATTCTGCCCGGAGTCCGCCATGCCGACCGCCTTCCGCCTGCCTTTCTCCTGGAAGCGCCCGTTTCCCCGACGCCTTTCCTTCCGCGACACCCACGCCGCGCTGACACGGTGGCTGGGGCGGATGACGATAGCCGGCAAGCTGCGCCTGTGCGCATGGGTGGCCGGCGCGGGATTGTCGCTGATCGCGCTGTCGTACTGGCACGCCAGCACCGGACAGGCGCGCGCCGCCGCCAGCTTCCAGGCGCAACAGGGCTACGGTGCGCTGCTCGCCGCGCTGGAGCGCCAGGTCGAGCAGACCCGGCGATTGCAGACGGTCTATGCGACCCGCCTGGATGACGCCGATCGCGATGCCCTGCGGCAGGCGCAGCAGCGTTTGCGTCGCGATCTGGAACGACTGCGCAAGCATCCGGCCGGCGCGGCGGACAGGAAACTGCTGGACGCGGCGGCCGGCCGCATCGACGAGTTCGCCGCCGGCATCGATGCGCTGAACGCACGGGTGGACGAGATGGGACAGGGCGACGCCAGCCTGTCCGCGACCTTGCGCGGTTCCGGCCAGGCGCTGGAAGAGGCGGTGCAGGTCGAGCAGGTCGTGGCGCTGGACGCCCCGATGCAGCGGATGCGCCGTTTCGAGAGCGAGTTCCTTCGCAGCGGCGATTCCGCATTGGCGGACCGGGTCAGCGAGGAGAAGCTGCCGTTCGAACTGGCGCTGTCGGCGAGCCGCATCGACGAGGTTCGGCGCGACGAGCTTCGCCAGCAGGCGGAGGCTTACCAGGCGGCACTGCTGGCGTATACCGCCGCGCGGGTCGGACTGGACGTGGAAGTCTCGTCGCTGGAAGACACCGCCGCCGCCATCGCGCCGGCGCTGGCGGATCTGGAGCAGGCCCGCGAACGCGGGCTGGCCGTCGCGGCGCGCCAGCAGCGCTCGCAACGGTTCGGCATGGCGGTGTTGTTCGTGGTGACACTCGCCGGCGTCGCCCTGGTGTTGGGTGGCGTGTTGTGGGCAGTGCTGCGGGCGGTGCGCCGGCCCCTGGCCGAAGCCGCCGAAGTGGCGGGCGCCATCGCCGACGACCGCCTCGACACGGTCGTGCGGGTCGACAATCCGCATGACGAAATCGGCCAGCTGATGACGTCGCTGGCGCACATGCAGGCCCGCCTGCGCGAACGCATCGCCGGCGAGCGCGCGGCGGCCCGCGAGAACGCGCGCATCCGCCAGGCGATGGACCACGCGCATGCGGGATTGATGGTGCTCGCCGCCGACGGCACGGTCGCTTTCGCCAACCACGGCCTGCGCGAGGCGCTGGCGGATCACGGCATCGCGGCGCCTGACGGCCTGCCGCTGGAAAAGCTGGATGACACGCTGGCGCCGACGGCGCGACGCATCCAGGACGAGGAGGCGGGTTTCGAACAGACCCTCACGCTGGGCGAGCAAGACTATCTGCTGGTCGCCAGCCCGATCCGGATCGACGGGGAACGGATGGGTGCCACCCTGGAATGGAAGAGCCTGGCGATGGAGAAGATGGTGGAGCGCGAGATCACCGCGCTGCTGCGCGCGGCCGCGGAGGGCGACCTCGCGGGCCGCATCGAGGTGTCCGGCAAGCAGGGCTACCTGCAACCGTTGGCGCGCAGCATCAACGCGCTGTTCGAGGTCCTGCAGGGCAATCTGTCCAAACTCCAATACGTGTTGTCCGCGCTCTCGCAGGGCGACCTGACGGTGCGGATGGAAGGGGATTTCCACGGCGTGTTCGCCCGCATGCGCGATGACGCCAACGCCACCGTCGCCCAGCTCACCGACATCGTCAGCCGGATTCAAGACGCCTCCACCGCCATCAACACCGCCGCCGGCGAGATTGCTTCGGGAAATGCGGATTTGTCCCGCCGCACCGAGCAGCAGGCCGCCAACCTGGAAGAAACCGCCGCCTCCATGGAGGAACTGACCTCCACCGTGCGCCAGAACGCCGACTCCGCCCGCCAGGCCAATCAGCTCGCCATCGGCGCCGCCTCGGTGGCTTCGCAAGGCGGCAACGTCGTCGGCCAGGTCGTCACCACCATGCGCGACATCGAAGCGGCCTCGCGCAAGATTGCCGAAATCATCGCCGTCATCGACGGCATCGCCTTCCAGACCAACATTCTGGCCCTGAACGCGGCCGTGGAAGCGGCCCGCGCCGGCGAACAGGGCCGGGGCTTTGCGGTGGTGGCCTCGGAGGTACGCACCCTGGCCCAGCGCTCGGCCAACGCGGCCAAGGAAATCAAGGGGCTGATTGAAGCCTCGGTGGACCAGGTGGCCACCGGCTCGGCCCTGGTCAACCAGGCCGGCGCGACCATGGGTGAAATCGTCGCCTCGGTCCAGCGGGTCACCGACATCATGGCCGAGATTGCCGCTGCCTCGCAGGAACAGTCCGCCGGCATCGAGCAGGTCAACCAGACCATCACCCAGATGGACGAGACCACCCAGCAGAACGCCGCCCTGGTCGAGGAAGCCTCCGCCGCCGCCCGCAGCATGGAGCAGCAGGCGCAGGGCCTGGCCGAAGCCGTCGATGTGTTCGTCATCGAAGACAGCGCGATGGCCGCATCCCCGTCGGTGGGAGCGCCGTCCCCGGCGCGAGCTTCTCGCGCAAACGGTACCCACCCCGCCAAGAGCTCGCGGCCGGAGGCCGCTCCTGCCCGCGCCTAGCGCTCCGCCTGGCGCGTGGTCACCAGCCGCAGGAAGGCCTCGTGCTGGTAGCGGCTCATGCGCAGTTCCTGGCCGGTGTCCAGGGTGACCACGTGGTGGCCGTTGAACCAGGGATGGATGGCCTTGACCCGGCGCACGTTGATGATCGCCGAGCGGTGGATGCGGGCGAAGTGGCGCGGGTCCAGGCGCTCGGCCAGCGCCGCCATGGTTTCGCGCAGCTCATGCACACGATCGGCCAGGTGCAGTTCCACCGTGTTGCGGTTGGCCTTGATCCAGACGATGTCATCCACCGGCACCAGCACCACGTGCTCGTCCACGCGCACCGGAATCCGCTGCAGCCAGGCATCGCGCTGGCGCAGATCCTCCAGCGCCTGCAGGATGCGCCGGGATTCGCCGCCGTGCGGACCGCGATCGGCCGAAAGCCGATCCTTGGCGCGCGCGAGCGTCGCCGCGAAGCGCTCGCGGCTGAACGGCTTGACCAGGTAGTCCACCGCGTTGGCCTCGAAGGCCTTGACCGCGTACTGCTCGTAGGCGGTGACGAACACCATCGCCGGCATCCGCGCCTGACCGATCGCGTCGACCACCTCGATACCGGTCATCGCCGGCATCTGGATGTCCAGGAACACCAGATCCGGCGACTGCGAACGGATCGCCGCCAGCGCCGACGCGCCGTCGCCGTATTCACCCAGCAGCTCGATGTCCGAATCCGCGCGCAGGTGGCGGACGATCGCATGGCGTGCGATCGGCTCGTCGTCGACCACCAGCACGCCGATGCTCATGCCGGCACATGCTCCGGCACGTCGTCCAGTTCTTCCAGCAACCGGTAGGGCAGGCGGATGCGACAGGCCACGCCCTGCGGCCAGGTCATGTCCAGGCGCAGGTCGGCGCCCTCGCCGTACAGCTCGCGCAGGCGCAGGCGGGTATTGGACAGGCCGATGCCGTGGCCGCCCGGACTGCCGCCTTCTTCCAGCACGCTGTTGCCGTTGCGTACTTCCAGCAGCAGGTGTTCGCCCTCGCGCCGCGCTTCGATCTCGATGCGGTCGCCGCCCACGCGCTGGCCGATGCCGTGGCGGATGGCGTTCTCCACGATCGGTTGCAGCAGCAGGCTGGGCACCGCGCAGTCGAGCAGGTCCGGGGCGATGTAGATCTGGGTGGCGAGGCGATCGCCGTAGCGCTTGCGCTGGATGCCCAGGTACAGATCCAGCAGCGCCAGCTCGCGCCGCAGGGTGATCTCCTGGCCGTCGTAGTCCTCCAGGAACGCGCGCAGCAGATCGCTCAGCCGCAGCAGCATGTCCTCGGCGCTGACCTTGTCCTCGTCCAGCAGGGTGACGATGGCGTGCAGCGTGTTGAACAGGAAGTGCGGCTGCAACTGGGTCTTCAGCACCTGCAGGCGCGACTGCGCCAGTTCGGTGGCCAGCTGGCTGGCCTCCAGTTCGCGGCGGGCCTTCTCGGCCTGGAAGCGCAACGAATGCTGGATGGCCACCAGCGCGCAATAGGTCACCACGCCGATGGTGATGTATTTGGTGAAGAACTGGGCGAGCTGCTCGCCGAAGGAACTGGGTTCGAAGAAGGTGGAGATGAAGGCACCCGCCACCATCGACAGGAAGGTCAAGCCGCTGGCCGCGAACAGATGGAAGAGCAATGGCCCGGCGCGATACGGCGGCTGCACGGGGTGGCGTTCGGCCAGGCGGAACACCCACGGCGCCAGCGCGGCCCAGATGTACCAGACGATGACCGACCAGCGCACGTAATCCGTGAGCGCCCACAGGTGGCCGGAGGCGAGGTCGTCAATGATGCCCTGCACGATGAATACAAAAGTCACCGGCAGCCACAGGGCCAGGTAGCGGGCCAGGCCGATTTCGATGGTTCCCAGACGAATCTTCATGCGGCGGTCGCGGCGGGTCGGTGGCGGATGGGGCAGGGCATCCTAAGCGCACTTGCGCGCAAAGAAAAAGCAAGGGCCTGCCCACTACGATTGGGAATCCGGCCACGACGATTCGTCCCAACTCCGTTGCCGGAAATGCGCGGGACGTCGCCTGATGCATGCAACGGCGGCCATGACGGCGGCCGGTTGCCCTGGAGAGTTCGTCATGCGTCAGCGTCATTGCTTCCCGATTGCCGCGCTGGTCGCGGTACTGATGGTCCTTCCCGCCGTGCGCGCGGCCGCAGCGGAACCTGCCGCATCCGCCGGGATCCGCTACCTGGCGTTGGTCAACCGGGCCCACGACAGCATCGACCGGCTGGAAGTGGCCGAACCCGGCAGCGGCCGGTTCCAGGACGTGGCCCTGGGTGAGGCGGTGCGTGGCGGCGGCGACTCCTCGACCGTCGAACTGCATGGTGTCGGCTGCCGCTACGACGTGCGCTTCACCTTCCGCACTGGCCAGAAGATGGTCTACGAGAATGTCGAAGTCTGCGGCCTGCAGGCGCTGCGCGTGCAGCGGCCGCCGCGGGATCAGCTGGATCGGCGCCATGCCACCACGCCCTGATCGGGCGCGGTCTCAGGTGGCCGGAACCCGTGCCGCGCGCAGCCAGCCGCGCGCGTTCTCTCTCGCTCGTGCCGCTTCGCCTTCCAGCCACTCGCCGAAGCAGGCAATCTTGCGGCTGGCGTGCCGCGCCACCGGATAGGTGAACCAGAACGTGCGGCCGTCGCCGGCGACGTGCGGATGCGCGGGCACCAGCCGGCCGGCGGCGATTTCGTCATGGAACAGCAGCGGCGAGCCGATCGCGATGCCCTGGCCGGCGATGGCGGCGGCGATGTCCAGGTGTTCGGCGGACAACTGGGTGGCGAAACGTTCGGGCGG
This sequence comes from Pseudoxanthomonas sp. OG2, assembly GCF_014192765.1. NCBI lineage: Bacteria > Pseudomonadati > Pseudomonadota > Gammaproteobacteria > Lysobacterales > Lysobacteraceae > Pseudoxanthomonas > Pseudoxanthomonas sp. OG2. Next base: position 1,752,887 of record NZ_JACHYM010000001.1, on the reverse strand, counting down.
CGCATGCGCGTCGTTGCCGAGGCTGCGGAACCACAGCGCCCACCAGTCCGGCCGGCCCAGCAGCGGCACGGGTGAGATGCCGCCCGGCCGCGCGAGATCGGCGGCGGCGGCCTTCAGCGCCGGCGCGCACAGCGGCATGAAGATGCTCGGGAACAGTTCGATCGCGCGCAGGCCGGGCCACTGCCCGTGGCCGTTGCGGATCGCCGCGTCGAAACGGCCGCCCGCCAGATCCTCGGCGGTGGCCGACAGATCCAGTTCGATCGCGATGTCCGGATGGCGCTGGCGGAAGCCACCGAGTTTCGGCGTCAGCCAACTGGCGCCCAGGGTCGGCAGGGTGGTCAGGGACAGCCGCGACTCGTTGACCGCAGCGGCGCGGATGAAGCTGGCGCGCAGCGCGGCGAATGCGCGGATGGCCTCCTGCGCGACGATTTCGCCAGACTCGGTCAGCTGCACCCGGTTGGCGCCGCGCAGGAACAGCGGCGCGCCAATCTGCTGTTCCAGCCGGCGCACGTGGTAGCTCACCGAGGCCGCGGTGGTGTCCAGTTCCTCGGCCGCGCGCGCGAAACTGCCCGACCGCGCGGCCGCCTCGAAGGCGCGGATGGCAGCAAGCGAAGGGAAGCGGTGTTCACCGACCATAAGTGCGGCTTAGTCTGGGCACCGATGTTCGCGTGGTCAACGTGCGGGCCGGGGCGGCAGCATGGCGGTGAACCTCACTCCACCGCCGGGTCCGCCATGCCGATTGCTCCCTCCGCCGACACCGATTCCGGGCGCCGCCGCCTGCTGATGGCCTTCGCCGCCAACGCGGCCGCCGCGCTCCCCTGGCCGGTCCCGGCGATGGCGATGGCGGGGAGCACGGCGCCGGCAACCGATCCGCGCGCGGATTGGCGCTGGCTGATCGGCAACTGGAACGTTCGTCACCGGCGCCTGAAGGAGCGTCTGTCCGGCAGCGACGAGTGGGAGTCGTTTGCCGGCCGCGGCGCGGTATGGTCGACCCTGGATGGACTCGGCACGATCGACGACAACCAGATGGACTTGCCCGGCGGCAGCTATCACGGCATGAGCATCCGCGCGTTCGATCCGGCTACGCGCCAGTGGGCGATCTGGTGGCTGGACGCGCGCAATCCCACCCGCATCGACCCGCCCGTGCGCGGCGGCTTCGCCGGCGACGGCGGCACGTTCCTCGGGCGCGACACCCTGCGCGGCCAACCGATCCTCATGCGTTTCCGCTGGCACGACATCCACGGCCCGCGCCCGTGGTGGGAACAGGCGTTTTCGGGCGACGATGGCGCCAGCTGGGAGGTCAACTGGCGCAACTGGTTCACCCGCACGGATGCCGAACCCACACCGTTGCCGCGATTGCCGCAGGCGCCGGACGACTGGAATTTCCTGGCCGGCCAATGGCGGGTACGGCATCGGCGCCGCCCGCGGCTGTCGCGGACCGAAGACTGGGACGAGTTCGATGGCACGTTCCACAACTGGCCGGTGCTGGGTGGTTTCGGCAACGTCGGCGACAACCTGATGCGGATGCCCGGTGGCGACGTGCGCGGGATGGGTATCCGCGCGTTCGATCCGGCGCGCGGGGAATGGTCGAGCTGGTGGCTGGACGGACGCACGCCGGATCGCATCGGCGCACCGCTGCGCGGCCGGATCCGCAACGGCGAGCGCGTGTTAATCGGCGAGGAGATCGTCGATGGACAAGTGATCCTCACGCGGGTGATCTGGTCGCGGATCACGCCGCGTTCGGCGCGCTGGGAGCAGGCCAGCTCCCGCGATGGCGGGACGAGCTGGGACACCGACTGGATCAGCGACTTCACCCGGAACGGCTAGAGGGTCGCGATGATGATGCGATACATGGCGCTGATTCTCGGGATGGTCGCGGCCGACGCCGCGGGCGATCGACCGATGCGGGTGACCGGCGCGGTCGAGCGCTTCGCGCCGGGCGAGGTGTCCACCTCCTACAGCGAGGTGCGCCTGACCCTCAGCCCCGATGGCGATACCGCGGTGTGGTTCAGCCGGGATCGGCCAGGCGGCGCGGGCGGTTATGACCTGTGGACGTCGCGACGGAAGGCGGGCAGGTGGTCGCCGCCGACACCGGTGCCGTTCAACACCACGGGCCGCGATTTCGATCCGGCGTTCTCGGCGGACGGACGCCAGCTGTACTTCTGTTCGGATCGACCGGGCGGCGCCGGTGGCGACGACCTGTACCGGGTGGAAGTGCGCGGCGACGCTTTCGGTGAGGTGGAATGGCTGGGGCCGGCGGTGAACAGTGCCGGCAAAGAGTTCGCGCCGATGTTGTCGCCGGATGGCGAAAGGCTGCTGTTCTCCAGTGATCGCGCGGGTGGCGCGGGGCGGCAGGATCTGTATGTCGCCGAACGGCGCGGCGCGGGGTTTGCAAGCGCCCAATCCCTGCCGGGCGGCATCAACACCGATGCCGATGAATTCGACGCCACCTTCCTGGATGACGGGACGACGATTGTGTTCACGCGCGCGGGCGATCTGCGTCGCGATCGCGTGGACCTGTTCGTGGCCGCGCTCGACGCCGCCGGCACCGGCTACGACACCGGTCATCGCCTGGCGGATGGCCTGAACCATCCACGCTACGACAGCTATGCGCCGATGCTGGACTGGTCGCGCCCCGGGCACCTGCTGTTTTCCGGCCAGCGCGACGAGGCCGGCGGCATGGACGTGTTCCGGGTGGCCTACGCGCTGCCCGGGGCGAAGTGACGGATAGCCGGGGCCGCCGGACGGTTGGCAGGCCCAAGGGAGCGGCCTAACCTGTCGCCTTCGCCGCAACCGGAAGGCCGCATGTACAGGGAACGTGTGTTGCTGCTGGGCGTGTCACTCGCGGTGTTCGCCAGCCTGGGCGCGCTGGGCGGCATGGGCTATCTGAGCTGGCAATCCGGCCTGCGCCAGGAACAGGCGCATCTACAGCGCTACGCGGCCGGCGCGATCGCGCGCACCCGCGATGCCTTCACCGAAATCGATGAGGCGTTCGACACCCTTTCCCGCTCGAACGCGGTGCCGTGTTCGCCGCGGCACATCGAGGAACTGCGCCTGGCCACGCTCGATACGCGTTCCGCCGAGGACGTGGCGTACTTCCGGGACGGTCGCCTGCTTTGCAGTTCCTGGGGCGCGCTGCGTGGACACATCCCGCGCGCGGCGAGCGACTTCACCACCGGCGACGGCATCGGCGTCAGCACGCACGTGCAGCCGCACATCCGCGATGCGCCGTCCATGCTGGTGCTGCATCGCGGCGGCTACAGCGCGCTGGTCAATCCGGAACGGCTGGTGGACGTGCTGGCCGACGACGATGTGCAGATCGCGGTGTATGCACCGGGCGGCGCTCCGATCACGGCCACAGCGCCGGCGGCCTCCGGGTTGCTGGCGCGTGCAGGGGCGGGCGCTTCGCGCGGAACCCAGGCTGGCCAGCTGTACGGCGCGGCCACGCAGGACGGCTGGCGTGCGATGGCGGTCCGGCCGCTGGCGGGGATTTCCGATCGCCTGCGCGAGGAACAGCTGAAGCTGCTGCCCCTGGCGCTGGTGCTGGTGGCCGCGCTGGTGGCGCTGTCGGTCTGGCTGATCCGCCAGCGGCTGTCACCCCTGGCGGAACTGGAACGCGGGATTCGCCGGCGCCAGTTCCTCGTTCATTACCAGCCCATCATCGAACTGCGCACCGGCGCGTGCGTCGGCGCCGAGGCGCTGGTGCGCTGGCGTCGCGAGGGCGCGCTGGTGCCGCCGGACGAATTCATACCGCTGGCCGAGGAGAGCGGCCTGATCGCACCGCTCACCGATCAGGTGCTGGACGGGATCATCGGTGATCTGGAAGCGGAACTGGCCCGGGATCGTTCGCTGCACATCGCCATCAACCTGAGCGCGCAGGACATCCGCAGCGGGCGTTTCCTGGACGTGGTCCGCGAGGCGTTGCCGCGCACCCGGATTCGGCCGGAACAGATCTGGCTGGAAGCCACCGAACGCGGCTTCATCGACATCGAGGCAGCCAGGCTCACCCTGGGCGAGGCGCGCGAAGCGGGCCATTCGGTGGCCATCGACGACTTCGGCACCGGTTATTCCAGCCTGCGCCATCTCCAGGATCTGCCGCTGGACGCGTTGAAGATCGACAAATCGTTCGTCGATACCATCGGCCTGGACACCGCCACCAGCCTGGTCACCGCGCACATCGTCGAGATGGCGCAGGAACTGGACCTGCGCATCGTCGCCGAAGGCGTCGAGACCCAGGCGCAATTGGACTACCTGAAGGCGCGTGGCGTGGATTATGCGCAGGGTTGGCTGTTCTCGCGGCCGCTGCCGGCAACCGATTTCATCGCCTTCCTGCGCCGCTCGCGCGTGGCGCAGGGTGGTGCGGGTTCGGAGTGATCCGCCGCTCCGAGCGCTGAAGCGGTGCCGCCCCTTCCCCCCGCTTGCGGGGGAAGATTGGGATGGGGGGCGCTTTCAGCGCCGCAAGGTGTACGGGCACGTTCGCCCCCACCCCGGCCCTCCCCCGCAGGCGGGGGAGGGAGCGGAATCCGTGGTCCGTTTGTTTCCCCCGCGAGCGGTGCCGCTCCTTCCCCCGCTTGCGGGGGAAGGTTGGGATGGGGGCGCTTTCAGCGCCGCCAACGGTACGGACACGTTCGCCCCCACCCCGGCCCTCCCCCGCAGGCGGGGGAGGGAGCTGAATCCGTGGTTCGTTCGTTTCCCCGCGAGCGGTGCCGCCCCTTCCCCCGCTCGCGGGGGAAGGTTGGGATGGGGGCGCTTTCAGCGCCGCAAACGGTACGGGCACGTTCGCCCCTACCCCGGCCCTCCCCCGCACGCGGGGGAGGGAGCGGAATCCGTCGTCCGTTTGTTTCCCCGCAAGCGGTGCGGCTCCTTCCCCCGCTTGCGGGGGAAGGTTGGGATGGGGGCATCACGGAACTGCCGTGCGGCGGCGGCTGGCTGGAGAGGGGATCACCAGGCCGCCGACCGCACGTCAGTAGTACCCGGTGATGTTGAGGAACCAACCTTTGTGGCGGTAGTCGAGCTGGGTCAGGTCGCCGCTGAAGTCGGTGAAGTTGTAGCCCACGCCGACCTTGAAGTTCTCGCGGATCTGGCGATCCAGCCCGATCAGCCAGCCGCGCCGGTCGCCGCCGTCGCGGACTTTCAGCCAGCGGTATTCGGCCAGTCCGTCCCAGCGCCCGATCAGGTGGTAACGCACCTGCAACGCGGCGAAGTCGGTGCGGCTGTCCAGCCAGCTGCCGGTACCGCGCCCCATCCGGTAGTCGCCCCAACGCCCGGCGAGCTTGCCCGCCAGTTGCCAGCGATCGTCCAGCTGCACCGTGCCTTCGAACGACAGCACGTGCGATCGCTGGTCGTACAGGTCCGCGTCTTCCTGGCCGGGCGAGGCGCGGTCGTACAGGTAGGTGTACTTGCCGAACGCGGCCCAGCGGGTGTTGTCGTGCGGGCGCCAGGCGAAACCGAGATTCGCCTCGGCCAGGCGCGCGCCGGCGGCGGGATTGAGATCGTCCTTCGTATCGGCGTAGTTGGCGCGCAGCGCCAGCCGCCAGTCCTCGTTGACCCGGTAGAACAGCCGGTTGGTGGTCACCCACTGGGTACGCTGTTCGGCACCGCGGTCGCGGCGGTATTCCAGTTTGCTGGACCAGTCGGTACGCGCGTCGGTGCGGCCGCCGCTGACGCTGTAGGCGCGCCGATCCACGCGCCCGTCGCGCGCGTCCAGTTCGCCGTCCATCACGGTGAAGCCGAGGTTCCAGCCCGGCGCCGGACGGAAGTCCAGGCCGAAGGTGTGGACGATGCCGTCGCCGTCGCGGCGGTTGTCGCGCAGGTATTGGCTTTCGTTGTAGACGTTGACCTGGTTGTTCAGCCGCCAGCGCTGGCCGAGGGTCCAGCCCGATTGCAGCGCGGTGTCGAACAGGCCGTCGCGTTCGGTGCGGTCGGTGCTGTAGTTATAGGCGCCGTAGAGCGTATGGTCCGGATCCAGCCGGTATTCGGCGTCCAGTTTTCCGCCGTGGCCGCGGCTGCCGCTGCTGACTTCCGCCCCGATGCTGGAGCGATCGCCGAACAGGTATTTTCCGCCCACGGTGAGCAGGTTGTTGCGATCATAGCGGCCGGAATCGTCGTCCAGCGTGTACTGGCCGACGCCGTAGAGTTCCCACTTGTCGCCGAAGCGCTGGCGGTAGCTGAGCGCCAGCAGGGTGGCGTCGGCATCGCGGTTGGCGTCGCGCTCGCGCAGTTGGCGCAGTTCGCCGCCGAAGCGCCCGTCCTCGGTGATCTGCCAGTCGAAGGTCAGCTGCGACTGTTCCAGTTCCTGCGCGCCATGCGAGGCGTGGCTGTAGCGGCCGTACAGGGTGAAGTCCTCGTTGAGCTGGCCGGTGAATTCGGCGCCGTATTCCTCGATCGCCAGGCCGGTGTCCTGGCGGCCGATCGAGAAGCCGGCATCGACGTCGCGCCACCACGCGCCGAACGACCATTCTCGCCGGGTCCAGCCCAGCTCCTGCAGGTTGGCGCGTGCCTCGATCATGCGCGCATCGCCGGAGCGTGCGCCGGCAACCGGATTGCGCTGGATGAAGCTCAGGCCGCCGTTGTCGGAGTAGAAGATCGGCGCGACCGTGGACTCGCTGCGGGTCGCTTCCATCCGCAGGTAGGTGCCGCGCCCGGCCTGCAGGGTCAGGTCCGCGCCCTTGAGCGAGTAGTCGTCGCCGCTGCGGTTCTCGTCGACGTAGGTGGCGCCGATCGCGACGTGATCGCCCAGCCATTGGCGGCCGCGCAGGCCGATGGTGGCGTCGTCCGAGTCGAAGCCCGATGGCACGTATTCGTAGTCCACCAGCAGCACCTGCCGGTAACCGTCCAGCGGGGTGTCGCGGGTCAGCGTGCGCACGTTCTCGCGGGTGATCTGCGAGAGCGCGCGGGTCAGGAACAACCGGCCCTGCAGATCGTCCATCTCGTAGTCAACGCCCGGTTGCAGGCTCACCCGCGCTTCGACCCGGCCGGTGGTGGGATCGCGCACTTCCATCACCACCTGTTCGGACCCGGGCAGCACGTCGGTGTGGCGCAGGTAGTACAGGCTGCCGCCGGTGCCGAGGAATTCGGTGTGGCCGAGCGCGGTGCGCGCCTCGGCGCCGAACACCTTCAGCAGGCTGCGCGGATCGCCCAGCGCGGTCGCCGAGCGCGAGCGCCAGTGCAGCGCCGCGCCGTACAGCGCGCGGTTGTACTGGGCGTACTCGGTACCGGTGAATCCGGTGGCGTAGTTGCCCCACAGCGCCTGGTTCTGGTCCCAGTCCAGGCGCAGGTACAACTTGCCCTGGGTGTCGACGTCGCGCCAGGTGCGCGAATCGTCGCCATATACCGGGTAGTACAGATCCGGATCCAGGCGCCGGAAGATGTCGGTCGGGCGCGCATCCAGGAAGCCGTCGAAAAGATGCTCCAGATCGTTCTCCCAGGTGTCGGCCTGGGCGGTGAGCAGGTAGCGTCCCTTCCATTTGCCCTTGGCGTAGAACGCCAGCCGGCCTTCGCGCAGGAAGCCGTCGTCCCGGCGGATGTCGCCGGCCAGCGCGTCCAGTCCGCCGCTCGCGTCGTTGCTGGACAGGGTCAGGTCCGCCAGCGCGGCGACGAAGGCATAGCGGCCGCTGACATCCACCTCCAGCGGCGTGTCGGCGACCACGCCCTGCGACGACTTCACCTGCACCTGGTAGCGGTGCGGACCGACCGGTTGCAGGAACTCGGCGACGAACTTGCGCTCCTGATCGACCGGGAAGGACTGCCCGTCGATCACCACCTGCATGCCTTCGGGAATATCGCGCCCGAGGATGCGCACGCGCGATCCGTACACTGGGATGTTGCGCAGGCGCAGGTCGCTCTTGCCGTAGATCGACTCGATGATCTGCACCGACTCCGCGGTGGCCGCGTCCAGGGTGTCGACGTGGCTGCGCTGCACCTCGTCGCGCAGCACCTGCGCGCCGCGGGCGTAGTCACCGGGGGTGACCAGCTGGATGCGGCGCGGATGGGTCTCGTCGAAGCTGCCGTCGGCGGCGCGGGCGCGCGCCACGTATTGCAGGACGTCGCCCGGTTGCAGGCGCAGGCCAGCCGGCAGCGCGCCGTCCCAGCGCGTGTCGGTCACCGCGCCGACCGGCAGGCTGACGGTGGCGAGCGGGGTTACCCGATCCTCGTCGTCGCCACGGTAGATCACCACCTCCAGCCGGTCGTAGAACGCGGCGTAGTTGCTGTAGGCATGGAAGCGGACCGGTTGGGTGATGCGGCCATCCTCGAACGGCGCCAGCGAGCCGGCCTGCACGTTGAGGATGGGCAGGCCCAGCGCCGGATCCTCGGTCGCCCAGAGGGTGCCCCCCTGCGGCAGGTCCACGGTGAAGCGGCCGGTGATGCGCGCCTGATCCTCGGCCAATACCTGACTGGTGCCCGCGTAGCTCTGCGCGGTCACGGTTTCCACCCGACGGTTCCGCTGCAGGGCATCGCCGTCTCCGCTGGTCGCAGCCGGCCGGTCCTCGCCGTAGGCATTGATGCGGAACAGGCTGCCCTGCGCGCTGGCGCAACCCTGCGCGTCGCAGCGCAGGGGCGGCGGTGGTGCATCCGGCGGGGTCGATTGCGCGTTGGCGACACTGGCGAGCAGGCAGCACAGGGCCAGGGCTACGCGGTTCGGAACGTGCTTGCTGATGTCCATGGTCATGTCCCCCTCAGCGTCCTTCCCCGCGTGCCGCGGTCGGTGTGGGTGGCCCTGCCTCCACCCGCAGGCGCGAGCGCGCCGTCGGCGAGAGCAGCGCGGCCAGCGCCCCGGCGACTGCCTCGGCGCGATCGCGGCTCAGGCGCAGGTTGTGTTCCTGCGTGCCGCGCGCGTCGGCGTGGCCGGCGATGCTCACGATCACGTCCGGACCGCTTTCTATGCGTTGCGCGATCGCCCGCAGCAACGGCTGGTATTGCGGACGAATGCCGACGCTGTCGGTATCGAACAGCAGGTTGCCCAGGCCGATGTCGCGATCCAGGGTGACCAGTGCCGTGCGCCCATCCACCTGGGTGCGCAGTTCGATCGCGGTCGCCTCGCGCAGCTCCGGCGCAAGCCGTGCATCCAGGGCGGCGCGCACCGCGGCGGCGCGATGGAACGCCAACACCAGCCCGTCGGCCTGCGCGGTGATGACCACGCGCCCGCCCCGGCCTTCGCGCAGGCGCCCGGCGATGCGTTCGAACAGCGGTGCGTGCTCGGCCGGAACTTCCGCGCTGCCACTGGCGAAGAACACCTGGCCCAGATCGATCTCCACCTCGCCGGTACCGCCGCCCAGCGGCATGCCCGGTACCTGCACCCCGAAATCGAAGCGCACCGGCACGCCGGGGGTGATGCGCAGGACGCGCGGGTTCTCGGTGGTGAAGCGGCTGCCCGGAGGCAGGGTCGCGGCGTCGACCTTGATCAGGAAATTGCGCCCGCGCGCCCAGCGACCGCCGTCGATGCCGGCCAGATGGAAGCGGCCATGGCGATCGGTCTCGATCAGCAGGCCTTCGACCGTGCCCAGGCGCACCCCGGGCAGGCCGCGTTCGCCTTCGTCCTGGCGGCCGTTGCCGTTGGCGTCGTGGAAGACGCTGCCGATGATCAGGCTGTCGTCCAGCAGGGGATCGCCGGTGACCTCCACGTCGGCGGTGGCCTCGTTGCTCAGCGCGGCGCCTTCGTCGTCGCGGACGATGGCGCGGTTGGTGTGCACGCCCGGACCGACGCCGGCGCCCACCCGCAGCACGTAGATCACGGTCGCGCTGCGGCCCACCGCGATGTCCAGCGCGCCTACCCGCAACGGGCGGGCGTTGGACAGGGAACCGGCGGCGTCGCCATCGATGACCTGAAGCGAGTCGGGCACCATCACGAAGCCCTCGGGCAGGCGATCGAGCAGGCTGACCTGTTCGGCGTCGGCTTCGCCGACGTTGTCGATGCGCAGGGTGTAGCGGACCAGATCGCCGATGCGGGCGGTACGCTGCGCGGCGGTCTTGCTCAGGCGCAGGACCACCGGTTCGGCTTCCACCTCGATCTCGACCGCGGCCTGCGCGCATACCGGCGTGGGCACCGACACATCGCACACGCGGTACTCGAACCGGTCCTGGCCCACGTAGCGCGGCGAGGCCGTATAGGTGCAGACGCCCTGCGCGCAGGTCGCCTGGCCGTGCGCGGGTGCGACCGCGACGACCAGCGAAGCCGGATCCAGCGGTGCGTGGCTGACCATGTCGTTGGCCAGCACCGGGATGGCGACCGGCGCCTGGCGCGCGCGGGCCTGGTCATCGACCGCGGTGATGACGTTCGCCAGCACGGTGACATTGACGATGGCGGTGTCACAGTTGGTGGGGACGGCACGTTCGCAGGCGTCGTACTGGAAGCTGTCGGCGCCACTGAAGTAGCCGGTCGGGGTGTAGCTCACGCTGCCATCGGCATTCACCTCCACCGTGCCGTGCGCGGGCGTGGTGAGGTTCTGCACCAGCAGGCGGGTGGCATCGGAGGGGGCACCGGCGTAGCTGTCGTTGGACAGCACCGGTATCACCAGCATCGTTCCCTGCGGGGTCTGCCCGCTGTCGTCGGTCGCCGCGATCACGGTGGCGTTGACGACTATCGTGACGGTGGCGCTGTCGCAGCTGGCGGGATTGATGGCATCGCACAGCGTGTAGGTCAGGGTGTAGCTGCCGCCGGGCGTGCCGGCCGCCACATCGATGCTGCCGTCGGCATTGAGGGTCAGCGGTCCCTGTACCAGCGGCGCGAGGATCACGCCCGGCGGCGCGGCCGCGCCACCATCGTATTGATCGTTGGCCAGCACGTTGAGCACGCCGGTGGCGGCCACGCCGCCGGGAATCGGAGGCGCGGTGTCGTCCTGCGCATCGATGGCCGGCAAGGCCACCACCAGGCTGGCGGTGGCGCTGTCGCAGTTGGCGGGGTTGAGCCGTTCGCACAGGCGGTACACCACCGAGTAGGTGCCCGCCGGCGTGCGCGGCAACACGGTCACCGCGCCACTTCCGGCCTGCAGCTGCACGCTGGCATGGCTGGTGGTGGTCTGGCTCAGTACGATCTGGGCCGGATCCACCGCCACGCCGTTGAGCAGATCGTTGGTCGCGACGTTGGCGATCGCCTGCCCGCCGGCCACGGATCCCACCGCGGAAGGCGCGGTGTCGTCGACCGCGTCGATGGCCGCGGCCTGTACCTGCACGGTCACCGTGGCCTGGTCGCAGTTGGCGGGATTGAGCACTTCGCACAGGCGATAGCTCACGGTGTAGCTGCCGGCCGGCGTGCCCGCGGCGACGTCCACCTGGCCGTTGGCCTGCACGGTCAGCGCCGGATTGGCGGACAGCACGGTGAACACCACCTCCGCCGGCGGCGCGGTGGCGCCGTCCAGGGTGTCGTTCGCGAGCAGGTTGACCACGCCGGTGGCGCCGGTGAGGCCGTTGACCGGGCCGGCCGGATCATCGATAGCGTCCACCGCCGCGGGATTGACCGTGATCGACGCGGTGGCGCCCGCGCAATTGGCCGGTGCGGCGATCTGGCAGATCGTGTATCCGAGCGTGTAGCTGCCGGCGGGCGTGCCCGCCGCCACCGTCACCGCGCCGCTGGCGGTATCCAGCACGATGCCGGGATGCGATGGCGCGGCCGTCTGGGTGAGCGTGACGGTGGCCGGGGTCGGCGTGGTGCCGCCCAACTGGTCGTTGGCGAGCACGTTGGCGATCGCGGTGCCGCCACCGCGGCCGGCAGCCGAGCCGCTGTCGTTGCCTGCGCTGATCGGCAGCGGGCCGGCGGCCACGGTGACCGTCACCGTGGCGGTATCGCAGATCGACGGTGCCGCGAGCGAGCACAGGGTGTAGGCGAGGGTGTAGCTGCCGGGCGCGGTGTTCGCGGCGACGATCACGTCGCCATTGGCGCCCAGGCTCAGCGGCGGCGTGGCCGTCGCGCCCACGGTGGCGGTGGCGGTCGACGCCGTGGCGCCATCGACGCTGTCGTTGCCCAGCACGTTGCCGGCCACGCCGCCGCTGCTGCCGTTGGCCAGGGCCAGGCCATCGTCCTGTGCATCCACGACCACCACCTGCACGCTGATCGCGGCGGTGTCGCAATTGCCCGGATTGGCGGTCTCGCAGATCGTGTAGGTCGCCGTGAGCGTGCCGGCCGGCGCGCCGGGAGCGACCGACAGCGCGCCGCTGGCGTCGACCGCGAGCGGTGCGGCCGCGGTACTGGTCACGGTCACGCTGCCGGGAGCGACGGCGCCGCCGTTGAAGGTGTCGTTGCCCAGCAGGTTGGCGACGCTGGCGTTGCCGGTGGTGCCGTTCACCACGTAGGGACCGTCGTCGACCGCATCGATGGCGGCCAATACCTGCACGGTGACCGTCACCTGCGCGCTGTCGCAATTGGAAAGATTGCCGGTTTCGCAGATCTGGTAGCTGGCGTTGTAGATGCCGGCGGCCGTTCCCGCGGCAACCGAGACCACGCCATTGGCGTCGATCGCCAGCGGCGAACTCGCGTTGGGCGTGAACACCACGTTGGCCGGCGTGATCGCGCCGCCGTTGAAACTGTCGTTGCCCAGCACGTTGCCCGCGTTGGTGCTGCCGGCGACGCCATCGATCGGCCCGAAACTGTCGTCCACCGCGTTCAGCGCCGCGTCGGCGATCACCGTGACGTCGATGGTGGCGGTGTCGCAGATGGACGGATTGGAAACCTGGCAGATCTGGTAGCTGGCGGAATAGGTTCCGGCGGCGGTGCCGGCGGTGACGGTCACGTTGCCGTCCGCGCCAATCGTCAGTTGCGGCGTGTTGGTCGGCGTGAGCGTCACCGCGGTGGTGGCGAAGGGCGCGCCGTCGAGGCGATCGTTGGTCAGGACATTGCCGGCGATGCCGCCGATGCCGCCGTTGACCGGGCCCAGGGCGTCGTCGACCGCATCGAGCGTGCTCACCGCGACCGTCACCGTGGCGGTGTCGCAGTTGGCGGGATTGACCACTTCGCACAGGTCGTAGCTGGCCGAATAGCTGCCGGCCGCGGTCCCGGGGGCCACCGACACGGTGCCGTCGGTACCGATGGTGATCGGCGCCACGTTGTTCGGCGCCACCGTCACCTCGGCGGGCGTGACCGGCGCGCCGTTGAGGGTGTCGTTGTCGCGCACGTTGCCGGCCGCCACGCCGCCGGAGGCGCCATTGACCGGACCGAGCGTGTCGTCGACGGCTATCAGGGTGCCCGCGGCGACGGTGACGGTGATGGTGACGCTGTCGCAGATGGAGGGATTGGCGACCTGGCAGATTTGGTAGCCGCCGCTGATCGGGCCGGCCGGCGTGCCCGGGGCGATGGTGACGCTGCCGTCGGGCGCGATGGTCAGGGCCGGGCCGCCGCTGGTCTGGGTCAGGGTGACGGCGCCGGGCGTGGCAGGCGCGCCGTCGACGAAGTCGTTGTCCAGCACGTTGCCCGCCGGGGTGCCGGCCGGTGCCGGGCCCAGTGCATCGGTCACCGCGTCGATGGTGGAGACCGTCACGCTGACCGTGGCGGTGTCGCAGTTGTCCGGCAGTGCGGCTTCGCAGATTTGATAGCTCGGCGTGTAGATGCCGGCCGGCGTGTTCGGCGCGACGCTTATCGTGCCATCGGCGGCGATGGTGACCGGCCCCGCGTTCGTCGGCGTGAGCACGATGTCGCCCGGCGCCACCGGAGTTCCGTCGAGGGTGTCGTTGTCGAGCACGTTGCCGACAGCGGGATTGCCACTGGTGCCGTTGATGCCGCTGTAAGTGTCGTCGTTGGCGACCAGCGCGCCCGGCGCGATCACGCTGATCTGCACGCTGGCGCTGTCGCATACGGTCGGCGGATCCAGGTAGCAGATCGTGTAGGTGGTGGCGTGGGTGCCGGCGGCCGTGCCGGCGGGAACCGTGACGCTGCCGTCTGCGTTGAAGACGATCGCCGCGGTGCTGACACCGGCCAGGCTTACCGTGGCCAGCGAGGCCGGGCTGCTGCCGCCGGCGCTGTCGTTGGCCAGTACGTTGATCAGCGAGGTGGCGCCGGTGGCGCCATTGACCGGACCGGCCACATCGTCGACGGCATCGATCGCCGCGACCACCCGCACCGTGGCGGTCGCGGTGTCGCAGTTGGCGGGCACCGCGGTTTCGCAGATCTGGTAGGTCGCCGAATAGGTGCCCGGCGCCGCGACGGGATCCAGCGTGACCGTGCCGTCGCCGGCGATCGTCAGCGGGCCGCTGGGCGTGGAGGTCAGGGTGACCAGCGCCGCAACCACCGGTGCACCGGCGAGGGTGTCGTTGTCCAGCACGTTCGCGGTCAGCGCGATGCCGCCGGCCGCCTGCGCCGGCAGCGCGTCGTCGACGGCGTTGATGGTCGCCGTGGCGTTGACCGTCACCGTGATGGTGGCGCTGTCGCAGTTGCCGGGATTGGCGGTCTCGCAGATCTGGTAGGTGGTGGTGTAGGTGCCGTTCGCAGTGCCCGCAGGCACATCCACCGAGCCGTCCGCGTTGACGATCAGCTGCGCGGTGCTGACCGGCGTGAAAGTGATCTGCGCGGGAGTCACCGCCGCGCCGCCGAGGGTGTCGTTGGCCAGCACGTTGACCACGTTGGCCTGGCCGACGATGCCATTTATGGGGCCGGCGCTGTCGGCCACCGCCACGATCGGGCGTGCCGCGACCGGGACCGGCGGGGTGGTGTCGGTGTTGTCGGCGGGATCGGGATCGGTGGTGCCGGCCGGCGGGGTGACGGTGGCGGTGTTCGCACCGATGGTGGACGGCGTGGTCAGCGGCGCGGTGCCGGTGACGTTGACGGTGACGGTGCCCGCGGCCGCGACATCCAGGATGAGCGCGACGTGGCCGGTGCCGCTGCCGGCGCTGCAGGTGGATCCGGCGCTGGCGGCGCAGGTCCAGCTGACGTTGGTCAGTTCGGCGGGAACGGTGTCGGCCAGGCTGGCGCCGAGGGCGGCCGACGGACCGGCGTTGGTGATGGTGATGCGATAGGTGACCGTGCCGCCGGTGACCACCGGCGAAGCGGTCAGCAGGATCTTGTCGACGCCCAGCGCGGCCTCGGCCGCCAGGGTGTTGGTATCGGTGCCGCTGTTGTTGCCTGCCTGCGGGTCGGTCACCGTCGGCGGCAGGGTCACGGTGGCAGTATTGCTGAGGTTCGCCGGATAGGTCTGCGCGAACGCGCTGCCGGCTGCCAGCAGCCCGCCCAGCAATGCCACCGCGCCTGCGGCCGCGTGCCTGAATCCGGCGCGCGACGGAATCCGGGTCTTGGAGGGGGTTGGCGCTCGGCTGTCCATACGGCGTTCCTCGCGGTGGCTTGCGGCGCCGGGTGCGCGGGCAAGCGGGTCGTGCAGGTGGATTCGGTGATGCGATGCCGATGGCATCGGGGCGCGGCGGTCAGTACGCCGTGGGGTCGGCGCTGAAGGTGACCGGGACGGTGATCGTCGCGGTGCCCATCGCATCCAGGCTCACGCTGAGGGTGATGGCCGCATCCCCCTGTGCGCCGCCACTGGCCGGACAGCTGCTGCCCGCGCCGGCGGCCGTGCACGTCCAGGGCGCGGATAGTCGGGCGCCGTCGGGCAGGGTGTCGTTGACCACCACGCCGCTGACCGCATCGGGTCCGGCATTGCTCACGGTGATCACGTAGCTGGCGCTGCCGCCGGGCGTGTAGCTGCCCTGGCCGTCGGTCTTGCTGACCGACACGTCGGCGCGCAGCGCGCGGGTGTTGGTGATCCGGCAGGTGATGCTGACCGGATCGGTACCGGCGGCCGGTGCGGTCAGGCTGAAGCTGGTGCCGCTGCCGGAACTGATCGCCGTGCCGTCCTGATCCGTGCACGCCCAGGTGGTGGTGTAGCTGCTCAGCAGGGTGCCGGTGCCGGCGGTTTCGGCCAGGTCGTAGCTCAAGCCGGGTGTGGTCAGGGCGGGCGTGGTGGTGCCGTTGTTGCCGACGTCGCCGGCGGTCGCCACGGAGGTGCCGGCCTGGGAGATGCTGAGATTGAAGCGGCCCGGATCGGTGGTCGGCGCGAGGATCTTCGCCAGCGCCAGGGTGGCGACGCAGGATCGCGTCACGCCTTCGACGGTGAAGACCGCGTTGCCGACCCGGATGCCGAGCAGCGCCAGCAGGTTGTCGACCAACCCGCCGAGCAGCGTGGTCAGCACCGGCTGCAGGATCGGGACGACCGCGCCCTGCAAGGTCGCTTCGACGGTGTCGACGATGGTGTCCAGGATCGGAACCAGCGTCTGCGGCAGGGCGATCACCACCGGCGGCAGCGGGAATGGCGGTATCAGGGTGACGGTCGGGGTTCCGCGGCTGACTTCGATGTCCAGGTTGTTGAGCAGATCCACGATCAGGGTGCCGGCACTGACCGTGCCACTGCTGGCGGTGCGCGTCTGCGGGTACGGCGCGTTGACGGTGAAGTTGCGCAGCTCCGGCGAACCGGTCGCGGCGGCGCGGCCGGTCACGGTCAGCGGCACCTGCACGTCGATCAGGCCGACGCCGAGGAGATTGAGCCGGAACCCGAGCTGGAGGTTGTTGATGACCACCGGCGAGACATCGGCGTTGGTCACCACCCGGGTGCGGTTGAAGAAGATGCTGTCGGCGATGGTGCCGATGTAGAAATTCACCAGCCCCGGCCGCGCCTGGAAACTCACTGCGCCGGCGACGTAGTCGATGGCGGTGATGGTGCCTTCGGCACGCGCCACGTCGGCATACAGCTGGAGCTTGAGTACGTCGGCGGTCAGGGTGAGGTTGGTCAGGCCCAGGCCGGCCGCGTTGAGCGCGTTGACGATCGCCTGGGTATCGAAGCCCTGCAGCACATCGACGTTCATCTTGATGCGGATGGCGCTGCTGTGGAACGAGGTGCCCTGCGGGCCGCAGACGATCACCGGCGGTTCCACCACCTGCAGCCACAACTGCAGGTTGGCCACGCCGGTCAGGTCCAGCGTCGCGGTGTTGACCGTGATCGGCGTGGGTGTGGTCAGCACGTTGTTGTAGTTGTAGAGCTGCGCCGAACCGGTGATCAGGTCCAGCAGGTCCAGGTCGATGTCGGCCAGCGATCCCTGCGGCAGGCTGATCTGCAACAGATCGCCCAGCTGGATTTGCCCGGTCAGGCCGGCGACGTTGAGCGGCAGCAGGTTGAGCGCGTTGGCGGCGGCGGTCTGTCCGTCGGCCTGCAATACCTGCACCATCGCCAACTGCAACTGGGCCAGGGTGATGTTGGTGTTCAGTACCTGGCTGGTGTCGCTGATGCCCAGGTTCAGTCCGAGCTGCGTGACCAGCGCATTGAGGTTGATGTCGGCGCCGGCAAGTGCGTTCCAGTCCAGCACCGACAGATTGACGGTGGTTCCCGGCAACAGCGTTTGCAGCAGCAGGTTGAGTACGGGCCCCTGCGTGCTGTCCACCGACACCAGTCGCGGTCCGGCGGAAATGCAGGCGCCGGTGGTGCATCCGGTCTGCGCCTTCAACGGCGCGGGCACGAACGCGATGGCCGTGACGGCCAGCAGGGCGGCCATGGCGATGCGGCGGGCGAAGCGCCGCGCAAACCCCTTCGTATCCATCAAACTACCCCCCGTAGTCGATGTCCAAATCCGTCTGTAAGCGTTTTCTTTTTTGTTGGATTCCGGATTACGCCTACGGCGATCGATCCGGTGTGCGGACAACGCGACGTGGGTCGTTGATAGATGGGCGCGCTGTCGTTACATTCCCCGGCATCGTTACTAATGCGTGATCGTCGCGTTGGCAACGCGGGAGGAACGCCATTGCAGTAAGCGCCACTTGCCAGTCACTGCATTTCGCGCCGATGCACCTTGGTGCGAAAGGGGAGGCAAGCGGAACCGGTCAAGTTTTGGGCAGTGTCACTTGTGGGGCAGCAGCACTGACTTTTGGTCCCATGCGGGAAAGGAGTTCCTGATGATTCCGATGGCATTGCGCATTCGACGTGCGCGCGTGCTGGCAAACCTGTCGCAGGCGGAGCTCGCGCAGCGCGCGGGCGTAAAGCGGAGCGCGGTCACACAATGGGAGCGCGAGGGGGGCACCCATCCCAGTCTCGAGCATCTGACCCTGATCGCCGTGGCGACCCACGTACCGTTCGAATGGTTGGCGACCGGCCGTGGGGAGGCGGGCAACCATCCGGTGTTCGAAGTGCCGGCGGCGGCGTCCGGCCAGGTGCTGGACGACGTGGAGGCCCGGGTCCTGGTACTGCTGCGCCGGATGCCGGTACGCAAGCGGCAGGCGATCTGCGCATTGCTGGAAATGCTGGTATAGGAATGGGCGGCCCCGATCGGTGCCGCCCGCCTTCCCGGAACCCGCATGCTCCACGTACTGGAAACCCGCGTCCCGCCTCCCATCGTCCTGTTGCTTGCCGCCGCGTTGATGTGGTGCCTGGCGAACCTGTCGCCCGCCTCGCCGCGTTGGCCTGGCACGGGATGGTTGGCGGCCGTGCTGGGCACGGCGGGACTGGCGCTGAACCTGGCGCCGAAGTGGTGGTTCGGCCGCGCCGGCACCACGGTCAACCCGATGCGCCCACAGGCGACCCGCCGCCTGGTGGTCGCCGGTCCGTATCGCTTCAGCCGCAATCCGATGTACCTGGGCCATGCGTTGTTGCTGCTGGCCTGGGCCAGCGTGCTCGCCCAGCCGTTCGCGCTGGCCGGCGTGGGGCTCTATCTCGCCTGGATTACCCGGTTCCAGATTCTTCCGGAGGAACGGATGCTCGCCGAGCGGTTTCCCGACGCCTACCCGGCCTATCGCCGGCGGGTCCGGCGCTGGCTGTGATCAGCGGGCGCGGCGCGCGCGCGGCGAGCGGGCGGCCGGAGCGCAATAGGCGTCGTACAGCGCCTGCATGACGCCGAACGCGGGCCCCGGCAAAGGCGAGTAGAGGATCGATTGGGCCACCCGCCGGTTGCCGACCAGTCCCGCCTCGCGCAGCACCGCCAGGTGCTGGGACAGCGCCGACATCGACAGCCCGGTCAGGCCCTGCAGATCCGACACGCTCGCCTCGTTCTCCATGATTCGGCACATCACCAGCAGGCGGGCGGGGTGCGCCAACGCCTTCAGCAGGCCGGCCGCGTCCTCCGCGTGCCGGCCCATCCGTTGCATGTCATGAGAGGAAGGCATCGGCTTGCACCGTATTTAAGGCGATGCTAATTTAGCAAATACTTGAATAATATTGCAAGGAGCGGGACATGGCCGCCACCGCCATCCATCCACGCGTCGAGAGCTTCTTCCACGCCGACACCAACACCTTCAGCTACGTCGTGTCCGCGGGCGCCGATGGCGGCGCGGCCGTCGTCATCGATCCGGTGCTGGACTACGACGCGGCGAGCGCGCGCACCTCCACCACCTCCGCCGACGCGGTGCTCGGGTACATCCACCAGCATCGCCTGAAGGTCGAGTGGATCCTGGAGACCCATGCGCATGCCGACCACCTCAGCGCGGGCGGCTACCTGCGCGATGCGCTGGGTGCGCCGCTGGCGATCGGCCGCGGCATCGTGCAGGTGCAGGCCCGCTTCAAGGCGCTGTTCGGGCTGGGCGACGACTTCGTCGCCGATGGCGGCCAGTTCGACCGCCTGCTCCAGGACGGCGACCGCCTGGATGCGGGCGGACTGGACGTGCGCGTCATCGCCACGCCCGGACATACCGACGACAGCCTCAGCTACCTCATCGGCGATGCCGCCTTCATCGGCGACACGATGTTCGCGCCGGAAACCGGCACCGCGCGGGTCGACTTCCCGGGCGGGGACGCCCGCAAGCTGTACGCCTCGATCCAGAAACTGCTCGCGCTGCCGCCGGAAACGCGCGTGTTCCTGTGCCACGACTATCCCGCCGGGCGCGAACCGCGCGCGGAAAGCAGCGTGGCGGCGCAGCGCGAAGGCAACATCCACGTCGGCAACCGGCGCGGCGAAGACGAGTTCGTCGCCCTGCGCGAAACACGCGACGCCAGCCTGCCGGTACCGCGCCTGATCCTGCCGGCCTTGCAGGTGAACATCCGCGGCGGTCGCCTGCCGGAGACCGATGCCAACGGCATCGCCTATCTGCGCCTGCCGCTCAATCAGCTGGGCCGCCCTTCGTGAGCGGCATGTCCGAGGCATTGCTGGGCGGCGTATTGATCGGTCTCGCCGCCGCGGCGTTGCTGTTCTTCAACGGACGCATCGCCGGCATCAGCGGCATCGTCAACGGTCTGGCGGGGCAGGGCGCGGGGGAACGGGGCTGGCGGATCGCCTTCCTGCTCGGGCTGGCCGGCGCCGGCGTGCTGGTGATGAAACTGACCGGACAGGTCTCCGCCTCGCCGGCCATGACGCCGGTGCTGGTGCTGGCCGGCCTGCTGGTGGGCTTCGGCACCCGGCTTGGCAATGGTTGCACCAGCGGGCACGGCGTGTGCGGGTTGGCGCGGCTGTCACTGCGTTCGCTGGTGGCGGTGCTGGTATTCATGACCGCCGCCGTGCTCACCGTGGTCGTGACCCGGCACCTGGCGGGTGGCGCGGGATGAAACGCTGGTTCGCCGCGTTGCTGGCCGGTGCGTTGTTCGGCGCCGGACTGGCGCTTTCGCGCATGACCGACCCGAACGTCGTGCTCGGCTTCCTCGATGTGGCCGGCGACTTCGATCCGCGCCTGGCGTTCGTGCTGGCGGGCGCGGTCGTCACGGCGCTGGTGGCGTTCCGGCTGGTGCTGCGTCGCCGGCGTCCGTTGCTGGCGGATCGTTTCCGCCTGCCGCTGTCGCGCGCAATCGACCGTCCGCTGGTGATCGGCGCGTTGCTGTTCGGCATCGGCTGGGGATTGGCCGGCTACTGTCCCGGTCCCGCGCTCGTCGGCGCGGCCGCGGGCGCGGACAGCGCATTGATCTTCATCGCCGCGATGCTGGCGGGCAGTGCCGTGCAGGCGATGACGGCGCGGCGGCGACCGGCGTGACATCGAAAACGTGCCATCGCTGGCACGCTGCTTTGCGCGCGGGTTGTTGCAATGATTGCCAGGCTTCCTAGACTTGGGGATTCCACCGGTCGATGGACGGCGAAGCGATGAACGATGTGATCCTGCTCTACGGTACCAACGACTTCGAGCGCGAGCGCTGGGACGATCTGCCCGAGCTGGTCGAGCGCCGTGGCCTGGTGCTGTCGCGCAAGGCCGGACCGCGCACGCCGCTGCCGACCGACCACGACTGGGAGCCGGTTTCGATCTATGCCTCCGACGATCTGACCGAGGAGGAGTTCCAGGAACTGTACGAGGCCAACCGCGCGCACGTCACCGAGCTGAACCTCAAGTACTGAATCCCGCGCCGGTTCACGCCCTGGGCTTGAGCTGGTGCAGCAGGATCGAATTGCCCTCGCTGTCCTCGCACACCGCCATCCGGCAGACCGGGCTGTGGATGACGTCGCTGCGGAACGGCACGCCACGATCCTTCAGCTTCCGCATCAGGTCGTCCAGATCCTCCACCTCGAACGCTATCGTGCCGCCCGCTGTCGCGCTGGGCAGGTCCTCGATGAAATTGGTCAGCGCCAGGCAACCGCCGCCCGGCAGATCGTATTCCACCCAATACTTGTCGCCGTGATTGCCGACCGAGCCGGTGCGCAGGCCCAGCGCGTTCTCGTAGAAGTCGCGGGCACGCGGCACGTCGCGGACGGGATACATGGTGAACGCCACGTTCTTCAGCACGGGAGGCTCCTGTCGATGTCGGTTGTCGATGATGGAAAGCCGTCGATGAACATGTGGAGTCCGACGCCACGATACGGGTACCGGGCTCATCCGCGAACAGCGTCACGCAAGGCGCGTGCATTTCCGACGAACGGTCTCGCCGGCGTCCGTTTTTTCGGCGTCGAATGCGTTGTTTCTGCTGATGCTGTCATGTTGGACGCGGATATTGGGGGTGTCCGCCGGAGAAAGGAGGCAGAAGGATGCTGTTGCAGGGACTCACCCCGGAAAGCAAGTGCGAAGTCATCGACGTCGAGGCCGAGCTGCAGCGGTGGCAGCATTGCGGCCCGATGGCCGGCCACCGCGATCGGGCGTTCAGGCGTTTCGAGCCGACGTTCCGTTTCGCCTACGATCTTTATCTGCAGTGGCATCGCGAACCGCTCGACGCATTGGCCGATCGCATCGAAGGCGCCTACGAACGCCAGTTGCCACCCTGCGACCGCCTGGATCGCGAGACCGTGATGACGATCGTGGCCGCGGTGTGGGAACGCATGGGAGGACGGCTCCAGGCCTGCCGTGTTCCCGCCACCGCGCGCCCGCGTTCCCGGCCGGAGACGCGCCAGCCACCGCCGCCGGTCTGAACGCGTCGGCAAGGGACGGCAAGAAAAAAGGGAAGGCCGGAAGAGAAGGAACGTCTCCTCCGCGCCTCCTATCGGGACAGCCAGCGCCAGGTTTCGTGGATCAACATGCGCGCCACCGGCCACGCCGCGGCGGGCGGGCTGGGCAGGCGGTCCCATTGCGCTTCCAGATCATCGTCGGTCGCCGGGTCGGTGCGTCCGGCGTGACTGGCATGCGTGGCCAGTCCAAGCGCGTACGCGCGACATGCGTCGTGCCAGTCCAGATCCGGATGCAGGCGTATCCGCCGCTGGAAGTCCTCGCGGCTGAAGGCTTCGAAATCCTCGGGAATGTCGGGCGGCTCGTCGAAGGCGAGGCAGGCGGCGACCTGCTGGCTCGCGCGCTCCAGGCTGGCGGGGCCGTACGGACTGCGGAGGTATTCCATGAGGGGGCTCCGTCGGGTTTGCACCGATTGTCGATCCGGCTGGCATGACCGTTTCGTGAAAGGCCGGACGGATGAGCAGCATTCGTCTTAAAGCCCGATTAAAACGGGTGTGCCTATCGTGCGCCTCCCGCGTGCCCCCACGCCTTCCCCGCAGGAGTCTTCATGTCGTCCGTCCGCCCCCTGGTCTGCCTGGGTCTGCTTGTCTGCGCCGCCGCGCCCGTGTCCGCGCAGGTCGTGTCCGAATCCAATCGCGAAGCCGGACAGGCCTCGGCGTCACATTGGCGCATCGGCCTGGCGGTCGCCAGCCGCGAAGGCATCTACGCCGGCGAGGACGACCGGACGCTGGTGTTCCCCAATGTGTCGTACGAAGGCGAGCGCTTCTTCTGGCGTGGCGCGCAGGCCGGCTTGCATCTGTTCTCGCGCGGAGGTTTCGTGCTGGACGGCTATGTCGCCGGGCGCCTGGACGGCGTGGACGCCGATGACTTCGGCGTTACGGAACTGGCCGAGCGCGGTATCGACCGTCGCCTGCTGGAGGACCGCGACGATGCCGCGGACGTGGGCATGAGCGCGCGTTGGCGCGGTGCGGCCGGCGAACTGGAACTGGATGCGCGCGCCGACGTGACCAGCACCAGCGAAGGCCAGCAGGCATCGATTACCTACCGCTATCCGTTCAAGGCCGGCGGCTGGCTACTCACGCCCGGCGTGGGCGTGCGCTGGCTGTCCTCGGATCTGGCCGACTACTACTACGGCACCCTCGACGAGGAAATCGCCCGCGGCGTGGTGCGCTACCGTCCCGGCAGCGTCACCGTGCCCACCGCCAGCCTGATTCTGATGCGTCCGTTCGCGGAAAAATGGCTGTTCATCGCCAGCGCCGAATACCGCCGGTTGCCATCGGCGCTTCGCGACAGTCCGCTGGTCGAACGCGACACGGATGGCGGCGCCACCGTGATGGTCGGTTTTTCACGCGGGTTCTGATTCCGTGGACATGGGCGCGGATTTCCGCGCCGGCAGGGAAGGGGACGCATATCGCGTCCCCTTCGCATCCCCTGCGCGTTCCAGATGCTTCCTTCAGCGGCTCATCGAATAGGGACGCGCGTCGCGTCCCCATGCGCGGTTCGGCTCGGCCTGCATCGTGAAGCGCAACTCGCCGCCGGCCAGGATTTCGGCGTGCTCCAGATAGGCGCGGTCCAGCGGCTTGCCGTTGAGGGTCGCGCCGCCGATATAGGGATGCGCTTCGTCCAGGCCCTCGGCGATCACGGTGAAGCGCTTGCCGTTGGGCAGGTTGAGGCTGGCGCGCGGAAGGAACGGCCGCCCGATGACGTACTGGTTGCTGGCCGGCGCGACCGGATAGAAACCCAGCGCGGTGAACACGTACCACGCCGACATCTGGCCCAGATCGTCGTTGCCGGCCAGGCCGTCCGGACGCGGTGCGTACTGGCTGGCCATGATCGCGCCCAGCCGCGCCTGGGTGCGCCAGGGCTGGCCGGCGTGCGCATACAGGTAGGCGACGTGATGGCTGGGTTCGTTGCCGTGCGCGTACCAGCCGATCAACCCGGTGATGTCTTCCATGTGGGCGAAGATCTTCGGATCCACCTTGGCCTCGAA
This sequence comes from Pseudoxanthomonas sp. OG2, assembly GCF_014192765.1. Taxonomy (NCBI): domain Bacteria; kingdom Pseudomonadati; phylum Pseudomonadota; class Gammaproteobacteria; order Lysobacterales; family Lysobacteraceae; genus Pseudoxanthomonas; species Pseudoxanthomonas sp. OG2. The sequence continues at coordinate 1,728,660 of NZ_JACHYM010000001.1, read as the reverse complement.
CACCTGGTCCAGCCGCGCCAGCAGCTTGTCCTCGCCGCCGTGCGCCCGCGCCAGTCCGGCCACGTCCTGCGGCACGTACCAGGAGTACTGCCAGGCATTGCCCTCGGTGTAGTCGGTGCCGTAGCCGCTGGCGGATGGATCGAAGGGCTCGCGGAACGCGCCGTCGCGCTTGCGCGCGCGCATGAAGCCGGTGGCGGGATCGAAGGCATGCTTCCAGTTGGCCGCACGGCGGCTGAAGTCGGCCGCGACGTCCTTGCGTCCCATCGCCTCGGCCACCTGCGCGATGGTCCAGTCGTCGAACGCGTATTCAAGGGTCTTGGAGGCGGCCTCGCCTTCCTCGTCGATCGGCACGTAGCCGAGTTCGCGGTATTGGGCGATGCCGTCGTAGGGTCCGTAGTTGGCGCTGGCGACCATCGCCTCCAGCGCCTCGTTGGCGTCGTAGCCGCGTATGCCCTTCATGTAGGCGTCGGCGATCACCGGCACGGCGTGGTAGCCGATCATGCACCACGTCTCCTGGCCGTGGAACGCCCATACCGGCAGCACGCCATAGGGGCTGTGCCGGCGCGCGGCCAACAGCGACTGCACGAAGTCGTTGGTGCGCTGCTCCGGCTGCACCAGGGTCAGCAACGGATGCAGCGCGCGGTAGGTATCCCACAGCGAGAAGGTCGAGTAGTGGGTGAAGCCCTTGGCCTGGTGCACCGCATTGTCCGGTCCGCGGTAGCTTCCGTCGCTGTCCATGAACAGGGTCGGTCCCAGCAGCGTGTGGTACAGCGCGGTGTAGAAGCTGCGCCGCTGCGGTTCCGGCGCGTCCACGTCGATCGCGCCCAGCGCCTGCGTCCACTGCCGGCGCGCGTCGGCGCGCACGCCGTCGAAGTCCCAGCCCGGCACTTCGGCGTCGAGATTGGCGATGGCGTTGTCCTCGCTGACCGGGGAGATCGCGACCTTGACCAGCAACGGTTCCCGCGCGTCGGTGAAATCGAACGCCGCCACGATCTGCCGGCCCTCGATTTGCGCGCGCTGGCGCGGATCCTTCTCGCCCGGCGGCGGGAAGCCCTTGTAGGCGACGTCCTGCTCGGTGTCGTGCAGTTGCCGGCCCTGGATGGGCCGCGAGAAGCGCAGCGCGAAATACAGTTGCCGCGCCGGCGCCCAGCCGCGGGTCTCGCGGAAGCCGGTGACGGTGCCGTCCGGGCGCAGGCGCAATCGCGACCACAGCACCTTGCCCGGATAGTCGTACAGGCTGGTGCGCAGGTCGATCAGCACGTGCGCGGGCTTGCCGCGCGGAAAGCTGTAGCGGTGCACGCCGACCCGCGCGGTGGCGGTGAGCTCGGCGCGCACGCCGTAGTCGTCGAGGGTGACCGCGTAGTAGCCGGGCTGCGCGGTTTCGTCGTCGTGGCGGAAGCGCGAGGTGTAGCCGCTGCCGGGCTGGTCGGGATTGCCGCGCTCCAGCTTCACCTCGCCGCTGATCGGCATCAGCAGGACGTCGCCGAGGTCCGAATGGCCGGTGCCGGAGAAGTGGGTGTGCGAGAAGCCGACGATGGTGCGATCGTCGTGGCGATAACCGGCGGCCCAGCCGTAGGCGTCCTTGCGTGGCTGGATGCGGGTGTCGGGACTGAGCTGGACCATCCCGAACGGAACGGTGGCGCCGGGATAGGTATGGCCCTCGCCGCCGGTGCCGATGAACGGGTCGACGTCGGCGTAGGCGCGTTCGCCCGGATTGTCCGCCAGCAGCGGCGCCGCCATCAGCCAGAGACACATCGCGCCTGCGGCGCGCTTCCACGTCTTGCGCATGCCCGTCCCAACGTCGTCATGGAGAGGCGGGGAACGTAGCACGCCGCGCCGGCAACGCACCGGTATCCGGTCACGCCGCGCCTTCGCGCCGCAGCAGTTCGCGCTTGCGATCCACGCCCCAGCGGTAGCCCGACAGCGCACCGTCGCTGCGGACCACGCGGTGGCAGGGAATGGCCACCGCCAGGTGGTTGGCGCCGCAGGCCTGCGCCACCGCGCGCACCGCCCGCGGCATGCCGATGCGCTGGGCGATCTCTGCGTAGCTGGCGGTACTGCCGGGCGGAATCTGCCGCAGCGCCTGCCACACCCGTTCCTGGAAGGCGGTGCCGCGCACGTCCAGCGGCAGGTCCAGGCCGATGCCGGGCGCCTCGACGAAGCCGACCACCTGCGCGACCCAATCCTCGAAGCCCGCGTCGCCGCCGATCAGGTGCGCGCGCGGGAACTGATCCTGCAGGTCCCGCACCAGCGCTTCCGGATCCTCGCCCAGCAGGATCGCGCAGACCCCGCGCTCGCTGCGCGCGACCAGGATCGCGCCCAGCGAGCACTGGCCGATGGCGAAGCGGATGTCGGTATTGGCGCCGCCGGCGCGCCAGTCCTTCGGGCGCATGCCCAGGCGCTGGTTGGAGGTTTCGTAGAAGCGGCTGTTGGAACCGAAGCCGGCATCGAAGATCGCATCGGTGATGGTGGCGTCGCCTTCCAGCCCCTCGCGCATGCGGCGCGCGCGCTGCGCCTGCGCGTAGGCTTTCGGGGTCACGCCAGTGATGGCCTTGAACACGCGATGGAAGTGGTAGGGGCTCATCCCCGCGGTTTCGGCCAATTGCGCCAGCGAGGGCGGCTCGTCGGTGTTCTCCAGTTGCCGGCAGGCATGCGCCACCCGTTCCGCGTGCTGGCGGGCCAGCGCCGCGCGATCGGCGGCGGCGCGACGGTTGGCGCGGTAGCCGGCGGCCTCGGCCGCTTCGGGAGTATCGAAGAACACCACGTTCTCCGGCCGCGGCAGGCGCGACGGGCTGCTGGGATGGCACCAGACGCCGGTGGTCTTCACCGCGTACACGAAGCGGCCATCGGCGGCCGGATCCCGTGCCCGCAGCGCGGCCCAGCGCGGGTCGTCCTGGATGGCGGTGGCGGCGGTACGCGAGCGGGAAGGGGAGGATGCGTTCATGGCGGAAAGGCTCGTCGTGGGGGACGACGCCATCTTGGTTCCCGCCAGCCTAGCCCACACTCCGCGGCTTGCGATCAAATTCGGGCATGGAAGGGATAATCGTGCGTCGTCTGGCAGTCCGGTCGTTTCGCCCCCACCCCAGCCCTCCCCCGCGGGCGGGGGAGGGGGCAGTGTCCGTGCGTTGTTCAGAAATTCGCAACGTTGGAATGCATCCGCGAGCTACGCACCGCCGCCGCAAGTTGAAGACTTTCCCGAACCCGGAAACCGCCCCTTCCCCCGCAAGCGGGGAAGGGGCCCGAAGGGCGGATGGGGGCAAGGCTCCGGAGAGCGGCCCCCACCCCAACCCTCCCCCGCGGGCGGGGGAGGGGGCAGTGTCCGTGCGTTGTTCAGAAATTCGCAACGTTGGAATGCATCCGCGAGCCACGCACCGCCACCGCAAGTTGAAGACTCTCCCGAACCCGGAAACCGCCCCTTCCCCCGCCTGCGGGGGAAGGCTGGGATGGGGGCCGCCTTCTGCGGCGGAACCACGACGCGGCGATCTCCCGCACCACCCCAGCTCGCCGCCGCGAGCGGGATTCACAAGTTTTCCGGACGGAAGGCCCGTCGGCGGCTGATCGTGCGCCCGGAGATCATGAACTCGCCGTTGCCGCGGTAGTGCACGGTCTCGGGCAGGCGCGGGGAAATGGCGACATGCGCCGCAACCATTTCCCAGATGAACAGGTGATAGGCGTCGGTCTGGCGCTGCTCGTACAGCCGGCACTCGAAGTTCGCATGGCACTCGCGGATCAGCGGGGCGCCAACCTGGCTCGCGCGGCCGGCGGTGAGCCCGAAGCGTTCGAACTTGTCCACCTGCGCGCCGCTGCAGTTGCCGATGCCGACCACCGCGTCCAGCAGATGCGAGCCGGGCAGGTTGATCACGCATTCGCGGCTGCGCCGGACCAGTCCGTAGGTATGGTTGCCGCGCCAGAGATAACAGGCGAACAGCGCCGGCTCGAAGCCCATCATCATGTGCCAGCCCATCGTCATGATGTTGCGCTGGCCGCCGTGGGCCGAGCTCACCAGCACCACTGGACCGGGTTCGAGGAAACGGCGGATGTCGTCCAGCGGATAGGCGCGCTTGCGGGGAATCTTCATCGCGTTTGCCATTGGAAACTGCCGATGGATTGCAGCATGCCGCCGTGCAGACGCGATGAAGAGCGGGCTTCAGCACAGCGGCTTCACTCGCCCGGCAACCGCTCCAGGAACGCTTCCAGCGCCAATCAGCCGGACAGTCCCAAGCCGCCGGTCAAATACCACAGAAGAATCAGAATGTTGCAAATTCCATGGGCGATGGCTCGTTGAACGCTTGTCATGTTCAGCCGGAGCGCGCAGAAGCAAAGCAGAAGCGAGGCGAAACAAGCCCACAGCATGGAATTCGCATGGAGGAGCCCGAATGCGGCGGAGGTCACGAGTGATGATGCGAACCGGCCCACGAGACGCGACAGTCCGTCGAGCATCAACTGACGGACCACCTTCTCCTCGAACAGGGGAGCAGCGACCCCGGCGGTCAGGACGCCCAGGGCAATGTCCACAGCCGAAAAATCCGTCGCGGCCGGGAATTTCGTGTTGCCAAGGTTGGGCAAACCGACGGCGAGGATCCAGACGGCGCCCAACAGGCTCCCGGTGAAAATACTGAAGAGCAGCGGTGTGATTCCCGATTGGTTCGCCAAGCGCTCGGGATAGCACTTCATCAGTACCAGAAACAGGGCAATCTGTTGAATCGCGTCCGCACCACGGATTTCGAACCGTGCTCCCAGCTCGGACAGGCCGCCGGCCAGCAGCGTGGCCAGCATGGCGACGCCGATTTCACCCAGCGCAAGCGATTTCTTGTTCATCGGGGGAGAAAGTCCGGGGTGCTTTCGCACCCCGGGAACCCGTTTTTATTTCTGGGACAACCGATAGAAGTGGAGGCGCATAACGACGCCCGGGAAGGTGAAGGGGCTGGCCGCGAGGAGGTTCCATGCCCCTCGCGCCGCGCTGCGCCAATCGCTGAGCGTTCCTTCGCATGACACACCGGAAGGAAAGCCCACCGAGCAATTCAGTTCGCCACCGCTTACCGCTGCAACTTCGCTTGCCTGTAGTTCACGCATTGGGGACTTCTCCTTGACTCGATTTGGCTGGAGGATTCAGTCGTCCTCTTTTCGCGAACAACGGACAAGAAGCCAATAAGACATTTCCGAAAGCCAGGTTTCGGCGACATTCCTGCGTGGGAGAATGGAATCGCAGCGAACCGCGGCCGGACGATGCCGTGTTTGCCCTACGCGCCCGGCAATTGCTCCAGGAACGCTTCCAGCGCCGGCGAGCGACGCCGGTTGAGCAGTTCCAGCCGGTACAGCCGGCGGCTCAGCGCGGCCTGGCCGTCCAGCGACAACGTGCGGACGCGGCGCATCGCGATCAGATCCTCCACCACCACCGAGGGCAGGATGGCGACCCCGGCACCGGCCGCCACCGCGCGGGCGATGGCCTCGTTGCTGCCGATCTCCACCTGGTGCTTCGGGGTGATGCCGTGCGCGTGCAGCAGCCGCTCGGCCACCCGCCGGGTGCCTGAGCCTTCCTCGCGCAGCAGCCAGGTCTGTTCGCTCAGGCTGGCGGCGGTCGCGAGCCGGCTGCCGCTGCCGGCCAGATCGTCGGGCGCGATCACCACCAGCGCCTCCTCGCGCCAGACCCGTCGATCGATGCGCGGGTCGTCGACCGGACCTTCGACGAAGGCGGCATCCACCGTGCAGTCGATGATGGCCTGGGCGATCTGGGCGGTGTTGGCGACCATCACCCGGGTGCGGATGTCCGGATGCCGGCGCGCGTAGGCGGCCACGTGCACCGGCAGCCAGTAGCCGGCCACCGTGGTGCTGGCGCCGATGCGCAGTTCGCCCTTGCGCAGGCCGACCCGCTCGCGGACGTCCTCCAGCGCGATGCGCTCCATCGCGAAGATGCCGCGCGCGTGTTCGTACAGCACCTGGCCGCCCTCGGTGAGGCGGATGCCGCGCACGCCGCGGGCGCCGCCGGGGCCACGGTCGATCAGCGGCAGTTCGAGCTGGTGTTCCAGTTCGCGCACCGCCTTGGACACCGCCGACTGGGTGATGAACATCGTCTCGGCCGCGCGCGAGAAGCCCTGCTGCTCGACGACCGTGGCGAATACCCGCAGGAGGTGCAGATTAATCGAATGAGGAATATTCATGCATGAGGGAATTATATGCATTGGACTCATTCAATGGCCGGGACTATGGTGCCGTCCGTCGGCGGGTTGTCCCGCCCGCATCTCCGTTTTTTCCGGGTTTTCCGATGTCCAGCCAGTCCATGTCTTCCGTATCGGTCCCGCCGCACCGCCAGTCCGGCTGGTGGCTGGGCCTTGCCCTGGCCGCGCTGCTCGCGGCCGCCGGCCTTTGGCTGGCGAGCCTGCCGACCGTGCAGGGCTGGGGCATCAGCGCGCTGACCGCCGCGATCCTGCTGGGCATCGTCGCCGGCAACACGGTGTTCCCGCGCATCGCCGCGCGCACCGCGCCGGGCGTGGATTTCGCCAAGAGCACCCTGCTGCGGCTGGGCATCGTGCTGTACGGCTTCCGGGTGACCGTGCAGGACATCGCCCAGGTCGGCATGGCCGGGCTGGTGATCGACGTGATCGTGGTGGCCTCGGTGTTCCTGCTGGCGGTGTGGCTGGGCACACGCCTGTTCAAGCTGGATCGCGAGACCTCGATGCTGATCGGCGCGGGCAGCGCGATCTGCGGCGCCGCCGCGGTGATGGCGGCCGAGCCGGTGGTCAAGGCGCAGCCGCACAAGGTGGCGGTCGCGGTGGCGACGGTGGTGGTGTTCGGCACCGTGGGCATGTTCCTGTATCCGGCGCTGTATCCGCACCTGGGCATCGATGCGCACGCCTATGGCGTCTACGCCGGATCGACGATCCATGAAGTCGCGCAGGTCGTGGTCGCCGGCAAGGCGATCAGTGAATCCGCTGCGTCGGTGGCGGTGATCGAGAAGATGATCCGGGTGATGCTGCTGGCGCCGTTCCTGCTGATCCTGTCCGCGCGCCTGGGCGCGGAAGCCGGCGCCGATGCCAACGGCGCGCGGCCGAAGCTGATGATTCCCTGGTTCGCGGTGATGTTCATCGTGGTCAGCCTGCTCAACTCGCTGCACGTGCTGCCGACCACGTGGGTGGCGGTGATCGTGCAGCTGGATACCGTGCTGCTGGCGACCGCGATGGCCGCGCTGGGCCTGCGCACCCATGCCGGCGCCATCCGCCAAGCCGGGGTCAAGCCGCTGCTGCTGGCGCTGAGCCTGTTCGCGTTCCTTCTGCTGGGCGGCGGCGCGATCAACTGGCTGGTGATGCGCCTGTTCGGTTGAGTTTCGTCGTGGCGGCGGCGCGGAGGTAATAAAGATTCCGGTCGCGAAGCCGATAGGTGGGGTCTGGGACCAATGCCGGACGAACCATTGATGCCCTGGGGAGAGGGCCCGCAATGGAATCCACCGCCGCACCACCGCGAAGGATCGCACCCGCCTGGATAGGGCCGGGCCTGCTCGTGCTCTGGCTGGGCGCGATGGTGCCCGCGCTGGCCCGGCTCGAAACTGGCGCCGTGCGTGCCTCGCCGGTCTCCGAAGCCGATGCCCTGCTCACCGCGCTGCGCGGACAGGTGGGCCTCGAACGCCATCGCGGTGCCGCGGTGGTCTTCCACTTGCCCGTGGCGTGCACCTGCGACGACCGCGAAGACACCCGCCAGGTGCGGGACGCGCTGCGCGCGCGGGGCATCCGCTGGGTTGAACTGGCCGGCGTCGCCAGCACGGATCTGCCCCATTCCCTGATCGCCCTGGATGCCGAGGGCCGGCTGCGCTACGCCGGCCCGATGCGTCCGGATGGACTGTGCGCCGGCACCGCGACCGCGCCGTTGGCGACCCGCTACCTGTCTTTCCACCGCGAAGACGCGCCGCGCGCGCTCGTCAGCGGATCCCGTTGCCCGTGCAGATAAGGAGAATCGCATGTCCGCCCAACCGCATTCACTTCGAAACGATGGCGGCCTCGTTGGTCGCGAACGCTACGCCTACCTGGAGGAACTGGCAGCCGATGCCGACCGCATCTTCCTGTGGTTGGTGGCCACCTTGGGTGTCGCCACGCTGCTGCTGGCGCTGCGCAATGGCCAGTGGATGCCGGTTTTCGCGGTCGCGCTGCCGAGCGTCGCGGTCGCCGCGTTGCAGGCACGCCTGTTTCCGGGCACGCGGCTGAGCCGGGTTACCCTGGCGCTGGTGCTGATGGTGCTGTCGGCGGTGCTGATCCACCAGTCCGGCGGCATGGTCGAGGCGCACTTCGGCGTGATCCTGATGATCGCGCTGCTGCTGTACTACCGCGACTGGGTGCCGATCGTGGTCGCGGCCGCGGCCATCGCCGTACATCACGTGGCGTTCTTCTTCATGCAGCAGGCCGGCTGGCCGGTGCCGGTGTTCCCGGCGGGCAGCGGCTTTGGCATCGTGCTGCTGCACGCGGCCTACGTGGTGGTGGAAACCGTGCTGCTGGTGATCATGGCCGTGCAGTTGCGGCGCCAGTTGCTGTGGCTGGGCTACGGGCCGCGCCGGCTGACGACGCTCGCGCGCGAGGTGGCGGCGGACAAACCCGTGCCGGAGGAAATCGCCCGGATGGACTTCCCGCCGGCGTCGCTGGCGACCGCGCTGGTGTCGATGAGCGGCCAGCTGCAACAGCGCCTGCATCACGAGCGCACGGCCGGGCAGGAGAACCTGCGCATCCGCACCGCGCTGGACGGGGTGACCACCCACGTGATGATCGCCGACGCCGATCGCAACATCGTCTACGCCAACCGGCCGCTGCTGGCAATGCTGTCGCAGGTGGAGGAACAGATCCGCCGCGATGTGCCGCGTTTCGACGTGGCCACCCTGATCGGCAGCAGCATCGACATCTTCCACAAGCATCCGGAGCATCAGTCACGCCTGCTCGCGGAACTGCGCGGCACCCACCAGGCCCAGATCCGGGTGGGCGGGCGGGTCATGCGCTTGATCATCAATCCGGTGGTGGACGACGCCGGCCGGCGCCTCGGCTTCGTGGTCGAGTGGTCCGACCGTACCGCCGAGGTGGAAGTCGAGGAGGAAATGACCCGCATCGTGCAGGCCGCCGCGTCCGGCGACATGAGCGGACGCATCGGCACCGCCGGCAAGCAGGGGTTCTTCCTGACCCTGTCCGAACGCATCAACGGATTGCTGGACGCGAACGCGCTGGTTCTGGATCGGGTGTCCACGCTGCTGTCCGCGCTCTCGCAGGGCGACCTGACGGTGCGGATGGAAGGGGATTTCCACGGCGTGTTCGCCCGCATGCGCGACGACGCCAACGCCACCGTCGCCCAGCTCACCGACATCGTCTCCCGCATCCAGGACGCCTCCACCGCCATCAACACCGCCGCCGGCGAGATTGCTTCGGGAAATGCGGATTTGTCCCGCCGCACCGAGCAGCAGGCCGCCAACCTGGAAGAAACCGCCGCCTCCATGGAGGAACTGACCTCCACCGTGCGCCAGAACGCCGACTCCGCCCGCCAGGCCAATCAGCTCGCCATCGGCGCCGCCTCGGTGGCTTCGCAAGGCGGCAACGTCGTCGGCCAGGTCGTCACCACCATGCGCGACATCGAAGCGGCCTCGCGCAAGATTGCCGAAATCATCGCCGTCATCGACGGCATCGCCTTCCAGACCAACATCCTGGCCCTCAATGCGGCGGTGGAAGCGGCCCGCGCCGGCGAACAGGGCCGCGGCTTTGCGGTGGTGGCCTCGGAGGTACGCACCCTGGCCCAGCGCAGCGCCAATGCGGCCAAGGAAATCAAGGGGCTAATTGAAGCCTCGGTGGACCAGGTGGCCACCGGTTCGGCCCTGGTCAACCAGGCCGGCGCGACCATGGGCGAGATTGTCGCCTCGGTCCAGCGGGTCACCGACATCATGGCCGAGATTGCCGCTGCCTCGCAGGAACAGTCCGCCGGCATCGAACAGGTCAACCAGACCATCACCCAGATGGACGAGACCACCCAGCAGAACGCGGCGGTGGTGGAAGAGGTGGCGGCCACGGCTGGCGATCTGCGGCAGCAGGCGCAGGGGCTGGAACAGGCGGTGTCGGTGTTCCGCCTGGCCGGCTCCGCCGATGAAGAGGTACGCCGTTGGGTTACCGAGGCCGGCCGGCGCGTACTCGCGCCCTGATTGGCTGCGACGCTTCCCGCGTTTGCCGCATCCCGGGAAAGGTGGGTCGGACAGAAGGTCCGGCCCGCCTCTTTCTTCGCCCCTGTTTCAACCCTCCGCGCGCACGCGGCATCGAAACAGGACGTCGCCCGCCGGATGCGGAGCGCAAAAAAGGACCGGAAGCGCATGAAAACCCTGCCGTTGCTGTTCGCCGCCCTGATGAACCTGTGGCAGATATCGACCGGTTCATTGCAGTTGCCGGCCACCGGCGGCGGTGGCGACAGGCCGGCCAGTGCCGCGGCTCCGGCGCAGGCGCCGGCCGGGCTCGACGACTACCTGCGGACGAAAATGCAGAACCGGCGCATCCCCGGCATGCAGGTGGCGGTGATCCGCGACGGTCGCATCGTTTTTTCCCGCAGCTACGGCAAGGCCAACCTGCAGGACGACGTGGCGGTGACGCCGGACACGGTGTTCTCGATCAACTCGGCCACCAAGACCTTCACCGGCGTGGCGATCCTGCAACTGGCGCAGGCCGGCAAGCTGTCGCTGGACGATCCGGTGTCGCGCCACCTGGCGGATCTGCCGCGCGAGTGGCAGGCGATCACGGTGCGGCAACTGCTCAACCACACGTCCGGCCTGCCCGACATCCTGGTGCCGCCGCGCGCGCAGGGTACCGGCTCGCTGGTGGGCGAAGGCGGCGAGGAATCGGCCTGGGAGACGGTACGCACACTGCCGATGGCATTCCCCACCGGCAGCGCCTATCGCTACAACCAGACCAACTATGTCCTGCTGGGCCGGATCATCGATTCGCTGGGCGGTGTTCCGTTCACCCGCTTCATCGCCGAACGCCAGTTCGCGCCGGCCGGCATGCGCCACGCCGGCTTCGGCGACTCGCGCGACGTCACGCCGCGTCGCGCGCAGCCCTACCGTTATCCGGGCGGCGCCACCTCGCCGGCCGCCGGCGCGTTGCAGCATGCGTTCGACGAGTTCCCGGCCATGCTGCGCACCGGTGCCGGCATCAACGCCAGCGCCGAGGACGTCGCGCATTGGCTGATCGCCCTGCAGGACGGCCGCCTGCTCGACCGCGAACACCTGCGTGAGCTGTGGGCGCCGGGCCGGTTCAACGATGGCCGGCTCACGTCGTGGGCATCGGGCTGGCCGCTGATCGACCGCGAGGACCATCCGGCGGTGGCGGGCATCGGTGGCCGCCGGTCGGCGTTCTTCGTCTATCCGCGGGATGGGCTGTCGGTGGTGGTGCTGACCAATCTGGCCGGGGCCAACCCGGAGGAATTCATCGACGAGATCGCCGGGTTCTACCTGCCGGATTTCAGCGTGGCCAACGGCGGCGGACTGCCGCGCAACGTCAAGGCGCTGCGGCGTGACCTGATCGCGCGCGGCTGGGACCAGGGCGTCTCCATCGTCGCCGGGCTCAAGCGGCAGGATCCGGACTTCGAACTGCGCGAGGACGATCTCAATGCCTGGGGCTACCGGCTGGTGACCGACGGTCAGCGCAGGGAAGGCATCGAGGTGCTGAAACTCAACACCGTGCTGTACCCGAAAAGCGGCAACACCTTCGATTCGCTGGCCGAGGCCTATGCGATCACCGGCGATCGCGAGGCGGCGATCCGCAACTACCGCCTTTCGCTGGAACGCGATCCGGCCAACCGCAACGCGGTGGAGCAACTGCGCGCGCTGGGCGCGCCGCCGCCGGCCGGGACGCGCGCCACGCACTGAATCCGCTTGCCCGGCGGTGCGGACTGATATCCAATCGGTCCCTTGACCACGGGGAGCGATGCAGATGCGCGAAGGTGCTGCCGGCCGGATGGGCCGGCGTGGTTTCCTGGTGGCCGCTTCGGCCTGCGCGGCGATGGCGGCACTGCGATCGCCTCCGCTGCGCGCGGCGGACGCGGCCCGCTACGATCATCCGTGGATTCCCTCCGATGCCTTTCTCGCCGATCTGCCGGAATGGATGCGCGCGTTCGGCGTGCCCGGCGTGGGCATCGCGGTGGTCGAGGAGGGCGAGTTGACCTGGCAGCGCGCGTTCGGCGTGGCCGATGTGGACAGCGGCACCGCGGTGGACGCGGACAGCGTGTTCGAATGCGCCTCGCTGAGCAAACCGGTATTCGCCTACGTGGTCCTGCAATTGGTCGATGCGGACATGCTGCAACTCGACCGGACCCTGGCGCATTACCACCGCCCCGACTACCTGGCCAAGGACGATCCGCGCCTGGATCGGATCACCGTGCGCGACGTCCTGCGCCACAGCACCGGCCTGCCGAACTGGCGCGAACATCCGGATCGCGAACCCTTGCGCACGCTGGCCGAACCCGGCAAGGGCGTGAACTATTCGGGCGAGGCCTTCTTCTGGCTGCAGCGGGTCGCCGAGACGGTGACCGGCGAAAGCCTGGACCGGCTGGCGCGAAGGCACCTGTTCGAACCGGCCGGCATGCGCGGCAGCACCTATACCTGGAACGCGCATGCGGCGCGGCACTCGGTGACGGGCCAGCCAGCGCCCGGCGCGACACCGGTCGTGCAGACCTTCCGTAGCCAATGGTCGCTGCTGCAACCCATCGCCGAAGCGCAGGGCAAGCCGTTGCCCGAATGGGTCTGGGACGATGCGGTACGCGCGTTGCCGCGGGCGCAGGCCGCCGCGCCCACGGGCATGTTCATCTGGCCCGGCGATCTGCTCGCCAACGCCGCCGCCAGCCTGCGTGGGCCGGTGCAGGACTATGCGCGTTTCATCGCCCATGTGATGCGTCCGGATGCGGGCCCGCCGCGTGCAATCACTGAAACCACGCGGCAGGCGATGCTGGCGCCGCAGATGCCGCTGCGCGCCGGCTGGCTGGACAAGGGACTGGGCTGGAATCTGGAACGCATCGACGGCGATGCCCGCTGGTTCTTCCACGGCGGCGCCAACGCGGGTCGCTACAAGACCTTCACCGTCGGAGATCCGCAGCGACGGCGCGGACTGGTGGTGATGACGAATGGCGGCGGCGGCACGGGCGTCTACCAGCGCATCGTGCGCGCGGCCACCGGGCGGGACATGCTCGCCTTCGATCTGTGATCGCCGGAGCGATGCGCCGGAACCGCGCCGGATCATCGCTTTGACGCGGTTCCGTCATCCAGGCCGCGTACTCTGCCGCCCGCTCAGGGGGCAGTCTCACGATGAAATCACGCGGTTACCGAATCCTTCCCGTTCTGTTGGCGCTCGGCGCCTGCCAGCCCACGCCGCCCGTAGCCGCGCCCGATGCCCAGGCATCGGCGATCGTGCCCGCGGCCGCGCAGCCGGCGGTGTCGCCGGACGGCGTCATCGACAACAGCGAACTGCAGCGCCTGGCCAGCCAGGCGCTACAGGCGAACCGCCTGTACGCGCCGGCCGGCGACAACGCGGTGGAGTTCTACCTGGCGGCGCGCGTGCGGCGTCCCGATGACGCCGCCATCCGTGCCGCGCTGACCGAAATCCAGCCGTATCTGCTGATCGCCACCGAACAGGCGTTGGAGCGTCGCGACGGCGCCGAGGCCGCGCGCCTGTTCGAACTGTTGCGCCGGCTGGATCCGCAGGCGCCGGCCTTGCCGCGTCTGCAGGCCGGCTTGACGGCGCTGCCGGCGGCGCCGGAACCCGCGCAGGCCACCGCGGACACGCAAGCGCGCCTCCCGCCGCAGGACATCTCGCCGCAGGCCGGCCGATCGCAGGGCCCTGCGCCGACCTCCGCGCCCGTCGCGTCCGCACCGGCGCAGGTGCCTCGCCCGACCGCATCGGAAACCCCCAACGCCGCGATGGCTTCGCCGCCGCCGGCGCCGGCGCTTCCCCCGCCGGAGCCCGCGCGCGCGGCGGTGGCGAGCCCGGTAGCCGCGCCCGCGCGCATGGCCACAACCTCCTCCTCGCCGCGCCTGCTGCAGGACGCGCAGCCGCGTTATCCGTTGCCGGCACTGCGCAATCGCGTGGAGGGCGAGGTGGAACTGGCGTTCGTGATCCGTCCCGACGGCAGCGTCGGCGACGTGCGCCTGACCGCGGCACGGCCGCAGGGCGTGTTCGACGCGGCCGCCGTCGCGGTGGCCTCGCGCTGGCGTTTCGAGGCGACCGGACGCGCGCAGTCGTGGCAGCGCACCGTGCGGTTCCGCCTGCCGCCGCAATAGCCGGCGCTGGCACCCGTCGTTCGCTGCGGCGACAATGACGGCATGAACGACACCACCACCGAACTGCTGGAAACCGTCGAACAGGAAACCGGCGCCGCGCCGGCCTGGTCCGTGCTGTGGCTGCATGGCCTGGGCGCCGATGGCCATGATTTCGCGCCGCTCGTGCCGGAACTGTTACGCCCGGGTTGGCCCGCGCTGCGCTTCGTGTTCCCGCACGCGCCGGTGCGCGCGGTGACCATCAACAACGGCGTGCGCATGCGCGCCTGGTACGACATCGTCGGCATGGACTTCGCCACCCGTGCCGAGGCCGATGGCATCGAAGCCTCGATCGTCCAGGTCGAGGCCCTGATCGCGCGCGAACTGGCCCGTGGCATCGCCCCGGAACGCCTGCTGCTGGCCGGCTTCTCGCAAGGTGGCGCGATCGCCCTGTCGGCCGCGCTGCGCCGCGGCCAGCCGCTGGCCGGCGTGATCGCCCTGTCCACCTACCTGCCCGGCATCGACCAGGCCCACCGCCATCTCGACGCGGCCGCGACGCGCCAACCGGTATTCATGGCGCACGGCATCGGCGACCCGGTAATCCCGCTCATCCATGCCGAACGCAGCGCGCAGGCCCTGCAGGCCATGGGATTCGCCGTGGACTGGCACCGCTATCCGATGGCCCACCAGGTCTGCGCCGAGGAAATCCGCGATCTCGGTGACTGGATGTCGCGCGTTTTCGCGTTGTAGGGAGAAATCCGCGAGAAATCGCGATTCTTCGCCATGGATGACGTCCGCAACGACGGGGGCTACCATCGGCGAGGACGTCCCTGGCGTTCGAACGTGAGGAAGCCCGTGCCGTGAAGGTGGTCATTGCCGACGACGAACCGCTGGCCCGCGAGCGCCTGCGCGCACTGCTGGCCGAACAGCCCGGCGTGGAAGTGGTGGCCGAGGCCGAGAACGGCGTGGGCGCCTTGCAGGCCTGCGCCGAGCACAAGCCGGACGTGGTGCTGCTGGACATCGCCATGCCCGGTGTCGACGGACTGGAAACCGCGCGCCATCTGGCCGCCTTCGATCCGCGCCCGGCGGTGGTGTTCTGCACCGCCTACGACGCGCATGCGCTATCCGCCTTCGAGGCCGCGGCAATCGATTACCTGATGAAGCCGATCCGGGCCGAACGCCTGGCGGCGGCGCTGGAGCGCGCGCGCATGTTCATCGCCGGCCGCGCCAACGGCGGCGGCGCGCAGGATCCCGGTCCGGCGCGCCAGGTCCGTACCCATCTGTGCGCGCGGATGCGCGGCAGCCTGCGGCTGATTCCGATCGAGGAAGTGCATTACCTCCAGGCCGAGGAAAAGTACGTGGTGGTCCACCACGCCCGCGGCGAGGATCTGATCGAGGAATCGCTGAAGTCGCTGGAAGAGGAATTCAATGGCCGCTTCGTGCGCATCCACCGCAATTGCCTGGTGGCGCGGCACGAACTGGTCGAACTCAAGCGCGCCGGCGACGGCCATGTCCAGGCCATCCTGCGCCACGGCAAGGCCCCGCTGGAAGTCAGCCGCCGCTGCGTGGCCGGCCTGCGCGAGACGGTCAAGCATCTCTGACGCCGCCTTCGGGGCGCCGGTTGCCCGATGGACCGTGCCCACCGGCGCGGTGTGCGGGATAATGCGCCGATGAAACTCCGCATCGCCACCCGCAAGAGCCCGCTCGCCCTCTGGCAGAGCGAACATGTCGCCGAACGCCTGCGCGCCGCCCATCCGGACCTGGAAGTGGAACTGGTGCCGATGAGCACCCGTGGCGACGAGGTGCTGGATCGCTCGCTGGCGGCGATCGGCGGCAAGGGCCTGTTCCTCAAGGAGCTGGAACTGGCGATGCTGCGCGGCGAAGCCGATTGCGCGGTGCATTCACTCAAGGACGTACCGATGGAACTGGAGCCGCCGTTCGCGCTGGCCGCGATCCTGGCGCGCGCCGATGCCGCCGACGCCTTCGTTTCCAACCGCTATGCGGATCTGGACGCGTTGCCGCAGGGCGCGATCGTGGGCACGTCCTCGCTGCGCCGGCAGGCGCAGCTGCGCGCGCGCCGGCCGGATCTGCAACTGCGGGACCTGCGCGGCAACGTCAACACCCGCCTGGCGAAACTGGATGCGGGCGAGTACGACGCGATCGTGCTGGCCTGCGCCGGCCTGCAGCGGCTGGGCTTCGACGCGCGCATCCGCGCGCGCCTGCTGCCGCCGGCGTGGTTGCCGGCACCGGCACAGGGCGCGGTCGCGGTGGAATGCCGCGACGACGACGCGGCGACGATGGCACTGTTCGCCGCGCTGGACGATGCCGATACCCGTTGTTGCGTGGAAGCCGAGCGGGCGATGAACCGCGCGTTGCATGGCAGTTGCCATGTGCCGGTGGCGGCCTTCGCGGCCCTCTCGGCCGACGGCGCCGAACTGCATCTGCATGGCCTGGTGGGATCGGCGGTGGATGGCCGCGCAGTGCGTGCCGACGGCACCGGCGCGTCGCGGTTTCCGGAAGAACTGGGCAAGGCGGTTGCCGCGCGGTTGCTGGCGGATGGCGCCGGCGATCTGCTGGATGCTGCGCTGGCCTGAAAAGCAAATCCCCCTCAGTCCCCCTTTTGCAAGCGCTCCTCAACAGCCGAATGGCTGGTCAAGGGGGAGGTAAAAGCCGTTAGCCCCCTTGGAAAAAGGGGGCGGGCGCCCGCGCCAGCGGGTGACGGGGGATTTGCCTGCTGGAGTGGGGAAGGCAAGTTCACCCGCTCGCCTTTTTTGCTTCTCAGCAGCCGGATGGCGGGGCGAGAAGAGATACAAAGGCGGCTACCGATCGTACCGATAGACCTGGCATGGAAAAAGCAGGCCCCGTCGACACCGCGATTGGCGAAGCAGGGTATCCGGACAGCGGAGCAAGCTCCGCTCTACTTGAACTTGTAGACCACGTTCATGGTGGTCAGGGTGTCGGTGCGCTTGAGGTTCTCGGCGGCGTCGCTGTTGTGGCGTGCCTGCCAGCCGGCCTTCAGTGCCAGGTGCGAGTTCATCGTCACCGACAGGCCGAGATCGTTCTGGGCGAAGGTGTTGTACTCGCCGGATTCCACCAGCAGCTTGTTGACCAGTTCGGTGTTCTCGCTCAGCGAAACCCGCAGGTCCACCAGGCCGCGGCCGATCATGCTGGATTCGTTGCGCTCTTCCAGGGTGTCGTAGGCGCGGCGGAAACCCGGGCCTACCTGCAGATCCAGTTGCGCGCGCTCGTTGTCGACCACGCGATTGCCGTAGCTGACGCTGACCGAGGTCTGCCGGCTGAAGGTGCCGAAATCATCTTCCTCATGGCGCAGCGAAGTATTGACCGTGCCGCGCGAATCGGTGCGATAGGCGCCGTTGCCGGTGAGCGTGTAGCGGTTGGCGGTGGTGCGGCGATCGCGCTTGATCGTCCCGTCGGGCTGGGTCGACTTGTATTCGGAACTGGCGCGCAGGCCGGACAGGCTGCCGCTGTACTTCCAGGCGCCGCCATCGGCGTAGTTCAGATCCAGGCGCGCATTGAGGCTTTCGGTGGTGCTGTTGCCGTGGGCCGAGGCGAATCCGAGTTCGCCGCCGCCGCTCCATGGGGAACTGGGCTGCAGCGGCTCGGCCGGCGCTTCGGCCATCGGGCGCGGCGGCGGCACCGGCAGCGCCGGTCCCTTGTGGCTGACCGCGAGGGATTCCTTTTGGGTCACCGCGCCGCCGGCCTTGGCTTTCGCGCCGGTGGCCTGGGTGCTCGTCTTCAGGTTGTTGACCTGCGGGTTGCTTTCCTGCGCATGCGCAAGCGGCGCGCCGGCCAGGCACAGCAGGGAAAGGGACAGGGCAAGCAGGTTGGGACGGGGCATGAAAGGCCTCGGCGGGCGGGGGACGCGATTCCGGCGTCGTCGCCATGTGAACGTTGAAAACGGTTACAGGATAACAATCCGAACATCCAGCCTCAAGGCAAGTGATTGTTTGGATTCAGATTCGTGACCGATTCTGCCATGCTTTCATTCACATTTGTGGCGTCTGGACGCCCCCGGATCAGGTGCGTTTCACGTTTTCGCACACCGATGTGACGGAGAAGGTTCAGCGCATGCATCGGAATGCGTATTCATCCAGTTCCCAGCCCAGCCGCTCGCGCCCCTGGTCGCTGAGGTCGGTCATCAGGCTGTCCACGTTGTGGCGGATGCGCCGGCAGGGATCGGTGTCGTAGCCGGGGCCGGCGAACAACTCGCCAATGAACTTCACCACCTGCTCCGGGCTGACCGAACGGCGCATCACGAATCGCCCCGGCTGCTCCCCGCCGGGCAACCGGGTCCGACGTTGACGCAGCGGATTGCTGCCGAAATCCGGCACCGGATCGCCCGTCCGCGCCCACGCGGCACCCTGCGCCAGGAAATCGGCCGCGGAGGCGGGACCGGCAGGTGGTTGGACGGAGACGGGAACCTTATTTGTGGTTGGACGGGGAGCGGTCGGGGAAGCCGCGTCGGCGGGTACGGCAGGTGCCCTTGTCGGCGCACTGTTGGCAGGAATGAATGGGATGGCCGGCGCTTCGCGTGGCCAGAAGCGGAGCCGCAGAACGGAACCATCGCCCGCCATCGAGGCCAGGGATGCCGGCTGCCGCAAAAGTAGGTCGATCATTAGCGCATGCAGTGCAATGACGACGATGATGGCAATGCCATGGTGCCTGATGCGTTCGGACAACCTTGTCGCTCTCCCTTCCCGGTCCTGGAGTGTGGCCGTGCGTGGGTTAAACGGGAGTTAGACGTGGGGGTGTTTCGTTCGATGTGACTTTCGGACCTTTCCGGTCCCCGCACCGCCGCGACAACATGCCGGCGACACGACCTTGTCCCGGAAGCGCAGGTATCCGCCATGCCCAGGAAAATCCTCATCGGTCTGTTGCTGGTGGCGCTGGCCTGCGCCATCGCCGGTTCCGGCTACGCGTTCGGCAAGTATCTGGCACAGCGCGATCACGCGGCCGGTGGATCGGCCGCGACCGTCTAGGGCGACTCGATGGTGATGGTGGGATCGTTGAAGCGCGAATACGCCAGGGTCATGGTGTAGGGACCGCCGTTGGCGGTCTCGCCGCTGTGCTGGAGCTGCAGCGGACGCCCCTCGCGATCGATCCAGTACAGGAACTCGCCGGGCTCGGGTTGGGTATGCCGCACGCGATAACGGCGCGCGCGCTGGCCGGCGAGATCCTCCTCGCCCAGGAACTCGGCCGACAGGCCGCTGCGGTTCTCGCGGATCTTCATCGGATCGCGCCATTGGCTGACGGTGCCTTCGGGAATCGGCACCTTGGTCTGCTGGCCGTGCATTTCCATGTACATGGTGTCGCCGATGATCACCTGGGTACCGACCGGCATGATCATGCGGTAGCGGTCCGGTGCGACGAAGTCCATTTCGTTCTGCATCGGCTGGCTGCCCTCCACGGTCATCACCGCGTGGAAGCTGCGCGCCGCCAGGAATTTCTCCATCGACGCGGTGACCTCGCCCAGCGCATCCACGGCCGGTGCCGCGGGCGCCGGGGCGCGCGCGGCGTCGGGTCCGGGGGCGGGCGTTCCGGTCGTGGCCGGTTCCGGTTGCCGCGAGCACGCCGCGGCCAGGGCCAGGGCAGCCGTCGCCAGCAGCAGGGGAAGGAATCGGGATGGTCGGGGAGGCGACACGCGGCTGGGGAACATGGTGGAACTCCGGGTGTGGGAACGGCGGCCGCTTGGGTCCGTGCGTTGGGGGAGTCCGGGCGGCGCGTTCACGCCCCGGGCCCCAGGCACCGCACGGGCCCAAGCGGCCGGGACCCTATCGATGCCAACGCGAACCGGGCGTCGAAAACGGCCACGGCTCGGCCATAATCATGGCATGGACAAGATCGAACGCATCACCGCCCTGCATCGCATCCTGAAGGCCTCGCGCTACCCGGTCACGGTCAAGCGCCTGCAGGAGGAACTCGGTTGTTCGCGCGCCACCGTCTATCGCGATCTGGCCTACCTGCGCGACGCGTTGATGGCGCCCATCGAGGGCGACGGCGAGGCCGGTTTCCGGTACGACGCGGCCGAAGGCGAGCGGTTCGAACTGCCCGGCCTGTGGCTGAGCTCGGAAGAACTGTATGCCCTGCTGGCGGCCCAGCAGCTGCTGGTGCGCACCGGTGGCGGCGTGCTGTCCGGCGCGCTGGCGCCGTTGCAGAAGCGCATCGAGGGGTTGCTCGCCGATCACGCGGGCGTGTCCCAGTGGCCGGTGGATCGGGTGCGGGTGATTCCGCATCGCGGACGCCGGCTGGACGAGGCCAGCTTCCGCACCGTCGCCTCGGCCGTGCTGGAGCGCAAGCAGCTCGCGTTCGAGTATCGCGCCCGCTCCACCGACGAGCGCACCCGCCGCACCGTGTCACCGCAGCGCATCACCCACTACCGCGACAACTGGTACCTGGATGCCTGGGACCACGAGCGCAGGGCGCTGCGCAGCTTCGCGGTGGATCGCATCGGCGGCGCGCGCCTGCTGGAAGAGGCGGCGCAGGATCTGGCCAACGACGACCTCAACCAGCACCTGGCGTCCAGCTACGGCATCTTTTCCGGTGAACCGAAGGGATGGGCGACGATCCTGTTCAGCCCCAAGGCCGCGCGTTGGGTCGCCGACGAGCAGTGGCATTCAAAGCAGCAGGGGCGCCACCTTCCCGACGGCCGCTACGAGTTGAAGGTGCCCTACAGCGTTTCCCGCGAATTGCTGATGGACATCCTGCATTACGGCGCGGACGCGGAAATCATCGAACCGTCGGTGCTGCGCGAGCAGGCCAAGTCCCTGCTGGAACTGGCGCTGTCCAATTACGGGAAGCGTTGAGCGGTAGTGTTTCGGTCAGCGGAGCAAGCTCCGCTCTACGGGTACGCTGTATCCCTTATGGGGAGAGAGCCCCTTTGACCAGCCACTTCGGCTGTTGAGGAGCGCTTGCTCTTGGCGCTAAAAGCAAATCCCCCTCGGTCCCCCTTTTACAAAGGGGGAGGCAAAGCGGAGCTTGACTCCCGACTCCCGACTCCCGACTCCCGACTCCCGAATCCCGAATCCCGAATCAGGGATTCTTCGGTTCTGCAAACCCCGGTTTGCCCACCTGCGAAGGCAGCTGCGGCTCGCGGACCAACTGGCGTGCGTTGACGCCGTGGTCGCGCATCTTGCGGATGAGCTGCTGGTAGAGCGCGTCGTCCATGTCGGGGGAGCGCGAGAAGATCCAGCCGAGGTCGCGCTCGGGATAGCTGATCAGCGCCCAGGAGTAGTCGGGCGCGACTTCCAGGATGCGGAACTTGGCGGGTACCACGCCGACGAACCACAGGGTCCAGTCGCGGTTGCCGCTGCCACCTTTCACCGACGCGCGCGCTTCGCGAACTTGTTCAGGTTCATCGAAGCCTTCGCGGTGGAGATAGCGCACGCCGATGCGGTCGCCTTCGCGGGCGGTGTACTCGTACCGGCCGGTTACGTGGCCGCGTTCGGCGAAATAGGGAATGTGCGCGGTCACGTACCAGGTGCCCATGAACCGCGGCAGGTCGATGTCCGTCGCCTGCACCGGTGCCTCCAGGCCCATCGATCGGGTCTCGCTCTGGCTGGCACAGGCGGTCACCGCGGCAATCAGGGCGCACGTCAGGACGGCGCGAAGACGGCACAGCGATGGGGACATGCGGGACTCCTGGGTGATGGATCGTCACAACCCGCCGCTGGAACGGTGGGCAGGGCGAATATCGCATATCGGCATGAAGGCGAGAATCTCTGAACGGTTACATCGCGTCGCAATCCGTGAGAAGGCGGCGCGGCAGGCTGGAGCCCTGTCCATCGGAGCCCTGCCATGCGCGACTTTGCCCACTCGATTTCCGCCGACGCCCGTCCCTCCCGCGCGCCGGACCCGCAGCTCGAAAGGTTGTTGCGCCGCGTGGTTGCGATCGGCCTGGCGCTGGTGCTGCTGTTCCCGCTGGCCCGCGGGCAGATTCCCTGGCTGGGATGGGCGCCGCTGTGGCTGGTGGGCATGCCGCTGGCGGCCTGGTGGGCGCTGCACCGCTTCCGCCTGCCGCAATGGCCGGTGCGCCGCGACGCGGCCGGACGCCGGCGGAACCGTCCGCAGGCCCGGCGCCGGGCGCGGATGCCGCGTACCGCCGGGTTGCGGGCGGCCTGAGCCGTCCGTGGGCCTGACGCGCACTGACGTTCGACAGGGGAGGGCGGCCACGGACTTGTGCTAGCGTGAAGGAATTGTCTTCGCAATCCGGAGTTTCCCTCATGTCCAAGCTTGTCCATGCCTGCCTGGCGGCAGGCCTCGCCGCCGCTGCCGTCAGTGGCCACGCCCAGGAGCAGAACAACGTGGCCAACGACCCCTACGCATGGCTGGAAGAGGTGGAAGGCCAGAAACAGCTGGACTGGGTGCGGGCGCAGAACGCGAAGGCCGAGGCTGAAATCGCTTCCACGCCGGAGTTCAAGCAACTGGAGGCCAGCATCCTGGCCATCCTGGATTCGGACGCCAAGATTCCGGGCGTGCAGAAGATCGGCCCGTACTACTACAACTTCTGGAAGGACAAGCAGCACGAGCGCGGCCTGTGGCGCCGTACCACCCTGGAGGAGTACCGCAAGCCGCAGCCGCAGTGGGAAACCGTGCTGGACCTGGACGCGCTGAACAAGGCCGAGGGCAAGAACTGGGTCTGGCACGGCGCCGACTGTCGCAAGCCCGACTACACCCGCTGCCTGATTGCGCTCTCGCGCGGCGGCGCCGACGCCGACGAGACCCGCGAATTCGACCTGACCACCAAGACCTTCCTCAAGGACGGCTTCTACCGTCCGGAAGCCAAGGGCGGCCTGGGCTGGAAGGATGCCGACACCGTCTATGTCTTCACCGATTTCGGCGACGGCAGCATGACCACCTCCGGCTATCCGCGCATCGTCAAGGAATGGAAGCGCGGCACCCCGCTGTCGGCCGCCACCGTCGTCTACGAAGGCAAGCCGGACGACATGTACATCGCCGCCTTCCATGACGACACCCCGGGCTTCCAGCGCGACTTCGTCAGCCGCACACTGGCCTTCTACAACGACGAACTGTTCCTGCGCGGCGCCGACGGCAAGCTGGTCAAGATCGACGTGCCCAATTCGGTCAACAAGGGCGCCTTCCGCGAATGGCTGACCCTGGAACTGCGCGAACCGTGGACCGTCGGCGGCAAGACCTACAAGGCCGGCTCGCTGCTGGTCGCCAAGCTCGACGACTTCATGGCCGGCAAGCGCGAGTTCGACGTGCTGTTCGAGCCGACCGACCGCACCTCGCTGGCCAGCTTCACCTTCACCCGCCACCACCTGGTGCTCAACGTCCTGGAGGACGTCAAGAACAAGCTCAGTGTGCTGACTCCCGGCGAAGGCGGCTGGAAGAAGAGCGAATTCGTCGGCGCGCCCGCGTTCGGCACCCTCGGTGTCAGCGCGGTCGATTCGGATGAAAGCGACGCGGTCTGGCTGACCGCCACCGACTACCTGACCCCGACCACCCTGTCGCTGGCCGACATCGGCAAGCAGCCGGAACAGCTGAAGACGATGCCGACCTTCTTCGATGCCTCGAAGGACGTCATCGAGCAGCATTTCGCCACCTCCAAGGACGGCACCAAGGTGCCCTACTTCGTGGTGCGTCCGAAAGACCTGAAGCTGGACGGCAATACCCCGACCCTGCTGTACGGCTACGGCGGCTTCGAGGTCTCGCTGACCCCGGCCTACTCCGGCGCGGTCGGCAAGGGCTGGCTGGAGAAGGGGGGCGTGTACGTGGTCGCCAACATTCGCGGCGGCGGCGAGTACGGTCCGCGCTGGCACCAGGCCGCGCTGAAGGCCAACCGCCACAAGGCCTACGAGGACTTCGCCGCGGTCGCGCAGGATCTGGTCGCGCGCAAGATCACCACCGCCAGCCGCCTGGGCACCCAGGGCGGCAGCAACGGCGGCCTGTTGATGGGCAACATGCTGACCCAGTACCCGGAACTGTTCGGCGCGATCGTCGTGCAGGTGCCGCTGCTGGACATGAAGCGCTACAGCCACCTGCTGGCCGGCGCGTCGTGGATGGCCGAGTACGGCAATCCCGACACCGCCGATTGGGACTACATCAGGACCTTCTCGCCGTACCACCTGTTCGATCCGGCCAAGACCTATCCGGCGACCCTGTTCACCACCTCCACCCGCGATGACCGCGTCCACCCGGGCCACGCGCGCAAGATGATGGCCAAGATGCTGGAAGCCAACAAGGACGTGCGCTACTACGAGAATATCGAAGGTGGCCACGGCGGCGCGGCCAACAACGCCCAGGCCGCGCACATGAGTGCGCTGGCCTACACCTTCCTGTGGCAGCAACTGGCCAAGTAACCGCAAGCGCGTGAATGCCTTCCCCGTTCGCAGGGAAGGCGAACAGCTCCCTTCCCCCGCGAGCGGGGGAAGGTGCCCGAAGGGCGGATGGGGGCAAGCCCGGAAACCGCGCCACAGGCGCCCGCCAGCCCCGTCCCTCCCACCATTGCATCCCGCCGGAACGGACCCCATCCATGAAACCGACTTCCTTCCTGTTCGCGACCGTACTGATGACCGCTCCCTTCGCTTCCGCCGCCGCCGACCTCACGCCGCCCGATGCCGCCAGGAAGCCGCACGTGGTCAAGGCGCCATTCGGTGCCGAGCGCAATGACGAGTACTACTGGCTGCGCGACGACGATCGCAAGAACCCGGAAATGCTGGCCTACCTCAAGGCCGAGAACGCCTACGCCGACGCGCTGATGGCGCCGCTCAAGCCGTTGCAGGACGCCATCTACAAGGAGATCGTCGGCCGCATCAAGCAGGATGACAGCAGCGTGCCGTACCGCGAGCGCGGCTACTGGTACTACACCCGTTTCGAGACCGGCAAGGACTATCCCGTCCATGCCCGTCGCAAGGGCAACATGGAAGCGGCCGAGGAAGTGCTGCTGGACGTCAACGCGCTGGCCGAAGGCAAGGGTTACTACAGCGTGGGCGACTACGAGGTCACCCAGGACAACGGCATCCTCGCCTACGCCGAGGATGCGGTCGGCCGCCGCCAGTACGTCATCAGGTTCAAGAACCTGGCCACCGGCGAGTTGTACCCGGATCAAATCACCGGCGTCTCGCCCAACCTGGTCTGGGCCGACGACAACAAGACGCTGTTCTATGTCGAGAACGACCCGGAGACCCTGCTGACCGTGCGGGTGAAGAAGCACGTGCTCGGCACGCCGGCCTCGCAGGACGTGCTGGTCTACGAGGAGAAGGACGACAGCTTCTACATGGGCATCGGCCGTACCCGCGACGACAAGTTCATCTGCATCGGCGTGGAAAGCACGGTGTCCTCCGAATCGCGCTGCGCGCCGGCCGCCAATCCGGCCGAGTTCACCGTGCTGGCGCCGCGCGAGCGCGACGTCGAGTACAGCGCCGACCATCTGGATGGCCGCTGGGTCATCCGCACCAACTGGAAGGCGCAGAACTTCAAGATCATGACCGCGCCCGACGGCGCCACTTCCCGCGAGCAGTGGAAGGAGTGGGTGCCGCACAGCGACAAGGTCTACATCGAGGGCTTCGAACTGTTCGACGGCTTCACCGCCATCAGCGAGCGTTCCGAGGGTCTGGAGCGGATCCGCCTGCTGCGTGCCGACGGCAAGGAGGAGTACGTGAAGGCCGACGAGCCGGCTTATTCGATGGGCCTGGACGTCAACTCCGAACACGACACCGACTGGCTGCGCTACAGCTACACGTCGATGACCACGCCGGCCACGACCTATGAGTTGAACACGAAGACCGGCGAGCGCCGCCAGCTCAAGCAGCAGCCGGTGATCGGCTACGACGCGTCCAAATACACCACCGAACGCGTATGGGTCGAGGCCCGCGACGGCACCAAGGTGCCGGTGTCGCTGGTGTACAAGAACGGCTTCAAGAAGGACGGCACCGCCGCCCTGCTGCAGTACGGGTACGGCAGCTATGGCGCCTCGATGGATCCGGGTTTCAGCGGCCCGGTGGTCAGCCTGCTGGATCGCGGCATGGTGTATGCCATCGCCCACATCCGCGGTGGCCAGGAAATGGGCCGCGCGTGGTACGACAACGGCAAGCTGCTGCACAAGAAGAACACCTTCAACGACTTCGTCGACGTCACCGACGCGCTGGTCAAGCAGGGCTACGCGGCCAAGGATCGCGTCGCCGCGATGGGCGGCAGCGCCGGTGGCCTGCTGATGGGCGCGATCACCAACCTGGCGCCGGACAAGTACCGCGCGATCGTCTCGCAGGTGCCGTTCGTGGACGTGGTGACGACCATGCTGGATCCGACCATCCCGCTGACCACCAATGAGTACGACGAGTGGGGCAATCCGGAGAAGAAGGAGTTCTACGACTACATCGTCACCTACTCGCCGTACGACAACCTCAAATCGCACGCCTACCCGGCGATCTTCGTCGGCACCGGCCTGTGGGACTCGCAGGTGCAGTACTGGGAACCGGCCAAGTACGTTGCCCGCCTGCGCGACGTCAACACCGGCAAGCTGCCGGTGCTGTTCCGCACCAACATGGAAGCCGGCCACGGCGGCAAGTCCGGCCGCTTCCGCCGCTACCAGGAAATGTCGGAGTACTACGCGTTCGTGCTGGATCAGCTGGGTGCCGATACGACGGCCAAGTAATCCGCCTGCACGTCATCGCGGTGCTTGTAGAAGAGCCGGGCCATGCCCGGCTCTTTTTTTGCACCTGGCTCATGGAGTGATTTTCCTTATCGAGCGCCCCCATCCCAGCCTTCCCCCGTAAACGGGGGAAGGGGCTTTCCTGACGTACTTGTTTTCCTGTCAACGGAAACAGTGCTGCCCCCTCCCCCGCGAGCGGGGGAGGGCTGGGGCGGGGGCAGACCGGCACCATGACAGCGGCCGACCGGAACCAGGTATCGAACGTTGATGCGCCTGCCCGGTTCACAAGGATGATGTGATACGGCGCCGCATGCGTCACTCGGTGGCTGACGCGGTCCGCCCACATGCGGTAAAAGGTGCCGGTGAACAATGACACGCCGCCGCCGGCTTCCTCGCGACGCTTCCGATGGGCGTGGTGGCTGCTGGCCTACGCCAGCCTGGGCACGGGCATCCTGGGCATCTTCGTGCCGGGCTTGCCAACCACCGTCTTCATCCTGATCGCGGCCTATGCGGCGTCGCGCGGTTCGGATCGCCTGCACCACTACCTGCTGTCGCATCCCCGCTTCGGGCCGATGATCCGCGACTGGCAGGCCCACGGCGCGGTGTCGCGCCGGGCCAAGTGGGCGGCGACCTGGACGATGCTGGCCTCCGCGCTGATCCTGCTGGCGGTGATGCTGATCGCCGGATCCCACCGGCTGTGGATGGTGTTGCTGCCGATTGGCTGCATGGCGGCGGTAGGGACCTGGCTGTGGCGCCGCCCGGAACCGCCGCGCTGACGCCATTCCGATTCATCCCCGGCTGGCTATACTGCGCCGCATGAACCGATCGCTCCGTCTGCTGTCCGCCGCCATCGCCATGGCGCTCCTCGCCGCCTGCGGCGCCAAGGGTCCGCTGTTCCTGCCGGAGAAGCCGGCGCCGGAGACCGAGATCCCGGCCGAAGCGCCGGTCGAACCGGCTGCCGAAGGCACCGAAACCGCGCCGGCCGATTCGACGGATTCGACCGACACGGCGACGCCGCCCGCCGAACCCACCGCGGAGCCGGCCAACCCGCCCAGCACGCCATGAGCGCACGGCCTCCGGCCTCGGCGATGATTTCCTTCACCAAGATGCACGGCGCGGGCAACGACTTCGTCGTGCTCGATCTGCGCGGCGACATCCCGCCTCCGGGGCCCGAACTGGCCGCGCGCCTGGCCGATCGCCACTTCGGCGTCGGCTGCGACCAGATCCTGACCATCGAGCCGCCGCGCAGCGCCGGCGCGGTGGCGTCCTACCGGATCTGGAATTCGGACGGCTCCACCTCGCAGCAGTGCGGCAACGGCGCGCGCTGCGTGGCGGCCTGGCTGGTGCGCGACGGCGTCGCCAGCGGCGAGCGCTTCCGGGTCGACAGTCCGCTGACCACGCATGACGTGGAACACCTGGGCGGCGATCGTTATGCCATCGCCATGGGGGTGCCGCAGTTCGTGCCGGCGCGGATTCCGCTCGCCGGGTTCGAACAGGTGCAGGACGAGTACGACGTGCGGTTGGACGAGGACCTGCGACTGCGTTTCGGCGCGGTGTCGATGGGCAACCCGCATGCGGTCGTCGAGGTGCCCTCGGTGGCCGACGCGCCGGTGTTGAAGGTCGGCCCTGCCTTGCAGCAGTCGACGTGGTTTCCGGAGTCGGTCAACGTCGGTTTCGCCGAGGTGGTCGCGCGTGACCGCATCCGCCTGCGCGTCTACGAGCGCGGCGTCGGCGAGACCCTGGCCTGCGGCAGCGGCGCCTGCGCCGCCGCGGTGGTGCTGATGAAGCGTGGCCGCATCGATCGCGCCGCGACGGTATCGCTGCCGGGCGGCGACCTGCACATCCAATGGCCGGCGGACGATGCCGAAGTGGTGATGTCCGGTCCGACCGCATTCGTATTCGAAGGGGAATGGAACGCATGAACGAGAACGAGAAGCTGGGTGCCCACGAAATCGCCGCCTGGCTGCGCCGCCACCCCACCTTCCTGAAGCAGTTCCCGGACCTGGCGCTGAGCATGGTGGTGCCGCGCGACGATGGTCGCACTGCCTCGCTGGCCAGCTACCAGCTGGAAGTGCTGCGCGACAAGAACCGCGAGTTGTCCAAGCGCCTGAACGATCTGTTCGCCAACGCGCAGGAAAACGAGCGGCTGGCGGTGCGCACGCACCAGCTGACCCTGTCGTTGCTCAAGCAGAACAGCGCCGCAGACACCCTGCGCGCGATGGCCGCCTCGCTGGCCGAGGACTTCAACGGCGACCGCGTCAGCATCGTGCTGCTCAAGCCGGTGGCTGGCCTGGAAGAGGCGGAATGGTTGCAGGTGATTGCCGAAGGCAACGCCATCCTGGCGCCGTTCCGCGATTGCCTGAAGGACGGCGAGCCGATCTGTGGCCGCCTGCAGCCGGAAAAGAACGTCGTGCTATACGCCGCCCGCGCCGAGGAAGTGCAGTCTTCCGCCCTGCTGCCCTTGCCGGGCGTGGGCCTGGTGGCGGTCGGCAGCCTGGACGGCAACCGTTTCTACCCGGGCATGGGCACGCTGTTCCTGCGCATGATGGGCGAGGCGCTGACCACGGCACTGAAGCGATTCGAGGGCTGAGGACCAAGGCGTCCCGGCGCCTCGTCCAACTCTCCGATCCGTCATTCCGGCGTATGCTGGAATCCATTGCGCGGGACGCTGGCGCGGCAGTCGATGAGCAGGAACCGTCAACATAAGTCGGATATCGAGCCCGCACCGGCTACTCGCCAGGGCGAAGCCGGTCTTGGCGAACCGGTCGGTGTCGTCGAGGAATTCCTTGCCCACCTGCGGGTCGAGCGGCGCATGTCCGCGCATACGCTGGATGCCTATCGCCGCGACCTGACCGCGCTCGCCGCGTGGTCCGCCGCGCAGGAGGCAGACGTGGTCGGACTGCACACCGAGCAACTCCGCAGCTTCGTTGCCAGCGAGCACCGTCGCGGGCTGTCACCCAAGAGCCTGCAACGCCGCCTGTCGGCCTGCCGCAGCTTCTACCAGTGGTTGCTGAAACACGGGCGCATCGCCGCCAGCCCGGCCGCCGCACTGCGCGCACCCAAGGCGCCGCGCAAGCTGCCGCAGGTGCTGGACGCCGACGAGGCGACGCGGCTGGTGGAAGTGCCGACCGACGTGCCGCTGGGCCTGCGCGATCGCGCGTTGCTGGAACTGTTCTATTCCTCCGGCCTGCGCCTGAGCGAGCTGTGCGCGCTGCGCTGGCGCGATCTGGATCTGGCTTCCGGCTTCGTGACCGTGCTTGGCAAGGGCAGCAAGGAGCGCAAGGTGCCGGTCGGCTCCCACGCGCGCAACGCGCTGGAGGCGTGGCGCGCCGAACAGGGCGGCACCAGCGAGGCGCACGTGTTTCCCGGTCGCGGCGGCGGTCCGATTTCCCAGCGCGCCGTGCAGATCCGGCTCAAGCAGCTGGCGCAGCGGCAGGGCCTGTTCAAGCACGTGCACCCGCACATGCTGCGGCACAGTTTCGCCAGCCACATCCTGGAATCCTCCGGCGACCTGCGTGGCGTGCAGGAACTGCTCGGCCACGCCGACATCGCCACCACCCAGATCTACACGCATCTGGATTTCCAGCATCTGGCGAAGGTGTATGACGCGGCGCATCCGAGGGCGAAGCGGAAGCGGTGAGCTTGGCCTCCCTCTCTCAAATGGGGCTGTTCCTTCTCACGAGCTGCTTTTTTGCCTCCTCTTGACCAGCTGGTCGGCTGTTGAAGCGAAAAAGAAGCATTGAGGGGCTTTCCTTCTCTGCGCAAAGAGCAAATCCCCCGTCGCCCGCTGACGCGGGCGCCCGCCCCCTTTTTCAAAGGGGGCTGTTCCTTTTCACAAGCTGCTTTGCCTCCTTTTGTCAAAGGGGCTATTCCCTCCCACAAGCTGCTTTTTCCTCCCCCTTTGAAAAAGGGGGACTGAGGGGGATTTGCTTTTGGCGCGGAGAAGCAAACTCCCTTCACCCGCTGACGCGGGCGTCCGCTCCTTATTCGTTTTCAGCAGCCGAATGGCTGGTCAAGGGGGCTTACCCCTCCCCAGAAGTCACGCTTGATCCACCCCCGGGCGTCCCCACCTCAGGGAGAACCCCCCGGAGGCCTCCATGGACCCAAGCCAGAATCCCAACGTGTTCCACGCCACCACCATCATCTCGGTCCGCCGCGACGGTCATGTCGCCGTGGCCGGTGACGGGCAGGTGACGCTGGGGCATACCGTCATGAAAGGCAATGCGCGCAAGGTGCGCCGGCTGGGCCGCGATGGCCAGGTGCTGGCCGGCTTCGCGGGCGCCGCCGCCGACGCCTTCACCCTGTTCGAACTGTTCGAGGCCAAGCTCGAGAAGCACGGCCAGTTGCAGCGCGCCGCCGTGGAGCTGGCCAAGGATTGGCGCACCGAGCGCCGCCTCGGCAAGCTGGAAGCGCTGCTGGCGGTGGCCGACAAGGAAACCTCGCTGATCATCAGCGGCACCGGCGATGTCATCGAGCCGGAGGACGGCATCATCGCGATTGGTTCGGGCGGTTCCTACGCGTTGTCCGCCGCGCGCGCGCTGCTGGCGCACACCCAGCTCGATGCGAAGTCGATTGCGGTCGAGGCGCTGAACATCGCGGGCGATATCTGTATCTATACCAATCGCAACGTGGTGGTTGAAGAGCTCTAGTTCCGGGATTGGGGATTCGGGATTGGGGATTCGCGGAAGCGGGTCCGGATCCTGGTCCTCCCGTCCTCTTTCATTCCCTGTTTCCCACGAATCACGAATCCCCCATGGCCAATCTCGAATCTTCCACCATGACCCCGCGCGAGATCGTGCAGGAGCTGGACCGGCATATCGTCGGCCAGCATTCGGCCAAGCGCGCGGTCGCCATCGCGCTGCGCAACCGCTGGCGCCGCATGCAGCTGCCCGAGGCGCTGCGCAATGAAGTGATGCCCAAGAACATCCTGCTGATCGGCCCCACCGGCGTCGGCAAGACCGAAATCGCGCGCCGGCTGGCGACGCTGGCGAACGCGCCGTTCGTCAAGGTCGAAGCGACCCGTTTCACCGAGGTCGGCTATGTCGGCAAGGATGTCGAGCAGATCGTGCGCGATCTGGCCGACACCGCGGTCAAGATGTATCGCGAGCAGGCCAAGGTGCGCGTGCGCACCCAGGCCGAGGAGCGCGCCGAGGATCGCATCCTGGACGCGCTGCTGCCGCGCCGCAGCGTCGGCGTCGGCTTCGATCCGGAAGCCGCGCGCAACGAGCCGTCGGCGCAGGACAACGACACTCGCATCAAGTTCCGCAAGATGCTGCGCAACGGCGAGCTGGACGACCGCGAGATCGAGCTGGAGCTGGCCGCCAATGTCGGCGTGGACATCATGACCCCGCCGGGCATGGAAGAGATGGGCCAGCAGCTGCGCCAGATGTTCTCCAACCTGGGCGGCGCCAAGACCCACAAGCGCACCGTGACCATCAAGGCCGCGCGTCCGCAGCTGATCGAGGACGAGGCCGCCAAGCTGGTCAACGAGGACGATATCCGCACCGCGGCCATCGAAGCCTGCGAGCAGAACGGCATCGTCTTCATCGACGAGATCGACAAGGTCGCCAAGCGCGGTGACAACATCGGTGGCGGCGACGTCAGCCGCGAGGGCGTGCAGCGCGATCTGCTGCCGCTGGTGGAAGGCTCCAACGTCAGCACCAAGTACGGCACGGTCAAGACCGACCACATCCTGTTCATCGCCTCCGGCGCGTTCCACCTGGCCAAGCCCAGCGATCTGATTCCGGAGCTGCAGGGCCGCTTCCCGATCCGGGTGGAGCTGTCGGCGCTGTCCAAGCAGGATTTCATCCGCATCCTGACCGAGCCCAAGGCGGCGCTGACCAAGCAGTACGTCGAGCTGATGAAGACCGAGGGCGTGGCGCTGGACTTCAGCGACGACGCCGTCGATCGCCTTGCCGAGATCGCCGCGCAGGTCAACGAGCGCCAGGAAAACATCGGCGCGCGCCGCCTGCACACCGTGCTGGAACGGTTGCTCGATACCCTGAGCTACGAAGCCCCCGACCGTGACGGCCAGGCCGTGTCCATCGACCGCGCCTACGTCGACTCGCACCTGGGCGAACTGGTGCAGGATCCGGATCTGAGCCGGTACATCCTGTAACTACGTGAATCGCCGTCGTTCGCGGCGGCCTGGCGATCTTCGGAACGGGCGGTGCGGATGCGCCGCCCGTTTTCGTTCGTGGAACCCGGAACCTGGAGACGAACCCGTCAGCCGGCCGTCCGCGCCGCCTCGTCGATCAATCCGGCCACCGCCGCGGCCTGCGAGGCCAGCGAGGCGTGGCTGGCATCCAGCGCCAGCAGCGCGCGCGGATTCATCCGTTCGGCCATGTGCTTCTGGTTGTCGGGATGGATCATGCGGTCCTGGGTCGAGAGCTGATACCAACTGGGTTTTTTCTTCCAGGCCGGTGCCGTGACGGTGTCGCCGAAGGTACTCGCCAACGGTGCTTTCTGCGCTATCGCCATGACCAGTGCGTCGTCGGCATCCAGATCCTGGCAGAAGCTCTCGTGGAATTTGTCGTACCGGATCCACAGATAGCCGTCGCTGTCGGGTGCGAGGTTGGCAATCGCGGCAGGTGGATGCGCCTGGCTGATGCCGCCCGGGCTTTCGCCCGCATCCGGGGCGAACGCGGCGATGTAGACCAGGCCGGCGACGTTGGGCTGGTCGCCAGCCTCGGTGATCACCGCGCCGCCGTAGGAATGCCCGACCAGCAGCACGGGGCCGGGCTGCTGGGCGACCATCTTGCGGGTGCGTTCGGCGTCGTCGGCCAGCGAGGTGAGCGGGAGTTCGACCGCGCGGATGCGGTCGTGCCCCTTGCGCGAGAGTTCCAGGATGACGTTCCGCCAGTGCGCCGCGCCGCCCCAGAAACCATGGACCAGGACGAGGGTGGGGGTGCTCATGAGTCGACTCCCTTGATTGAGTGGTGTTGCCCGATGACACCGTGGCCCGGCCGTGGCCGGGACGAACTGGACTATGGCAGGCCGATCGTTCATTCCGGGTCTGCATCCGGTGTCGCCCCGATGACGCTGCGGCAATGCCGGGTGGCCGCCCGGGGACGGCCGGGCCGCCGGCGGCCCTCAATCCTCGCCGATGTCCTCGTTCCACACCTCGGGGTTGGCGCGGATGTAGTCGCCGAGCAGGGCGATGCATTCCTCGCTGCGCAGGTCGATGACGTTGACGCCGCTCTCGCGCAGCCAGTCGATGCCGCCGCGGAAGTTTACCGATTCGCCCACCACCACCGTGCCGATGTTGAACTGGCGCACCAGCCCGCTGCAGTACCAGCACGGTGCCAGGGTGGTGACCATGATGGTGTCCCGGTAGCGGCGCTGGCGTCCGGCCTTGCGGAAGGCATCGGTCTCGCCGTGCACGGAGGGATCGTTCTCCTGGATGCGGCGGTTGTGGCCGCAGCCAAGCAGGCGACCGTCGTCGTGGTACAGCGCCGCGCCGATCGGGATGCCGCCTTCGGCCAGGCCCTGGCGGGCTTCGGTGATGGCGGTCTCAAGCAATGCGCGATAGTCGATGGACATGGACGATTCCGGGTGGCGGGCAGGGCGTGATACTGCCATGCTCGGAGGCCGGAACGGGCGTGGGGTCCCGCACCGCCCCGGCTGCGGCCGGGGCACCGGCGACAAGGGGAGAAGCCATGAAACACCGTAGTCGACGGTCGCGCTGGCAGACCGCGTGGTCCGCCTGCATCGTCGCGCTGGGCATTGTGCTGGGCGCGGCCCATGCGCAAGCGCAGGCCGCAGGCGCCACCATCGTCCAGGGACGCCTGGCGCTGCACTGGGGCGATCCCGCGCCCGTGCCGCGCCAGCAGAAAGCGCCCCCCGCGCGGCTGCGTGCGGTGTTGCTGGTTGATGATGGCCGCCGTATCCCGCTCGATCCTGCCCAAGCCAAACGCGCGGCGGTGGACCTGTATGCGCTGGCCAATCGCCGGGTCGCGGTTTCGTTGCCGGCGCAGGCGCGAGGTGTCTCCGCCCGGGAACGCTTCGTGGATGCGATCGTGCCCGCGGATCGGCTGGCCCAGGCGGCGCCCGTACTGGGCGGCAAGCAGGTTGCCGCCGCGGCCGCGGTGATGGGCAACACCCGCTGGGTGACCCTGATGTGCAAGTTCTCCGACATCGCCACCGAGCAGAAGGACCGGGCGTTCTTCACCAGCCAGTATGGCAATGCGATCGGGCAGCTCGGCCACTACTGGAGCGAAGTCTCCTATGGCCAGATCAACCTGGCGGGCAGTTCGGCCTATGGCTGGTTCAGCCTGCCCAATCCGCGATCCAGCTATGTGACCACGGTCGAGGGGAAGGACGAGGCGGATCTGGATCGCCTGTTCCAGGATTGCGTCGCCGCCGCGGACGCGCAGGTGGATTTCGCGGGCACGCAGGGCATCAACATGATGTTCAACGGCGATTTGGATGGCTATGCCTGGGGAGGCGGCGCGTGCGCGGTGATGGACGGTGCGCGCCGATGCCCGCGCACCACCTGGAATCCACCGTGGTCGTTCGCCAATCTCGCGCCGCTGGCGCACGAGATGGGGCATGGCTACGGGCTGCCGCATTCGGACAACTCGGATGGCGACGACGATACCTACGACAATCCGTGGGACGTGATGAGCGATGGTTGGCGCAACGCGGTCGCCGATCCGGTCTACGGCACGAGGCCCAAGCACATCAACATGATCCAGCGGGACCGCCTGGGCTGGGTGGCGGGCGCGCGCAAATGGGTGGTTCCCGCCACGCTTACGGGCAGCTGGCAGTTCGAGCTGGAGTATGCGGCCCTGGCCGATGGCACCGGTCGCCAGTTGGTGGTGCTGGATACGCCGGAGCAGGCCGATCCCGCGCTCACGGTTTCGTACACGCTGGAGGCGCGCAGCCGGTCGGGCAATTACGAGGCGGCGCTGGCCGGCAGTGCGGTGATCGTGCATCGCGTGCGCGGCGGCACCGCCTACAGCGAAGACGCCGACATGCCGCCGGCGAACGTGGCCAACAACGAGGGAACGATGTTCAAGGTGGGCGAGACGTGGTCCGCGCCGAATGGTGGCTACCGGCTGCGCGTGGACGGCGCCACCGCGCGGGGATTCCTGGTCACGCTGACCGCGGGCGGGCAGGTCACCGGCGGGCCGTTGCCCGCGCGGGTGGGCACGCCGCCGGCCAGTGCGCCCGCGCCTGCGGTCGCCGGCCCGGGTCGGATCGGCGCGCGTCCGCCGCTGCTTCGTCGCAAGCCCTTCCGCGATCCTCGCCGGATCCGCTGATGTACGCGCCGCTCAGCGGTCCGCGGCGGCGGTGTCCACGCTGACCACCACCGACATGCCCGGACGCAGTCGTGCCGCGGCGGCCTGGCCGGAATCGATCGCGATCTTCACCGGAATGCGCTGGGCGATCTTCACGTAATTGCCGGTGGCGTTGTCCGGCGGCAGCACGCTGAACTCGGAACCGGTGGCGGGCGAGATCTCCAGCACGCGCCCGCGCAGGCGTTCCCCACCGAGCGCATCGACGGTGAAGCTGGCCGGCTGGCCCAGCCGCACCTTCGCCATCTGGGTTTCCTTGAAATTGGCGATCACCCACATCGTGTCCGGCACCAGCGCCATCAGCTGGGTGCCGTTGGTGACGTAAGCGCCCTGGCGCACCGTCACCTGGCCGAGCTGGCCGTCGCGCGGGGCGTGGATGCGGGTGTTGTCGAAATTGATCTGCGCCAGTTGCACCGCCGCGCGCGCGCTGGCGACCGCCGCTTCCAGCACCGCGAGGTTGACGTCGACGCTGCGCACGCCCTGGCGTGCGACCTCCAGCCCGGCGCGGGACTGGCTGAGGTTGGCTTCGGCCTGGGCGTTGGCGGCGAAGGCCGTATCGCGGTCCTGCTCGGAAAGCAGATGCTCGTGGGCGAGCTGATCCGCGCGCCGCAGCGCCGAACGGGTGCGTCGTTCCTGCGCCGCGTTGCTGGCGATCACCGCGCGGCTCTGGGCGACGTTGGCCTCGGCGCTGCGGTGCTGCTGGGTCCAGTTGGCGAGATTGGCCTCGGCGGACTGCAACTGCGCGCGTGCCTGGTCCAGCTGTTGCCGGTAGATCCGATCATCGATCGCCACCAGCAGCGCGCCCTTGCGCACATGTTGGAAATCCTGCACCGGCACGTCGGTGACGTAGCCGCTGACCTGCGGGCTGATCAGGGTCGTCTGTCCACGCACCATCGCGTTCTCGGTGGTCTGGAGCGCGCTGGTGAAGGGCGGCAGTTGCCAGGCGTAGAGCACCACGCCCACGCCCAGCAGGGCCAGCAGTGCGAATCCGGTCAGGCCCAGCAGGCGGCGCCGGCGGCGTGCGGCCTGGCGGGCGGCCGGTTCGGCATCGGGAGGAGGATTGGCGGCTGTGTTCATGCTTGCGTCGGCCGTGGAGAAGGGGAAGGCGAAGGCGGTGCGGGCGTGGGGGGCGGCGGATTCAGTCGTCGCCACCACAGGTCCGCGTAGATCCAGAGCAGGGTGAAGATGGCCAGCCAGGCCACCACCAGGAAGACATCGTTGTAGGCCAGCACGTTGGCCTCGCGGGTCACGGTCGCGCCCATCGCGCGCATGCCCTGCGCGTTGCGCAGGACCGGATCGCCGAGCGTGTGCGCATAGCCGGCCGCTGTTCCCTGCACGCGGGCGGCCACCTGCGGATCCAGCAGGGTGATGTGCTCGGCGAGCTGGCTGGCATGGAATTTCTCGCGCACCACCTGGAACGTGCCCAGCAGCGCGGAGCCGAGCAGGCCGCCCATGTTCTGGGTCATGCCGAACAGCACCACGAAGCTGATCAGGTTGCCGGGCTGGGACAGGATCGCGCCGATGCCGCTGATCATCGCCGGGCCGATGAAGAAGGTGCTGCCGAACGCCAGCAGGAACTGGCTGAAATACATCTGTTCGGGGCGGGTCAGGTTGCTGGAATGCGCGTCCATGAACGCGCCGGTGGCGATCAGCAGCACCGCGAACATCAGGTGCTGGCCGGTGTGCTGCGGGCGGATGGTCAGCGCGCTGACGGCGACGCCGGCCACGCAGCCGACCAGCACCCACGCGTACATCGTGTGCAATTCGTCGTTGTTCAGGCCCAGGTTCTGCATGAACCCCACGGCGCCGATGCTCTGCTCGGACAGTACGATGCGGATCAGCACGATGGACAGCGCCAGCCGCATCATCGTGCCGCTGGCCAGCCAGCGGGTGTTGATGAGCGGATTCTTCCGGTAATGCTCGATCGCCACCGAACTGATCAGCAGCACGACCGCCATCGCCAGGGTCACCCCCAGCCACGGATTCTCGGTCCACCACAGATAGCGGCCCAGCGACAGCACCGCGGCCAGGCAGGCGGCGCCGCCGGCGAACAGGGAGAAGGTCAGGAAATCCAGCTTCTCGAACACCTTCGTGCGATCGCTGGGCGGCAGCTTGAGCACCAGCACGCAGGCCAGCGCCACGATCGCCAGGCCCAATTCGAACAGATACAGGCCGCGCCATTCGCCATACTGCAGCAGTTCGGTGGAGAAGATGCGCGCCAGCGGCAGCGCCAGCTGGCTCATGCCCAGCCCGATCACCACCGCCTTGAGCCGCATCCGCGCCGGAAACGCCTGGATCATGTAGTACAGGCCCAGCGTGCTCAGCGCCGCGCCGACCAGCCCGTGCGCGGCGCGCACCGCGATGGCCGAACCGAGATCGTTGACGAACAGGTGGGCGAACGCGATCAGCGCGTACAGCACCAGGAAGATCTCGGTGAACAGCCGCAGGCCGTACTGCTGGCGGAACTTGACCAGCAGCAGATTGGCCGAGACGTTGGTCATCACGTAGGCCGCCGGCAGCCAGGCCATTTCCCAGGCGTAGGCGCCCAGGGTGCCCTGCAGGTTCAGCAGGTTGGCGGTGACCAGGGCGTTGCTCAGGCCGCCGGTGAGCGCGACCACCACGCCGACGATGGCGAACTGGATGCGCCGGCGGACCGGGTGCAGCGGGGTGGAGGGCGACCCGGGGAAGGTGGGGCGCTCGTGCGGCAGCCATTCGCGGGGGGTATAGCGGCTGCTCACGGGCGGGTCGGCATCCTCTGGAAGACGAATGGCGTTGTCACCACGGTATTGTCCCACGGCCGCGCCGGCAAGATCCCCCCGGACGGTGCGATAATCCGTCCCATGAGCGAATCCCCCTACCAATCAGGCACCACCCATTTCGGTTTCCGCGACGTCGACGCCCGGGACAAGCAGAAACTGGTCGGCGAGGTGTTCACCTCGGTCGCCGGCAAGTACGACCTGATGAACGACCTGATGAGCCTGGGCATCCATCGGATCTGGAAGCGCTATTTCGTCGGCACCTGCCAGGTCAAGCGCGGCGATCGCGTGCTGGATCTGGCCGGCGGTACCGGCGACATCGCCGCGCTGCTGAAGGATCGTGTGGGCGAGACCGGCGAGATCGTGCTTGGCGACATCAACGCCGGCATGCTGTCGGTCGGCCGCGATCGCATGACCGATCGCGGGCTGGTGTCGGGCATGGACTACGTGCAATGCAACGCCGAGGCGCTGCCGTTCCCCGACCGCAGTTTCGATCTGGTCACGATCGCCTTCGGCCTGCGCAATGTCACCGACAAGGATGCCGCGCTGCGCGAGATGCATCGGGTACTGAAGGTTGGCGGCCAGGCGCGGGTGCTGGAATTCTCGGAAGTGACCGCCGAGTGGTTCAAGCCGGTCTACGACTTCCATTCGTTCAAGGTGCTGCCGAAGCTGGGCCAGCTGTTCGCCCGCGACGCCGGCAGTTACCAGTACCTGGCCGAGAGCATCCGCAAGCATCCGCCGCAGGAACAGCTGAAGGCGATGATGGACGAAGCCGGCTTCGCCCGCGCCAGCTACAAGAACCTCAGCGCCGGCATCGTCGCAGTGCATACGGGTTACAAGGTTTAAGGGCGACGCTCCTTTTTCCGCAAAGAGCCAAATCCCCCGTCACCCGCTGGCGCGGGTGCCCGCCCCCTTTTTAAAAGGGGGCTATCACGTCGTCACGTGCTTGCAGCGACTGGCTTTTCCTCCCCCTTTTGAAAAGGGGGACCGAGGGGGATTTGCTTCTGGAGCCATCCCCAAGCTGCGCCGCATCAAGGCATCCGCCGCGCGGGCGGGTAAACTTGCCGCTTCCCTGTCGCAGGAATCCCTGATGCGCGCCGTACTGTTGACCCTGTCCTGCGCCGCCGTGCTGGCGGCCGGCTGCTCCCAAGAATCCGCCCCCGCTCCCGAAGCTCCCGCCGCCAAGCCCGCGCCGACCGCCGTGAAGACCGAACGCAGCCACGACGAAAGCTCCTACGCCGAGCCGACCAAGGTCGTCATCAAGGATCTGGCGCTGGATCTGGCGGTCGATTTCGACCAGAAGCAACTCGGCGGCACTGCCAGCTACACCCTGGAATGGAAGGACAAGGCGGCCAAGCAGCTGGTCCTGGACACACGCGACCTGAGCATCGAGAAGGTCGAAGGCCAGGACGCCGCCGGCGCCTGGGCGCCGCTGCAGTTCAACCTGGCGCAGGCCGACAAAATCTTCGGCAGCAAGTTGACCATCGAGGCGCCGGCGCAGAACGCGCACGTGCGCATCGCCTACAAGACCTCGCCGCAGGCGTCGGGCCTGCAGTGGCTGGCGCCGTCGATGACCGAAGGCAAGCAGTTGCCCTTCATGTTCAGCCAGTCGCAGGCCATCCACGCGCGCAGCTGGGTGCCGCTGCAGGACACCCCGAGCGTGCGCTTCACCTACAGCGCGCACGTGACCTCGCGTCCGGACGTGATGGTGTTGATGAGCGCGGACAACGATCCCGCCGCGTCGCGCGATGGCGATTACAGCTTCAAGATGCCGCAGCCGATTCCGTCCTACCTGCTGGCCATCGCGGCCGGTGATCTGGTGTTCAAGCCGATCTCCAACCGCAGCGGCGTGTGGGCCGAACCGTCGATGGTCGAGAAGGCGACCAAGGAGTTCGAGGACACCGAGAAGATGATCGGCGTGGCCGAATCGCTGTACGGCCCGTACCGCTGGGAACGCTACGACATGCTGGTGCTGCCGCCGTCGTTTCCGTTCGGCGGCATGGAGAACCCGCGCCTGACCTTCGCCACCCCGACCGTGATCGTCGGCGACAAGTCGCTGGTCTCGCTGATCGCGCACGAGCTGGCGCACAGCTGGTCAGGCAACCTGGTGACCAACGCCAGCTGGAAGGACATCTGGCTCAACGAAGGCTTCACCACCTACGTGCAGGACCGCATCACCGAGGCGCTGTACGGCAAGGAACTGGCCGAGATGGAGCGACAGATCGACCAGACCGAACTGCTGGACGAGGTGAAGAACATGTCGCCGGCCGATCAGGCGCTGGCGCTGCCGCCGCTGACCGACCGCGATCCGGATGACTCGCTGAGCCAGGTCGCCTACGTCAAGGGCGCCTGGTTCCTGAAGTTCCTGGAAGAACGCTTCGGCCGCGCCACCTTCGACCCGTTCCTGCGTGGCTGGTTCGACGACCACGCCTTCCAGAGCGCGACCACCGACCAGTTCGTCGAGTACCTGAAGAAGAACCTGCTGCCGAAGAACCCGAACGCGGTGACCGAGGCCGAACTGAACGCCTGGCTCAACGAACCCGGTATTCCCAAGTTCGCCGCCAAGGCGCAGTCGCGCGGTTTCTCCAATACCGACACCGCGCGCATCGCCTGGCTGGGCAGCGGCCAGTTGCCGAACCCGCAGGTGACCTCGGGCTGGGTGACCCAGCAGTGGGTGAGTTTCATCAACGGCATGGGCGAGAAGCTGACCGTCGAACAGCTGGCGCAGCTGGACAAGGCCTACCACTTCACCGGCACCCAGAATGGCGAGATCGCCATGCGCTGGTACCCGCTGACCGTGCGCAGCGGCTACCTGGATGCGCGCCCGGAGCTGGGCAAGTTCATCGAGCGCGTCGGTCGCCGCAAGCTGATCATGCCGATCTACGAGGAACTGGTGAAAACCCCGGACGGCCTGGCCTTCGCGGAGGACAGCTTCGCCCGCGCCAAGCCGGGCTACCACCCGATCACCACCGCGTCGGTCGAGGCCCTGCTGGCCAAGGCCAAGGCGGGCGAAAGCAAGTAAGCGATGCGTCGCCCACGCATCTCCTGGAAAACGGTCGCCGTCACGGCGGCCGTTTTCGTTTGCGCGCTGCTGATCTGGGTATGGCGCGATCCGATGGTGCTGGTGCGCGGCGAGCTGGCGCGGCAGCGCTGGATGGCGGGATTGAGCCTGCATCACGCCGGGGTGGCCGGGCATCGCTGGGCCTATGCCGAACGCGGAGCGAAGGACCCGGCCGCGCCGACGCTGGTGATGATCCACG
This sequence comes from Pseudoxanthomonas sp. OG2, assembly GCF_014192765.1. NCBI lineage: Bacteria > Pseudomonadati > Pseudomonadota > Gammaproteobacteria > Lysobacterales > Lysobacteraceae > Pseudoxanthomonas > Pseudoxanthomonas sp. OG2. The sequence continues at coordinate 1,686,469 of NZ_JACHYM010000001.1, read as the reverse complement.
GCTTCACCGGCAGCAAGGAAAACTGGTATCCGCTGGCCGAGCGCCTGGTGGGGCAGTACCGGGTGGTGATTCCGGATCTGCCCGGTTGGGGCGCGAGCGAACGCAAGGCGGGCGAGGACTACGGTTTCGACGCGCAGAACCGGCGGCTGGCCGAGTTCATCGCCCGGGTCGCGCGCCGGCCCGGCAGTCCGCTGGTGTTGCTCGGGCATTCGATGGGCGGCGGCATCGTCGCCCTGACCGCGGCGGATCGTCCGGATCTGGTGGACCGGGTCGCGCTGATCGATGCGGCCGGGGTGCGCTTCCGCGACAACGTGTTCGGCGAGCAGGTGCTGGCCGGACACAATCCGTTCGCGGTGCATGACGAGGCTTCGCTCAAGCGCTACCTCGATACCGTGTTCCACCGCGAGGAAGCCAAACCGTCGATTCCTTGGCCGGCCTCGCGCGGCCTGATCGACTGGCGCCGAGCGCAGGCGCCGTTCGAGCAGGCGGTGCTGGATCGCATCGGCCGCGGGCCGGAAGCCTTCCTGCCCGGACAGGCCGCCGCACACGTCCGCCAGCCCACGCTGCTGTTGTGGTGCGCGCAGGATCGGGTGATCGATCCGAGCGCGCTGGAGCTTTACGCCGAACGCATCCCGCAAGCGGTTAAAGTGCGGCTGTCCGACTGCGGCCACATGTCGATCATGGAACGTCCCGACGACGTCGCCGCCGCGGTCGATTACCTGATACGCAACGGAGTCCCCCGATGAAACGCACCCTGATCGTCCCGGCCATGCTGGCCAGCGTCCTGGCCCTGTCAGCCTGCGGTGACCGCGAGGCCGAGCAGCGCGCCGCCGCGCAGGCCCAGGCCGCCGCCAACGAGGAGGCGGCCACCCAGCTGGCCGGCAAGTTCGATGCGGCACAGGCCTCGCGCGACTGGGAAATGGCGCGCATCCATGGCGTGGCCCTGCTGGATCAGTATCCGGACACCCAGGCGGCCACGCGCATCAAGCCGCTGCTGGAAGAGGTGAAGGCCAAGGCCGAGGGCGCGCGCGAGGAGCGCCGCCTGCAGGCATTGTGGGACTACGCCCAGATCGCCACCGATGGCGGCACCCAGCGCACCGCCGCCATCCACAGCAAGGATCCGGTCGACGTGGACGGCAGTGGCGCCAAGCCGGTGCAGCTGATCTTCCGCGATCATCCCAAGTGGAAGCGCAGCAGCTACCTGGTCCTGCAGGCCAGCGACTTCCGCTGCCCGGGCGGCTGCAAGGTCAAGGTGACCGCCGATGGCGCGCCGGCCCGGGCGATGGATGCCTGGCGCCCGGACACCGACGAGGCGATCGCCATGTTCATCACCGACCAGAACGCGCTGTGGAAACTGGCGGGCAAGACCAGGATGCTGGAAATCGAGTTCCCGGTGAAAGCCGGCGGCACCCGCAAGGCGGTGTTCGAGACCAGCGGCCTGGACGGCAGCCAGATGCCCGGTTGGGAGTGATCCCGCGCTTGCCGCGGTCCGTCTCGTACCCGGGAGCCTAGGACTCCGACGCCGGCAATGGCGCCTGTTCCATCCGGTTGCGGCCATTGAACTTGGCCTGGTACAGCGCGCGATCGGCGCGCTTGAGCAGGGTTTCCAGCGAGGCGCCGTCGGTCAGCGGCGGCTGCATCGCCAGGCCGATGCTGATGGTGATGTCCAGGCGGCGGCCGTCTTCGAGCGCGAACGGTTGCGCGGACACGCGCAGCAGTTGATCGGCCAGCCGCAGCGCGTCGCGCTCGCCGACGCCCGGTGCCAGGATGGCGAATTCCTCGCCGCCGAAACGGCCCAGCAGATCGCCTTCGCGCAGCAGTCCGCGCGCGCGTTCGGCGAAGGCGACCAGCACGGTGTCGCCGGCGGCATGGCCGTGGCGATCGTTGATCGCCTTGAAGTGATCCAGATCCACCATCAGCACGGCGAGACCGCCACCCTGCGTGCGGGCGCGTTCCAGCGCGGCCTCGCCGCGGCGCTCGAAGGCGCTGCGGCTGAGCGTCTGGGTCAGCGCGTCGTGGTTGGCGGCATGGTTGAGCGCGTTGAGCAGCCGGTTGCGCGCGGCATGGGCGCCGGCCACGGTCAGCGGCGCCACCGCGACCAGCGCCATGCCGATGCGCATCGAGACAATCGCGGCCATGTCGTCCTGCACGTGCAGGTCGATCCAGCCATTGGCGATGCCCACCAGGGTCCAGATGCACAGCAGGGCGGTGGCGGTCGCGGTGGTGAATAGCCGGTAGCTCAGTGCGCACCACAGCAGCGCCGGCACCGGGAAGGCAATCGCGCCGGGACCGCCAATCGCCACGCCCAGCAGCACCGTCAGCAGCAGGGACAACGCGGGCAGGCGGTGGCCGGGCATGTTCAGGAAGCGCGCCAGCGGTTCGCGCCAGGCGTGGCGCAGCTGTCGCGGAGAGGGCAGCAGCAGGATCACCGGCACCAGCGCCACGTAACTGACCAGTTCGGCCGAGAACCAGATGCCGATGGCCTGGACCAGGTCGGCGCCGATCAGCGAGCGGGCGATCAGGCAGCCCGAAAGCGCGGCGGCCAGGGCGGCGCCGGCGCACACCATCAATACCCGCAGCATCGACTGCGCGCGCTGCAGGCCCAGATCCTCGCGCCGGAACCGGTGGAACAGCAGGCAGCCGACCGCCACGCCGGCCAGGTTGGCGCCGGTCAGGCGCAGCGTGGCGGACAGGCTGCCACCGGTGAGCAGGTCCGCGCCCAGGTAACCGGCCGCCGCGGCGAGCCAGCCCAGCGGGGTCGCCAGCGCGGGCCGGCGCGCGAACACGCCCAGCAGTAAGGCGTTGGTGGGCCAGAACGAGGCCAGCTGGTGCTCGGGACGGCTGAGGATGCCGAGCCAGGAAGCGACCAGCACCAGCAGGCCGATGCCGGCGGCGGCCGCGAACTGGCGGAAAACGAGGGAAAAACGGGACGGCGGAACCGCCGGAGTGGTGTCCTGGGAGTTCCCCTTGCGGGGATGTCCTGCGTGCGTACCTGTCATTGCCGCCTTGCGCAGACGGTCGTGTTACCCGCCCTTCGCCATCACCTTACGCCGGAATGGTGACGGATTTCATCCCGCCGCCGTGGACCAGGTCCGGGATGCATCCCGGCCGCGCCGGAATCAGAGCGAGTAGCCGAATTGCTGCTTGAACTGCTCGTTGAACTCGTCGAAGTCGAAGCGCTGGTTCTGGGTGCCGGGGTGCTCGACCTTGAGCGCGCCCATCAGGTTGCCCATGCGGCCGATGGTCAGCCAGTCGTAGCCCTTCTCGATGCCGAAGATCAGGCCGGCGCGGAAGGCGTCGCCGCAGCCGGTCGGGTCGGTGACCCGGCGCTCGTGGGCCGGCGGGATGTCGTAGGTCTTGTCGGGGGTGTGGATCTGCGAGCCGTGCGGGCCACGGGTGGTGATGTAGGCCTTGACCCGCTTGACGATGTCGGTTTCGCTCCAGCCGGTGCGTTCCTGCAGCAGGTTGGATTCGTAGTCGTTGACGGTCACGTAGTCGGCCAGTTCGATGAACTGGCGCAGTTCCTCGCCGTTGAACAGCGGCATGGCCTGGCCGGGATCGAAGATGAAGGGAATGCCGGCCCCGGCGAACTCGGCGGCGTTCTGCAGCATGCCCTCGCGCCCGTCCGGGCTGACGATGCCGAAGGTCACCCCGGGCACGTCCTTCACGTGGTTCTCGTAGCTGCGCATCATCGCGCCCGGATGGAACGCGGTGATCTGGTTGTTGTCGTGGTCGGTGGTGATGAAGGCCTGCGGGGTGAACAGTTCCTCGATCACCTTGACCTGGCTCAGGTTGATGGCCTGCTCCTGGAACCACTCCCGGTACGGGCCGAAGTCCTGGCCCACCGTGGCCATCGGGATCGGGTCGCCGCCCAGCAGCTTGAGGTTGTAGGCGATGTTGCCGGCGCAGCCGCCGAACTCGCGGCGCATGCGCGGGACCAGGAAGGACACATTCAGGATGTGCACCTTGTCCGGCAGGATGTGGTTCTTGAACTGGTCCGGGAACACCATGATGGTGTCGTAGGCGAGGGAACCACAAATCAGTGCGGACATCGGCAAGGCTCGGCGGGTGGACGGCGGCCGGCCATGCCTGGCCGGTCGAAAAAAACGGGACGGCCACCCCGGTTCGGGCAGGCCGGTGCGAAGGTTACCGGCTGAGGGCGCGCGGGGCCAGTCTTGATCCGCCCCCGGCGAACCGTACGTGGAGGCCGCCGGCGGTATCCATCCGCATCGGTCGAACCGTCGCCATGCGCGTTTTTCCCCGCATTTTCACGAGATTTTTCCTTGCCCGCGCACAGGCGGGTTGCTAGGCTAGCCGACTTCGTTTCGTGCCCAAAAAATCGCCAGCCCCGCTGCGCGATCCGCCACCAGCAGGACCCACTCCCCGATGTTCAAAAAGCTCCGCGGCATGTTCTCCAACGACCTGTCCATCGACCTGGGCACGGCCAACACCCTCATCTACGTACGCGGACAGGGCATCGTGCTGAACGAACCGTCGGTGGTGGCGGTGCGCCAGGACCGGGCGATCGGCGGCTCCCGTTCGGTCGCCGCGGTGGGCGCCGAGGCCAAGCAGATGCTGGGCCGCACCCCCGGCCACATCACCACCATCCGGCCGATGAAGGACGGCGTGATCGCCGACTTCACCTACACCGAGGCGATGCTCAAGTACTTCATCAAGAAGGTGCACAAGTCGCGCGTGCTGCGCCCCAGCCCGCGCGTGCTGGTATGCGTGCCGGCCGGCTCCACCCAGGTCGAGCGCCGCGCCATCAAGGAATCGGCCGAGGAGGCCGGTGCCCGCGACGTCTACCTGATCGAGGAACCCATGGCCGCCGCCATCGGCGCCGGCATGCCGGTCACCGAGGCCCGCGGCTCGATGGTCATCGACATCGGCGGCGGCACCACCGAGGTGGCGGTGATTTCGCTGAACGGCATCGTCTACTCGCAGTCGGTCCGCATCGGCGGCGATCGCTTCGACGAATTCATCACCAACTACGTCCGCCGCAACCACGGCATGCTGATCGGCGAAGCCACCGCCGAGCGGATCAAGCTGGAAATCGGCTGCGCCTACCCGCAACCGGAGCTGCAGGAAATGGAAATCTCCGGCCGCAACCTCGCCGAGGGCGTGCCGAAGATGATCAAGATCAACTCCAACGAAGTGCTGGAAGCCCTGCACGAGCCGCTGTCGGGCATCGTCAGCGCGGTCAAGCTGGCGCTGGAACAGACCCCGCCGGAGCTGTGCGCCGACGTCGCCGAACGCGGCATCGTGCTGACCGGTGGCGGTGCCCTGCTGCGCGACCTGGATCGCCTGATCTCCGAGGAAACCGGCCTGCACGTGCAGGTGGCCGACGATCCGCTGACCTGCGTGGCGCGCGGCGGCGGCCGCGCCCTGGAGTTGGTCGACATGCACGGCAACGAGTTCTTCGCGCCGGAATGAGGCTGGGGATGCGGAACCGGGGGCGGGGAATGGGTGTCTGTTCTTTCCGTGGTTCCGGTTCGCGCGTCCACCCGCCGTTTTCGCGACGGGGATCTGAAACACCCGCAACGACTCCCGACCCGGAATGCCGCCCGCGCGCATTCCGGCTTTCCCGATTCCCCCCATCCGATTCCCGGCCCTGATGCCTGCCTACGCCGGTCCTCCCGTCGCCTCCCGCCCCGGAGAAGTCGCCAGCACCCTGCGCCTGCTGGGCTATCTGGCGCTGGCGATCGCCCTGATCGTGCTGGATCACCGCGGCGGCTGGCTGTCGCAGGCGCGTGCGCAGGTCAGCGTGGTGACCCAGCCGCTGTGGTGGCTGGCGGGCCTGCCCGGGCGGGTCGGCACGCGGGTCAAGGACGATGCGGTGACCCGCACCCGGCTGATGGAGGAAAACCGCCAGCTGCGCAATGAGCTGCTGGTGGCCAATGCCCGCCTGACCCGGCTCAGCACGGCGGCGGCCGACAACATGCAGCTGCGCGCGTTGCTGGGCGTGGCCGAGAGTCGTGGCCTGGACGTGCAGCTGGCGCCGATCCTCGACATCGATCTGGATCCCACCCGCCAGCGCCTGGTGCTGGATGCCGGCAGCGGCGATGGCGTGCGCATCGGCCAGCCGGTCATCGACGCCGGCGGCCTGATGGGACAGATCACGCAGGTGACCCCGGCGCATGCGATCGTCCTGCTGCTGACCGATCCCGATCACGCGGTGCCGGTGGTGGTCGCCAGCAGCGGCGTACGCCTGATCGCCTACGGGCGCGGCCGCCGCGATCTGCTGGAACTGGCCGATATCCCGCTCAACAGCGGGGTCAAGGTGGGTGACGTGGTGGTCACGTCCGGCCTGGGCGGGCGGTTCCCCGCCGGCTTCCCGGTCGGGACCATCGCCGCCCTGAGGCCGGACGACAGCCATGCCTTCCTGGTTGGCGACGTGCGCCCGGCCGCGCAACTGGATCGCGGCCGCGACGTCCTGTTGCTGCGCTCGGCGCCGCCGCTGCGCCTGCCGTTGCCGGCCACGCGTCCGGCCAACGCACCGGTCGATCCGGACAGCGTGCCGGTCACGCCGGCCGTGAACGGCGTGACGCCGGCAACGGGCGGCGCCGCCAACGCGGCCGGTGCCGCGACACCCGGCTCCGTCGGCACGGCAACGACCACCCCTTCACCCGCCGGTACATCGGCCAATCCGCCGCGCACCAGCGCCGCGCCCTCCCCGCAGACGCCGCCGCCGTCGGCCAGTCAGGCCACTCCGGCCACGGAGCCTGCCCGATGAGCCGTATCCGCAGCGGCTGGATCCTGCCGCTCAGTTTCATCGTCGCCCTGTTGCTGGGCCTGCTGCCCTTGCCGGAGATGTTGCAGCCGCTGCGTCCCTACTGGCTGGCGCTGGTGCTGGCCTACTGGGTGATCGAAACCCCCGAGCGCGCCGGCCTGGGACTGGCGATGGGCGTGGGCGTGATCGCCGACGTGATGTTCGGCAGCCTGCTGGGCGAACAGGCGCTGCGGCTGGTGATCATGGCCTTCATCCTGCAGCGGTTCCGCCTGCAGCTGCGGTTCTTCCCGGTATCCCAGCAGGCGCTCGCCATCGGCGGCCTGCTCATCAACGACCGCATCGTCGACGCGGCCATCCACTGGCTGCTCGGTGAACCCCGGTTGCCCTGGAATTACTGGTGGGCGCCGCTGCTGGGCATGCTGCTGTGGCCGTTGATCTACGTGCTGCTGGACATGCTGCGCCAGGGCCGGCGCAACTGATCCGGCCATGATCAGCCGCCGCGCCGCCAAGAATCCGCACGCCGAAGCCGAGCAGTTCCGGCGTCGCGCGATGCTGGGCTTCGCGGTGGTCGCGCTGGCGCTGATCGGCCTGGGCGGCTGGTACTTCAAGCTGCAGGTGCTGGATCACGACGAGTACGCCACGCGTTCGGAAGCCAACCGGATCAAGCCGCGCCCGGTGGTGCCGGGACGTGGCGCCATCTACGACCGCAATGGCGTGCTGCTGGCGGAGAACGTGCCGGCGTTCCGCCTGGACGTCACCCCGGACAAGGTCGGCGATCCGGCCCGCCTGATCGCCGAACTGGGTCGGGTCATCGCGCTGGCGCCGGAAGACATCGAACGCTTCGAGGCCACTCGCAAGAGCACGCGCGGGTTCCGCCCAATCACCCTCAAGCTGCGCGTCAGCGAAGAGGAAATGGCCCGCTTCGCGGTGGATCGCTGGCGCTTCCCCGGCGTGGAGCTGGTGCCGTACCTGACCCGGCGCTATCCCTACGGCGACCTGTTCGCGCACATCATCGGCTACGTGGGCCGCATCGACGAGAAGGATCTGGAAGTCCTCGGCGAGGGCAACGCCGCGCTCACCCACATCGGCAAGACCGGCCTGGAGCGCTATTACGACGAGGCGCTGCGCGGCAAGGTCGGCTACGAGAAGGTCGAGACCAACGTCGAAGGCCGCGCGCTGCGGGTGGTCGGCCGGGTGCCGGCGGTGGCGGGCACGGACCTGCGCCTGAGCGTGGACCTGAAACTTCAACAGGCGCTGGTCGCCGCGTTCGGCGAACACGAAGGTTCGGCGATCGCGATGGATCCGCGCACCGGCGAGATCCTGGCGATGGTCAGCCTGCCCAGCTACGACCCCAACCTGTTCGTCAACGGCATCTCCAGCAAGGATTTCAAGGCGCTCAACGAGAATCCCTCGCGCCCGCAGTTCAACCGCCTGGTGCTGGGCGGCGTGGCGCCCGGTTCGACGCTGAAGCCGCTGATCGCACTGGCCGGCCTGGACAGCGGCCTGCGCCGGCCCGAGGACAAGGTGTTGTCCACCGGCATGTTCTACCTGCCCGGCACCAGCCGTGGCTGGGGTGACGCGCATCGCGGCGGCCACGGCTGGACCGATCTGCGCAAGTCGATCGCGCAGTCGGTGAACACCTACTACTACCGGCTGGCGCTAGATCTGGGCATCGAACGCTTCGACGATTACATGACCCGCTATGGCTTCGGCCATCCGACCGGCATCGACCTGACCGGCGAGATCAGCGGCATCCTGCCGTCGCCCGCCTACAAGGCCAAGAGTCGCAAGGAGCGCTGGTATCCCGGCGACACCGTCAACATCGCCATCGGCCAGGGCGACTGGAAGGTCACCCCGCTGCAACTGGTGCGGGCGATCTCCGCGATCGCCGACGGCAACCTGCGCCAGCCGCACCTGGTGCGCGATCAGCGCACCGGCTTCGACGCCGCGTGGACGCCGCTGCCGGTGGCCACGCCGCTGCCGATCAGCCCGAGCCCGGCCAATGTGCAGGTCGTCCGCGAAGGCATGATGGCGACCATGCAGCCGGGCGGCACCGGCGCCTCGATGGCGCGTGGCGCGCCCTACCTGATGGCGGGCAAGACCGGCACCGCGCAGGTGATCAGCCGGCGCGGCACCGCCGCGGTCAATCCCAAGAGCCTGCCCATGCACCTGCGCCATCGCTCGCTGTTCGTGGGCTTCGCTCCGGCCGATGCGCCGGCCATCGCGATCGCGGTGGCGGTGGAAGGCGGCGGCTACGGCGGCACCACCGCCGCGCCGATCGCGCGCAAGATCCTGGACGCCTTCATGCTGGGCAAGATGCCGGAGGGGGTCGATGATCCGGAAGCGGCGAGCAGCGATCCCGAAGCACTGCCGGTGACGGCCGCACCAGGCACCCCACCACCCGCCACGACGAATGCGCCCGCGGCCACGCCCGCCGCGCCATCGCCGGCCGGTCCCACGCTGCCGGGACGCGCGCCATGATCGAAATGCTGCGCTGGGCCATCGATCTGCTGCGCTACCTGTTGCGCACCCTGGACTGGCCGCTGCTGGGCGCGCTCGGCGCGCTGATGGCGATCGGACTGGCGGTGCTGTACAGCGCCGGCGGCGAGGATCTGGGGGCGCGCCTGTTGCTGGCGCAGGGCGCGCGCTTCGCGGTCGGGCTGGTGGCGATGTGGGCTTTGTCGCGGGTATCGCCGGTGCGCCTGCGCGGCTGGACGCCCGGCGTGTTCATCGCCTCGCTGCTGCCGCTGCTGCTGGTGCTGTTCATCGGCACCGGCAAGCATGGCCGCCACTGGATCGACCTGAAGGTGTTCTACCTGCAGCCGTCCGAGCTGCTGAAGATCACCCTGCCGATGATGATGGCCTGGTACCTGCATCGCGAGCCGCTGCCGCCGCGCATCAGGACGGTGATCGTCGCCGGCATCCTGATCGCCATTCCCACCGGCCTGATCCTGCTGCAACCGGATTTCGGCACCGGCATGCTGGTCGCCGCCAGCGGCGTGTTCGCGCTGCTGCTGGCCGGCCTGCCGTGGTGGTGGGTGGGCGTGGGCGTGGGCAGCGTGGCCGCCGCCGCGCCGGTGGCGTGGTTCTGGTTCCTGCGCCCCTACCAGAAGGATCGCATCCTGACCTTCCTCAATCCGGAGAACGATCCGCTCGGCACGGGCTGGAACATCATCCAGTCCAAGATCGCCATCGGCGGTGGCGGGCTGTCGGGCAAGGGCTGGGGGCAGGGCTCGCAGTCGCACCTGAACTACCTGCCCGAACACACCACCGACTTCATCTTCGCGGTGCTGTCCGAGGAGTTCGGCTGGATCGGCGTGGCGGTGGTGCTGGCGCTGTACCTGTTCGTGATCGGGCGCTGCCTGTGGATCGCCATCGAGGCGCGCGACACCTATTCGCGCCTGCTGGCCGGCTCGCTGGGCCTGGCCTTCTTCGTCTACGTGATCGTCAACGGCGGCATGATCTCCGGCCTGCTGCCGGTGGTCGGCGTGCCGATGCCGCTGCTGAGCTACGGCGGCACCTCGGCGGTCTCGCTGCTGGCCGGCCTGGGCCTGGTGATGGCGGTACGCGCGCACCGGCCGGTGCATGGGTATTGATCGGGCCGGGATTGGGGATTCGGGATTGGGGATTTGCAAAAGCAGAAGCAGAGCTTTCGCTGTTCACGAATCCCGTATCCCGAATCCCCAATCCCGGCCCCTAAAACATTCACTATTCCTCACGTTGAGCGTGCTACCCTCGCGCCGATGATTCGACGCGCCCTTGTCTGCCTGATCACCTTCGGCCTGGTTGCCTGCGCGACTCCGCCGAAGAACCCGCCGACCGCCGCGCCCGCGGCGAGCGGAGCCCAGTCACCCGCTCCGAAAACTTCGGCCAATCCGGCCGAAACCTCGGTGGAGCGCGTGGCCGACGTGCCGATCCTCGTGGAGGATTTCGCCACCGCGCGCGCCAACTTCGTGCGCGATACCGCGGCGCGCTACGGCATCGACCCGCAGTACATCGATTCGGTGCTGTCGCAGGCGGTGTTCCGCGACGACGTGATCGCGCTGATGTCGCGACCCGCCGAGCGGGTCAAGCCGTGGAGCGAGTACCGGCCCAACTTCATCACCGCCTCGCGCATCAGCGGCGGGCAGGCATTCCTCGCGAAGCATCGCGACGCGCTGGCGCGCGAGGAAAAGGCCTACGGTGTACCGGCCGAGATCGTCGTCGCCATCATCGGCGTCGAGACCAGCTACGGCGGCTACACCGGCAAGCACCGCGTGCTGGACGCGCTGTACACGCTGGCGTTCCGCTATCCGCGCAGCGGCAATCCCGCGCGCGCCGCCTACGAGCAGCGCCGCGAGCTGTTCTTCCGCGACGAGCTGGCGCAGCTGTTCGCGTTGGGCCGCGAGGAGAAGCTGGACATCACCACGCTTATCGGCAGCTACGCCGGCGCGATGGGCATGGGCCAGTTCATGCCGTCCAGTTACCGCGAGTTCGCGGTGGACGGCAACGGCGACGGCCGCCGGGATCTGTTCAACAGCGTCGATGACGTGTTCGCCTCGGTCGCCAATTACTTCCGCAAGAAGGGCGGCGAGCGCGGCGGCTGGGTGCCGGGCGGTCCGGTGGTGGCGCGCGCCGAACTGCAGGCCGGCTATCCCGAGTTCAACCCGGACACCTGGACCCCCGACTACACCCTGGCCGATCTGGCCCAGCGCGGTTACCGTCCGCTGGAGCCGGTCGCCGCCGATGCCACCGCCACCCTGGTGTCGCTGGAAGGCAGCGCCGGCAAGCAGTATTGGCTGGGCTTCCAGAACTACTACGCGATTACCCGCTACAACAACTCCAAGATGTACGCGATGGCCGTGTACCAGCTGTCCCAGGCCATCGCCGGCAGGGAGATTCCGCCCGCATGAAATGGCTTCTGCCCGCGCTGCTCACCCTCAGCCTGGCGGCCTGCAGCACGGCGCCGAAGAAACCGGTCCCCCCGCCACTGTCCGGCAAGGGCAAGCCGGGGTCATCGACCGCGCACCAGGGTCGCGGCCCCGCCAGTGGCAAGGACTGCTCGTTCTATGCGCCGGCGCAGGAAGATCCGTCCACGCGCGGCAACTACACCGCCGGTGGCCTGTACAAGCCCGGCGTCTCCGACACCACCCCCGACCACCTGCCGGATCTGGACTGCATCGCCGAGCCGATGGTGACCGCCGAGGCGCGCTCGCCGATCGGCAACCGCTCGCCGTACACCGTGCTGGGAAAGAAGTACCAGGTGCTGGACAAGGTCGATGGCTACGTCGAGCAGGGCACCGCTTCGTATTACGGCAACAAGTTCCATGGTCGCCGTACCTCCAACCAGGAGGTGTACGACATGTATGCCTTCACCGCCGCCCACAAGACCCTGCCGCTGCCCAGCTTCGCGCGGGTCACCAATCTGGACAACGGCCAGTCGGTGGTGGTGCGGGTGAACGATCGCGGGCCCTTCCATGACGGGCGCGTGATCGATCTGAGCTACGCCGCCGCCTACAAGCTGGGCATCACCCAGCGCGGTACCGGCCGGGTGGAAGTGCGCGCGCTGACACCGGGCAAGGACGAGCGTGGCTATGCCGCCGCGCGCTCCGCATCCACGCCCGCCGTCCCGGCCAGCAGCGGCATGGATGCGCTGGTCGAGAAGCTGCCGGCGTCGAATCCGGCGGCTCAGGCCGCTGCCGCAACGGCTACCGCGGCCAACGCGGCGGTCGTCGCCACGGTGGATAGACGCGGCAGCCGGCGCTACCAGGTCATTCCGGACACGAAGAATCCGGCCAGCGCCGACCGCTTCGATGCGTGGATGCAGGCCAACGGCGTGCGCGTGGCCACCGGCAAACCGGCTGCACCGGCACCCACCGGGACGCAGGCCACCGCCGTCTCCACGACGATTGCGTCGCCCGCGCCCTCCCGTGCGGTCGCGCCGACATCGACGGCGGTGACATCGGCAGGCGCGTCGTCGATTGCGCCTGGCGTGATCCCGCGCGCGCTGGGCGCGCCGCTGCAGTTGCAGGTGGGCAGCTTCGCCAGCCGCGAGAATGCCGACCGGGCGCTGGCCCGGCTGGTCGCGGCGGGCATCGCCGGGGCCAGCCTGAGCGATGTGCAGAGCAACGGACGGGTGCTGTGGCGGCTGCGGGTCGGCGCGACCGACCCGGCCGGCGCCGATGAACTGGCCGGCCGCATCGCCAAACTGGGCTTCGGACGCCCGCAGCTGGTCCGCGACTGAGCCGCGCTGCGGTTTTTTCGCCTGTTTTTCGGCCTTGGTGGATTCCCAGCCGCCAATGCCTGCCTAAAATGTCGTTTTCGTCGAACGGGCCCCGCGCCCAGTCAGGAGTTCGCAGCAGATGAAGTTCCGTTTCGCCCTGGCCGCCCTGGCCACCGCCGCCTTCGGCGCGGCGATCGCGCAGACCCCGGCACCGCAGCCGGCGCCGGTCGCCCCCCCCGCCGAATCCGTCGCCATCCCGCCGCCGCCCAAGCCGGTCGGCACCGCATGGGTGCTGATGGACTACATCACCGGCCAGGTGCTGGCGGGCGAGAACTACGACCAGCGCGTCGAGCCGGCCAGCATCACCAAGGTGATGACCTCCTACGTGCTGGCGGCCGAGCAGAAGAACGGCAAGATCCGTCCGGAAGACCAGGTGATGATGAGCGAGCGCGCCTGGCGCGAGGGCGGCGCCGGCACCGACGGCAGCTACAGCGGTTTCGCGGTCAACAAGACCGCGCCGCTGCTGGACATGGAAAAGGGCATGGCCGTGCAGTCGGGCAACGATGCCGCCATCGCGCTGGCCGAACACGCCGCCGGCAGCCAGGAAGCCTTCGCGTCGCTGATGAACAACTATGCCGCCAAGATCGGCATGAAGGGCTCGCGCTTCGCCAACGCCCATGGCCTGTCCGCGCCGGAGCACTATTCCACCGCCTACGATCTGGCCCTGCTGGGCCGCGCGCTGATCCGCGACTATCCGGAAACCTACGCGTTCAACAAGATCAAGGAATTCACCGTCGGCACCATCACCCAGCCCAACCGCAACCTGCTGTTGTGGCGCGACGGCAGCGTGGACGGCATCAAGACCGGCCACCATTCCGGTGCCGGCTACTGCCTGATGAGCTCGGCCAAGCGCGGTGACCAGCGCCTGATCGCGGTGGTGATGGGTTCGACCTCCGAGAAGCAGCGCGCCGACGACAGCCTGGCGCTGCTCAACTGGGGCTTCCGCTTCTATGAAACCCACCGCCTGTACGAGCCGGGCAAGGTCATCGCCAGCCAGCGCGTGTGGAAGGGCCAGGCCAAGGAAGTGCAGCTAGGCGTGGCCCAGCCGATGCTGGTCAGCGTGCCGCGTGGCCGCTACGCCGATCTGAAGCCGAGCATGAACGTGCCCAAGACCCTGGTCGCGCCGATCACGAAGGGCCAGGCCATCGGCGACGTGAAGGTCACCCTGGACGGCAAGGTCGTCGCCCAGGCCCCGCTGGTGGCGGTCAACGCCGTCGAGGAAGCTGGCTTCTTCAAGCGCCTGTGGGACGCCTTCTGGATGTGGTGGGAGTCGGACTGATTTCCACATCCAACACGCAATGATGACGAAGCCGGCGCAAGCCGGCTTCGTCGTTTTCGCATCCTCGATCCCGATCAAGGGTCATCGAGGGCCCGCAACACGCGCGCGCGACCGATGCTTCCTGGCGTTCCGGCCGGGCGTGGCGAGCGCACCCGCCGACGCCGCCTTCAGGATCCGCCGGAACGTCGGGCATTCCATGTGGCTGGGCGCGCGACAGGCGGCGGCGTGGCGCAGGCCGTCGCGCATGGCGCCGAGCTGGCGGATGGTGCGGTCCAGCTCGGCGCTCTTGTCCAGCAGCATCCGCCGATCGATGCGCGGCTGCCCGTCGGGCGCGAACATCGCCGCGATCTCGTCCAGCGAAAAACCGGCGGCCCGGCCCAGCGCGATCAGCGCGAGCCGGTCCAGGACGCGGGCGTCGAACACGCGCCGCAGCCCGTGCCGACCGATGGCGCGGACCAGGCCTTTTTCCTCGTAGTACCGTAAGGTCGAAGCGGGTACCCCGGTGCGTTCGGCCACCTGGCCGATATCCAGTTCCTGCATGGGCTTGACTTCAAGTCGACTTGAAGTCGCACAGTGCCCTTCCTCCTCCCCCGGCGCAAGCGGGCGCAGAAAACCATGGATACGAAGACGATCGCCGATGAGCAGGCCAGGCTCTGGAATGGCACCGGCGGCCAGGCCTGGGTGGACCAGCAGGCGCTGCTGGACGCGATGCTGGAACCGTTCATTCCCATCCTGCGGGAGGCATTGAACGAGCCTGCCGCGCGGGTGCTGGACATTGGCTGCGGCACCGGTGCCGCCACCCTGGCGATGGCGCGGGTGTTGGCGGGGCAGGGCGAGTGCATCGGTGTCGACATTTCCGCGCCGATGCTGGCGCTGGCCCGCGAGCGTGCGCAGCGCGAAGACCTGCGCGTGCGGTTCGTCCAGGCCGACGCGCAGACACACCCGTTTCCAGCGGAACACTTCGATCGGATCATCTCGCGCTTCGGCGTGATGTTCTTCGCCGATCCGGTACGGGCGCTCGCCAACCTTCACCGATCGGCAAGGCCGGATGCACGATTGTGTTTCATCGCCTGGCGCAGCGCCGCGGACAATCCGTTCATGACCACGGCGGAACGTGCCGCCGCACCGTGGCTTGCCTTGCCCGAGCGGCGTGCGGATGGTCCCGGCCAGTTCGCGTTCGCCGACCCGCATCGCGTCCATCGACTGCTCGAGGAAGCCGGCTGGCGCGACATCGAGATCCGTCCGGTCGATCCGATCTGCTCGCTGCCCGAATCCCGGTTGGTTTCCTACATCACCCGGCTGGGGCCGGTGGGACAGGCATTGCAGGAGGCGGATGCCGAAACCCGGACGCAGGTCGTCGGCGCCATGCGTGCCGCGTTCGAATCCTACGTGCGGGGATCCGAAGTCCGCTTCACCGCCGCCTGCTGGCGGATCGATGCGCGCCGAGGGAGTGCAGCGCGATGATGCCGCCGTCGGAATTCGTCGTGCATGCGATTGTGCTTGGCCTGGGCGCCACCGCGCTGATGGATGCCTGGATCTGGCTGCGCCAGCGCTGGTTGGGCGTGCCGGGACTGAACTACACACTGCTTGGACGCTGGGTGGCGTGGTTGCCGCGTGGCCGTTTTCTTCACGATCCCATCGCGGCCACTCCACCGGTGCATGGCGAGCGGGTGATTGGCATCGCGGCGCATGTGCTGACCGGGATTGTCTTCGCTGCGATTCTGCTGGTGTTCGGAGGTGAAGCGTGGCTTCGCGCGCCAACGCTTCCGCTATCCCTGATGGTCGGCATCGGTTCCGTGGTTGCGCCGTTTCTGATGATGCAGCCCGGCATGGGGCTGGGCATCGCCGCCCGCCGCGCGCCGCATCCCGGCCGCACACGCCTGCACAGCCTGGTGACGCACGCGATGTTCGGCGTCGGCCTGTATCTGAGCGGAAAGATCCTGTCGTGGATGGCATGACCGCATCAACGCGAATCGCCGGCGCGAGGGTGCGTTGCGCAGCAACAGCACTGGCGTGAAGGATGACGTCTTCCGCGTCGCCACGAGCATGCGGACAGGCAAGCGGACTCCACCTGTATTCCGCGACGGGCGGAAAGGCCGGAATACTTCCGGCACATGCACGCGTCCGGCATCGCCTCGAGCATGCGGGCCGGACGTCCATCCGGTGGAGGCAGCAGATGAACCCGTGTCGTTCCGTTCTCCCATGGTGTGCCCGGCGCGTGCTTCCGGGTGTATCGGGACTGGTGCTGCTGGCGGCCTGGGTTGCCGGCGCCGGCGCGGTCGAACCCCGCCTTCGCGTCGATGGCGCCAGCGTGGAATCGTTCGAACCGCCAGCCACGGTGCGGGTGCCGGCTTCCGCCGAATACCTCGGCAACCGGCGCTGGGTGCTGTACGGCTATGCCGATTGCGATCTGCATGTATACGCGCAGAAGGACGCCAAGGGCATGGTGCAGCGGCTGTACTGGATACAGTCGGAAGCCTACATCCCCAGCCGGCCCGAACTGACCCATGCCGGCGATTACGCCAAGTCCCGCGCGCTGAAGATGGGTGGACTGGATTTCCATGTCGACACCTGGGGTCGCGCGCTGAGCGACGAGGCGCCCGCCGACTCGGATCTGGAACAGGTCGAACAGCTGGTCGCCGCCGCGAAGCTCAAGTTGCCGCAGCACATGGCCTTCGTCCGTCTGGTGCATTTGCCGGACGCGGCGCAGCGCAAGGAACTGATGCTCGTCTATGCCGAGCGCGCCGACACCGACGCCGCGCCCGACGACAGCGTGGTTGCGCGCATGCAGCAGGCCATCGGTCTGGAAAGCCGGCCGGGGCCCTAGCGCCTGGAGCGGATGACGCGGCATGGCGGGAGTCACCGTGACCAACGGCCATTGATCCGGTACCTGTCCCCTCCGTAGCGTGGTCCGCATTCCCCACGGAGCAACGGAACATGCGCTTGGCATTGATGGCGGTGATGGTGTGCGCGGTGCTGGGCGCGACCACATCGCAAGGATGGGCGGCGGACGCGAAGGCCGGCGATCCGGTTGTCGATATCGACGATGTCGAGCGCTTCTACCGGCTCTACGACAGCGTCCAGGGACACCCGAGCGCCGAACAATTGCAGCGCGATTACCTGGATGCTGGATCCGAGGGACTACACCACTTCGCCAAGGCCCGCCGCATCACCGGCGAGGCGATCGCCGCGAACCTGGCGAAGAATCCGCAGGCCTACATCGATGCCAAGCGCTGCATGGAAGTGCTGCCGGACACCCGGAACCGGCTCAGGGCTTCCTTGCGGAAACTGGTGGAACTGTATCCGGAAGCGCGCCTGCCCACGGTCACGATAGCGGTGGGACGCGGCAAGCCGGTCGGCACCGCCAGCGCCGACACTGGCGTGCAGATCGGACTGGAAGCGCTGTGCGCGACAGACTGGCTCAATCCCGACCTGGAGGATCGCTTCGTCCACGTGATCGCGCACGAATATGTGCACGTCCAGCAGGTGCCGGCGTTCGTCGAAACCGAGCAGGCCACGGTGCTGGAGAGCGCGCTGATGGAAGGTGCCGCCGAATTCGTCGGCGAGCTGATCTCCGGCGAGGTCGCGTACCTGCATCTGAAACAGAACACGAAGGGGCAGGAGCTGGCCATCGAAACCAAGTTCCAGGCCGACATGGACAAGCGCGATCTGTCCGACTGGATCTACAACAGCAAACCGGGAAACCCGGGCGATCTCGGCTACTGGGTCGGTTACCGGATCGTGAAATCGTATTACCAGAACGCCAGCGACAAGCGGCAGGCGCTGCGTGACATCATCGGTTTGCAGGATGCACGGGCGTTCCTCGCACGCAGCGGCTGGCAGCCGGGCATCGAGCTGCGCTAGCGGCGCGACAGATGCGGCTTGCCCACGCCCATCACGCCCCAGCCGGTGCCATGGTCGTAGGTGGAATTGCGCGCCGGATGGATGAAGTGATCGCCGAAGCAGAGCTTGCGCAGGATGGCGTCGGGCCGCAGGTGCCAGCTGGCCCAGCCCAGCGGTGAATCGCCATTCCGGTCGCGGGCATCGATGCGCGCGCCCGCGGCCAGCAGCAGATCGATCGCGCGCTCGCTGCCGAATGCGGCGGCGCGATGCAGCGGCGTTTCCCCCTGGGTGCGGGCATCGCGCATGAAGCTGCCGGTTTCGACGCCCGGCAGGGTGGCGCAATCGGGATCGGCACCGGCGGCCAGCAGCATGTCAACGATGGCGTCGTAGGCGGGGCGATTGGCCTTGCACAGGGCCAGGTGCAGCGGCGATTCGCCGGTGTCGGGCAGGACATGGCCGGGGTTGGCGCCCTGTTCGATCAGGAACTGGCACAGCGGCCAGTGGCCGTGGAAGACCGCATCGCCCAGGCCGAGATTGTCGCCGAGCGATGCGAGGGTTTCACCATGGGCAAGCAGGAAGCGGATGGCGCTGACGTCGCCGTAGTACGCGCACCACTGGATGAGCCGAACACCATTTCCATCCGCGTCGGTGGCGGCATGGCCGTCGTCGACATGCTCGAACACCAGATCGGTGCGGCCATCGCGGATGCGGTCGAGGCGATCGCTGTTCATGGGAAGGCGCTCCACCAGGTTCCGAACCGGTGGGTCGATTCTGCCATCGGAACCGGAACCCCTCGTTCGCCGTTCGTCCGACGCATGCCGGACGCTGGCGGGGTCATGACAAGGAGCGTGTACCGGAGCGCGCCGCGGCGAGGAACAGCGCCGCCGACACCAGCCACAGGCCGGTGAACACCACCGTCGCCGGCCAGGGATGATCCATGCCGGAGAACTGGGCAACCAGGCCGATCGTGGCCTGGGCGATGGCGGTGGCGGTGAGCGCGGCGGCCATGCCGCCCGGACGGAAGCGTGCGATGAACGCACTGGCCACGCCGATCGCCAGCACGCCGGCATACCAGAGATTGTAGGAATTGGTTTCGCTGCCGACGAACCCGACCGCCAGGTTCACCCACACCAGCAGGAACGCGGTGCCGACCGCGAGCAACGCGCCCGCCCGGTACCGCCAGTTGCCGCCCTTGCGCATCGCCACGTCGCAGGCGCCGCAGGCGACGGCGAGCATGCCGCCGAAGACGACGAAATCGGACAGCGTCCAGTTCACTTCGTCGGTGAACTGCATGGCGATCAGCGGCAACGACAGCAGGCAGGCGGCGGCGCCCCACATCAACGGGCGCCAGCCGGCGAAATGCGGTTCACGGGGATGTCGCGCGTCTGTGGTCATGAGCTTGTCTCCCTTCCGAGGTGGCCCAGCGTGCCGGCCAGGCATGAAAAAAGCAGGGCGGCTGTGTGAAGTGGAGATGAAAACAACGTCGATGCCATGCGTTTCAGATAGCAGGTAGCGCGAAGCCCCCAGGTCCAGGTCATGTCACGCCGGCTTGGCGGTTGGCGACGCTGACCTGGTTCATGTGGTGTGCCGGCGCTGGCGCCTGCGCCGCCGCCAGTATCGCCACAGGGCGACCACGCCCCCCAGCAACGCGAGCGCGGCGGTCGCCAGCACCGTCATGCGGACCGCTACACCATGCTGGAACACCACTTCCTCGCCCTCGCCATCCAGCGTGTAGGCGATGACGTAGTCGCCCATCGGGCCCAGGCCTTCACGCCCGCCCGCCGCGATCACCACGTACTGGCGTCCTTTCACCGCGTAGATCGATGGCGTGGCCTGTCCGCCGGCCGGCAGCTTGGCGTCCCACAGGATCTCGCCCGTCCTGCTGTCGAGGGCGCGAAAGCGCGCATCGGCGGAGGCGCCGATGAAGGTCAGGCCGCTGGCGGTGGTGACCGCGCCGCCGAGCACCGGCATGCCGACGTTCAACGGCAGCCACGGCAGTTCCTCCTCCAGCGTTCCGAGCGGACGCTCCCACAGCACCTTGCGCGCGCGCAGGTCCACCGCGACCACGCGTCCCCACGGCGGCTTGACGCACGGCGTTCCCTTGGCCGAGGCCAGCACACCGCGGCGCATGCCGTAGCGCGTGCCGTCCATGCTGTTGAACTCCTGCTCCGGATAGGCGTCGTCCTTGTCCCAGTCGAAGTCGGGCCGCGGGATCAGCGCCACCTGCATCGGCAGATCCGACACCGGCAGGATGGCGATCTGGCGCTGCGCGTCGATCGCGATGCCGCCCCAGTTCACCCCGCCTGCCCAGCCGGGCAGGGCGATGGTGCCGCGCACGCTGGGCGGGGTGAAGATGCCTTCCGAACGCAGCCGCGCGATCTGTTGCGCGCAGTCGCGGCGCACGCCGGGCGTAGGGCCCCAGGCATCGTCCGGCGTCAGCGGCGCGTGGCGCGCCAGGCGCAACGACGGCTCGGGCATCGGCTGGGTCGGCCAGGCCTGCTCGCCGGGCACATCCGAGGCGGGCACCGGCACTTCGCTGATCGGGAACACCGGTTCGCCGGTGCGCCGATCGAAGGCGAACAGGAAACCGGTCTTGGTCGCCTGCAACACCGCATCGCGCGGACCCTGCGCGGTCTGCACGGTGGCCAGGGCCGGTTGCGAGGCCAGGTCGTAATCCCACAGATCGTGGTGCACCAGCTGCTGCGCCCACACGCGCCGGCCGCTGCGCAGATCCAGCGCCACCAGCGAATTGGCATCGCGGTTTTCGCCCAGGCGTTCGCCGCCGTGGTAGTCCGGACTGGCCGAACCGGTCGGCACGTAGACCATCCCCAGCGCCGGATCCACCGACAGTGGCGCCCAGGCGTTGGCCGCGCCCACGGTGCGTGCCTGCTCCGGTTGCCAGCCGCGCGCGGCGGCTTCGGCCGGATCCCGGGGTACCGGATCCCAGCGCCACAGCTCGGCACCGCTGCGTACGTCGTAGCCGCGCACCACGCCTTCTTCCAGTGCATGCGCGCGGTTGTCGCCGACCGAGCTGCCGACCACCAGCACGCCGTCGGCGATCACCGGCGGCGAGGTCACCGCGTAGTTGCGCCATTCGCTGTCGGGTTCGTCGTGCAGGGTGATGCCGGTGCGCAGATCGATCGTGCCCTGCACGCCGAATCCGGCACAGGGCTGGCCGTTGGCGGCATCCAGCGCGATCAGGCGCGCATCCAGGGTGCCGAACATGATGCGCTCGCGGCAGGCCGCGCCGGCGGCGGCTTCCGGATCGCGCCAGTAGCTCACCCCGCGTGAGGCGGGATCGCTGTAGCGTTTGTTGCGTGCGACCTTCGCGTTGAACGACCACAGCTCGCGACCGCTGGCCGCGTCCAGCGCGAAGGCGATGCCGGTGCCGGTGTTGAGGTACATGCGACCGTCCACCACCAGCGGATTGGCTTCGAACCGCCGCCGCTCCGGATCCGGCAGGCCCGCGCCCAGTTCGCCGGTGCGGAACGACCAGGCGATACGCAGCCGGCCGACGTTGGCCGGGGTGATCTGGGTGAGCGGTGAATGCTGGCCGCCGCCGGGGCCGCCACCGTAGCTGGACCAGTTGTCCGCATCCGCCGCCCGGGTGCCCGCGCCTGCCAATGCCAGGACCACGCCACCCACCCATCCGTACCACGCCTTGCCCACCATAGGTCTTCGCTCCCGTGTCGTTGCCGGCGGAGTGTGCGCGCAACGGCGCGGGGCGGGAGAGGGAAGGGATGGATCGCGGGCCGCGGGGACGAATGGCGGGAAACCGGGGCCGAGCCGCGCCGTCATGTCGTCCGCCAGTCACCGATCAGCGCCGGGGGCCGCAATCGGGACGCCGCTCAGGCGTACGCCACCCAGCCGCGAAAGGTGAATCCGACGTGGAACAGCTCGATGCCGGTGAAGCCGGCGTCGGCCAGGATCGCTTCGTCCTCGGCGGGTGCAAGCAGATGCAGGTGCCGATCGATGGCGTCACGCCCGGCCGTCGCCTGCGCCGGTTCGATGCCGGACGCCATCGCGAAGGCGGCGTAGCGCGACAGCCAGCGTGCGCGTTGCTCCCCGTCCTGCGGAAAGCTGGCGTGGGCCACCACGAACGGCGCACCCGGCCGCAGCCTGCGCCGGACCTCGCGCAGGGTCCGCAGGCGCTCCCCGGCGGACAGGAAATGCAGGGTCAGCAGGCAGGCGCCCGCGTCGAAGGGACCGTCGGGCGCGTCGTCGATGGTGCCGGGCACCCATTGCGTGCGCGCCGCCAGCGGTCCCAGCGTTTGCGCGGCCAGATCCAGCATGGCCCGCGCCGGATCCACGCCGGTGAAGGTCCAGCCCGGATGGGCCTGGGCGAACGCCTTCAGTTCCAGCCCGCCACCTGCGCCGAGCACCAACACCCGCGCATCGGCCGGCGCCCGTTCGGCCAGCAGGATCGTGGCCATGCGTTGCAGACCGACGAATCCGGGCACCAGCCGCGGCGGTCCCTCGGCGTAGCGCGCCACGGCGGCGGCGTCGGAAAACGCGGAGGTGGGGTCGGTCATGCGGGACGCTCTTCGGAGTGGCGTGGTGGTGACTGGAACATCAGCCTTCGCCCCGCGCCAGCGCGTCCGGCTCGGGCTCAACGACGATGGCCGGCGCTTGCGGCTGATCGCCGTCGGCGCTCACCCGTCCCACCCACCACACCGCCAGCAACGACAGCGCCACCGCCACCCAGCCCGCGGTGCCGTAGCCGCCGATGGGGCCGGCGGGCGTTGGCGAGGACAGCATCAATCCGCCCAGGTAGGCGCCGCAGCCGGTGCCCAGCGCCTGCACCGCGCTGTTGGCGCTGAGGAACGCGCCGCGCTCGGCCGGCGCCGGCACCGTGGTCAGCAGCGCCTGCATCGGAATCATGCGGCCGGACATCAGCACCATGAAGAACGGGAAGAACGCCAGCATCGCGATGAAGCCGATGTGGGGCAGATGGGTCACGAACAGCATCGGCGCCAGCGACAGCAGCACCGCGACCCGGAACACCCGATGCTTGCCGTGCCGATCCGCCAGCTTGCCGATAGCGCGCGAGGTGAAGAACGTCGCCGCGCCGCCGACCATGTACAACCACGACAACTGGTCCGGAGCGATGCCGTGGTTGGCGACCAGAACCGGCGACATGAAGGGAATCACCAGCATCGAGGCGACCATCAGCAGCAGCGTCAGCACGAACGCATTGAGGTAGCGCGCCTGGGTGAACAAGCCGAACAGGTTCGGGAACGCCTGCTTCCACGGAACCGCCTGCCGCGCCAGGTGTTGATCCAGCGGCGGCAGCACGCGCGATCCGGCGAACCAGATCACCACCGACAGGCCGACCAGCAGCCAGAACGGGGCAGCCCAGCTGTAATGCGCGCCCAGCAACACGCCGGCCGGTACGCCCAGCACCGAGGCCAGCGAGAACGCCATCATCACCGTGCCGGTGGCCGCACCGCGGCGCGGACCGGGAATCACGTCGGCGATGATCGCCATCACGATCGAGCCGAGCACGCCGCCACTGATGCCGGCCAGCGCGCGCGAGGCCAGCAGCAGCGCGTAGCTGTCCGCCATCGCGCAGGCCAGGTTGGACAACGCGAACAGCGCGTACACGACCAGCATCAGCTTGCGCCGGTCGAAACGATCGATATAGGTGGCGGCCAGCAGGCCGGACAGGCCGGCACACCAGGAATAGGCCGACACCGCGGCCGCGAACGCGGCGGGAGTGATATGGAAGGCCTGCATGATCTGCGGACCCAGCGGCATCATCACCATGAAATCCATGATGAGGGTGAACTGGGTCAGCATCAGCAGCCAGAGCAGGTGACGCTCGCGGGGAGCGCTCAACGAATACATGCAACGTCCTTGCGGTCTGACGACCGGAGCAATGGGGGGATGGAATCAGTCTTCCAGGTTTTCGTGCACGCCCTGCGCGCCGCGTTTCCAGTAGGCGGCGGCGCGGATGCGTGATTTTTCGACACCGCGTTCATCCACCAGGTAGCGGCGCACCGCACGGATGTCGGCGGATTCGCCGGCGGCCCACACATGGCCATCGCCTTCGGGCAGCGCCAGTGTGCGCAGTGCCTGCAGCAGGAGCGGCTCGGCGGTGTCCGCGCCGTCGCGATGGCACCAGTGTATCGACAGTTCGGCATCGGTCCGCAGATCCGGCCGCGCCGAGGCGTTGGCGATCTCCAGCACGGCGATCGCGCGCGCGCCGGCCGGCAGTTCGCCCAGGCGGCGGGCGATGGCCGGCAACGCGGTGTCGTCGCCGATCAGCAGATGCCAGTCGAAGCCGGTGCCGATCACCAGCGAACCGCGTGGTCCGCCGACGCCCAGCCAGTCGCCCGGCTGTGCGCGCGATGCCCAGTCGGTGGCCGGACCGGCTTCGTGCAGGGCGAACTCCAGTTCCAGTTCGCAGGCGTCGTTGTCGTAATGGCGCGGGGTGAAATCGCGCATCACCGGGCGTGGCCTGTCGTCGCGGAACTCCACGCCGTTCGGACCGAGCTCGGGGAGTTCGGGACGCGCTTCGCCCGGCGCGGGGAAGAACAGCTTGACGTGATCGTCGAATGAAGCGGAAACGAAATCGCGCAACGAATCGCCGGTGAGGGTGACGCGCCGCAGATGCGGGGTGACGTCGTGCACGCGCGCCACCTGCAACAGGCGCAGTTTCAGCGGATGGCGGACGCGCACGACCGCCTTGTCGGCAACTTCGGACATGGAAACCTCGTGGGGGAGAGGTGAAACATTTCCGCCGCCCGAAGGCGGCGGAGGGGAACATCGGTCATTGGCCTTCGCCGTCCTCGATCTCGCGGGTGGCGCGTTCGAGGATGGCGGCGATGCGGCGCTGCTCGGCGGCCGGTACGCCATCGCGGCGCACCAGCGCGTGCTTCAGGGCGTGCCGCGCGCGGATCAGTTCGGGCACCCAGCCACCTTCATCGACATCGGCCTGCGGTTCGCCGGCGAACGCGCGCCGCACCGAATCCATCTTGCGCGCGATATGCGACAGCTTGGCGAGCATCAATTCGACCCGATCGCGGTTCGCCTCCAGATACTCGCGTCCAGGCGCCGCGAGCGCGTAGCGCTTGCGGTTGCCCTCGGCCTCCACGTCCACGTAGCCCAGCTCTTCCAGATAGGTGAGGGCGGGGTACACCATGCCCGGACTGGGGCTGTAGAACCCGTTCGAGCGCGCCTGCAGGGCCTTGATCAGCTCATAGCCGTGGCTGGGCTGGTCCTCCAGCAGGGCCAGCAGCAGCAGTTGCAGATCGTCGGAACTGAATTTGCGGCCCCGGGTCAGGCCATCCTCGCCAAAGCCGCCGAATCCGCCCGGAAAACCGGGGCCCGGCCCGTGGCGATGACCGCCGCGGCCGCCGTGGCGCCGGCCGACGGCCTGCCAGAACGCATGCACGGAAAAGCCTTCGGAGAAGGGGAAATCGCCGCCGCAGTCTTCGCCGCGGCGCGCGTGTCGGGGGTGATGACGACGCATCGGACACTCCTCGGTGTCATAAGATGCATCGTAAGATATATATCGTAAGAGTGTTCGTCAAGCCTGGACCGCGTGGAGCGTTTCCTGGATTTCGGCGCCCTTGGGTTATGGTGGCCGCCGCTCGTGGATCGGGATAGCGGGCATTCACTGGAACATCCGATGGCGACATCCGAAGACTCGATGGGGAAAACAACGACAGGCTCCGGCCAGGATCCGGAACTCCTGCGCCGCCTGCTGCGCGCCCGGGACCGGATGGATGCCGCCTCGCACGAGGACTGGCCGGTGGCACGGCTGGCGCGGGTGAGCCATGTGTCCGAGGCGCATTTCGCACGCTCGTTCAAGGAGGCGTTCGGCGTGCCGCCGCATCGCTACCTGCTGACCCGGCGCATCGAGCGGGCCAAGACCCTGCTGCGCGATACCGAACTGCCCATCCTCGACATCGCGCTGCGGACCGGCTGGAACAGCCTGGGCACCTTCGGCCGCACCTTCCGCGACATCACCGGCGAAAGTCCGGGTGCGTTGCGCGGCCGCGAAGGCGCCGCCCGCCGCTCGGCGCAGGCGATGCCGGCCTGCTATGCCAGCGCCGCGCACCGTCCCGATCTCACCATCGCAGTTTCGGAGAAGCGGCGGCGGGAGGCCGGTGCTACAAAGGCGGCCCCAGAGAAACCGGAGGTCACATGAGTCAGGGTGTTGGAATGGTTGGGCTGTACGTCCGCGATCAGGACGAGGCGCTGGAGTTCTACGTCGACAAGCTGGGTTTCCGCGTGCACACCGACGTGCGCAACGGCGACTATCGCTGGCTGACCGTGCAGCATCCGGATCAGCCGTCGTTCCAGCTGGGACTGTTCAAGCCGCAGGAGCCGGTGCTCGACGCCGCCACCGCGCAGACCGCGCGCGAGATTGTCGCCAAGGGCGGGATGCCGCCGCTCATCCTCGACGTCGATGACTGCCGCGCGGCCTACGAACGCATGAGCGGGCGCGGGGTGGAGTTCACCCAGCCGCCGGAAGAACGCTACGGCAATGTCGACGCCAATTTCCGCGATCCCTCAGGCAATGGCTGGAAGATGATCGAGTCACGTCGCGGCAAGCACTGAATCCACGTTGGTCCCGCACGCGGCCGGATGACCGCGCGCGGGCGCAGCACCGTCCGGCAACGTGCAAGCCCGCCCGAGGCGTCTCGGGCCAAGCGCAGAGGAAATCCCGATGAACAAGTGGATCCGTCAGTTCCACCGCTGGCTGTCGATCATCTTCACCCTGACCGTGCTCGCCAACCTTGTCGCGTTGGCGATGCAGAAGCAATCCACCTGGGTGGGATTGATGGCGCTCTTCCCGTTGATCCTGTTGATGATCACCGGACTCTACCTGTTCGCCTTGCCCTACCTGGCGAAGTCGCGTGCCGCCCCGCAGGCGGGAAGCTGAGGCACGGTGTCATTGCGCAAGCGCCAGCAGCACGATGCCCGTGGCGGCCAGCATCAGGCTCCACAGGCAACGCAGGGTCGCGGCGCGCCAATGACGCAGGTACCTGCCCCATCCATGGCAGGCGCCCCGCGCCAGAGCGCCGGTCACCAGCAGCATGGCGGTCATGTGCAGCGCCACCGCCGCCAGCAATGCCGCGGATGAGGAACCGGAGGCGGTGAAATCGCGCCACGGGCCGGCGGACAGGCACAGCGGCACCAGCGCCGGCACCAGGACCATGCCCAAACCGTGCGCGGTCGCCATCAAGCCGGACCACAGCGCCAATCCGACCGCGCCGAGGCGGTTCGCGGTGGGCGCGGGTGGCGCATGTCGGCGCCACAGGTGATGGCAGGCCAGGACGAGCAGGGCGGCTCCGGCGATGCGCGTGGCGACCGCCGCCTCCACGCGCAGGCCAATCGCGAAGGCGGTGGCGATCAGCACGATCGCCGTGGCATGTCCAATACCGATCGGCCACAACGCATGCCAGGCGTGTTCGCCACGGCCGGCATGGATCGCGCCGGCTGCGGCGAACATCCAGCCATTGGCCGGATGCAGCCCGTGCAGGGCACCTAGTCCGGCGATCGCCAGCCAGGGCCAGATCGTGTCCATGCCGCCGCGCCGGCCTTCGTGCTCAGCCGTGGCAACCGCAGGCGCTCTTGCCGTCCGCCTGTTCGTAGAGATCGTGGTGGCGCACCCAGGACATGGTGTCTTCCAGGCCGGCTTCGCCGCGGCCCTTCGGGGTGAGGTCGAGCAGCGGGTATGTCCCCATCATCACTTCCACGCCACGACCGAAGCGCGAGTAGGTGTGGAAGACGGTGCCGGCGTCGTCGCGATGGAACACGCTGATGCCGGGGGCCTCGGAATGCGGGAAATACTGGTGGGCGTAGTTGTAGTCGACCGCGCCGGTGGCCATGTCCTCGGGGGTGAAGCTGACCCCGAAGTCGTAGTTGAAATCGGAACCGAACGAGGACACCCACGGGAACTGCCAGCCCATGCGCGCGCGGAAGCGCTGGATGTCGGCCAGCGGCGCGCGCGAGATCACCAGCAGGGTGGTGTCGCGCTGGGCCAGGTGCGCGCGCGCGCCATCATGGTGATCGGCCATGTAGGAACAACTGCGGCAGCCCTGGTCGCGGCCGGGCGTGAACATGAAGTGCTGGACCAGCAACTGGTGGCGGCCGTCGAACAACTGGTCCAGCCGGCGCGGCCCGTCGACGGTATCGAATACATAGTCCTTCTCGACCTTTACCCAGGGCAGGGCGCGGCGTTCCTCGGCGATGCGATCGCCCAGGCGGGTCAGCTCCTTCTCGCGTGCGAGCAACGGCATGCGTTCTTTCAGCCATTGTTCGCGGCTGACGATGCGGGGGGAGGCGGCGGGGATTCGGGTAGTGAGGTTCATGATCTGCTCCTGGGGTGTGGGTAGAGCCATCGGGGGAGGAACGGTTGGTGTGGTGCGGGATTGATCGGATCGCGTGGTGGCGCCGGTGACCCCTTTCGAAGAGAGCGGATCCGCCGGAGGTGATCGGGGGATTTGCTTTTCGCGCCAGGAGCGAATCCTCCTCGGTCCCCCTTTTTTTCAAAGGGGGAGGTGGAACGGCGGGGAACTACCCCCTTCGAAGAAGGGGGTGGGCACCGGAGGTGACCGGGGGATTTGCTTTTCGCGCCAGGAGCGAATCCTCCTCGGTCCCCCTTTTTCAAAAGGGGAGGCAAAAAGCGTGAAAGGGCAAGTGCGGTGCTTGGTTCAGTGGCCCGCGCCGGACATCACGCGGCGTGTCGTGGCCTGCGCACCGCGCGGACCTTGCCGCTGCCGCCACCACCGGCGTAGAACAAATCCGCGCCATCGGACTCCAGCCCGCTCACGTTGGTGCCGGCCGGCATCTGCAAACGTTCCAGCACCTCGCCACTGTCGGGATCGATGCGGCGGATCTCGCTCTCGTCGCCTTCCCAGGTGCCGTGCCAGAGTTCGCCGTCCACCCAGGTGACGCCGGTGACGAAGCGGTTGGATTCGATGGTGCGCTGGATGGCGCCGGTGGCCGGATCGATGCGATGAATCCGGCGATCGCGGTAACGGCCGACCCACAGGCTGCCTTCGGCCCAGGCCAGTCCGGTGTTCCCGCCCACGGCGGGAGCCGGAATCGTCGCCACGACCTCGCCGCTGGCCGGATCGATCTTCTCGATGCGCGAATCGGTGATCTGGTACAGGTACTTGCCGTCAAAGGCGGTGCCGGCGTCGCAGGGACGCTCCAGCTTGCGAACCGCGGCGCCGCTGTCCGGATCGATGGCCACCAGGCGCTCGTTGGTGGCGGCCCAGATGCGGGTGCCGTCGTAGGTCACGCCATGCACGCCTTCGAGATGATCGAGCGGGTATTCGCGGACGATTTCGGCGGCCTTGGCCGGGGTGGCGGAACGGGAGGAAGTGCGGGTCATGGCCTGGCTCCTGCGTGGTGCGCCGGTTGCGGCGCGATGGAGACACTCTAGCCAGCGGGCAGGGTAGCGGGGAGTAACAAGATCGTCGTGAATCCGGTCAGCGGCGGCGCCACCCAGCGCCGGGCACGTGCACGCCCGACCGCGCGCGCGCGGCCACCGGCCTCGAGCTCGGCGAGCGCGCGCTGCACGGTGCGCTGGCTGGTATCCAGCGCCAGTGCCAATGCCGAAGTGGACCAGGCCGCGCCATCGGCAAGCAGCGCCAGCAGTTCGGCCTGTTCGCTTTCCAGCGGCGGCACCAGCAGTGCCACTTCGCGTGCGTCGTGCGGAATCAGCGCAAAGCCGCGCGCGGTGGCTTCGATGCGCGCCAGTGGTGCCGCCAACGCGCGCAGGCGGCCGAGTTCCACCCGCAGGCGGGCGCGGTGGGTCTCGTCCGGATCGCGTGTGCGGAACGCCTGTTCGATCAGGTGCTCGCGGCTGGCGTCGCCCGGCCAGGCTTCGGCCAGCACGCGCGCCAATGCGAACAGCACCGGCCGTCGCGCCAGCGGATACCAGGCGCCATCCCGACGCAGTCCGCGCCGGCAGGCATCGATCACCAATGCGCCGGAAGCGAGCAGGGTTTCGACTTCGTCCAGTCGCAACGACTGTTCGCCTTCGGTGTGCCGGCGCCGCGCCGCGGGGCGGGCCAACAGCGAACGCGCGTCGGCCACTTCCGCACGCAGGGCGGGAATGCCGGCGTGGAGGGCGGCTTCGTCGGCACGCTCCAGTGCGGCGCGTGCCGCGCCGGTACGCAATCCGCGCAGGGCCAGTTCGGCGCGCACCAACTGCGCGATCGCGGCCAGCGCCGGCGACAGCCGGCCGCGCGCCAGCACCGCCAGGGTGGCGGCGGCGGCGTCCAGGCGCCCGAGCAGCAACTGCCTGCGCGCCAGCACCAGGCGGCCCTGGCTGGCGTTGACGTGGTCGGCCTGCGCTTCCAGGACGGCGACGGCGTTCTCCAGCGCACGCGGGGTGGCGTCCAGATCCCGCATCGCCAGCGCGACTTCGGCTTCTGCGACCACGCATCGCGCGCGCGACAGCGGTTCGCGCGCACCGAAACCGCGTGCGGCCCGGCGCAGCAGTTCGCGCGCGCGCGCATGCTCGCCCAGTTGCGCCATCGCGATGCCGCGCAGCGCCAGCGCCGGCGGATCCTCGCGCAGGGCCACGCCCTTGAGCGCGCCCAGGGCATCGCCGGTGGCGAGGGCGCGTGCGGCGGCGGTGATCAGGGCGTCCATCGCGACAGGCTAACCGGTCACGATGGCCGGAGCGAACAAGGACGGCGAATGCCGGCCCATCCGCGCACGCAGCCGCGGGATGTGGCGGGCGGAACCGCGCGCTCAGCCCTCGGCGCGGTATTCCTTCTCTTCGATGAAGGTCGAGCCGGCCTGCTGGTTGATGGCGTTCTTCAGGCCTACGCGATGACCGTTGTGCTGGGCGACCGCGCGCGCCAACTGGATGAAGGCGTCATCGAACACCTGCGCGGCTTCCTTTTCGCGCAGCGCGTCCTGCACGTCCCACATGAGTTCGTTGGCCTGCTTCAGCTGCACCTTCAGCTCGGCCATGGTCGGATGGCGCTCGGCGATCGGCGCCCACAACGGCAGAAGATCCTGCAGTTCGGCGAGCACGTTGCGGCGCTTGCCCTCGTCGGTGATGCGCTCGGACTTGATCTCCAGGATGGTGATCTTGTCCGCCAGTTCACCGATCGACACCGGTACCCGAATCGAATCCACGTCCGTTCCTGCGTTGGGAATTTGCGCGGATGATAGCGGATCGTCCCCGTCGGACGGGGGCGGTCAGTCCGCCACCCGCACGACCAGCTTGCCGAAGTTGTGGCCCTGCAGCAGGCCGGCGAACGCGGCCGGCGCCTGTTCCAGCCCATCCACGACGTCCTCGCGCAGGCGGATGTCGCCGTTGGCGAGCCAGTCCCGCATGTCGCGGCGGAACGCCTCGAACCGATCCGCGTAGTGATCCAGGATGATGAAGCCCTGCATGCGCACGCGCTTCTGCAGGATCGTCGCCAGCAGCTGCGGCCGCTGATCCACCGCGCCGGTGGCGTCGCGATCGTTGTAGTGGGCGATGAAGCCGCACACCGGCACGCGCGCGTGCAGGTTGAGCAGAGGCAGCACCGCGTCCAGCACTTCGCCACCGACGTTCTCGAAGTACACGTCGATGCCGTCGGGACAGGCGGCGGCAAGATGTTCGGCCAGGTTTCCCTCGCGCCGATCCAGGCAGGCGTCGAAACCCAGTGCCTCCACCGCGAAGCGGCACTTGTCCGCGCCGCCGGCAATGCCGACCACGCGCGCGCCTTTCAGCTTGGCGAGCTGGCCGACCACGGCGCCGACCGCGCCGGTCGCCGCGGCCACCACCACCGTCTCGCCCGCGCGTGGCTGGCCGATGTCGAGCAGTCCGACGTAGGCGGTGAAACCGGGCATGCCCAACCCGCCCAGGGCGAGCGACGGCTGGGGCAGGCCATCCAGCGAGGCCAGATCGGATCCGTCCGACAGGGCGTAGTCCTGCCAGCCGGCGTTGGCGAGCACGATCTGGCCTTCGCGGAAACCGGGATGGCGCGAGCTCTCGACCCGGCTGACGGTGCCGCCGACGATCACCTCGCCCAGCGCCAGCGGCGGCGCATAGCCCGGACCGATCTCGTCCATCAGGTTGCGCATGTACGGATCCAGCGACAGGTGCAGCGTGCGCAACAGCACCTGTCCTTCGCCGGGCACGGGCACCGGCTCGCGGAGCAGACGGAAGTCGGTCGCCGCCGGCAGGCCGCGCGGACGCGCGGCCAGGGTGATGCGGCGGTTGAGCGGTGTTTCGGCGGAATCGGCGGGCAGGGACATGCGGAAGGCTCAGTGGAAACCGGTACGGGAAGGCAGTGCTTCGTCCGCCAAGTTGGCCGGACGCGGGCCGTGGCGCAGGGTCAGCAGGGTACCGAGCGTCATCATGACGACCGCGAACAGCGGACCGCCGATCGCGCCGACATGATCCACCAGCAGGCCACCGCCGATCGCGCCGGTGGCGATGGCGATCTGGAACGCGGCCACCAGCAGGCCGCCCGCGCCTTCGGCCTGATCCGGCGCGGCGCGGATGATCCAGATCTGGAAGCCGACCGGGAACGCGCCGAACGCGAAGCCCCATAGCGCGATGGCGACCGCGGTGACGATCATCGAGTGGCCGGCCAGCAGCAGGCCGATCGCCAGCAGCGCAATCAGGGTGCCGCCGAACACGATCGCGGTGCGCTCGCTGCGTCCGGCCAGGTAGCCGCCGGCGAAGTTGCCGAAGAAACCACCGATGCCGTAGGCCAGCAGGATCGCCGAGATCGCGCCCACCGACAGGTGGGTGACGTTCTCCATCAGCGGACGCAGATAGGTGAAGCCGGCGAAGTGGCCCGAGATCACCAGCAGCACCGCCAGCAGCGCCATGCGTACGCCCGGCCGGCCCAGCAACTGGCCGAGCACGCGCAGATCCGGGTTGGCCGTCGGCGGCAGCGAGGGCAGGGTGAAGATCTGTGCCAGCAGCGTGATCACGCTGACCACGCCGGCGGCGACGAACGCGCTGCGCCAGCCCCACAGTTCGCCCATCCACGCGCCCACCGGCGCGGCGCAGACGGTGGCGACCGAAACGCCGGTGAGGATGAACGACATCGCGCGCGGGAATTTCGATTCCGGCACCAGTCGCATCGCCAGCGCGGCGGCCATCGACCAGAATCCGCCCAGCGCCACGCCCAGCATCACCCGCGCCGTGAGCAACGGCCACAGGCTGTCGGCGACGACGGCCAGCGCGTTGGACAGCACCAGCAGCGTCGTCAGCGCCAGCATCACGTGCTTGCGGTCGATGCGGCGGGTGAGCAGCGGAATCGACGGCGCGGCGATGGCGCCGATCAGGGCGGTGGCGGTGACGGTCTGCCCGGCCGCGCCTTCGCTGATGGACAGATCGGAGGCCAGCGCGGTGAGCAGGCTGGCCGGCAGGAATTCGGCGGTGACCAGGCCGAACACGCCCAGCGCCAGCGCGCCCACGGCGGCCCAGCGGGCGGGGACGTCGTCGCCGGCGATGGTTGGGGAAGCGGTGTCGGCAAGCGGCGAACCGGGGTCATCCAGCAGGCCGTCGGCGGTGCAGTCGGAACAGGAGGGGGAAGACACGGGGGAGGGAATCCGGGGGAGCGGACGGGCAGATTAGGCGTATGATGCTGGCGTTTCCATGCCGGAAAGGCCGATATGCTTGCTCATTCGTCCAGGATTTCGAACCCCGCCACCTCGCGTGGCGAGGCCGAGGCGCCCGCCGGCGGACGCGACATGCTCACCCGGGTCCTGCTCGACCTGCGCCTGGACGGCGTCGAATACGGCCGCTGCGTGATGCAGGCGCCGTGGGCGATCGCCTTTCCGGCCAGCCGCGAGGCGCGCTTCCACTTTGTCGCCCGGGGCGGCTGCTGGCTGAAGCTGCCGGACGCGGACTGGGTGCGCCTGAACGCGGGCGACGCGGTGCTGCTGCCGCGTGGCGGTTTCCACGTGCTGGCCAGCGCGCCGGACGTGCCGACGATGGACATCGACGCGCTGGCGCGGGTGCCGGTGTCGGAGAACATCTACCTGGTCAAGGCGGAACACGACGGCGATGCCGATCCGGAAGCCAGCACCGTGATGTTCTGCGGCAGCCTGCGCTTCAACCTGGATCCGTTGCATCCGCTGCTGGCGATGATGCCGGACATGATGCGTGCCGGCGAACTGGCGCAGCGCGATCCCACCGTGCCGGTGATGCTGGAGGCGATGGAGCGCGAAGTCGCGCTGGATCGCATCGGCGCGTGCGGCATCCTGGCGCGGCTCGCCGACGTGCTGGCCGCCAGCATCATCCGCGCGTGGGTGGAATGCGGATGCAGCGATTCCTCCGGCTGGATCGCCGCCGTGCACTGCCCGTCGATCGGCAAGGTGGTCGCCGCCATCCACGCCGAACCCGAACGCGACTGGACGGTGCCGGAGCTGGCCGGCCTGATGGGCGCGTCGCGATCCCGCTTCGCCGAGGCGTTCACCCGCACGCTCGGCGAGACACCGGCGCGCTATGTCGCGCGGATCAAGATGTTCCAGGCGCGGCGCTGGATCGCGCAGGACGGCATGCGGGTGGCGGTGGCGGCCAATCGCCTGGGCTACGACTCCGAAGCCTCCTTCAGCAGGGCGTTCAAGCGCATCATCGGCCAGTCGCCCGGCGCGCTGCGCAGCGAGCATCTGCACGCGCGACCGCGCGCGGCGTTCGAGGCGCGCGCACCGCGCTGATCGTCGCGAGGTGCGGCGTGGTGCCGGTCAATGCTTGCGGACCTCATCGAGCCGGATCTCATCAAGGATCCG
Organism: Pseudoxanthomonas sp. OG2; assembly: GCF_014192765.1. Taxonomy (NCBI): domain Bacteria; kingdom Pseudomonadati; phylum Pseudomonadota; class Gammaproteobacteria; order Lysobacterales; family Lysobacteraceae; genus Pseudoxanthomonas; species Pseudoxanthomonas sp. OG2. The sequence continues at coordinate 1,651,636 of NZ_JACHYM010000001.1, read as the reverse complement.
GCGCACCGCCCCGGCGACCACGGCCGGATTCTCGTACGGGATGACATGGCCGGTGTTTTCCGCGACCACCAGGAAGCCGTGCGTGGACAGGGTCGCCAGATCTTCCTGCCACTCGCGCCACTGGAGATCCTCCGCGTTCGGCGGCGTCTCGGTCTTGCCGCGCCGGATGACCGCCAGCGGCAGATCGCCGAGAGTGCCGTAGCCATGCGCCTGCCGCATCGCGGCGGGCACGCGATCGAGCGCTTCGTATTCCTGCTTGACCGTGGCCAGCACGCGCGGCAGGAACGCCACCACGATGTCGGGCTCGACGTCGGCCGGCAGCGGCACGACCGGACCGTCGCCCTGCGCCTTCTTCAACCCGGCATCGATTTCCGCCGCCAGGCCCGTGCGGAATTGCGCCGCGCCCGGAGTGAACAGATACGGCTCGGGACTGGCATCCACCAGCACCAGGCCGGCGACCTCGTCCGGATATTCCCGCGCGTACAGCCGCGCCAGCAGTCCGCCGACGGAATGGCCGACGATCACCAATGGCGTCCGCAATTTCTTCGCGGCGATCAGTGCGTGCAGATCCGCCACCATGTCCTGTTGCGTGCGGGCGCCGGGAACCGGATCGCTCCAGCCCAGTCCCGCGCGGTCATAGGTGCAGGCGCGGGCGAACGGCGCGATGGCGTCCTGCGCCTTGGAGAAGCCCGAATGCGCGGTGTACTGCGACAGCCCGGCCTCGAACAGCACGGTGGGAGCAGCCGCGTCACCCTTGCAGTCCAGGTGCAGGCGGCGTCCGCCGATATCCACGAGTTCGCCCGGCGCGGGTGGCGGAACGAACGCGGGTGGAGACGGAGCGGATTCATCCGCGAAAACGAGGTTGGCCAGGCCCAGGTTGGCCGGAATCAGGGCGAGCGAAAGCAGACACGCGCGAAGCATGGCGGGACTCCTTGGCAAGGGAAGCGGGAAGGCCGGCGGCGCCGGCCGGTGGTGTCAGCCGGAAAGATCCGGCAGACGGATGCGGGTGCGGCCGCGCTGCAGGCGGATCCCCAGGTCCACCAGCATGATGACGACGATCAGCGCCAGGATGCCGCGCGCACCCTGATCGGTCGGCGTGGCCTGGAACATGCGGCCGGCGGTGACCCACCAGAGCAGCAGTGCGATGAAGGCCGCGCTGGACACGATCTCCAGCTTGCGCATGAGCGGCGACCAGCGTCCCTGCACCAGTACGCAGGCCAGGATCGCGAAACTGGCCGCCCACAACGGCAGCACCGGCCAGGCGCGGATCCGCAGGAAATCCGGATCCAGCGCCAGCACCCGCGGCAACGCGCCGGGCAGATGCGGTACCAGCCAGGGCAGCGATACCACCACGGCCACGCCGATCACGAACCACGCCAGGCCGAAGGCGAGCGCGCCGCGGTTGACGCGTTCGGGATCGACCGCTCGCGGTCGCCAGCGCGGCTTGAACCAGCCGCGCTGGCGCAGCCACGCGGCGAGCAGGGTGAACATGATCATGAAGCCCGGCCACCAGAACGCGCCCAGGCCCGGACCCAGCCACCAGCCGGCCAGCGGCAGGCGGCCGTCGAACACGTGCGGCAGGCTGATCGCCCACTGGATGGCGAGGCCGATGATCGCGATCAGCGCGAACTTGCCGGTCTCCTGCGGAGGAATGGCGACCAGGCCCGGCGGGCGGTAGCGCGTGGCCACCTCGGCCGGCGTACCGAATTCGCGCAGCAGCGCCAGCACCATCGCATCGTCGGCGGGCCGGCCTTCGCCATCGGCGCGTTCGGCCAGCATCTCGGCGAGCAGGCCACGCAGTTCCAGCCCGATTTCGTTGCGCTCGCGTGCGGGCAGGCGGCGCATCACATCGATCACGTAGGCATCGATCACGTCGTTCACGTTCATTTCCCGTCCCCTTGCAGCAGTCCACCCATGGTCCCGACCAGCGAATCCCAATAGGCCTTCAATTCGGCGAGCATCGCCTCGCCCGCGTCGTTCAAGCGGTAATAGCGGCGTGGCGGGCCGTCCTCGATCCGCCACTCCGAGGCCAGCACCCCCTGGCCTTCCAGACGCCGCAGCAGCGGATACAGCGTGCCTTCCTCGATCGGCATGCCACGCTGGGCCAGCGCCTGCCGCAGCGAATAGCCGTACTGGAACTCGCGCAGCTGCGACAGCACCGCCAGCACCAGCACGCCGCGCCGCAGCTCCAGTTCCAGCTTGGATCCCGGGTTGTCGCGCGCTTCCACCATGTTCCACCCCGTAAAGTTTGGCGAACAGTACTTTGTGTTGCACAGTATGTAAATCCCGGGAAGCAACTTGCCGACGGACGGCGGCAGGACGCCCGGTGGCGGACGCCGAACGTACGAAAACGGACATGATGGCGTGCCAAGGGGGAAAGAATCTTCCACTGAATCAATCAGTTGAGCGCGCGTCACGATTGGCACGCGGCATGCTCTTCAAAGGGACATGGACATCGCCCGCCCCCAGACCCGCTCCGCGTCCCGCCGCCGCCTGCTGCTTGTCGGCGGCCCGATTCTGTTCCTGGCGGCGGTCGCCGCCGTCGCCGTGCTTGGCGTGGGCCAGGCCGCACCCAAGGTCGAGCGCGGCAGCCTGTGGATCGGCGACGCCGAGCGCGGCGACATGGTGCGCGAGATCCGCGCCACCGGCACGCTGGTGCCACGCGACATCCGCTGGATTACCGCCGGTGCCGTCGCCACGCTGGAGCAGGTGCTGGTGCAGCCCGGCAGCCGGGTGGGCGCGGACACGGCGATCCTGCGCATGGTCAATCCGGAGCTGACCGCCAACCTGGAAAAGGCCGAAGCGGCGCTGGCGGGCGCCGAGGCCGAAGTCGCCTCGGTGCGCACGTCGCTGGCCTCGCAGTTGCTGGACCAGCAGGCGCAGCAGGCGCAGGCGGAGTCGGAATGGCGCATCGCCGAGGTCAAGGCGCAGGCCTACGAGCGTGCGCACGCCGCCGGGGTGATGTCGAAGATCGATCTGCGCCAGGCGCAGATCACCGAGACCACCCAGCAGGGACGCGCGGAAATCGAAACCCGGCGCGTGTCCGCGTTCCGCCAGAACATGGCCGCGCAACTGCGCGCGGCGCAGGCGCGGCGCGACGAAGCCGCCAGCACGCTGGCGATCGCGCGCCAGCAGGTCGCGGCGCTGGACGTGCGTGCCGGCAGCGATGGCATCCTCCAGCAGATCGACGTCGAACCGGGCCAGCAGGTCCCCGTCGGCGCCAAGCTCGCACGGGTGGCGCGTCCGGATGATCTGATCGCGCGGTTGCAGGTGCCCGAAGTGCTGGCCAAGGACCTGTCGCTGGACCTGGCGGTGAGCGTGGACACCCGCAATGGCGTGGTCGAGGGTCGGCTCACCCGCATCGATCCGGCGGTACGCAACGGCAGCGTGACCATCGATGTGGATCTGGGACGCAAGCTGCCGCCCGGCGCGCGCCCGGATCTGTCGGTCGACGGGCGCATCCGCCTGGGCGTACTGCGCGACGTGATCAGCATTCCGCGCCCGGCGCTGGCCGTGCCTGGCAGTCCCGGCACCCTGTTCGTGCTGGACGGCGATGGCGAGGCCCGCCAGACCGCGGTGCGCTTCGGCGCCGCCTCCAGCGATCGCATCGAAATCCGCAACGGTCTTCGCCCCGGCGACCGCGCCGTGCTTTCCGACACCAGCCAGTGGGCGCAGTACCCGCGACTGCGTTTACGCTGACCTTTCCCAGGAGCCCCGATGAATACCGCCGTCCCGCCCGCTTCCGCCATCCCCGCACCGCTGCTGCGCCTGCAGCACCTGGGCAAGGTTTTCCATACCGACGAGGTCGAAACCCACGCCCTGTCCGACATCGCGCTGGACATCGCCCAGGGCGATTTCGTCGCCATCACCGGTCCTTCCGGTTGCGGCAAGTCCACGTTGCTGTCGATCCTGGGCCTGCTGGATGCGCCCAGCCGCGGCGAGTACTGGCTCAACGGGCGCAATGTCGCCGACCTGGATGCGCGTGGCCGCGCGCGCATCCGCAATGGCGAGATCGGTTTCATCTTCCAGGCGTTCAACCTGATCGCGGATCTGACCGTGGAAGAGAACGTCGCCCTGCCGCTGACCTATCGCGACGGCTTCGGTCGCGCCGACATCACCCGGCGGGTGCGCGAAGTGCTGGAACTGGTCGGCATGAACCATCGCACCCGCCACTATCCGGGGCAGCTGTCCGGCGGCCAGCAGCAGCGCGTGGCGGTGGCGCGCGCGCTGGTGGGGAACCCGTCGATCCTGCTGGCCGACGAACCCACCGGCAACCTCGACAGCCGCAACGGCGAGGCGGTGATGCAGTTGCTGGAACAACTGCACGAAAACGGCACCACGCTGTGCATGGTGACCCACGATCCCGCGTTCGCGCGACGCGCGATGCGCATCGTGCACATGCTCGACGGCCGCATCGTCGACGAGGACACCTTCGAGCGGCTGCGTCATGAGCGCGACATGGCGTTGCCGGGACTGGAGGCGGTGTCGTGAGCGCGGCGATCCTGTGGAACGAGGCGCGCCAGTCCTGGCGCGGCCTGCTGCGCCGGCCCGGCTACCTGCTACTGGCGGTGCTGACCCTGGCGCTGGGCGTGGCGACGACCACGGCGGTGTTCTCGCTGCTGGACCAGGCGCTGCTGAAGCCGCTGCCGTTTCCGCAGCCGGATCGGCTGGTCACCCTCGGCCAGTACTTCGACGGCGAGCGCAACTCGGCCGCGCCCGGTTACTACGCGCCGGTGCGGCGCATGCGCAGCTTCGCCTCGACCGGCATGCTGCGGAGCTGGGCGATCAACACCAATATCGCGCGCGGCGACGAGGGGCGGGTGGTCGGCTCCCTGCTCGTGGATCGCGGCTTCCTGGACACGCTGGGCCTGCCGATGGCGCTGGGCCGCAACTTCAACGCCGAGGAGGACCGGGTGAACGGTCCGCAGGCGGTCATCCTCAGCCATGCGTTCTGGACGCAGTACTACGGCGCCGATCCCGCCGCGATCGGCCAGACCCTGCAGGTGGAAGGCCGCGCCGCGCAGGTAGTCGGGGTGTTGCCGGCCGCGTTCCGCTGGCCGGTGCAGTTCGACATCCTGCTGTCGATGCAGCCGGACCTGGCCAGCACCAATCTGTCCACCAATGAGCAGATCATCGCCCGGATCAAGCCCGGCATCAGCGTGGCCGAAGCCTCGGCGGAAACCGGCGCCGTGCTCGGCGCGCTGCTTCGCCAGAACCCGCGGATGACCGAGGAATGGCAACGCCACCTGCTCGAATTTCCGCCCAACGCGCTGCCGCTGAAGGGCAGCGTGTTCGCCTCGCGCACCGGCAATACCCTGTGGCTGTTCTTCGGCGCGGGCGCGTGCGTGCTGCTGATCGCCGCGATCAACCTGGCCAGCCTGATGCTGCTGCGCGCGCTGGGCCGCAGCCATGACAGTGCGGTGCGCCTGGCGCTCGGCGCGCCACTGGCCCGGTTGGGCCTGCCGGCGCTGGCCGAGGGGCTGTTGATTGGTATTGGCGGCGCGCTCGTCGGCATCGCGTTGGCCTGGCTGGGCCTGCGCCTGATGGCCGGCTGGGTGCCACCGGAATGGATCCGCGGCGAAGCGGCCGCCTTGACCGGCACCAGCGTGGGCTTCGCCCTGCTGGCCGGCGCGGCCACCGCGTTGCTGGCGTCCGTGCTGGGACTGCTGCGCGTGCGCGGCTTGCAACTTACCCGCGAACTGGTCGGCGGCGGACGCGCGGGCTGGAGCCGCGGTGCCGGCCGGCTAGGCCGCGGACTGGTGATCGCGCAGGTGGTGGTGGCGGTGGTGCTGCTGATGGGGGCCGCCCTGTTCACCCGCACGTTGCAGCGATTGTCGGAGGTGCCGATGGGTTTCGAGAGCCGCGCGGTCACCATTTTCAGCCTGGCGCCGATCCGCGAACGCCACGCCGAAGTCGGCTCGATGGCCGAGCAGACCGATCGCATCGTCGAACGGCTGCGGCGGTTGCCCGGGGTCGCCCATGTCGGGGCGGGCAGCAACCCGCCCACGGCCACCCAGTTGAACTGGAGCTACGTGCTGCCGGACGGGCGCTCGATCAGCGCGCAGTACCGCTTCATGACGCCGGACTTCTTCAATGTGTTCGGCATGCCGGTGCTCGCCGGCCGCGGGATCGGCGAACAGGACACCGCCGGCGCCGAGCGCATCTGTGTGGTCAGCGCCGCGTTCGCGCGCCAGTACCTGGGTGATGCGCCGCTGGGAAAAATCGTCGCCATCGAGGACGACGGCGAGGATCGGCGCGTGCCGATGCGGGTGGTCGGGGTGGTGGGTGACGTGCGCCAGTTCGGCCCGGCCGAGCCGGCGCCTCCGATCGTCTACACCCCGCTGGCGCAGCTGTCCCCGGGCGCATGGCGGATCATCCGCGGATTCGGCGGACTGACCTATGCGCTGCAGTCGCGCGCCGGCAACACCGCCGGAAGCGCCGAACGCGCGTTGCGCGAGGCGATCGCCGAGGTCGCGCCGCAGCAGCCGATCTCCGATCTGGACGCGATGGACGCGGTGGTCGCGTCCACCACCAGCGAGCAGAAGCTAAACCTGCTGCTGGTGGGCCTGTTCGCCGGCCTGGCGCTGCTGCTGGCGGCGGTGGGCCTGTACGCGGTGATGGCGACCGCGGTGGCCGCGCGCCGGCACGAGTTCGGCGTGCGCGCCGCGCTCGGCGCCGACCCGCGCCGGCTGCTGCGGCAGGTGCTGCGCGAGGCCGGCCTGCAGATCGCCATCGGCCTGCTGGCGGGACTGGGCATCGCGATGGCGATGTCGCGGTTCCTGCAGCGCTATCTGTTCGAGGTGCAGGTGGCGGATCCGCTGGCGATCGGCGCGGTGGTGGCGGCGCTGGCGCTGGCCGGCCTGCTGGCCGCGCTATCGCCGGCGCTGCGGGCGGCGCGGGTGCCGCCGATGCAGGCGCTGCGCAATGAATAGCGCCCGCGCTCCGGCGCGGACGCTAGACTGGCGGCGATGAGCACCGTGCCGACTTCCCGTCCGTCCCCCAGCGCCCGCATCCTGGTCGTCGACGATCAGCCCGATGTGCGCGAGGCGCTGCGCATGCTGCTCAAGAGCGCCGGCTACGGCATGGTCGGCGCGGAGTCGCCGGAGATCGCGCTGGGCTGCCTGCGCGGCGACGAATTCGCCGCCGTGCTGGTGGACATGAACTACCGCCGCGACACCACCTCCGGCGAGGAGGGGCTGGCGCTGGTGGAGCAGATCGCCGCGCAGTGCCCCGGCCTGCCGGTGGTGGCGATGACCGCCTGGGGCAGCATCGAACTGGCGGTGACGGCGATGCAGCGCGGCGCGGTCGATTTCATCGAGAAACCGTGGCAGAACGCGCGCGTGCTGAACGTGCTGGAAAGCCGCATCGCGCTGGATCGCAGCCGTCGCAGCGAGCAGCGGCTGGGACAGGCGCAGGCGCTGCTGCTGCAGGAGGCCGGCGACGATTTCATCGCCGAATCACCGGTGATGCGCCGCCTGCTGGAGGATCTGGCGCGGATCGCCGAGAGCGACGCCAACCTGCTCTTGCTGGGCGAGAACGGCACCGGCAAGAGCCTGCTGGCGGGCTTCGTGCATCGCGGCTCGCGGCGCGCGGCGCGGGCCTTCGTCAAGGTCAACATCGGCGGCATCGCGCCGACCCTGTTCGAGGCCGAACTGTTCGGCCACGTGCGCGGCGCCTACACCGACGCGCGCCAGGATCGCGCCGGCCGGTTCGAACTGGCCGACGGCGGCACCCTGTTCCTGGACGAGATCGGCAACCTGCCGCTGGACCAGCAGCCCAAGCTGCTGCGCGCGATCGAGGAAGGGGAATTCGAACGACTGGGCTCCTCGCAGACGCGACGGGTGGACGTGCGCGTGATCGCCGCGACCAACGCGGATCTGGAAAGCGAAGTGGCGGCCGGCCGCTTCCGCCAGGATCTGCTGTACCGGATCAACACGTTCCAGGTGCGGGTGCCGGCGCTGCGCGAGCGCGGCGAGGACATCCTGCCGCTGGCGCGCCATTACCTGTCCGTCGCCTGCACCCGCTACCGCCGCCCGGTGCCGCGCATCGGGCGCGACGCCGAACGCGCGCTGCTCACCTACCCGTGGCCGGGCAACGTGCGCGAACTGTCGCATGTGATGGAACGCGCGGCGCTGCTGGCCGACGAAGGCGTGCTGGACGCCGCCGCGCTGCGCCTGCCCGGCGCGGCGGAGCCGCGGCTGTCCGAACGCATGACCCTGGAGGAAGCTGAAGCGCTGCTGCTGCGGCGCGCGCTGGCCGATCAGGGCGGCAACCTGCAACGTGCCGCCGACCAATTGGGCATCACCCGCCAGAGCCTGTACCGGCGGCTGGAGAAACACGGCCTGCGTGGCGATGAGAACGCCTGAGCGCGGACGCGCGGCGTGGCTGGTCGCGCCGTCGATGCTGGCGCTGGCGGCCGTGCTCGCGCTGGGCACGCCGGCACCGCGCGAGGCGGCCCTGTTGCTGATCTGCGTGCTGGCGCTGACCGCGATCATCTGGCGATTGCAGCGATACGCGGATGGACGCCGCCTGCGCACCCTCGACGGCCTGCTGGAATCGTTGCGCGAAGGCGACTACAGCGTGCGCGGCGCGGCTTCCGGTGGCGGCGGGCAGATTCAGGTGATGGGCCGTTTCAACGCGCTGGCGCAGCGCCTGCAGGACGAGCAGCGCGACTCCCATGAGAGCCTGCAACTGCTCAGCAAGACCCTGGCCGCGCTGGACGGCGCGGTGTTCGCGTTCGAGCAGGGCGACCGCCTGCGCCTGATCAATCCCGCCGGCGAACGCCTGCTGGGCCGTCCGGCAGCGGAACTGCTGGGACAACGCGCGGACGCGCTGGGACTGGCGCCGTTGTTCGATATTCCGAATGGCCGCATCCACCCGCATGCCTTTCCCACCCAGCAGGGGCGCTGGCAGATCGGGCACGCGTCGCTGCGCAGCCGCAGCCAGGCCGGCCGCCTGCTCGTCCTGCAACCGATGGAACGCGCGCTGCGCGACGAGGAAGCGCAGGCGTTCCGCCGCCTGCTGCGCGTGCTCAGCCACGAAATCAACAACTCGATGGCGCCGATCGCCTCCATGGCCGATACCCTGGCGCGCATGTTGCCGCCGGAAGGCGCGACGCTCGACCCCGAGGCGCGCACGGACCTTGCCCGTGGCCTGGACCTGATTGAACAGCGCAGCCTGGCATTGCAGCGTTTCCTCGGCGGCTATGCGCGATTGGCCAAGCTGCCCGAACCGCAACCGGCCAGCGTGCCGTTGGCGCCGCTGTGCGAGCGCGTGCGCCGGCTGGTCGACGAACGCATCCAGGTCGAGGTCGCACCGCAACTGCGGGTCGTCGCCGATGCCGATCAGCTGGAGCAGGTGCTGATCAACCTGCTGCGCAACGCGGTCGAAGCCGGCGGCAGCGCGCCGGTCGAGCTGTGCGCATGGGCGGAAAACGGACAGGCGCGCGTGCAGGTTAGGGACCGCGGCGAGGGGCTGCCGTCCAGCGACAGCCTGTTCGTGCCGTTCTTCACCACCAAGAGCGGCGGCTCCGGCATCGGCCTGGTGCTGTCACGCCAGATCCTGGAAGCGCAGCAGGGCAGCCTGGAGCTATTGTCGCGCGCACCGGAGACGGGCACGGTGGCGGAACTGCGGTTGCCGTTGGCACAAGACGGCTGACGTCTTTCCGCTAGGGCCGGGGCAGTCCCGCCGCCAGCCATGCCGCGCCCAGGCACATCGCCAGCACCCACAGCGCGGATCGCCGCACCCGCGCGGCGATCAGCAGGCCCAGCGCGACGATGCCCACGTCGACGGGCGTGCCCACCGCGTTCTTCCACAACGGGTCGTACAGCGCCGCCGCCAACAGGCCCACGACCGCCGCGTTGATGCCGGCCACCATCCGCGCCAGCCGCGGACGCGAGGCAATCCGCGTCCAGCCAGGCAGCAGCGCGATCAGCAGCAGGAAACCCGGCAGGAAAATGCACAGCAGCGCCACCGTGGCGGCCAACGGACGGGCGACGCCGGCATCCACACCGGCGCCAAGAAAAGCCGCCAGCGAAAACATCGGTCCGGGCATCGCCTGCGCGGCGCCGTAGCCGGCGAGGAACTGGTCCGCGCTCAACCATCCCGGCGCCACCAGCTTGGCTTCCAGCAATGGCAGCACCACGTGGCCGCCGCCGAACACCAGCGCGCCGGACTGGTAGCTGGCCGCCGCCAGTGCATCCAGTGTCGGTGCCTCGCCACGCGGCCAGAACGCCCATGGCAACCCCGCCGCGAACAGGACCAGCGCGATCGGCGCCAGCCAGCGCGGCACGAGCGGAGCCGGGCTGCTGCCCGCCGGCGCCGGCGGGCAGCACCACGCGCCTGCGATCGCGCCGAGGCCGATGCCCGCCAGCTGCCAGATCGGATTGCGGGCCAGCAACACCAGCACGGCGATCGCGGTCGCCAGTGCGATGCGGCGCGGGTCCGGGGTGAGCGTGCGCGCCATCCCCCACAGACCGTGCGCGACCACCACCACCGCGACCAGCTTGAGGCCATGCACCAGTACCAGCCCGAGGGGCGTCGTGGTCGCGCGCGGCGCATGCAGCGCCAGCCAGTACATCAACAGCGCCGAGGGCAGTGTGAAGCCGAGGAATGCCGCCAGCGCCCCGCGCCAACCGCCGCGCAGCCAGCCCAGCGCGAAGCCGAGCTGGCTGCTCGCCGGACCCGGAAGAAACTGGCACAGGCCCACCAGACCGGCAAACGCGTCTTCGTCCAGCCAGCGCCGACGCTGCACGAATTCGGCGCGGAAGTAACCCAGATGCGCCAGCGGCCCACCGAACGAGGTCAGCCCCAGCCGCAGGAACACCAGGAAGATCGCGATCGCGCCCGAGGGCGGCGCATGGGAACCGGTGGGCGATGGATGGCTCAAGGACATTCCTTCAGGACGGCGCGGCGCACGGAGATCGGACAGGCCACCATGATCCAACATCACCGCGATGACCCGATGATGGCAATTCCCCAAACGCTTGCGGGAGCGACGACAGTCGCGGCCACTTCCCGGGGGCACTGAACCCCACGGTCGCGACTTACGTCGCTCCTACGGGGAAGGAACGCCTTGATTGCAAGATGGATCACTTGCCAGCCATCGCCTTTGTCCGCTCCACTCAAGCCAACCTGCCATTGTGGGAGCGACGTCAGTCGCGAGCTTTTCCGCAGATGCCACGAGTCCCGCTTTCGCAACCAGCGTCGTTCCCGCAAGCGGGCGCGATCACGGTTGTAGGAGCGACGTCAGTCGCGACCGCTTCCCGGGGGGAGGCACAGAACGCCACGGTCGCGACTTACGTCGCTCCCACAAGGAAGTGCCGGGCGTGCCGGTCAATGCGCGGACGCTTCCATCCACCATGCCGGCGACCAGCTGTAGTCGTACAGCGGGCGCGCCTCGCGCGGCTGGTAGCCGGCCTGTTCGAACTCCCGCTGCCAGTCCACAACCGGCTGTTCCCAGTTCGAGGGCGCGACGCCGCGGCGCAACTGGCCAGCCAGCATCGGCGCGAGGAAGCCATGTGCGATCAGCGCCGCATCCTCGCCATACTGCGCCAGGCAACGTTCGTAGCGGCCGGCGACCGAATGGAAGTACGCGGGCGTGCCGTGCGCCAGCGCGGGTACGTCGAATTCCACCACCACCAGCGTGTCCACGCGCGGCCGCAACGCGCGCAGCGCGTCCACCCGTTCGGGGGGCGGCAGCGATTGCAGCGCGAAACTGGACTGCGCCAGATCCCAATGGTCGCCCTGCGACAGCCCCTGTACGAAGGCCTGCAAGGTGACGCCGTGCAGCTGCAGCCGTCCTTGCGCGTGGGCGCCGGCGAACTGTTCGGCGAACAGCGCCGCCAGCGCATCGCGCAGGCCGTCCTGCGGCTCTATCACGTCGATGCGGTCAGGCAGCCGCGTGCCGGCACGCAGCGCCGGCAATAGCGCCATGCCATCACCGGCGCCGATATCGAGCAGCCGATGCACCGCCGGCCGCGCATGGCGTTCGGCCATCGCCTGACTGACCGCCGCGTACAACGGCACGTTGTCGCCGCCCCGGATGAAGGCCTGGAACGCGGCGTGCGCCGCGTAGGCGTGGTCCGGGCCTTCGCCGGCCAGATGCCGCAGCAGCGCGGCGGCCATGCGCGATCCCCGCGCGTCCGCTTGCCGAAGCAAGGGCAGGGCGGTGGCGGGACGCTCGTCGGCGATGGCGGCAAAGGCATCGGCCAGTCGCGTGACGGCTTCGCCATCGACATCGGACTTCAGCGCGCCGGAGAGGTCGTGGCGTGGTTCGGCGTGGTTCGACATGCGTGCGAAGAAGGCGGAAGGCCAAGCGATTATGCCGAGCCACGCGTGGTTGGTCAGTCTTCCTCCAACGCCAGGAAACGCTGCGCGAGATGGTCGATCAAGTGGCGCACCGACGGTACCAGCCCACGCCGCGACGGGAATACCGCGTGGATGATGCCCTGCTTTGGCTGCCAGTCCGGCAGCAGCCGGATCAGGCGTCCGTCGGCGAGTTCGTCGCACATCACCATGGTCGGCAGCAGCATGATGCCGACCCCGGCGACCGCCGCCATGCGAATCGCGGTCATGTCGTCGGTGACCAGGCGGGGTTCGTGATGGACGGTGGCGAGGGTGCCTTCGCGATCGCTGAATTGCCAACTGTGATCGCGGTGGAACGGCCCGAGATCCAGGGTGGGATACCGCGCCAGGTCCGCCGGCGTGGCCGGTATCGGGCTGTTCTCGAAAAGACGCGGATTGGCGGCCACGTTCCAGCAGCGCTGCGCCAGCACGCGGATCACCAGATCGCTGTCCTCCAGCGGCGGCGGGCGCACGCGGATCGCCACGTCCACGCCTTCACCGACCACATCGACGCGACGGTTGGTCGCGTCCAGCAACACCGTGATCTTGGGATTCTCCGCCATGAAGTCGGCCAGCATCGTCCCGACCCGCGCATGCAGCAACGCCACCGGACAGGCGACCCGCACCACGCCGCGCGGCTCGGAGCGGGTGAGTTCGATCGCCTCCTGCGCGGCCTCGGCCTCCACGATCATCGCCTTGCAGTGGCGGTAGTAGTCCTGGCCGATCTCGGTCACCGAAAAACGGCGGGTGGAGCGCTGGATCAGGCGCACGCCGAGGCGCTCCTCCAGCAGCGCGATGCGCCGGCTGAGCTTGGACTTGGGCACGCCGAGTGCGCGCCCGGCGGGGGCGAACCCGCCGTGATCCACCACCTGGGCGAAGTAGAACAGGTCGTTGAGGTCGGTCGGAACCATGCCAGTCATCGTTCACCTGGTAGGACTCTGAGGATAAATCCTGCCGACTACCGGGTCCATCGTTCCGGGACTAACGTGGCGCCCATCGCAAATCAAGCCCGGTCCGCCCGGGCGGGAACCCACCATGAAGAAAGTCCTCGGCGTCTACGGCGCCCCGCGTCCCCACTGGGTCGGGGACGGTTTTCCGGCCCGTTCGCTGTTCTCCTACCAGACCCACGGCAGCCACCTGAGCCCGTTCCTGCTGCTGGACTATGCCGGCCCGTACCGGTTCGAACCGACCGAGCATCGGCGCGGCGTCGGCCAGCATCCGCATCGCGGTTTCGAGACGGTGACCATCGTCTACGAGGGCGAACTGGAGCACCGCGATTCTTCCGGCGCCGGCGGCCGCATCGGTCCGGGCGACGTGCAGTGGATGACCGCCGCTTCCGGGATCCTCCACGAGGAATACCACTCGCCGGATTTCGCCCGTACTGGCGGCACCCTGGACATGGTGCAGCTGTGGGTGAACCTGCCGGCCGGCGCCAAGATGTCCGCGCCGGGTTACCAGACCCTGCTGGATCGCGACATTCCGTCGATTGCGCTGCCGGAAGACGCGGGGCGGTTGCGGGTGATCGCCGGACGCCATGGCGATCACCATGGCCCGGCGCGCACTTTCACGCCGATGGATGTGTGGGATGTACGCCTGCAGCAGGGCCACGGCACCACCTTTGAAGTCGCCGAGGGGCGCACGCTCGCGCTGGTCGTCCTGAAGGGCGCGTTGCGCGTGAACGGCAAGCAGGCCGCGCACGACGCCCAACTGGTCGTGCTGGATCGCGATGGCGCCGACGTTTTTGTCGAGGCCGAGGCCGATACGACCTTCCTGCTGCTCAGCGGCGAACCCATCGAAGAACCGATCGTCGGCTATGGCCCGTTCGTGATGAACACCCAGGACGAGATCGTCCAGGCCATCGACGACTTCAGCCGTGGCCATTTCGGCCGGATCGCGCAGTAGTCCCGAGGGGCGCCCGCAGCGCGGGCGCCTTTTCCTTCCCGCGGGCGGCGACGCCCGTCCTCCCCCAACCGGAGTGTTTCCCATGAGCCTTCCCGCCAACTTCAACGGCAGCAAGCCGATTCTCGATCCCGCCAATGCCGCGATGCTGCTGATCGACCACCAGAGCGGCTTGTTCCAGACCATCGGCGACATGCCGTTCACCCGCGTGCGGGCGCACGCCACCGCGCTGGCGCGGATGGCCACCCTGGCCGGTCTGCCGGTGATCACCACCGCCTCGGTGCCGCAGGGCCCGAACGGCCCGCTGATTCCGGAAATCCATGCCGCCGCGCCGCACGCGCAGTACGTGGCCCGTCGTGGCGAGATCAACGCCTGGGACAACCCCGACTTCGTCGCTGCGGTGAAGGCGACCGGCCGCAAGCAGCTGATCATCGCCGGCACCATCACCAGCGTGTGCATGGCGTTCCCGTCGATCGCCGCGGTGGCAGACGGCTATCAGGTTTTCGCCGTGATCGACGCTTCCGGCACCTATTCGAAGATGGCCGAGGAAATCACCCTCGCGCGCGTGGTCCAGGCCGGCGTGGTACCGATGGACACCGCCGCGGTCGCCTCCGAACTGCAGAAGACCTGGCACCGCGACGACGCGCAGCAATGGGCCGAGATCTATACCCAGATCTTTCCGAACTACCAGTTGCTGATCGAAAGCTACATGAAGGCCCAGGACGTGCAGAAGAACCACGAAGCCCTGGATTCGCAGCGCGCCTGAGCGCCTGCGACCCGGCCGATCCGGCGATGGCCGGTTCCGCGCTTCCGCATCGCGATGCCGTCCTCCTCCCCGCGGCGTCGCGGTGCATCCCCCGGCGGTGCCGGACCCTCCACAGGAGCCACCAGCCGGTGCAGGTAAATTCCATCGCTTCGATGGTTTGCCAGTTGCTGGTCAACAACATCGTCGGTGCGTCCCCGGCATCCAATTCTCCTACGATCGCAGCGAGTAAGCGTTTCCGGGATGGGCGGGACGGGCGGGTGGCCCGTTCCGCTCATTCACGGTCCATGCCCTCGACGTAGGCCTTGAGCACGTGCAGGGTGCCAGCCCAGTAGAACGTGGTGTGGTGGAAGATGGCACCCGTGGGAAATCCGTGCGCGGCCAGGGTCAGGCGGGTGCCGCCGTTTTCTTCCGCCAGATCGAAATGCAGGTGCGTCTGGTTGGCCGGTTCGTCCGCCAGTCCCGACAGCGAGCTGAGATAGCGATAGCCCAGCGCGTGCGGTGGATCGAAAGCCAGCACCACGCCGCGATTCTCGAACGGCACATTATGGAAGCCCCGGATGGTGATGGGAGCGCCGATCCGCCAGTCGGTCGCCACCGAAATCCGCAGTTCGGGTTCGCCCATCCAGCGCGGCAGGTGCGCGGGGTCGGTGAGCGCGAGCCAGACCCGCGCATTGGAGGCGTTGACGTAGACGTGATCGGTCCATTCACCGGGCACCGCGTCGTCGGACCGTGCCGTGTCATCCATGTGCGAGGCTCGCGGCAATCAGCGCCACCGACACGATCGCCAGCCCGATGCCCAGCCAGTTGATCCGGCTGAGCCTTTCGCCGAAGGCGAACGTGCCGACCAGCGTGCCCAGCACGACCACGCCCAGGTTCATCGTCGCGAAAACCACCGCCGGATGGCCGGGCAATGCCTGGTGGGCCTTGATGTAGAACAGGATGTTGGCGAAGTTGCAGGCACCGACCAGCAGGCCGGCGAGCAGCGCGCCGGCTTCCATCCGCGCCTGTCCGCGCAGCACGCGCGCGCCGTGCACCGCGATCATCAGCAACAGCGCACCGGCAAAGGCCACCGCGAGCGAAGCGGCGAACGGGGTTCCGGCCATCGCGATGCGCTTGAGCAGGATGTCGACCGCGGCGTAGCCCAGCAACACGGTCAGCGGCAGCAGCCAGCGCGCCCGCGCCACGGCGGTGCCGCCATCATCGCCCGCGCGGGGGCGCGAGACGATGCCGGCGATCGCGATCAGGCCCAGCAACAGCCCGGCCAGCTTGCCGGCATCGGCGGTTTCGCCGAAGAACAGGAAGGCCGCACCCAGCGAGACCACCAGCGACAGCCGCTGGGCCACGTCGGTGCGGGCGATGCCGGCCGCGCGCACCGACGCGGCCATCGCGAGGAAGATGCCCGGCAGCAGGATCACCAGCAATCCCAGCGCCAGCCAGGGCGTGCCCGGCTCCCGCAGGCGGGCTAGAGGCGGGTCCAGGGTGGCCAGGCACAGCGCCAACGCCGCCACGTAGTTGCCCAGGATCACCGGCACCATGCCCAGTCCGCGCCGTTGGGCCAGTTTCAGCAGCACCCCGACCAGTACGCTGAACAGGACGCTGACGATCAAGAAGGACATGCGCGGGCCGTTAGGGAGGGGCGGCGATTATCTCCCGGTGGCCGGGCGTGCGCCGGATTCGCGTTTCAGGACCATGATCCCGGTACCAATGGGTCATGGAAGAAGGTCTGCATTCGCTTATCATCGCGGCTTCCGCGGGCTGCCATTCGGATGGTTGCGGCGGAACTCAGGGGAGGGGCCCGACGGCCCCGCAATGTTTCAACCAAACAGGGATTGATTTTTCATGTTGAAGATTTCTTTGAAGCAGGCCGCGCTGGCGGCCTCCATGCTGCTGATCGCCGTGCCCGCCTTCGCCGCCAAGAGCGCCCAGGACACGCGCAAGGAAAAAGTCGCGCAGATTCCGACCTGCACCAAGCCGCTGGGCACCATCTCGGTGATCGAGCCGGAAGACGTGGTGAACTGGTGGACCGGCCAGCAGCTGCCGGCGCCGTCGCGCCTGATCAAGGTCTTCGTCAACAAGTCGCGCTGCTTCACCCTGGTGGATCGCGGCGTCGGCCTGAATGCCGCGATGAGCGAGCGCGCGCTCGCCGCCGACGGTGAGCTGCGCAACCGCTCCAACATCGGCAAGGGCCAGATCAAGGCGGCCGACTACGTGCTGGTGCCCGACCTGATCTCGCAGAACTCCAACGCCAGCGGCAACGCCATCACCGGCCTGCTGGGCGGCCTGATCGGCGGCACCGCCGGTGCCGTGGTCGGCGGCCTGAACTTCAAGAGCAAGACCGCCGACGTGGTCCTGACCCTGACCGACGTGCGTTCGTCCGAGCAGGTCGCGATGGCCGAAGGCAACGCCAAGAAGACCGACATGGGTTGGGGCGCCGGCGGCGGCCTGTTCGGCGGCAGCGGCGTGGGCGCGGCCGGCGTGGGCGGTTACGCCAACACCGAGATCGGCCAGGTCATCACCCTGGCCTACCTGCAGGCCTACACCGATCTGGTCACCCAGCTGGGTGGCGTGGCCGAGAACGCTTCGGCCGCCAGCGCCCAGCAGGCGGTCGAAATGACCAAGCCGGGCCGCCTGTTCGCCAACGCCAAGGGCACCGGCAAGGCCGTGCGCGATCTGGAGCCGGGCATGATGCTGTACCCCACCGGCACCAAGGAAGGCGTGATGTGGGAAGTCGAGGACGAACTCGGCAACAAGGGCTGGGTCTCCTCCACCCTGGTGCAGCTGGCCCGCTGAGGCCCGCGCCGCACCTGACGCACCGGAGGCCGCGGGAAACCGCGGCCTTCGCGTTTTCCGGGGCCGGCGGGGCCCGCGCTTGGTTTTCACCCGGACCGGCCCAATAATTCCCGCCATGGAAATCAAGTCCGACAACCCCGAACACGGCTTCCAGTTCCCCGGCACCTTCGAACTGAGCGCCATGGGCACCGCCAACGCGGGCCTGGAAACCGAACTCCCGAAACTGCTGACCCAGGCCGGCGTGGAAGTGATCCACGAGGACATCACCTGGAAGCACTCCGCCAACGGCAAGTACGTGTCCGTGCGCATCGCCTTCCAGGCCGCCAGCCGCGAACAGTTCGACGCCGCGCACGAAGCCCTGCGTTCGCATCCGGAAGTGAAGTGGACGCTGTGAGCCGTCCGTGCGTGGTGCGTGAACTGGGACGCCAGCCCTACGAGCCGGTGTGGCGGGCGATGCAGCGCTTCACCGACGCGCGCGACGAACAGACTCCCGACGAGCTGTGGCTGGTCGAGCACGATCCGGTATTCACCCTGGGCCAGGCCGGCAAGCCGGAGCACGTGCTGGCGCCCGGCGACATCCCGGTGGTGCAGGTGGATCGCGGCGGCCAGGTGACCTATCACGGTCCGGGCCAGATCGTGGCCTATCCGCTGTTCGACCTGCCACGGATGAAGGTCGGCGTACGCGACTATGTCTGCAAGATCGAGCAGGCGATGATCGACACCGCCGGTGAATGGAACATCCACGCCGAACGCAAGTCCGGCGCGCCTGGGGTGTACGTGGCAGGCGCCAAGATCGGCGCCCTCGGCATCCGCGTGCGCCACGGCCGCACCTTCCATGGCCTGGCCTTCAACGTCGCCATGGACCTGTCGCCCTGGCACCGCATCAATCCCTGCGGCTACGAAGGCCTGCAGGTCGCGACCCTGTCCGATCTCGGCGGCCCCTCGGGGCTGGAGCAGGTCAAGCCCGTCCTGCTGGAAAAACTGGCCGCGCAGTTCGGCCTGGACCTGCAACCCGAAACCACCCTGCCGGATCTCTCGCTGGCCGCCTGACAAAGCGAAGGCTCCCTGTAGGAGCGACGTCAGTCGCGACCGCTAACCGTGCCTTCCCGCTTCTTCC
Source organism: Pseudoxanthomonas sp. OG2 (assembly GCF_014192765.1). Taxonomy (NCBI): domain Bacteria; kingdom Pseudomonadati; phylum Pseudomonadota; class Gammaproteobacteria; order Lysobacterales; family Lysobacteraceae; genus Pseudoxanthomonas; species Pseudoxanthomonas sp. OG2. The sequence goes on along the minus strand of NZ_JACHYM010000001.1, from coordinate 1,632,719 downwards.
CATGACGCGCATGCCCTGGGGGAAAGCACGGGTTTGCTTGCGCATCAGTTTTCCGGTCGCGACTGACGTCGCTCCTGCAAACAAAGCCGGGACGGCATGCCACAATCCGGCGATATGGATGACAACGCCCCGGTTTCCGACACCGATCTCGAAGCGCTGATCGAACGCGGCCTGGCCCGCCTGCGCGAATCCTCGCCCGCCTCGGCCGAACTGCTGGCCGATGCCGTCCGCGCCGCGCGCGTCGGCAGGGTGATCCTGGCCAGCGACTTCGCCCTGGAAACCCTGCGCCGCCAGCCGGAACGGCTGGAAGCCCTGTTGCGCGACGATGGCGCCGCGCCGACCCCCGCGCCGATCCTGGCGGCCGATGAATCCGGACGCTGGCAGGAACAACTGCGGCGCTACCGCGCCGCCGAATCGACCCGCCTGATCTGGCGCGACGTGCTGGGCCTGGACGACGTCGACGCCATCCTCGCCGGCAGCACGCGGCTGGCGGAGAACTGCCTGCGCATCGGCCTGGAAGCGCTGGAAGCCGAATTCGCCCAGCGCCATGGTGTCGTGCGTGCCGCCGATGGCAGCGTGCAGCGGCTGGTGGTGTTCGGTCTCGGCAAGCTGGGCGGCGGCGAGCTGAATTTTTCCTCCGACGTGGATCTGGTCTACGCGTTCCCGCACAACGGCGAATCCGACGGCGCGCGTTCGCTGGCGGCGGAAGACTACTTCGCCCGGCTCGGCCAGCGCCTGGCCAAGCTGCTGGACGAACCCACGGTCGATGGTTTCTGCCATCGGGTGGATTTGCGCCTGCGCCCGTTCGGCAATGCCGGACGGGTGGCGCTGTCGTTCGCCGGCATGGACCAGTACTTCCAGCGCGAGGGTCGCGACTGGGAACGCTACGCCTGGCTGAAGGCGCGCGCGGTGGCCGGCGACATCGAAGCCGGCGAGCGCTGGCTGGAGAGCCTGCGCCCGTTCGTCTACCGCCGATATCTGGACTACACCGCGCTGGACGGCCTGCGCGAGATGAAGGCCGCGATCGCCGCGGAAGTGGCGCGCCGCGAACTGGCCGACGACATCAAGCGTGGTCCCGGCGGCATCCGCGAAATCGAATTCCTGGTGCAGGCGCTGCAACTGATCCGCGGCGGCCGCGAACCGTCGCTGCGCGAGCGCCGGCTGATGCCGGCGTTGCGCGCGCTGGTCGCGACGCGCCAGGTGGTCGAAGGCGATGGCGCCGCGCTGGGCCAGGCCTACCGCTACCTGCGCCGGCTGGAAAACCGCCTGCAGATGCTGCGCGATGCGCAGACCCATGCCTTGCCGGACAACCCGCTGGATCGCGAGCGCATCGCACGCGGGCTCGATTACCCGGACTGGCCGACGCTGCTGCTGGCACTGCAACGCCAGCGCGATCGGGTGGCGCAGGAATTCGCCGAGCTGCTGGCGCCGCGCCGCGGCCAGGCCGAGCCCGGCGTGCTGGAACACTACTGGCGCGCGTTGCCGGAAGGCGGCGACGAATCCGCGCTGGCCGACGCCGGCTTCGCCGACGCCACCACCGCCGACGGCGCGCTGCGCGATTTCGCCCGGTTCTCCGGCGTACGCGCGCTGTCGGACGGATCGCGCGCGCGACTGGATCGGGTGGTGCCCGCGCTGCTCGGCGCGGCGGCGCGCTCGGCGCAGCCGGATGCCGCGCTCAAGCGCGTGCTCGCGCTGCTGCAGGCGATCCTGCGTCGCGCCAGCTATCTGGCGCTGCTGGACGAACAACCCAGCGCGCTGGCGCGGCTGGTCGACGTGCTGGCACGCAGCGCGCTGCTGGCCGAACGGCTGGCGCTGTATCCGCTGCTGCTGGACGAACTGCTCGACGCGCGCGTGTCGGGCCCGCTGCCGGACAAGCAGAGCCTGCAGGCCGAATGCAACCGCGCGCTCGATGGCGGCGATGCCGAGTCGACCCTGCGCGAATTGAACGAACGCCGGCTCGCGCTGAGCTTCCGCATCGCCATGGCCGCGCTGGATCGCCGCCAACCCGCCCGCGAAAGCACCCGCCAGCTGGCCTGGCTGGCCGATGACGTCGTGCGCGTGGTGCTGCGTACCGCCGAGGAGGAGGTCGCCGCCGCGCACGGGCGCGTGCCGCAGGGACGCTTCGCGGTGATCGGCTACGGCAGCCTGGGGGGCGAGGAGCTGGGCTTCGGCTCGGATCTGGATCTGGTGTTCCTGTACGACGCGCCCGCCGACGCGCAGTCCGATGGCGCGCGTCCCCTGGAAGCCGGACGCTGGTACGCGCGGCTGGCACAGAAGATCGTGGCGCTGCTCGGCGCGGAGACCGGTGCAGGGCGGCTCTACGACGTGGATGTGCGCCTGCGCCCGGACGGTGCCAAGGGCCTGTTGGTGTCGTCACTGGCCAGTTACCGCGAATACCAGCGCGAGCGTGCCTGGACCTGGGAACACCAGGCGCTGGTGCGCGCGCGCGGTGTCGCTGGTGACGAGGTGCTGCAGCAGGATTTCGAGGACATCCGCGACACCACCCTGTCGAGGTTGCGCGATACCGCGCAGTTGCGCGATGACGTGATGAAGATGCGCCAGCGCATGCGCGCGGAACTGGATCGCAGCGACGCCGCGCGTTTCGATCTCAAGCAGGGCGAGGGCGGCCTGGTCGACCTGGAGTTCCTGCTGCAGTACCGCGTACTGCGTGAATCGGGCGCCGCACCCGCGCTGTTGACGCCGCGCAACACCGCCTCGCTGATCGCCGCGCTGCTGGCAACCGGCCGCATCGACGAACCGACCGCGCAGGCACTGACCCAGGCGCATACCGTGTTCCTCGCCGAAGGCCTGGCCTGCACCCTGGACCGGCGCCCGCGGCTGGTGCCGGAGACCGCCGCCATCGCCACCGCCCGCGCCGCCGTGCGCCACGTGCTGGCGGCCCACGATCTCGATTTCGGCGGGTAACCCTGTGGTGTTGTGCAGGAGCGACGTCAGTCGCGACCGTAGTCTCCGTACCGCCGGTATCTCCGGTCGCGACTGAGGTCGCTCCTACAAAAACAGCTCATTCCCCCGCATAAAACCCCGACCGTTCCAGGAACGCCTCCACCTTCGCGCCATCGCGATAGTCAAGCTCGATGATCTCGGCCAGCGCGCGTGACTGGTCGGGTGCGCGCTGGTAGTAATCGCGCATGATCGCGTAGCCGATGTAGTAGCCCAGATCGCCCGTGCCGTAGGCATTGCCCGGGCCGTTGTAGAGCCAGCCGCTCCAGTCCGTGGCGTGCATCTGCGCTCTGAAATCACGCTTGAGCGTGGCTTCGTTGCGTGGTCCGTAACGCATGTACGGCTGCGCGGGTACCTGGCCGGTAATGCGCTCCGCGACGAAGTCCGCCGCGCCTTCGTACATCGCTTGCGCCAGCAGGTTGGCGCCGGGTCCCTTCTGTTGGGTGTGCACGTACTCGTGCACGTTGAGCAGCACCAGCTGCGTGCCCGGCTCGCTGCGGAAATAGACGCCCAGCGCCCTGGACATGCGCTCCGGCAGTTCGGACACATCGGTCCGCGGATCGCCGCCGGCGATTTCCGCGCCAATCAGCACCTTGTCACCGAGCGTGGTGCCGCTGGAGCGCAGGCAGCCGATGGCGAAATAGATCCGGGCCGGCCGCAATGCCGGATACAGCTCGCGGAAGCGGGCGATAGCGGGCGCGAACTCGCCGCCGCGCGCCGCCAGCGCCAACGATCCGGTGCGCACCGAGCCCCAGAACTTCGGATAGCGCCGGATCGCGTCCAGATAGCAATCCGCGTCGTAGCCCTTGGCCTGCATGAACGCCTTCAGGCCCGCGCTGCCGGGATCGAGGAACTCCCGTTGCAGGATCCGACGCCGGTTCGCATCGTCCGGTGTGGCGACGATGCGGTCGTACGCGGTCCAGAAGCGATCGACGTCGGCCGATTCGACTCCGCCGGCACCGCCGTCGCTCCGCCCCAGCCCGGGCAGGGCCAGCATCATCAGGCCCAGCAGCAGGGCGCCCAGGGCGTGTACGTAGCGCATGCCTTCACCCTCGTCGCCGGAAAACAGGAACCGGTTGGATGCGCCGGGTGGGCAGGGCGTTTAAAGCGGCCGCCGACGGCAATCCTGGCCATCGGTGGAGGCACTCAACTGAAATCGGCCAGATGGTTGATGCGAGCACCGGCGAAGCCGAACTCCGAACGTCCCTTCAACGCCAGTTCGGTACCGGCGGCGGGGCCGCCGGGGACGTCCTGGGCGAGGGTGCCTCGATAGTCGATCTCCACGATCGTCCGCTCGGGATCGAAACGCCATGATGTCACCCGCTGTTCGCGGACGGAGAACAACCGCCGCGATTGCTCGGCGAGCGCGCGAAAGGCGTCGCGCCCGTCGGTGGCGGTGGTGAGCGCGCCGCCGGCATGGTTCTCGAAGCGCACGTCGTCGGACAGCAGCGCGACCATGCCGTCGATATCGAAGGCGTTGTAGGCGGCGATGTAGCGTTCGACCAGGGCCTGCTTGTCGGCATCGTTCATGGGAACACCGCGTGGGGGAGGAAGGCCCACTTTATCCGTCACCACCGTGATCGCGCTGTTTCCTTGATGCGGGCCGTTTCCCGTCAGCCGACGGAACCGCCCAGCCGTTCCCGCAGCACGCCGGCCACGCGCGCGGTTTCGCGCAAGGGCTCGACCGCGAACGGCGCCAGCTTCCCGTCCATGGCGCGGATCCGGCCGCTGGCCAGCAGCGCGTCGAGGAACCGGCGCGGCCGTCCGCTCACGCGCGGCGGATCGAACACGAATACCGGCACGCGGGTGGCGCAGGCTTCGGAGATCATGTTGACCGAATCCGGCGAGCACACGATGCGGTCGGCCCAGGCCAGCAGCCCCGGATAGGGGTTGGGACCGTCGGCGTCGTCAATCCAGGTCAGTCCCGGCGTTTCGACGAAGCGGTGGCGCAGCGCGTCGCGGACCTGCGCGTCGGTGCGCCGCGAAGCGGTGATCAGCAGGCTGCCGCCATCGCGGGCGAGCATCGCCTCCAGCCGGCCGGCCAGCACTTCGAAGGCATTGCGGTCGAAGCGGGCATGCGCACTGCTGCCGCCCAGCAATACGGCGGTGCGCGGTCCCGGCAGATCCGCGAACGCGGCAAATCCGCTGCGCGCCTGCGCCAGCCAGGCGTCGTCGATGGGGTTCAGGCCGCCCTGCACGGTGAGGACGTTGGCGCCGGCCAGGCCGTCATGCGCGGGCGCGATCACCCAGTCCCACAGCGACGGGTCCAGCCGCGGATCCAGGATCTGCACGACCCGGCTGCCGGCCGCGCGCAGCATTCGGGTCGCGAGCGCGGCCTGCCGGCCGCAGCCGATGGCCAGCCGCGGCGGGGCGGCCAGCGCGGCCCGGAACGCGGACCCGAACGCACCCGTGTCCCCGGGCAGCCGCCGGGGCGCCCACCAGCGCCAGGGCGCGCTCGTCCGCAGGACCAGTGCCTCGTGCGGTGCCGCCTCCAACGCGCCGGCCAAGGCCGACGCCTGGCGGACGTTGCCCGCATGGCCGTCAGTGAGGGTCCAGAGGCGGTCGGAAAGCAGGGTGGGGCGGTCTGTTTGTTCCACCTGTCAAAACAATCCGTTCCGGAGCAGCCGGATGATCGCCAAAGTCGGGACACTCTACACTGGCCGGGTTGTGATTCGCGCGGTCGGGCGAATCCGACGTGCCCGATCCCGCCTCCTTTCGGATGAACCTTTTCCCCGGGTCTTCCGCCGGCCGTCGGTCATGTCGCCCGCCTCGACCCCGCCTTGACGAAGCCTGACGTATTCGACTGACCACCACCCCCGGAGATTCCACCATGCGCAAGACCCTGTTGATTGCCGCCCTGTTCGCGTTCGCCGGTTCCGCGTTCGCCGCCCCGGTCACCTACAAGATCGACCCCAACCACACCGACGTGATCGCGCAGTGGAGCCACTTCGGCTTCTCCAACCCGAGCGCGCACTTCGGCAAGGCCGACGGCACCATCGTCTATGACGCCGAGAACGTGTCCGCGTCCAAGGTCGAGGTGACCCTGCCGCTGTCGGGCCTGAACAGCTTCGTCGCCGATTTCGACGAGCACCTGCGCAGCGCCGATTTCTTCGACGCCGCCAAGTTCCCGGCCGCCACCTTCAAGAGCACCAAGGTGGAAGCCGCCGGCGAAGGCAAGCTCAAGGTCACCGGCAACCTGACCATCAAGGACATCACCAAGCCGGTGGTGCTGGACGTGACCCTGAACAAGGCCGGCGAGCACGCCATGGCCAAGCGCGCGGCGATCGGCTTCGACGCCACCACCACCGTCAGCCGCACCGAATTCGGCGTGGGCAAGTACGCGCCGGCGGTCAGCGATGAAGTGAAGCTGCGCATCACCACCGAAGCGATGGTGCCGAAGGAGTAAGTCTCCCCGGGGCCGGTGCCCCTCCCTCCCCCGACCGGCCCACCCGCGCCGTCCGGTTTCCGCCGGGCGGCGTTTCTTTTTTTCGCCGGCCTTGTCCGCGGCGCGCGCACGGGCCCGGTTTCCCCACCGGTGGTAAACTTCCCCGGTTCCCCCGAATCGCATCGCCGCCATGAGCCAGACCGCCACCGCGCCCGCCAACGCCGAGAAGCGCTACACCGTGCATCGCGCCGACCTGCCGTTGAGCTGCCCGCTGCCGTCGATGGCGCTGTGGAACTCGCATCCACGCGTGTACCTGCCGATCGAGGATGCACCGGGCGGCGAAGTCCAGTGCCCGTACTGCGGTTCCCACTTCGTCCTCGCCGACTGATTCCGGCCGGGCCGCGATGCCCCGCCTGACCGTGGTGCAACTGCTGCCGGCGCTGGAGTCCGGCGGCGTGGAGCGATCGACCCTGGAGATCGCCGAGGCGCTGGTCCGGGCCGGCCATCGTGCCATCGTCGTCTCCGCCGGCGGCCGGTTGGTACCCGCGCTGGAAAAGTCCGGCGCCGAACACATCACCCTCGACATCGGCCGCAAGTCGTTGCTGACCCTGCGGCACGTCCGCACCCTGCGCGATCTGTTCCTGCGCGAGCGCCCGGATCTGGTGCACGCCCGTTCGCGCCTTCCGGCGTGGCTGGGATGGAAGGCGCTGGGCGCTGTGCCCACCGCGAGGCGCCCGCGCTTCGTCACCACCGTGCACGGCCTCAACTCGCCGGGTCGCTACAGCGCGATCATGACCCGTGGCGAACGGGTGATCTGCGTATCGGAAACCGTGCGCGACTACGTGCTGGCGCACTACCCGCGCACCGATCCCGGCAAGCTGCGGGTCATCCCGCGCGGCATCGATCCGACACGCTTCCCACATCGGGCATGGCCTGATCGGGCGATGCGCGCCGAGTTCGCCAGCGAATACCCGGGCCTGGCCGGCGACGGCCCGCTGCTGTTGCTGCCCGGCCGCGGGACGCGGCTGAAGGGGCATGGCGATGCGGTCTCGCTGCTTGCCCGGCTGCGCGCGCAGGGACTGGACGCGCGATTGTGGATGCCCGGCGCGCGCGAAGCCGGTCGCGAGCAGTACATCGGCGAACTGGAACGGCAGGCCGGGCAGGGCGGCTTCGGCGACGCGCTCGTGATCACGCCACCGACCGCACGCATCGCCGATGCCTATGCGGCGTCGGATCTGGTGCTGCAACTGTCGCGCAAGCCCGAGGCATTCGGTCGCACCGTCATCGAAGCGCTGTCGGTGGGACGTCCGGTGGCGGGCTGGGCACATGGCGGCGTCGGCGAACTGCTGGCGGAACTGCAACCGCAGGGCGCGGTGCCGCCGTTCGACGAAGCAGCGCTGCTGCGGACGGCACAATCCCTGCTGGCGTCGCATCCGTCGCCTTCAGCGGCTACGATGCCGGCCTACACCCTGCGTGCGATGCAGGACGCCACGCTCGCCACCTATCTTGAACTCGCCCATGACCGCCAGCTCGCCGATCACTGAGAACGCGCAGCACGCGCCCCACGGCTGGCGCTGGGCGCCGGCGTGGGTGCTGACGTTCGTCGCGCTGTGGCCGATGCCCGGGTTCGCCGAGGGCGTGATGGTGCTCGGCGCATTGGCGGCCATCGTCCGCTTGCTGCTGGCGCGCTTCCGCGGCAGTGCCAGCCTGCTCAGCAATCCGGCGTGGGCGCTGACCAGCGTGATGTTCCTGGCCTACTGGCTGCCCGAGCTGATTTCGGCCGTCGAGGCGGTCGACTCCGCGCGCGCGCTGCGCGAGGCGGTGGTGGATCTGCGCTACCTGCCTTTCCTGTGGCTGGTCGCCGCCGCAGTGGCCAACGAACGCGGCCGACGAACCACGTTCGGCGGCCTCGCCGTCATCGTGGCGGTATGGACCTGCGATGCGCTGCTGCAGGCGGTGTCGGGCACCAGCCCCTTGTTCTGGAGCCTGGATCAGCTCAAGCAGCTGACCAGTGGTCATTCCATGTGCACGGCCGAGGACGTGGCGGTGCTGGATCGCCTCAGCGGCTTCCTGGGGCCCTGCAACCTCAAGCTGGGCGTGGTGCTGGCCAGCCTGTCCCCGTTCGTGCTGTTCGGCGCGGGCCGGAAGCTGGGAACCTTCGGATGGGTCGCCGCGGCCGCGGCGGTGGGCGTGGTGATCATCCTGGCCGGCGCGCGCGCCGCCTGGATCACCTATGCGCTGGTGCTGGTGTTCTCCGGCCTGCCGCTGCTGGGCTGGAAGCGCCTGTTGGCGGTATTCGCCTTCGGCGCGCTGGCGCTGGTCGCACTCGGCGTGTCCTCGCCGCAGCTGCGCGAACGCCTGGACCGCACCAGCCAGGCCCTGGCCGCCGACGAGGACGGCGTCGACATGGCGCTGTCCGGACGTACCCAGATCTGGGGCGCGGCCTGGTGCATGGTCAAGGAACAACCGATCAACGGCGTCGGCGTGAGGGGATTCCGCAAGGCGTTCCCCGACTGCGATCCGTTGCACGGCGGCCGCCCGGCATGGGGCCACGGTCCCGCGCTGCATGCCCACCAACTGGTGCTGGAAGTGCTGAGCGAAACCGGCGGCATCGGCTTGCTGCTCTGGCTGGCCGGCGCCGCGCTGGCCTGGCGCGCCTGGCGCTATGCGACCCCGCAGGCCAAGGAGCGCGCGCGCCCGGCGATGCTGGCGCTGGCGGTGACGGTGTTCCCGTTCAATACCCACCTGGCGTTCTATTCGACATTCTGGGGCGGGCTGACCCTGATGCTGGCCGCGCTCTACACCGGTAGCCTGCTGGCCCGCGAGGCCGCGCCGGAATCCGGGCCGGCGGCGTGATCCGGTTGGCGGGTCCCGCGGCCTGAGCGAGGCGTGTCCGATCCGGACTGCGCGGACTACAGGCGGACTACGGGTCGTACCGCTTGCTGCGGCCTTCGGGCTGGCGCTTGAAGCGGCGGTGGATCCACAGGTACTGCGCGGGCGCTTCCCGCACCATCGCTTCGATCTGCGCGTTGACGCGCGCGCTGTCGGCCACCGCGTCCTGCGACGGGAAATCCTCCAGCGGCGGCGCCACCCGCAGGATGTAGCGGCCGCCTTCCCGGCGATGGAAGAACGGCACCACCGCGCATCCGGTCAGGCGCGCGAGCTGGTGGGTGGCGGTGATGGTGGCGGCCGGCACGCCGAAAAACGGTGCGAACACCGTGTCCTTGCCGCGCATGTCCTGGTCGGGCGCGTACCAGAGGAAACCACCCTGCTTGAGATGACGGACCGCGCCGCGGATCTCGTCGTTGGTGAACATGTGGGTGGCATAGCGCAGGCGGCCGCGCTTGACCGCCCATTCGAACACCGGATTGCGGTGGCGCCGGTACATGCCGGCCAGTTCGATGTGGTCGCAGATGAGCCGGCCGCACATCTCCAGGGTCATGAAATGCCCGGACACCATCAGCACGCCGCGCCCCTGCGCGCGCAGCGCCTGCAGGTGTTCCAGTCCTTCGACGACCACGTCGCGCCGCATCGGCGTGATCGAGCCCCACCAGGCGCGCGCGAATTCGAACAGGCCGACCCCCAGCGCCTGGAAGCTGTCCTTCAGCAGTGCCTGCCGCTCCGCCTCGTCCATGCCCGGGAAGCACAGCGCGAGGTTGACCTCCGCCGCGCGCCGGCGCGAAGGCGCCAGGTATGGCGCCAGCCAGCCGATGCACGCACCCAACGCGCGCTGTACCGGCCAGGGCAACTGCGCCCCGGCGACCATGACACCCAGGCCAAGCCACTTCAGCCACAGGCGTGGGGAAAACGGGGGGCGGGCGGGCATCTGCGGGGCGGCCATGGCTTAATTCTAGCGTCTTACCTATCCTTTCCCGATGCGGAAGGACTTCACCGAGCGTTTGTTGCGTGGCCTGTACTCGGGCGCGCTGTACCTGTTGACGCCCGTCACCGTGTACCACCTGATCTGGCGCGGTTTCCGCTTCGCCGAGTACTTCCAGCGCTGGAACGAGCGCTTCGGCAGCTACGAGCGCAAGCCGGAGCCGGCGGACATCTGGCTGCATGCGGTGTCGGTGGGCGAAGTCAACGCCGCCGCGCCGGTGGTGGAAGCATTGCGCCGCGCGCGTCCGGACCTGCGCTGGGTGGTCACCACCATCACCCCGACCGGCTCGGAGCGGGTCGCCGCCCTATGGGGCGACAGTGTCGAACACGTCTACGCGCCCTACGACCTGCCCGGCGCCGTCGGGCGCTTCCTGGACCATTACCGCCCGGCGATCGGCCTGGTGATGGAAACCGAGCTCTGGCCCAACCTGCTGTTCGGTTGCCAGGACCGCCACATACCGACCTACATCCTCAACGGTCGCCTGTCGGCGCGTTCACTGCGTGGCTACAGCGTATTGCGGCCGTTGATCGCGCGCACCCTGCGCACCCTGCGCCGGGTCGCCGCGCAATCCGATGCGGATGCGCGCCGGTTCGTGGTGCTCGGCGCGGATCCGGAACAGGTGCGCGATATCGGCAACCTCAAGTTCGATGTGCGTGTTCCCGATGGACTGGACGGATTCGTGGCGGGCTTCCGCGAGAACGTTGGCCCGCGTCCGGTCTGGATCGCGGCCAGTACCCACGAGGACGAGGAATCGGCGGTGCTGGCGATCCACCGCCATCTGCGCGCGCGCTGGCCGGATCTGCTGCTGCTGTGGGCGCCGCGCCATCCCGAGCGCTTCCCGCGCGTGCAGGAAGCGGCCGAAGCCGCGCACCTGCGCACGGCCTCCCGTCGCGGGAAGCGCTGGCCGGCCGCGGATACCGACGTGTTCGTCATCGATACGCTGGGGGAACTGGCTTCGTTCTACGCCTGCGCGGATGTGGCTTTCGTCGGCGGCAGCCTGCAGCCGATCGGCGGCCACAACCTGCTGGAACCGGCCGCGGTGGGCACCCCCGCGGTGACCGGTCCGCACCTGCACAATTTCGTCGAGATCGCCAAGCGGCTGAGGGAGGCCGATGCGCTGATCGTCGGCCAGGACGCGCAGGCGGTGGCGGCCGGCGTGCAGCGCCTGCTCGAGGACCCGATCGAACGCCAGCGCATGGCCGACAACGGACGCGCGCTGGTCGAACACGGACGTGGCGCGCTGGCGCGCACGCTGGCGATGATCCAGCCGGATCTGCCGCCCTCGGTGGACTGACGCGCAGGTGAGTACGCCCGTCATTCCTCCACAGGCGCTGGCCGGCGTGCGCGTGCTGGATCTGTCGCGGGTGCTCGCAGGGCCCTGGTGCACGCAGACGCTCGCGGATCTGGGCGCGGACGTGATCAAGATCGAGCGCCCCGGCAGCGGTGACGATACCCGTGGCTGGGGCCCGCCATTCCTGCGCGATCACGATGGCCACGAGACCGGCGAGTCGTCGTATTACCTGTGCGCCAACCGCAACAAGCGATCGCTGGCGGTGGATATCGCGACCGCCGACGGGCAGGCGTTGATCCGCCGGCTGGCACGGGGCTGCGACGTGGTGGTGGAGAACTTCAAGGTCGGCGACATGGCGCGCTACGGACTGGACGCCGCCCGCCTGCGCACCGACGATCCGCGCCTGATCTATTGCTCGATCACCGGCTACGGACAGACCGGGCCGTATGCGCGCCGCCCCGGTTACGACTTCGCCGTGCAAGGGCTGGGCGGCCTGATGAGCGTGACCGGCGAACGCGACGGTCTGCCCGGCGCGGGACCACAGAAGGTGGGCGTCGCCGTCGCCGATCTGTTCACCGGCATGTACGCCACCGTCGCCATCCTGGCCGCGCTGCGGCATCGCGACGCGACCGGAGAAGGGCAGGTCATCGACATGGCGTTGCTCGATGCGCAGGTGGCGATGCTGGCCAATCTCGGCAGCCAGTACCTGGTGGGCGGCGTCGTGCCGCAAAGAATGGGCAACGGCCATCCGAGCATCGTGCCGTACCAGGCGTTCGAGGCCGCCGACGGCCACGTCATTCTCGCGGTGGGCAACGACGCGCAGTTCGCGCGTTTCTGCGCCATCGCCGGACATCCGGAATGGGCCGGCGATCCGCGTTTCGCCCGCAACGCCGATCGCGTGCGCAACCGCGACGTGCTGGTTCCATTGATCGCGTACGCGATGCGCATGCGCGTACGCGCGGATTGGCTTGCGGCGCTAGAAGCGGGCGGCATTCCATGCAGTTCGGTCAACGACATCGACGAAGTGTTCGCGGATCCGCAGGTGCGTGCACGCGGCCTGCAAGTGGCCGTGGATCATCCCGCGCGGGATGCGCTGCCGTTGGTGGCCAGCCCGCTGAGACTGTCGGCCACGCCGGTGCGCTATCGAAGCGCGCCGCCCACGCTAGGGCAACATACGGAGGAAATCTTGCGCGAATTCGGCTTCAGTGGAGAAGAGATTGCGGCTTTATGGGCGGCCGAAGCTATATCCTCTTAGTTCAAACGGAGCAACAGTCTCCATTGCTGTTGCTCCGTACCTCGGACGACTCAAGGGACGGTACAGGCCATCGTTACCCTCACAATCCAAGGTCCGAACTTTCCGACCTGTTGTTGGCTTATCACGTTAACTCTGGCGAACCTTGAGTCACCACCCATGAATGCACATTGTCGTTTGACTTCCATTGTGGCGAAGTTCATGGCGCTGGCCTGTGTTGAACCGGAACCGCTTCCATAAACCGTTCTTGTCCAAGCGGCTTGAGCCCCTTGCGTTGCCAGGCACAGGATCGCAGCAGTGCCAAATGCAACTACACACTTTTTCATTGCTAGCTCCTTCTTAGCGGATGGGAGCGTTGAAGCTATGAACGTTTCTACATGTAGTTGTTATCTATCGGTTAGTTCGAAGAGAAAATCCTTCAAAATTAGATTAGTCATATTCTTGGAGCAACTAAAAAAGGCGGGCCGAAGCCCGCCTTTTTGGTTGTTGCCCGGAAGATAGTTTTAGTTCGTACCGGTGGCCGCCGGCGCCAGACGCGCCTCGGCGTTGACCGTCAGCAGGCGGTTCACGTCTTCGACATCGGCGCGCTCCAATGTGCCGGCGGCCTGCTCCAGCAACAGCCGGTTCTGCAGGTACTGGTACTTGGAGCGGGCATACTCGACCTGCGCCTGGAACAGCGTGCGCTGGTTCTGCAGCACGTCCAGCACGGTGCGGGTACCGACTTCCAGACCGACTTCGGAAGCGTCGTAAGCGCTCTGCGCCGACACCACCGCCAGGCGGCGGGCCTCGACCTCGCTCACGCCCGCGACCAGCGCCTGATAGACATTGCTGGTATTGCGGACCAGGGCGCGCTTGGTCTGCTCGACGGTATCGTCGGCGATGTCGCGCTGGGCCAGGGCCTGGCGCACGCGCGACTGGGTGGCGCCACCGGCGAACAGCGGCACGTTCAGGGTGAGGCCCCACCGGTGGCCTTCGGAATCGCTCGAAATACCCGGGCTGCCGGGGCCGTGCACCGAATCCCAATTGGCGCCGTTGCTGTAGCTGCCCTGGAAGCTGAGGGTCGGGTAGTGAGCGGCGCGCGCGCTGGACACGCCGAAGTCGGCGGCCTGCTTCTGGAACTCGGCGGCTTTCAGTGCCGGATTCTGTTCGACCGCGCGATCCACCCAGCCCTGCGCCGACTGCTCGGCCGGCAGTTCGGGACGGAAATCGTCCGGCAGGCCCTGCAGGTTGCTGATCGGCTGGCCGGTCAGCTCCGTCAGTGCGCGATAGGTGTCGTCCAGGGTGTTGCGGCTCAGGATGGTGCTGGCGCGGGCGCTGTCGTACTGCGCACGGGCTTCATGCACGTCGGTGATCGGCGCCAGGCCGACTTCGAGGCGCTTCTGGGTGTAGTCGAACTGCTTCTTGGCGGCAGCTTCGTTGGTCTGGGCCGCGGCCAGCGACTCGATCGCGATCAGTACGTCGAAGTAGGCCGCCGACGTGCGGGTGATCAGTTCCTGGTTCGACGAGTTGAGGCTGTAGTCGGCCGCGGAGCTGTTGGCGCGCTCGGCACGCAGGTTGGAGATGCGGCTCCAGTCGAAGATCGACTGGCTCACCGTGGCGCCGTAGGTGCGGCCCTTGGTGTCACCGACCGCGACGACGTTGCCGAATTCATCCTGCTGGAAATTGCCGGGGCGGCTGCTGTGCGAACGCTCATAGCCCACCGAGCCATTGAGCTGCGGAAGCAGCGCGGCGCGTGCCTGCACCTTGCCTTCCTTGGTGCTCAGCGTGTTGGACTCGGCGATCGACAGCTGGGTATCACCGGTCCGCGCCAGATCGAAGGTCTGGAGCAGGTCGGTGGCGCTGGCGCCGACGGGCAGGGCAAGGGCGAGCGCGAGTACGAGGGGGCGACGGCTCATGCGGTTTCCTTATTGATCCTTTAGAAGACGAACTTCGGCGCCGGGGCGGCGCCGACAAGGTAGGCGAGATCAGTCTCGAACAACGATTCGATGCGGCCGCCGTTGACATCGGCGTGGTGCAGGACCGCTTCCATCACCGGCGACTGTCCGCGCACGACGAACAGGCGGCCACCGGGGCGCAGCCATTCCAGGAAACGCACCGGGATGCTGTCCACCGCCGCGGTCACGCAGATCGCATCGAAGCGGCGCTCGGTCGTGTAGTGCAGCGCATCCGCGGTTTCGATGCGGACGTTGTTGCCCAGGCCGGTGCGATCCAGGCGCTCGCGCGCGGCGGCGGCCAGTTCGGGCTGGATTTCCAGGCTCACCACGTCGCGCGCCAGCGCGCCCAGGCAGGCCGCCATGTAGCCGCTGCCGGTGCCGATCTCCAGCACTTCCTCATCGGACTGGATGTTGAGCGCCTGCAGGGTACGGCCCTCGAGCACCGGCTTCATCATCTTCTGGCCATGGCCCAGCGGGATCTCCAGATCCGCGTAGGCCAGCGCGCGGTGAATCTCCGGGACGAACGCCTCGCGCGGCAGCGTGGCCAGCACGTCCAGCACGCGGACTTCCAGCACGTCCCAGGGACGTACCTGCTGTTCGACCATGTTTTCGCGGGCGAGGGAGTAATCGATCGTCATGGGGGAAATCATCCGGCGCGTGGGACTGGGTCGAGCATTTTACCGGGACGGCCCCGGTCGCGCTCGGGAAGGATCGCGGCTGGCCCCCGCAGGGCGCAGTGCCGGAAGTCACCGCGACCTCCGTCGGGCATCCTCGGCCGCATGAGCCTAGCGCTTTCCGTAGGCCCGCAGGAACAGGTCCACGCCGGCATCCAGGTGGCTGTCCACGTCACCCCGGCCGGGCCGCTCGCACAGGCCGCACATCATGCGTCCATGGAGATCGCCCTTGATCAGGCTGAAGAACTGCTCGGCGGCCCGGGGCACGTCGGGGATATCCAGCTCGCCGGCATCCACGCGCGCCTGCAGCAGGGCCGCGAAGGCGTCGTGGGTGCGCTGTGGCCCGGCCTGCCAGAACACCTGCTTCAGGTTGTCGTCGATGTTGCCGGGCACCAGCATCATCCGGTGGGTGCTGATGGCCTCGTCGCTGCTGATCAGGGCGAAAAACGCCTGGGCGATGACCCGCAACTGGTCGCGCAGCGGTCCCTTGAGTTCGATCTGGAACAGATCGTCGGGCAGCATTTCCTCGCATTTGGCCCGCACGGCCTCGGTGAACAAGGCTTCCTTGTCACCGAAATGGCTGTATACGGTCAGCTTGGAGACGCCGGCCTCGGCGGCGATCTGATCCATCGAGGTTCCTCCGAAGCCCTCGCGGGCGAACAGCCGCTTGGCGGCGTCGAGGATGGCGGCGCGCTTGCCGAGATCCTTCGGACGCCCCGGCCCGGTGGCGGGCTTGGCGGCAGGACGGCGGCTGGCGGGGGGAACGGGGCTGGCCATTCGGCAATACTAGACTACTCGGTTCGATATTTATACTATACCGGCAAGTCCATTAATTACTGAATGACAACGGAGTCGCGATGCACAGGCACGGCTTGCGCGGGATCGGAATGGGTCTGTTCCTCGGATTGGCGCTGTCGGCCTGCGGAGGAAGCGATGAAGCCGCGGAAACCCCGCGGCCGGCCATGGTGGTGCATCCCGCTGGCGGGGTCGAGGCCGCGCTGACGGCTTACGCGGGCGAGGTGCGGGCCCGCGAGGAAAGTCCGCTGTCGTTCCGGGTCGGCGGCAACCTGACCCGTCGAAACGTCGATGCCGGCGCGCGGGTGCGGCGCGGAGAAATCCTGGCGCTGCTGGATCCGGGTGATTTCAGCCTGCAGGAGCAGGCCGCGCGCGCCGAACTGGCCGCGGCCGAGGCCGAACTGGCCCGCACCCGGGGCGATCGGGACCGTTATGCCAAGCTGGTCGAGCAGTCGGTGGTCAGCCGCTCGGCCTACGATGCGCAGGTCGCGGCCTGGAAGGCCGCCGAAGGCCGCGCCCGCGCCGCCCGCGCGCAGATGGAAGTGATGCGCAACCAGGCGGGCTATTCGCAACTGCGCGCGCCGCGCGACGGGGTGATCGCCAGCCGCCAGGCCGAAGCGGGCCAGGTGGTGGCCGCCGGCCAGACCATCTACACGCTGGCCGCCGATGGCGGGCGCGAGGTCGCGATCGGCCTGCCGGAAAACCGCATCCGCGAGTTCAGCGTCGATCAGCCGGTACTGGTGGAACTGTGGAATGCGCCGGGCGAGCGGTTGCCGGGCACCATCCGCGAAATCGCACCCGCGGCCGATTCGCAGACCCGCACCTACGCCGCGCGGGTCAGCCTGATCGGCGAAGCGGTCAACGCGGTCGAGCTGGGCCAGAGCGCGCGCGTCTACGTACAGGAACATGGCGCCAAGGCGGCATTGAAGCTGCCGCTGTCGGCGGTGCAGCGTGGTGCCAAGGGCGGCACCGCGGTCTGGGTGGTGGATCCGAAGACCGCCAAGGTGTCGCTGCGACCGGTTCGGCTCGGCGCCTACGGCGATACCGAAGTACCTGTGCTGTCCGGCGTCGCCGCGACCGACTGGGTCGTGGCCGGCGGTGGCCATCTGCTGCGCGAAGGCGTGGCGGTGACGCCCGTGGATCGCGACAACCGTCCCGTGCTGGCGGCACCCGCCAAGGAAGCGCGCTGATGAAAGCGACGATCAGCATGGCGCGCGCGCCCGCGCGGCCGCTTCGCGTCGCATCCATTGAAGGGAGCCGCTGACCATGCGCCGCTTCAATGTTTCCGAGTGGGCGCTGACCAACCGCTCGCTGGTACTGTTCGCGATGATCGTGCTTGCGCTGATCGGTACCTGGTCATACCGGCACCTGGGCCAATCCGAGGATCCGCCGTTCACCTTCAAGGCGATGGTCGTGCGCACGGTATGGCCCGGCGCGACCGCGGACGAAGTGTCCAAGCAGGTCACCGAGCGCATCGAGAAGGCGCTGATGACCACCGGCAAGTACGAGTTCATCCGCTCGTATTCGCGCGCCGGCGAGTCGCAGGTCATCTTCATGGCCCGGGATTCGCTCAAGTCCAAGGACATTCCCGAACTCTGGTACCAGATCCGCAAGAAGGTCGGCGACGTCCGCTACACCCTGCCCGAAGGCGTGGTGGGGCCGTTCTTCAATGACGAGTTCGGCGACACCTTTGGCAACATCTATGCGTTGACCGGGCCGGGTTTCGACTATGCGGTGATGAAGGACTACGCCGACCGCATCCAGCTGGAACTGCAGCGCGTATCCGACGTGGGCAAGGTGGAACTGGTCGGACTGCAGGACGAGAAGGTCTGGATTGAACTGTCCAACACCAAGCTGGCGACGCTGGGCATCCCGTTGACGGCGGTGCAGCAGGCGCTGGACGAGCAGAACGCGATGACCCCGGCCGGCTTCTTCGAGACGCCGAGCGATCGCGTGCAACTGCGCGTCAGCGGCGAATTCAGTTCGGTCGAGGAGATCCGCGAGTTCCCGATCCACGCCGGCGGCCGCACGGTGCGCCTGGGCGACATCGCCGAAGTGCGTCGCGGCTTCGCGGATCCATCCGCGCCGAAGATGCGCTTCATGGGCGAGGACGCCATCGGCATCGCGGTCGCGATGAAGGACGGCGGCGACATCCTCAAGCTGGGCGATACCCTGGAACACGAATTCCAGCGCCTGCAGAAGACCCTTCCGGTCGGCATGCAGCTGCGCAAGGTATCCGACCAGCCGCATGCGGTGGAGGAATCGGTCGGCGAGTTCGTGCGGGTGCTGACCGAGGCGGTGATCATCGTGCTGGTGGTGAGCTTCTTCTCGCTGGGTCTGCGTACCGGCCTGGTGGTGGCGGTCTCGATCCCGCTGGTGCTGGCGATGACCTTCGCGGTGATGCATTACTTCGGCATTGGCCTGCACAAGATCTCGCTGGGCGCGCTGGTGCTGGCGCTGGGCCTGCTGGTGGACGACGCGATCATCGCGGTGGAGATGATGGCCATCAAGATGGAGCAGGGTTACGACCGGCTGAAGGCGGCGAGCTTTGCCTACGAGTCGACCGCCTTCCCGATGCTGACCGGCACCCTGGTCACCGCGGCCGGCTTCCTGCCGATTGCGACCGCCGCGTCGAGCACCGGCGAATACACGCGCTCGTTGTTCCAGGTGGTGACGATCGCGCTGGTGGTGTCGTGGATCGCGGCGGTGCTGTTCATTCCCTATCTCGGCGACAAGATGCTGCCGGATCTGGACCAGCCGCGCCCGCCCAAACCGGGTTCGCTGGCCGCGCGCTGGCATGGCCTGCGCGCGCGCCTGGCCGATCGCCATCCCGCACTGGCCGGCTGGCTGGAACCCGCGCCGCATGACGCCCACGATCACGACCCCTACCAGCGGCCGTTCTACCAGAAGTTCCGCAAGCTGCTGGATGCCTGCCTGCGCCATCGCTGGCTGGTGATTGGCGTGACCGTGCTGGCATTCGTACTGTCGATCGTGATGTTTCGTTTCATTCCGCAACAGTTCTTCCCCGATTCGGTGCGTCCGGAACTGATGGTGGATCTGGAGCTGGCCGAAGGCAGCTCGCTCAAGTCCACCGACGCGCAGGCGCGCCAACTGGAGAAGCTGCTGGCCAAGCGCGAAGGCATCCAGAACTACGTGGCCTACATCGGCACCGGCTCGCCGCGTTTCTACCTGCCGCTGGACCAGCAATTGCCACAGGCCAATTTCTCGCAGTTCGTGGTGCTGGCCGATGACATCGAGACGCGCGAATCGACACGCAAATGGCTGATTGAGGAAGTCGCGCCGAAATTCCCGCAACTGCAGTTCCGGGTGACCCGGCTGGAGAATGGACCGCCGGTGGGCTATCCGATCCAGTTCCGCGTGTCGGGCGAACATATTGATCGCGTGCAGGCGCTGGCACGCCAGGTGGCCGAGAAGGTGCGCGCGAACCCCAATGTCGCCAACGTCAATCTCGACTGGGATGAACCCAGCAAGATCGTGCGCCTGGTGATCGACCAGGATCGCGCCCGCGCGCTCGGCGTGAGCACCGCGCAGGTATCGCACTTCCTGACCAGTTCACTGTCGGGCCTGCACGTGAGCACCTATCGCGAGGGCAACGAGCTGGTCGAGATCCTGCTGCGTGGTCCGGAGCAGGAACGCGCGCGCATGGATCTGGTCGGCAGCCTGGCGGTGCCGACCAGCAATGGTGGAAGCGTGCCGCTGTCGCAGATCGCCAACCTGGAGTACGCCTTCGAGGACGGCATCATCTGGCACCGCAACCGCCTGCCGACGGTGACCGTGCGTGCGGATCTCAATACCGACGATCTGACCCCGCCGACCGTGGTGGGGCAGATCCAGCCGACCCTGGAGGACATCCGCAAGGCGCTGCCGGAAGGCTATCTGCTGGAGACGGGCGGCACCGTCGAGGATTCGGCGCGCGGGCAGAATTCCATCAACGCGGGCATGCCGCTGTTCCTGCTGGTGGTGGCGACCCTGCTGATGTTGCAGCTGCGCAGCTTCCCACGGATGGCGCTGGTGGCGATGACCGCGCCGCTGGGACTCATCGGCGTGACCCTGGCGCTGCTGATCTTCCGGGTGCCGTTCGGTTTCGTCGCCATGCTCGGCACCATCGCCCTGGCGGGCATGATCATGCGCAATTCGGTGATCCTGGTGGATCAGATCCAGCAGGACATCGACGCGGGCCATGACCGCTGGCACGCGATCATCGATGCCACCGTGCGCCGGTTCCGGCCCATCGTGCTGACCGCGCTGGCAGCGGTGCTGGCGATGATCCCGCTTTCGCGCAGCGCGTTCTTCGGGCCGATGGCGGTGGCGATCATGGGCGGCCTGACCGTGGCGACGCTGTTGACCCTGCTGTTCCTGCCGGCGCTGTACGCGGCCTGGTTCAAGGTCAAGCCCGAGGAAGGCGACGCGGCCTGACGCCGGGTGGGCTTCGGCCCGCCCTAGCGAAGATACCGCGGTACCTTGGCGCGCAGCAGCGTGATCAACTCCGGGTCCATGTAGTCGTACTCGTCAGGGATATCGAGGCAGACGATTCGCTGCCGGCCCAGGTGGGCACGGAAGCGCGACGACAGCTTGTTGCGGTGCGCGCGTTCCATGACGAATACCAGATCCGCCCACGTCAACAACTCCGGCGTGAGCGGATTTTCCGCATCATTGTTCAGGCCGGCCGACGCGGTCTCCACGCCGGGCCAGTCCGCAAAGATCTGCTCGGCCGTCGGACTGCGCAGACGGTTCTGGCTGCAGATGAAAAGCAGCTTGCGCATGCGTGCCGGACTCAGGCGCCGAGTGCGTGGTCGGCCGCGGCACGGGCATGCAGCGCGGTGGTATCGAACAGCGGGACGGAAGAGTCCTCCGCGCTCACCAGCAGCGATATCTCGGTGCATCCCAGGATCACCGCTTCCGCGCCGCGTGCGACCAGACGGCCAATGATGTCCCGATAGAGGTGCCGCGAGCGATCGTCGACGATGCCCCGGCAAAGCTCCTCGTAGATGATGCGGTGGACCTCGAGGCGGTCTTCGCCCCCGGGGACAAGCACTTCCAGACCGTGCCGCCGCTGCAGGCGCACGCGATAGAACTCCTCTTCCATGGTGAAGCGCGTGCCCAGCAGGCCGACCCGCCGGACTCCCGCCGCGGCGACGGCGCTCGCGGTCGGATCGGCGATATGAAGCAACGGCAGCGCGATCGCGGCTTCCACCGCGGGCGCTACCTTGTGCATCGTGTTGGTGCAGATCACGATGAAGTCGGCGCCGGCCGATTGCAGGCGCCGTGCGCCGTCCGCCAGCAGCGTTCCCGCGCGCTCCCATTCGCCGGCGTGCTGGAGCTGTTCGACGTCATGGAAATCCATGCTGTAGAGCAGGAGGCGCGCCGAATGCAGCCCGCCCAGGCGTTCCTGCACGCGCTGGTTGATCAGGCGGTAATAGGGCACGGTGGATTCCCAGCTCATGCCACCCAGCATTCCGATGGTCTTCATGCCGGTATTGTAGGGGCAAGGACACGCGGGTGATGCGTGTGGGAGACAGGTGGGAACGGATGCCAATCAGGCGTCCGACGGAGAACCTTCGTCGCGAACCAGGGCTTCGCCGGCCGGTTTCGGATCGGACTGTAGAACCAGTTGTGCCAGCAACGCCATCCACACGGGAATCACGAACCAGCCCCGCCAGACATCTTCGAGCCCGCTCTTTGGGAACCCATGCTTCGCCACGAAGTAGAACACGCCGAAAAACAGCAGGACGAAGATCGGAACCAGGCGCGGTTGCATGAGGCCCATGAGCCCGGACTCGTTGGAGTCGGCCGTTTCCGCGGGCGAGTTGAGCAGGAAGACCAGGGCCAGCGGAAGGAAGCCTTCCAGCACCGGCCATCCCGCCAGCGAGCCGACGCCCCAAAGCGTGATCAGCGAGGCGGAGACCACCAGTTTCAATCGATGCTTCGTGCCGGGCGTCATGTCCGCGTCCTCTGCATGGCGAGGCGGACTATGGCCGGATCAGGCCTCAACCACAAGCAGCTGGGGGACGGCTGGCAAGACAGACAAAAAAAAGGCGGGCCGAAGCCCGCCTGTCAGAGAGAGCAGACTCAGTCCCTGAGTTCGGCGACGTAGCAGTGCTCGTTCAACTGTTCGACCACCGCCTGGGCGGCGGCCTGGGTGGAGACACCGCGACCACCCGCGGCCAGATCATTGGTGAACACCTGCGCGTTCAGGGCGCCGTCGACCGCGCGCTCGATGCAATCTGCCTCTTCGTCCAGGCCCAGCGAGTGGCGCAGCAGCATCGCGCAGCTCAGGATGGTGGCGTACGGGTTGGCGATGCCCTTGCCGGCGATGTCCGGCGCGGAACCGTGGATGGGCTCGTACAGGCCGACCCGGCCGTCGCCCAGCGAGGCCGACGGCAACAGACCCAGCGATCCGGCCAGCATCGAGGCTTCGTCGGTCAGGATGTCGCCGAACATGTTCTCGGTGACGATCACGTCGTACTCGCGCGGCCGCGACAGCAGATGCATGGCCATGGCATCGACCAGCACATGCTCCAGTTTCACGTCGGCGAATTCCTCGCGGCCGATGCGCGCGGTAACGTCGCGCCACAGGCGCGAGGTCTCCAGTACGTTGGCCTTGTCCACCGACACCAGGTAGCCGCGACGCTGGCGCGCCAGGCGGAACGCGCTGCGCACCACCCGCTCGATCTCGGTGACGCTGTAGCTGCACAGATCGCTGGCGCCGCGTTCGTCGCGGGTCTTGTCGCCGAAGTAGATGCCGCCGGTCAGTTCGCGCACCACCATGATATCCACGCCGGTCAGCAGGTGCGGCTTGATCGGCGAGGCGTTCAGCGCGGCCGGGTGCGGGCGGACCGGTCGCAGGTTGGCGAACAGGCCCAGTCCACGGCGCAGCGCCAGCAGGCCCTGCTCGGGACGGATCCTCGCGTTCGGGTCGGACCATTTCGGTCCGCCCACCGCGCCCAGCAGCACCGCGTCGGCCTGCTGGCAGGCGCGCAGCGTGGCGGCCGGCAGCGGATCGCCATGACGATCGATGGCGATGCCGCCGATGTCGTGTTCGGTGAAGGTGAAGTCGTGGCCGTGGCGACGGGCCACGGTACGCAGGACGGAGACGGCGGCGGCGGTGACTTCCGGACCGATGCCGTCGCCGGGCAGGACGGCGATTTCAGCGCGCATGGCGGGTTTCCTCGTAGTGTTCGATATCGGCCTGGCGGGCCAGCAGATAGCCCATTTCGTCGACGCCCTCGAGCAGGCAGGTCTGGGCGAAGGCATCCAGCGGGAAGGGGTAGATGCGGCCGTCGGGCGTGCGCAGCTCGCGCTCGGCCACGTCGATGACCAGTTCGTCATCGGGGCGTTCCATCAGCGCCTGCACGTCGTCCTCGGCCAGCACCACCGGCAACAGGCCGTTCTTCAGGCTGTTGTTGCGGAAGATGTCGGCGATCTCGCTGCTGACGATCGCGCGCAGGCCCAGGTCGGTCAGCGCCCACGGCGCGTGTTCGCGCGAGGAGCCGCAGCCGAAGTTCCGGCCGGCCAGCAGTACGGCGCGGCCGGCGTTTTCCGGCTGGTTGAACGGGAATTCCGGATTGGGCGTGCCGTCGGCCTGCCAGCGCCAGTCGTTGAACGCATTGCGGCCCAGACCGGCGCGTTCGGTGGTGGACAGGAACCGGGCCGGGATGATCTGGTCGGTGTCGATGTTGGTCTGGCGCAGCACGACGCTCTGCGAACGCAGTTCACGGAAACCGCTCATCACGCCACCTCCTTGCGCGCACCGAACAGTTCGCGGGGATCGCTGACCCTTCCGTTCACCGCCGCCCACGCCGCCGTCAGCGGCGAGGCCAGCAGGGTGCGCGAGCCGGGGCCCTGGCGTCCCTCGAAATTGCGGTTGCTGGTGCTGACGGCCAATTGGCCGGGGGCGACCAGATCACCGTTCATGGCGATGCACATCGAGCAGCCCGGTTCGCGCCATTCCGCACCGGCGGCACGCACGATGGCGTCGATGCCCTCGGCCTCGGCCTGGCGCTTGACCTGCTCCGAGCCCGGCACCACCAGCATGCGCACGCGCGCATCGATCTGGCGGCCGCGCAGTACGGAAGCGACTTCGCGCATGTCGCTCAGGCGGCCATTGGTGCAGGAGCCGACGAACACCACGTCCACCGCGGTGCCGGCCAGCGCGTGGCCCGCCTCCAGCGCCATGTAGTCCAGTGCCTTGCGCGCGGCGGCGTCGTTGGCGGCGGGAATCGGGACATCCACGCCGATGGCGGTGCCCGGATGGGTGCCCCAGGTCAGGGTCGGGCGAATATCCGCGGCGTCGATGCGCACTTCCACGTCGTGGCGGGCACCCTCATCGCTGCGCAGCGCCGACCACTCGCGCCTGGCCTGCTCGAAGTCGGCGCCCTTGGGCGCGCGCGGCGCCTGCGCCAGCCAGGCGAAGGTGGTCTCGTCCGGGGCGACCATGCCGGCGCGCGCACCGGCTTCGATCGACATGTTGCACAGGGTCATGCGCTGCTCCATGTCCATAGCGCGGATGGTGGAACCGCGATACTCGATGACGTGGCCGGTGCCGCCGTTGACGCCAATCACGCCGATGATGTGCAGGATGACGTCCTTGGCGCCGACGCCCGGCGCCAGTTCGCCCTCCACCGTGATCGCCATGGACTTCGGCTTGCGCTGCAGCAGGCACTGGGTCGCCAGCACGTGGCCGACCTCGCTGGTGCCGATGCCGAACGCCAGCGCGCCGAACGCGCCGTGGGTGGAGGTGTGGCTGTCGCCGCAGACGATGGTCATGCCGGGCTGGGTGAAGCCCAGTTCGGGCGCGATGACGTGGACGATGCCACGCTGGTCGGAACCCATGTCGAACAGTTCGATGCCGTGTTCGGCACAGTTGCGCGCCAGGGTCTGGACCTGCGATTCGGCGGCGGCCGTGTAGTAGGGCAGCTTGCCGTCCGACCCGGCGGGCAGGGTGGGCGTGGAGTGATCCATCGTCGCCTTGGTGCGGTCCGGGCGGCGCGGCTTCAGGCCGCGCGACTTCAGTTCGGTGAACGCCTGCGGCGAGGTCACTTCATGAATCAGGTGCAGGTCGATGTAAAGCACCGCGGGCGCGGCGTCGCTTTCGGGACTGACGACATGCGCGTCCCAGAGTTTGTCGAACAGGGTACGGGGTGTTTGGGTGGTCATGGTCGGGGAGTCGGGAGAATTCATGTCGCGATCGGCCTCACGCGGCCGCTACTTCCTGGCTGGCAACGCGGCGATGGCGCAGCAGGCGGTTGGCCACGTCCAGCCACGCCAGCGCCGATGCCTCGATGATGTCCTTGCTGGTGCCGGTGCCTTCGTATTCCTCGCCTTCGCAGCGCACCGACAGGCTGGCCTCGCCGCGCGCGTCGGCGCCGATGCCGACGCTGTGAACCTGGTAGCTCTCCAGTTGCAGCTGCACGCCGGTGGCGGCTGACAGCGCGCCGAACAGTGCGTCCACCGGACCATTGCCCTGCGCCGTTTCGGCGACCCGGTTGCCGTCCGGATCCGACAGTTCGACCAGGGCGTTGGCGCGGCTGCCGACGTCGCTGATGGTCATCGAGGACAGGCGGTAACCGTCGCTGACGGACGCATCCTGCATCAGCGCCTGCAGGTCGGCGTCGCCAACCACGCGCTGCTTCTCGCACAACGCCTTGAACTGCTCGAACACCAGCTTCAGCTCGTCCTCGTCCAGCCAGTAGCCCAGTGCGCGCAGGCGCTGTTCGACCGCTGCGCGGCCGCTGTGGCGGCCCAGCACCATCTGCGAAGAGGGCCAGCCCACGTCCTGCGGCTGCATGATTTCGTAGGTGCCGCGATGGCGCAGCATGCCGTGCTGGTGGATGCCGGATTCGTGGGCGAAGGCGTTGGCGCCGACGATCGCCTTGTTGCGCTGGACCGGCATGCCGACCAGCCGCGACAGCAGCTGCGAGGTCGGCACGATGCGGCGGGTGTCCACCCCGGTGTCCAGGTTGTAGAACGCGTTGCGGACCTTCAGCGCCATCACGATTTCCTCGATGGCGCAGTTGCCGGCGCGCTCGCCGATGCCGTTGATGGAACCCTCCACCTGGCGCGCGCCGCCCTCGATGGCGGCCAGCGAGTTGGCCACGGCCAGGCCCAGGTCGTTGTGGCAGTGGGTGCTGAACACCACCTTGTCCGCGCCCGGCACCTGCGCGATTACGCGCTGGAACATGCCGCGGATTTCCTCCGGCGTGGTGAAGCCGACGGTATCGGGCAGGTTGATGGTGCGGGCGCCGGCCGCGATCGCGGCGGCGACCACCTCGTGCAGGAAATCCTCCTCGGTGCGGGTGGCGTCCTCGGCGGAGAACTCGACGTCGTCGATATGCGCGCGCGCCATGCCGACGTGCTTGTGGACCGACTCCAGCACCTGCTCGCGGCTCATCCGCAGCTTGTGCTCGCGATGCAGCGGACTGGTCGACAGGAACAAGTGCAGGCGTGGCCGGGCGGCGGCGGTGACCGTGCGCAGCGAGGTCTCGATGTCACCCGCCAGGCAGCGCGACAGCACCGCCAGGGTGGTCCCGCGCAATTCACGCGCGATCAGCGCGTGCGCCTCGCGGTCCGACTGCGAGCTGGCGGGGAAGCCGGTCTCGATGATGTCCACGCCCAGGTCGGCCAGCCCGCGCGCCATCACCAGCTTCTGCTGCGGGGTCATGCTGCAGCCGGGCGACTGCTCGCCGTCGCGCAGGGTGGTATCGAAGATGCGGACGTGGTCGGACGGCTTGGATTCGGAAATGTTCGTGTTCACCAGCTGGATTCCTCTGCGACGGCGGCAGTGCGGCGCGGACGGGATGCGGGCGGCACTGCGGTGGAACGGGGGATGGTCGGATTGCGCGGCGTCGTGCCGGCAAGCGAAGGCTCGCCTTCGCGGTTGCGCCGGCGCGGTTTGCGCGGCGGGCGCGGACGGACTTCGGAGAGCAGTCGGGCCAGGACGGTGGCATCGATGTTCCCGCCGGACACCACCGCGCACTTGCGCTTGCCGGCCACGCGCCGGCCGGCGGCCAGCGCCAGCGCGCCGGCACCTTCGGCGATGACGTGTTCCTCCAGCGCCAGCCGTACCAGCGTCTCGCGCAGTTCGGCCTCGCGCACGATGACCACGTCGTCCAGCAGGTTGGCGCACAGGCGGCGGGTGATGAAGCCGGGAATCTTGACCCGCACGCCATCGGCCAGCGAAGCGGCGGGATCGCGCGCGGCGGTGTCGCCGCGGATGGCGCGGGCCATCGAATCCACGCCTTCCACCTGCGCCCCGATCACGCGCACGCCCTGCGATTTCAGCGCCAGCGCGACACCGGACGCCAGGCCGCCGCCGCCGATCGGCACGATGACCACGTCCGGCGCGTGTGGGGCGATTTCGATTCCTACCGTGCCCTGGCCGGCGATCACGTCCGGGTCGTCGAACGCGGACAGGAAGCGGTAGCCGTTCTGTTCGGCGAGGTCACGGGCGAAGGCGAAGGCTTCGTCGTAGCTGGCGCCATGCTGGCGCACGGTCGCGCCCCAGTGGGCGACACCGGCGATCTTGGTTTCCGGCGCGCCGTGCGGCATCACCGTGATGGCCTGCACGCCCAGCCGGTAGGCGGCCCAGGCCACGCCCTGGGCGTGGTTGCCCGCCGAAGCGCAGATGACCGGGCGGCTGTCGCCGCGTTCGCGCGCGGCCAGCAGCGCGTTCAATGCGCCGCGCACCTTGTAGGAACCGGTGCGCTGCAGGTTCTCCAGTTTCAGCATCACGCCGAAGCGTTCGGCATGGTGCAACGGCGTCGGCGGCAGATAGCGGCGCAGGCGCGCCTGCGCGGCCAGCACGTCGGCCACGCTGACCCGGACGTCGCCGACGTCCGGGTCTTCGCTGCTGGCGGCGCGGCCGGCATCAGGCATCGCGGCACGCGAACGGCTGATGTTGAAGAAGACGCCTCCGGACGTGGGTGCCGACGGCGTGGACGGACAACGTGTTCATCACGCGGCCTCCCCGGAATCGACGGCGGTGATCTCGACCGATTCGCAGTCGTAGATCTTCTGCATCTGCAGGCGCAGGGTTTCGGGCGGGCGCTGGCCGTCGACCACCAGCTGCACGCGCCAGCGCCCGTCGGAGGGCGCGGGTTCGCCGCTGATGGCGCGCGGCGCGAAGCCGCGCCGCTCGGCCATGCCGATCACGCGCGTCAGCGCGCCCTCGGCGGGTTTCAGCACCAGGTCAAGCCGGTATCGCATGGGAGGAGGGCTCCGGGCTCTGCTTGGCGGGATTGCCGTCCAGCATCGAGCTGTTGGCATGGTTGGGCGGCACCAGCGGCCATACGTTGGCCTTGATGTCGATGGCGACGTGCAGCAGCGCGGGACCGGGCTGGGCCAGCAGTTCGGCCAGCGCGTCATCGACCTGGTTGCGCAATTCGATGCGGCGGGCGGGAATGCCGAACACCTGCGCCAGCGCGGCGAAGTCCGGGTTGTCGGACAGATCGATTTCGCTGTAGCGCTCGGCGAAGAAAAGTTCCTGCCATTGCCGGACCATGCCCAGCGCGCTGTTGTCCAGCAGCACGATCTTCACCGGCAGTCTGCAGCGGGCGATGGTGGCCAGCTCCTGCACGTTCATCATGAAGCTGCCGTCGCCGCTGACCAGCACCACCGTGCGATCCGGGCAGGCGAACTGCGCGCCCATCGCCGCCGGCAGGCCGAAACCCATCGTGCCCAGCGCGCCGCTGGTCAGGTGGTTGCGGGGATGCCCGAACTTGCAGTGCTGGGCCACCCACATCTGGTGCTGGCCAACATCGCAGGCGACGATCGTGTCGGCGGGCGCCACTTCGGTCAGCCGCTTTAGCAGGCCCGGCGCATAGATGTCGCTGCCTGGCGCGTCGTAGCGGAAGCCGTGCCGTTCGCGGTTGCCGGCGCAGCGCTTGCGCCATTCCTCGCAGGTGCTGCGCGCCGCGCTCAGGGTCCGCAGGCCGGCGGCGACGTCGCCCGGAATCGCGATGTCGGCGCCGCGCAGCTTGGAGATCTCGTAGGCGTCGGCATCCAGGTGCACGACCCGCGCGAACGGCGCGAACTCGGCCAGCTTGCCGGTGGCGCGATCGTCGAAGCGCGCGCCGACGACCACCAGCAGATCCGCTTCCTGCACCGCCATGTTGGCGGCGCGGGTCCCGTGCATGCCCAACATGCCCAGGAACTGCGGGTGGTTGCCGGGCAGTGCGCCCAATGCGCGCAGGGTCAGCACGGTCGGGATGCGGGTGGCCTCGACGAACTGGCGGAACGCATCCACGGCGTCCGCCAGGGCGATGCCGCCGCCGCCGTAGATCACCGGCTTCTCGGCGCCGGCGATCGCCGCCAGCGCCTCGGCCAGCCGCGCGTCCTCCGGCGCCGGCACCGGATCGACCGCGGCCGGCACGTGGTCCGGCAGATGCGAGGCATCGGCCATCTGCACGTCCTTGGGCAGATCGATCAGCACCGGTCCCGGACGGCCTTCGCGCGCGATGCGGAACGCTTCGCGCACCATCTCCGGCAGATCCTCGACGCGCCGCGCCAGGAAGCTGTGCTTGACGATCGGCATGGTCAGGCCGAACACGTCCAGTTCCTGGAACGCGTCCGTACCCATCAGCGGCGTGGCGACCTGTCCGGTCAGGCAGACCATCGGCACCGAATCCAGCATCGCGTCGGCGATGCCGGTGACCAGGTTGGACGCACCGGGGCCTGACGTGGCCACGCATACGCCGACCTTGCCGCTGGCGCGGGCATAGCCGTTGGCGGCCAGCGCCGCGCCCTGCTCATGGCGCACCAGGATGTGCTTCAGCGACGAATCCACCAGCGCGTCGTAGAACGGCATGATGGTGCCGCCCGGATAGCCGAACAGCGTATCCACGCCTTCGGCTTCCAGGGCCTGGGTCAACCAGCGGGCGCCATTGCGGGAAGCAGCGGCAGCGTCGGCGTTCATGCGGCGGCGGCCTGTTCTGTATCGGGTTGGGAGGCGTTGGCCTGCAGCCACACCATCTTGGCGCGCAATTGCTTGCCGACGACTTCGATCGGATGTTCCAGATCGGCCTGCTTGTACTTCTTGTAGTTCGGCAGGCCGGCTTCGTACTCGGCGATCCAGTTCTTGGTGAAGGTGCCGTCCTGGATGTCCTTCAGGACTTCCTTCATGCGTGCCTTGGTGCCGGCGTCGATCACGCGCGGGCCGCTGACGTAGTCGCCGTACTGGGCGGTCTCGGACACGAATTCCAGCATGCGGGTGATGCCGCCCTCGTAGAACAGGTCGACGATCAGCTTCAGCTCGTGCAGGACTTCGTAATAGGCGATTTCCGGCTGGTAACCGGCTTCCACCAGGGTCTCGAAGCCAGCCTGCACCAGCGAGGAAGCACCGCCGCACAGGACGGCCTGCTCGCCGAACAGATCGGTTTCGGTCTCTTCCTTGAAGCTGGTCTTGATGATGTTGGCGCGGGCGCCGCCCAGGCCGGCGGCATAGGCCAGCGCCAGCGCCTCGGCCTGGCCGCTCTTGTCCTGGTAGACCGCATAGATGCAGGGCACGCCGCGGCCGATTTCGTACTCGCGGCGGACCAGCGCGCCCGGGCCCTTGGGCGCGACCAGCACCACGTCCAGATCCTCGCGCGGGCCGATCAGGCCGTAGTGGACGTTGAGGCCGTGGGCGAACAGCAGGCAGGCGCCTTGCTTCATGTTCGGTGCCAGCACGTCGTTGTAGAGCTGTTTCTGGACCATGTCCGGGGTCAGCACGGCGACCAGGTCGGCATCCTTCACGGCTTCGGCCGGCGACTTGACCAGGAAACCGTCGGCCTGGGCCTTGGCCTCGGTGGGACCGCCCGGGCGCAGGCCCACGGTGACGTCGAAACCGGATTCGCGCAGGTTCAGCGCGTGCGCGCGGCCCTGGCTGCCGTAGCCGACGACGGCGATCTTGGGTTGCGGGGCGGAGGAGGCGGCGGTGGTCATTTGCGGAATTCCTGAGTTGGGAAGGGCGGGTGGGTCGGAAAAAATCGGCGGCAATAAAAAACCCCGCACTTCTCAGTGCGGGGTTTTGCGAATCTGGCGTTGTTTTCTGCTTACACGCCCGTTCGTCCCGCACCTGTTGGCGAGGTAATAAGGACGACGACGAGAATGGAGGCCGCGCTGGGCGCGGTCCGCAGGTCGTGGGTCAGGGGCGTGTGGCGATGCAACATGAGGCCAAGGGAAACATGCCCGTTCGAGCCTTGTCAAGCGCGCCGGGGAAATTTTCGGTAATGTCCCGATGAGAGGCCGGTTTGCGTGGCGATGGTTGCAACTGCAACCATGAAAAGCCCGCAGAATCGCCGCCTTCCGCGCAATACGACTCCCCCGCAGACCATGCCTGAATACCGATCCAAGACCTCCACCCATGGGCGCAACATGGCCGGTGCCCGTGCGCTCTGGCGCGCCACCGGCATGAAGGACGGCGACTTCCAGAAGCCGATCATCGCCATCGCCAACTCCTTCACCCAGTTCGTGCCGGGACACGTCCACCTGAAGGATCTCGGCCAACTGGTCGCCCGCGAGATCGAACGCGTCGGCGGTGTCGCCAAGGAATTCGACACCATCGCGGTCGACGACGGCATCGCGATGGGCCATGACGGCATGCTGTATTCGCTGCCCAGCCGCGAAGTCATCGCCGACTCGGTGGAGTACATGGTCAACGCGCACTGCGCCGACGCGCTGGTGTGCATTTCCAACTGCGACAAGATCACTCCGGGCATGCTGATGGCCGCGCTGCGGCTGAACATCCCGACCGTGTTCGTTTCCGGTGGTCCGATGGAGGCGGGCAAGACGCGGCTGGCCGATCACAAGCTGGATCTGATCGACGCGATGGTGATGGCGGCGGATCCGAACGCCAGCGATGAAGCGGTGGCGGCGGTCGAGCGCAGCGCGTGCCCGACCTGCGGTTCCTGCTCGGGCATGTTCACCGCCAACTCGATGAACTGCCTGACCGAGGCATTGGGCCTGTCGTTGCCGGGCAACGGCACGGTGGTCGCCACCCATGCCGACCGCGAGCAGTTGTTCCTGCGCGCCGGCCGCCTGGCCGTCGAGCTGTGCCATCGCTGGTACGGCGCGGAGGATCCGACCGCATTGCCGCGCGGCATCGCCACCTTCGAGGCCTTCGAGAACGCGATGACCCTGGACATCGCTATGGGTGGTTCGACCAACACCATCCTGCACCTGCTGGCGGCCGCGCAGGAGGGCGAGGTGGCGTTCGACATGCGCGACATCGACCGGCTGTCGCGACGCGTGCCGCAGTTGTGCAAGGTCGCGCCCAATACCCAGAAGTACCACATCGAGGATGTGCACCGCGCCGGCGGCATCATGGCGATCCTGGGGGAACTGGCGCGCGGCGGGCTGCTGCACACGCAGGTGGCGACCGTGCACGCGAAGACGCTGGGCGACGCGATCGCGCAATGGGACGTGGGCGTGGTGGAGGACGAGAAGGTCCATACCTTCTACAAGGCCGGGCCGGCGGGCATTCCGACCCAGGTCGCCTTCAGCCAGGACACCCGCTGGCCGTCGCTGGATACCGATCGCGCCGAGGGTTGCATCCGCGATATCGAGCATGCCTTCTCGCGGGAAGGCGGCTTGGCGGTGCTGTACGGCAACATCGCCCGCGATGGCTGCGTGGTGAAGACCGCCGGTGTCGACGAATCCATCCACGTCTTCGAAGGCAACGCACGCGTCTACGAAAGCCAGGACGCGGCGGTGAAGGGCATCCTGGGCGACGAGGTGAAGGCCGGCGACGTGGTCGTAATCCGCTACGAGGGACCGAAGGGCGGGCCGGGCATGCAGGAAATGCTGTATCCGACCAGCTATCTGAAATCCAAGGGCCTGGGCAAGCAGTGCGCGCTGCTGACCGATGGGCGCTTCTCGGGCGGCACCTCCGGATTGTCGATTGGCCATGCCTCGCCGGAAGCGGCGGCGGGCGGCGCGATCGGCCTGGTCCGCGACGGCGATCGCATCCGCATCGACATTCCCGCCCGCGGCATCAACCTGCTGGTGGACGAGGCGGAACTGGCCGCGCGCCGCGCCGAACAGGATGCGCGCGGATGGAAACCCGCGCAGCCGCGCGCGCGCCGGGTGACCACCGCGCTCAAGGCATACGCGCTCCTCGCCACCAGCGCCGACAAGGGCGCGGTGCGCGACAAGGCATTGCTGGACAACGCATGAGGCTGCGCCGGTTGCGTTTGGGCGCGTTTCTCGCGGGCGGTATCGCGCTCGTGTCACTGGTTGCGCCCGCCCTGGCAGCGGATCCCGAGCCACTGGTGGTGGCCACCTACGCCTATCCGCAGCGGGATCGGGCGGCGGCGATCCGGCCGCTGGCCGACTATCTCGGCCGCCGGCTGCGGCGCCCCGTCGAAGTGCGCGTGCTGCCGTCGCCCAGCGCGTTGATCGCGGGCATGGCGGCGGGAGAAGTCGATGTCGCGGTGCCCAACCTGCACGGTTACCTGCAGGCGCTGCGATTGCCGCCGGGCAGCGTGGCCACGTTGCCGGTGCCGGACGTGCCCGCCGCGCAGGCGCAGCGCTACCGCGCGGTGATCGTCGCGAAACGGCCGTTGTCAGGCATCGCGCTCGCCGCCGGGGCGGCCACGCTGAGGCTGGCGCTGGTCGGCCGCGATTCGGCGTCGGGCGGATTCGTGCCGCGTGGCGGACTGGCGGAAATGGGCATCGCGAATCCTGAAGCCGCATTCGCGCGGGTCGACTACGCCGGTTCGCATGCCGCGTCGCTGGCCTGGCTGAAGGACGGCCGCGCCGACGTGGCCGCACTGGCGGCCGATGTCTACGACGCGGAACCGCAGCCGGACCTGCATGAACTCTGGCGCTCGCCGGTCATTCCGCCCGGGCCGCTGCTGTGCCGGCCGGCAGCCGATCGGGATTGCGCCGCGATCGGCGGTGAACTGCTGGTTGCCGACCAGCAGGATCCCGCGGTGATGGCGGGACTGCGCGCCGGCTGGCCGGAGTTCGGCGACGCGGTGCGGCTGGTGCCCGCCGACGAGGCGATGCTGGCGGAACTGGCCGGCCGGATCGACTGACGGCGAGGCCGTCAGCGTTCCTCCGACTGCGCGGCGTCCTCGCGCGCGATCCAGTCCATGATCAGCCGGCGCGCGCGCTGCTCGCGCCGGCGCCCGAGCCGATATTCCTGGTTCAGCGCGCGGTACAGGCCCAGCATCACCAGCAACAGCAGCAGCGCGAATGGAAGCGCGGTGATGGTGATGACGCCTTGCAGGGCATCCAGGCCGCCTGCCAGCAGCAGGGTCGCCGCGACCAGCGCCACGCCCACGCCCCAGACCAGGCGTCGGCGCAGCGGCGGATCGCCGGCTGTGTCGGTGGACATGCTCGCCAGTACCAATACCGCCGAATCGGCCGAGGTCACGAAGAAGATCATCAACAGCAGCACCGCGATGCCGGCCAGCAGCGTCGACAGCGGCAGATGATCGAACAGGGTGAACAGCACGGTCTCATAGCCGCGTGCCAGCGGCACGCCCATGTCCACGCCGCCGAGAATCTGCATCCACAACGCCGTTCCGCCGAACACCGAGAACCACACGAAGCCCAGCAGGCTGGGGATGACCACCACGCCGAACACGAACTCGCGGATGGTCCGGCCGCACGAGATGCGGGCGATGAACGATCCGACGAACGGTGCCCACGCGATCCACCAGGCCCAATAGAAGATCGTCCAGTCGGCTACCCACGTGCTGCCGGAGAACGGCGACATCCGCAGGCTCATGTTGACCAACTGGTTGAGATAGGTGCCCAGCGTGGTGGTGAAGGTGTCGAAGATGAAACCGGTGGGACCCAGGACCAGCACCATCGCCAGCAACAGCGCGGCCAATCCGAGATTGAAGTTCGACAACCATTTGATGCCGCGATCCACGCCGCTGATGGTGGAAGCCATGTACAGCACGAACGCCACGCCGATGATCGCCAGCTCGGTGCCGATGGAATCGGGAATGCCGGTGACCCGCGCCACGCCGGCGGCGATCTGGATGGTGCCGAATCCCAGCGTGGTGGCCACGCCGACTGCGGTGGCCACCACCGCGGCGATGTTCACCGCATGGCCGATCCAGCCGCGATGATGATGGCCGATGACCGGTTGCAGCAGATCGCTGATCAGGCCGCGCCCGCCACGATTGAACTGGAACCAGGCCATCGCCAGTCCGATCAGCGCGTAGATCGCCCAGGGGTGCAGGCCCCAGTGGAAGAACACGTAGCGCATCGATGCGCGCGCGGCATCCAGGCTGCCCGGCACCAGCCCTTCCGGCGGCTTGAAGTAGTGCGACACCGGCTCGGCGGCGCCCCAGAACACCAGGCCGATGCCCATGCCGGTGGCGAACAGCATCGCCAGCCAGCTGGCATTGGAGAATTCCGGCTCGGCATCCTCGCCACCGATGCGCAGGTTGGCGAAGCGCCCCACCGCCAGATACAGCAGGAAGACCAGCGCGGCGAACACGATCAGCAGGTACAGCCAACCGGCGCTGGAAATGATCCCGGCCAGCTGCTGCTGGATCCAGGCGTTGAAAGGACCGGGCGCAAGACCGGCGGCGGCGACCAGGAGGGCCACCAGCAGGATGGAGATACGGAAAACCACGCAGGCCTCCTTGTCTGAACGGGAGGGGCCGGGCAGGGCGCGAATCGTCGGGCGGAAAAATGCGGACGGGCGGTACCCCGGCGGGCACGCATCATAGCAAGCTCCGCCTGAAGCGCTCCCGCGCCGCCGATATGGTGTAATAGCGCCCGAAGCGGGGGTATCGCCGGCCCGGTGGGCGGCGGTTGAGACAGACCCTTCGAACCTGATCCGGTTAAGACCGGCGTAGGGAAGCTTCGCAGGACGCGACCGATCGCCAGCGATCCGCCCGCGTTCCATGCGCCGCCGCTTCGTCCCGCTTTCCAACCAGGACGATGCCGATGAACGCCGTGCCCTCCCGCCTGCTGCAGGATACCCAGCAGCTCTCCGAATCCGTCACCCGTCCGATTCCCGGTTCGCGCAAGGTCTTCGTGACCGGTTCGCGCCCGGATCTGCGCGTGCCGATGCGCGAAATCGCGCTGACCCGCACGCCGACCCTGTTCGGCGGCGAGGAGAACGCACCGGTCACGGTCTACGACACTTCCGGCCCGTACACCGATCCGGATGCGCGCATCGATCTGGCGGCGGGCCTGCCGGCATTGCGCGCGCGCTGGATCGAGGAGCGCGGTGATACCGAGGCGCTGTCCGCGCTGAGCTCGGAATTCGGCCGTTCGCGCGAGACCAATCCGAAACTGGATGCGGTCCGTTTCCCCGGACGCATGCTGCCGCGCCGCGCCAAGGCAGGCGCCAACGTCAGCCAGATGCACTATGCGCGCAAGGGCATCGTGACGCCGGAGATGGAGTACGTCGCCATCCGCGAGAACCAGAGGCTGGAGGCGGTGCGCGAAGCGCTGCTGTTGGCACAGCATCCGGGCGAGAGCTTCGGCGCGAGCATCCAGAAGATCATCACGCCGGAATTCGTGCGCGACGAGATCGCCCGCGGCCGCGCGATCCTGCCGAACAACATCAACCACCCGGAGAGCGAGCCGATGATCATCGGCCGCAATTTCCTGACCAAGATCAACGCCAACATCGGCAACAGCGCGGTCTCCTCCGGCATCGCCGAGGAAGTGGAGAAGCTGGTCTGGTCGATCCGCTGGGGCGGCGACACGGTGATGGATCTGTCCACCGGCAAGCACATCCACGAGACCCGCGAGTGGATCATCCGCAATTCACCGGTGCCGATCGGCACCGTGCCGATCTACCAGGCGCTGGAGAAGGTCGACGGCCGCGCCGAGGAACTGACCTGGGAGATCTTCCGCGACACCCTGATCGAACAGGCCGAGCAGGGCGTGGACTACTTCACCATCCATGCCGGCGTGCTGCTGCGCTACGTGCCGCTGACCGCCAAGCGGGTCACCGGCATCGTCTCGCGCGGTGGTTCGATCCTGGCCAAGTGGTGCCTGGCGCACCACAAGGAGAATTTCCTCTACACCCACTTCGAGGAAATCTGCGAGATCATGAAGGCCTACGACGTGGCCTTCAGCCTGGGCGACGGCCTGCGCCCGGGTTGCATCGCCGACGCCAACGACGCCGCCCAGTTCGGCGAGCTGGAAACGCTGGGCGAGCTGACCAAGATCGCCTGGAAGCATGACGTCCAGACCATGATCGAAGGCCCCGGCCACGTGCCGATGCAGCTGATCAAGGAGAACATGGACAAGCAGCTGCGCGAGTGCGGCGAGGCGCCGTTCTACACGCTCGGACCGCTGACCACCGACATCGCGCCGGGCTACGACCACATCACCAGCGCCATCGGCGCGGCGATGATCGGCTGGTACGGTACCGCGATGCTCTGCTACGTGACGCCCAAGGAGCATCTGGGCCTGCCCAACCGCCAGGACGTGCGCGACGGCATCATGGCCTACAAGATCGCCGCCCATGCCGCGGATCTGGCCAAGGGCCATCCGGGCGCGCAGGTGCGTGACAACGCGCTGAGCAAGGCGCGCTTCGAGTTCCGCTGGGAGGATCAGTTCCACCTCGGCCT
Source organism: Pseudoxanthomonas sp. OG2 (assembly GCF_014192765.1). Lineage (NCBI taxonomy): Bacteria > Pseudomonadati > Pseudomonadota > Gammaproteobacteria > Lysobacterales > Lysobacteraceae > Pseudoxanthomonas > Pseudoxanthomonas sp. OG2. The sequence continues at coordinate 1,594,993 of NZ_JACHYM010000001.1, read as the reverse complement.
GGATCCGGAGAAGGCCAAGGAATTCCACGACGAGACCCTGCCCAAGGACGCGCACAAGCTGGCCCACTTCTGTTCGATGTGCGGCCCGCACTTCTGCTCGATGAAGATCACCCAGGACGTGCGCGATTACGCGGCCGAGCATGGCGTGGATGAACAGCAGGCGATCGAGGCCGGCATGGCCGAGAAATCGGCCGAGTTCCTCGCCCAGGGCGCGAAGGTCTATCACCAGGGCTGAACCATGCGGCGGGCGGATGCGTCCGTTCGCCGCCTTTCCGGGCCGGCGGGGCTTGTGCCGCCGCCGCGCCCGCGCGACGCTTGGCGTCCCGGACAGGAGAACGCCGAACATGCGCAATGCCATCCCATTCCTCACCCGCGGCCTGCTGCTGGCCGGGGTCCTGCTGCTGGCGGCCTGCGCCACCGGCCCGCGCATCAGCAGCGAGGCCGACCCGTCGGCCGATTTCGCGCGCTACCGGAGCTTCGCGTTCTACTCGCCGCTGGCGGTGGAGAGCGAAGGCTACGCCACCATCACCAGCGCCCGGCTCAAGGCCGCCGCCCGCGCGCAGATGGAATCGCGGGGTTACGCCTACGACGAGAAGTCGCCGGACCTGTGGTTGAACATCAACGCCTACATGCAGGAAAAGACCGACGTGGTCAGCATGCCGGACGTGGACTACAACTATTACTACAGCTACCGCGCCCGCCGGTATGTCGCCGTTCCCTACTGGTATGACCGCACCAACGTCTACCAGTACACCGAGGGCACGCTGAACTTCGATCTGGTCGACGCCAAGCGCAACCAGCTGGTATGGGAGGGCATCGCGGTCGGCCGCGTCGCCAACGCCAAGCCGGCCGAACGCGCCGCGCGCCTGGACCAGGCGGTTGCCGACATCTTTGCGCGTTATCCCTACCGGGCCGGCAGCGGTACCCCGGTCGTTCCCGCGGCGCCGCGCAAATGAGCGGCGCGGCGAGTGCGGCCCGGGCGGGCATCGGCTTCGGCACGGCGTTGGCGATCACCATTTCCTGGAGCGCCAACAAGTCGCTGCTGTGGGCCATCATCCACGGCCTGCTGTCGTGGATCTACGTGATCTATTACGCGCTGGTCTACCACTTCAAGGGTTGAGATGGGCATGACCTGGCTCCGCTGGCTGGTTGCCGCGCGCCGGCACCCGTCGGCGTGGTTGCTGCTGGTGCAGCTCGGCGGGGTGCTGCTGTACCCGGTGATGGAAAGCACCGCCGGCGGCCGCGCGCTGTTCGGGGCTTTCGGGATCCTGGTGCTCGCGCTGGCGCTGTGGGTGGTCAACCGCAGCCCGCTGCGGCTGTGGTTCGCGCTGGCGCTGGGCGTGCCGTCGGTGGTGCTGTCGCTGCTGGCCGCGATCACCGACAACAACGTGCTGTACACCCTCGCGCACCTGCTGGAGAGCGCGCTGTACTTCTATACGGCAGGCAGCCTGATGGCCTACATGCTGCAGGACCACGAGGTCTCCAGCGACGAACTGTTCGCCGCCGGCGCGACCTTCACCCTGCTGGCGTGGGCGTTCGCGTTCGCCTTCTCGGTCTGCCAGCAGTGGTATCCGGGCAGCTTCATCGCGGCGGTGAATCCGGAGCAGCCGCGCACCTGGATGGAACTGCTGTTCCTCAGTTTCAGCCTGCTCTCGGGCGTGGGCCTGAGCGACATCGTGCCGGTGCAGGCGCAGGCGCGCGCGCTGGTGATGCTGGAGCAGTTCGCGGGGGTCATGTACATCGCCCTGGTGGTGTCGCGGCTGATCGGCCTGACCACGCTGAAGATGGGGATACGCAAGAGCGGTTGAACCGGCGTCGGAACCGCCGCCTCATGCGAACAACCATGCAAACAAAAAGCCCGCCGATGGCGGGCTTTCTGCTGTGCGATGCGGGGCCGGCTTACTTCTTCAGTTCGGCGTAGCGCTGCATCGCGTCGACCAGCACCTGCTTGGCGTCGGCGGCGTTGCCCCAGCCGTCCAGCTTCACCCACTTGCCCTTCTCCAGATCCTTGTAATGCTCGAAGAAGTGGCCGATGCGCTCCAGCCAGTGCGGGCTGACCTGGTCGATGTCGGTGATGTGCTTGTAGCCGGAGAACACCTTCTCCACCGGCACGGCGAGCAGCTTCTCGTCGCTGCCGGCCTCGTCGCTCATGCGCAGCACGCCGACCGGGCGGCAGCGGATGACCGAGCCGGGGATCAGCGGCAGCGGCAGCACCACCAGCACGTCGGCCGGATCACCGTCGCCGCACTGGGTGTTGGGCACGTAGCCGTAGTTGCAGGGATAGCGCATCGGGGTGGAGAGGATGCGATCGACGAAGATCGCCCCGCTTTCCTTGTCCACTTCGTACTTCACCGGTTCCGAATCCTTCGGGATTTCGATGATGACGTTGATTTCTTCCGGCGGGTTCTTGCCGGTGGAAACGTGGTCCAGACCCATGATGCGTGTGCTCCAGAGCGTGCGGAATGACAGGGCCGGCAATTCTACGCGCTTGCCTGCTGCGGCGCAGCAGGGGCGTGCCGGAGGACTTCCCGGAAGGGGGCCGGAATCCCGGCGTGGCCGGGCTGCCGGGCCAGCGGTCGCCGGTTCGCCATGGGGGTTGCGGCTCAGCTTGCCGGCCCTAGAATCCGCCCCGTATGCGCGGCCCCTCCGTCCTGCTGGTCTGTCTGCTGGCCTTCCTGGCCGGCTCCGGCGTGCCCGACGCCCAGGCGCGGACGGTCTACCGCTGCGTGCGCGACGGCACCGTCAGCCTGGCCACCGCGCCGGAGCCGGGCTCGCGCTGCCAGGCCAGGGAAATCGACGACAATGCCGTGCAAACCCCGAACCTGTGGGGACGGATGGGCATCTTCAGCGGCACCCTGTACGAGCGCGAGCAGGACGGCCAGCTGGTGTACAGCACCCGCAACCTGCCCGGGTCGCGGGTCTACCTGAAGTTCACCGTGGCCACCCCGCCGGGCGAGCCGGCCCATCCGGGTCTGGGCAAGGTCGGCAAGCCGCGCCTGAACATGTATCCCGTGGATTTCCGCACGGCGGCGAAGAAGACCGGCGTGGACGATGCCTGGCTGCGCGCGATTGCCCATGCGGAAAGCGATTTCGACGCCAAGGCGGTGTCCTCCAAGGGTGCCAAGGGCGTGATGCAACTGATGCCGGAGGTGGCGACCGAGTACGGGGTGACCGATCCGTTCTCCTCCACCCAGTCCATCGATGCCGGCGCGCGCCATCTCAGGCAATTGATGCGGCGCTACAAGGGTGACCTGACCCTGGTGGCGGCGGCCTACAACGCCGGCATCGGCACCGTCGCCCGGTACGGCGGGGTGCCGCCCTATGCGGAAACCCAGGAATACGTGGCCAAGGTCACCGCCCTGTACGACCTGTACCTGCGCGCGCTCGGCCGCAAGAGCGCCCCCGAACGCCCGGCGCAGTGACCGGCCGATGATGCGCATCCGCGCGTCGTTCCGGCCTGCGCGGCATTTCTTCACTTCCACATCTCCTGCGCGGGCCTATGGTCTTCACAGGCTGGAAGACAGCCGCCCACGGGAGAACGCCATGAAACGACGTGTTTTCAGCGCTCCGGACCTGGGCACCGCGGAACAGGCCATGGGTGCCGCGCTCCGACTCGGCATCCGTCCCGGCCACGCCGCGGTCCTGGCCCAGTCCGACATCGAGATGACCCAGGTCCCCGATGCCGAGAAGGAAGCCTCGCCGACCGATTTCATCCCCGCCGCCTGGCGCGGAATCGTCGGCGGTGGCGTCATCGGCCTGGTCGGTGGCCTGATCGGCATGTGGCTGCCGCAGGCCGGGTTCCATGCGCTTGGGGTGATCATCACCACGCTGGTGGGCGCGACGGTCGGTGGCTGGTCCGCCGCGCTGGCCGGATCCACCGTGCCCAGCGAGGTCCGCCGGGACTACGAGCGCGAAATCGAAGCTGGCCGCCTGCTGGTGGTCATCGATGGCGAGGACGATGCGTTGCTGGACCGCGCCAGCCAGGCGATTGCCGCCACCGACGGCATGCAGCCGCTGCGGCAGGTGCCGCACGGACTGCTGCGCTGAGTTTCCCCCGCAACTGATGACAACCGTCACTGGTCCCGGCGCCCTGCCGGGACCTAAGGTGGGCGCCAACCAATCCCTGGACGCCCGCCATGCCTGCCGCCGCCCTGCCAGCCCTGACTCCCTATCTCGTCACCGCGGGGATCGGCTGGATCATGTATCGCCGCATCCGCCGCAGCTTCGGCCGCCAGCCCTGGCAGCCCAAGCGCACCGTGTTCCGCCTGGTCCTGATGGTGTTGCTGCTGGGCATGCTGCTGTTCGGCGCCGCGTTCCTGCCGGGGGTGGCGGCGGGTGTGGCCACCGGGCTGGCGGGTGGCTTGCTGCTGGGCGGATTCGCGCTGCGGCACACGCGGGTCGAATGGCACGAAGGACTGCCGACCTACGTGCCGAACCCCTGGTTCGGCGGCATCCTGACCCTGCTGCTGGTCGGCCGCCTGGCGTGGCGCTGGTCGCAGGGCGCGTTCGCCGACGGTGCGGCGGCCTCCGCGCAACAGGCCAGTCCGCTGACGATGGGATTCGCGGCGGCGCTGGTCGGCTATTTCCTGCTGCTCAACGCCGGCCTGTGGTGGCGCATGCGACGCCTGCACGCCACGGTTGGCTAACCGGATATCGGCCGAGAATCAGCGGGCAATCGCTTCGGACTCGATGATCCGCGTGCCGGGCGTCGCCGCATGGGCAGCCTCCAGCAGCGCGGCGGCCACCGCGGTGGCCGGCACCACCCGGTAGCGTGCGGGCACCAGCGGTGCGAGCGTGGTCAGCAGGCGCAGCGCGAGGTGTTCGCCGGCGCGCCGGCGCGGGCGTTCGCCGCCCAGCAGGGAAGGGCGGATGAAGGTGAGCGAATCGAAGCCGCAGGCGGACAGGGCCTGTTCCAGTTCTCCCTTCGTGCGCGAGTAGAAGATCCGCGAATCCGCGCGAGCGCCGGCGGCCGAGGTGACCGCCAGCGTGCGTGCGCCATGCTGGTGCAGCAGGCGGGCGAGCGCGAGCGGATAGTCGAAGTCGACCCGGCGAAAGGCATCGCGCGAGCCGGCGTCGCGCAGGGTGGTGCCCAGGGCGCAGATCATGGCGTCCGCGCGCCAATGGTCGGCCGTCGGATCCAGGCGCTCGAAATCGATGATCGGGTTCGACAATCGCGGATGCGGGGCCAAAGGCCGACGGGTCGGTGCGATGACCCTGCCGATGTGGGTATCGGCCAACGCGAGTGCCAGCACCGCCTGGCCCACCAGCCCCGTGCTTCCCGCCACCAACAGACGTTCCATCCCGTTCCTCCCGTGGCCGTTTTCCGCCGTGGCACGAGCCGACATCCCGCCACGCCTCCGGCCACGGCCCGGCGCGCGCATCACGTATCCTATGCCATCGCCGTCGAACGCCGCCGGCACCTGCACGATCCGCGTTGCCGGATCCCTCGCGTGACGGGAGCACGCAAGAACGCATGAACCTGCCCCTGCACTTCGGATTCCTCGGCGCGCTGGAAGCCTGCCTGATCGCTTTCGCCATCGGCCTGCTGGTCTACGCCGGCTGGCAGGCGATCTGCCGGGCACTGGGCTGGTCGATCGGGCATGCGATCGGATGGTCGTGCGTGATTGCGGTAATCATCGGCGCCGGCATCGATATCTGGAACCTGTTCTACCTGGGCATGGTGAAGCTGGAGTCGCCGCTGTACGCGCGCATTGCGCTGAAAGCCATCCACGATCCGGACGCGCTGGGCACCCGCGTGGTCCTGGAGATCATCGGCGCATTGACCGGCGTGGTGATGGGTTGGCAATGGTTCAGCCGAGCCTGGCGTGAAGGGTCCGTTCGCCGGGAAGAAAAAAACACGCGGATTGAACACTGATCTGACGTGTGCATCACGCTGCGATACGCCTTGCACATAGCCATCACGTATCGCTAACGAACGATGTAATCGAAAAAAAATCGCGGGTGGTTAAGCCTGCGTGCACATTCATTTCGCGCCGCAGGATTGATTCAGAAGCACAACGGCATCGTCGGCATCGTGCGCTACAGGACGCACTTCCTAATTCCATAACGGAGCAAACGACGATGACCAAGAACAACACCCGCAAGCCGCTGATTGCCCTGATCGCCCTGGGTGCCGCCGTCGCCATGCCGATGGCGTTCGCGCAGGATACGCAGGCCCAGCAGCAGCCGCAGACCCAGCAGGCCGAGCCGACGCAGCAGGCGCAGCCGACCACGGATCAGGCGGCGGGCGGTGCGGAGCAGTCCGCCCAGCAGTCGACCCAGTCGGGCAGCCAGCAGGGTTGGGCCGATATCGACAAGGACGGTGACGGCAACATCACCAAGGAAGAGGCCGCCGCCAATGCCGGCCTGTCCCAGGTGTTCGACAAGGCCGATGGTGATGCCGATGGCAAGCTGACTGCCGACGAGTACAAGGCGTTCGTCGAAAAGAACTACAGCGAGCCGCAGAAGTAAGTCGCGCAACGCGGTCGTCATGACCGCAGGGTGACGGCGCAGCGCACCGTCATCGCGCCCGCGGAGGGCGGCACCGCCGCCCTCCGTCTCCAGGCGAGCCGTTGTTCCCCGTGTCCGGATGCACGCATCGGCGGGTGTACGAACGCAGCAACAGGAGGAGCGCATGAAATCATCATCTCCCCGGTTCCATCTTCCGCTGGCCCTGCTGGTCGCCGCATTGGCGGCATCCGCGCCGGGCATGGCGCAGGACCGCGACGCCCAGGAGCAACGCCAGGAGACGCCTCCGCGGCAGGCCGACACACCGCCGGCCAATGACGCGGCCACGCCCGCGCCCCGGCCGTTCGAAGAGCTTGACGCCAATGGCGATGGCAGCATCGCCAAGGACGAAGCCGCGGTCGATCCCGCATTGACCCAGGCTTTTGGAACCCTCGACCAGGACGCCGACGGCAAACTCGCACCCGCCGAGTACGCCGCCTACAAGCCGGCCGGCAACGGCCGCTGATCTTTTCACCCGCCGCGGCACGATCCGCGATCGGCGCGGCCAGAGGAGGACATGAATGAATTCCTTTTTCCACAGCAACACGCAGGACCGCCCGCGTCCCACCTGGTGGTTGGTGGCGATGCTCGGTGGCGCGCTTGCGTTGACGGCATGCAGCAAGACGCAGGACGAAACGACGATGCCGCCGTCCGACACCGCACCGCCGGCGGAAACCACGCCGCCACCGTCGGAACCGGCGACCACGCCGCCACCCGCCGATCCGAGCGCACCGCCGACCACGGATCCGAATGCACCGCCGACGACCACGCCGCCGCCGGCAGACGGCACCACGCCGCCGGCCAGCGATCAGACGCCGCCGCCTCCGGGTGATTCCGGCAGCGGCAGCAGCACGCCGCCGGCAAAGTAACGGCGCGCGGCGCGCTTCCCGTTCCAGTGGTACCGGAACGGAAGTTCGCGCGACACGGTTCACGACCAAGGAAGAGGGCGGCCTTCGGGCCGCCCTCGGCATGTCCGGCGGCTGCTATGCTGCGCGCCCCCACGATCAGGAGGCCGCACGCATGGGCATACGCTGGGTCGGTTTCGACGGCGACGACACCCTCTGGAAGAGCGAGGACTATTACAGGCAGGCCGAGCAGGATTTCGAGGCGATCCTGGCCGGTTACATCGATCTGGCCGATCGCCGCATGCAGCAGCACCTGCTGGATACCGAGCGACGCAACCTCAAGGTGTTCGGCTATGGGGTGAAGGGCATGACCCTGTCGATGCTGGAAACCGCGATCCAGCTGACCGACGAGCGCATCAGCGCGCGTGATCTGCATCGCGTCCTGGAGATTGGCCGCGCCACCCTGCAGCATCCGGTCGATCTGTTGCCGGGAATCCGCGAGGCGGTCGAAGCGATCGCGCGCGATCACGAAATCGTCCTGATCACCAAGGGCGACCTGTTCCACCAGGAAGCCAAGATCGCGCAATCCGGACTGGCCGATCTGTTCCACCGCATCGAAGTGGTGTCGGAAAAGGATGTGTCCACCTACACGCGCGTGCTGCAGGAACTGGAAGTGGCGCCCGCGCAGTTCGCGATGATCGGCAATTCGCTGCGCTCGGACATCGAGCCGGTGATCCAGCTCGGCGGCTGGGGCATCCACATGCCTTACCACGTCACCTGGGCGCTGGAAGCCGAGCATGGCCTGGGCGCGGAGGTGCCGAACCTGGTGACGGTGGCCGCCGCAGTCGAACTGCCGGCCGCGCTGGCGGGGATCGAGGCCCGTACCGGCTGAGGGCGTCCCGGCGTTCTCCCGGGAATCGGGGCCGGAAAAGGAGCCTGGTTGAACGGAAGGTATCCGCCTCCAGCGGGAGCCGGGGAAGGCCCGCCGGGTTATATCCGGGTTCACGCGTCAGGCGACATCTTTCACACACAGGTCCGCGGGACAGGACCTTTCACCTATGGGCCCGGCGAGACGGGCCACCGGAGGATGTCATGGCAAGCTTCTCACTCACGCGTCTGCTGGCTCCCACTGTCCTGGCCGCCGGTCTCGGACTGGCGGCGCTGGCGCCTTCGCCGGCCCGCGCGGACGACGATCTGGTCCGGGTCATCGTGGACGTGGCCGATGTCATCTACCACGGCGGACAGCCCTACTACCGCCACGGGTACGGGGATCGTTACGGCTACGGCAATCGCGTGATCGTGGTGCGCGATCGCTACCACCGTCCGACCTACTACCGCTACGTGCCGCGGCAGTATTACCGCACGCCGCCGCGCGGCAACGCCTACGGCTACTACCGCAACAACCCGCATTACGTGCGTTACGTCGATCGCGACCGCTATGATCGCTACGACCGTTACGATCGCCGTGACCGGTATGACCGGCGTGATCGGGATCGCTGGGACGACGACGATCGCCGCTGGCGCCGCCACGATGGACGTGGCCGCCATCACGACGACGATTGATCCGATACCCATCGCATGACCAGCGGGCGGCCGGTGCACACCGGCCGCCTGCAATGACACCGGCGCTGCGGCACAATGCGCGCATGCCTGCGCCCCGTTTCCTCCGCACCACCCTTTTCCCCGGCCTGATCGCGCTCGTCGTGGCGGCGGGCGCCGCGCAGGGCACCACGCCCGCGCCAGCCAGGACCGAAGCGGCTGAATGGCCCGGGAGCGGGGACGCGTCGGTGGATCGCCACCTCAAGGACATCAACGACTACGCGGCGCGCTATCCGGCGGCCTTCGCCGATGAGATGGCGCGTTACTACAGCGTGCCGCGCGCCTATGTGGAAGCGATGATGAAACAGCCGGACTGGTCCGCCGGCGACATCTACATGGCCTGCGCGGTGGCGCAGGTGGCCGGCCAGCCGTGCCGCGCGGTGGTGCGCGAATGGTCGCGCGATCACGCCGGCGGTTGGCGCGCGGTGGCCGAACGCCTGGACGTGCGCCCCGGTACCGCCGGCTACCGCCGCCTGCGCAAGGGCCTGGACGACACTTATCGACGTTGGGAGCGTCCCGAGCCCTGAGCAGAGCGGCGGCGATCGGGCGACCTTGTCTCCGTTTCAATGCAATGCGCGCGCCAGCGCCTGCGGCACCGTACACTCCGGGACCGTTACATGCATGGACAGGGAGGCGGAGTGGGGAAGGTTGTCTGTTTTGGCGAACTGCTGCTGCGGCTGGGCGCGCCCGGTCGCGGGACCCTGCTGCAAACGCCTTCGCTGGAGGTGCATGTCGGTGGCGCCGAGGCGAACGTCGCGGTGTCGCTGGCCCGCTTTGGCCACGCCGCGCACATGGTCGGCGTGGTGGCCGACAATGCGCTGGGCCAGGCCGCAACCGGAGAATTGCGCCGGCATGGGGTCGATATCTCGGCGGTGCAGCGGCTGCCTGGACGGATGGGCCTCTATTTCCTCACTACGGGCGCGATCCACCGGCCCTCGCAGGTGCTCTACGACCGTGCCGGTTCGGCCTTCGCGCAGGCCGGCGGTGGTTGCCATGACTGGCCCGCGCTGCTGGCCGGCGCCGATTGGCTGCATGTGTCCGGGGTGACGCCGGCGCTGGGCGCGGACGCGGCGCGGGGCACGCTGGAAGCGATGCGCGCCGCGCGCGCGGCGGGCGTCCGGGTGTCCTTCGACGGCAACTATCGCCCGCAGCTGTGGCAGGCATGGGATGGCGATGCGCCGGCGCTGCTGCATGGCCTGATGGCCGAGGCCGACGTGATGTTCGCCAGCCATCGCGACATCGAAGTCGTGCTGGGACGCTCGTTCGATGGCGCCACCGCGCAGGAACGCTTCGCCGCCGGCGCGCAGGCCGCGTTCGCGGCGTTTCCGCGATTGCAGCGGATGGCCGCGACCGTGCGCGTGCAGCGCAACGTGGATCACCATGCCCTGTCCGCGGTCGCGCTGCGGCGCGACGGGCGCCTGCTGGGAACGCCGGAGTACGAGATTCCGGGCATCGTCGACCGCATCGGTACCGGCGATGCGTTCGCTGCCGGCGTGCTGCACGGCGATCTGACCGGCCGGGACGACGCCGACGCGCTGCGTTTCGGCCTGGCGGCGGGATGCCTCAAGCATTCGCTGCCGGGCGACTTCAGCACCCTGGATGTCGCCGAGGTCGATGCCTTCCTGACGCAGGCGGGGTTCGACGTGCGCCGTTGACCGCGCGGCGACGGGTTGCATCGCAGCAAACCGGGCCCATCCGGGCGCGCGGCCAGGGGCGCGCTTGTCGTCGCGGGTGTTTCGCGGCGCGCGCGCCTGCCGCGACACGGGGCCGGGATCACCGCCACGGCAAGGCGTGACGCGGCGGCGGTGGCATATCGCAAGCAAATGTTGGGTCTGAAGATGCCGGGCGCGACTTTTCTTTGTGTCCGCATCGTTGAAACTGCCCCGCCATGAAGAGTGCGGTCCATGCGTAGCAAGTTGTTCGTGCCCGGCAGTCGCCCGGAACTGTTCGCCAAGGCGATGGCGAGCGGTGCCGACGCGATCTCCTTCGACCTGGAGGACGCCGTGCCTCCCGGGCGCAAGGCGGAGGCGCGCGCGAACCTGGCGCAGTTCCTGGCGGGCGCGGACCTGCCGGCCGGCAAGGTGATCATCGTGCGTACCAACGCGCCGTCTTCGCCGGAGTTCGAGGCGGACCTGGCCGCGCTCGCGGGCCGCCGGGTGGATCTGCTGAACCTGCCCAAGATCGAGCAGGCCCGGGACGTCACCACGGCGGTGGTGGCGATGGCCTCGCTGCTGGCGACCGAGCAGGCGCCGGAATTGCTGATCAACATCGAGACGCCGCTGGGCCTGCGCAACGCCGCCGACATCGCCCGCGCGCATCCGCGCGTGGCCGGACTGCAACTGGGCCTGGGTGACCTGTTCGAGCACCAGGGCATCGATCGCCGCGATCCGGCCAACCTGCACGCGGCGATGTACGCCCTGCGCATGGCCGCCGCCGAAGCCGGCGTGTTCGCCTATGACAGCGCCTATCCGGACCTCGCCGACGAGGCGGGATTCCGGACCGAGGCGGGCATCGCCCGCCGGCTGGGCTATCTGGGCAAGAGCTGCATCCATCCCCGCCAGATCGACCTGGCCAATGCCGTGTTCCAGCCTTCCGGCGAAGAGATCGCGCGGGCGCGGCGGATCGTCGCGGCCGCCGCCGAGGCGGCACGGCAAGGACGTGCCGCCTTCCTGCTGGAAGGACGCATGATCGATCCTCCCTACCTGCACCGTGCGCAAGCCATCGTCGCGGCGGCGGAGGCATGAAGATCGCGGGGGAGCGCAGGGGATTGCCATCCACGCGGCGCGTTCCGGATGCGCCGGATGCCGCGACCACACCGAATTTCGAAAGCATGGAAACACGATGAGCCGAACCGCCTTCCTGCCCGTATCCAAGGAGGCGACCGGCTTCCTGCGCGCCGCGCTATGCCTGTTGCTGCTGCTGTGCGCGGCCGTTCCCGGCGTGCACGCCGAGAGCCTGACCTCGGTCGAACGCGATGCGCTGCCGGCGCTGCCTGCCGGCGCGCACGTGGAGATGCTGAGATCGATCGAGGACCGTCCGCTTGCGCTGGGCAGCGATGGCGCGTGGGCCCTGTCGGCCGATGGCCGCCAGTGGCAGGCGCTGTCATGGCCTGGCGGCGCCGCGCCACGCGTGCTGGACGCCGGCGGTGATGGCCGTCGCCTGTTCGCGCTGGTGTCCGTCGGAACCGGGCCGGCGCGGATCGAGGAACTTCGGCTAAGCAGAAACAGCCTCGCCCGCCAGTCGATGCCCGCGCTCCCGCTGGCGCTGAGCGGCGCACGCTTCGCCATCCTGGGCGAAAACCTGTACGTGATGGGCCTGGGCGACGGCACGCCTCGCCTGTGGCGTACCGTATTGAACGGGCCTGCCGCGTGGGTAGACGGCCCGGCGTGGCCGGAAGGCGCCTCGGGCGGCGAGTTGCTGGCGCAGACCAACGCGCTCTACCTGATCGGCACCGGCACGACCTCGCAACCGTTGTGGCGCTGGACGGCCGATCACGGGTGGGAAACCAAGCCGGCGGTGCCGGGCACGCGCCTGCCGGGTTCGGCGCGCGCGATGGGACAGGCGCATCTGCTGATGCTGGTGCGCGACAATCGCGGCACGCACCTGATGACCTATCACACCATCACCAGCGCCTGGGCCACGCTGCCGGCGACGGTTGGCGACGACGTGCTGCTGGCCACCGGCTGGCGCAACGGCCTGGTCTGGATGACCGGCGATGGCAAGGGCGGGCAGGTCATCGAATCCGCGCAGCTGGCGTCCGGAAAACACCTGCTGAAGTGGATGGACTGGCTGGTGATCATCATCTACCTCGCGTCGATGATCGGCATTGGCATGTACTTCTACCTGAAGGAAAAGCGCAATTCGACCTCGGACTTCTTCGTCGGCGGGCGCAGCATTCCGTTCTGGGCGGCAGGCGTGAGCCTGTATGCCACCAACACCAGTTCGATCAGTTTCATCGCCATTCCGGCCAAGGCGTTCGAGACCAACTGGCAGTACATGACCAACAACCTGATCGCCGTGCTCGGGCTGATGTTCGTGGCGGTGTGGATCGTGCCGCTGCTGCGCCGGCTGGACCTGATGTCGGTGTTCTCGTACCTGGAAACCCGCTTCCACCCTGCCATCCGCATGCTCGCCAGCGCGCTGTGCATCGCCATGCAGGTCGGCGCGCGGATGAGCGTGATCCTGTTCCTGCCCGCGCTGGCGATCGCCACCATCACCGGCATCAGCGTGGTGTGGAGCGTGATCCTGATGGGCGTGTTCACCATCATCTATACCGCGATGGGCGGCATGAAGGCGGTGATCTGGACCGACTTCGTCCAGGTATTCGTCAAGATGGGGGGCGCGATGTTCGCCATCGCCTTCATCATCTGGCACTTGAAGGGCGGTGCGCCGGAGTTCTTCGCCACCGCGATGGCCGAGCAGAAGATGCACACGCTCGACTTCAGCTTCGACCTGACCAAGGCCACGGTGTGGGGTTTCATCTTCCTGGTGATCTTCGACGTCGTGCTGACCTTCCCCAAGGACCAGGTGTTGATGCAGCGCACCCTGTCGACCAAGTCGGACAAGGAGGCCGGGCGTTCGATCTGGGCGTTCGCCGCGATCATGATTCCCGGTGGTTTCATCTTCTACGGTATCGGGACGGCGCTGTTCGTCTACTACAAGAACAATCCCGAGCGCTTGAATCCGCTGCTGCCGATCGATGCCACCTTCCCGCTGTTCATCGCCGCCGAACTGCCGCCGGGCGTGACCGGGCTGATCATTGCCGGCATCTTCGCCGCCGCGATGGCCACGCTGTCGAGCATCATGAACAGCGTTGCCACCCTGATCTCGGTCGACTTCTACGAGAAGCTGTCGAAGAAGGCCGACCAGAAGAAGAGCGTGCTGTTCGCCGAGATCACCACGGTGATGGTCGGCCTGGTCGGCATCGGCCTGGCACTGCTGCTGTCGCGCTACGACATCCATTCGCTGTTCGACATCTCGATCGAGTTGGCCGGCTTGCTGGGCGGTGGTTTCGCCGGCGCGTACACGCTGGGCATGTTCACCCGCCGGGCCAATTCACCAGGCGTTGCGATCGGTATTGGCTCGAGCATCGTGCTGACCTTCCTGGCCTGGTCGATGGACCTGGTCCATCCGTACTTCTACCTGGCCATCTCGATCCTGCTGTGCATCGTCATCGGCTACCTGGCCAGTCTGCTGTTCCCGGCGCCGCAACGCTCGCTCAAGGGCCTGACCATCTACCGCGATGCGGAGTAACCGCGCTTTCCGCCCCTGCCGTTGGTCCTGTCGCGCGCGCGGCGGGGCTCCTGTAGCCTGAGCGCACGCCAGGGGGAGACACGTGGATACCCAGTTCCTGAACACCTTCGTCACCGTGGTCGACCGCGGCTCGATGGCGGCGGCCGCGCGTGAACTGAACATCACGCCGGCGGCGGTGGCGCAGCAGATCCGCACCCTGGAACGCGAACTCGGTGCATCGCTGATCGCGCGGGTGGGGCGGACCGTGAGCGTCACCGAGGAGGGCTCGCGGATCATCCAGCGGGCCCGCGATCTGCTGCGCGACGTGGCCGACATGCGCAGCGTCGCCAATGACAGCGCGGTATCCGGCGAACTGCGCCTGGGGGCCTGCCCGACCGCGCTGGCCGGCATGCTGCCGGATATCCTGGCGCGGATGGTGGAAACGTTTCCGCAGATCAACGTGTTCATCAAGCCGGGCTACTCGGCGGATCTGTACCGCGCGGTGGAGTCGGGCGAGTTGGACGCGGCCATCGTGCTGCAGGCGCCGTTCTCGCTGCCCAAGACCTGCCAGTGGCAACTGCTGCGCGAGGAACCGCTGGTGGTGCTGGCGCCGGCGGCGATGGCTGGCCGCGACCCGCACGAGCTGCTCGCCACCCAGCCGCTGATCCGCTACGACCGCAACCAGTGGGGCGGCCGCCAGGCCGACGAGTACCTGCGCAGCGCCGGCATCGTTCCGCACGAGCGTTTCGAACTCAACGCCCTCAACGCCATCGCGGTGATGGTGGACCGCGGCCTGGGCGTTTCGCTGGTGCCCAACTGGGCGCGGCCCTGGCCGGAGGGGCTGGACCTGGTCCGGATTCCGCTGCCCAACGAATGCGTGCCGCGCCGCATCGGCATGGTCTGGTCGCGCTCGACCGTGCGCATCCGCCTGGTCACCGTCCTGCTGCAGGAAAGCCAGGCGGTTTCGCAGCTGTCCTGAACACGCGCGATGCTGCACTGCATCGATACCGTCGACCGGGATCACCCAACAAAAACTAGGCTCTGAACATAGGCGCGGAGGATTCTTTCCGTGACGGCGTGCACCTAGGCTCTGTCGACATTGTCGAGGCTGTCGCCGGCGTCTGGGAGGAACGTCTGGCAGCGCGGGCGCCATTTTCTCCGCCGCCCGCGGATGCGCAACAACAACAAGAACGCTATCGGGGAGCCCTGCGGCCTGCGCCGCGGTTCTCGCAGCCCACCATCTCAGAGAAGAACACCATGAAGCACGTGCCCGCCGCATTCGGCGTATTCCTGCTGGCCGCCGCCGTCAGCGCCAGCGTCAAGGCCCAACAGAACACCCCGCCGCCGCCGGACGAGGCGTCGAAGGCCGGGGAAGTGGAAGCCACCAATCTCGATCAGGTGATCGTGACCGGCGTGCGCACGCCGAAGGCGGTGGACAAGATTCCGGGCGCGATCACCCTGGTGTCCAAGGAAGACATCGCCCATACGCTGCTGGTGACTGAAGACGCCACCGCGGTGCTCGCCCGCACCGTTCCCGGCTACGCGGAATCCTCCCAGGCGATGAGCAACACCGGCGAGACCCTGCGCGGCCGCATCGCCCTGCGCCTGTTCGACGGCGTGCCGCAGGGATCGCCCCTGCGCGAAGGCGGACGCAATGCGACCTTCACCGACATGGGCATGGTCGGCCGCATCGAGGTCATCAATGGCCCGTCGGCGTCCGAAGGCATCGGCGCGGCCGGCGGCATCATCAACTACCTGTCCAAGAACCCGACCAAGGAAGGCCACGAGACCACGGTCACCACGCGCTATTCCACCCAGTTCGGTTCCGACAGCGCCGGCTGGAAGCTGGGTGTCAACCATGCGTACAAGCAGGACAACGCCGACTTCATCGGCGGTGTGTCCTTCATCGATCGCGGTATTTCCTATGATGGCAACGGTCGCCGCATCGGCATGAACACCAGTGGCTCGGTGGCGGATTCGGAAGCGAAGAATCTGTTCCTGAAGGGCGGCATCAACTTCGGCGAGAACGGCGAACAGCGCATCCAGGCGACCATCAGCCACTTCAAGATCGAGGGCAAGGGCAACTATGTCCAGGTCGTGGGCTGCCGCGGTCCGGAAGACCAGGATGCCGATCCGCCATGCACCGTACCGCGTACGAATACCTCCGAGCGCGGGCAGATCTTCGGCCAGAAGGCCGAGTTCAACGACTTCAAGCAATACGCCATCAAGTACACCCACGGCGACTTCTTTGGCGGCACGCTGGGCGTCGATGCCTACTACGCCGACCAGGCCATGCGGTATCTGCCGGAGAACGGCGACGACAAGCAGCTGGTCAAGGTGGATGACGACTTCAACGAGGCCGACCGCATCTACGATCAGTCCGAAATCGTCTCCGACAAGAAGGGCTTCCGCGTCGGTTGGACCCGTCCGGAGCTTTTCAATGTCGCCGGCCTCGAACTGCGCACCGGTGTCGACGTCGTCAAGGACACGGCCCAGCAGCGCTTGGCGTTGACGAACCGCTTGTGGGTGCCTCCGATGGAATATGAAAGCACCGCGCCCTACGCGCAGCTGACCTACGATATCGGCCCGGTCACCCTGAGCGGCGGGTACCGCCGCGAGGACGGCGAGTTGAATGTCGACAGCTATACCACCACCGCCTATCGCAACAGCGTGTTCGTGCAGGGCGGTGGCGTGAAATACAAGGAAAACCTGATCAACTACGGTGCCATCTGGCGCATCACCGATGAATGGTCGGTGTTCGGCTCCTATGGCGAGGGCTTTGGCTTGCCGAACATTGGTATCCCGCTGCGTAACATCAGTGATGAAGGGCAGTCGGTGGACCGGATCACGGACATCGCCGCGATCGTTGTCGACAACACCGAGTTTGGCGTCAACTGGCGCGGCAACCGTGGTTCCTTCAGCGCCTCGCACTATGACTCCAAGACGCCGTTCGGTACCTCGCTGGCGATTGACCCGAATTCCAACGACTTCATCCTCAGCCGCGCGCCGACTCGCATCAAGGGCGTCGAGGTGAGCGGCGACTGGCGCTTCAACCCGCAATGGAAGGTCAGTGCGCTGTACTCACGCATCCGTGGCAAGACTGCGTTCTGGGCCGCCGATCCCGCTGGAAACTACGGCGCCGGCGCACTGAACAAGCCGATGGGCGTGCTGGACATCAACCCCGACAAGATCTCCGCCGCGGTGACCTGGAACCCGACCGCGAACATCGACGTCACCCTCGGGGCGACCCGCCTGGCGGATCGGAACATTTCGGGCAGTGACACCCGCGCCTACGACAACCGCTTCTTCGAATACGAGGAAAAGACCACCGGTTACACCCTGTTCGATCTGGGCGTCAACGTGCAGACCGAAAGCTTCGGCAAGTTCTCGGTCGGCATCGAGAACCTGACCGACAAGCAGTACATCCTGAGCTGGTCGCAGCTGGCGGGCTACCAGAACTACTGGGCGGGCCGTGGCCGCATGGTTTCGATCACCCACACCATCAACTTTTGAAACGGACGACTCCCCCACGTCGGATGTTTCAGGCAACGCACGGGCGGCGGGTGTGGCCGCTGCTGATGGCCGCGCTGTTGGCCGTGCACACGGCGCGGGCGCAGGGCCCGGTGGTGGACCTTCCGTCCGCGGCATCCGCCGCGGCGGAAGGTTTCTCTCCGGTCCGCCTGCAGCGGCTGGATGATTCCCTCGAACGGGCGACCGGACCGGAGGGCTACCTCGGTGCGGTGGCCCTGATCGTGCGCGACGGCAAGGTCGTCACGGTGCAGGCGCATGGCAGCCGCGATCTCGCGCGCAGCCGGCCGATGACGGAGGACGCCATCTTCCGCATCTATTCGATGACCAAGCCGATCACCTCGGTGGCGGTGCTCCAGCTGATGGAGCAGGGCAAGCTGGGCCTGGACGATCCGGTGAGCCGCTACCTGCCGGCGTTCAAGCACATGCAACGCTTCGCCGGCGGCACGGCGGACAAGCCGGTGCTGGTGCCGGCGCAACGTCCCATCACCCTGCGTCAGCTGCTGACCCATACCGCGGGTTTCGCCACCGGCGGCGAGGGCTTCGAGGAAGCCACCCGCCTGCTGGAACGCGCCGACCTGCACGATTCACCGGATCTGGCGACCTTTGCCTCGCGACTGGCGGCGGTGCCGCTGGCGACCGAACCCGGAACCCGCTTCAAGTACGACGGCACCGGCATCGAGGTGCTGGCGCGCGTGGTCGAAGTGGTGAGTGGAGAGTCCTTCGAAGCGTATGTGCGCGGACATATCCTTGCGCCGCTGCGCATGCGCGACACCGGATTCAGCGTGCCGGAAGCCGCGCGCGGGCGCGTGGTCGATTTGACCCGCATGGGCGCCGACGGTCGGCTTGGGCTGGACGACAGCCGCAGCGCACGGCAACCGGGGGGGTCCCTCAATGCCTATCCCAGCGGCGCGGGTGGCCTCTACTCCACGATTTCCGACTATGCGCGGTTCTGCCAGATGCTGCTGGCTGGTGGCGCGCTGGATGATCAGCGCATCCTCGGCCGCAAGACCGTGGACCTGATGATGATGAACCACCTCCAGGGACAGCTCGATCCGCCGGTTACCGAATTCAGCCGCGCCGAAGGCTTCGGCCTGGGCGGCTCGGTGATCCTGGACGTGGCCGGGCGCGGGCGATTGGGTTCGGTCGGCGCGTTCGGCTGGTCCGGCGCGGCCTCGACCTATTTCACCATTGACCGGCAGGAACGCCTGATCGCGATCCTGTTGCTGCAGCACCTGCCCGACGGCCAGGCGCACGATCTTCCCCGTCTCGCCACGCCTTTCTACAACCTGGTATACCAGGCACTGGAACCATGACCGCAACACCCAGGCACATCCTCGTCGCCGGCTCGGCGAATCTCGATTTCGTCGTCCGCGCCGCGCACGTGCCGGCTCCGGGCGAAACGGTGCTGGGGCGCGACTTCGCCACCTTCCCGGGCGGCAAGGGCGCCAACCAGGCGGTGGCGGCGGCGCGCGCCGGCGGCGCGCCCACCCGCATGCTGCTGGGACTGGGCGAGGATGCGTTCGCCGCGACCCTCGAGGATTCATTGCGCGGCGCCGGCGTGGAACCGGTGATCGTGCGATCCCGAAAACTGCCCACGGGCACCGCATTCATCTGCCTGTCCGACGACGCGGAGAACGCGATCACGGTCGCGCCCGGCGCCAACAACGCGCTGCGCGCCAGCGATCTGCCGCCGTTGGCCGCGGTGTCGCACCTGCTGCTGCAACTGGAGACGCCGATAGAAACGGTCACGGCCTATGCCGCGACCGCGCGCCACGCGGGAGTCACGGTGGTGCTCAACGCCGCACCCGCGCGGTCGCTGCCCGATGCGCTGCTGCGCGCGGTCGACGTGCTGATCGTCAACGAAGGCGAACTCGAAGCGCTGGCGGGATCCGCCGGCGGCATCGCCGATCGTCTTGCCCGCCTGGCCGTGCCCTGCGTGGTGGTCACCCTGGGTGCGCGCGGCTGCATCGCGCGCAGCGCCGAGGGCCTGTTCCTGCAACCGGCGTTCCGGGTGGACGCCGTCGATACCACCGCCGCCGGCGACACCTTCTGCGGTGCGCTGGCCGCGCGGCTGGCGCGGGGCGACGTCCTGGCCGATGCATTACGCTACGCCTGCGCGGCGTCGGCGCTGGCCTGCACGCGCCTGGGCGCGCAGGCCTCGGTGCCCGCGCGCGAGGCGGTCGAAGCCTTCCTGCGCGACGCGCCGGCCACCACCGCGCAGGCGCGCGAGGCATTGGCCGCGCAGTTCGGCCTGACCTGAATCCCCCTCCCTGAAAGAACCACGCCATGACCGCCGCACCGGATCCGTTCCCTCCCGCCCACGACGACGACGCGCCGCGCCACGTGCCGAAGACCGAGTACAAGTTCTCGCACGTCACCACCCAGCGCTATCTGCCGACGCCGGGCAAGGCGCCGGGTTGGCCATTCGCCGAGATCGGCCACTGGAAGATCGACGTCAACGCCACGTCGGCCGACTGGATCGCCGAACTGCGCGACTGGCGCCGCGAACATCTGACCCGCATCGGCTACGACGACGCCAACTACCGACGCCCCGAGCTGCAATGGGCGCAGCGCAACTTCGTGCATGCGCAGATGATGGTGGAGGATCGCTATTTCTACGATCCGGTAGCCGGCCGCTACACCGTGGATCGCTACCTGGATGATCTGGAGCAGCGCTTCGGCGGGCTGGACAGCGTGCTGCTCTGGTACGTCTATCCGAATATCGGCATCGACGATCGCAACCAGTTCGACATGGCCGCGGATCTCCCAGGTGGCCTGGCCGGCCTGAAAAGCGCGGTCGATGATTTCCATCGACGTGGCGTCAGGGTGTTCCTGCCGACCATGCCCTGGGACAACGGCACCCGCGCGCAGGGCGAGGCGGACTGGCAGGCCATCGCGCGGCTGGTGAAGGAAGTCGGCGCCGACGGCATCAACGGCGACACCTACAACGGCGTGCCGCGCGCGTTCTTCGATGCCTGCGATGCGCTCGGCCAGCCGGTGGTGGTGCAGCCGGAATCCACGATCAGCGCCGAGGAACACCTGATCTGGAACGTGCAGAGCTGGGGCAAGAAGGCACCGAACGAGGTCATTCCGCCGGTCGCCAAGTTCAAGTGGCTGGAACCGCGCCACATGATCAACTACGAGAACCGCTGGGGCCGCGACCGCAACCACGATCTGCAGTACATCTTCTTCAATGGCATTGGTTACAACGCCTGGGAGAACATCTGGGGCCTGTGGAACCAGTTCACCCCGCGCGACGCCGAATCGCTGCGCCGCATCGCCACCCTCGAGCGCCGCTTCGCACCGCTGATGGTCAGCCGTGACTGGACGCCCTACTACCCGACCTTGCAGGCGGGCGTGTTCGCCAGCCGTTTCCCGGGCGAGGGCCAGGTGCTGTGGACGCTGGTCAACCGCAACGAGTACGACGTGGAAGGCGAACAACTGGCGCTGCCGCACCAGCCGGGCCGCCAGTACTTCGATGCCTGGCACGGCGTGGAGCTGCAACCGCTGATCACGGGTGATCAGGCGGTGCTGGAGATGAACCTGGAAGGCCGCGGGTTCGGCGCGGTGCTGGCCTTGGACGAAGGCGTTGAGATCGAAGGCTTGGCTGCGTTCCTGTCGCTGATGGCGGATCTGGCGCGGGTGCCGCTGCGCACGCTGTCCAACCGCTGGCACGCCATTCCGCAGCGGATCACGCCGATCGCGCCCACTGACGTGCGCGCGCAGGCACCGGAAGGCATGGTGACCGTGCCGGCCGGCGAGTTCGTGTTCGTGGTCGGCGGCGTGGAGATCGAGGGCCAGACCTGGGAAGGGCTGGACGTGCAGTATCCGTGGGAGGGCAGTGCGCGCCGGCATCATCGGAGGCGGATGGCGATGAAGGCGTTCCACATCGATCGCCATCCGGTCACCAACGCCCAGTTCAAGCGGTTCCTGGAGGCCAGTGGCTACGCGCCGCGCGACGTGCACAACTTCCTGCGCGACTGGCAGGACGGTGCACCGCGCCCGGGTTGGGAAGACAAGCCGGTCACCTGGGTCTCGCTGGAGGACGCGCGCGCCTATGCCGAATGGGCGGGCAAGCGCCTGCCGCGTGAATGGGAATGGCAATACGCCGCGCAGGGCACCGACGGGCGGTTGTATCCGTGGGGCAACGAATGGCGCGCCGATGCGGTGCCGCCGGTGAACCGCGGGCGCCGCCTGCTTCCGCCGGCTGATGTCGGCGCGCATCCACAGGGTGCGAGCCCGTTCGGTGTTGAGGATCTGGTCGGCAGCGTGTGGCAGTGGACCGACGAGTACGCCGACGAGCACACCCGCGCGGCGATCCTGCGCGGCGGCAGCGCTTATCAGCCGCAGACTTCGCACTGGTATTTCCCGCAGGCGTACCGGCTGGATCAGCATGGCAAGTACCTGCTGATGGCACCGAGCAAGGATCGGTCCGGCATGCTCGGTTTCCGTTGCGTGGTGGACGCGGAGTAGGGCATGGCGGTGAATGCACAGGCCCCGCGGGGCGATCGCTTCGTTCCCGCGCCCGCGGGCGCGGTGGTGCTGGGCGGCGTGCTGGGCGAGGCCATCGAGGCCAGCCGGCGAGGCCGCCTGGGCCGTTTCATCACCGGCCCGGACAGCCCGGCGATCGCGATCTTCCATCCCGAGCACACCCGCGAGAATCTGGAAGGCGACTGGTACGGCGAACACGCGGGCAAATGGTTGTACGCCGCCGCCCGCGCGGTGGCGCGCAGCGGCGATGTCGACCTGCGCGACAACCTGCGCGCGGTGGCCGACTACCTGCTGTCCCGCCAGGCCGACGACGGCTACCTGGGCAACTACGCGCCCGAGCGCCGCTTCATGCGTCCGCAGCCGCCCAAGCCGGTCAGCTGGGATGGCGCGCCGGCCTGGCGGACCTGGGACATCTGGACCCACAGCTATCTGATCCTCGGCCTGCTCGAAACCTGGCGCGCGCTGGGCGACGAGCGCTACCTGGCCGCCGCGCAACGCATCGGCGATCTGTGCTGGCGCACGCTGGGCGAAGGCGGCATCGACATCACCTCGCTCGGCAACCACTTCGGCATGTCGGCCACGGTGCTGATGGATCCGGCGGTGGAACTGCATCTGGCGACCGGCGACCTGCGCTACCTGGAATTGGCCGAGCGCATCGCCGGACAGGCCGACGCCGAGCCGCGGCTGGGGCTGATCCGGCGCGCGCTGGAAGGTGCCGACGCGTCGGAAATCGCCACCGGCAAGGCCTACCAGCTGGCCTGGAACCTGGTCGGTCTGGCCAAGCTGCACCGGGCGACCGGCAAGGCGCGCTATCGCGACGCGGTCGATCACCTTTGGCGCAACATCCGCGATCACCACCTGACCCTCGGCGGCGGTCCCTGGGGCGGGGTGGCGCATCGCTCGCGCGAAGTGTTCAATCCCGCCGGCGTGTTCAGCCCGCAGGCCTATGTGGAAACCTGTTCGGTGCTGGCATGGCTGCAGCTCAATCGCGAGCTGCTGCGGATCACCGGGCATGCGCGCCATGCCGAGGAAATCGAGCGCATCGCCTACAA
Organism: Pseudoxanthomonas sp. OG2; assembly: GCF_014192765.1. NCBI lineage: Bacteria > Pseudomonadati > Pseudomonadota > Gammaproteobacteria > Lysobacterales > Lysobacteraceae > Pseudoxanthomonas > Pseudoxanthomonas sp. OG2. The sequence goes on along the minus strand of NZ_JACHYM010000001.1, from coordinate 1,571,736 downwards.
CGATCTGCTCGGCGCCGCCGCGCCCAACGGCGAGGACTGGTGCTACTACTCGTTCCCGAATGGCCCGCGCGTCCACACCACCTATTGGCGCTGCTGCAAGTCCAGCGGCGCGATGGCGTGGGAGGAACTGCCACCGCTGGCCTACGGCGTGGCCGAGGACGGCGCGTTGCAGGTCAATCTTTACGCGCCCGGACAGGCGCGGCTGGCCTTGCCAAAGGGTGAAGTGGGGATCGTCCAGTCGGGCGGTTACCCGTTCGCGGACGACGTGACCCTGACACTGCAACCGGCGCAGGCGATGCGCTTCGCCCTGCGCCTGCGCGTGCCCGCCTGGACCGAAGGCGCCCGCGTGACAGTGAACGGCGAGGTGCTGGATGCCGGAATCGCGCCGGGAGAGTGGCTGGACATCAGCCGTGACTGGCAGCCGGGCGACGTCGTGGCGCTGCGCCTGCCGATGATGCCGACGCTTCATCTCCGTCGCAGCCGCAACGTGCAGGAATCGCGCGCGCCGGACGGTTCACCGGTGCGCCAGCAGGTGCTGCGCTACGACTACGTCGGCCTGACCCGGGGACCGCTGGTATACGCGACGGGGCTGATTGACGGATTCAAGCACGAGGAAGCGGTGCGCCTGCCGGACGCGCCGCCGGCGCGATGGCTGCGTGAACTCGCCGCCGCCGATGGCGGTCCGGGCATGGACGTGGAGATGCAACTGGATGGCCGCGCGCCGCTGCGCTTCGCGCCGTACTACCGCGCCGGCGGCCGCGAGGATGGCGCGTGGCGGCTGGGCTGGCTGTCGCTGGCGCCGGATCCCGCCGCCTGGGCGGATCCGCCGGATGCCGGCCGGGCCATGGAGTAGCGGAGTGCGCGTGCCGGGCAAGCAAGAATTTGTCGCCGCTGAAAATATGCGGTCCCGCTGTTTCGTCCCCGGAGCATGCGGGAGACTGGCCGCGGCACGGCTAGCGGCACCCGATGGAAACTTCACGCATGGATAACCCGTCTCCCTTCGGCCTGGTGCGGCGCGAGGGCCCCGCAGGACCGCTCAGCGGCGTCAAGGTGCTGGATCTGAGCGCCTACATCGCCGGGCCGTACGGCTGCACGCTGCTGGCCGACCAGGGCGCGCAGGTGATCAAGATCGAGCCGCCGGATGGCGACAACCTGCGCAAGTATCCCTCCACGCTGGCGGCCGAGAGCCGCGCGTTCATGGGCGTGAACCGCAGCAAGATCGGCATCGTCCTGGACCTCAAGTCGGCCGAGGGCCTGGCCGCGCTGTTGCGGCTGGTGCGGGAGGCCGACGTGCTGGTGCACAACTTCCGGCCCGCCGTGCCGAAACGGCTGGGTATCGATTTCGATCGCCTGACCCTGATCAATCCGCGCCTGATCTACTGCGCCGTCACCGGCTATGGCGAGCATGGTCCGATGAAGGACAAGGCCGGTTACGACCAGGTCCTGCAGACCATGACCGGCATGTGCGCGTTGCAGGGCAAGCGCGGCGGCGCGCCGGAGATCATCTACGGTTCGGTGGTGGACTATTACGCAGCGGCGCTGCTGGCGGGCGGGGTGTCCTCCGCGCTGTACGAGCGCGAGCGCAGCGGGCGCGGCCAGTTCGTCGGGGTGTCGCTGTTGCGCAGCGCGCTGACCATGCAATCGGCAAGGATGATCTGGGCCGAGGGCGAATCGCTCGACATCGGCCGCGACATGCGCTCCGGTGGCGTCACCGGCATCCATCCTGCGCGCGAGGGCCACATCTACATCTCCGCCAATACACCCAGGTTCTGGAAGGCCTTGTGCGGAAAGACCGGCCTGGACGCGCTGGCGGCGGACGAACGCTACGACAGCGTGCGCAAGCGCGCCGAACACGCCAATGAAATCGTGCCGCTGCTGCATGACGCGCTCGCCACCCGCACCGCGCTGGAATGGGAAGCCCTGTTCGGCGACGAGGTGCCGTGCGCGGCCGCGCGCCGGGTCGAGGACATGTTCGATCATCCGCAGGTGCTGGCCGAGGACATCGTCGCCAACATCGAACATCCGGCGGTGGGCCGCTATCGCGGCGTGACCCGGCCGATCGCGTTCGGCCGCACGCCCGGCCCGGCGCCGTTCGCCGCGCCGGTGTTCAACCAGCACACCGGCGACGTGCTGGATCGCTGCACGGTCGATGGCACCGTGAAGGACTGAACCCCCGAACCGGTCCACGCACCGGTTCTCACGGGTTTTTACGATGAATTTACGCGGCCGACCGGGCCGCGAATGGAGGCTTTACGCCTGCCGGCGGGAAGATTTCCACAGTCGCGGAGCCGTTTCCGCGTGGACATCCTGCAATGCGCATTCCTTCCCTCCGCACGCCGGCACTGGCGTGTGTATTCCTGCTGGCGCTGGCCGAACCCGCCGCCGCCGTTACCCTGAGCGGCAATGCCGCGCTCACCACCGACTACATCTGGCGCGGCACCAGCCAGACCCAGGGCGATCCGGCGATCCAGGCCGGCTTCAAGGCGGCCGCCGCCAATGGCCTCTACGGATCGGTGTGGGGTTCCAATGTGGAATTCGCCCCTGGAACGAATGCTTCCAGCGAATTCGATTTCGTCGTTGGCTGGACCGGCAACCTCGCGGACGACTGGGCGCTGGACGTCAATCTCACGCATTACCGCTATCCGGGCACGACCGTGGATCTCAACTGGTCCGAACTCAACGGCACCGTGACCTGGAAGCAGAACACCTGGGCGCAGGTCGGCTGGTCCAACGACGCCCTGGCGACGGACCGGAACGGCACCTACGCGCAGTTGGGCGCGCGCGCTCCGCTGGGAGAACGGTGGCGGCTGGAAGGCGCGGTCGGCCGTTACTGGCTGGATGACGCCTATGGCGACAGCTACGCACACGCGCAACTGGGCGCGGTGTGGACGTTCAAGGCGCCGTTCGAACTGCGCGTGACCGCGCACGCCACCGACGATTCCGCCAAGCGCCTGTTTCCGGATCTGGCCGGCTCGCGTGTCGAGGCGGCCCTGCAAACGTCTTTTTGAGGAGAACTCCCATGCCTGGTTGGCTGGCCCTGTTGTGTGGCATCGCGGTGATCGTGGCGGCAGGCTACCTGCTGTACGTGATCCTGCGTCCCGAAGAATTCTGATGCGGGTGAACGACAATGACTGAAGCATTTCTCGTCTTCGCGCTGGCCATCGCGCTAGGCTGGCCGCTGGGCCGTTACCTGGCGGCGGTGATGCGCGGCGCGCCGATGCGCGGCGACCGGCTGTTCGGCTGGATCGAAAAGCCGATCTACGCGCTGCTGGGCACGCGCCCGGAGCGGGGCATGAACTGGCGCGGCTATGCCGGCGCGTTCCTGCTCAGCAACCTGATCGTCGGCCTGATTGCCTGGGTCATCTTCATGACCCAGGCCTGGCTGCCGTTCAATCCCGACGACATCCCGAACATGCGCTGGGACACCGCGCTGCACACGATGGTGTCGTTCCTGACCAATACCAACCAGCAGCACTACTCCGGTCAGGCGCAGCTGTCCTACCTGTCGCAGATGACCGGCATCGTCGGCCTGCAGGTGGTGACGCCGATGATGGGCCTGGCGATGGTGGTGGCGACGCTGCGCGCGTTGTTCGGCGGCCGCGGCGGGGTGGATTCCACCCAGGAAGGCGGTGTCGGGCAACCGAGCGAACGCGTGGACGTGGGCAACTACTGGGCCGATGTGGTGCGTTCGACGGTCCGCTTCATGCTGCCGCTTTGCCTGGCGTGGACGCTGCTGCTGACCAGCCAGGGCGTGCCGTCCACGCTCGCTGCCGGTCCGGTGGCGACGCCGGTGGACAGCAGTGCCGGCATGGGCGAACAGAAAATCCCGTTGGGCCCGGTCGCGGCGATGGTCGCGGCCAAGCAGCTGGGTTCCAACGGCGGTGGCTGGTACGGCCCGAACAGCACGGTGCCGCTGGAGAACCCGACCCCGCTGTCCAACCTGCTGGAGACCCTGGCCATTCTGCTGATCCCGGTGTCGGTGGTGTTCATGGTCGGCGCGTTCACCGGCCGGCGGAAGTTCACCGCGCTGGTATTCGGCAGCATGATGCTGATGTCGGTGATATCCACCGGCGCGGCGATCTGGTCCGAGGCGCATTCGGCGACGGCTGCCGATCCTGCGCTGATGGAAGGCAAGGAAGTGCGTATCGGCGCCGACGCGTCCGCGTTGTGGGCGGCGGTGACCACCCAGGTCAACAACGGTTCGGTCAACGCCATGCACGACTCGCTGGCGCCGATGACCGGGCTGGTCGCGCTGGTCAACATGCTGGTCAACGCGATCTGGGGCGGTGTGGGCTGCGGCCTGCAGCAGTTCATCGTGTACCTGCTGCTGAGCGTGTTCCTGGCCGGCCTGATGACCGGGCGCACGCCGGAACTGTTCGGCCGCAAGATCGAGGCCGGTGAAGTGCGCCTGCTGGCGTTGCTGATCCTGCTGCAGCCGCTGGTGGTGCTGGGACTGACCGCGATCACGCTGGCCGTCCCGTCGATCACCGGAAATTCCAATCCCGGCTTCCACGCCATCAGCCAGGTCTTCTACGAGTACACCTCGGCCTTCGCCAACAACGGCTCGGGTTTCGAAGGGCTGGGCGACGCCACCTACTGGTGGAACCTGAGCTGCGTGGTGGCGCTGGCACTGGGACGCTTCCCCGCGCTGATCATCCCGCTGCTGGTGGCCGCGCGCATGGCCGGCAAGCGCCACGCCGCCGAATCGGCCGGCACCCTGCACATCGAAACGCCTACCTTCGCGCTGACCCTGGTGGCCGTGGTCGTGATCCTCACCGTGCTGCAGTTCATGCCCGCACTGGTGCTGGGACCGATCGCGGATCACCTGTCGCTGGTCGCGCACTGAGAGCACTCCCATGACGACGATTTCTTACCAGGAAAAAACCCGCCGGGATCATCCGGCGCTGATGGACGGCGCGGCGTTCCGCGCGGCCCTGCGCGACGCCTTCCTCAAACTGGCGCCGCGGCACCTGATCCGCAGCCCGGTGATGGCGGTGGTGATGGGCGGCACCCTGCTGTCGGCGGTGATCACGCTGGCCGGGGTGGCATCGGCCGGATTTGGCTGGGCCGTGACCGTGATCCTGTTCGTGACGGTGCTGTTCGGCAACTTCGCCGAAGCGGTGGCCGAAGCGCGCGGCCGCGGCCAGGCCGCATCGCTGCGGCGCGCACGCAAGGATCTGGTCGCGCGCCGGGTGGAGACCGCGCTGGGCGGCGCCGAAACCCGCATTCCGGCGGCCGAGCTGCGTCCGGGCGATTACGTGATCGTCTCGGCGGGCGAGCAGATTCCCGCCGACGGCGAGATCATCCGTGGTGTGGCGACCATCAACGAGTCGGCGGTGACCGGTGAATCGGCGCCGGTGCTGCGCGAGGCCGGCACCGATCGCTCCGGCGTGATCGGCGGCACCAAGGTGCTTTCCGACGAGATCGTGGTGAAGATCACCGCCGAGCCGGGGCACAGCTTCCTCGACCGGATGATCGCGCTGGTGGAAGGCGCCAATCGCCAGAAGACCCCCAACGAGATCGCGCTGACCCTGCTGCTGGCGGCGATGACCCTGACCTTCCTTATCGTGGTGGCGACCCTGCCGGCGATCGGTGCCTTCGTCGGCGTGAAGGTGGATCCGCTGCTGCTGATCGCGCTGCTGGTGTGCCTGATTCCGACCACCATCGGTGGCCTGCTGCCGGCCATCGGCATCGCCGGCATGAACCGCGCGTTGTCGGCCAACGTGCTGGCCAAGTCCGGCAAGGCGGTGGAAGTGGCCGGCGACGTGGACGTGTTGCTGCTGGACAAGACCGGCACCATCACCCACGGCGATCGCCAGGCCACCGCGTTCCATCCGCTGGCCGGCATCGACAAGGCGCAGCTGCGTGACGCCGCGCTGCTGGCCTCGCTGGCCGATCCGACCCCGGAAGGCAAATCGATCGTGCGGCTGGCGCGTGAGCAGGGCTGCGTCCTGGACGAACCGGAGCGGGCGACCTACCTGCAGTTCACCGCCCAGACCCGGATGTCCGGCGTGGACGTGGAAGACCGGGTGATCCGCAAGGGCGCCGGCGATGCCATCGGCCGGCATGTGCAGGCACACGGCGGCAACGTGCCCAACGAACTGGCCGCGCGCATCGAGCAGGTCGCCCGCGGCGGCGCCACCCCGCTGGTGGTGTCCGAGGGCCGGCACGTGCTGGGCGTGGTCGAGCTGTCCGACGTGGTCAAGCACGGCATCAAGGAGAAATTCGCCCGCCTGCGCGCGATGGGCATCCAGACCGTGATGATCACCGGCGACAATCCGCTGACGGCTGCGGCCATCGCCGCCGAGGCCGGCGTCGACGATTACATCGCCGAGGCCAGGCCGGAGGACAAGCTCGCCCGCATCCGCCGCGAGCAGGCCGCTGGCAAGCTGGTGGCGATGGTCGGCGACGGCACCAACGATGCGCCGGCGCTGGCGCAGGCCGACGTGGGGCTGGCGATGAACTCGGGCACGCAGGCGGCCAAGGAAGCCGGCAACATGGTCGATCTGGATTCGGATCCGGCCAAGCTGCTGGCGGTGGTCGAAGTGGGCAAGCAGCAGCTGATCACGCGCGGCGCGTTGACCACCTTCTCGCTCGCCAACGACGTGTCCAAGTACTTCGCGATCCTGCCGGCGCTGTTCGCCGCCGCGCTGCCGCAGATGGGCGCGCTCAACGTGATGCACCTGTCCAGTCCCGCCAACGCCGTGCTGGCCGCGCTGATCTTCAACGCGATCATCATCCCGGCGCTGATTCCGCTGGCGCTGCGCGGCGTGCGTTTCCGCCCGGCCACCGCCACCGTGCTGCTGCGGCGGAACATGCTGATCTATGGCGTGGGCGGCGTGCTGTTGCCGTTCGTGGGCATCAAACTGATCGACATGGCGCTGTCCCTCGTGAGCGGCGCCTGAGGAAAACGACATGCAATCTCCCGTGAGCTACAAGATCGTCGCATCGCCGCAGATCACCCGCGCCGGCCTGCTGCGTCCCTCCCTCGGCCTGGCGCTGGTGTCGCTGCTGGGTTTCGGCCTGCTGTATTCGCTGGCCGGCACCGGGCTGGGACGCGGCCTGTTCCCCGCGCAGGCGACCGGATCGATCATCACTGCGCAGGGCCGAGTCACCGGCTCGGTGCTGGTGGCGCAACCCTTCACCGACCCGCGCTACTTCCAGCCGCGTCCGTCGGCGGCCGGCTACGATCCGATGGCGGCGGCCGGCAGCAACCAGTCACGCGGCAATCCGGATCTGCGCAAGCGCATCGACGAAGCCCGCGCGGCGGTGGCCGCGCGCGACGGCATCGCGCCGGTCGATGTGCCGCCCGATCTGATCACCCAGTCCGGTGGCGGTCTGGATCCGCACGTCAGTCCGCGGGGCGCGGAGGTGCAGATCGCCCGCGTCGCCCGCGCCCGCGGCCTGCCGCCGGCCACGGTGGCGGAACTGACCAAGCGCCATACCGAGGCCCCGCAGTTCGGCCTGCTCGGCGAGCCCCGGGTGAATGTCCTGCGCCTGAATCTGGCGCTGGACGCACTGCCGGCCACCACGCAGCAGGCACAATAGCCGCATGACCGACGCCCGCAGCCGCCAAGCCGATGCCCTGATCGACGGCCTGCACCGCGAGGCGGGCGGCCGCCTGACCATCTTCCTGGGCGCCGCGCCCGGCGTCGGCAAGACCTACACGATGCTTTCGCGCGCGCGGGAAATGCGCAAGCAGGGCACCGACGTCGTGATCGGCATCGTCGAGACCCACGGCCGCAGCGAGACCGCCGCGCTCACCGAGGGCCTGGAGGTGGTGCCGCGCAGGCGGGTCAGCTACCAGGGGCGCTGGCTGGACGAGATGGATCTCGACGCGCTGCTGGCGCGCCGGCCCAAGGTCGCGCTGGTCGACGAGCTGGCGCACCGCAACGCGCCCGGCAGCCGCCACGAGCGCCGCTGGCAGGACGTGATGGAACTGCTGGAAGCGGGCATCGACGTCTACACGACGATCAACATCCAGCATCTGGAAAGCCTCAACGACGTGGTCCACCGGATCACCGGCGTGCGGGTCAGCGAGACCGTGCCGGACGCGGTGTTCGATCGCCTGCGCGACATCGTGCTGGTCGACCTGCCGCCGCGCGAGCTGATCGAACGCCTGCACCAAGGCAAGGTCTACCTGCCGGACCAGGCCGCGCAGGCGTTGCAGGCGTTCTTCTCGCCATCCAACCTGATCGCGCTGCGCGAACTGGCGATGCAGACGGTCGCCGATCGGGTCGACAACGATCTGCGCGATACCCGGACCGCGCGCGGCCTGCCCGGCATGGCGCTGCGCCGCCGGGTGCTCGTGGCGATCGACGGCATGGGCCAGTCGGAATACCTGGTGCGGGTCGCCCGGCGCCTGGCCGAACGCCGCGACGCGCCGTGGACGGTGGTGACCGTGCAGGCGCGCGAGGCCGGCGAGGCCACCCAGCTGGAACTGGATCGCGCGTTCGCGCTGGCGCGCCGACTCGGCGCGCAGACCGATGTGGTGCACGGCAACAGCATCGCCGACGCACTGCTGGATTACGCCGCCCAGATCGGCGCCTCCACGCTGGTGCTGGGACGCACCCGCGAGCGGCCGGTGGCGCGGATGTTCAACCGCACCCTGACCCAGCAATTGCTGCAACGGGCCGCGCACTACGAACTGGTCATCATCAACACGCCGGAAGCGCGGGCACGCTCGCGTCGCCGCTGGAACCGCGCCGACATGCCGGTGTTGCGCAACGATCTGCTGTTCGCGGTAATCGCGGCGGTGCTGGCGGTCGGCGTGTCCTGGCTGGTCGAACGCTGGACCGGCATCGACGATCTGTCGATGGTGTTCATCGTCGCGGTGGTGCTGGTGGCCACCCGCACCCGGATGGCGGCGGCGGTGGTCGCGGCGCTGCTGAGCTTCCTGGCCTACAACTTCTTCTTCATCGACCCGCGCTTCACCTTCAACATCGGCGCCTCGCAGGGCGTGACCACGGTGTTCCTGTTCCTGCTGGCGGCGCTGGTCGCCGGCCGGCTGGCCTCGCGCCTGCGCATGCAGGTGCTGGCGCTGCGCGCGGCCAATGCCCATGCCACCGCCCTGCAGATGCTCGGACGGCAGCTCACCAGTGCGGCGGATCTGGGCCAGGTGCTGGCCGCCGGCCGCGACGCGCTGGGCACGGCGATGGACGCCGAAATCTGGCTGCGCTGGGATGGACAGGTGGCGGCATCGAACGGGGTGGTGCTGGAAGGCAAGGATCTGGCCGCCGCCGACTGGGCCCAGCAGCATGCGCAGGCCACCGGTCGCTTCACCGATACCCTGGCCGGATCCGCATGGTGGTTCCTGCCGCTGCGCGACGCGCGCGGGGTGATGGGGGTGGCCGGCGTGCGTTTCCCGCGCGAACTGCCCCGGCTGGGTTTCGAGCAACGGCGGATGGCGGAGGCGATGGCCGACGACATCGCCCAGGCCGCGCTGCGCACGCGGCTGGTCGCGGATCTGGAGGGCGCGCGCATCACCGGCGAGACCGAGCGCTTGCGCTCGGCCCTGCTGTCCTCGGTCTCGCACGATCTGCGCTCGCCGCTGGCCTCGATGATCGGTTCGGCCAGCAGCCTGGCGAATTACGCCGACGCGATGGACGCCGAGGATCGCAAGGCGCTGCTGGACACCATCCAGCGCGAGGGCGAGCGGCTGGATCGCTACATCCAGAACCTGCTCGACATGACCCGGCTGGGCCATACCGGGTTGACCCTCAACCGCGACTGGATCAACGTCGACGAACTGATCGGCTCGGCGGTCGGGCGGCTGCAGCGCTACCAGCCGGAAGTGCGGCTGCAGACCCGGATCGCCACCGACCTGCCGCCGATCTGGGTGCATCCGGCGCTGGTCGAGCAGGCGGTGTTCAATGTGCTGGAGAACGCCGCCAAGTTCTCCCCGCGCGGCGAGCCGGTCGAGGTCGAGGCGCGCCTGGTCGACGAACAGTTGCGCATCGACGTGCGCGATCGCGGGCCGGGCATCCCGGAACAGGAGCGCAGCCGCATCTTCGACATGTTCTACAGCGTGGAGCGCGGCGATCGCGGCCGCCAGGGCACCGGCCTGGGCCTGACCATCTGCCAGGGCATGATCGGCGCCCACGGCGGCAGCGTGGAGGCGCTGCCCGGGCCGGATGGCCGCGGCACCACGATCAGGATTACGCTTCCCCTCCTGCATCCCTGAGTTTCGCCGGTCCCGCCTTGAATCCCGCCGACACCGTCCCGGTTTCGTCCGCGCCCCCGGTCCGCATCCTGGTGGTCGACGACGAGCCGCAGATCCGCAAGTTCCTCGACATCAGCCTGCGTGCGCAGGGGTATCGGGTACTGCTGGCCGAGGACGGCGCTTCCGGCCTGGCCGCGCTCGCTTCGCCCGGCGCGGATCTGGTGATCCTGGACATCGGCCTGCCGGATCGCGACGGCCACGAGGTGTTGCGCGAAATCCGCGGATTCTCGCAGGTGCCGGTGATCATGCTGACCGTACGCGCGGGCGAGCAGGAGAAGGTGGCCGCGCTCGACGCGGGCGCCAACGACTACGTGACCAAGCCGTTCGGCGTGCAGGAACTGATGGCGCGCATCCGCGGCCTGCTGCGTGCCCACGCGGGCGCGACGGTGGAGGCGCCGGTGGTGTTCGATGATGGCCGCCTGCATGTTGATCTGGCCCGGCGCGAGGTGTCCCTGGACGGCGAGCCGCTGGCGTTGAGCCGCAAGGAATTCGCCCTGCTGTCCCTGCTGTTGCGCCATGCCGGCCGGGTGGTCACCCAGCCGCAATTGCTGCGCGAACTGTGGGGCCCCACCCACCAGCAGGACACCCACTACCTGCGCATCCTGGTCGGCAAGCTGCGCCAGAAGATCGGCGACGACGCTTCCGCGCCGCGCTACATCGCCACCGAGCCGGGCGTGGGCCTGCGTTTCATCGACGGTGGCCACTGACGCGGCCACCGCGCGAAGGCAACCGTGACGCAGGCGTCAGGGACGACGCTCCAGCCGCAGCAACCGTCCCTCCGGCTCATCCGTCAACAGGTACAGCGTGCCGTCCGGCGCCTGTTTCACGTTGCGCAGGCGGGTTCCGCTAAGGAGCACTTCCTCGCCGAGCACGCGATCGCCCTCCAGGTCCAGCCGCAGCAGGCTGCCGGTGGACAGTCCGGCGAGGATCATGTCGCCGCGCCATTCCGGAAACTGCGAGCCGCTGTAGATGACCAGGCCGGTGGGCGCGACGGTGCGATCGGTCCAGGTCCATGCCGGCGCGGTGTAGATCGCCCCGGGCAGCGTCTGCGGCCGGTAGCCGGTGGTGCGATAGCGGCCCGAGGTGTGCACCGGCCAGCCGTAGTTGGCGCGCGGACGCAGCACGTTGACCTCGTCGCCGCGATGGGTGCCATGTTCGGACATCCAGATGCGTCCGTCCGCCGCCTGCGCCAGTCCCTGCGCGGCGCGGATGCCGAGCGCATAGAGACCGGGCACCGCATTCGCGCCGAAATCCGGATTGCCAGGCACGGGCTCACCGTCGAGGGTGAACCGATAGATCTTGCCGCGCCTGTCCGTGGGATCCTGCGCCACCGGCAACGGCGGATTGTCGCCTTCGCGGAAATGACGCTCGCCGACGGTCAGGTACAGATGGCGCTGGCGATCGATCAGCAAGCCGCCGCCGTAGTGGAAGCGCTCGGCCGAACGCGGGGTGGCGGCGAACAGCGGACGCAGCTCGGCCAGGCGATCATCGATCAGGCGCGCGGTGGCCACGCGGGTGGTGAGGCCGTCCGCGTCCTGCGACGCGTAGGTGAAGTACAGGCGGCGATTGCTGGCGAAATCCGGGTGCAGCACTACGTCGAACAGTCCGCTGTTGTCGCCGCGACCCTCGAAGGCGTCGACCAGATCGTCGGGCATGCCGGCGACCGGATGCTTCGCGCCGTCCGGCCCGATGCGGACAAACCCGCCTTCCTTTTCGCTTACCAGAAAGTCCCCATCGGGCAGGAATGCCATCGACCAGGGACGCCGGAGGCCGGTGGCGACCGGGATTGTTTCGATTGCTTCCGCGGGGGCTGTCGCCATGCCCGCGGCCAGTACCAGTTCGAACAGCATCGACGATTCCTTTGTTATCGTGCCCCGCCGCCCATGCCGGTCGCGCGTGGGCCTTGAAGGAGGGTTTCCCGTGTCGTCGAACAGGCTAGCCGTTGCCGGGATGCGCGGCCGCGCGTTTGCGCCGGAGCGTTCCCGACGCGCGCCGAACCGAGCCGCGCCGGGCGTCCGGCCACGCCGCGCGGCCTATCCTGTCCATCGGGTTGCACCATGTATGCCATGACGCCGGATCCCGCTTCTTCCCGCCCTCCCGCTCCGCCGCTCGATCCGTCGCCGGCATGGTCGGGAAATGCCCTGTTCTGGTGGCTGCATGCGGGTGGCTGGGGCGGCGTTTTCCTGGTCAACTACTTTTCCGCGCTCGCCAACGGCAAACCGGCCGAATACTGGACCGTGCTGCTGGCGGTGGCGACGACCGGATTCCTGGGCACGCTGGGCCTGCGCTACCTGCTGCGCGCATGCGCCGACCGGCCGCCGGCGCGGTTGGCGCTGCTGATGATCGTGCCGGTGTTGTTGATCGCGGCGGCGATGGCGATGGCCTTCAAACTCGTCACGGATTTGGGGTGGTGCGGTCACTGCCTGCCCTTCACCCGGTTCGGCTACGTCACCTACGTGATCAGCCAGCTCTACGTGCTGGTGGGCTGGACCAGCCTCTATCTGGTCATGACCACGTGGCGGAAACTGCGCATGCAGACCGAAGCGGCGCTGGCGGCGACGGCGATGGCCCACCAGGCGCAGCTGAAGATGCTGCGTTACCAGCTGAACCCGCACTTCCTGTTCAACACCCTCAACGCCATCTCCACCCTGGTGCTGGATCGCGACAATGCCACCGCCAACCGGATGGTGCAGGGGTTGAGCGCATTCCTGCGCCACTCGCTCGACAACGATCCCATGCAGCGGGTGACCCTGAAGCAGGAACTGGACGCGATCGGCCTGTACCTGGATATCGAGAAGACCCGCTTCGCCGAGCGCCTGCGGTTGGAGATCGAGATAGAACCGGCCTGCTGGTCGGCATTGCTGCCAAGCCTGCTGCTGCAACCGCTGGTGGAGAACGCGATCAAGTACGCGGTGGCCAAGCGGGTGGAAGGCGGAACGATTGGATTGCGCGCCTCGCGCGAAGGGGAGCGCCTGAGATTGTCGGTCGTCGACGACGGTCCGGGATGGCCTGCGCTCGATCACGGGGGCGTGCCCCCCGACAACGCGCCGCGCGGCAACCGGGTCGGCCTGGCCAATACCCGTGATCGGCTTCGCGTGCTGTACGGCGCGCAACAGAGTTTCGATGTCCGCAATCGCGAGGAGGGCGGGTTCATGGTGACGATGACCCTGCCGTTCGAAACCGGCGGCGCGCCACGGGAGTGACCATGCCACGAGCTGCGAGTGAACGGATGATCCGGACCCTGATCGCCGACGACGAGCCGCTGGCGCGGCGCGGACTGGAACTGCGCCTGGCCGGCGAACGCGACATCCACATCGTTGGCCAGGTCGGCGATGGTGCCGCGGCGGTGCGCGCGGTGTCGGAGCACGCGCCGGATCTGCTGTTCCTCGACGTGCAGATGCCAGGCCTGGACGGCTTCGCGGCCCTGCGCGCGATCCCGGCGCAGCAGATGCCGCTGGTGGTGTTCGTCACGGCTTATGACCACTACGCGCTCAATGCCTTCGAGGCCAGCGCGGTGGACTACCTGCTCAAGCCGGTGGACGACAGCCGCCTGCAGCAGGCCCTGTTCCGCGTGCGCGAGGCGCTGGATCGCCGCGATGCCAGCGATCATCGCGCGCGGCTGCTGGGTCTGCTCGGCGCGCTCAGCGGCCGGCCCGCGTTGACCCTGGACGAGGCGCTGGACGCCGGCGGCGCGCAGGCGTTGCGCGATGCGGACACGCCGCTGGCGATCCGCGATGGCGCGCGCACCTTGCGGCTGCCGAGGAGCAGCATCCGCTGGGTCGATGCGGCGGGCGATTACCTGTGCATCCATACGGATCGCGACACCCACGTGCTGCGCGCAACGCTCGGACAACTGGAGAAACGGCTGGATCCGACCCGGTTTCCACGCATCCATCGCTCGACCCTGGTCAACGCCGGACGGGTCAGCTCGCTGCGTCCGCACCTCAACGGCGAGTATTTCCTGACCCTGGACTGCGGGCAGGAACTCAAGCTCTCGCGCAGCTACCGCGACCGGCTCGCCCTGTTCAAGTAACACGCGCCCGAGGCGCGTGCTCGGAGGCATTGCGCCGAAGCGTGCGGAATCCGCGGTGGGCGCCATTGTCCGCGGACGCCCCGCCCGTCAGTCTGCACGGACATTCCCAAGGAGACGTGCAATGAACCAGCCGCGGTTTCGAAGCCTGCTCGCGGGTGCCCTCTTTGCCTTGACCGCGGGCGCGCACGCGCTGCCGGCCGATGCACCCGCTGCCCATCCGGCGGCGCAACAGGATCCCGCCGCGCAGGCGGGCATGCGCCAGGCGATCAATCACTACTTCCGCGGCCAGGCCACCGGTGAGGCGTCCCACATGCGCCAGGCGTTCCTGCCGAGCGCGCGGATCGAGAGCGTGCGCGACGGCAAGGTCACCTCGCTGACGCTGGACGAGTTCTGCGCGTTCTTCAAGGGCAAGGCCGCGGCAGACGAGGCATCGCGCGTGCGCACCATCGATTTCATGGATGCCTCGGGGAGCGCCGGCACCGCCCGCATCACCCTGGACCATGGCGCGGTCGTGATCACCGACTATTTCCTGCTGCTGAAGGTCGGCGACGAGTGGAAGATCGCCAACAAGATCTCCTATTTCGGCCGCAAGGCCGAAGGCCAGGCCGGATGATGCGCATGAAATCCGCGCTGCTCTTCGCTTCGCTCCTGTGCCTGTCCATTGCCAGTCTCCCCGCCCCCGCGGCGGACGGGCCAATGGCCCGCGAGGCCGAGGCGGCGATCCGCGCGACCGACGCCCGATGGTCCGAGGATCTCTACGCCGGCCGCCTGGACCGGGTGATGGAGAACTACGACGAAAACGCGGCGTTCCTGACCCATGGCAGTCCACTGATCCGCGGCAAGGCGGCGATCCGCGCGTGGTTCCGGGAACGCCTGGATACGCCGGGATACTCGGCCAGGTTCCGGCCCACGGAGATCATCATTGCGGCATCCGGCGACATGGCCTACGAACTGGGCGAGTTCGAGGCGACCGTCCTGTCCGGGGGACGGACGATGCGGGTCAAGGGCAAGCACCTGGTCACCTGGCGATGGAACGGCGCGCGTTGGGTGGTCACCGCCGAGTCGATCAACACCGATGGGCCGGCGGTCGCCGGGTAGGCCGCACGCCCTCGCGGGAAATCGGCGGCACTGCGCTCTGAACCGGCGCGGACGGCGCTGGACAGGGACGTGGGAGGAGTTCGGGCCTCCGCCACGACATGGGCGATAATGGCCCGGCAGGCGCCTGGCGGCCGCGGACCCGCGTCCCGGACCGTCCATCAGGCGGCCTGGATGTCCGCAGACCCCACTGGAAACAAGCCGAGCATGCCGTTGGAAACCGCCGTCCCGACAGGGGCAAAGCCCCGTAGTCCCGATATCAGGGAAGGCGTGACCCTGTCCGTCGCGCCGATGATGGACTGGACCGATTCGCATTGCCGCGTGTTCCATCGGCTGCTGTCGCCGCATGCGCGGCTCTACACCGAGATGGTGCATGCGCAGGCGGTAATCCACGGCGATCGTGATCGCCTGCTCGGATTCGATGCGGTGGAACATCCGGTCGCGCTGCAACTGGGCGGCAGCGAGCCCGACCTGCTGGCACGGGCCGCGCGCATCGGCGAGGAATGGGGCTACGACGAGGTCAACCTCAACGTCGGCTGTCCTTCCGATCGCGTGCAGGCCGGCCGCTTCGGCGCCTGCCTGATGAAGGAACCGGCGCTGGTGGCCGACAGCGTGGCGGCGATGATCGCCGCGGTCGCGATTCCGGTGACGGTGAAGTGCCGGTTGGGCGTGGATGAACTGGAGGACTACGATCGCTTCCGGGCGTTCGTCGATACCGTCGCGGACGCGGGCTGCACGACGTTCTTCGTGCATGCGCGCAAGGCCTGGCTGCAGGGCCTGTCGCCGAAGGAGAACCGCGAGATCCCGCCGCTGCGCTATGACTGGGCCTACCAGCTCAAGCGCGAGCGCCCCGATCTGACCGTGGCGGTCAATGGCGGCATCGGCACCGTCGTCGACGTGCAAACGCACCTGCGGCACAGCGACGGGGTGATGCTGGGCCGCGCCGCGTATCACGAGCCGTATCTGTTGCATGAACTGGAAGCCTCGCTGTGGGGGGCGCCATTGCGCAGCCGCGCCGAGCTGCTGCGCGCGCTGCGTCCTTACGTGGAAAGCCGGCTGGCGGCGGGCGTCGCGCTCAAGCACGTGACCCGCCATGTCCTGGGCCTGTTCCATGGCCAGCCCGGCGGGCGCATGTTCCGCCAGATCCTGAGCGAGGGTGCGCATCGGCCGGGGGCCGACTGGTCGCTGCTGGAGCGCGCGCTCGCGGCGACGGAATCGCGCCTGCAGCCGGCCGCCTGAGGGCGACCCGCGATGCTCACCCGCGATATTCCGGAGTTCCTGCGTCTGGCCCGCGCCAGCGCCGCCGACTTCGGGCCCGCCACCGCGCGCGCCGCGTTCCTGGTCAGTCCGGAGGGTTTCGTCCGTGCCGACGAGTCGGCGCGCGACAACCGCTACATGGCCGATGCCGGCGGCTTCGATGCGTCGGCCGCGCTGGACGAACACCGCGCGCTGCATCGCGCGCTGTCCGCAGAGTTGCCGGTGATCGCCTTTCCGGGCAATCCGCGGACGCCGGACGCGGTGTTCCCCAACAACGTGTTCGCGACCGCGCCCGGGCGCCTGATCGTCGGCCGCATGCGCTACGAGGTCAGGCGGCGCGAGGCGGAGCGGGGCGATATCCGCGGCTTCTTCCGCGACACCCTCGGTTACCGGGAAATCGACCTGTCCATCCAGCCCCATCCCTGCGAGCTGACCGGGGCGCTGGTCATCGATCGCGCACGCGGGCTGGGTTTCTGCGGCCTGTCCGACCGCTGCGACGAAGCCGGCGCGGCGCTGATGCACGAAGCGTTCGGCCTGCGCGCGACCCTGATGTTCGACCTGGCCCCGGGCGAATACCACACCAATGTCGTGCTGGCCTTACTGGCCGGGCGTGCCGTCCTGTTCGCTGCGCCGGGCTTTGCCGACCCGCGCGTGCCGGCTGCCCTGGGCGAACTCTACGGGCCACTGGCCATCGCCCTGTCACCGGACGAACAGGCCGCGTTCGCCGCCAACGCAATCGCGCTGCGCCCGGACAGCGTCTGGATGAGCGAACGGGCGGCCCGGGCGCTTTCCGCCGATACCCGCCGACGCCTGGAAGCGCAGGCCGGGTTCGTCGTGCGCGACGTCCCGCTGGCCGCCGTCGAGGCCGGCGGGGGCTCGCTAAGATGTTGTGTCGGCGAGATTTTCTGACCGTTCCGTAAGCTGAACGGTGGCGCCAGGCTTGTGGATAAGTTCAGACCGGATTCACCGCCCGGAGCCAAGACTTTGCGTCCATTGGTCTAGAAGTGGTTTCGGGTTCCGTTCAGTTTGGGAAGCCGAGATCCGTTACGATTCCGTTATGCATCGCACACTTTCTTCCATCGCGTTCGTGGCACTGCTGGCGCTGGCCGGCATGGTGGTCGTGGCCGACGCCCGGGCGCAGGCACAAGGCCAGGGACAGGGGCGGGGACATGACGATCGTGGCGAGCGTTCGGGGCAGCGCGAACAGGGATTTCCCCGTTCCAACGATGCCCGCGACAACAACCACAATTCGCTGTCCGATTCCGTGCGCCGCGCCCAGCGCGAGCCCGGCATCCGCGTGCTGAGCGCCGAACGCGTGCCGTTCGATGGCCGGGACATCAATCGCATGAAAGTGATCGATGAGCGTGGCCGCGTGCGTTACATGGACGATGCCGGCGGCAGCCGCCGCCGCACGCCGTCGCGTGGGGGAGAAGGCGAACAGGCGCCCGCGTCTGCACGTAGTGATAACCCACCTCAACCGTAGTCTTACGTAGAATCACTCGTAAGCTCGTGGCGGCCCAGGTGCCGCCCGCATTCCAAGGAGAGTCCATGCGTATCTTGCTGGTCGAAGACGAAGCCCCCCTGCGCGAAACCCTGGCCGCCCGTCTGAAGCGCGAAGGCTTTGCCGTCGACGCCGCCCAGGACGGCGAAGAAGGCCTGTACATGGGCCGCGAAGTCCCGTTCGACGTGGGCATCATCGACCTCGGCCTGCCCAAGATGTCGGGCATGGAATTGATCAAGGCCCTGCGCGACGAGGGCAAGAAATTCCCCATCCTGATCCTGACCGCGCGTTCCAGCTGGCAGGACAAGGTCGAGGGCCTGAAGCAGGGCGCCGACGACTACCTGGTCAAGCCGTTCCATGTCGAGGAACTGCTGGCGCGCGTCAACGCGTTGCTGCGCCGTGCCGCCGGCTGGAGCAAGCCGACCCTGGAGTGCGGTCCGGTCGCGCTGGATCTGGCCGCGCAGACGGTCAGCGTCAATGGCAGCAACGTCGACCTGACCAGCTACGAGTACAAGGTGCTGGAGTACCTGATGATGCATGCCGGCGAACTGGTCTCCAAGGCCGACCTGACCGAGCACATCTACCAGCAGGATTTCGATCGTGACTCCAACGTGCTGGAAGTCTTTATCGGCCGCCTGCGCAAGAAGCTGGATCCGGAAGGCGAACTGAAGCCGATCGAGACCGTGCGCGGACGCGGCTACCGCTTCGCCATCCCGCGCACCAACGAGGCTTGATGGCGTCCCCGGCGGGCGCCGAACCCTCGGCCAGGCCGCGGCGCGCGCCGTTCGACGGCTGGCGCCCGCGATCACTGCGTGCCCGCCAACTGCTGGCCGCCAGTCTCGGACTGGTGGCCTTTCTCGCTTTGGCGGGCTACGCGCTGGATCGCGCGTTCATTGCCACCGCCGAGGACAACCTGCGCCAGCGCCTGAAAGCCTATGCGCTCAAGTACACCGACGAAATCGACTTCACCCGCGGCGGTGCGCTGATTCCGCCGTTCGACACGCCCGATCCGCGTTTCGAGATGCCCGACAGCGGCCTGTATGCGGAAGTGATCCTGCCCAACGACCGCTGGGGCTCCAACTCCACCCTCGGGCCTGTGCTGCCGGCGTCGCCGATGCTCGGCCCGCTGGAGGAAGCCTTCGACGGTCCGGTCACGTTCCGTCGCGCCGACGGCAGCGAGAGCCAGGTCTACCGCTATGGCGTGGGCTTCGTCTGGGCCGAGCGCGGCCCGGATGCGGAGTTTCCCTACAGCATCTACATCCTCGAGGACGCGCAGGCGCTCAACGCGCAGATGCGCGTGTTCCGCGGCGCGTTGTGGGTGTACCTGGGCAGCGCCGGCTTCATCCTGCTGCTGCTGCAGATGGCGGTGCTGCGCTGGAGCCTGCGTCCGCTGCGGCGCGTGATCACCGAGTTGACCCGCGTGCAGGGTGGACAGATTGACCGCATGAGCGAACGCCATCCGCGCGAACTGGAACCGCTCACCGACAGCATCAACGCCTTCATCGAGAGCGAACGCGAGAACCTGGAGCGCCAGCGCAATACCCTGGCCGATCTCGCGCACAGCCTGAAGACGCCGCTGGCGGTGCTGCGCACCCAGCTCGACAGCGGCAGCGGCGAGGCTTCGCTGCGGGAGGAACTGGACAACCAGCTCAAGCGCATGAATGGACTGGTGTCCTACCAGCTGGCGCGCGCGGCCTCCAGCGGCCACAAACTGTTCTCCGCGCCGGTGCCCATCGAACCGCATGCGGAAGAGATCGTCGGCGGCCTGGAGAAGGTCTACGCCGGCAAGCGCGTGCTGTGCGAATTCGAAATCGATCCGCAGGCGAGGTTCTACGGCGAGACCGGCGATTTGCAGGAACTGATGGGCAACCTGCTGGAGAACGCGTTCAAGTGGGCGCGTTCGCGCGTGTTGCTGACCGTGCGCCCGCTGCCCGCGGCACCGCAGCGGCGCGCCGGCCTTTACCTGTCGGTGGAGGATGACGGCCCCGGCATCACCGAGGAGAACATCCCGGTCGTCCTCCAGCGTGGCGTGCGCGGCGACGAGCGCGTGCATGGCCATGGCATCGGCCTGTCGATCGTGCAGGACCTGATCCGCGACTACCGCGGCGAGCTGCAGGTGGGACGTTCGGAGGAACTGGGCGGCGCGCAGTTCGTGGTCACCCTGCCGCAGGGACTCTGATCCGCCGCACGGTGCGCGGCGACCCGCCGGTCACCATTCCGGCGGCGGACCATAGAACCGGCGCAGGTGTGCGGCCACGTCGGGCATGGCCTGGCGCAGCAGGCGTGGTGCGGAGAAGTGGTATTCGGTGGCCACCGCGAAGAATTCGTCCGGGCCTTCGGTCGCATAGGCGTCGATCCGGGTCTCGCGGCCGGTATCCACCTCCTGGCACAACTGATCGTAGGCACGCTGGAAATCCTGCGCCCAGCGGCGGCGCCAGTCGCCGGGCAGTGGAGGCGTCCCGTCCATCTCGCCGTCGAGCGCATCCAGCTTGTGTGCCATTTCGTGCACGGCCACGCAGAAACCGGCGTCGGGTTCGGCCAGGTCCGCCTGCACGTCCGCCCACGACAGGATCAGCGGGCCGGCATCCCAGGATTCGCCGGCCAGATCGTCTTCCCATTCGTGTTGCACGCCCGCCGCGTCGGTGTGGCTGCGGTGCACGCGGAAGGCTTCGGGATAGACGATGAGCTGCGACCAGCCGCGCCAGCCGCGATGGCCGAATTCAAGCAGCGGCAGGCAGCACAGCGCGGCCAGTTGGGTGCACTGCTGGATATCGAGCGACAGCCCACCCAGCGGAGTGATGGTCTTTTCGTGCAGGAAGCGCGCGGTCAGTGCGCGCAGGCGCCAGCGGCGCACGTCGTCGAGCCGCGCAATCCACGGCGTATCGCGGCAGATGCGTTGCCAGATCTCGTCATCGATGGGAGCAGGCGGACGTAACCGCCGGAGCAGTCGCAACACTGGTCAGCGAAACATGCCCGGCAGGAAGCTGTGCCATTTCGGTGCGCGCGGGCGCGGCAGCACCGGGCTTGGATCGCTTTCATCCTCGCCGCCGCCGCCGCGACTGCCCACCACCGGCAGCGTGCCGCCGGACGATGACGTGGTCGCGGGCGCATACTTGTCGCGCACCGACGCGCGCGCGGCGCGCGTGGCGGCTTCGCTGGGCGGGGATGCTTCGCTGGCCTTGTCGGCGATTTCCTGGCAAGCCGATGCGCTGACGGTCGACAACACGCGGCCGTTCTGCGCCATCGCCGGCGCACAGATGCAGGTCAGCAGGACGATGAAGCTGGCGCGAAGCATCGGAGGACTCCTGTCGGATGGCGGCCGAGGCGGCGGCCATCCTGCTGAATATAGCCGGAAACCGGGATGATGGTCTGAATAGGCCGGGGCGCGGCGAAGTCGCCCGGGAGCGGCCGGAGCGGGCCCGGCCCGCGCCGGCATAATGACGCCATGTCATGCCCGCCCACCGCCGCCCCTGAAGCCTCCCTTCCGCCCGCCGACAACGGCCGGGAGCCGGGGCGGTGAGTGCCGAACGCGAGCTGCTGAGACGGCTGCAGGCCGGTCCCGTGTCCGGTGACGCGCTGGCCCGGGACGCCGGTCTGACCCGTGCCGCCATGTGGAAACGCATCGAGGCGCTGCGGGAGGCGGGGGTGCGCATCGACGCCAGGGCCGGCCGGGGCTATGCCCTGGCCGGGCCGCTGGACCTGCTGGATGCCGGAACAATCGGCCAGGCGCTGGACCCCGGCTGCCGGGATGGCCTGGCGGCGCTGGAAGTCGCCTGGTCGCTGGATTCGACCAACAGCGAACTGCTGCGCCGGGATACCCCCTCGCAGGGCGTGAGCGCATTGCTGGCCGAACAGCAGACCGGCGGGCGCGGACGGCGCGGGCGCCGATGGGCGTCGCCGGTCGCGGCCAACCTGTACCTGTCACTGGCACGCCATTTCTCCGGCGGACTGGCGCGGCTGGGCGGACTCAGCCTGGTCACCGGCGTCGCGGTGGCGGAGGCGCTGCGCGCGCTGGGCTTCGCCGGCACCGGACTCAAATGGCCCAACGATCTGGTGGTGGACGGCCGCAAGCTGGGCGGCGTGCTGGTCGAAGGCGGCGGCGAACATGGCGGCCCGGTCCGGGCAATCATCGGCATCGGCATCAACGTGCGCATGCCGGCGACGTTCGCGGCCGGCATCGACCAGCCCTGGATCGATCTGGCCGCGCTGGGCGGCACCGCGCCGGATCGCAACGCGCTGGCGGCGGCGCTGCTGTCGCATCTGCTGCCCGCGCTGGACCGGTTCGATCGCGATGGCCTGGCCCCGTTCCTGCCGCGCTTCGCGTCGCTGGACGTGCTGGCCGGGCGGGAAGTGGCGATACATGGAGCGCGGCAGACACGCCACGGTGTCGCCGGCGGGCTGGCCGAGGACGGCGCATTGCGCGTCCTGATCGATGGTGCCTGGGAGAACGTGCATGCCGGGGAAATCAGTGTGAGGGCGCAATGACGCAATGGTTGTTCGATCTGGGGAACTCGCGGCTCAAGTGCACGCAACTGGATGGCGAGGGACGTCCCGGCGAGGTGATCGCGTTCGGCCATGACGAGCGTGGGTTCGCCGAAGCGCTGCGGCGGCACTTGCCGGCCGCGGCGGATTCGGCCTGCCTGGCGAGCGTGGCGTCGCCCGTGCTGACCCTGGCCGTCATCGATGTACTGACCGAAAGATTCCAGCGCATTTCACTTGCCCGCACGCAGGCCGCGTTCGCGGGCGTGCGCGTCGCCTATGCACGGCCGGAAAAGCTGGGCGTGGATCGGTTCCTGGCGATGGTCGCGGCGCATGCCCGCGGCGCGCGCGCGTGGATGATCGCCGGCATCGGCACCGCCATCACCATCGATCTCCTGGACGCACGCGGCCTGCACCGGGGCGGGCGCATCGCACCTTCGCCCGCGCTGATGCGCGCCGCGCTGCACCAGGCCGCCGCGCAGTTGCCGGCGCAGGGTGGCATCTATCGCGAGTTCGCCGACGATACCGAGGACGCGCTGGCGTCCGGTTGCGACGGCGCCGCGTTGGGCCTGATCGAACGCAGCCTGCGGCTGGCCGCCCGCGAACTCGGCGAGACGCCGGCGCTGCTGCTGCACGGTGGTGGCGCCGAGGCATTGCGCGCCTGCCTGCCTGAAGCGGAGTTCGCCCCGTCGCTGGTACTGGAGGGCCTGGCGCAATGGGCGAAGGCCGGCCGCCCCGCCGATGCGGCGGCGTGACCGTCATGGATAGAATCCCCGCATGCTGATTCGCGCCCTGATCGTCCTGCTGGCCGTCCTCAACCTGGGCGTGGCCGCCTGGTGGCTCACCCGCTCCGAACCCGCCGCGTCGCCATTGCCGGAAGTGCCGGCGGGAGTGACCAGGCTGGAACTGGTGGAATCCGCGGTGCTGCCATCGGCTGCGCCGCAGGCGGCCGTCACCGCCGCCACGCCGCCGTCTTCGCCCGCAGCGCCGGCCAGCGTGCCGGCCGCGCCGCCAACCGCCGCGCGGGCCTGTTTCCGCGCCGGTCCGTTCGCCGAGCGGGCCGCCGCCGATCTCGCGCGTGGCCGGATTGACCCGACGGTCGGCCGCGCGATTCCACGGGAAACGCCGGGGAAGGGCGCCAGCGGCTACCGGGTCTCGCTGCCGCCAATGGCCAGCCGCGAGGAAGCGGTGGCGATGGCGCAGCGCATCGGGGCGGCGGGCTTCGACGATTTCCTGGTCATCAACCAGGGAGAGGAAACCAACGGAATCGCATTGGGTCGCTACCGCAGCCGGGAAGGCGCCGAGCGGCGCCAGGCACAACTCGCAGCGGCTGGTTTTCCCGCACGCGTCCATGCGATAGGCGAGGAGGGCCCGTCGCGCTGGTGGCTGGACGTCGCCGCCCCGGCCGGAACCACCGCTATGGTGCTGCGCCCGTTGGCCGGCGTTCCGGTGCAGCCGCAGGACTGCCCTGCCGCACTGCGGTAGAATCCCGGGACCGGCGCAACGCCGGCCCTCCGTGCCGCTTTAGCTCAGCTGGTAGAGCAACCGCCTTGTAAGCGGTAGGTCATCCGTTCGATTCGGATAAGCGGCACCATCTCGCTCTTGCGAGCGTCGATCATCAAGCGGTCCATCGCCGCCGCGCTGCTGCAGCGCCACAGCCCGGTCATGCAAATCGGACTAGACTTCCGGATCTTTCCAGAACACCGAGTGTTGCCGATGGCCCGTACGTTTCCCCCCGTTTCCCTGATAGGCGTGCCCACCGACATTGGCGCGGGGCACCGCGGCGCGCGGATGGGACCGGATGCCCTGCGCATCGCCGGTCTCGGCGAGGCGCTGGCCGGGCGCGGGGTGGACGTGATCGACACCGGCAACGTGCAGGGACCGGCGAATCCCTGGATCGATCCGGTGCGCGGCTATCGCCACCTGGACGAAGTGGTGGCCTGGAACCATGCGCTGATGGAAGCGACCGCCGCCGAGTTGGGCAAGGGACGCCTGCCCATCATGATGGGCGGTGATCATTGCCTGGCAATCGGATCGATCACCGCCATCGCCCGCCATTGCCGCCAGCAGGGCAAGCGCCTGCGCGTGCTCTGGCTCGATGCGCATTCGGATTTCAACACCAGCGAAGTCACGCCTTCCGGCAACATCCACGGCATGCCGGTCGCGTGCCTGTGCGGCATCGGCCCGGATGCGCTGACCCGGCTGGGCGGCGACAGCCCGGCGATCACGCCGGCGATGGTGCGGCAGATCGGCATCCGCTCGGTGGATCCGGAAGAAAAGAAGCTGATCAAGGACCACGCGGTCGATGTCTACGACATGCGCTACATCGACGAAGTGGGCATGAAGCGGACCATGGAAGCGGCGCTGGAAGGCGTCGATGCCGATACCCACCTGCATGTCAGTTTCGACGTGGATTTCCTGGATCCCAGCATCGCGCCGGGCGTCGGCACCACCGTACCGGGGGGGCCGAACTACCGCGAGGCGCAGCTGGTGATGGAGATGATTGCCGATACCGGCCGGATGGGCTCCCTGGACATCGTCGAACTCAATCCGGTGCTGGACCGCCGCAACCGGACCGCCAAGCTGACCGTCGATCTGGTGGAAAGCCTGTTCGGGAAATCCACCTTGATGCGCGACTGAACCGGAGCCGGCCGCAGGCTTATTCATGCCTGAATGCCGCCCGCCGCTTTCACGTGCCGTGAACGGCCGGCTGTCCATGGTGGAACTACGCTGCAAGGGTCGCCTGCCGCACCGATGCAGCATCGTTCCACCAGGCATTTCACCAAGGAGGCGAGCATGAAACGTTGGATGGCTTTGCTGATGCTGGCGATGTTTTCCACCGCGGTCCTTTCCGGCTGCAACACCATGGCCGGCGCGGGCAAGGACGTGCAGAAGGTCGGCGAGAAGGTCGAAGACAAGGCGCAGGATTGCAAGGACGGCAAGTGCTGACGTCGTAACCCCCTTGGCGCAGCGACGAGGCGCGCCTTCCGGAAGGGCCGGCCATGCCGGCCCTTTCGTTTTCCGGAGCCTTGGTCAGCCCCGATGCAGCATGCTTTAATCAGACTCGCCGCCGCAGGGGAAGGCTGGCGCGGGAAGGTCGGCCGCCACTCCCCGGGAGCCAACATCAACCAGGAGCTTTCCCATGAAGCGCTACGTCGCCCTGTTGTTCATCGCCATGTTCTCGATCGCCGCGCTGTCCGGCTGCAACACCGTCAAGGGGTTCGGCAAGGACGTGCAGAAAGTGGGCGAGAAGGTCGAGGACGCCTCCGGCAAGTAAGCGCCGGTCCGCGTGCGCCGGCAGCCACTTGCTGGCGCGGGCGGGAAGGGAAGGGCCGGCATCCGCCGGCCTTTTTCCGTTGTGGGAGGGTGTCGGGAAATCGGGCCTCCGAGTTTCGCGGCGCGTTTTCCGGAGGAAATCCGGCGGAAATAATGTGGCGTTGACGCCGCCTTGATCGTGCGGGAATGGCCGGGTTGCGATGCTGGTCGCGCGGTGTTCCCCGCCGCGAGACCAAGAGGAAATCCCATGAACCAGGACATCATCGCCGGTAACTGGAAACAGCTGAAGGGCCGCATCCAGGCCAAATGGGGCGATCTGACCGACGACGACTTCCAGGTTGCCGAAGGCAATGCCGAATACCTGGAAGGACGCCTGCAGGAACGCTACGGCTGGGGCCGCGAGCGGGCCCACGATGAAGTGAAGGCATTCGAGCGCAGCCTGCGCTCGGACATGAAGCACTGATTCGGCCGGACAACCGGTACGACGACGGGCCGCGCGAGCGGCCCGTTTCTTAGTGGCGTCCGATGGTTCCGGCGTTCAGCGCCAGCGCGGCGGGTCGGCGACGAAACCATTGGGGAACGCCTGCGGCGCGCGTTCGCGATAGGACGGACGGTAGGGCGGCGGCAGGATGCCCAGGGCCACCAGCCGGCGCGGTTCGTCGTATCGGATCTGGCTGACCTGGTCGGGCGTGCGCCGGGCGCGCACGAAGTCGGTGGAACCCACCGGCGCCCATTCGCGTTCGCCGTGCCCCGTGCCGATGCGCTGGCGGCTGGCCATCGCGTCGCCGGCGGACTCGGCCGCGGTCGGTGCGGCGGCCTTCGCGTCGGCGCTTTCCGATTGCGCGCGGGAACCGGCATAAGGCGGGTAGGGCGCCGGCGTCGGGTGGACCGGATAGCGCGGCGAGTAGTAGGGCCGTGCTTCGCGGAACGCCGCGACACCGATCACCCCGACATTGCGCGGACGTCCGGTCCGCGTGGCATAGCTGTCGCCATGATCGGTGAACACGAACTGGGCGACATCCTCCAGCGACTTCCGCCAGCCGGCAATCTCGGCGGTCTCCCAGGGATCCAGCACGTAGCCGGCCTGCGAGGGCGCGGCGGTTTCGCCGGTGACCGCGTTGACGCCGTCCACCGACAGCACCACCAGCACGCGCTCGCCGGTGGTATTGGTCAGGCGTACGGCGTAGCGGTGGCCGGGCTGGCCGGCCACCCAACTATCGCCGCGATGCGGATAGCTGGGCAGCCATTGGCCGGTGTCGCGGTCGATGACCGCCACCTCCACCAGCGGCCCGGCCTCGGCGCGGGAGCAGGCGGCCAGCGGGAACAGCGAGGCAAGCAGGAGCAGGCAGGCGCGGAACATGGCGGTTCTCCGGAAGGGACGTGCGTGTCAACGCGTCGCCGTCGCGGATGGGGTTTGCGCCAGCAGCGGTTAAACTGGCCGTGTTCAGACTTCAGAAAGACGCAATGACCACCCGAGTCCTGACCGGCATCACCACCTCCGGCACCCCCCACCTGGGCAACTACGTCGGCGCGGTCCGCCCCGCCGTGGCGGCCAGCCGCAACCCGGGCGTGGAGAGCTTTTATTTCCTCGCCGACCTGCACAGCCTGATCAAGGCGCAGGATCCGGCGCGCACCCAGCGTTCGACCTTGGAAATCGCCGCCACCTGGTTGGCGGCGGGGCTGGATCCGGACAAGGTGTGGTTCTACCGGCAGAGCGACATTCCCGAGATCACCGAGCTGGCCTGGTTCCTGACCTGCGTGGCGGGCAAGGGCATCCTCAACCGCGCGCATGCCTACAAGGCGGCGGTGGACAAGAACCGCGCCGACGGCGAGGACGATGACGCAGGCGTCTCCGCCGGACTGTTCATGTACCCGGTGCTGATGGCCGCCGACATCCTGATTTTCAACGCCAACCAGGTACCGGTGGGGCGCGATCAGATCCAGCACATCGAGATGGCGCGCGATTTCGGCCAGCGTTTCAATCACGTCTACGGCAAGGAGTATTTCGCGCTGCCGGAAGTGCTCATCGACGACAACGTCGCCACGCTGCCCGGCCTGGACGGGCGCAAGATGAGCAAGAGCTACAACAACACCATTCCGCTGTTCGTGCCGCGTGAGGAGCTGAAGAAGCTGGTGTTCTCGATCCTCACAGATTCGCGTGGACCGGGCGAGGCCAAGGACACCGAGGGTTCGGCGCTGTTCCAGT
Organism: Pseudoxanthomonas sp. OG2; assembly: GCF_014192765.1. NCBI lineage: Bacteria > Pseudomonadati > Pseudomonadota > Gammaproteobacteria > Lysobacterales > Lysobacteraceae > Pseudoxanthomonas > Pseudoxanthomonas sp. OG2. The sequence goes on along the minus strand of NZ_JACHYM010000001.1, from coordinate 1,543,667 downwards.
TGTACCAGGCCTTCGCCGGCGCGGAGGAAACCGCCGCCTTCGCCCAGGCCTTCGCCGACGGTATCGGCTGGGGCGACGCCAAGCAGAAACTGTTCAAGCGCATCGACGCGGAAATCGGTCCGCTGCGTGACAAGTACCTGGCGCTGATGGCACGGCCCGAGGAGATCGAAGCGATCCTGCGCGACGGCGCGCAGCGCCTGCGCACGAAGTACGCCATCCCGTTGCTGGCGGAATTGCGCCACGCGGTTGGCCTGCGCAACCTGGCCGAGCAGCCGGCGGCGCCCGCGAAGGCGGCCGCGGCCAAGGCCGCATTGCCGCAGTTCAAGCAGTATCGCGACAAGGACGCGCGGTTCTATTTCAAGTTCACCGATGCCGATGGCCAGTTGCTGATCCAGAGCAATGGCTTCGACGCGCCCAAGGATGCCGGCCAGATCATCGCCGTGCTGAAGCAGGCCGAGCGCGCGGATCAACTGGAAACCACCGAGATCGTGCTGCAGGTTGCCGCCGCGGAGGTGCTGGCGGCATTGAAGCAGTTGCGCGACGCCGAGGCCTGAGATGCCGTTCCTGGCGATGGTGCTGTTCCTGCCGTGGTTCGCGCTGCTGGGCACGCTGTTCTGGCTGTTTCCCCGGCAACCGCGCAGCGGCCGGCGCAAGGCGTTCGACACGGCCAGCCTGGCGGTGGCGTTCGTGCTCAGCATGCTGGGCATGTATTGGGGCTACGCGCTGGGTCTGGCCGACATCGGCACCGGCGCGATCTGGAAACAGGTGCTGGCGACCCTGGTCGGCTACGGCGGTTTCCTGTTCGTGCTGACCGTGGCGGTACTGCTGCGGTCCTGGTGGCTGGAGCGCGGCTGAGCGCGCCGGGTGGAAACGTCCTTCCGGCTGATTGTGGGAGCGACGTGAATCGCGAAAAGAAGTGCTTCCGATTCGCGACTCACGTCGCTCCCACAGTGAGGCATGTGATGTGCTTCTGCGACCAAAGATGCATCGTGGCGGCGCCGGGACGCCGGTAGAATCGGTTCCATCCTAGCGTTACCCCACAAGCGTATGGACACCATTGGCATCCACACCATCGATACCGCGTTCCAGCGGGATCATTTCGATGCCGCCTACCTGATTGTCGAACAGGGACGTGGCGCATTCATCGATACCGGCACCAACCACGCGGTCCCGCGTTTGCTGGAGACGGCACGAAAGACGGGCCTGGCGGCGGAGGACATCGATTGGGTGCTGGTCACCCACGCGCATCTGGATCACGCCGGCGGCGCGGGCGAGTTGATGGCGCACCTGCCGCATGCGCGCCTGGTCGCGCATCCGCGAGCCGCCCCCCACCTGATCGATCCGGCCAAACTGATTGCCGGCGCCACCGCCGTCTACGGAGAAGCGGAGATGGCGCGCAGCTACGGTTCCATCCGGCCGGTGCCGGCGGAACGCGTGGTCGTCGCCGAGGACGGCCATGCGCTGGAACTGGCCGGACGCCGCCTGCAGTGCATCGACACGCCCGGGCATGCGCGCCACCACTACTGCGTGTGGGACGAACGCAGCCGCAGTTGGTTCACCGGCGACACCTTCGGTCTGTCGTATCGCGAGATGGACGGTCCGCACGGGCCGTTCATCCTGCCGACCTCCTCGCCGGTGCAATTCGAGCCCGAGGCGCTGAAGACCTCGATCGCGCGATTGCTCGCGTACCGGCCGCGGGCGATGTACCTCACCCACTATGGCCGGGTTGAGGAACCGGACCGGCTGGCGGCGGAGCTGTTCGAACAGATCGATGCGATGTGCGTGTTGGCCCGGCAATGCGACGGCAAGCCGGACAGGCACCGCGCCATGGTCGCCGGATTGACCGCGCTGTACCAGGAACGCGCCCGCGCGCTGCGGTGCCCGCTGGACGATGCCGGCGTGACGCAGGTGCTGGAGATGGATATCGAACTCAACGCGCAGGGCCTGGCCTGCTGGCTGGATCGGGATCGCCGCTGATCAATCCCAGCGGTTCACGCCCTCGCGTTCGCCTTCACCCATCGGCACGATGCAGAAGCGCTGCCCGGTCGGGGCTTCCATCACCCACCAGCGGTCGTGGACGAAGCGGATCCGGCGCGCGCCGAGTTGTTCCAGGCGCGTGGCCTCGGCTTCCAGATCGTCGGCTTCGATATCCAGATGCACGCGGGAAGGGTGATCGACCTTCTGCACCTCCACGTGCAGTCCGCCGGCGGCGTCCTTCAGCCGGTCGTACAGGCCAACGCCGCCATCATCGGCGCTGACCACCGGCAGGCCGAGGGCGCGGCTCCAGAACGAGGAGGCGGCGCCCAGGTCGTCGGTCTGGCAATCGATGATGAATCCGGTGAGGCGGCTGTGGTGGGCCATGTCGATGCTCCGGAAAGGATGGTTTGAACGTCCGCTGGCGGGAGGCGTCAATCCCAATGGTTCGGCTCGACGCCGCGCTCGGGATGGCGCATGCGCACCACGCAGAAACGTTGCCCGGTCGGCGCTTCCATCAGCCACCAGCGTTTGACGAAACCGATGCGCTTGGCGCCCAGTTTCTCCAGTCGGTCGGCTTCGGCATCCACGTCGTCGGCCTCGATGTCCAGGTGCACGCGCGAGGCGTGCGCCACCTGTTGCACTTCGACGTGCAGGCCGCCCGGCGCGCCTTCCAGCTCGGCGTAATGGGCTTCGCCATCCTGGTAGGTCTCGCCGCGCGGCAGGCCCAGCGCCTGGCTCCAGAACTGCGCGGCGGTTTCGTGATCGTGGGTCTGGCAATCGATGATGAAGCCAGCCAGCCGACTGCGATGGGCCATGTTCCGTTCTCCGCGACGTGGGAGGAAACGCGACCCGCCGCCGTGTCCGGCGGCGGGTGGGGACCGGCTTACGCCGGCAATGCCAGATCGTCGATCAGCGCCTTGAGGAAGCGCGCGGCTTCGCCGCCGGTGCAGGCGCGGTGATCGAAGGTGACCGACAGCGGGATGATCTTGTGCGACTCGAAGCCGCCCATCACCGGCCTGACCTGGTGGCGGGCGCGGCCGGCGGCGACGATCGCCACGCACGGCGGCACTACCACCGGCGTGGCGTAGCGGCCGGCGAACATGCCGAAATTGGACAGCGAGATCGTGTAGCCGCTCAGCTCGGAAGCCGGGATGCTGCGATCCTCGACCTGCGCGCGCAGGCGGTTGATGCCTTCGCGCACGCCGCGTGCATCGAGGATGTCGGCATTTCGCAGGGCCGGCACGAACAGGCCGTCGTCGGTGTCCACCGCGATGCCCACGTCCACCTGCGGATGCAGGGTGCGGGTGAGCTTGTCGCCATCGAACCAGGCGTTCATCGCCGGCACCGCCTTGCAGGCGCGGACAATGGCGCGGATCAGGCGCACGGTGACGTCGTTGCCCGGCGTCCAGGCATGCACGTCGGCGTCGTCGCTGAGCGTGGTCGGTACGACCTTGGCGTGCGCGTCGGCCATCACCCGCGCCATGTTGCGGCGCACGCCCTTGAGCTGTTCCGGCTGGCCGGTGACCGCCACGCCCGGCGGCTGGGTGCGCATCGGCTTGCCGGAGGCGGACAGCGTGGTGCGCTGCGCGACGGCGGGAGCCGGCGCCGGGGCGGCTTCGGCCACGGCGGCGCGAACCGGTGCGGCGGGCGCCGCGCCGACCCGGGCCGACCCGTCGGCGGCGGCCTGCTTGACGTCGGCCATGGTCACCGCGCCATCGGCGCCGGTCGCGCGCACGCGGGCCAGGTCGACGCCCAGCTTCTTGGCCATCGCGCGCACCGCCGGCATCGCCTTGACGCCGCCGACCGCGACCGCCTGCTCGGTGTGCACGGCGTTGGAGGTCTGCATCGCGCCGACCACGGTGCCGGCGTCGTCGCGCTCGGTTTCGGGGGCGGCGGGTGCAGGCGCAGGCACGGCCGCCGCCGGAGCGGGTTCGGGCGCATGCGCCTTCGCCGGGCCGTGGTGGTGGCCGGTGTCCTGGCCTTCCGCGCGCTGCGGCAGGTTGGGATCGGGCTGGAACACCGCCAGCATGCTGCCGGTGACCACCACGTCGCCCGCGCCGCCGGCCAGCTTCAGCACCTTGCCGGAGACCGGCGACGGCACTTCCACGACCGCCTTGGCGGTTTCCATCGAGACCAGCGGCTCGTCGAGCCGGATCACGTCGCCTTCCTTGACGAACCACTCGACGATGGTGGCGTCGGGCAGGCCTTCGCCCAGATCGGGAAGATTGAAGGTCTTGCTGTCGCTCATTCGGATTTCTCTTGTGCAGGTGTTGCTTGGAAAGGTTCCAGGTTGCGCGCCGGAATCCAGCCGGTACGGCCGAGTGCGTTCTCGGCCCACCACCAGTCCGCCATCTCGTGGTGCAGGGTCAGGATCTCGCCCTTCTCCGCATCCAGTTCGCGCGTGTCGTATTCGTCCGTCGCGGTGGCCGCGCCATGTTCGGCGTCGAACAGCGCGACCGGAATCCAGCCGCCCAGTCCGCTGGCCAGGCTGGTCCAGACGAACTGCGGCCAGTCGGTGTCGCGTTCGCCCAGCGTCACCGGATCGCCGGCGGCGATCCGGATGGCCGGGCGATCCGGCGCGCGGTGCGTCGCGATGACGCGCGCGCGCTTCATCAGCCGTTGGCCAGGGTGCGCTTGGCCGCGGCGACGATCTTGTCGACGCTGGGCAGGTACTTCATCTCCAGGCGGAACAGCGGAATGTGGGTGTCGTAGCCGGTGACGCGCTCGACCGGCGAGAGCAGGTCGTACATCGAATGCTCGGCCAGGCGCGCGGCGATCTCGGCGCCGAAGCCGGCAGTGCGCGGGGCTTCGTGCACGATCACGCAGCGGCCGGTCTTGGACACCGACTCGGCGATGGTGTCGAAGTCCAGCGGACGCAGCGTGGCCACGTCGATGACCTCGGCGCTGATGCCCTCGGCGGCCAGCTTGTCGGCGGCTTCCAGCGCTTCCTTCACCTGCGCGCCCCAGGTCACCAGGGTGACGTCGGTACCGTCGCGCAGCACGAAGCACACGTCCAGCGGCAGCGCCTCGCCGTCGTCGGCGACCACTTCCTTGTACTGGCGATAGATGCGCTTGGGCTCCATGTAGATGACCGGATCCGGATCCCGGATCGCCGCCAGCAGCAGGCCGTAGGCGCGCTGCGGCGAGGAGGGAAGGACCACGCGCAGGCCGGGCACGTTGGTGAAGATGGCCTCGTTGGCCTCGCTGTGGTGTTCCGGCGCGCGGATGCCGCCGCCCCACGGCACGCGCAGCACCATCGGGCAGTGCAGGCGGCCACGGGTGCGGTAACGCATGCGCGCGGCGTGGCAGATGATGTGATCGACCATCGGGTAGACGAAGCCATCGAACTGCGCTTCGGCGACCGGCTTCATGCCCTGCACGGCCAAGCCCACGGTGAGGCCGGCGATGGTGGTTTCGTCCAGCGGGGTGTCGAGGATGCGATCGGCGCCGAAGCGCTGCTGCAGGCCGGCGGTGGCGCGGAACACGCCGCCGTTCACGCCCACGTCCTCGCCCAGCACGATGACCGAGTCGTCATGCGCGATTTCCCAGGCCAGCGCCTGGGTGATGGCTTCGATCAGGGTGATCGCGGTCGGCGCCGCCACGGTGTCGGCCGCCTTGTGCTTGGCGGTGGTGTTGTTTTCCATCACGGTGCTCATGAGCGGCCCTCCGCGGCGAGCGCGGCGGCCCGTTGCGCCAGCAGTTCCGGCGGCGGATCCGCGTACAGGTAGTCGAACATCGCTTCGACCGGCTGCACCGGGGTGTTGAGATAGGCGTTCACTTCCTCGTCCACGCGCGCGCCGCATTCCTCCTTCCACTTGGCCTCTTCGGCCTCGTTCCAGGCACCCTGCGCGACCAGCCAGGTACGCAGGCGGGTCATCGGCTCGCGTTCCCAGGCCGCCTTCACTTCGGCGTCGTCGCGGTAGCGGCGGGCGTCGTCGGCGGTGGTGTGATCGGACAGGCGATAGGTGACGAATTCCAGCACGGTGCCGCCCTGGCCCTTGCGGGCGCGTTCACCGGCACGGCGCATCGCTTCCAGCACGGCGATCAGATCGTTGCCGTCCACCTGCAGGCAGTGCAGGCCGCCGGCCAGGCCTTTCTGCGCCAGCGTCTGCGCACCGGTCTGGGCCTTGCGCGGCACCGAGATCGCCCAGCCGTTGTTGACCACGCACAGGATCAGCGGCAGCTCGTAGGCGCCGGCCGAATTCAGCGCGGCGTAGAAGTCGGTCTTGGACGAACCGCCGTCGCCACAGGTGGCGACCGCCAGATGTGGCTGGCCACGCAGCTTGAACGCCAGCGCGGCGCCGGCGGCGTGCAGGCACTGGGTGGAAATCGGCACGCTCCAGGCGAAGTCGTGGCGGGCGATCTTGAAATCGTTGCCACGTTCGTCGCCGCCCCAGTACATCAGCACGTCGCGCGGCTGCACGCCACGCATGAACTGCGCGCCGTACTCGCGATAGCTGGGGGCGAACACGTCCTCGGGCTTCATCGAGGCGCCGATGCCGACGTGGGTGGCTTCATGGCCCAGGCAGGAGGCGTAGGTGCCCAGCTTGCCGGTACGTTGCAGCGCGATGGCCTTGGTGTCGAAGGTGCGCACGAACAGCATCTGCTTGAACAGCTCGCGCAGGCGCTGGGTGTCGCGCCCGGCTTCGGGCAGGTCGTCGCGGACGAGCTTGCCGTCCGGGCCGAGGTATTGGAGGAACTCGATTTCGAACTTTGCGGCGATGGTCATGCCGGGTGTCACTCTGCGGATGTTGCGGCGAATGTTGAAGGATCCAATGTTAAGGAACCGGAGCCGACCGGCCTTCCTGCGCTGCAACAACACAGATCCGCACGGTGCGCGGAAATACCGGGAAACGCTGGCGCGTCAGGTGCTTGGCGCCGGCCGCGCGGCGCCCGCGCGGGAATTGTCCGGAGGTTGGACCAGCGCGATTCTGCGCGGAAAAACCCCGGCTTGACGCGCACGCGGGGAAGGTGCACAGGGCGGGCGCACGCGGAAAACCAAGCGCGGAAACGACAAGGGCGCGGCCAGGCCGCGCCCTTGTTCATCCATCGCCGGTGCCGCGTCAGCGGATCAGCTGCGCGCGGTTGTTGCCGGTGTCCGGGTCCGGGGTGGCACTCTCCACCTGGGCGGTGAAGGCGAACACCGTGCCGCGCTTGGGCCGGTTCGGCACCACCAGCGCGAACGCCAGCACCTGCGTCGAACCGGAGGCCATCGGCGTGCTGCGCGTGCATTGCGCGGCCGAGCCGGTGGCGGTGTCGGCGGCGCGGCCACACGACCAGCCGCGCGGCGCTGCCACCGCCATGTGGCGTGCCTCGACATTGCTGGCCAGCACCACCTTCACCTGTTCGGCGGAATCCGGGCCGGCGTTGCGCACCGGCACCAGCAAGGTGGCGACGGCGCCGCGGCGGAACGTCGCCGCCCCGCCGAGCAGGCGTACCGACAGGTCGGCCTGCGGCAGCGCGGCCACCGTGACCGCCACGGCCGCGGTGTTGTCGGCATTGGCCGGATCCGGCACCGGCGAGCTGGCCGACACGCCCAGGCCGAGCGCGCCGCCGGCGACGCTGGCCGGCACCGTGACCTGCAGGCTGAAGCCGGCTTCGACACCGCTGGCCAGCGACGGCGTGGTGCAGGCCAGGCGGGTGCTGCCGCCGGATTGCACCGGCGCTTCGCAGGTCCAGCCCGGGGCGACGGCGCCCAGCACCGGTGCCACGTCCGCGGCGAACACGAACGCGACCGCGGCCGGCGCCGCCACGCCTGGACCGGCGTTGCGGACGGTGGCGGTGTAGGACACGGTATCACCGACCGCCGCGCTGGCGCGATCCGCGCTCACCGTCGCCGACAGATCAGCGCGGGCGAAGCCCGGCACGCGGATGGCCAGGCGCACCGGATCATGATCCGAGGAGCGCAGCGCCACGCTGGCGTCGCCGAAGTTGTCCACGCCGAAATCGGCGTTGATGCGCGCGTGATCCACCTGCACGTCCGCACCCATTACCAGCGCCTCGTTGACCAGCACGTGATCCAGGGTCTGCGCGTTGCCGCCGAAGACATAGGAGTAGCGCTGCGCGGGATCGGCGATCAGCTGCGAACCATCGATCAGCGGCGTGGTCACCGGGCTGGCGGCCCAGGTCAGTACCTGATCGGCCGGCGCCGCGTCGCCACGCAGGATGCCCATCACGTCGACGTAGCCGTCGTTGAACTCGAACGCGTTGAAGTCACCGACCAGCACGATCTTCTCGTTCGGATCGGCCTGTTGCATCTGCTGCACCAGTCCGCCCAGGTAGGCAGCTTGCGCGGCGCGCTTGGCCCGCACGCGATCGCCACCGGTCGGCCAGCCGTTGCTGCCCGGCGCGGTGTCGTCCATGTCGTTGAGCGAACGCAGGTGGTTGACGATCACGGTGACCGGATAGCCGGCCGCACCGTCCTGGTGGATCCGCGCGCGCAGCCGCAGCGGCGGGCGATCGTTGAGCAGGCTGGTGCTGCCGTCGGGATTGGCCAGCGGGGTGTTCTTGCCGAACTGGGCCACTTCCAGCACTTCCACCCGCGGCGCGCCGCCGGCGGTGGCGCGGGAACTGACCAGGAAGCCGACGTTGATGCCGCCGACGTCGTTGCCCGGTTGCAGATAGGGAACATAGCCCGGGCGGCTGGCGCAGGTGGCGTCAATGCGCTCGGACAGCAACTGCAGCACGCGGGTGTTCTCCACTTCCACCACGCCGAGGATGTCCGGCGTCTTCAGGAAGTCGCAGATCGCCAGCGCCGCCTTGGCCAGGCGCTTGTCCAGCGCGGCCGGCGTCAGGGTGACCGCGCCGTTGCCGTCGGCCACCTCGTCGAACAGGCGCAGCAGGTTGAAGCTGCCGATGGTCGCCTCGTCGTAGCGCGCATCCGGAACCGCGCGCGGCGCCATGCCGGCGCCGGCCGTCGGCGGCGTGGCCGGATCCGACAGCAGCGCCCAGGTGCCGGAGAAGTAGTCGAGCACGCCGGACAGCCCGGTGACCTCTGCGCCGGTGTCGACCGACAGCGGCTGCGCGTTGACCTGCCCACGGCTGCGCACCATCAGGCGTTCCTGGTTGGTGTCGAAGCGCGGCGGATGCTTGTCGCCGGGAATCGGGATGATGTCCATGACGCCGATGCCGGGTTCGCGGAACGGACGCGCGACCTCGGGCAGGGTCACGTGGAACACGCCGTCGCTGCTGGCGGTGGCGTCGTTCTCGTCGATGCTGCCCCCCGAGGGCGCCACCACCACCGCGCGGGCCACGCTCACGCGCATGCCTTCGAGGCGTTCCAGCGTGCCGGGCAGGGCGGCGGGTGCCAGATCGGCGGCCGCCAGTTCGACCGGCGCCGGCAACGCCACGCCGGCTTCCAGCATCTCCACGGTCGGGCCGGTGATCTGGGTGATGGTCAGCTGGTGTGGATTGGAGGGAGGCACGAATTCGGCCACGGTGCCGGTCACGCGCACGCGGTTGCCGACCGCGACGCTCGCCGGCGGCGCGCTGCCGGTGAACACGAACAGCCCTTCGGACGTGGCCGGATCGCCATCGTCGTTGGCGGCCTGCAGGAAGAAGCCGTTGTTGAACTTGAGTGCGGTGACCACGCCTTCGGTGATGACCCGCTTCTCCACATACGGCGAAATCAGTCCGTTGCCCTGGATCTGCGGAATGGTACGGGCCACCGGCGGATCCGGCGGGGCCGCGCCGCTGTTGCGCGGATTGGGCGTGCCGACGCTGAAGTCGGCGCCGTTGTTCTGGGTGTCGATGCTGCCTTCGCCATTGCGCAGCGCCGCGCTGGTGTTGCTCAACGTGCCGGTCGGGGCGGCGCCCTCGAAGCAGTTGGCCGCACTGCCGAAACCGACGAAGTCGACCAGGTTGGCGTCGGTGAGCGGACATCCGCCGGACAGCGTGGCGGTACTGCGGCTCAGCGCGATCTTGCCGGCGGTGCCGGACAGGGTGAGCGTGCCGGTCGCGTCAGGCGTCGGCAGATCGACGGTGCCGCCGTTGCCCTGCGCCTGCTGGATCAGGTAGTAGCCGCCCGGGGCGATGCTGCCGGCGAGGTTGGTGCGGCTCCAGGTGGTACCGGTGGAGGAGGCGTACTGCACGCTCCATCCGTCCAGGCTGACCGCGCTGGCGCCGTTGTTGCGCAGTTCGATGAAATCGTTCTTCAGCGTGGCGCCGCTGTTGCCGCCACCACCGTAGACCTGGCTGACCACCACCTGCGCCTGCGCCGTGGCGGCAAGCAGCAGGGTGGCGACCGAAAACAGCAAGACCGCCATGCGGCGGTTTCGAGGCATGCCCATCAACAGACTCTCCCTGACCGTGAATGCGTGCGCCGCTGCCCGATGCTGCCGTGGCCGGCTCCGGTTGGCGCAATGTAGCGGAAGCCTCCGGCCCGTGCATTGCATGGCGATGACATAAGTCCCGGTTTTTGCAGGCGACCGCCGGCCGGGGAGGGCGCGGTCGGCGGTATCGGTTACGCTGGCGACCCCGCTGCACCCGCAGCCTTGCCCCGCCTGTCGACGGATGTCCGTAGAAAAGAACGAACGCGCCCTGGAAGCCGGCATCCACACCGACCTGGAAGGCCGGCTGACCTACGGCGGCTACCTGCGCCTGGATCGTTTGCTGGCGGCACAGCAGCCGGTCTCGGATCCGGCCCATCACGACGAGCTGCTGTTCATCATCCAGCACCAGGTCTCCGAGCTGTGGATGAAGCTGATGATCCACGAGCTGCGCGCGGCCACCGTGCACCTGCAGCGCGACGAGGTGTGGCAGACCCGCAAGGTGCTCGCGCGCGCCAAGCAGGTGCTGCGCCAGTTGACCGAGCAATGGTCGGTGCTGGAAACGCTGACGCCTTCCGAGTACATGGGATTCCGCGATCTGCTGGGGCCGTCGTCCGGCTTCCAGTCGCTGCAGTACCGCACCATCGAGTTCCTGCTGGGCAACAAGAACGCCGCGATGCTCAAGGTGTTCGCCCATGATCCCGAAGGACAGGCGCAGCTCCAGCGGATGCTGGAGGCGCCCAGCCTGTACGACGAGTTCCTGCGCTACCTGGCGCGTTTCGGCCACGCGGTGCCGCAGGAGCATCGCGAACGCGACTGGCGCCAGCCGCACGTGTCGGATTCGGCGCTGCTGCCGGTGTTCGAGCGCATCTACGAGGACACCGACCGCTACTGGCGCGAGTACTCGCTGTGCGAGGACCTGGTGGATCTGGAATCGCAGTTCCAGCTCTGGCGCTTCCGCCACATGCGCACGGTGATGCGCATCATCGGCTTCAAGCGCGGCACCGGCGGTTCCAGCGGCGTGGGCTTCCTCAAGCAGGCGCTGGAACTGTCGTTCTTCCCGGAACTGTTCGAGGTCCGGACCTCCATCGACGGCGACCGACCGGCGTCGCCCTGAGCCTCCCGGGCTCGGCCCCCGCAGGAAATCCGCGGGTTTTCCGGGCTTTCCGCTAGCCCACCGGCCCCCGTATTCAGGAAAAACGGCATTGACGGAGCCGCGGGCGTCGGTAATTCTCCCCCGTCCCGCGCGGCTTTCGCGTGGATTTGTCATTCCTGAATAACGAGGGGGGAGACCGCATGAGCGGTGCCGTCGATACGCAAAACCCGGTGCAACCGATACCGGAATTCCAGCAGGCCCTGGGCCATCCGCGTCCATTGTGGATGCTGTTCATGACAGAATTCTGGGAGCGGTTCGCCTTCTACGGCATCCGCTGGGCGCTGGTGCTGTACATCGTGGCGCAGTTCTACGGCGGCAGCGGCACCGGCGAGACGCCGGCCAACCAGGTCTATGGCGCCTACCTGGCGCTGGTCTACGCGGCGGCCATCTTCGGCGGCTACGTGGCGGACCGGATCATCGGTTACCAGCGGTCGATCCTGCTGGGGGCGGCCATCATGGCGGCCGGCCTGTTCATGATCGCCGTGCCGGACCAGAACATCTTCAAGGTGGGCCTGGCCACGATCATCGCCGGCAATGGCCTGTTCAAGCCGAACATCTCGACCATGGTCGGCAAGCTCTACACGGTCGGCGACGAGCGCCGTGATTCGGGCTTCACCCTCTTCTACATGGGCATCAACCTGGGTGCGATGATCTCGCCGCTGCTGACAAGCTGGCTGGCCGAGAAGGTGTTCGGCACCGATGCGATGCCGGTGTACAAGATCGTGTTCATCACCTCCGGCATCGGCATGCTGATCAGCCTGGTGTGGTTCTGGTTCGGACGCAGCCAGCTCAAGGGCATCGGCGTGCCGCCGGTGGGCGGCGAGAGCATGGCGCGGTTGGCGGTCACGGCGATTTGCGCGATCGCGGCGATCCCGGTGTTCTACTTCCTGCTGAACCTCGGCGCGGATTCACTGCAGTGGATCCTCACCGCGATGTTCATCGGCCTGGCGATCCTGTTGCTGGTCGAAGGCATCCGCAATGGGCCCAAGCAGCGCGACATGGTGATCGCGATGTTGATCATCTTCGCCTTCAACGTGCTGTTCTGGTGCTTCTTCGAGCAGGCCGGCAGCTCCTTCAGCTTCCTCGCCGACAAGATCGTCAATCGCGACTTCGGCGGCTGGATTTTCCCGGTCGGCTGGTTCCAGTCCGTCAACTCGGTCGCCATCATCACCCTGGCCCCGATCATGGCGTGGCTGTGGGTCAAGATGGGCCGCGCCAACCCGTCGATCCCGCGCAAGTTCGGCCTGGGCCTGATCTTCAACGGCCTGGCGTTCCTGCTGCTGATGTTCGCGCTTTCCAGCCTGGTGGATCCGCAGAGCCTGAAGATTCCGTTCTGGACGCTGTTCGCGGTGTACTGGATCCAGTCCATCGGCGAGCTGTGCCTGTCGCCGATCGGCCTGTCGATGGTGACCAAGCTGGCACCGGTGCGCCTGGTCGGTTTCGGCATGGGCGGCTGGTTCCTGTCCACCGGCATCGGCAACAACCTGTCCGGCATCTTCGCCAGCCACGTCAGCGGCGAGACCGGCATGACCACGGCCTCGGCGCTGTCCGGCTACACCTTCGGGTTCTGGACCCTGCTCGGTTTCGGCGTGCTGCTGTTCCTGATCGCGCCGCTGGTGCAGAAGCTGATGCACGGCGTGAAGTAAGCCGCCGGCGTCGACTTGAAAGGAAAAAGGCGGCCGATGGCCGCCTTTTTCATGCCCGCGGGACCTCTCCCGGACACGTTGTCAGTCGGCCTGCTTCCACGGCGTGGAGCCGGTCATGTGGGCGACGCCGTCGGACAGCTTGTCGATCAGCTGGCTGAGCTGGCGGGTTTCTTCGGGGCTCAGTTCCGACAGCAGCCGGCGCTCGCACTCCAGGGTCATCGGCGCGACTTCGTCGTAGACCGAGTAGCCGACTTCCGACAGCGCCAGCACCGAGCGGCGGCGGTCGTCGCCGTGGGTATCGCGCTTGATCAGTCCGCGTTCCAGCAGCTTGGCCACGGCCCGGCTGACCGCCACCTTGTCCATCGCGGTGCGCTCGGCGACCTCGCCGGCGGACAGGTCCGAGAACCGCCCCAGCACCGCCATGATCCGCCACTCGGTGATGGCCAGGCCGAAGCGCTGGTCGTACAGGTGGGCGATGGTCTGGCTGACCCGGTTGGACAGCACGCTCAGGCGGTAGGGCAGGAATCGCTCCAGCTCCAGTACGGCATGGGGGTGCGGCTCGGCCGGGGCCGGCGCGGCTGGGGCATCAGGGGTCGGATTGGGATCGTTCATGGGGCCGGTTCGGAAAGGGATGGCGCGGCGCAGCTTGCAAGTAGTTTCAATTGAAACTATAAAGCAGGCTGTCCCACGGCAAGCCTAGCGAGGCGCTCCATGAACGCACAACCCAACCTCGGCATGCAGGTCACCACCTTCGAGAACCCGATGGGTATCGACGGCTTCGAATTCGTCGAATTCGCCGCCCCGGATGGCCAGGGCGAGGCCCTGCACGACTATTTCCGCCGGCTCGGCTTCACCGCCGTGCTGCGCCACAAGACCCGTCCGATCACCGTGTACCGCCAGGGCGGGGTGAACTTCCTGGTCAACGAGGATCCGGATTCGTTCGCCGCCGATTTCACCCGTGCGCACGGTCCCTGCGCCTGCGGCTTCGCGATCCGCTTCAGCAAGCCGGCCGAACTGGTGTACGACACCGTCCTCCACAACGGTGGCGAGGCGATCGATCACAAGCCGGAAACCCGCGCGGTTTCCGCGCCGGTGGTCAAGGGCATCGGCGACTGCATGCTGTACCTGGTGGATCGCTACGGCGGTACCGGGAGCATCTACGACGGCGACTACCTGCCGGTGCAGGGCGCGGAGCAGAACCCGAAGGGCTTCGGGCTGACCTTCATCGATCACCTGACCCACAACCTGTACTTCGGCAACATGGACAAGTGGTCGGATTATTACGAGCGCCTGTTCAACTTCCGCGAAATCCGCTACTTCGACATCAAGGGCGCCAAGACCGGCCTGCTGTCCAAGGCGATGACCGCGCCGGATGGCATCGTGCGCATCCCGCTCAACGAATCCTCGGATCCGAAGTCGCAGATCAACGAGTACCTGGACGCGTACAAGGGCGAGGGCATCCAGCACATCGCCTGCTTCACCGACGACATCTACGAGACGGTGGAAGCCATGCGCGAGGCCGGCGTCGAGTTCCTCGACACCCCGGACACCTATTTCGACGTGATCGACCAGCGCGTGCCGGATCATGGCGAGGATGTGCCGCGGCTGGCCAGGAACAAGATCCTGATCGACGCCGATCCCGAGACCCACCAGCGCAAGCTGCTGCAGATCTTCACCCAGAACGCGATCGGCCCGATCTTCTTCGAGATCATCCAGCGCAAGGGCAACGAAGGCTTCGGCGAAGGCAACTTCCAGGCGTTGTTCGAGAGCATCGAACGCGACCAGATGCGCCGCGGCGTGCTCTGAACCCGGGCGGCGCCTGGCGCCGCTCCCCAGTTCAGGCAAAATCGCGTCATCGGCATCGCCGCGACGGACGTCGCGGCCACAGGCAGGCACCATGAAAAGCAGCGGCTACCAAACCGGTTTCGGCAACCATTTCGCCAGCGAGGCCGTGGCCGGCACGCTGCCGATCGGACGCAACTCGCCGCAGCGGGTGGCCCACGGCCTGTACGCCGAGCAGCTCTCGGGCACGGCGTTCACCGCGCCGCGCAGCGAGAACCGTCGCAGTTGGCTGTACCGGATCCGCCCGGCGGCGATGCATTCGAATTTCGAGGCGTTCGAGCAGCCGCGCTTCCACAATGATTTCGGCAGTGGGCCGGTGACTCCGGATCAGCTGCGCTGGAAGCCGCTGCCGCTGCCGCTGCCGGAAGCATCCACGGATTTCGTCGAAGGCCTGTACACCATGGCCGGCAACGGCTCGGCCGCCGGCCAGCATGGCGTCGGCGTCCACCTGTACGCGGCCAACCGCTCGATGCAGGGCCGGTTCTTCTACGATGCCGATGCCGAGCTGCTGATCGTGCCGCAGCAGGGGCGGTTGCACATCGCCACCGAACTGGGCGTGGTCGAGGTGGAGCCGCAGCAGATTGCGGTGATTCCGCGCGGCGTGCGCTTCCGTGTCGAACTGCCGGATGGCCCGTCGCGCGGTTATGTGTGCGAGAACTTCGGCGCCGCGCTGCGTCTGCCCGACCTGGGGCCGATCGGCGCCAACGGCCTGGCCAATCCGCGTGATTTCGAAACGCCGCACGCGGCGTACGAAGAAGTGGAAGGCGAGTTCGAATTGATCGCCAAGTTCCAGGGCCACCTGTGGCGCGCGTCGATCGGCCATTCGCCGCTGGACGTGGTCGGCTGGCACGGCAACTACGCGCCGTACCGCTACGACCTGCGCCGCTTCAACACCATCGGGTCGATCAGCTTCGATCACCCGGATCCGTCGATCTTCACCGTGCTGACCTCGCCCAGCGACACCCACGGCACCGCCAACCTGGATTTCGTGATCTTCCCGCCGCGCTGGCTGGTGGCGCAGGACACGTTCCGTCCACCGTGGTTCCACCGCAATGTCGCCAGCGAGTTCATGGGCCTGATCACCGGCGTGTACGACGCCAAGGCCGAGGGCTTCGCGCCGGGCGGTGCGTCGCTGCACAACTGCATGACCGGACATGGCCCGGACGCGGCCACCTTCGAGAAGGCCAGCGCCGCGGACCTGGCCAAGCCGGATGTCATCCGCGACACCATGGCCTTCATGTTCGAGACCCGTGCGGTGATCCGCCCCGCCGCGCAGGCGCTGGAAGCCGGTCATCGCCAGCGCGACTACCTTGCCTGCTGGGCCGGATTGCAGAAGCACTTCCGCAAACCGGACTGATCCGTTCGCGACAGCTTCACCGCGACGCGCTAGGCTGCGGCTTTCCCACGGAGCCGCCGCCATGACGTTCGCCCCCAAGCCGGTCCTGCTGACTTTCGCCCTGACGCTGGCGCTGGCCGCCTGCAAGCCGCCGGCCGCGCAGCCACCGGCCGAGGCGGACGCACCGGCTCCCGCGCCGCCGCCGGCCGCGAGCGTTCCCGCCGAACCCACCACTCCGCCCACCACTCCGCCCGCCACCGATCCCGCCGCGCCGCCCGCATTGGCCCAGGCCGGGCTGGCCGGTTTCGGCGACATGAAGCTGGGCAGCAGCGAAGACGAGGCCAAGGCTGCCTGGGGCGGCGAGCTCAAGTCGCTGCCGGCGGGCGAGGGCAGTACCTGCCACTACCTGCTGCCGAAGTGGGCGAAGGACGGCAACGAACTGGCCTTCATGATCGAGGACGGCAAGTTCGTCCGCTACGACGTCGGCAACGACAAGGAGACCGCGCCCGGCGGCGGCAAGGTCGGCATGCAGGCCGATGCCCTGCAGAAGCTCTACAACGGTGGCCTGCAATCCACGCCGCACAAGTACGTCGAGGGCGGCCAATACCTATCGATGGCCGCCAGCGGAGTGGCGCCGAGCAAGCTGGTGTTCGAGGTCGGCGCCGACGGCAAGGTCAGCCGTTGGCGGGTCGGCCTGATCCCGCAGGCCGACTACGTGGAAGGCTGCTCCTGAGTTTCCCTCCGCCGACGGTGGCTGGCTGGTGGCCGGCCGCCGCGCGGGCATAGAATCGCCCATCGACGCGAGGAGGCGCACGGATGGAAGCATGGGGCTTTTTCCTGCTGGGCCTGGTGCTGCTGGCACTGGGTGGTGATTCCATCGTCAAGGGCGCCTCGGCGCTGGCGCAGCGCCTGGGGGCCTCGCCCTTCGTGGCCGGCCTGCTGCTGATCGCCTTCGGCACTTCGCTGCCGGAACTGGCGGTCAACGCGCGCGCGGTCTGGGTGGGCGCGCAGGACCTGGCATTGGGCAACGCGGTCGGCAGCAACATCGCCAATCTCGGCCTGACCCTGGGCCTGGCGGCGCTGAGCGCGCCTTTGCTGGTGCGCATGCGCCTGCTGTCGCCATTGCTGCTGTTGCTGGTGGCGGCGACGCTGGCGCTGATCGTGCTCGGCCTGGATAGTGTGATCGGTCGCGTCGAAGGCGGCGTGCTGCTGCTGGCCTTCGTCGCCATGCTCGCCTTCCTGCTCGCGCGCGGTGCGCGCGAGGACGAGGCGGTGCGCGCGGATGTCGCCGCCTATGCCGGTCCCGCGGTTGCCTGGTGGCAGGCATTGCTGCGCCTGGCCATCGCCATCGCGCTGCTGTACTTCGGCTCGAAATTCATCGTCCAGTCCGCGACCACGCTCGGCGCCGGACTGGGCCTGACGCCGCTGCTGTCCGGCCTGTTGCCGGTGGCGATTGGCACCGCCCTGCCGGAAGTGGCGGCCGCCATCGCGGCGGCGCGGCGCGGGCAGGGCGACATGGTGGCCGGCCACGTGATCGGTTCCAGCCTGTTCAACCTGTTGGTCGTGGTGGGCGGCATGGCGGTGTTCCGGCCGCTGCCGCTGCCGACCTCCTTCGTCCGCCTGGAGCTGCCGGCGGCGATCGCCTTCGCGGTGATCCTGTTGCCGATGTTGCGCGGGGACCTGCGCGTGAGCCGGGGCGAGGGCGCCGTGCTGGTGCTGGCGTTCGTGGCCTGGGTGGTGCTGGAAATCGCGATGCTGGCCTGATCAGGCCGGGTCGTCCTGCGCGGGTTCGCCCGCCTGTCCATCGGTCTGGCCGGGTTCGGGTGGGCGCGTGGCCATCTTCAGCGACAGCGCGGCCTTGGCCATCAGGTGCGCGCTGATCGGCGCGGTGATGAACAGGAACGCGGTGACCAGCAATTCACGCGGTTGCGGATCGTGCCCCAGTGAAGCGTGGTAGCCGACCGAGGCCAGCAGCACGCAACCCACGCCCAGCGTGCTGGCCTTGGTCGGGCCATGCAGGCGCTTGAAGAAATCCGACAGCTTGGCCAGTCCGTAGGAACCGACCAGGATGAAGAAGCTGCCGACGGCCAGCAGCGTCGCGAGCAGTACGGCGATCAGCATGTTCATTCGACGATGTCCCGGCGCAGGATGTACTTGCTCAGCACCACGGTGCCGACGAAGCCGAGCATCGCGATGATCAACGCGGCCTCGAAGTAGATTGGCGTGTCCAGGTGCATGCCGAACAGCATCAGTTCGGCGATGCCGGCCACGAACAGGGTATCCAGCGCGAGAATCCGATCCGGCACGGTCGGCCCGCGCAGCAGGCGCCACAGCGCCAGCAGCATGGCCAGGCCGACCACGTGCATGGAGCCGACGATGGCCACGGCGACGATGGATTCGGGCGTCATGGGAATATCTCCATCAGGGGCGCTTCGTAGCGGTGCTTGATCTGGGCGACTACCGCTTCCGGATCCTTCAGATCGAACACGTGCACGAGCAGATGGCGGCGGTCGTCCGACAACACCGCCGACAGGGTGCCGGGTGTCAGGGTGATGATGCTGGTCAGCGCGGCGATGCCATGGATGTTGCCGATGTCCAGCGGCACCCAGACGAAGCCGGGCGTGATCGCCGACTCCGGTCCCAGCACGCGGCGCGCGACTTCGATGTTGGAACGGACAATGTCCCAGCCCAGCACCCACAGCATGCGCGGCACCTGGCGCAGGCGGCCGATCCGGGCGAACTCGCGATCCAGGCGCGCGGCGAACAGCGGGATGACGATCGCCAGCACCACCGCCAGCACGGCGTGCCCCCAGCTGAGCGCCGAGTTCATCAGCAGCCAGAAGCAGAAGATCGTCAGGCTCAGCGGCCAGGAAGGAATCCAGCGCTTCATCAGGGTTTCCTCATCGCCGGCAATTGCGCGCGTACCTGTTCCACATAGTCGGCCGGCGACAACAACTGGGCGGCGGCGGCTCGCGTGTAATCCAGGATCGGGGCGGCGGCCAGCACCATCGCCACGCCGTAGCCGAGCAGCAGCACGGTGGCGGCGGTTTCCAGCGTGCGCGCCGGCGCCGCGATCGTGCCCGATGGTGCGGGAACCTGGGCGCCCGGAGGCACCCGCCAGAACAGCCGCGTGCCCGCGCGCGCCATGCCGACCAGGACCAGGAAACTGCTCACCAGCAGCGCCGCCCAGATCCAGCGTTGTTCGACCGTGGCCATCAGCAGCGCCAGCTTGCCGATGAAACCCGACAGCGGTGGCAGGCCGGCCAGCGATACCGCCGCGATCAGGAACATCAGACCGGGCAGGGTCTTGGACGGCACCGGCAGTCCGCGATCCCCGCGATCGCCATCGACGCCGCGCTGGCGCCGGACCAGATCCGCGATCAGGAACAGCGACGCGCCGGCGAAGGTGCTGTGCGCCAGGTAGTAGAGTCCCGCGCCGATGGTGCCTTCGCGGGCCAGCGCGAAGGCGATGAACAAGGTCGCCGCCGACACCAGCACCAGGTAGGCCGCCAGCGCGCGCAGCCTGACCGCTGCCATCACTCCCAGCGAGGCCAGGGCCAGCGTGATCACGCCGGCCGGCAGCAGCCAGTCCCAGGCGAATCCAGCCAGCGCGCCGGCCGACGCGCCGAACAGCAGCAGGCATACCCGCAGCACCGCGTACAGGCCGACCTTGGTCATGATCGCGAACAGTCCCGCGACCGCGGCCGGTGCGTGGGTGTAGGTCTGCGGCAGCCACAGGTACATCGGCAGCAGCGCCGCCTTGGTGCAGAACACCAGCAGCAGCAGGCCGGCGGCGGCCTGGATCAGCGGCAGATCGGCGGCCGGCGCCTGCGCGATCTTCGTCGACATCTCGGCCATGTTGAGCGAGCCGAGCAGCGCGTACAGCAGGCCCAGCGCCATCAGGAACAGGGTCGAGGCGGCGATGTTGACGCTGACGTAGTGGAAACCGGCGCGCATGCGATCGCCGCGCCCGCCGCTGAGCATCAGTCCATAGGAGGCGATCAGCAGCACTTCGAAGAACACGAACAGGTTGAACAGATCGCCGGTCAGGAACGCGCCGTTCAGGCCCATCAGCTGGAACTGGAAGAAGGCGTGGAAATGCGGCGCGCGCCGATCCCAGCCGGCGCCGGCGTGCAGCAGGCAGGCCACCGCCAGCAGCACCGACACCAGCACCATCATCGCCGACAGGCGATCCACCATCAGGCTGATGCCCAGCCGCGCCGGCCAGTCGCCGAGCAGATAGACCAGCACCGTGCCGTCTGCGACCGCGCGCAGCAGGCACACCGCCACCAGCACCTGCGCGGCCAGCGAGACACCGGCAATCAAACGTTGCGGCACCATGCCGAAACGGCGGTGCTCGGCGAACAACGCCAGCGCCGCGGCGAACAGCGGGACCAGGATCGGCAGCAGCGGCAGGTGGCTCATGCCTTCCTCCGCCGGTCTTCGTGGTAGCTGTCCACGCGCGCCTCGTGCAGGCGTTCGCCGGCGGCGCCGTCGACGTGATCGCTGCCGTTGTCGGCGCGGCTGCGGATCGCCAGCACGATGCTGACCGCGGTCATCGCGAACGCGATCACGATCGCGGTCAGCACCAGCGCCTGCGGCAGCGGGTCTGTGTAGTAGGCGAGGGTGGTCGCCACGCCGTCGCGCAGCACCGGCGGCTTGCCGGCCACCACACGGCCACCGGCGAAGATCAGCAGGTTGGTGGCGTAGGAGAGCAGGGTCATCCCGAGGATGACGTCGAAAGTGCGCGCGCGCAGCAACAGGTACACGCCGGAGGCGGTGAGCAGGCCGATCGTGCTGGCCAAGGCGAGTTCCATCAGCGTTCCACCTCGCCGGTCCGGAGTGAGCGCCGGTCAAGATCGATGACACCATCGCGCGCTTCCCGCGTGCGCGAGGGTTTGATCGTGCCCAGCATCGAGAGAATCAGCATCGCGCCGCCGAACACCACCAGGTAGACGCCGGTGTCGAACACCATCGCGCTGGTCAGCTCCAGGTCCCCGATCAGCGGCAGCGTCCATACGACGTGGCCGCTGGTGAGGAACGGGTACCCCAGCAGCAGCGGCGCGACCCCGCCCAGCCCCGCCACCAGCAGGCCCACGCCGATGCAGCGCACGTAATCGAAACCGAAGCGCGACTCGACCGAGGCGGCGCCCTGCATGACGTACTGCATCAGCAGCGGCACCGCCAGCACCAGACCGGCGACGAAACCGCCGCCGGGGGCGTTGTGCCCGCGCAGGAACAGGAAGAACGAGACGGTGAGCGTCAGCGGGAACATGATCTGGGCCAGATCCGCCGGCACCGGCAGTGGAATCGGCGGGCCGGGCATGATCTTCTCCGGCGCCATCCGCGCGCGCCGCAGCAGCGCATGCACCAGCAGGGCGGCGATGCCGAACACCGTGATCTCGCCGAAGGTATCGAAACCGCGGAAATCGACCAGGATCACATTGACCACATTGTGGCCGAACGCCTCCGGCAACGAGCGCGCCAGCATTTCCTCGCCGATGCCGCCGGCCGGCCGGGTCATCGCCGCGTAGGCCAGCACCGCCACGCCGGTACCGGCGACCAGGGCGATCACGATATCGCGCCAGCGCCGCGCCGCGTTGCGCTCCGGCGGCGAGCGGAACGGCAGGTAATGCATGCCCAGCAGCAGCAGCGGCAGGCTGACCATTTCCACCAGCAACTGGGTCAGCGCCAGATCCGGCGCCGACAGGAACACGAAGGTCAGGCTGACCGCCAGTCCCGCGCCGCCCAGCAGGATCAGCACCACCAGGCGCTGCCGGTACCAGCGCAGCGAGGTGATCGCGCAGGCCGCCAGCACCAGCCACAGCACCCAGCCCAGCGGCGGCATCGGTTGCGGCGCGCGCCATTCGATGGAAGCGCCGCCGGACAGGAACGGCGCCAGTCCGACCGCGATCGCCGCCAGCACCAGCCAGGCCAGGCTGCGCTGCAGGCTGCCGTTGGCGATGCGCCGGGTCAGCCGCTGCGCCAGCGCGAACAGCGCCTCGACGTTGAACAGGAAGATGCGCCGTCCCAGCGACTGGCGGACGATCGCGTGCAGATCCAGCAACCGGCGCAGGCCGAAATACAGCGCCACGCCGCCGACCAGGCTGACCACGCTCATCAGCAGCGGCAGGTTGAAGCCGTGCCAGACCGCCAGGCTGTAGGTCGGCGCGGCGGCGCCGAGCGTGCCGCGCACCGCCGCCTCCAGCACCGGGGCGATGGTCCAGGCCGGGACGATGCCCACGATCAGGCACAACACCACCAGGATCTCGACCGGGATCTTCATCCAGCGCGCGGGCTCGTGCGGCTCGTGCTCCAGCGCGCGGGGGCCCTTGCCGAAGAACGTGTCGTGGACGAAGCGCAGGCTGTAGGCGACGCCGAAGATGCCGGCCAGCACCGCGACCAGGCTCATCGCCGAGCGCATGGTCGCGTGCGCGTCGCTCATGTCCAGCGTCTCGGCGAAGAACATTTCCTTGGACAGGAAACCGTTGAGCAGCGGCACGCCGGCCATCGCCAGGCTGGCGATGATCGCCAGCGCGCTGGTGAACGGCAGGTAATGGCGCAGGCCACCGAGCCGGCGCATGTCGCGGGTGCCGGTCTCGTGATCGATGATGCCGGCGGCCATGAACAGCGAGGCCTTGAACACCGCGTGGTTGAGGATGTGGAACAGGCCGGCGACCACCGCCATCGGGGTGGAGAGGCCGAACAGCAACGTGATCAGGCCCAGATGCGAGATGGTCGAATAGGCCAGCAGGCCCTTGATGTCCTGCTGGAAGATCGCCTGCCAGGCGCCGATCAGCAGCGTCGCCGCGCCGATCGCGCTGACCAGGTAGAAGAACAGTTCACTGCCGGCCAGGGCAGGGTGCAGGCGCGCCAGCAGGAACACGCCGGCCTTCACCATCGTCGCCGAATGCAGGTAGGCCGAAACCGGCGTCGGCGCGGCCATCGCGTGCGGCAGCCAGAAGTGGAACGGAAACTGCGCGCTCTTGGTGAACACGCCCAGCAGCACCAGTACCAGGGTCAGCGGATACAGCGCGTGCGCGCGGATCTGCGGGCCGGCGGCGAGCACGTCATCCAGTTGGTAACTGCCGACGATATGGCCCAGCAGCAGCGCGCCGGCCAGCAGCGCCAGGCCGCCACCGCCGGTGATCGCCAGCGCCATGCGCGCGCCCTCGCGGGCGTCCTGGCGCTGGTGCCAGTAACCGATCAGCAGGAACGAACTGATGCTGGTCATCTCCCAGAACACCAGCAACAGGATCAGGTTGCCGGCCAGCACCACGCCGAGCATGGAGCCCATGAACAGCAGCAGGTACGCATACAGGCGCACCGCCGAATCGCGCGGGCTCAGGTAGTAGTGCGCATACATCACCACCAGCGCGCCGATCGCCAGCACCAGCCCGGCGAAAGTCCAGGCCAGGCCGTCCAGGCGCAGGCCGAAGGCGAGGCCAAGCTGGGGAATCCAGGGATGCTCGGCGCGCACGACGCCGCCTTGCAGGATCTCCGGCGTCATCGTCGCCAGCAGGCCCAGGCCCAGCAATGGCGCCGCGCCGGCCAGCCAGGCCGCCATGCTGCGCGACTTGGGTCGCCACAGTGCGATGAGCAGGGCGATCAGGAACGGCAGGCACAGGAGCAGGTCGAGAGATGCGGACACTCGTCGGACTTCGATGGCGGGTGTTGACCCGAGTTTAACAGGGCAACGCACGCGGAATGGCGGCTTCGCTATGCTTTGCACCGGTTCCGGCCATCTCGTTCATCCACGGGGAAACGTGCATTCCATGTCTTCGCAGTCCCGCAGCGCCCTGATCTTCGGCGGCACCGGACAGATCGGCGCGGCCCTGCTGGCGCGTCTGCGCGCGGCGGGTTGGCGCAGTTACGCCGTGTCACGGCAATCGCGCGAGCAACAGTCCGGCGTTCACTGGTTGCGAGGGGAGTTCGACGCGATGCCGGAACTCCCCGAGCGGGTCGACGTGATTTTCAGCACTGGTCCGCTGGATCGTTTTTCACATTGGTACGCGGACGCGCGAATGGCATGTCCGCGCGTGGTGGCCTTCGGGTCCACCAGCGTCGAGACCAAGCACGCTTCCGCCGACAGTGGCGAGCGTGATTTGGCCGGACGCCTGCGGGATGCCGAAGCGCGGGTGTTCGGGACGGCGACGCTGCGGGGGGCGCAGGCCACGGTGCTGCGTCCCACGCTGGTCTATGGCGCGGGCAGCGACCAGACCCTGTCGCGAATCGCGGCGATGGCACGGCGCAGCGGATTCTTCGTGTTGCCTGCCAATGCGCGCGGGCGGCGCCAGCCGGTCCATGTGGCGGACCTGGCCGCGGCCGCCCAGGCGGTGGTGGATGTGGCGGCCACGCACGCCAAGGCCTATGCGTTGCCCGGTGGCGAAACCGTGGTCTATCGCGAAATGGTCCGACGCACGCTGGCCGCGCTGCAGCCTCCGCCGCGCCTGATCGTGCTGCCGTCGCCGCTGTTTGCCGCCGCGGTCCTGGCGGCGCGCGCGAGCGGACGCTTGCAGGGCCTGACGGGTGCGGCGGTGGCGCGTATGCGCGAGGACCTGGTGTTCGACGCCGGGCCGGCGCGACAGGATTTCGGCTACGCGCCGCGCGGTTTCCAGCCGGATGCGGACATGCTGCCGCGCTGAGCGCGGCGCATCCCGATCAGTAACGCCAGCCCATCACCCGGTAGAACTTGGCCAGGACCCAGGCCGGCCCGATCAGCAGGTAGGTGAGATCGGTGAGGAAACTCGGTTTGCGGCCTTCGATCTTGTGGCCGATGAACTGCGCGATCCAGGCGACCACGAATACGCCCAGGGCCAGCCAGAACAGGTTCGCGACCCCCAGCATGCCTTCCAGCCAGCGGGTCAGCCAGGCCATCGCCACGAAGATCGCCAGCATGCCCAGGCCGAGCGGGCGCGACATCCGGTTGTAGAACATCCACGCACCGAACATCGCCAGCGCCGCCCAGATGCCGGACTTCATCCAGGTGCCGAACACGGGGATGCACCACAGCAGCGCGACCACCGTCCACAGGATGGCGGGGACGGCGAAGAGGTGGATCTTCTGGTTGGTGACGTTCTGGTGGTCGCCGGAGTAACTGGCGAACCAGCGGTCCACCGGGCGTTGCGCGGTCGCGTTCATGCATCCCTCCCGAGGATGTCGATGCGGCAGGGTATGGAGCATAGCGCAGGCGCGGGCGGCGCGCGTCGCCACCCGGCCCCGGGTGGGCGGACTAGTGGGTGGAAACCCGCGAGAACAACTGGATGACCGCGACCCCGGCCACGATCAGGCCCATGCCGAGCACGGCGGGCAGGTCGAGCGCCTGCTTGAGCACCAGCCAGCCGACCAGGGCGATGAGGACGATGCCGGCGCCGGACCAGATCGCGTAGGCGACCCCGACCGGAACGGTCTTCATCACCTGCGACAGGCAGTAGAAGGCGATGCCGTAGCCGGCCGCCACCAGCAGCGAGGGGCCGAGGCGGGTGAAGCCCTCCGCCGATTTGAGCGCGCTGGTGGCGATGACCTCGGCGACGATGGCGACGGCCAGGTACAGGTAACCCGGATTCATGGCGGCGGGACAGGCGGCGTGCGCGGCACGGGACCGGGATGCTAGCCCACGCCGCGGTGAACGCCGCCCGACCGGCCCGCGGCCCGAACCGCAGGAACGGGCTCTGGGTGCGGGCTTTTGCCTGCGATCAATCCAGCCGCAGATCAGCCAGCCGCAGCAGCGCTTCGGCGTACTTCGCGCGGGTGCGTTCGATGACTTCGGCGGGCAGGCGCGGGCCCGGCGCGGTCTTGTCCCAGTCCAGCGTTTCCAGGTAGTCGCGCACGAACTGCTTGTCGTAGCTCGGCGGGCTGGTGCCGACCTCGTACTGATCCGCCGGCCAGTAGCGCGAGGAATCGGGGGTCAGCATCTCGTCCATGATGTACAGGCGGCCGTCGGCGTCGGTACCGAACTCGAACTTGGTGTCGGCCAGCAGGATGCCGCGCTCGGCCGCGTACTCGGCGGCGTAGCGGTAGATGCGCAGGGTGGCGTCGCGCACGCGCTCGGCCAGTTCCGCGCCCACGGTCTTGACCATCGCGTCGAAATCGATGTTCTCGTCGTGGTCGCCGACCGCCGCCTTGGTGGAGGGCGTGAAAATCGGTTCCGCCAGACGTTCGGCCTGGCGCAGGCCGTCGGGCAGCTCGATGCCACTGACCTTGCCCGTGCGCTGGTAGTCCTTCCAGCCGCTGCCGATCAGGTAGCCGCGGGCGATGGCTTCCACCGGCACCGGCTTGAGCCTGCGGGTCACCACCGCGCGCTTCGCGTACAGCGCGGGATCCACGCCTGCGGGCAGCACGCTGGCCACGTCGATGCCGGTCAGGTGGTTGGGCAGCAGGTGGGCGGTCTTGGCGAACCAAAAGTTGGAGATCTGGCAGAGCATCTCGCCCTTGCCGGGAATCGGATCCGGCAGCACCACGTCGAACGCGCTGAGGCGATCGGTGGCTACCATCAGCAGGTAGTCGCCAGGCGGCGCGTCGGCGGGCAGACGCTCGCGGGGAATGTCGAATACATCGCGGACCTTGCCGCGGTGGCGCAACGGCAGGCCGGGCAGATCGGATTGAAGCAACGTCGTCGGCACAAATACTCCTCGGGGAGTCCGGATTTCGGTCGGAAGGGCGCGCGCAGCGCACCCGAAGTCCTCCCCGCTCCGTGTCCCGCAAGCCGCCTGGGCGTGCCCGGAACCCGGCCGGGCCGCGTAGTGTACGGCGATGCCGGGCCGCTGTGCCGTAAAATGGCCGCCAATTTCACGGAAACCCCGCCCGGATGAAGCGCTGGTACGGCAAATTGCTCGGATTCATCGCCGGCTGGCTGCTGATGCGGCACCCGGTGGGCGGCCTGATCGGGCTGCTGATCGGCCATGCCTTCGACGAGGACTGGTTCAAGCTGTCCCGGGACAACCCCTACCGGGTGTTCAACCTCACCAGCGACGCCACCGACGCCGAGATCGACCAGGCCTACCGCCGGCTGATTTCCCAGTACCACCCCGACAAGTACGCGGGCGCCGCCGAGGAACTGCGCCGCCAGGCCGAGCGCAAGGCCGGCGAAATCAATGCCGCCTACGACCGCATCAAGACCCTGCGCCGGCGCTGAACGCGCCGCGCCTTCCCGCCGCACCGACCCGACGAGAGCCCCATGTCCGATTGCCTGATTGCCCCCTCCATCCTGTCCGCCGACTTCGCCAGGCTGGGCGAGGAAGTCGACAACGTGATCGCCGCCGGCGCCGACTGGGTGCACTTCGACGTGATGGACAACCACTACGTCCCCAACCTCACCATCGGCCCGATGGTATGCCAGGCCCTGCGCAAGCACGGCGTCACCGCGCCGATCGACGTGCACCTGATGGTGGAACCGGTGGATCGGATCATCCCGGACTTCGCCGAGGCCGGCGCCAGCATCATCAGCTTCCATCCCGAGGCCTCGCGTCATGTCCATCGCACGGTGCAGCTGATCAAGTCGCACGGCTGCAAGGCCGGGCTGGTGCTGAATCCGGCCACGCCGGTGGACGTGCTGGACTGGGTGCTGGCGGACCTGGATCTGGTCCTGCTGATGTCGGTGAATCCCGGCTTCGGCGGCCAGGCGTTCATTCCTTCCGCGCTCGACAAGCTGCGTGCGGTCCGCGAAAAGATCGATGCCTCCGGCAAGGCCATCCGGCTGGAAATCGACGGCGGGGTGAAGGCCGACAACATCGGCGAAATCGCCGCAGCCGGCGCCGACACCTTCGTCGCCGGCTCGGCGATCTTCAACGCGCCGGACTACGCCGACGTCATCCGCCGCATGCGCGAAGCCGTCGCCGCCGCCCGCTGAGTAGAGCGGAGCTTGCTCCGCTGTGCGAGGTTTGGTTCCGCACGAAGAGCAGCCGAGCAAGCTCGGCTCCACGTAGACGGTAGAGCGGAGCTTGCTCCGCTGCCCCGGCCGTCAAATCCCGGCCAAGAAGAAAGGCGGTGGCCAATGGCCACCGCCTTTCGGAAAATTGGAGGCTGATCCTGCCTCCGCCCATCGTCCCTGCTATGACTTTCTACGCTACCGGCGCCGGATGACACCCGGATGACAGCCGGGCCTCATCACGGCAGTTCAGGCGGTTGCGCAATGTGCGCCGGGATCGACCCAAGCGGGAACGAAAGCAACGGCACCTGCACGACTGCCCGCGACCGCTGCCGGGCAGGCATTCCGCATCCTCCCCGCGCCCACGCGTTAACCTGCCGGTGCGCGTGACCTGCTAGCGTTCCCCATCCCCTTCTTCATCCTCCTTCATGCAGACAGCGCGCTGGCGTCTCATCCTCAATGGCAAAGCGGCGGGCGACGATGCCCTGCGCGCGGCGGTCGCGCACTGGCGCGAACGCGGGATCACGCTGGAAGTGCGGGTGACCTGGGAAGCCGGCGACGCCGAACGCCACGTATCCGAAGCAATCGCCGAAGGCGTGGACACGCTGGTGGCCGCCGGAGGCGACGGAACCCTGAGCGAGGTGGCGACCGCCCTGGCCCATCGCGAGGAAACCGCCGACGCGCTTCCCACGCTGGCCCTGGTGCCGATGGGCACGGCCAACGACTTCGCCGCCGCGGCCGGCATCCCGCCCGAGCCCGGAGACGCGCTGGGACTGGCGGCCGCCGAACCCGCGGTGCCAATCGATCTGCTGAGGATCGAAACTGGCGACGAGGTCCATTGGTGCGCCAACCTGGCCAGTGGCGGGTTCGGCACGGAAGTGACCGTGGAAACCGATGAAGGCCTGAAGAAAGTGCTGGGCGGGCTGGCCTATCTGGTCACGGGGATTGCCCGCCTCGGCCGCATCGAGCCGATCGTGGCGGAACTGCGCGGCCCGGATTTCGCCTGGGGCGGCGAGTTCATCGCCCTGGGCATCGGCAACGGGCGCCAGGCCGGCGGCGGTCAGGCGCTGTGTCCGGATGCCGTCGCCAACGACGGACAACTCGATCTGACCATCGTGCCGACGCTCAACGGGGAAGTGGGCGCGACCGTGGGAACCCTCCTGACCCATGGCAAGCGCGAGGCGCTGGAGCGGATCGCCACGCATGCGCGCCTGCCCTGGGTCGAGTTGTCGGCAGCCGAACCCATCACACTCAACCTCGACGGCGAACCGGTGCGTTCACGGCATTTCCGCATCACCTGCGTCCCCGGCCGTCTGCGCATGCACCTGCCACCCGACTGTCCGCTGCTGGCGCACGGCTGACCCAGCGTTCGCTGGATGGCGACGGATTTCGCGTCGGACCATATCCAGCCTCCACCAGAGGACGATTTAAAGTCCGCCTCCCACCATCCCAGCGAAAGCCGGGACCCATTTCCACCCAGTGATCCGCAGCCCCGAGGACTGGCCCCGCGGCCCGGCCATCGGGTAGAGTAGCCCCGTGTTCAGCCAGACGACCCCGCTTTCCGTTTCTTCCGCACGCCGCTGCTGGCGATGGTGGCCCGTTGCCGTCGTCTGCCATGCCCCCGCGTCCCGGAAGGAAAGCCGTCTTGATTTCGCTCGAGCAGTTCCAGCGCCACGCCGCTGAAGGTCACACCCGCATCCCCGTTGTCCGTGAAGTGCTGTCCGACCTGGACACGCCGCTCTCGGTCTACCTGAAACTCGCCGACGCCCCGCATACCTACCTGTTCGAATCGGTGGAAGGCGGCGAGCGTTTCGGCCGCTATTCGATCATCGGCCTGCCGGCGCGGCGGGTGATCAGCTTCCGCGGGCACACGCTGGAAATCCGCGAACGCGGCGAACTCGTGGAACGCCGCGAAGTGGCCGACCCTTTCGCCGAGATCGAGTCCCTGCGCGCCGCGCATACCGTGCCGCGACTGGAAGGGCTACCCGGTTTCACCGGCGGGCTCGTGGGCTGGTTCGGTTTCGAGTGCATCGGCTATATCGAGCCGCGCCTGAGCGGCGGCGACAAGCCCGACGAACTCGATACCCCTGACATCCTGTTGATGCTGTCGGAAGAACTTGCGGTGTTCGACAACCTCAAGGGGCGCCTGTACCTGATCGTGCACGCCGATCCGCGCGAGGACGGCGCCTGGGAAGGCGCGCAGGCGCGCCTGGACGCGCTCACCGCCAAGCTGCGCCAGCCCGGCGCGGGCTATCCGGCGCCCATCACCCGCGATGTGCTGGATGAAAGCCACTTCGTCTCCGGCTTCACCCGCGAGGGCTTCATCGCCGCGGTGGAAAAGTCCAAGGACTACATCCGCGCCGGCGACATCTTCCAGGTGGTGCTCTCGCAGCGGCTGAGCGTGCCGTTCAGCGCGCGTCCGGTGGACGTGTACCGCGCCCTGCGTGCGCTGAATCCGTCGCCCTACATGTATTTCCTCGATGTGGGCGACGTCCAGGTGGTCGGTTCGTCGCCGGAAATCCTGGTACGCCTGCAGGACGGCGAGGTCACCGTGCGTCCGATCGCCGGCACCCGTCCACGCGGCCGCACCCACGACGAGGACCTGGCGCTGGAAGCCGAGCTGCTGGCCGATCCCAAGGAGCGCGCCGAACACTTGATGCTGATTGACCTCGGCCGCAACGATGCCGGCCGGGTCTCCGAGGCGGGGACCGTGCAGGTGGGCGAGCAGTTCGTCATCGAACGCTACAGCCACGTCATGCATATCGTCAGCGAGGTGACCGGCCGGCTGCTGCCGGGCCTGAGCTATGCCGACGTGCTGCGCGCGACCTTCCCGGCCGGCACCGTCAGCGGCGCGCCGAAGATTCGCGCGCTGGAAGTGATCCGCGAACTGGAACCGATCAAGCGCAACGTCTACGCCGGCAGCATCGGCTACATCGGCTGGCATGGCGATGCCGACACCGCCATCGCCATCCGCACCGCGGTGATCAAGGACGGCCGCCTGCACGTGCAGGCCGGCGCCGGCATCGTCTACGACTCGGATCCGGACAAGGAATGGGACGAGACGATGAACAAGGGCCGCGCGCTGTTCCGCGCGGTGGCCGAAGCGGCGAAGGGATTGTGAGAATCCACGGGACGAAGGAGCTGTACCGATGCGAATGATGAATCGATTGTTGTGGGCGATAGTGTTCCTGTCCGCCCCGATGCTGGCCGCCGCGCAGATGAATGCCTTGCCGGCCCTGCCGCATCTGTTGGTCAAGGGGCAGGGCACGCGCACGGTGGTGCCGGATCGCTTCACTGTTTCCCTGGACCTGCAGGTGACTGACCTGGACACCGACGCCGCCAGGCGGAAGGTGCAGGCCAGCGCCGCCCAGGTCATCGAGGCCTTCAAGCGCAATCAGGTGATCGAAGACTCCCTGCAGGCATCCTCCCTGAGTGTTTCCCCTGACTATGATTGGCGCGACAACAAGCGGGAGTTCAAGGGAAGCCAGGTGCGCCGGAAGGTCCTTGGAACCTTTTCCCGGTTGGAAGATACGCAGGCTTTCCTGGCGCAAATCAAGGCCAGTCCCGAGCTCCAGATCGCCAGTCTCGAACCGGGCTACTCCGCAGAGGCCAGCTTGCGCGGGCAGCTCAAACGCGAAGCCGGTGAGCAAACCCGGCATACGGCCGAGCAGCTGGCCAAGGCATACGGTACCCGGATTCGTGGCCTGTACAGCATTTCCGATGTGGCCCCGGATTTTGCCTATGGCGTGCAAGCGGGAACATGGCCCAGTGGTCCCGTGGCGGCCATGGAGCCCAGGCCGGCCGATACCTACCTGCCGCCGGCCCCCGCGGCACCGCCGCTGCAGGCGGAAAGCCTCGCGGCCGGCACCCTCACCTTCACCGAAAACGTGTACGCGATCTTCCTGATCGCACCCTAGCCCCCCGCATTCCTCTTTCCATCGAAATGAAAGAGGGGAGTTCCGCATGCTCCTGATGATCGACAACTACGACAGCTTCACCTACAACCTCGTGCAGTACCTGCAGTCGCTGGGCGCCGAGGTGAAGGTGGTGCGCAACGATGCGCTGACGGTGGACGAAATCGTGCGGCTCGCGCCGGAACGCATCGTCATTTCGCCCGGTCCGTGCACGCCCAACGAGGCCGGTGTCTCGCTGGACGTGATTGAATCGCTGGGACGGAATACGCCGATCCTCGGCGTGTGCCTGGGCCACCAGAGCATCGGCCAGGCCTACGGCGGCAAGGTGATCCGCGCCGGCCAGATCATGCACGGCAAGACCTCGCGCATCCGTCACGAGGGTCGGGGCGTGTTCGCCGGTTTGCCGGATGCCTACGAGGCCACCCGCTACCACTCGCTGGTGGTCGAGCGCGGCTCGCTGCCGGACGCGCTGGAGATCACCGCCTGGACCGAGAACGAGGACGGCTCGTTCGAGGAGATCATGGGACTGCGTCACCGGGAGTTCCCGGTGGAAGGCGTGCAGTTCCACCCCGAGTCCATCCTGACCGAGCATGGCCACGCCCTGCTCAAGAATTTCCTTGAACGATAGCGCCACCGGTCGGCCGCCCCACGCCGCCAACCAGCCACGCGGGAATCACACCATGCCCCTTACCCCCCAGGAAGCGCTGCAACGGACCATCGAGCACCGCGAGATCTTCCACGACGAGATGGTCGACCTGATGCGCCAGATCATGCGCGGCGACGTGTCGCCGACGATGACCTCGGCCATCCTCACCGGCCTGCGGGTCAAGAAGGAAACCGTCGGCGAGATCGCCGGCGCCGCCACGGTGATGCGCGAGTTCTCGCGGCCGGTGCCGATTGCCGACACCCGCCATCTGGTCGATATCGTCGGCACCGGCGGCGACGGCTCGCACACCTTCAACATCTCCACCTGTTCGATGTTCGTGGCCGCGGCGGCCGGCGCCAAGGTCGCCAAGCACGGCAACCGCAGCGTGTCCTCCAAGTCCGGCAGCGCCGACGTGCTGGAAGCACTGGGCGCGGCGATCGAACTGCAACCGGAACAGGTGGCGAGTTCCATCGAACAGGCCGGCATCGGCTTCATGTTCGCGCCGGTCCATCATCCGGCGATGAAGGTGGTCGCCCCGGTCCGCCGCGAAATGGGCGTGCGCACGATCTTCAACATCCTCGGTCCGCTGACCAATCCGGCCGGCGCGCCCAACATCCTGATGGGCGTGTTCCATCCCGACCTGGTCGGCATCCAGGCGCGGGTGATGCAAGAACTGGGCGCCGAACGCGCGCTGGTGGTGTGGGGCCGGGACGGCATGGACGAACTGTCGCTGGGCGCGGCCACCCTGGTCGGCGAACTGCGCGACGGCGTGGTGCGCGAGTACGAAGTGCATCCGGAGGATTTCGGCATCGCCATGTCCGCCAGCCGCAACCTGCGCGTGGCCGATGCCGCCGAGTCGAAGGCGATCCTGCTGGGCGTGCTGGACAACAAGCCCGGACCGGCACGCGATATCGTCGCGCTCAATGCCGGGGCGGCGCTGTACGTGGCCGGCGTGGCCGGCAGCATCGAGGACGGCATCGTCCGCGCACGTGAAGCCATCACCGACGGTCGCGCGGCCGCGCGGCTGCAATCCTTCGTCGAGACCACCCGGCGCCTGGCCGGGGAAGGGAAGTAGACATGGCAGGCAACGGTTTCGCCCAGCTCCCCAAGCCGCCGTACTACGCGGTGATCTTTTCCTCTCAACGCAACGGCCAGGATGATCCGGGCTATGGCGCGATGGCCCAGCGGATGGTCGAACTGGCCGTGCAGCAGCCGGGCTTCCTGGGCATCGAGTCGACCCGGGGGGCTGACGGCTTCGGCATCACCGTGGCGTACTGGGACAGCGAGGACGCGATCCGCGCCTGGCGGCAGCACGCCGAGCACACCGCGGCGCGGGAGCAGGGCCGGCGCGACTGGTACGATCACTTCGAACTGCGCGTGGCCAAGGTGGAACGCGCCTACGGCTGGGATCGCGGCTAGGACTTCCCGCGCCGCCGCACCACCGAAGACTGGACATTGATCGGAACCCCATGAGCGACATCCTCAACACCATCCTCGCCCGCAAGACCGGGGAAATCGCCGAGCGCAGCGCCCGCGTGCCGCTGGCCGAACTGGTCGCGCGTGCCGCCGACGTGCCCGACACGCGCGGCTTCGCCGATGCGCTCAACGCGATGATCGCGCAGGGCGACCCGGCGGTGATTGCGGAGGTGAAGAAGGCCAGTCCGTCCAAGGGCGTGATCCGGCCCGACTTCCGCCCGGCCGACATCGCGGTGGGCTACGAGTTCGGCGGCGCGGCCTGCCTGTCGGTGCTGACCGACGTGGATTTCTTCCAGGGCGCCGACGACTACCTGCGGCAGGCACGCGAGGCCTGCACGCTGCCGGTCCTGCGCAAGGACTTCACCATCGATCCCTACCAGGTATACGAAGCGCGCGTGCTGGGGGCCGACTGCATCCTGCTGATCGTCGCCG
Source organism: Pseudoxanthomonas sp. OG2 (assembly GCF_014192765.1). Taxonomy (NCBI): domain Bacteria; kingdom Pseudomonadati; phylum Pseudomonadota; class Gammaproteobacteria; order Lysobacterales; family Lysobacteraceae; genus Pseudoxanthomonas; species Pseudoxanthomonas sp. OG2. The sequence continues at coordinate 1,509,109 of NZ_JACHYM010000001.1, read as the reverse complement.
CGCTGGATGACAACCAACTGGTCGATCTGTCCGGCCTGGCGATGCAGCTGGACATGGACGTGCTGGTGGAAGTGCACGATATCGACGAACTGGAGCGTGCCCTGCAGGTGCCGGTGCCGCTGGTCGGCATCAACAACCGCAACCTGCGCACCTTCGAAGTCTCGCTGGAGACCACGTTGGCGATGAAGGACGCGGTGCCGCGCGACCGGCTGCTGGTGACCGAGAGCGGCATCCTGGTACCGGACGATGTGGCACGGATGCGCGCGGCCGGGGTCAACGCGTTCCTGGTCGGCGAGACCTTCATGCGCGCGGACGAACCGGGCGAGGCGTTGCGTCAGCTATTCTTCGCGTCATGAGCGATCTTTCCTACCCGAAGCCGCGTCCCGAGGCGCCGCTGGTGGTGTTCGATTTCGACCATACCCTGTACGCCGGCGATTCCGGCGGCCATCTGGTGACCTGGCTGATCAGGCGCAACCCGCTGCGTGCCGCCGTGGCGATCCTCGCCTCGGTGGTGCTGGGCCCGATGGTGGCCTTCCTGCCAACCCGCCGGCATGGCATTTCCGGCTACATCTGGATCGGTACCTTTGGCCTGCATGGGCGCCGAAGCTTCGACTCATTGATCGATCGCTACGTCGCCACCCATCGCGAGGAAGTGCGGCAGCGACTGCTGCCGGTGGCGCTGGAGGTATTCCGCCAGCATCGCGCGTCCGGTGACCGGGTGGTGGTGGCCACCGGCGCACCACCGGAACTGGCGCGGGCGATCCTCAGCTTCGTCGCCCACGAGGACGTGCCGGTGATCGGCACCGCGGTGGGGCCGCGCCTGGGCGCGGTGGTCGCGACCCGTCATTGCCACAACGAGGAAAAGATGCGGATGTTGCGCGAACGCGGCTATGGCGAAGTCGCCGTGGCCTATTCGGACAGCAGCGCCGATCTGCCGCTGCTCAAGGCCGCGCGCGCCCCGGTGGTGGTCAACCCGAAACCTGGCCGGATCGAAATGTTCCGGCGGGTATTGCCGGCCGGCACGCCGATCCTCAACTGGGGCTGCCGTGATCGCGGTGGCGAGCCGGTGTCCTGACGGAACGGGCGAAACTTACAGTCGCTCGGGAGCGTTCCAATCCCTGATCAGGTCCATCAGGTCGTGATGGACGAAATCCTGGTACTCGCCGGCGTCATAGAACCGCCCGTAGCAGTTCTTGCAGCTCTCGAACCAGATGTGCGGCTGCTGCGGATCGACCATGCGCACCAGATCCCAGTGGCCGATGCAGACGGGGCACTGGATGCGGTCGACGTCGTTGCATTTTTCGCCCTGCGCCGGATCTCCGGTATCGATCTCGTCCACGCGCTCCTTCAGGAGTTCATGGGTACGCATGTCGAACCACAATCCCTTGCAGTGCGTGCAGCGGTGCACGTCGGCCTCGGGCAGGTTCAGTCGCTCCATCGCGTGGTGGCACTTGGGGCATTGCATGGCGGGGCGGCTCGCGGCGGGAAACGTGGCGGATACGTTAGCGGGCGCGGCCCGGCTTGCCCAGCGCTCAGAACAGCCAGGCCGCGCCGATGTGGTACAGGCTGATGCACAGGACCAGCACGCCCACCACGGTCAGCACGACGCGCTCCGGCACATGGCGCACCAGATAGGCCGCCAGCGGTGCGGCGAGCACGCCGCCGATCAGCAGGCCCAGCACGATTTCCAGGTGCTGCAGGCCGATGGTCAGGAAGAAGGTCAGCGAAACGGCGAGGGTGATGACGAACTCGGCCGCGTTGACCGTGCCGATGGTGGTGCGCGCCTTGCCGCCGCCGGCAAGCAGGGTGGAGGTCGCCAACGGGCCCCAGCCGCCGCCGCCGCTGGCATCCAGCAGTCCGGCGAAAAAGCCCAGCACGGGCACCCGCTGGATCTGCTTTTTCGGCATGAAGCGGCCGAACGAGCGCAGCAGGATCAGGATCGACAGCAACAGCAGGTACAGGTAGACGAAGGGACGGATGGCCTCGCCGGGCAGCCGGGTGAGCACGTAGGCGCCAATCACCCCGCCGAGCGCGCCGGACAGGGTCAGGCGCCAGAACAGGCGCTTGTCGATGTTGCGGAAATAGGCATGCGAGGCGCCCGAGACGCCCGTGGTGAAGACCTCGGCCGTGTGGACGCTGGCGCTCACCGCCGCCGGCGGCAGGCCCATGCCCAGCAGGATCGACGAGGAGACCAGCCCGAAGGCCATGCCCAGCGCGCCATCCACCAGTTGCGCGCCCAGGCCGATGAGGATGAACCAGTAGAACTCGCTTCCAAACGCCATCCAGCGCTTCCCGTGGGGCAGGAATGCCCAGTTTGCGCGGTCAGGATAACCGGAGGCGGGGAGGCCGGGTCCATCTGGACCCGGCGGAGCAAATCAATGTGACCCGTCAGCGCGTGCCGTACAGCACCACGGTCTTGCCGCGCGCATGCAGCGTACCGTCGGCCTGCAGCTTCTTCAGCACGCGGCCTGCCATCTCGCGGGAGCAGCCCACCAGACGGGCCAGTTCCTGGCGCGACACGCGCAGCTGGGTACCCTGCGGATGGCTCATCGCCTCCGGCTCGCGGGCCAGATCGTGCAGGGTGCGCACGATGCGGTCGGTGACGTCCAGGAAGGCCAGCCGGCTGGCTTTCCTGCTGGTATCCAGCAACCGGCGCGAAAGCTGAGCGCCGATGGCGTAGAGCAGCTTGGGCGCATCCGCCGACAGCGAGCCCAGGAACAACTGGTGCAGGCGCTCGTAGCTGATCTCGGCTAGTTCGCACTGGGTCCGGGTCCGCAGGATGACTTCCCGCCGGTCGGACTCGATGAACAGGCCCATCTCGCCGACGAACTCGCCGCCGCCGAAATAGCCGAGCACCAACTCGCGGTCGTCATCTTCTTCCGTGATGATGCTCACGGAACCGCTGACCACATAGTAGAGTGTGCCGGCGGGATCCCCCGGGCGGAACACATCGGCCCGAGCGGGATAGCGCCGGCGATGGCTGTGGGCGAGGAAACGCTCGATCGTGGCTGCATCCGGCGTCAGCGGGCTGGCGGCGGTGCGAGCGGGGGCGGAAAGAGGCAGGCCAGGGCTCATGATGGTCGGGGCGGTGAATTCAGGAAGCTTAGTCCCAATACGCCCCGGACGGCAAACCCGGGCCATGCAAGCGCCGGGCCAAACCCGCGTCGGCCGGCCGTCGGCCCCGGACATTTCGTTGTCACGTCGTTTGCCCCATAATTCCGCCCCTTCCCCATTACCCCCAAAGAGGGACCGCTGCCGTGGTAAAACCACTGCCTCGCCTCAGGCTGCAAGGTTTCAACAACCTCACCAAGGCGCTGAGCTTCAACATCTATGACGTGTGCTACGCCGTTTCCGAAGACGAGCGCCAGCGCTACATCGAATACATCGACGAAGAGTACAACGCCGATCGCCTCACCCAGATCCTGACGGATGTGGCGGAGATCATCGGTGCCAACATCCTCAACGTGGCCCGCCAGGACTACGACCCGCAGGGTGCGTCGGTGACGATCCTGATCTCCGAAGAACCGGTGATCGACAAGAAGCAGGCAGGCAAGGAGATCATCTCCGACGCGGTGGTGGCGCACATGGACAAGAGCCACATCACCGTGCACACCTATCCGGAGACCCATCCGCAGCACGGCATCGCCACGTTCCGCGCCGACATCGACGTCGCCACCTGCGGCGTGATTTCGCCGCTGAAGGCGCTGAACTACCTGATCGAGAGCCTGGAGTCCGACATTGTCATCATGGACTACCGGGTGCGTGGCTTCACCCGCGACGTGAAGGGCAAGAAGCACTACATCGATCACAAGATCAACTCGATCCAGAACTTCCTGGCGAACAACATCAAGTCGCGCTACGAGATGTTCGACGTCAACGTCTACCAGGAAAACATCTTCCACACGAAGATGCACCTGAAGGACTTCGATCTGGATCAGTACCTGTTCGAAGAGAAGGCCAAGAACCTGTCGTTCAAGGAACGGATGAAGATCGAGGCGCTGCTCAAGCGCGAGATCGAGGAACTGTTCCACGGGCGCAACCTGTCCGAGTAATCGGCGGGCCCGCGCCGGTTACATCCGGTTCGGGCGCGCGGGTTCACACTGGCGCGCAAATCAGGCGGGACGACCCGCCCGCGGCCCGCAGGCCGCGAAAGCAGGACCGACGGCGGTCCGGAGCGAAAGTTCCGGGCCGCTTTTTCGTTGGCGGCCCGGGCACAACCTGGAGGAAAGACGTATGGCGTGGGTATATCTGGTGCTGGCCGGCCTGCTGGAAGTGGTGTGGGCGATGGGCCTGAAGTATTCGGAAGGTTTCAGCCGGCTGTGGCCGAGCCTGATCACGGTGGTCGCGATGGTGGCCAGCTTCTGGCTGCTGGCGACGGCGCTCAAGCAGATCCCGCTCGGCACCGGTTACGCGATCTGGGTGGGCATCGGCGCCGTGGGCACCGCCCTGCTCGGCATGCTGGTGCTGAAGGAGCCGGCCACGGTGGCGCGGCTGGTCTGCATCGGCCTGATCATCGCCGGCATCGCCGGGCTCAAGCTCACCTCGAACGGGTAAGTGGCCCCGGGCGCCATCGCCGTTTCCGGCTGGCGCATGGCGATACGCCGTGGTCCCGGGCAAGGCCGGGACCCATTTGCCGTGACTCCAATCGGGACGGACGTGCCGGCGGATCCTGTCGCTTCAGGAAAGGGCGAGAAGCGGGGGGCGGGGCGGTGGGGCCGTAAAGATGGCTTTCCGGACCAGCTACAGGCGGTAGGCGACCGTCTTCATGAACCGCGAGGCGGCGGCCATCAGGGTGGGAATCGGCGGTGGCAACACCCGCGCGCCGGCCTGTTCGGCGTGCTCGGCGTGGCGGGCCTCGTCGGCCTTCATCACCTTGAGGATCTCGCGGCTGCGCAGATCCGCCTCCGGCAGGGTTTCCAGATGCTCGTCCAGGTGCGCTTCGACCTGGTGTTCGGTTTCCACCACGAAACCCAGGCTCCAGCCGTCGCCGCGCAGGCCCGCGAGCGCGCCCAGGGCGTAGCTGCCGCCGTACCAGAGCGGATTGAACAGGCTCGGCCGGCTGTCCAGTTCGCGCAGGCGGTCGGCGCACCAGGCCAGGTGGTCGGTCTCCTCCTGGGCGGCTTCCAGCAGGTGGGCCTTCGTCGCATCGTCGCGTGCGACGGCCGCCTGGCCGAAGTACAGGCCCTGCGCGCAGACCTCGCCGACATGGTTGATCCGCATCAGTCCGGCCGCGTGGCGGCGCTCGCCGGCGTCCAGTTCGACCTCCGGGGTGTCCCCGGCCGGGTTCGGGCGCTGCGCGGCCGGGCTGCCGAACACGGTTTCCAGGGCGCGCTGGGTCTCGATCAGGAACTGGTCCAGCGGGGTGTGCAGGCGGATCGGACGCATGGGACGGGCAGTGGCGAGTGGGGAGGACGGATTCTCGCCCCCGCCGCTTCCCCTGCCAACCCGGCGAGCGCCGCCGCCCGGATTCCGCCAGGGGGCCGACTTGCACGCCGCTCGACCGACCAGTACAATCCCGCTTCTTTCGCTCCACCCTTCACATCGCGTGGCAAAGTTCCGTCGGCGCCCGCCGGCGCAATCCGCCCGACCCACACCTAGAGTTCCGTCATGAAGACCTTCACCGCCAAGTCCGAGACCGTCCAGCGCGACTGGTATCTCGTCGACGCCACCGGCAAGACGCTCGGCCGTCTGTCCACCGAACTGGCCCGCCGCCTGCGTGGCAAGCACAAGCCCGTCTACACCCCGCACGTCGATACCGGCGATTACCTCGTCGTGATCAACGCCGAGAAGATCGCGGTGACCGGCAACAAGCTGGCGGACAAGAAGTACCACCGCTTCACCGGCTACATCGGCAACCTGAAGACGGAAACCCTGGCGCAGGCGCTGGAACGTCATCCGGAGCGCGTGATCGAGACCGCCGTGAAGGGCATGCTGCCGAAGGGCCCGCTGGGCCGCGACATGTACCGCAAGCTCAAGGTCTACGCCGGCCCGAATCATCCGCACGCCGCTCAGCAGCCGCAGGTCCTGGACATCTAATCATGGCTATCACTCAGAACTACGGCACCGGCCGTCGCAAGTCTTCCACCGCCCGCGTGTTCCTGCGCAAGGGCACCGGCAACATCACCGTCAATGGCCGTCCGCTGGACGAGTTCTTTGGCCGTGAGACCGCGCGCATGATCGTGCGCCAGCCGCTGGAACTGACCAAGAACACCGAGAATTTCGACATCGTCGCCACCGCTTCCGGCGGCGGTACCACCGGCCAGGCCGGCGCCATCCGCCTGGGCATCGCCCGCGCGCTGGTGGAATATGACGAAACCCTGAAGACCGAGCTGCGCAAGGCCGGCTTCGTGACCCGCGACGCCCGCGAGGTCGAGCGCAAGAAGGTCGGTCTGCACAAAGCACGTCGTGCAACCCAGTTCTCGAAGCGCTAAACTACGCTCCACACGTTTTACAGCCCCGTCGCCAAGCGGTAAGGCACCTGACTCTGACTCAGGCATTCGGTGGTTCGAATCCATCCGGGGCTGCCAATTCGAAGACCGGTCACTCTGGCCTCGCCAGGGAACCGGAATCCAGCAAAAGCCCGCCTCGTGCGGGTTTTTGCTTTTGCCGAGGACCATGCGATGGTCGCGACGTTCCTGCCGCCCTTCATTCCCGCCGCGCAACTGCTGCCGCAGATGCGCCAGCGCGGCTATGCCGTGCTCGAGCCGGCCGCCGTCGGCGAACTGTGCGGCTTTCCGGTCCCCGCCCTGGACGTGTTCAAGCCGGACTGGGACCACCTGGTGGTCGATGAGTATCTGAAGGACGGCGGACGCTATCGGCGACGGCGGCATTCCTGTTTCGTCGTCGAGGGCGATGAGTTGGGCCAGGCGCCACATCGCGCGCATTGGCAGTCGCTGGACTACAACGCGCTGCACGGTGGCATGCGCCGCTGGTTCGAGCCGATGCGGCCGGAAACCGCTGGCCATCCGCTGTGGCGGCATCTGCTGATGGCGCTGGGCCGGGTCTGCTCCGAGCTGAAAGGCGCGCGTGCCTGGTATGTCGAGGCCCACCAGTTCCGCATCGACACCACCGACGGCATCGGCCGCCCCACGCCCGAGGGCGCCCATCGCGACGGCGTGGATTTCGTGGCGGTGATGCTGGTGGATCGGGTCGGCATCAAGGGCGGCGAAACCCGGGTGTTCGAGGCGGCTGGCCCGGACGGGCAGCGCTTCACACTGGAAGCGCCTTGGTCACTGATGTTCCTGGATGATGCCCGGGTGATCCACGAATCCACCCCCATCCAGCCCGTTGAAGGGCAGGCGGGTCACCGCGATACGCTGGTACTGACTTTCCGCGCGGATGGCTTCCAGGGCGACTGACAGCGTGGCGCGCGGGTAGTTACAATTGAAACCATAATCAGCAGAGGTCCGCAGAGCGATGAAACTGGGTTCTTTGAAGGAAGGCGGCCGCGACGGCACGCTGGTGGTGGTGTCCCGTGACCTGGCCCGCGCCGTGCGCGCGACCGGCATCGCCGCGACCCTGCAGCAGGCGCTGGAAGACTGGTCCAATGTCGCGCCGCGCCTCAATGCCCTGTCCGAGTCACTCAACCATGGCGACGCCGACGGGGTGTTCGATCTGGATCACAAGGCGCTGGCCGCGCCGCTGCCGCGTGCGTACGAATTCGTCGACGGCAGCGCCTACCTGCCGCATGTCGAGCGGGTGCGGCGTGCCCGCAACGCCGAAGTGCCGGAAAGCTTCTATACCGACCCGCTGATGTACCAGGCCACCAGCGCCGGCTTCCACGGCCCGCGCGATCCGGTCCGGGTGGTCAGCGAGGACTACGGCATCGATCTGGAAGCGGAAATCCTCGTGGTCACCGACGACGTGCCGATGGCCGTCACTCCCGAGCAGGCGGCAGGACACATCCAGCTGATCGGCTTGGTCAACGATGTATCGCTGCGCAACCTGATTCCGCCGGAACTGGCCAAGGGCTTCGGCTTCCTGCAGTCCAAGCCGCGTTCGGCGCTGTCGCCGGTGTTCGTCACGCCCGACGAACTCGGTGACGTGTGGCGCGGCAACAAGGTGCACCTCCCGCTGCTGACCCATATCAACGGCGAATGGTTCGGCGCGCCGGAGGCCGGCGTGGACATGCAGTTCGACTTCGCCCAACTGGTCGCCCATGCCGCCAAGACCCGCCCGCTCTCGGCCGGCACCCTGGTGGGTTCGGGCACGATCGCCAACGAGGACGTCTCCAAGGGCGCGTCCTGCTTCGCCGAGCGACGCACGGTGGAGACCCTGCGGGACGGCAAGCCGAGCACGCCGTTCATGAAGTTCGGTGACGTGGTTCGCATTGAAATGCTGAATAGTGACGGCGATTCCATTTTTGGCGCAATCGAGCAGCGCATCGAGCCCCAGTCCTTGCCTTGAGCCGGCCGGAGAGCGCAAATGGACCAGACTGTCGCGTAGGGGGGCTCATGGGCGTTCGGCAACAGGGAAGGCAAAACAAAACGGAACGGAGTTTCCGCCATGGGTGAGCAACTGAAGCTCTATTCGTACTGGCGTTCCAGCGCGGCCTACCGCGTGCGCATCGGCCTGAACCTCAAGGGCCTGGCCTACGAGACGATTCCGGTCCATCTGGTCCGCGAAGGCGGGCAGCAGCACCATCCCGATTACGTCGCCAAGAATCCGCAGCACCTGGTACCCACCTTGCTGCACGGGACCCGGGTGATCCGGCAGTCGCTGGCGATCCTCGAATACCTCGACGAGGCCTGGCCGTCCCCGCGACTGCTGCCAATGACCGCGCGCGACCGGGCGCGGGTGCGCGCGCTCGCGCAGATGGTCACCAGCGACATCCATCCGCTCAACAACCTGCGCGTGCTCCAGTACTTCGAGAACACCTGGCATGTCCCGCATTCCGAGCGCGACGACTGGATCAAGCATTGGATCCTTGAAGGGTTTTCCGCGATGGAGACGCTGTTGTCAGGGGATGCGGCGACCGGCGCCTATTGCCATGGGCAGACGCCGGGCATGGCCGATTGCTGCCTGATCCCGCAGATCTTCAATGCCCGCCGGTTCGGCGTGGACATGGAGGCGTTCCCGACGCTGGTCAGGATCGAACAGGCCTGCCTCGCGCTACCGGCCTTTGACCTGGCGCGCCCGGAAAAGCAGCCCGACGCACAGCCCTGAGGCGGCCGCGTATCGGTGTGGTGGAGCCAGAGCGTAGCGGAGCAAGCTCCGCTCTACGTCTGTCAGCCGAAGCCGTGGGTGATGCGGGGGGACGAGGTGCCCGGATTGGAATTCTCGTAGTCCGCGTAGGGATCGTGCTCGCCCTGGCTACCCTCCGAGAGGCGGAACTTCAACGCCAGGCCATCGCGCGAATCCGCGGCGCGCAGCGCCTCCTCCTGCTCGATCTCGCCGTCCTTCGCCATACGGAACAGGCACTGGTCGAAGGTCTCCATGCCTTCCTCCAGCGATTCCTCCATCGCCTGCTTGATCTCGTGGACCTGGCCGCGGCGCAGCAGGTCGCGGATCATCGGCGTGTTGATCAGCACTTCCGCGGCCGGCAGGCGGCGCCCGTCCACGCCCTTGACCAGGCGTTGCGACACCACCGCGCGCAGGTTCAGCGCCAGGTTCATCAGCACGTTCTTGTGCGCGCTCTCCGGGAAGAAATTGAGGATGCGCTCGATGGTCTGGTCGGCGTTGTTGGAGTGCAGGGTCGCCAGGCACAGGTGACCGGTTTCGGCGAAGGCGATGGCCGCCTCCATCGTGGTGGCGTCAAGGATCTCGCCGATGAGGATCACGTCCGGCGCCTCGCGCATCGCGTTCTTCAGCGCGTTGTGGAAGGCATGGGTATCCAGGCCGACCTCGCGCTGGTTGACGATCGATTGCTTGTGCTTGTGCAGGTACTCGATGGGATCCTCGATGGTGAGGATGTGCCCGGTGGTGTTGCTGTTGCGGTGGTCGATCATCGACGCCAGCGTGGTCGATTTGCCCGAGCCGGTGGAACCCACGATCAGGACCAGCCCGCGCGGGGTCATGATGATGTCCTTGAGCACCGGCGGCAGGTGCAGGTCCTCGATGGACGGGATCACGCTGCGGATGGCGCGGATCACCATGCCGACCTCGCCGCGCTGCTTGAACACGTTGACGCGGAAACGCCCCGCATCCTGCAGGGCGATGGCCATGTTCAGTTCCAGCTCGCGCTCGAACACGGGCACCTGGCCCTCGTCCATCAGCGAGTAGGCAATCTTCTTGACCATGCCGGGCGGCAGGCCGGTATTGCCCAGCGGATAAAGCTTTCCCTCAATCTTGATATAGACCGGCGCCCCGGTGGTCAGGAACATGTCCGAGGCGTTTTTCTCGGTCATCAGCTTCAGGAAATAGCCGATGTCCATGTGCGAGCATCCCCATTTGTGGCGGCCCACCGTTGCAACGGGGGCGCAGGCTTCCGACAATGGCCGCGCGATCCCCTGATACGTCACGGCACCCAGATGATTCGTAGCTTCGCACAAATCCGCTTGCCCCTGTATGTGATGGTGGCCGCACTCACGGTCGCCGGCGGGTCGGCATTCCCGATCCGGGCCCAGACCGCGACGACGCCGGAACTGGAAACGGCGCGCCAGGCCGTGGAGCGCGCGGATCAGGCCGACGCCGATCAGTACGCCCCGGACCGCATGGCCATCGCGCGCCAGTTGCTCGCCCAGGCCCAGGCCGCGCAGAGCAGCCGCGACAAGAAGCTGGCCCTGGACCTGGCCATCCGTGCGGCGGCCGATGCCGACGTGGCGCGCGCGCTGAGCCTGGAGGCGGTGGCGAACGCCGACCTGCAGCAGCGACGCGCCGAAATCGCGGATCTCCAGCGCAAGCTCGGTATGGAGGGCGGCCAATGAACCGCAATCTCCGTCGCGCGGGCCTGCTGGTCCTGCTGCTGTCGCTGCCGGCCGGCGCATTGCTGGCAGCGGACAATCCCGTCGTCATCCAGCTCGGCCAGCGCCTGGCGGCATTGCGCGCCAATCCCGAATACGCTGAATTGGCGGCCTTCGAACGCCTGCAGGCCCAGCAGGCCATCAGTGAACTGGCCGAAGCGCGGCGCAGTGTCCGCGAGCGGGCCCAGTACGTCGCCGAGCGGCGGGTGGAAATCGCCGAGATCGCCACCCGCACCCAGGCCGCGCAGCGCGAAGTCGGACGCCTCGATCGCACCCGCAGCGAGCTGCTGGTGGAAGCCAGCCGGCGCGAGGCCGAACGCGCCCGGCAGGAAGTCGAGCGAATGCGCATCCAGGCGCAGATCCAGGCCGAGGAAGCCGAGCGCCTGCGCCAGGCCGCCGAAGCCGAAACCCTGGCCCGCCAGGACGCCGAGCTGGCGCTGACCAGCGTGGCCGGGCAGCAGAGCGCCAAGCTCAGTGCCGCCCGGCAGAAGGAAGCGCGGCTGGCCCGCGAGGAGGCCGAACTGGTGTCGGGGACCAAGCTGCCGGCTTCGAAGTTCGAGGCGCGCGGCGAAGTCTTCACCCTGCCGGCGAGCGCGTTCTCCGGCGGCTCGGCCAAGCTGTCGGAGGCGGGCCAATCCAGCGCGTCCGCGTTGGCCGCCTACCTGCAGGCCAGTCCCAAGGCCAAGGCCCGGATCGAGGGTTTCGGCGACAAGCAGACCCCCGGCCAGCGCCGCGCCGACGCCTTGCGCGATGCCCTGGTCGCGGCGGGCGTGTCCAAGGGCCGGATCCAGGCCGCCGGCAAGGGCAATGGTTCCAGCAGCAAGGCGGCGGAGATCGTGGTCACGCAGTAGTTTTGTTTTTAAAAACAAAGACCTGCACGAAAAACGGGGCGTTCCGGACGAACAGTCTGAACGCCCCGTTTGCCGTTCTTGCCTTGTCGGATCAAGGACTTGTGAAGGGGCTTGTCGGGTCCGGGGACGAGGAGTAGGGTCATATACCCAAGCGACCCCCGTCGCTTGGCTCACCGGAGAGTCGAGCCGATGACGTTGTTCAAAGCCCCAGAGGAGAACGCCCCCGACGGCCAGGTCCGTGCGGGTGTTCCCGGTGGAGGCGCCCGCCATCCCGCTTCGACGTTCCGCTCCCAAGCCAACGCCCCGAGCCTGCCCAGGCCGGGGCGTTCGTTTTTCCGCTGAAGGAGGTACTCCCCATGTTCGAAGGTCAACCGCAGACTGAAATCGACGCACTGATCAAGGCCGACCCGGAATTCAAGCAGCTGTACCAGCGCCATCGCGAACTGGACAAGAAGGTCACCGATGCCGAGCTGGGCGTGCTGCCCATCGACGACAATCTGCTGGGACAGATGAAGCGCGAGAAGCTCGCGACCAAGGAACGGCTGATCCGCATCTACGACGCGAAGCCGCACTGACCCACGACCCGCTCCATCGTCGCGGGCGGCGGCGGCCTCCTCGTCGGCCGTCGCCGCCCGCGTCACTCGATGCGATAATCCGGGCTCCATCACGATCCGTGAGCGCGAGTCCGCAATGGCGATTCAATCTTCCGTTCTCCAGCTGATCGGCAACACGCCGATGATCAAGGCCCAGCGCCTGGACACCGGCGTCTGCGAGCTGTTCCTCAAGCTGGAAAGCGCCAACCCCGGCGGATCCATCAAGGATCGCATCGGCCTGTCGATGATCGAGGCCGCCGAAAAGCGCGGCGATCTGAAGCCCGGCGCCACCCTGGTCGAAGGCACCGCCGGCAACACCGGCATCGGCCTGGCGCTGGTTGCCCAGCAGAAGGGCTACAAGCTGATCCTCGTCGTCCCGGACAAGATGAGCCGGGAAAAAATCTTCAATCTCAAGGCGATGGGCGCGGAAGTCGTGCTGACCCGCTCGGACGTGGCCAAGGGCCATCCGGAGTACTATCAGGACCTGGCCGCCCGTATCGCCAGCGAGACGCCGGGCGCCTACTTCATCAACCAGTTCGGCAATCCCGACAATCCGGCCGCGCACGAATTCGGCACCGGCCCGGAAATCCTGGCCCAGATGGATGGGAAGCTAGACGCGCTCGTGTTCGGCTGCGGCAGTTCCGGCACCATGACCGGCCTGTCGCGCGCGTTCGCCAAGGATGCCCCGGGCGTGGAGATGGTGTTGGCCGACCCGGTCGGTTCCATCCTGACCCAGTACATCAACGAAGGCACCCTCAGCGAGAAGTCCGGTACCTGGCTGGTGGAAGGCATCGGCGAGGATTTCCTGCCGCAGATTTCCGATTTCAGCCGGGTGAAGAAGGCCTATTCGATCAGCGATAAGGAGAGCTTCCTGACCGCGCGCGAGCTGCTGGCGAAGGAGGGCATCCTCGGCGGCTCCTCCACCGGCACCCTGCTGGCCGCGGCCCTGAAATACTGCCGCGAGCAGACCACGCCCAAGCGCGTCGTGGTGCTGGTGCCGGACACCGGCAACAAGTACCTGTCCAAGATGTACAACGACTACTGGATGCTGGACAACGGCTTCATCGAACGCCCCCAGTACGGCGACCTGCGCGACCTGATCCTGCGCCCCTACAGCCAGCGGGACACCGTGGTGGTCAGCCCCACCGACCTGCTCACCACCGCCTACCAGCGGATGAAGCTGTATGACGTGTCCCAGCTGCCGGTCATGGAAGGCGACAAACTGGTGGGCATCGTCGATGAAAGCGACGTGCTGCTGCACGTCTACGGCGACGAGGCCCGGTTCCGCGACCCTGTGTCCACCGCCATGGTCAGCAAGCTGGATCGCCTGGACGTCCGTTCCCCCATCGAGGCCCTGCTGCCGGTGTTCGACCGCGGCCAGGTTGCCATCATCACCGATGGCGACGCCTTCCTGGGCCTGATTACCCGGATCGATTTGCTGAACTACCTGAGGCGCCGGGCGCAGTAACCGCCCGGGGTCCCGGAACCGCGTGAAAAGGACGGTACGTTAAGCCGCGACTGCTAGAATTCGCGGTCGGTTTGAAAGGAACAACTATGTCGGACTCCAAGCCCAATGGCGGGGGAGAAGCCTCCTACGCCCTCGGCACGCTGGCCATCCATGGCGGACAGGCTCCCGATCCGAGCACCGGGGCGGTCATGCCCCCGATCTACGCCACCTCGACCTACGCCCAGGCCAGCCCGGGCGTGCATCAGGGCTTCGAGTACTCACGGACCCACAATCCCACCCGGTTCGCTTACGAGCGCTGCGTGGCCGCGCTTGAAGGCGGTACCCGCGGTTTCGCTTTCGCCTCCGGCATGGCCGCCACCTCCACGGTGCTGGAACTGCTGGACAGTGGCAGCCATGTAATCGCCATGGACGATATCTATGGAGGCAGCTATCGGTTGTTCGAGCGCGTGCGCAAGCGCAGCGCAGGGCTGGAATTCAGTTTCGTCGACCTGACTGATCCCGCCGCGTTCGAAGCGACGGTTCGCCCGAACACCCGGATGGTCTGGATCGAAACCCCGACCAACCCGATGCTCAAGATCGTCGACATCCAGGCGATCGCCGAGGCCGCCCGTAAGCACGGCCTGGTCGTGGTGGTGGACAACACCTTCGCCTCGCCGATCCTGCAACGTCCGTTGCAACTCGGCGCGCACATCGTCATGCATTCTGCCACCAAGTATCTCAATGGCCACTCGGACATGGTCGGTGGAATCGCCGTGGTTGGAGACGACAACGCGCTCGCCGAACAGATGGCATTCCTGCAGAACTCCATAGGCGCGGTACAGGGACCGTTCGACAGCTTCCTGGCGCTGCGTGGCCTGAAGACCCTGCATCTGCGCATGAAGGCGCATTGCGAGAATGCGATGGCGCTGGCCGAATGGCTGCAAGGCCAGTCGGTAATCGACAAAGTCATCTACCCCGGCTTGAAGTCACATCCTCAGCACGCATTGGCCAGCCGACAGATGCATGGCTATGGCGGCATCATGTCGATCGTACTGAAGGGAGGTTTCGAGGCCGCGCGCAAGGTCTGCGAAGGTACTCACCTGTTTACCCTTGCGGAATCACTCGGTGGTGTGGAGAGCCTTATCAATCATCCGGCAGTAATGACACATGCGTCGATTCCGTTGGAGCGACGCACCGCATTGGGGATAAGCGATGGATTGGTGCGCTTAAGCGTGGGTATCGAGATCATCGAAGATCTCAGGAATGAACTTCAGCGGGTGTTCTCTTGAATTCAATGTGGAAAGACTTGTTGGCCAGCTTGAAGGAGCCGGAATTCTGGGCGTACTCATGTTGGCTGGATATCGTGACCAAGTATCGTCGCTCAAGGCTTGGTCTGCTTTGGCTTCTCATTCCGCCGCTAATCTATGTGCTTGGAGTTGGGTTCTATTTCTCCAAGTTGCAGGGCATTCCGCCGCTGGATTTCATTCCGCATCTGGGCTTGGGATATCTTCTTTTCCGCCTGCTGATGACGGTCATCGTTGAATCGTGCAGCATCCTCACGAACAACTCCAGTTTCATTCTGGATGGCCATGGGCGGCTAACGGATTTCGTGATGCGTGTGGTGGCGAAAGGAATTTTCTACTTTGTCGTCGCCATCCCCGTGCTTCTCGTAGCGCTCTTGCTCTCTCCGAAATTCCAGGTTATCGGGTTAGCCACTGTGCTTCCCGCGACCCTGCTCTTGTTGATAAATGCAGTGTGGATAGGCATGGCCGTAGCACTGCTGGGTGCGCGCTTCCCGGATATCCACGAGCTGATGGCCAGCGTGTTTATCTTTGGCTTTATTCTCACGCCTATTCTGTGGAGTGCTTCGGCGGCGCCGATGGGAACAATCCATGGCACCTTCATGAGGATTAATCCTTTGTTCCATTTGATAGAACTGGTACGTGCGCCATTGCTTGGAGAACCCATGGAGACGATGAGCTATGTCTACCTGGCTGTTTTCACTGTCGCCGGCTGGATCATTACGTCAATCCTCTATCGACGCTATGCACGCTTCGTTCCACTTTGGGTTTGAAAAGTCATGACGGTTCGGCTTGTTGCACACCACATCTCGCTACGTTTGCCTATTTATCTGCAGAGCGACCGCTCGGCGCGCTCTTGGTTGGCGATGCTGGCCAAGGCAGCCATAGAGCGTCCCCGTCGCGAGTTCAGGACGATCCTTGACGACGTTCATTTTTCTGCCCAGGAAGGCGACCGAATCGGAATTGTGGGCAGGAACGGAGCGGGCAAATCGACCCTGCTCAGGGTGTTGGCCGGTGCTTACCAGCCGACTGAAGGCTGGCTCGAGTCCCAAGGAACACGGCAAGCCCTGTTAAATATTTCACTGGGCTTCAATAACGAAGCCACGCTCAAGGAAAACATCTATCTGCGGGGAACCGCGATGGGCCTCAGAGCCAGCCAACTTGTCGATCTTGTCGAGCCAGTCCTCGACTTTTCGGAATTGCACGACAAGGCCAATCATCGTTTGAAGACGCTCTCCTCTGGTCAGAGGATGAGGCTTGGCTTTGCGATTGCAACCGCAGTGCAACACGACATCATGGTAATGGATGAGTGGATCGGCGCAGGAGATGCTTCGTTCATTTCCAAAGCCAAGGAGAGAATGGCAAGCCGCGTGAATGGCGCCAAGATTGTCGTGCTTGCCAGTCATAATTTTCAGCTGATGCGCGACGTGTGCACAAAAGGACTGTTGATGGTCGGAGGCAGGGTTGAGTTCTTTGGCGATATCAATAGCACCTTGATTGAGTACGACAAGCTGCTGAAGAGCGGCGGGCCACCTCAGACGGCAGCATGAAAGATGCGAGTTTTGCTGATCGCCTATGATTTTCCTCCTATACCCTCTCCGCAGTCTCTGCGCTGGGCCTACTTGGTCCGGGAACTGGCCGATGCGGGTCATGAGGTGCGCGTGCTTGCGCCGGATGTTGCCGGGTACGGATCCGGGGGACTGCCCGAACTCCCGGCGAGCGTCAAAGTGCACAGGGTCTGGCCCGGCCCCTATGCGGCGACGTTGACCTGGTTGGCGCGACGCAGGCAGCCGCAACGCCACGCAGGATCACAAGCCTCACCGGAACCGCAGGGATTCAATGATTTGCTGGAAGACAATGCCGGCTATGCCGATACCCGACACCCGCAGCTCAAGTTGAACTGGAAAGGAAGAATCGTCGAACGCATTCGTCGATTGAACCGGCGTGTCTTCAATTTGCACACGGTTGTTCCCGACGCACTTGGACGAGTGATGTTTCCGGATATCCGAGCAGAGTGGCTGCCATGGGCGCGACGCAGGCTCAAGCATCTTCTTGGTGAGATGGTGCCGGATGTTGTTATCACATCGCATGAACCTGCGAACTCGATTCCGCTGGGAATCTATGCGAACAAACTCGGATTCAGATGGGTTGCTGATCTGGGGGATCCGGTGCTTGCGCCCTATACGCCTGAGCGTTGGCGGAAAACGGCATGGGAGCTGGAAGAGGAGATCTGCAAGCGCGCAGAGCTCGTGTTGCTGACCAGCCAGCACGCCATCCATGATATGCAGAAGCGCCATGATGTCCACGCCTCGAAGCTGAAGTTGCTGACACAGGGATTCGATGGAACATCGCACCGCGGACCGCACCTGCGTTCGAATGGGCCTTTCGATCCGGAAGTGCTCGAGTTGCTCTATACAGGAAGCTTCTACGCATTTCGTGATCCGTCCTCACTGTTGGAGGCCGTGCGCAGGGTGCCCGGTGTCCGGTTGAACATTGCAACGATTGCTGCACCGCACGGTGTCGCAGAAGCTGCGCGAGACAGCGGTGGCTGCATAAGGCTACTTGGGTTCCTGCCACATACCCTCGCTTTGTCGTACCAGCGGCAATGCGACATGCTTGTCAATATCGCCAATGCGAACCCATTGCAAGTTCCTGGAAAGCTCTACGAGTATTTGGGAGCTCATCGGCCAATACTGCATATTGGCGGTGACCGCGCGGATGCCGCCAGGATTCTTTTGGAAGAAACAGGTGCCGGCAACCCGGTTGCGGCGGAGGCGACAGCCATTGAAGCGGTTCTCCGGAATGCGCTCCACAAGAAACGGCTCGCGCCTCGGGAGCCAAGTGCCGTAGTCGATGATGGGCGCATGCGCTATTCCTGGAAGTCATTGGCATTGCAGTTAGCAGATCTGCTCGAAGCTGGTGGAACAACTTCAAGTAGGGCACAGAATAATCTTAGTAAGGAGTCAGTATGACCGAGTCCATGCAGCAGAAGGATCGCGACGAACATGTTTGTGTAATCGGTCTGGGCTACATTGGATTGCCCACCGCCGCCATGTTCGCCTCCGCTGGAAAGCGCGTTTCCGGCGTGGATATCTCGAAACGAATCGTAGATGCCGTGAATGGAGGCGAGGCGCACTTCGAAGAGGCGGGCCTGTCGGAGCTCGTGGAGGAATCCGTTGGAAGCGGACGCATGCGTGCGATGCCGACACCTATCCCGGCGGATGCTTTCGTGATCGCCGTTCCGACCCCGCTCGACCACGGAAACCACGAGCCCGATATCAGCTTCGTCGAAGCTGCAGGACGTTCTCTAGCGCCGGTGATAGGCCGGGGAAACCTGATCGTACTCGAGTCGACGTCTCCGGTCGGCACCACAGCCAGATTGGCCCGGCTACTGGCGGAACTTCGGCCGGACCTAAAGTTCCCCACCGGCGATTCGCATGATGTTCCGGATGTAAACATGGCGTACTGTCCGGAACGGATCATTCCGGGGAAGATGCTGCAGGAGCTGGTCGAGAACGATCGCATTGTCGGAGGAATGACATCCTCATGTACTGAGCGCGCGTCCTCGCTCTATCGTTCCTTTGTCCGGGGGAGCTGCATTGGGAGCGACGACCGGACGGCCGAGCTCTGCAAGCTGGTGGAAAATTCATTTCGAGATGTGAATATCGCATTTGCCAACGAGCTTTCCATGATATGCGGTGATCTCGGGATCGATGTGCAGAATGTCATTCGCTTGGCCAATCATCATCCACGAGTGAACATCTTGAATCCGGGACCCGGCGTTGGGGGGCACTGCATCGCAGTGGATCCCTGGTTCATCGTGGCGGGTGCAAAGGAGCGGGCACAGCTCATCAGCACGGCCCGACAAGTCAATGATTCGAAACCCGGTTATGTGTTGGCACAGGTTGAGGCAGCAGTAGCAGGATTGGAGAATCCCTCCATATGCTGTCTGGGATTGACCTACAAGGCAGATGTTGATGATTTCAGGGAGAGCCCTGCCCTGGACATCGCGCTCGCGCTATCGGAACGTTATGCCGGCAACGTACGTTGCGCCGATCCCTTCTTTGATGTGCTCGAATCGGTACACGGTATATCAGGGCTGGTTTCCGCAGATGCGGCGTCCGCCATCGCGTCCGCGGATGTAGTGGTGGTTCTCGTGGGTCATACATCTTTCCGACGGCTTCCCAAACCGCAGGGCAAGAAGGTGGTTGACACCATCGGATTCTGGAAGTAACGGGTCGGAACCTCAGCGGAGACAGTAGTCATGCACGACGACCACGCACATGAAGGTACCCAGGGACAGGCTTCCGGGAAGAGCAGCAACCCATGGCCGGATCGGGTAAACGAGGCCTACTACGATCATATGGGGGAGACGTTTGGTCGACAGACTCGCGCACGAATTAATTGGATGTGCTCGCAGGCCAAGCCTGGAAGAGCATTGGATGTAGGCTGTAGCCAAGGTATTGCAGCCATTCTCATGGCACGGGAAGGGAAACACGTGCTGGCCATCGATATCTTCCAGCCGGCCATCGACTATGCAAACGACGAGAGAGCGAAGGAAATCCAGTCAGTACAGGATCGTGTTGAGTTCCGCTGCACAGAGCTTGCTGCGCTGAAGGGCATGCAGTTCGACACCATCCTGATGGGCGAGGTCATCGAACATCAAACGGATGTTCCCGCGTTCATCTCCCAGGCCGTTGATCTTTGCGCTCCGGAAGGACGAATCGTCATCACCGTTCCGTTCGGATATCACCCATGGCCGGACCACAAGGCCACGGTTTTCCCGGATGACTTGCTGGATGCGCTTCGCGAGACGTTTGAAATTTCGGTCCTTGATGTGGTTGATGGCTATATCAGATGTGTGGCGAATCGGATTTTGACAAAGCCGTCTCTTGAAAACAGCTTGGCAATGGCAATCAGGGCTACGGAAGCTGGGGCATGGGAAGTGCAGAAGCGAAATATCGAGCTCAGCACCTCCTTGAGCGATGCGAAAAAAGTTATCGCGGAATACAAGGCGGAGGCCGGAAAGCGGGGTGACGCATCGAGCGAACTGACCGTGGAACGTGCGCTCCATAAAAGGTCAAGCGAAACCATTGTCAACCTCAGCGAAGAGCTTGCTGCTCTGCGGCAACGGTCGGAAGTTTGGATTCGGGAAGCGGCGGAGCAAAAGTCCGTCGTTGATGAATTGGGGCGCGGAATCCAGGTATCCAATCATGAGAGTGCTCTGCTTAGGGAACAACTGTCCGTTCTTCAGGCCGAAGTAGGTCGACTTGGGGAAGAAGTAAATCAAGGGCACGAGGAACTATCAAAGCGTGAGCGCGAATTGGAGCGTGCCCGCGTGTCGCTGCGCCTACTGGGATCCAAGGACAGGGACCACAGGGCCACCATTAAGAGAATGGAGGAAGGCTGGAGGGCGAGGGACAAGCGGCAGAAGGACGTCATCTCTACGATCAATGAGGAATTATCCGAGCTGAAGCTCCGGATGAAGACGCTGCAAGAAACCCTCGTCGATGCACAGCACAAGCGCTCCAGCCATTGGGCGAAGCTTGAAGCCGAGCGCGCGCGCGCGCAGGAACTCATACAACTGTGCGAGTCACTCCACAATGACAATCAGTTGTATCGGAACTCGCTTGCACTTGCTCTAGGCCAGGCACTGATTGGTCTTAAGAGTCCACGTGGAATCCTTGGATTCCCAAAGGCGGTCGCGGCCATATTGCTTCGTTATCGCAGGCGCGGAACGTCGAACCATCAATCACAAGCGCTTAGCTTGCCGAAGCTACGACATGTACACATTCCCGATCCCAAAAAGGTGGTGGATGATTTTGCCGTGGTCGCGAATCCACAAGCGGCAAGAAATGAAGAGGTGGACGCATTATCCATCGACGGATGGGAAGAGGTACGTACCGGAAAGCCTCTATTGATGGGAATTCTTGACGAATTCACCCTCAATTGCCTGCAACCGACGGCTGACTGGTTGCTGCCGCGCCCGGACAACTGGCGCGGACTACTGGAGAAGTTTCAGCCAACCTTGCTGTTTGTCGAATCCGCCTGGAATGGCAACCATCAGGCTTGGCAGTATCGCGTCGCTCGGAGTGAGTACATGCCGGGTGCCGAGCTGGTTGAGTTGGTGGAAGCATGCAAATTGAAGGGAATTCCTACTGTGTTCTGGAACAAGGAGGATCCATTGCACTATGAGGATTTCATCCAAGCAGCGGCCCATTTTGACTACATATTCACGACTTCGATCGAAGCCAAGCCTCGCTATGCGGTGGACGCTGACGTTAGGTCCGTTGACCTGCTTCAGTTCGCTGCTCAGGAAGCAGTTCACAACCCTATCCAGTCAGGCAGTCCGCGTGAATCCAAGGTCTGCTATGCAGGAAGCTTCTATCCAAATCTGGAAGAACGGTCCCACCAGCAGGCCATGCTTCTGGATGCAGCGTCCGGCTTTGACCTTGATATTTTTGACAGGAACTATTCGGATAGTTCTCTCGATTCTCAATATCAGTTTCCGGAACGTCATCAACGGTTCGTGCGTGGAAAGATCCAATATTCGGAGATTGGTGACGTCTATCGAAAGTATCGTGTATTCCTGAATGCCAACAGCATCCAGGATTCCGACACTATGTTCTCCCGCCGCGTATTCGAGCTTCTTGCCTGCGGTACTCCGGTCGTGAGTACGCCGTCGCCGGGATTCGCAGCGACATTCGGACCGGACGTGGTCTGGGAGGTCGCCACGGAAGAAGAGGCACGGCACGCAATTGACACTTTGCTGAATGATGACAAAGAGTTCCGGCGCAGGAGCGCTGCAGGCATCCGCGCCGTCATGTCAAGACATACCTATCGCCACCGGATGGAACAGGTGATGCGGACAGTCATGGGTGTCAGCAAGACGACGATGCGACCACAGCGTGTCAGGGTCGTACTACTCGCGAATCAGGATGGGGTAAATCCCGAGACTATCTCCTGGATCAGGGAACAGCGCATGTGCAATGGCGAAAGTCCGCAGGTCACGGTGCTGGGAAATGTACCTGCTGGAACTGGGAAGGTCGGATTTGACAGTGTGGATGGTGATCCTCGAATGGCTTTCCGCCAGCTCGTAAAGGCAACGCGCGCATCGGATGAACAACTGGTTCTGGCGGTTGGCCATCAGGGACAGGATGCACACCAGATAGAGGACCTCCTCCAGGCGTCACGCTACTCCCGCGCAGGGTTGATCGGAATGGCGGTGATTCCGGAAGACGAATACAGGCTTGGTGGTGCGATAGCGAGAACTTGTCTTCTTATCAATAGTGATGACCCAGATGTCTGTGACGCGGCATTTGCATTCGCGGACGGCACCAGTAAGAAACTGGCGCTGAAGGACGAAACGGACGTGCTTGCCATCCGGATGATGGCTGATGAATGATCCAAAAATACGGCGCCCGCTAGTCACTACAGGGCGGACAAGGTAACTCCATGAAGAAAAGAAAGACACGCGTGGGTGTGAGTGGCCACGACCTCAAGTTCTGGACGCCGATACAACTACAGCTGGAGCAGACAGGGGACTTCGATTTCCGTATCGACGAATGGAGTGGCCACGCAGATCACGACGAAAAGTTGTCGCGAGAGTTGATTGAATGGGCCGATGTCCTGTTCGCGGAGTGGGCGCTTGGCAATGCGGTCTTCTATTCTCGCAACAAGCGACCAGACCAGAAACTGGTTATACGTTGGCATCTTCAAGAAAGGAGGACGAGTTTTCCCAACGATATCAACTATGGCGCGGTTGACGACCTTGTCTTCGTTGGCGCTCATATCCTTGGCGAATGCGTAGAAAAATTCTCCATTCCCCCCGAGAAATGCCGGGTTGTAGGAAACCTGATCGAGCACGAGCGTTTCAATCATGAAAAGCTGCCAGGGCACGAGCGAACCTTGGGCATGATCGGTGTTCTACCTGCTAGGAAGAGGCTGGATCTCGCCCTGGATACACTTGAATTGCTTGTCAGGGCGGATGACCGCTTCCGGTTGCGGATTAAGGGACAGAACCCGGCGGCGGTCGATTGGCTGTGGCAGCAGGGTCAGGAACGCGACTACTATGTCAGCCTGTTCAAGCGGATAAACGCCTCGCCGGTGTTGCGCCACCGCGTCATCTTCGACCCGGCTGGAAAGGATGTCGAACAGTGGCTGAGACTCGTCGGTTCCGTCTTGTCGCCGTCGGATTTCGAGAGCTTTCATGTGGCCGTCGCGGAAGGCGTGGCCTCCGCGGCACTTCCTGTGGTTTGGAACTGGGAGGGCGCCGGGGAGATCTACCCAGGCATCCCCTTGGTTGAATCAGCGGAAGCCGCGGCGCAACTCATCCTCGCAAAAGAGCGTCATGCGGAGATAAAGGAACGGGCGCTTGATGGCGTAAAATCAAGCTTCGGTCCGGAAGCATTACTGCCGATCTGGCGGACTCTTCTTACTCCGATCAATGAACAGGTAGTCGCCTACAATTGGGGGGAGGGGGGCGAGAAGTCAGCTTCGGTAGAGTGCGATAAATCCTTGCGCCGGCTAAAAGTCGCGCTCATCTGCGATGAATTTACTTACAACAGTTTCAAGGGAGAATTTGTTCCCGTCGTGCTGGAGCCAGGAAGCTGGCGTGAACGAATGGAGAGCGAACGCCCGGAGCTGCTCTTCTGTGAATCCGCCTGGTCGGGCGTTGATTCTGAGACGCGGCCGTGGAAGGGAAGAGTTTATGCCAGCTCGAACTTTACTAAAGAAAATCGCGGAGAACTGCTCGCGATTCTGGACTATTGCAAGGAACATAACATTCCAACCGCCTTCTGGAACAAGGAGGACCCATCGCACTATGAAGACAAGGTGCATGACTTTGTAAGTACGGCAAAGCTTTTTGATGTGGTCTTCACTACTGCATCGGAATGCGTCGAGCGGTACAAGAAGGAGCACGGGGTCAAGAACGCTTACTGTCTACCGTTTGCGACGCAGCCGCGCTATTTCAATCCAATCGAGGTGGAAGGCGCTCGCTCGAGAAAAGTTGTATTCGCCGGAAGTTGGTATGCATACCATCAGGAACGCTGCAAGGCGATGGAGGCGATGCTGGACAAGTTCATCGAAGATGGCCTGGAGCTGGAAATATACGACCGGCACTTCGGAACCAGCGATAAGAATCACATATTCCCTCAGAAGTATCATCGCTACTTGAAGGCGGCCGTACCTCATGCCGAGATAGGCAATGTCTACAAGTCGAGCCAGTATGGCTTGAATTTCAATACCGAGACGAGTTCGCCGACCATGTTTGCGCGTAGGGTGTACGAACTCATGTCCAGCAATACATTGTGCGTATCTAACTACTCCAAAGGAATGGACGACATGTTTGGCGATCTCGTTTTTTTCGCCGATCGGGAATCACGAGGGTTGCCAGATTTGGGCGAAGATGAACTGGCGAGCATGAGGGATCGTGCGCTGCATCACGTGCTAAGGGAGCATACGTACAAGCAGAGATTCCGGTTCGTTGCTGAGAAGCTCGGGGTGGCCTTGGCGCAGGAGAGCTTCGCCGCGACGGTCTGCTGCATCGTGGCATGCGACGACGACATCGAAAAAGCAATCGCCTACTACCAGGCACAGAACGTTGCGGAAAAGGGGGCTCCGTTGCTCCTTGTCCTGGACAGGTCCATTGAGGCGAGCAGTCTTAAGGACTATTACGAGACATATAATCGCAACGGAGTAACTGTCGTTTCAGAGCACTATCTACTTTCTTATGCAAACAAGCCGGGCCGAGTAATAGAAACGGACTACCTTGCCTTGGTTGACTACCGCAAGGTTCGACCGGCCGACTATCTGGAAAAAGCGGTGCTGCATACCTCTTATGCAGAAAACGTCGTGATCGTGCCCGGATCCGAAAGGAAGTACGTACAGGTGGAAGAGGCCCTCATCGATGAAGTCATAGCGCCCGCCAGCTTTTTGCCATGGTTGATGAAAATGCGCGGGCGCCGGGCCTCTGCACTGTTCTACTTGGTCTGAACCTCGAAATGAAAGTATCCATCATCATCCCCTGCCACAATGCGATTGGGAAGATAGAGCGCTGTTTGGCATCGCTGCGAAAGCAGACGATGCCGGTCGGTGAGTATGAAGTTATTTTTGTCGACGATTGCTCCAGCGATGGGACGGCCGACTACCTTCTGCGGCAAACGGAGGTCGTGGACGGAACGAGGTGGAGGGTCATCCGCAGGGTCTCCAACAGCGGCTCTCCATCTGAGCCACGGAACATGGGTGTCGATGCGGCCAGAGGCGAATATATCTTCTATCTCGATTGTGACGACGAGATCCTGCCAGATACGTTAGAGCGGCACACGCGCCAGGCAATCGATCAGGATCTCTGTGTCTTGCGCGGGTATTTGAGAGTATTCGATGGCAGTTCATTCACGGATGCCAACAGAATTAAGGGTTTTTCTGCCGGCACGCCAAAGAAGTCAATCATCGAGGGGATAATTCGTCAGCAAAGCACCACCGTGCCGAGCCTGATACGCAGATCCTTGCTGGTCTCGAAGGGGATCCGCTGGGATCCGGTGCTGCGCATGGGGGAGGACACGCTCTACCTGATCGACGTACTTCTGGCTGCAAAGAGGATTGGCTACATCGATCATCCTACCTTTGTGTATAACAAGGTGGCCACGCGGATAGCCTCATCCACCAGGCAGTACGGCGCGCGCGAGTTGCGCAATCATCTTCGGGTATGGCAATCGGCAGACGCGAAGTTGAAAACCATCGGATTGAGCTATGTATCGATGCGCCTGCAAGTAGGATTGCAGACGGCGTTGCTGTCGTTGATAAAGTTCAATCGCTGGGACATTGATGAGTCGCTTTTTGGTGATTTTAGCGTTTTCATCAACGAGCACTGGTCGGCTATAGAGAAGTTCAACTACGGTACGCGCCTGAAGGATCTGGTGAAGTCGATAAGGGCGGGCGATTTTTCGGTTTTCAAGGAGCAGGTGAAACCGCGGTTGCTTGTAGCAGGGTATGGGCTCCAGTTCATCGAAAAGGCGCTGCCTGGCCTCTCGGAGTACTTCAGCATTCGAATCGATGAATGGACCGGACATGCGACGCATGACCTGGCGCGGTCCAAGGAGTGCCTGGATTGGGCAGAAGTAATATTCTGCGAGTGGCTTCTCGGAAACGCGGTATGGTATTCGAACAACAAGCGACCGGATCAGAAGTTAATCGTCAGGGCTCATCGTTTCGAGCTTGCGCGGGACCTGGGAAATCGGGTGAACGATGCGGCAGTTGACCTGTATATCGCGGTATCACTGTTTTACTTCGAGATGTTGATCGAGCGCTTCGGCTACGCGCGCAAGAAAATACGTCTTGTCCCGAACTACATCAACCTAGATAGTTATGCATCCAACGATGACCCCGCCCGAGTATTCAATCTCGCCATTATCGGCACGTTGCCTTCCCGTAAGGGATACCTGCGTTCGCTCGAACTATTGAAGGCATTGGTGGAGTTGGACTCCCGTTACAATCTGTCCGTTTACGGGAAGTCATACTCCGATACTAGCTGGACCACCCGGAACCAGGAAGAAGATGCTTATTTTGAGGAATGTCAAAACTATCTCGAGAGAAATGGTCTGGCGAGTCATGTTCATCAGAAGGGATACAGTGACTTGACCGTCGCACTTAGCAATACGGGCTTTGTCCTTTCGGTCAGTGATGACAGTGAACTCCCGGAGAGCTTTCATATTGCACCGGCGGATGGATTCGCGGCAGGGGCGCAAGGGGTTTTTCTCGACTGGCGGGGGGTCGAGTATATTTATCAATCCGAGACCGTTTTCCCCGATTTGGACGCCATCAAAGCCCATATCGTCGAACATCAGGACTACTCGCGGTTCAAGGAGGCGGCGCTGAGAGGCAGGAATTTCCTGCGTGAAAACTACACAATGAGTGCTTTCGTGAGTAGGTTCAGACGAGAGGTTGCAGATCTCTTCTGACTGTGAGTGTGATCTGCCTTATCAATTTTTCAGGGAAAAATACGATGAAAATTTATGCGCTGATATTCGGGGCCTTGTTGTTGAGCGCATGCAAGCCACCCGAAAATCCGGAATCGACCGGGGCTGCCGCCACGGCGGAAAACCAGGCCGCAACACAGCCGCAGGTGCCGGCCGCCGGCGCGGCGGCTCCGTCGATGCTCCCCGCTGGTTTGCAGCTCACCTTTCCGCACAAGATCAGGTCCACTGGACAGGAGCAGGTCGACGGCAAGGTCATTCACCGGGCGGTGATCGAGTTCATGGATGTCGATGTCGCCGAAGTTGATAGCGCGCTGGAACTGTCGCTGGCTGGAAAGGGGTACCGGCGATATAAGACCTTGTCGCGGGGAGCCGAGATCGTGGGTGACTACGCAAGACCCGAACGTCGCGTGACAGTGACGGTCAGTCCC
Organism: Pseudoxanthomonas sp. OG2; assembly: GCF_014192765.1. Taxonomy (NCBI): domain Bacteria; kingdom Pseudomonadati; phylum Pseudomonadota; class Gammaproteobacteria; order Lysobacterales; family Lysobacteraceae; genus Pseudoxanthomonas; species Pseudoxanthomonas sp. OG2. The sequence goes on along the minus strand of NZ_JACHYM010000001.1, from coordinate 1,481,610 downwards.
GCGGATGGCCGTCTTGCTCTGTCAGAGGGAGCCAAGGGTACGATCTACATGGTCTGGAACGACTGAGATCATGGTCTGGGCATGCCGTTTGTCGGCATGCTCAACGGGAGTGGGGAACGCGATGTGGAATGAACTCAAAGACAGCTTGCCGATTGACACTGCGCGCCAGTTCCAGGCGACGGAATATGCATGGGCGCTCGGTCGGAAACTTCGCGAGAACGCGACCATTGTCGATCTTGGATGCGGAACGGGTGTCTCTTTGGATATTTTTCGTCAGTCGGCGCCGACCGCGAAGTGGATTGGTGTCGATATCGAGGATTCTCCCGAAGTAAGAGCGCGAACGCGTACGGATGGCGAGGTTCGCACGTTCGATGGCGTTAACATTCCGGTGGAAAGTGACAGTGTCGATCTGATCTATAGCCGTCAGGTTTTCGAGCACGTCCGCCATCCTGAGCAATTGCTTTCGGATATAGCGCGCGTGCTGAAAGTGGATGGTTGTTTCGCTGGTTCAACATCGCACCTGGAGCCATATCACTCGTACAGCTACTGGAACTTCACGCCATTCGGTTTCAAGAAACTGGTGGAGGCTGCCGGGCTGAGGTTGCGTGAGATTCGTCCTGGCATCGATGCAATCACCTTGATTACCCGTTTGTATCGAGGCAATGATCCGACTTTCAACCGTTGGTTTGCGGAAGAATCCCCGTTGAACCAGGAAATAGAGCAGAAATCGAAAGAGGCAGGCTGGAGCGTGCAGCAGTTGGCTTACCAGAAACTGACGGTGTGCGGGCAGTTTTGTTTCATTGTTGAGCGTCAGCGCTGAAGCGGTAGTCAACGAAGGTTGCAGCATCCATGCATAACAAAGCACGCAACGTATTCATCCTAGGGAGCTGTGTGTCCAGGGACGCGTTGGAGGGAAATGAGGATTTATTCGCGATTCGGCAGTACGTAGCGCGAACATCCATGGCTAGTTTTGGTCTGGATCCAGTTAGCGAGGTCCAGGTGCGGGATTTGGTCGCTTCCTTGCAAAGCCCTTTCCAGCGGAGGATGCTTTTCAATGACCTCGACAAAACCACTGGGACATTATTAGCGGGGAATCCGCACGATATCCTGCTGCTGGATTTCATTGACGAGAGATTCAAGCTCGTTCTGGCGGGGAATACTTGCTTCAGTCTGTCGGGTGAACTTGAACACGCTGGATTCCAGTCGGAAGGAAGAGTGCTGCTTACCCCAGATTCTGAAGAGTTTCTCACTCTCTGGTTGGCGGGCGTGAGTCGCTTGCTTGGGAGTGTCGATCGAAGCAAGCTCGTGATAAACAGAGCGTTCTGGGCAGAAAAGTTCGAGGATGGCAGCGATGCCTCTAGTATCCGTTGGATTAAGGATAACAATGAGATTCTCTCGCGGCTGTACGATGCGTTGGAGAAGCATTGGTCACTTCGATACATCGATTATCCGGAGTCGGTTGTGCGTGCAGACCCCAACCATCGGTGGGGCAAGGCTCCTTATCACTTCACCCAGACATATTACGACCACACGGTGGCCGAACTCGCGAAAATTACGCAGAGGCAATGATCAGCTGAGTCTGATGTCGCGAACCACTAGCGAAGGGTATCTGCAATAATCGACGCTATACGGGTTGCTGAGAGACCGTCCCCGTATGGATTGTGTGCCTGCGACATGGAAGCGTAGCGAGCGGGATCATCGAGTAATTGCGATACCTGCGCATGGATTCTGTCCGTATCCGTCCCGACTAGCGTGACGGTGCCCGCCTCCACAGCCTCTGGGCGTTCGGTAGTGTTTCTCATGACCAATACGGGCTTGCCCAAAGAAGGCGCTTCTTCCTGGACACCACCGGAGTCGGTGAGAATTACATGTGATTGCTGCATCAGATAGACGAATGGAAGATAGTCCTGGGGAGCAATCAAATGGATGTTTGATGACCCTGAAAGATGGCGATTTACAGGCTCCTGGACGTGGGGATTCAGGTGCACGGGATAGACGATCTGCAGATCATCACGTTCCGCCAGATTCGAGATCGCCTTGCAGATGCGTTCGAAGCCATCACCGAAGTTCTCTCGACGATGCCCCGTCACTAGTAGCAGCTTGCGGTTGGGGTCGAGGAATGGAAATAGTTCCTGCATCCGTGCGGACAGTGTCGGCTCGGTACGCAGCCGGGAATCAACGGCTAGTAGTGCATCGATGACGGTATTGCCCGTTACGTGCACGCTGTCAGCGCGAATTCCTTCGCGAAGCAGATTTTCCCGGGATTGGGCAGTTGGCGCAAAATGGAGATTGGCTAGCGGCGCAGTGAGCCGCCGGTTCATTTCCTCTGGCCAGGGGGCATGCATGTCCCCGGTCCGCAGTCCTGCCTCTACATGGCCAACTGGAACCTTGGCGTAGAACGCCGCCAGCGCTGTCGATAGTGTTGTCGAGGTATCTCCATGGACCAGGACGATGTCCGGGGCCATGGCGCTGATCAAGGGTGACATACCACTGACGATTCGTGCCGTTAGCTCCGGCAGAGTCTGTCCATGGCGCATGATATCGAGATCCTGGTCAGGCTCTATCTGGAAGATATCCAGCACCTGATCAAGCATCTGGCGATGTTGCGCAGTTACCACCACCTGTGGCTGCAACAGAGGGTGAGCCCTGAGTGCGTGTACCACGGGCGCCATCTTGATCGCTTCCGGCCTCGTGCCGAACACCACCATCACTTTCTTCATCATGCTTTACCGCGCGCTCACAGGGCCGCTTCCAGTTCCGGTAGCAACTTGAACAAATCCCCCACCAGCCCGATGTCCGCAATCTCGAAAATCGGGGCTTCCGCGTCCTTGTTGATGGCCACGATGGTGCCGGCGTCCTTGATGCCGGTCAGGTGCTGGATGGCGCCGGAGATGCCGACGGCCACGTATAGCTCGGGGGCGATGATCTTGCCGGTCTGGCCGACCTGGAGTTCGTTCGGGACATAGCCGGCGTCGACCGCGGCGCGCGAGGCACCGACGCCCGCGCCCAGCTTGTCGGCCAGGTCGTAGATGATCTTGAAGTTCTCCGCCGAGCCGACGCCGCGGCCACCGGAGACCACGCGCTTTGCGCTCTGGAGGTCGGGGCGGTCGGATTTGCCGGCAGCCAGGCCGAGGTAGCGGGTATGCGAGGGCAGGGAGGCGTCGGCGGTGACCGCCTCGATGCTGGCGCTGCCGCCCTTGGCCGCTTCCGGCCAGGAAGCGCTGCGGACGGTGGCGACGACGGTCTGATCGGCCGGCGCCTCGACGGTGATGATGGCGTTGCCGGCGTAGATCGGGCGCTTGAACACGTGGCTGCCCTCGACGCTCATCACGTCCGACACCTGGGCCACGCCCAGCAGCGCGGCGACGCAGGGCATCAGATCCTTGCCGAAAGTGGTGGAAGGACCGAAGACATGGGTGTAGCCGGCGGCCAACTGCGCGATCTGCGGAGCCAGCACCTGGGCGATGGCGTTCGCGTTGGCGGGATTGGCGACCGTCAGGACGCGGGCGACCCCGGCGACCTGCGCCGCTTCGGCGGCGATGCCGGCCGGATCGGCGGCCAGCACCACGACATCGATGCTGTCGGGCTTCAGGGCCTGGGCGGCGCTGACGGTCTTGGCGGTGGCGCTGTTGAGCTTGCCGTCCAGGTGTTCGGCGATGACGAGGACTTTGGACATTGCGGAATCTCCAGAATTCTGGCGGTGGCGCGCCTGCGTTTCCGCGTCGCGCCATCGCCGCGACCCTCTTCCCGGAAGAAGAGGGAACGATGGGTTACAGCAGGCCCTTGGCCTTGAGCGCGGCGACCAGTTCGGCCGCATCCTTGACCATCACGCCCTTGCTGCGCTTGGCCGGGGCGGCGTAATGGGTGGTCTTCAGGGTATCGGCCGCCTGCACGCCGAGATCGGCCAGTTGCAGGGTCTCCAGCGGCTTGCTCTTGGCCTTCATGATGTCCGGCAGCTTGATGAAACGCGGCTCGTTGAGGCGCAGGTCGGTGGTGACCACCGCTGGCAGGTCGACTTCCAGGGTTTCCAGGCCGGCGTCCACTTCCCGGGTCACGGTGGCCTTGTCGCCGGCGATTTCCAGCTTGGATGCGAAGGTCGCCTGCGGACGGCCCCACAAGGTGGCCAGCATCTGGCCGGTCTGGTTGGCATCGTCGTCGATGGCCTGCTTGCCCAGGATGACCAGCTGTGGCTGTTCCTTCTCGATCAGCTTGAGCAGGGTGCGGGCGGCGGTCAGCGGCTGGATCGGCTGGTCGGTGACCACGTGGATGGCGCGGTTGGCGCCCATGGCCAGGCCGTTGCGCAGGTGCGCCTGGGCGTCGGCCGGCGCGATGGTGGCGACCACGACCTCGGTGGCGATGCCCTTGTCGCGCAGCCGCAGGGCTTCTTCCAGCGCGATTTCATCGAAGGGGTTGGCCGACAGCTTGACGCCGTCGGTGACCACGCCGGACCCGTCCGGCTTGACCTGGATGCGGACGTTGTAGTCCACCACGCGCTTGTAGGCGACGAGAATCTTCATCCTCTGGGAATTCCTTCAGTGCTACGGAGAGGCCCGGCCGCGGCGGCTGGCCGAGGGCAGAACGCTGATTCTAGCGGTCAGCCGATATCCGTGCGAGTCCGTACGGTGCCGTTCGCGAGCCTTCCCGCCAGGGCCTCGGCCAGCCGGCCGGCGGACTCCGGGGCCTGGGCGAAGAACAGGGAAGGCTCGGTCAGTTCGAGTTCCAGCAGGCGCGGCACGCCGTCCATCCCGCGCAGCAGGTCCACGCGCGCATACAGGAGGGGAGCTTCCAGCTTGAGCAGCCGGGTGGCCGCGGCGAGCACCTGATCGGCCAACTGCCGTTCGTCGTCGGCCGGTTCCCGCGCCTGGATATCGCCGAAAGCATGCGGATCCAGCGGCGGTGTGTCGCCGGCCTTCAGCAATGCGGCCTTGCGGATGGCGTGGCTGAATACGCCGTCGATGTGGATGAGGGCGGTTTCCCCGTCGGCATCCACGGCCGACAGATACGGCTGGAGCATCGCGCTGCGGTTGGCGTCCAGCAGGCGTGCCAGATGGTTGCCCGCGGCGAACTCCTGATCGCGACGGTAACGCTGGGTATCACGCGCACCCGCGCTTACGGTCGGCTTCACCACGAATTCCGCGGACGGGTGTTTTGCCAGGAACGCCTGCAGGGCCTCCATCGGTTCGGCGTCGGGTTCGACGAACTCCGTCGGCACGACGGGTACGCCGAGTGCGGCCAGATCGGCCAGATAGTGCTTGTCGGTGTTCCAGCGGACCACCGGCAACGGATTGAACAGTGCCAGGGAATGCGCCGCGCGCTCGCACCATGCCATGAACTCGGCCAGGCGCTCGGTGTAGTCCCAGGGCGAGCGCAGCAAGGCGGCATCCAGGCGGCTCCAGCCCACCGACGCGTCATCCCAGGCAAGTGCGCGGACCGATAGCCCGGCGCGCTCGCAGGCGGCCAGCAGCGGTGGAAGATCTTCATCGTGGCCGGTGGCGGAGATGGCGGTGATGAGGGCGATGGCAGTCATGGCGTGCAGTGTAGGGGGCATGGTCGAGCGGGTGTTGCCATTGCCCGAAAGTACCTGTTGCGCAGGGGGGGCACGGGTAGAATGGCGGACATTTCCCGAGATGGATCCTGCCAATGGCTGAAACCGCGAACGCGGCCCCCAAGACGGGCAAGCAGAAACTCTTTCCCAGCGCCGCCGCCGCGCTGGATGGCATCGTGGCGGATGGCCAGATCCTGGCGGTCGGCGGATTCGGCCTGTGCGGCATCCCGGAAGCGCTGATCGCCGCGCTGCGGGACAGCGGCGTGAAGGGGCTGACGGCCATCTCCAACAATGCCGGCGTCGACGGTTTCGGCCTGGGGCAACTGCTGGCGACCCGCCAGATCAGCAAGATGATTTCGTCCTACGTGGGTGAGAACAAGGAGTTCGAGCGCCAGTACCTGGCCGGTGAACTGGAGCTGGAATTCAACCCGCAGGGCACGCTGGCCGAGCGTCTGCGCGCCGGCGGCGCCGGCATTCCGGCCTTCTTCACCCGTACCGGCTACGGCACCGTGGTGGCCGAGGGCAAGGAGACCCGTCAGTTCGGCGAGCACTGGTACGTGATGGAAACCGCGCTGGTGGCCGACGTGTCGCTGGTCAAGGCCTGGAAGGCCGACAAGGCCGGCAACCTGGTGTTCCGCAAGACGGCGCGCAACTTCAATCCCGCCTGCGCCATGGCCGGGAAAATCTGCGTGGCCGAGGTCGAGCAGGTCGTGGAGATCGGCGAGATTGACCCCGACCACGTCCACCTGCCGGGCATCTACGTGGATCGCATCGTTCACAACCCGAATCCCGAGAAGCGCATCGAACAGCGCACCGTGCGCCAAGGAGACAAGTGATGGCCTGGACCCGCGACGAGATGGCACAGCGCGCCGCGCGCGAACTGACCGATGGCGCCTACGTGAACCTGGGCATCGGCCTGCCGACCCTGGTAGCCAACCACATCCCCGCCGGCATCGACGTCTGGCTGCAGTCCGAGAACGGGCTGCTGGGCATCGGCCCGTTCCCGACCGAGGACGAAGTCGACGCCGACCTGATCAACGCCGGCAAGCAGACCGTCACCGCCCGGGCAGGTGCCAGCTACTTCGGCAGCCACGATTCGTTCGGCATGATCCGGGGTGGCCACATCGACCTGGCCGTGCTGGGCGCCATGCAGGTCACCGACCGGGGCGACCTGGCCAACTGGATGGTGCCCGGCAAGATGGTCAAGGGCATGGGTGGCGCCATGGACCTGGTCGCCGGGGTCAAGCGCATCGTCGTGCTGATGGAGCACGTGGCGAAGGACGGCAGCCACAAGATCCTGCCCCAGTGCGACCTTCCGCTGACCGGCGTCGGGGTGGTGAACCGGATCATCACCGACCTGGCCGTGTTCGACGTCACCCCGGAGGGGCTGGCCCTGGTTGAAACTGCGGACGGCGTCACCCTTGACGAACTCAGGGACAAGACCGGCGTACCCATCCGGACCTCCTGAAAAAGGAGGGGCAGGGGCGGCTTAAGACAACCTGTACGATGCCGCCCCTCCCGTCGTGTGAAACCCGGCTTCACGGCCGGGAAGCCGCGAGCTGGGTTATATTTCCCGATTCAGGGGCAACACCAGCCAGATTGAGGGTTCGCATGAAGTTTCGCCTCGGCGCATGCGCCGCCGTAGTTTTGTTGGCCGCCTGCAGCGGCCAGAAGTCCGACAGCCAGATGGCTGCGCTGCATGGCTCCGCAGGAGGCGATTCACTCAAGTCACAGGCCCGGGCGGGGATGACCCCATCCGGCCGCGACGTCCATCATTCGATTGCCAACGCACCCGATCGCGGGACGCTGATGGCCTATCAGAACCAGGGGAAGCCGGTGAAGCGCGAAGGCGCCTTTACCTATTACCCGGTGAGCATGAGCGAAGAGCACGCGCTCAAGGGTGTGGTGACCGGCCACATGACCGTGCCCCTGCCGGATGGCAGCGAGGTCAAGCTCAAGTACGAACGCCACGACGAGGGCATCGACGGCAACTGGACCTGGGTTGGCCGCGTGGAAGGTGGTGATCCCATGCAGGAAGCCATCATCACCTTCGGTGAGGAAGCTGTCTTCGCCTCCATTCCGCAGGGCAACGGCAAACCACCGCTCAGCATCCGCACGCGTGGTACCGGCCTCTATGCGGTCCAGATGGATCCGACCAAGGTGCGTTCACCGAATGTTGGCCATAACGACATGGCGATTCCGGAGGCCAGTGGCCTGGTGGACACGGCTGTGAGCCAGGCGTTGGCGGCCAAGGCGCAGGTTGCGCAGAACGCTGTCGCCATGGCGGCTCCTCCGACCGGAGTCAATACGATTGACGTAGCGGTGGGTTACACCGCTGGCTTCCGCAACCAGGCGGCCCTGAAGCAGCAGTCCGTGACGACGGCACTGACCTTCCTGTTGCAGGTCGCGAACCAAGGCCTCAGCAACAGCAAGGTCAATGGCTATCTGCGATTGGTGAACGCCCAGGAAGTCTCCTATACGGACACCAACGCAAATCAGACGGCCCTGTATGAACTCACCGGCAGCAATGGCGCCAGCAACGTCACCATTCCTGCAACACTGACCCCGCTGCGTACCGCGCGTGATCAGTACGGCGCCGATGTCGCGCTTTTGGTTCGTGGATTCCAGCAGCCTGAGCACCAGGGATGCGGTATTGCCTGGTTGATTGGCGCCAACGGTGCCACCGTGACCCCGGCTCAGGATGCCAAGTGGGGTTACGGCGTGGTCAGCTTCGGCGATGATTTGGGCGCGGATGGCAACAGTTACTATTGCGCAGCCGAAAGCATGGTGCATGAGGTTGGCCATCTGCTGGGCTCGGCCCATGATCAGGCCAATTCCAACAACACCCCAGGTCGTTACCCCTACTCGTACGGCTACAAGAACACGGCTGGCAACTTCTATACCATCATGGCTTATGGTGATGCGGGCCAGACGCCGTACCGCCTGTTCTCCAATCCGAACCTCACGACCTGCGGAACCCCAGCCAGCGCTTGTGGAGTTGCGAACTCGGCCGACAATGCGCGCAGCTTGAACCAGACGATTCCGGTGGTGGCGCAGTTCCGGGCGACGGTGGTTCCCTTCCGCGGCACGGCCAATGACTTTGATGGCGACGGGAGGTCGGACGTCCTTTGGCGGAACTCATCGACCGCGGGCAACGTCATCTGGAAAACAGCCAACTCGTCAACGCAGCAGCATGTTTATTCTTTGAATGCTCCCTGGACGGTTGTCGGTATCGGTGATTTTGACGGTGACGGCAAGGCCGATATCCTGTGGCGAAATCTGACCACCGGTGCAAACGCCATCTGGAAAAGTGGGAGCGCAACAACCCAACAGACGATCAGTTCTGTCGCGACTTATTGGAAAGTTGTCGGCATTGGTGATTTTGACGGTGACGGAAAGTCGGACATTCTCTGGCGTAACGGTAGCAACAACACCATCTGGAAGGGAGGTGTTGCATCGTCTCAACAAGCCGTGGGTAAGCTGGATGCCGTGTGGCGGGTCGCCGGAATTGCCGATTTCAACGGAGACGGTCGATCCGACATTCTGTGGCGTAATCCAACTACTGGCGCCAATGTCATCTGGCGTTCCGCCAGTTCCAGCTCTACCCAAGCCGTGACCTCGGTCGCGACCTATTGGTTCGTGGCTGGCGTTGGTGATTTCAACGGTGATGGCAACGCCGACATTTTGTGGCGCAACAGCAGTTCGGCGGGCAGTAACGTCATCTGGAGAAGTGCAATCGCGACGCAGCAGCAAAGCGTCAGCTCCGTTGCTTCGTATTGGAAAGTTGTGGACATCGGTGACTATGACGGTGACGGCAATGCCGACATTCTCTGGCGCAATGCCAGCAATAGCACCATTTGGAAGTCCGCGAACGCAACTACTCAACAAGCGGTTTCCACAATTGACCGGGCGTGGATGCCGCAGCCTGCCAGGTAAAGTCTGACATTTGGCCAAGTGAATGAAGAAGCCCCGCAGTTGCGGGGCTTCTTTTTGCTTACTCCTGTCCCACCGGACAACCGACGGTTCTATAGATTCTGATAGTTCGGCCCCGAACCACCCTCCGGGGTCACCCAGGTGATGATCTCGTAGGGGTCCTTGATGTCGCAGGTCTTGCAGTGCACGCAGTTGGCGGCGTTGATCTGCAGGCGCTTGCCGCTGCTTCCATCCGCCATGGTATCGTCGACGATCTCGTAGACCCCGGCGGGGCAGAAGCGGGTGCAGGGGTTGTCGTATTCCTCGGCGCAGCGGGTGACGCAGATCGAGGTGTCGGCGACCTTCAGGTGGACCGGCTGGTCCTCGTCGTGCTCGGTGGCGGCGTAGTAGACGCCTTGCAGGCGGTCACGCGGGGCGAGCGTGCGCTCGACGTAGTCGCGGCGCGGTTCCTCGTGCTGGCCGATCTTGTCCAGCGACGACCAGTCCGGCTTGACCTTGAGCGTCCACGGCGAGAGTCCGCCGGTCGCGGTTTCCCAGGCGGCGTTGAGCAGGCCGAACCACATGCCCTTCTTGAAGCCGGGCTTGATGTTGCGGACCTGCTTCAGTTCCTTCATCGCCTCGGAGGCGCGCAAACGGGCATCGAAGCCGGCTGGTTCCAGGCTGTTGCCGGCCAGGTGTTCGGCGGCCAGCATGCCGCTGCGGATGGCCTGGTGGGTGCCCTTGATCTTGGGCACGTTGAGCAGGCCGGCGGTGTCGCCGATCAGCAGCGCGCCGGGCATTTCCACCTTGGGCAGCGATTGCCAGCCGCCGGTGACGATGGCGCGTGCGCCGGCGGACAGGATGCTGCCGCCTTCCAGCAGCGGTTTGATCATCGGGTGGTTCTTCCACTGCTGGAAGGCCTCCCACGGCTTGTACTCGGGATCGGCGTAGTCCAGTCCGCTGACGTAGCCCAGCGCAATCTGGTTGTTGTCCAGGTGGTAGAGAAAACTGCCGCCATAGATCTTGCCGTCCGCCGGCCAGCCCATGGTGTGCACGATCTTGCCGGGGCTGACCCGGCCTTCCGGCACCTGCCACAGTTCCTTGATGCCGATCGAATAGCCCTGCGGGTCGCTGTCCTTGTCCAGGCCGAAGCGCTTGACCAGCCGCTTGGTCAGGTGACCACGGGCGCCTTCGGCCAGCACCGTGACCTTGGCGCGGATGTCGATGCCCTGGGTGTAGCCGGGCTTGTGCGAACCATCCTTGGCCACGCCCATGTCGCCGATGCGCACGCCAACCACCTTGCCGCTTTCGTCGTGCAGGGTCTCGGCGGCGGCGAAGCCGGGATAGATTTCCACGCCCAGCGCCTCGGCCTGCGGCGCCAGCCAGGCGCACATCGCGCCGAGGCTGACGATGAAGTTGCCATGGTTGCGCATGCCGGGCGGGACGATGGGCGCCTTACGGCCGCCGGTCTTGCTGAGGAACCAGAACTCATCGTCCTTCGCGGGCACGCAGACCGGTGGCGGATTGTTGCGCCAGCCGGGCAGCAGGGCGTCGAGCGGCGCCGGTTCGATCACCGCACCGGACAGGATCTGCGCGCCGACCGTGCTGGCCTTCTCGATCACGCAGACCGAGATTTCCGGGTTGAGCTGTTTCAGGCGGATGGCGAAGGCCAGGCCCGCGGGACCGGCACCGACGGTGACGACGTCGTACTCCATGACATCGCGTTCGGCTTCGGACATGGCTGGGCTTCCTCGTGGCGTTAGGCTGCGGCTATTTTCGGGGTTTGCGCGGGGTGGGGCAAATCCGCGAGCATGGCGTGCGATGACCATACCCCTGCCGCTGCTGCCGGATGGAATGATTGACCTGCCGGGGGCGCATTTGCGCCTGTGGCCACAGTGGCTGGAACCGGAGGAGGCCGACGTCCTGTTCGCCAGCGTGATGGCGGGGGTGCCGTGGGAAGTGCATCGCATCCGCCTGTTCGGGCGGGAAGTGGATTCGCCGCGGCTGAGCTGCTGGATGGGGGAACCGGAAGCGCGCTATCGCTACTCCGGCGCGCTGTTCGAGCCGCGCGCCTGGCATCCGGACGTGAAGCGGCTGGCATCACGCCTGCGGGATACGCTGGGTACGCCGTTCAACAGCGTGCTGCTCAATCGCTACCGCAACGGGCGCGATGCGATGGGATGGCACAGCGATGACGAACCGGAACTGGGCGAGGCGCCGGCAATCGCCTCGATCAGCCTGGGTGCCACCCGCCGCTTCGCGCTGAAGCACCGTGAACGGGCGGAAAGCCGACTGGCCCTGGATCTGCCGCATGGCAGCCTGTTGCTGATGGCGGGCGACACCCAGCGCCATTACCGCCATGCGCTCCCGCGCACGGCGCGGCCGGTGGGCGAGCGGATCAACCTGACCTTCCGCCTCATCCATCCGGCGCCGGGCCGCGGGTAGCGGCCGGCATGCGCGGACAGGACGGCAAAGCGCTCAGGGGCGACTGGCGTCGGCCTGTCCGCTGACCAGCACCCAGCCGGCAATCTCGCCAGTCAGGGCGGACAGCGCCTGCTCGAACGCGGTCGCCACCTGTGCGACGTCGGTCGAACCGGCTGGCCGGACCTGCTGGAAGGTGCGCGAGGCGACCACGCGCTGGCTGCGGTTCTGCACCAGCTTGGCGTTGACCTCGATGGTCGCGGCCGGCGCCGATTGGCCGGCATAGTCGGCCTCGAAGCGGCGCACGTCCATCACCAGCCGGTAGTCGCCCAGGATGCCGGCGTCGGCACTGGAAACGGCGGGAATCCGGCCGGAATCCTCCAGCGTGCGCTGCACCGCGTCCTGCAGCAGTTCGGTCGCCGGTTGCGACCACGACGCGCCCTTGTAGACCTGCAGTTCACCCGGCGCCGGCCGTACCGAGATGCGCGGGCTGTCGACCACGCGCGCGGCGGTGGGTTTGGCGATGACCAGCGACCAGGCGACGGTCGGCCAGTTCGGGTCGGCCGTGACCCGGACTTCCGGTGCGTAGATGGTGGTGGGTTCACGCGGGCCGCTGCCCAGGATCGAGGAGCAGCCGGCCAGCAGGACCAGCGACAGGGAGACGGGAATGCGCAGCGCCTTCATTTGGGTTCGAACTCCTTGGGTGCGTCGCGGCCGAGCAGGTAGCGGGTGGGGTTGCCTTCCAGCCGATCACTGACCCGGCGCAGGTCGCGGACCAGGCCGCGCAACTCGGTCAGGGTCGGACCCAGCTGGCCCAGGCCATCGTTGGCGAAGCTGTTGATGGCGGCGCGGTTCTCGCCCAGGATGGCGTCGGCGTTGCCGGCGGCCGAATCCAGCTTGGCGAGGGTGGCGTCCAGCTTGTTCAGCAGGGGCGGCAGCTGCCGCACCAGATTCTGATCGATGCGCTCGATGGCGCCGTTGGTGGTGGTCAGGGTCGCATCCAGCTTCTTCGCCGCGTCGCGCGCGCTGACGATCAGCGCCTGCAGGCCCTCGTCGCGGTTGGCCAGCGAACCGCTGATGTTCTCCAGGTTCTGCAAGGTCGCCGCGATGCTGGCGACGTTCTTGTCGCTCAGCACTTCATCCAGCCGTTCGACGATCCGGTTGGCGGTGTCGGTGATGTTCTGCAGCGCGGACGGCGCGGTCTGGATGACCGGGGCCTCGCGCTTGTCCACCGAGGTCAGCGCCGGCGCCTGCGGGGTGCCGCCGCTGAGCTGGATGATGGTGGGGCCGGTCAGGCTGGTGATGGCCAGCTTGGCGCGGGTGTCGGTCTTGATCGGGGTGGAGGACTCCACCCGGATGCTCGCCACCACCTGGCGCGGGTCATTGGGGGCCAGCGACAGCTTGGTGATGGAGCCCACGGCGATGCCGTTGTACTGCACCGGGCTGCCGACCGACAGGCCGGTGACCGCTTCGCGGAACACGATCTGGTATTGCTGCCAGGTGCGTTCGGAGGAGTATTTCGCCGCCCACAGGCCGAACAGCAGCAGCGCCGCCGCCGTCACCAGGGTAAAGGCGCCGATGAGGACGTAGTTGGCACGGGTTTCCATGTTTCAGGCTTCCTCTTGTTCGGGCTCGCCGCGGGCGGCCCTGGCCCGGGGGCCGTGGAAATACTCCTGGACCCAGGGGTGATCGAAACGCTCCACCTCCGCCAGCGGCGCGGTGATCACGACCTTGCGGTCGGCCAGTACCGCGACCCGGTCGCAGATAGCGTACAGGGTGTCCAAGTCATGGGTGATGAGGAACACCGTCAGGCCCAGCGCTTCCTGTAGCGTCTTGATGAGGCGGTCGAACGCGGCGGCGCCGATCGGGTCCAGGCCCGCGGTGGGCTCGTCCAGGAACAGCAGCGGCGGGTCCAGCGCCAGCGCGCGTGCCAGGCCGGCGCGCTTGCGCATGCCGCCGGACAGCTGCGCGGGCAGCTTGTTGAGCGCGTCGGCCGGCAGGCCGGCGAGTTTTATCTTCAGCAGCGCCAGTTCATAGCGCCAGCTGTCGGGCAACTCGCCGTGGTGCTCCTTCAGGGGCACCTGCACGTTCTCGCCGACGGTCAGCGAGGAGAACAGGGCGCCATCCTGGAACAGCACGCCAGTGTTGCGCTCGATGTGCAGGCGCGCCTGCGGGTCTTCTGACAGCGCATCGGTGTCGAGCACGCGGATGCTGCCGGCCTGCGGCGCGCGCAGGCCGAGGATGGCCCGCATCAGCACCGATTTTCCGGTGCCCGAGCCACCGACCACGCCGAGGATTTCACCGCGCCGCACGTCCAGGTCCAGGCCATCGTGCACGACCTGCTCGCCGAACCGGTTGACCAGTCCGCGGACCTGGATGATCGCGTCGTCGCTCGTATCGGCCATCGCGTCACCAGCCCATGTGCATGAACCACAACGCGGCCAGCGCGTCGAGGATGATGACCAGCGAGATCGTCTGCACCACGCTGGAGGTGGTGCGCTCGCCGACCGATTGCGCGGTGCCGGTGACCTGCAGGCCCTGCAGGCAGCCAATCAGGCCGATCACCAGCGCGAACACGGGCGCCTTGGACAGGCCGACCAGGAAATGCCGCACCTCCATGGTGTCGTGCATGCGCGCCAGGTACATCTGCGGGGGAATGTCCAGGTCGAACGCACCCACCGTCACGCCGCCGGCCAGGCCGGCCATCATCGAAATGAAGGTCAGCAGCGGCAGCATCACCAACAGGGCGACCAGCCGCGGAATCACCAGCAGATCCACCGGATCCAGGCCCAGGGTCCGGATCGCGTCGATCTCCTCGCGGCTCTTCATCGCGCCGATCTGGGCGGTGAAGGCCGATGCGGTGCGGCCGGCCAGGACGATTGCCGTCATTAGGACCGCGAACTCGCGCAGGAAGGCGATGCTGACCAGTTCGACCACGAAGATCTCGGCGCCGAAGTCCCGCAGCACCGTCGAGCCGAGGAACGCGATGACCGCGCCCACCATGTACGACAGCAGGATGACCAGCGGTACGGCGTCCAGGCCGACCTGCTCCATGTGCGAGACGGTGGCGATGGCGCGGAAGCGGCGCGGTTCCTTGACCATCCGTGCCAGCTTGACCAGATTCTCGCCGGTGAAGCTGAGCAGGGCGACGATTTCGTGCCCGTTCTCGCTGACCCGTTCGCCCAGGCGCGACAACGCGGCCAGGAAGCCGTAGTCGCGCTTGCGCGGCGGCCGATCATCGGCGACATCCTCGATGGTCGAGACCAGCGCCTGATGATCCTCGCGGAACAGCAGCGCCTCCGGCGCCAGCTTGCGCCGACTGGCGAAGCGCAGCAGTTGCAGCACGCCGGCCGAATCGATGCGGGCGATGCCCGTGGCGTCCAGCTCGGTCACCCCTTCGGGGACTTCGCGCAGGCGCTCGGCCACCTTCAGGGCGGTCGCGAGCGTCCAATCGCCTTCCAGCCGCACCCGCGAGGGTTCGGAGGGGTCGGATTGGAACTGCGGGCGTGCGTCGGTTCGGGTCATGGCGTCGCTCGGCCCAGCAGCATACAGGCTATGCCGCTGAACGTAAGCAGGACGCCGACCGCGCCGCGCCGGCCCAGCGGTTCGCGCAGCCAGACCGCCGCGAGGATCACCAGGAATACCGATGCGGACTCGTTGAGGATGGCCGCCACCGAGGCCGAGGTGTATTTGTAGCCGCCCAGCCACAGCACCATCGACAGCCCCTGGCCGATCACCGCGGCGAGGATCAGCCGGTGCCACGGCACCTTGCCGGGATCGAACGCGCGATGGCGGCGCAGACCGGGCAGGGCGGCGATCAGCAGCAGGCCGGCGACCGCGCCGGCCAGGCGCAGCACGGTGACCCAGAGCAACGGTTGTTCCTCGAGGATGCGCTTGACCATCACGATCGCGATCGCCATCAGCGCAATCGCGCTCATGCCAATCAGCACGCCACGCAACGTGTGGGCGGGATGTGTCCGCCATTCCCGCGGCGGGCGGGTGACCAGCAGCACGCCCAGGCCGACCAGGCCGAAGCCCAGCCATTGGCGCGCGCCCAGGCGCTCGTCCAGCCACAGGAAACCCATCAGCAGCACCAGCGGACTGTAGAGGTTGCCGATGACGCCCATGCGGCCGGCGCCCAGTTCGTTGAGCGCGCGGAAGTACAGGGTGTCGGCGACGGCGATGCCGAGCACGCCGCTGGCCAGCACCAGCGCGACATCGCGCATCGGCATCTGCGGCCATTGGCCGGCGTGCAGGAACAGGACCACCGGCGCCAGCAGCGCCAGTATCAGTCCGTTCTTCATCAGGTTGAGCGCCAGCGGCGGCAGGGTCGCGCCCAGCTGGCGCGCCAGGATCACGCCCACCGCCCAGGCGGCCGCGCTGCCGAGCGCCAGCGCCTCGCCGATACCAATACTCAACGTCCACCTTTATGCTGCGCCGACCGCGATCAGTTTACGCAATACCCTCGCGGCCCACCCCCGGCGAAGCCGGCTCCAACCTTTGTGACATGTCAGAGAATTCGGCTTCCGCCACCTACGCCCAGCGCATCGCCTTCGTCTGCGAGATCGCCAGCCGCCTGCACAGCTACGGCACCACCGCCCAGCGCCTGGAAGCGGCGGTGGCCGCGCTCTCGCAGCGGCTTGGACTGGATTGCGAGCCGTGGTCGAATCCGACCGGGCTGATCCTGAGTTTCAATGATCCGGCGCGTCCGCTGGGCGCCAGCGACACGACCCGGGTGATCCGGCTGGCGCCGGGTGAAAACGACCTGCACAAATTGAGCGAGGCCGACCGGATCGCCGAGGACGTGGTCGCCGGGCGCATGAGCGTGGCCGAGGGGCATACCGCGCTGCGCTCGCTGGATCGCAGGCCGAGCGCCCGCTGGCGGGCGATGCAGGTGCTGGCCTCGGGGCTGGCCTCCGGCGCGGTCGCCGGACTGTGGCGGCTGCCGTGGCTGGATATCGCCACCGCCGGCCTGATCGGCTTGCTGATTGGCCTGCTGGGCCATGTGATCGCGCGACGGCCGCAGATGAAGGAAGCCAGCGATGCGTTGTCGGCGCTGCTGGCCGGCTTCGTGGCGATCCTGATCGCCAACTTCATCGCGCCGCTGAATCTCAACACGGTCATCATCGCTTCGCTGATCGTGCTGCTGCCCGGCATGGCGCTGACCAACTCGGTGAACGAGCTGACCAGCCAGCACCTGGTGTCCGGCGTGGCCCGCTTCGCGGGTGCGATGGCGACGATTCTGAAACTTACCGTCGGCAGCCTGATCGCGGTCACGCTGGCGGAACTGGTGGGCCTGTATCCGGAAGTGCGCGCGTCGCGGCCGCAGCCGGAATGGGTGGAATGGTCGTCGATGGTGCTGGCCGCGTATGCGTTCGCGGTGCTGTTCAAGGCGCATCGGCGCGATTACCCGTGGGTGATGGCGGCGGCTTTCGCCGGTTACGGCATCTCGCGCTTCGCCGGCGAGGCATGGGGGGCGCCGGTGGGCATCTTCCTGTCGGCACTGGTGCTGACCGCCGCGGGCAATGCCTTCGCGCGCTGGGCCAACCGGCCCGGCGCGTTGATCCGGGTACCGGGCATCCTCATGCTGGTCCCGGGCAGCGCGAGCCTGCGCGGACTGATGACGCTGGTCCAGCAGCAGGACGTCGGTGTCGGCCAGTCCGCACTGCTGGGCGTGACCAATATCGTGATGGCGCTGATCGCGGGGCTGCTGTTCGGCAATCTGGTGGTATCGGCGCGAAAGAATCTCTGAATCCTGATGCTGGCCGGATTCCGTCAGGACCGGGCATCGGCCCGAAAATCCACCTCCCAAAACAAGAAACGCCACGGGCCGAAGTCCGTGGCGTTCTTTTTTACTTTGCGATGAAGCGGATTACTTCTTCTTGTTGATCAGGAAGTCTTCCAGCTTCTTGCCCTTGGCGGTGTGCGCGGCCAGCCAGCGCGGCTGCTTGCCGCGTCCGGTCCAGGTTTCCTTGGGATTGGCGGGATTGCGGTACTTGGGCGCCACCTTGCCGAGCTTGCGGCCGGCGCGCGGAGCGGATTTGGCGGCGGCCTTGCGGCCACGTGCCGCGGGAGCCTTGCCTGCCGTGCCGAACAGTTCCTCGATGGTATAGCCCTCGGCCTTGGCGAACTTGGTGATTCTGCTGCGAATGGCAGCGATGGGAGTGCGCTTGGCCAGTTTCGTCTGCTGCTGGCGGGCCTTCTCGATCAGGGTGCCCAGTTCTTTGGCCGACAGGCCACGCAAATCAATCGACATCTAGTTCTCCGGATGTATGGAAAGGGAATATCACCTGTCCATGGCGGGAGTTGCATCTTAGCCATGCGGCTTTGCAGAAACAAATCGGGGCGAATAATGTCAGTGAATCGACAAATATCCGCCCCGAATTGTCATCCGGATTATCGTTCAGCCCGCGAGGCGGCGAATCAATTCCGACTTGTCGAGGTTTTCCGCTTCGCTGGCCTTGCGGAAGCGATATTCGTAGGTTCCGGCGGCGAGACCGCGTTCGGACACGACCACGCGATGCGGAATGCCGATCAGTTCGATGTCGGCGAACATCGCGCCCGGACGCAGGCCGCGATCATCCAGGACGGCATCGACGCCGTCGCCGATCAGTTCCGCCAGCAATTCGTTCGCCGCCTGGGTGACCGCCGGATCGTTCTTGGGATTGATCACGCAGACCGCCACCGACCAGGGCGCCATCGGCGCTGGCCAGATGATGCCGTTGGCGTCGTGGTTCTGTTCGATCGCCGCGGCGACGATGCGGGTGACGCCGATGCCATAGCAGCCCATCGCCGGAATGGCGGCCTTGCCGTTTTCGTCGAGCACGGTGAACTGCATCGCCTCGCTGTACTTGCGGCCCAGCTGGAACACGTGGCCGACCTCGATGCCGCGCGCCAGGCGGATCTGGCCGCCATCGGCGGCGGCTTCGCCCGCGACCACGTTGCGGATGTCGGCGACGGTTTCGGGTTCGGCCAGATCGCGACCCCAGTTGACGCCGGCGAGGTGGAAGCCGGCCTCGTTGGCGCCGACCACGAAATCGGCCATCGCCGCGACGTCGCGATCGGCGATCACGCGGATGGCCGTGCGCGGGTTGATCGGGCCGAGGAAACCGGGTTCGCTGCCCAGGTGGGCCAGGATTTCCGCCTCGCTGGCCAGCCGGTACCCGGCCATGCCGGCCACCTTCGCCAGTTTGATCTCGTTGACCGCGTGATCGCCGCGCACCAGCGCCAACACGAAGCCGCCTTCGGTCATCAGCGCGACCGACTTGACGGTTCGCTGCAACGCGACGCCCATCAGCGCGGCCACGTCCTCGCAGGTCTTCTGGGTGGGCGTATCGATCTTCCGCAGCGCTTCCGCGGCGGCCGGACGCGGCCCGGGCGGCGCGGCCTGCGCGGCTTCCACGTTGGCGGCATAGTCCGAACCGGTGGAGAAGGCGAGCGCGTCCTCGCCGGATTCGGCCAGCACATGGAACTCCTGCGAGGCGTCGCCACCAATCGCGCCGCTGTCGGCCTGCACCGCGCGGAAATCCAGGCCCAGGCGGGTGAAGATGCGGGTGTACGCCGCATGCATGTTGCGGTACTCGCGCACCAGATCCTCATCGGTCAGGTGGAAGGAGTACGCGTCCTTCATGATGAATTCGCGCGCGCGCATCACCCCGAAGCGCGGACGGATTTCATCGCGGAACTTGGTCTGGATCTGGTAGAAGTTCACCGGCAACTGCTTGTAGCTGTTCAGCTCCTGCCGGGCGAACTCGGTGACCGCCTCTTCCGCGGTGGGGCTGTAGCAGAACTCCTGCTCCTTGCGATCCTTGAGCTTGAGCAACTGATCGCCGAACTTGTCCCAGCGTCCGCTCTCGTCCCACAGTTCTCGCGGCTGGATGGTCGGCATGACCATTTCGATGGCGCCGGCGCGATTCATTTCCTCGCGCACGACGGTTTCCACCTTGCGCAGCACGCGCAGGCCCAGCGGCGACCAGGTGTACAGGCCAGCGGCCAGCTTGCGGATCATGCCGGCGCGCAGCATCAGCTGGTGGCTGACCAGTTCGGCGTCGGCCGGGGTTTCCTTGGCGGTGCGGAGATGGAATTGCGACAGGCGCATCGAGATTCGGTTTTTCGGGGGAATGAACGGCCTATTCTGCCAGCCTTGCGCAGTCCGCGCCCGCACGGCGGGGCCCGCAGCGAAGCCGGACCTGCGCGGGATGCACCGATGCCCGCGTCCGGCGCTGGAGAGCGGGTGCGCCGATTACTTGGCCGGGGGCGCGCAGTAAGCCTTTTCGGCCGCCTGCGCCAGTGCCAGCTGGTTGGCCCGCTGGGTGTCGTCCATCGCCTGGCCCGGCTTGCCGTCCTCGCCAGCCTGCGCGACCGGACCGCTGCTGCCGAGGATTTCCAGATTCTTGCGGGCGGTGGTGCATTGCGGGTGTTCGACGGATTTGCCGGCGGCGGCATCGGCCTGCGGAACCGGCTCGCCCCGCGGCGCGATGCGGCGGTCCTGGTATTGCCGGTCCGTCGGTGGCTTGTCCGAATAATGGGTCACGCCCTTGGCGTCCTTCCATTGGTAAACGGGACCGGCGAGGGCCGGCAGGCTGGCCACGACCAGCGTCGCCAACGCCAGTAGCGGAAGGGCGGTGGACGGTCGGGGCGGTGCGCGCACGGTCGGCTCCAGGCGGAAACGGCAGGAACCGGATTGCAGCATTCCCCCGCCGGGCTGGCAAGCCGGCGGCGGCTGGGCTTGGGCTAAACTGGGACGCATGGACGAAATCAAGCCGCCGCCGCGTTCCCGCGGCATCTACCTGTTGCCGAACCTGTTCACCACCGCCGGCCTGTTCGCGGGTTTCTACGCGATCATCGCCGCCGCCGACGGCCAGTTCGTCAACGCCGCCATCGCGGTGTTCGTGGCGGGGCTGATGGACGGCATCGACGGCCGCGTCGCCCGCCTCACCGGCACCAGCAGCGCGTTCGGCGTGCAGTACGACTCGCTGGCCGATCTGGTCAGCTTCGGCCTGGCGCCGGCGCTGGTGATGTATCACTGGTCGCTTTCGGCGCTGAAGCTGGACAGCGCCGCGATGGGCCGCGTGGGCTGGGCGGTGGCATTCCTCTACGCGGCCTGCGCGGCGTTGCGGCTGGCGCGGTTCAACACCCAGGTCGGCACGGTCGACAAGCGCTGGTTCGTCGGCCTGGCCAGTCCGGCGGCGGCCGGGCTGATGATGTCCTTCGTGTGGGCGTTCGCCGATGGCAGCCTGGGCTGGAACGGCGATGAACTGCGCTACGTGGCGCTGGCGGTGACCATCCTGGCGGCATTGTTGATGGTCAGCCGGATCCGGTTCTGGAGCTTCAAGGGCAGCGGTGAAGGCGGCGCGCGCGCGGATCGGGTGCCGTTCGTGGGCCTGTTCCTGGTCGCGGTGGTGATCGCGATCCTGTTCATCGATCTGCCGCGTGTCCTGTTCGCGGTGGGCGTTTGCTATGCACTGTCCGGTCCTGGCTACTGGCTGTGGCAGCGGATGCGCCGTGGCGAGGCGCGGGCATGAGCCTGTCCGCGCAGACGCCATGGTCGGCAGAGCAGCAGGGCTGGCTGGCGGCGCTGGGCTATACGGTCTGGGTGACCGGCGCGCCGTCGCCCGCCGAGCTGGAGCCGGCGGAGGCCGGCCTGGGCGCCGCCGCGCCGTCGCACGCGCCGGCCTCGCCGCCGCGTGCGGAACCGCCGAAACCTCCCGTGGCCCGTGAACCGGCGGCGGCGCGGGTTGCACCCGCCCTCGATCCCGAATCCTCGCCCGCCCCGGAGCGCGTACGCGCCGCGACGCCGCGCTCCCGCCCGGCCTCGCGGTTGCCGGATCGCCTGCATTTCGCCCTGATCCGCGCGTCGGGCTGCAATCCGAACGCGGAAGGCGCCGCGGAGATCTTCGCGCAGTGGCCGGCCTCTTCGGAACTGCGCGGCAATCCGGCCGCCAAGCGTGCCCTGTGGCCGCGGCTGCGGGCATTGCGCAGGCCATCGGCACCGTGAGCGCGGTCAGCGTCGAGCCGGGCATCGTCCCGTCGGCCTCGTTGCGGCCGATGCGCGATGGCGATCTCGACGCGGTGATGGCGATTGAACAGCGCGCCTATCCGTTTCCCTGGACCCGCGGCATTTTCCGCGACTGCCTCAAGGCCGGTTATCCGGCCTGGGTGATGGTCGAGCATGGCCTGGTGATCGGCTATGGCCTGATCAGCATCGCCGCCGACGAAGCCCACATCCTCAATGTCTGCGTGACGCCCGAACGGCAGGGACGCGGCCTGGGCCGGTACTTGCTGCGCGCGCTGGTGAAGCAGGCGGGTGATCTGCGCGCGGGCCGCGTGTTCCTGGAGGTCCGCCCGTCCAACCTGGGCGCGATCCGGCTGTACCACAGCGAAGGCTTCAACGAGATCGGCCGGCGGCCGCGCTACTACCCGGCCCGCGACGGGCGCGAGGACGCGCTGGTGATGGCGATCGAACTGGTCGCCGGCGACATCGAGAAGATGCCGCCGCTGTAGGGTGGGCCTTGGCCCACTCCGTCGGATTACAGCTTGGCGCGCTGTTCGCGCAGGCCGTTGAGCTGGGTGGTCCATTCGGCCAGGCGCTGGCGCTCCTGCTCGACCACCGCCGCCGGCGCGTTCTGCACGAAGGTGGCGTTGCCCAGCTTGCCGTTGCACTTGCCGATTTCGGCTTCCACGCGCTTGATTTCCTTGTCCAGGCGGGTGCGCTCGGCATCCAGGTCGACCAGGCCCTCCAGCGGCACCAGCAGCTTCAGCTCACCGACCATCGCCGCGGCGGAGGCGGGAGCCGCGGCGTCCACCGCCAGCCATTCGATGGCTTCGAGCTTGAGCAGGAACGACAGCGAAGCGGCATGTCGCTCGATCCGCTGGCGATCCTGCGCGGTGCCGGCTTGAAGGAGCAGGCGGACGCTGCGCGAGGGCGCGACGTTCAGTTCGCTGCGCACGCGGCGCAACGCGGTGACCATGGTCTTGAGCCACTCGACGTCCGCCTCGGCGTGGCCGAAATCCTGGCCGGCGAAGTCCCCGCTCGCGGGATACGGGCGCAGCGAAATGGTCTCGCCGGCGATGCCCAGTCGCGGTGCCACCTGCTGCCACAGCTCCTCGGTGACGAAGGGAATCAGCGGGTGCAGCAGGCGCAGCAGCGTTTCCAGCACGTGCAGCAAGGTGTGGCGGGTGCTGTCGGCGGCCGCCGCGTCGCTGCCGTTGAGCGCCGGCTTGGCCAGTTCGACGAACCAGTCGCAGAACTCGTTCCAGGCGAATTCGTACAGGGATTGCGCCAGCAGATCGAAGCGGTAGTTGGCGAAGTGGGTTTCGGCTTCGGCGGTGGCCTTGGCCAGGCGGGCGAGGATCCACTTTTCGGCGTCGGTGACGGGATTGGGGATTGCGGTGCGTCCATCGGCACCGTTGCCTCCACCTGCCGGGCGGCCCCCATCTGCCCTTCGGGCATCTTCCCTCGCTTGCTGGGGAAGAGTAAGGGGAACGGTCCCCGCTTGCGGGGGAAGAGTAGGGGGCACGGTCCCCACTTGCGAGGGAAGGGTGAAGGTGGCGGTGTTCATCAGCACGAAGCGGCTGGCGTTCCACAGCTTGTTGCAGAAGTTCTTGTAGCCTTCGGCGCGGCCGAGATCGAACTTGATGTCGCGGCCATGGGTGGCCAGCGCGGCGATGGTGAAGCGCAGCGCGTCGGCGCCGTGCTGGGCGATGCCGTCCGGGAATTCCTTGCGGGTGGCCTTCTCGATCTTCTCGGCCATCTTCGGCTGCATCAGCCCACGGGTGCGCTTGGCGACCAGATCCTCCAGCGAGATGCCGTCGATGATGTCGAGCGGATCCAGCACGTTGCCCTTGGACTTGGACATCTTCTGGCCGTCCTTGTCGCGGATCAGGCCGGTCATGTAGACGTCCCTGAAGGGCACCTTGCCGGTGAAATGGTCGGTCGCCATGACCATGCGCGCGACCCAGAAGAAGATGATGTCGAAGCCGGTGACCAGCACCGAGGACGGCAGGTAGCGGTCATAGCCGCGTGCCGCCATCGCCTGCGGGTCCGGCCAGCCCAGGGTGCTGAACGGCCACAGCTGCGAGGAGAACCAGGTTTCCAGCACGTCGCTGTCCTGGGTCAGCGCCACGTCGGCGGACAGTCCGGCCCTGGCGCGCGCTTCGGCCTCGTCGCGGCCGACGTAGCAGCGGCCCTCGGCGTCGAACCAGGCCGGAATGCGGTGGCCCCACCAGAGCTGGCGGCTGATGCACCAGTCCTGGATGTTCTCCATCCAGTGGCGGTAGGTATTGATCCAGTTCGGCGGCACGAACTTCACCTCGCCGTTCTCGACCAGTTCCAGGCCGCGACGGGCCAGGCGGTCCATCTTCACGAACCACTGGTCGGTCAGGTACGGCTCGATCACCTGGCCGGTGCGATCGCCGCGCGGCACCTGCAGCTTGTGCGGCTTGGTTTCCACCAGCAGTCCGGCTTCCTCCAGGTCCGCCAGCACCGCCTTGCGCGCGTCGTAGCGATCCAGGCCGCGATATTTCTCCGGCGCGTTGTCATTGATGGTGGCGGTGGGAGTGAACAGGTTGATCAGCGGCAGTTCGTGGCGCACGCCCACCTGGTAGTCGTTGAAATCGTGCGCGGGGGTCACCTTGACCACGCCGGTGCCGAACTCGCGGTCCACGTAGTCGTCGGCGATCACCGGGATCTCGCGATCGGTCAGCGGCAGCTTCACCGCCTTGCCGATCAGGTGCGCATAGCGCTCGTCTTCCGGATGCACCATCACCGCGACGTCGCCGAGCATGGTTTCCGGACGGGTGGTGGCCACGGTCACGCTGCCGCTGCCATCGGCCAGCGGATAGGCGATCGACCACAGGAAGCCGTCTTCCTCGACGTTCTCCACTTCCAGATCGGAAATCGCCGTCTTCAGCACCGGATCCCAGTTGACCAGCCGCTGGCCGCGATAGATCAGGCCTTCCTCGTGCCAGCGCACGAACGCTTCGATCACCGCGCGCGAGGGTTCCGGATCCATGGTGAAAGTGCTGCGCGACCAGTCGCCGGAGGTGCCCAGGCGGCGCATCTGCCGCTCGATGATGTCGCCGGATTCGGCCTTCCACTCCCAGACCTTGCCGATGAAGCCTTCGCGGCCCAGACCGTCGCGGGTCAGGTTTTCCTGGCTCAGGTTGCGCGCCACGACCATCTCGGTGGCGATGCCGGCGTGATCGGTACCGACCTGCCACAACGTGTCGAAACCGCGCATGCGGTGGTAGCGGATCAGCGCATCCATGATGGTCTGCTGGAACGCATGGCCCATGTGCAGGGTGCCGGTGACGTTCGGCGGCGGCAGCAGGATCGTGTACGGCTCGCCTTCGCCGCGCGGCTTGAAATGGCCGGCGCTTTCCCACTCGGCGTACAGGCGGGATTCGAAGGTTTTCGGGTCGTAGCTGGAGGCGAGATCGGTCATTGGGGACGGGATTCGGGATTGGGGATTTGGGATTCGTGATGGAGCGGGATGCGGCGAGCGACATCTCCAATCCCCAATCCCGAATCCCGGGCATCACATGTCGTACTTGTTCACGTCGAAGCCGCGCGCCTTGTACTGCTTCCAGCGTTCGCGCAGCGGGTCGCGCGCGGCCGGATCGGCGGGCACCACTTCCAGCACCCGCTCGCAGGTGCCGGCATAGGCATCGTCGCGCAGATTGATCACCAGCGTGCGCGAGGGCGCGTCGAAGTCGGGCGTGGCGATCAGGACCGGGGTCAGATCGTCTTCCTCGTCGGTGCCGGCAATCTGGTGCGGGATGTAGGCATCGTCGTCGAACGACCACAACAGCTCGTCCAACGCTTCGGCCTGCTCGGCGTCACGCGCCAGGATCAGCGTCCAGTGGTTGCCGTCATAGGCCTTGCGCGCCAGCTCGCACACCAGCCGCAAAGGCTCCTCCAGGAACCGGGGCTTGGCGATGAGGTAGAAATCGGCGCGCATGTGGGGGCTGGGATTCGTGATTGGGGATTGGGGATTTGCGGAAGCGTCTTCAGTGGATTCGGGATTCATGCCTGGCACGAATCCCGAATCCCGAATCTCAAATCCCGGCCCTGTCGAGCAACCACTGCGCCAGCAGGCCGACCGGGCGGCCGGTGGCCATGCCGCGCTTGCCTTCGTCGTTGGCGACGCCGGCGATGTCCAGGTGGGCCCAGCGCTGGCCTTCGGTGAAGCGGGCCAGGAAGCAGCCGGCGGTGATCGCGCCGGCCCAGCGGCCGCCGATGTTGTAGACGTCGGCGAAGGTGGAATCGAGCTGGGTCTGGTACTCGTCCCACAGCGGCAGGCGCCAGGCGCGGTCGAAGACCTGTTCGCCGGCGGCCAGCAGTTCGTTGGACAGATCGTCGTGCTTGCTCATAAGACCGGTGGCGTAGCGGCCGAGGGCGACGATGCACGCGCCGGTCAGGGTGGCGGCGTCGACCAGCGCCTGCGGTTCGAAACGCTGCGCGTAGGTCAGCGCGTCGCACAGGATCAGGCGGCCCTCGGCGTCGGTGTTGCCGACTTCGATGGTCTTGCCCGACATGCTGGTGATGACGTCGGACGGGCGGTAGGCGTTGCCGTCGATGGCGTTCTCGACCGCCGGCACGATCACCACCAGGTTCAGCGGCAGCTGCATCTTCACCGCCGCCACGAAGGCGCCGAGGACGCTGCCGGCGCCCAGCATGTCGTACTTCATCTCCTCGATGCCGCCCTGGGTCTTCAGGTTGACGCCGCCGGTGTCGAAGGTGATGCCCTTGCCGACCAGCACGAAGGGCTTGGCATCGCCGCCGTTGTTCCACTTCAGCACGATCAGGCGCGGCCGGTTGGCCGAGCCGCGGGCCACCGCCAGCAGCGAACCCATGCCGAGGGTTTCCATCTGCGCCTCGTCCAGCACCTCGCATTCGGCGCCGTTGTCGGCGGCGAACTTCTGCGACTGCTCGGCCAGGTAGGCGGGATTGCAGATATTCGGCGGCAGGTTGCCCAGCTCGCGGGTGAACTGCACGCCGGCCGCGATCGCCGCGCCCTGCGCCAGCGCCTGCGCGTCTTCGCCGGAAATGGCGAAACGGGCCAGGCCGGGTTCGTCGTTCTTCTTCTTGCCCAGGGTGGCGGTGTAGCGGTAGCAGGCATGGTCGGCGGCGATCACCGCCTGGCGGATCTTCCAGGCCGCGTCGCGGTCCTTGACCTCGACTTCGGCCAGGGTGAACAGCGCGCTGGCCGAGGGGCCGGCCTTCAGCGTGCGGGCGGCGTCGCCGACCGCCTTCAGGTACTGCGGCACCCCGAACTTCGCCGCCTCGCCCAGTCCCACCACCAGCACGCGCGGCGCGGCCACGCCCGGCAGGTCGTGCAGGAGCGCGGTCTTGCCGGTCTTGCCGCTGATGTCGCCGCGCGCGACCAGGGCCGCCAGACGGCCGCCGCTGGCGGCGTCGATGGCCTGGGCGGCCGGGGTCAGGGTCTTGTCGCCATAGGCGCCAACCACCACGCAATCGACGCCGGCGCTGGCCGGGGCGTCATGGTTCAGGGTGAATTCCAGGGTCATTGAGCAGATTCCATGGCCAGTTCCGTACAATCGCGGGTCCTGTCGAAGGGCGGGCTTCCCGTGCGGAAGCGCAAGACCGCCGTCTGCCGACGCCAGCGAACGAACCCCGGATTGTAAAACAAGCACGATGCCGAAGCTGGACCGCTACCTGTTCCGAGAATTCACCCAGAGCTTCCTGGCCACCCTGATCATCCTGCTGATGGTCAGCGTGGGCGGGGTGATGGCCGACATCCTGGGCAAGGTGGCCGACGGCAAGGTGCCGGCCCGGCTGCTGCTGTCCCAGCTGGGGCTGCAGTTCCTGGGCTATCTGCCCTACATCCTGCCGCTGGCGCTGATGCTGGGGCTGCTGCTGGCCTTTTCCCGCCTTTATCGCGACTCGGAGATGGCCGTGTTCACCGGTACCGGGGTGGGCCCGCGCCGCCTGCTGAGGCCGCTGTTGCTGCTGGTCGTGCCGGTGGTGGCCGCGGTGGCGTTGTGCTCGCTGTGGCTCGGCCCCTGGGCCAAGCGGACCGCCGAGAACATGCTGGACCAGGCCAATCGCAGCCTGGTCGTGTCCGGGCTGGAGGCGGGCAAGTTCACCGTGCTCTCGAACGGCACCGTGGTCTACGTCAGCGGCATCTCCGCCGACGGCACCACCCTGAACCGCGTGTTCATGCACCGGCAGAAGGAGGATCGCCTGGACGTGGTCACCGCCCAGCACGGGCAGATGTTCTTCGAGGGCCAGCGCAAGCGCTATCTGCGCCTGACCGACGGATTCCGGGTCGAGGGCCCGGCCGGGGAGGGCCTGGACTACCGGCTGATGCGCTATGCCAGCAACGAATCGGCGCTGCCGGATCGCACCGACACCCTGGACCAGAACGATCCCGAGGTGCTGTCCACGCCGGCCCTGCTGGGTGACGACCGGCCGGGCGCCAATGCCCAGCTGCACGCCCGCCTGACCCCGCCGCTGCTGGCGCTGGCGTTCGCGCTGCTGACCCTGCCGCTGTCGCGCAGTTCGCCGAGGCAGGCGCGCTATGGGCGGGTCATGCTGGGGTTCCTGGCCTACCTGGTCGGCGTCAGCCTGATGTTCAACGGCACCCAGTTGCTCACCGACGGCAAGCTGCCGGGCTTCGTCGGCCTGTGGTGGCTGACCCTGCCGCTGCTGGCCGCGGCCATCTGGTTCTATCTGCGTGACGGCAAGCTGGGCCGTCCGAGGGCGCGCGCATGAGGCTGCGTCCGAATCTGCACGATCTGTATGTTGGCCGGGTGGTGCTGGCCACGGTGTTGCTGACCTGGGCGGTGCTGGTCGGCCTGGACCTGGTGATGGCGCTGTCCAACGAGGTCAGTGACATCGGCAAGGGCAACTACACCTTCGGCCACGCGGTGGCCTGGCTGGCTTACACGGTGCCGCGCCGCGCCTACACGATGTTCCCGACCGCGGCGGTGATCGGTTCGCTGATGGGCCTGGGCCAGTTGGCGGCCAGCTCCGAGCTGACCGCGCTGCGCGCGCTGGGCCTGTCGCGGCGACGCCTGAGCATCTCGGTGGCGGCCGCGCTCGGCATCCTGACCGCGCTGATGGTGTTCAGCGGCGAGACCCTGGGCCCGTGGGGCCAGCGCCAGGCCGACGTGCTGAAGAACAGCGCCCGCAGCGGCGACGTGGCGGTGGATCGCTTCTCCGGCCTGTGGGCGCGCGAAGGCAATACCTTCATGTACGCGCAGAGCGGCGAGGAGCGCAAGGAAGACGGCCGCAACTGGCTGCAGCTGCGCGATGTCCGCCTGTACGAACTGGCTCCCGACGGCCGCCTGGCCTCGATCGCCCACGCGGCGACCGCCGAGCATCTGGAGGGCCACTGGCTGTTGAAGAACGTGCGCCGGACCACCTTCCACGCGCGTTCGGTGACCCAGCAGCAGGTGCTGGGCGAGCGCTGGGAATCCAAGCTCGACGCGGCGGTGTTGTCGTCCGGCCTGACCAAGGCGCGCAACCTGCCGACCCGCGAACTCGGCCAGAACATCGACTACCGCAAGCGCAACGGGCTGGATGCGCGCGAGTACGAGGATCTGTACTGGAGCCGCTGGTTCTATCCGCTCAACGTACTGGCGCTGTGCCTGGCCGCGATCCCGTTCGCGTTCGGCAGCCTGCGCAGCGGCGGCATGGGCAAGCGCCTGTTCCTGGGCATCATCTTCGCGGTCAGCTTCTGGGCGCTGCAATTGCAGTTCGTGCGCCTGGCCAGCGCGTTCCACATGGACTTCCGCATCGCCTACGCGATGCCGCCGATCCTGCTGCTGGCGGTGTCGGCCTGGATGTTCCGACGGCGCAGCGCATAGCGTCGCGCCGCGCCCCGACCCACTTCCGGTGACGGGGTATCGAACGCGCCGCAGCGCGCCGGGAAAACAATGCGTCAGCGCTTCCGCTTCGGCAGACGGATCATCCGCGTGCCGCTGAAGCGGTCATGCCGCGCCCCGACCCACTTCCGGTGACGGGGTATCGAACGCGCCGCAGCGCGCCGGGAAAACAATGCGTCAGCGCTTCCGCTTCGGCAGACGGATCATCCGCGTGCCGCTGAAGCGGTCATGCCGCGCCCCGACCCACTTCCGGTGACGGGGTATCGAACGCGCCGCAGCGCGCCGGGAAAACAATGCGTCAGCGCTTCTGCTTCGGCAATCGGATCATCCGCGTGCCGCTGAAGCGGTCATGCCGCGCCCCGACCCATTTTCGGTGACGGGGTATCGAACGCGCCGCAGCGCGCCGGGAAAACAATGCGTCAGCGCTCCTGCTTCGGCAATCGGATCATCCGCGTGCCGCTGAAGCGGTCATGCCGCGCCCCGACCCACTTTCGGTGGCGGGGTATCGAACGCGCCGCAGCGCGCCGGGAAAACAATGCGTCAGCGCTTCTGCCTGGGCAGCCGGATCATCCGCGTGCCGCTGAAGCGGTCATGCCACGCCAACCGATCCCGATCGACCCACGCCCACCAGAACCCCAATCCGCCCAGTCCCAGCGACAGCGTGGCGACGGCAAACCGCAGCCACAGTGCGCGCATCGTCGGTGGTCCACCCTGCGCGTCCACCACCTTCAACCGCCACGGACGCATGCCCAGCGTCTGTCCGCCGCGCGCCCAACTGAGCGTCGCGTATAGCCCGGCCACGGTCCAGCAGCACAGCCAGAGCAGGAGCTGCAGCGGACTGTAGGGCGCGATGTTCTCGCGTGCGGCGTGGTGGCCCAGGAAGGTGTAGCCGAGGGTGAAGGCCAGGGAGATGAGCATACACAGCGCCAGGACCGGCCATACGTCGTAGAGCAGTGACAGCAGGCGCCAGCCGATCAGGGCGCGGGGTTTTTCGGTGGGTGTGGCGGACGCGGTCATCGCAAAAGGATAGCGCGCCGCCGCGCGCGCGGTGCCAATGGACCCGCATTCCCGCATGCGTCCGTGCGCGGATCTGACCTAAGCTTGCGCGATGACTTCCCGCACGCCCGCCGAGCGCCGCCAGCAAGTACAGGCGCTGCCCCCCGTTCCCGACGCCGACGCCGCGGTCATCGCGGCGTTCCTGGATGCCACCTGGGCCGAGAGCGGCCTGGCGCGCCCTTCGCTGGACAGCTACCGGCGGGATCTGGAGGGCTTCGCGCGCTGGCGCAATGGCGCGCACGGCGGCTTGGCGCAGGCCGATCGCGCCGCCCTGTTCGACTACTTCGCCTGGCGTACCCGCGAAGGCTACTCGCCGCGCAGCAACGCGCGGCTGCTGTCGTCGCTGCGGGCCTTCTTCGCCCATCGTCTGCGTCGCGGCGATCGCGGCGACGATCCAACCGCCTTGCTGGACCCGCCGAAGCTGCCGCGCTCGCTGCCCAAGGCGCTGGCCGAGTCGGAGATCGACGCGCTGCTGGCGGCGCCGCTGGCCGATACGCCCGAGGGCCTGCGCGATCGCGCGATGCTGGAGCTGATGTACGCGGCGGGACTGCGCGTCAGCGAACTGGTCAATCTGCCGGCCACCGCGGTCAATCTGCGCCAGGGCGTGATCCGGGTGACCGGAAAGGGCAGCAAGGAGCGGCTGGTGCCGCTGGGCGAGGAATCGCAGCACTGGCTGGAAACCTATCTGGCGCAAGCGCGGCCGGCGCTCGCCAACAAGCGCAGCCTGGCGGCGCTGTTCCTCACGCCGCGAGGCGAAGCGCCAAGCCGGCAGCAATTCTGGACCCTGGTCAAACGTTACGCCGCCGTGGCCGGCATCGATCCGGTACGGATCAGCCCGCACGGTCTGCGCCACAGTTTCGCCACCCATCTGCTCAACCGCGGCGCGGATCTGCGCGCGCTGCAACTGCTGCTGGGCCACAGTTCGCTGTCCACCACCCAGATCTACACCCTGGTCGCGCGCGAGCATCTGAAGCAACTGCACGGCAAGCACCATCCGCGCGCCTGAGACCCGGTTAATCGAACTGACTCGGGGCTGTGCGAGAATTGCCCGCATCCTGACTGGCCGCCCCCGGCGGAATTGAAACGAGATGCCGATGACCCGCCTTCTTTCCATCGCGCTGCTGGGCGCTTTCAGCCTCACCGCATGCGCGCAGGCACCGCAGGCGCCGGGCGCCGACAACAAGTCCGCGCCGGCTTCCGCCAATGCGGCTTCCAGCGGCGGTCCTGCCGATGCCAAGGTGCGCGAGGCGATCAAGCGACTCAATCCGCAGATCAGCGTCGAATATGTCGGCGTGGCGCCGCTGCCCGGCTTCCGCGAAGTGATCGCCGGCGGCCAGCTGGTCTACATCAGCGACGATGGCCGCTACCTGGTGCAGGGCGCGGTGGTCGACCTGCAGGGTGGCAACCGCGAACTGATGAAGGGCAGCCCGGCGATGGCGCGCTATCGCGCCGATCTGCTCAAGTCGGTGCCGCACGCCGATCGCATCGTGTTCTCGCCGCCGAACGCCAAGTACACGGTCAGCGTGTTCACCGACATCGAATGCGGCTACTGCCGCAAGCTGCACAGCGAGATCGCCGAGATCAACCGGCAGGGCATCGCGGTGGAGTACCTGGCGTTCCCGCGCATGGGCCTGGGCAGCCAGGACCACAAGGACATGATCTCGGTCTGGTGCTCGACCGATCGCAAGAAGGCGCTGACGGAAGCCAAGTCCGGCCGCCCGGTGCAGTCGCGCGACTGCACCAACCCGGTCACCATGGAATACAACATCGGCCAGCGGGTCGGCGTGGACGGCACCCCGGCGATCTTCGCCGCCGACGGCACCCAGCTGGGCGGCTACCTGCCGCCGGCCGCCCTGCGCAAGGCGCTGGACGACCTGGCCGCCGAGCAAGCCAAGGCCGGCGGCGCGCCCTGACCGAAGCTCCCGTCTTTTGGGATGCCCGAAGGCCGGTCCCCTTGCAGGGGCCGGCCTTTTTCATGCCCGGGCGCCGGCCCGCGGGCGCCAGAGGTCCGGCCAGGAGCCGGATCCGGGCTGGGTCGGGTCCGGGAACCCGGCCTCCGTTACAATAGCGGGCCCCGTCCTGACGGCACGCTCCCACGGTTCCGGACATGATCGTCCTCGAAGGCCAGCCGGCCTTGTCGCAATTCCGCCGCGCGCGGCTCGAAAGCAAGCTCCAGTCCCTGATCCCCCACGTCCGCATCCGCGGTGCCTGGCACGTCTATTTCATCGATGCCGATGCCTCGGCAAGCCTCGACGAAGCGACCCTGCGCCGCATCCTGCAGGCGCATGAACAGCCAGAGCCGCTGGCCGCGGGCGGGGTCTCCCGCTTCGTCGTGCCGCGCCTGGGCACCCTGTCGCCGTGGGCCAGCAAGGCCACCGAACTGCTGCGCGGCGCCGGCCTGGAACTGCACCGGGTCGAACGCGGCATGCGCATCGATCTGGAAGGCTGGACCGACGACATGCCCGCGCTGGCCAAGGCGCTGCATGACCCGATGACGCAATCCCTGCTGGCCGCCCGCGAACAGGCGGCGGCGCTGTTCACCACGCCGGCACGCGGTGAGCTGGAACGCATCCCGCTGGACCAGTTGGAAACCGCCAACACCCGCCTGGGCCTGGCGCTGGCCGATGACGAGATCGCCTACCTGCGCGATCGCTACCGCGAGCTGGGCCGGGATCCGTCCGACGTCGAACTGATGATGTTCGCGCAGGCCAATTCCGAGCACTGCCGGCACAAGATCTTCAATGCGTCCTGGACCATCGACGGCAAGGAAATGCTGGTCAATGGCGGTCCGCAGTCCTTGTTCCGGATGATCAAGCACACCCACGCGCAGACGCCGCAGTACACGCTGTCGGCCTACCGCGACAACGCGGCGGTGGTGGAAGGCTATCCGGCCGCGCGCTTCCGCCCGGACGGGCAGGGCCGTTACCGGGTCGAGGCGACCCTGGACTCGGCGTTCTGCATCAAGGTCGAGACCCACAACCATCCCACCGCGATTGCGCCGTTCCCCGGCGCCAGCACCGGCGCCGGCGGCGAGATCCGCGACGAGGGCGCGACCGGTCGCGGCGGCAAGCCCAAGGCCGGCCTGACCGGCTTCAGTGTTTCCCATCTGCGCATTCCCACGCTGCCGCAGCCGTGGGAAGCCGGGCGCGCGCTCAATCCGCGCATGGCGCCCGCGCTGGAAATCATGCTGGACGGCCCGCTGGGCGGCGCCGCGTTCAACAACGAATTCGGCCGTCCCAACCTGCTGGGTTATTTCCGCAGCTTCGAACTGGCGCAGGGCGATGCGCTGGCGCGTGCCTACGACAAGCCGATCATGCTGGCTGGCGGCCTGGGTGCGATCGATCGCATCCAGGTGCAGAAGAAGACGCTGTCCGCCGGCGACGCGGTGATCGTGCTCGGCGGTCCGGCGATGCTGATCGGCCTGGGCGGCGGCGCGGCCAGTTCGGTGGCCTCCGGCGAGAGCGCCGAGGAACTGGATTTCGCCAGCGTGCAGCGTGACAACCCGGAAATGGAGCGGCGCTGCCAGGAAGTCATCGATCGCTGCGTGGCGATGGGCGAGGACAATCCGATCCTGTGGTTCCATGACGTCGGCGCGGGCGGCCTGTCCAACGCCATTCCGGAACTGCTGCATGATTCAGGCGTCGGCGGCGTGATCGATCTGGGCAAGGTGCCCACCGACGATCCCTCGCTGTCGCCGATGCAGTTGTGGTGCAACGAATCCCAGGAACGCTACGTGCTCGGTGTGCCGCAGGCGCGGCTGGCCGAGTTCGCCGCGTTGTGCGAGCGCGAGCGCTGTCCGTTCGCGGCGGTCGGCGTGGCGACGACGGAAGAGCGCCTGGTGGTGGCCTACGGCGCGACTGTCGACGCGATTCCCGCCGATGCGCCGATCGATCTGCCGATGGACGTGCTGTTCGGCAAGGCGCCGAAGATGCATCGCGAAGCCCGCCATCCCGCGCCCGCACCGTGGCCTGCGCTGGAAACGGCGAAGCTCGACCTGCATGAGGCCGGCCTGCGGGTGCTCGCGCATCCCACCGTGGCGGCCAAGCAGTTCCTGATCACGATCGGCGATCGCAGTGTCGGCGGCCTGACCGCGCGCGATCAGCTGATCGGTCCATGGCAGATGCCGGTCGCCGACTGCGCGATCACCCTGTCGGACTACAGCCGCTTCAGCGGCGAGGCGATGGCGATCGGCGAACGCACGCCGCTGGCGCTGCTGGACGCCGCCGCCGCCGCCCGCATGGCGGTGGGCGAGGCGATCACCAACCTGTGCGCCGCGCCGATCGAGTCGCTGGACCGAATCAAGCTGTCGGCCAACTGGATGGCCGCCGCCGGCCACGACGGTGAAGACGCGCTTCTGTTCGACGCGGTCCGCGCCGTGGGCATGGAATTGTGTCCGGACATCGACCTGAGCATTCCGGTCGGCAAGGACTCGCTGTCGATGCAGGCGCAATGGCAGGGCGCGGACGGCCCGCAGAAATCGGTGTCGCCGGTGTCGCTGGTGATCAGTGCGTTCGCGCCGGTGACCGACGTGCGCCGGCAGCTCACTCCGCTGCTGCAGCGCGAGGAAGCCAGCGATCTGTGGCTGATCGGCCTGGGCGCGGGCAAGAAGCGGCTGGGTGGTTCGATCCTGGCGCAGGTCCATCCGGAAGCTGGCCATCGCCACGGCCTGCCGGCGTTCGCCGGCGACGAAGCCGATGACGGCGTGCCGGATCTGGACGACCCGCAGCGGCTGCGTGATTTCTTCGCGCTGATCCGCGACGCGCGCGAGGCCGGCCTGCTGCTGGCCTATCACGATCGCAGCGATGGTGGCGCATTCGCGACCCTGTGCGAAATGGCGTTCGCCTCGCACCTGGGACTGGACATCAACCTCGATGGCTGGGGCGATGATCCGTTCCGCACCCTGTTCGCCGAGGAACTGGGCGCGGTGGTGCAGGTGGCCGACGAGGATCGCGCGGCGTTCGCCGATCTGGTCGAACGCCATGCGCTCACCGAATGCGCGCAGCGCATCGCCCGCCCGAGCACGGCCCCGGTGATCCGCGTGCAGCAGGATGGCGAGACCCTGAGCGAATGGCGTTGGGAAGCGCTGTTCGATGCGTGGTGGTCGGTGACCCACGCGATGCAGAAGCTGCGCGACAACCCGGAAGCGGCCGATCAGGAGCGCGACGTGGCGCGCCAGTTCACCGCCGCCGGACTCAAGCCGAAGCTCGCCTTCGATCCGTCCGAGGATGTGGCCGCGCCGTTCATCGCCACCGGCGCGCGCCCGAAGGTCGCGATCCTGCGCGAGCAGGGCGTCAACGGGCAGATCGAGATGGCGTCGGTGTTCGATCGCGCCGGATTCGACGCCTACGACGTGCACATGAGCGACCTGGTCGCCGGCCGTGTGTCGTTGGCCGATTTCAAGGGTTTCGCCGCCTGCGGCGGCTTCAGCTACGGCGACGTGCTTGGCGCGGGGCGCGGCTGGGCCACCTCGGTGCTGGAGCGGGCCGCGCTGCGCGAGGCGTTCGCCACGTTCTTCGCGCGCGGCGACACCTTCTCGCTGGGCGTGTGCAACGGCTGCCAGATGCTGAGCCAGCTCAAGGACATCATCCCCGGTGCGACGCACTGGCCGCGCTTCCTGCGCAATCGCAGCGAGCAGTTCGAAGCCCGCACCTCGCTGCTGGAAGTGCTGGAGTCGCCTTCGATCCTGCTGCGCGGCATGGCCGGCTCGCGCATCCCGGTCGCGGTCGCGCACGGCGAGGGACGCGCCGAGTTCGACAGCGCGGTGGACCAGGCCGCGGTGCGGGTCGCGCTGCGCTACATCGACGGCGAAGGCAACGCGGCCACGCAGTATCCGCTCAACCCCAACGGCTCGCCCGACGGCATCACCGGCCTGACCAGCGACGACGGCCGCTCCACCATCCTGATGCCGCACCCGGAGCGTACCCCGCGCAGCGTCAACCTGAGCTGGGCGCCGTCCGACTGGCACGAGGACTCGCCGTGGCTGCGGATGTTCCGCAACGCGCGGGTGTGGGTGGGCTGAGCGAAGGCCTTATCGCGATGACGGAAAAAGCGGCGCTTCGGCGCCGCTTTTTTTTTTCGGTACCGCACGATCCCAATGCCACTGCGGTGGCGGGATGGCGTTCGCGATACCGACGGAATGTCAATGTTAGTTGACGGCGCCATCCCGTCTGCAGACTATCCGACGGCACAGGTTTGAGGGTTCCGTTCCCGAGCCTGCAACGGAAGCCTCATCGACGGGTGTTTCCGTCCACCCGGGGGTCATCTCCAACCAAGACACCGACAACCGGCACATCCGGTGGTCGCGGGATTTTTTTGCTCAGGAAAAGGGAGTCTCAAAGATGCGCCATTCCATGCCTGCCATCCGCAGGAACCGCACCGCTGGCAATGACAGCCCGGTTTCCACGGCAAGGGCCCGCCGGTCGTCATCATGCCGAACGTGCAGGACCTCGACGTTCGCCATCGCGATCAACATCGCGGTCGCGTCGCTGTTGATGGCGGGGAACGCTTTGGCGACCGAAACCGAAAGCCGGACTCCCGCGGAGTCGTCGCCGGTGCAGGGGAGCAACTCCCGGACAACCATGTTCGGTGCCGGTTCGATGGCGGTCGCGATTCAACATCACGTCCAGTCCAATGGGCCCGGCCTGGCCTATGCGGAAGGCGAGGATGCGGTGGCGTTGGGTTCCGACGCCGCGGCGCTGGGCGATTATGCGGTCGCACTGGGCGCAACCAGTTCCGCCTATGGCCAGCGCGCGTCCGCCTCCGGCAACGGTGCCAGCGCGCTTGCGGACGATGCCACCGCCACGGGTTACAGCGCCCTCGCGGATGGACAGGGTTCGATGGCGGCCGGCAGCCATGCCCATGCTTCCGGTATCGGCGCCGCTGCGATGGGAAGCGCCAGCCAGGCCAGCGGACACGGAAGCATCGCCATCGGCAATGGCGCGTGGAGCCTGGCGGAGAACAGCGTGGCCCTGGGAGCCGGTGCCGTCAGCGAGCGCGGCAACAGCGTGTCGGTGGGACGCACCGGCCAGGAACGCCAGATTGTCCACGTGGCGGCGGGCGTCGTGGAAACCGATGCCGTCAACAAGGGCCAGATGGACGCCGGCCTGGCGGACACGCGGGCGCACGCCGACGCGACGGGAGCGCGGGTGGAGGCGAATGCGAACAGCTACACCGATGCGCGCGCGGCGCGGACGCTGGCCGATGCGAACGCGCATGCCGAAGCGACGGGAGCGCGAGCAGAGACGAATGCGAACGCCTACACCGATGCGCGCGCGGCGCGGACGCTGGCCGATGCGAACGCGCATGCCGAAGCGACGGGAGCGCGGGCGGAGACGAATGCGAACGCCTACACCGATGCGCGCGCGGCGCGGACGCTGGTCGATGCGACCACGCATGCCGACGCGGTGGGCGCGAGGGCGGAGACGAATGCCAACGCCTATACCGACGCGAGTACGACGAAGGCGCTGGCCAATGCAAACGCCCATGCCGATGCCACCGCGGCGAAGACGCTGGCCAACGCCAATGCCTACACGGACACCCGGTTCGCGGCGTGGAACGACGACTTCACCCGGTTCAAGGGCGATCTGGAACGCCGCCTCCATGCCCAGGACCGCCGCATCGACCGGCAGGGCGCGATGGGCGCGGCCATGCTCAACATGGCGATCAGCGCCGCGGGCATTCGCACCGACAACCGCGTCGGCGTGGGCGTGGGTTTCCAGGGTGGCGAACGCGCGCTGTCAGTGGGCTACCAGCGCGCTTTCGGCGAGCGGGCCACATTCAGTCTGGGCGGCGCGCTCAGCGGGGACGAACGCTCGGTCGGCATGGGTGCCGGTTTCGGCTGGTGACGGTGATGGATGCACGACACCGCATCGGGCGATTAATCAAAGAAGGAACCACGAATATGAAATGCAACGGAAAGGGGATGATGACCGCCATGGCGCTGCTGGTCTGGGCGATCGCGGCGGAGTCGAGCCTGGCGGCGATTCCGCTGGCGCGGACGGCGGAAGTCGAGTCGACGCCGCCAAGGCGCATCGAGGGAGACCGCATCATCGTGCGCCAGCGTATCGCCGGCACGCGCAGCCACGACAAGGCTGCGGTCGTGCGCGCGGCCGTGGCGCGCGCACGCTTGTTGGATACACCGCCACGGCAGCGCGGGAATGGCGGCATGCTTGGCGTCAGGATGCTGCATCCATTGGCCAGCGGCGGCGACGCGTTCTCGCTCTCGCGTGCACTTTCCCAGGCGGAAATGGCGCGGTTGCTGGCTGAACTCAGATCCGATCCCGGCGTGCTGCTCGCGGAGGCGGACGAACGCATGTACCCGCTGTACGCACCGAATGACCCGCCGAATGACCTGCTGTTCGACCTCCAGTGGCATTTCCATCATCCGGTGGGAGGCATCGGCGCGCCGAGGGCCTGGGACATCGCACAGGGTGAGGGTGTGGTGGTCGCGGTGCTCGATACCGGGGTGCTGACCGATCATCCGGATTTGTCCGCGAACCTGTTGCCCGGCTACGACTTCATCAGCAATGCCTGGATATCGCGCAGACCCACCGACGCCCGGGTGGCGGGAGCGCTGGATCTGGGGGACTGGAGTCCGGTGGCGGGCGAGTGCTACGGCGGCTCGCCGGTGCGCAACAGCACCTGGCATGGCAGCCACGTGGCCGGCACCATCGCCGAAGTCACCCACAACGGGCTGGGGGGGGCGGGCGTCGCGTACCGGGCCAAGGTGCTTCCGGTCCGGGTGCTGGGTCGTTGCGGCGGCCTGACCTCGGACATCGCGGATGCGATTGTCTGGGCCTCTGGTGGGCGGGTTCCGGGTGTGCCCGCCAATCCCCATCCCGCCGAGGTCATCAACCTGAGCCTGGGCGGCAATCGCTCGTGTCCGCGCATTACCCAGGACGCCATCGACATCGCGACCGCCAACGGCAGCGTGGTGGTGGTGGCGGCGGGCAACAGCAACGTGGATGCGGCGGATGTCAGCCCGGCCAGCTGTCGTGGCGTGATCACCGTCGGCGCCTCGCGCATCACCGGCGGCAAGGCCTATTACTCAAACTTCGGCGCGGCGGTCGATATCGCGGCGCCGGGTGGTGGCGGGGGGGAGGACACTGGCAATTCCGGCTGGGACGGTTATGTGCTCCAGGCCGGTTCCTCGAGCAAGACGGACCCGGCCTCGGGCGAGTTCGGTTATTTCGGCAAGATCGGAACTTCCATGGCCACGCCGCACGTCTCCGCAGTGGCGGCCCTGGTCCAGGGCGCGCGCGCGCAGGCGGGTCGGGTTCCGTTGACACCCTCGGAAATGGAGAGCCTGCTGCTCAGGACCGCGCGCCCGTTTCCCGCGCGGATACCGGCGACAACGCCCATCGGGATCGGTCTGCTGGATGCGCGTGCCGCGCTGGATGAGGCGCTGAAGCCTGCGTGCGTGGACTGCGGACCGCAGGCCAGCCCGGTGCGGAACCGGGTGCCGGTGACCGGCATGAATGGCGGTGCCGGCAGTCAGTGGCTGTACCGCTTCGAGGCGGCGCCCGGGCGGTTGATCAGCATCATGAGTTACGGTGGGCAGGGCGATGTTTCGGTATACGCGGGCTTCGACCGGGTGCCGACCGCTAGCGCGCACCAGTACGGTTCGCGGCGTCCCGGCACGGTCGAAACCATCCGTATCGCGCCCGCCGAAGCCCGCGCGGGGACCTACTACGTCCTCGTGGTGGGTGAAACCCCTTTCAGCGGAGTCAACCTGCAGGTCCGCCAGTAACCCGCCCCGAAGGATTGCCGTCGTCGGTTCCCGGTCACGCGGGCGACTCCGGTCGATGGTAGACATTGGTAAAGTGGACGCCTGCAACGGGAGTGCGACGTGAACGCCCTGATTGAATCCCAGACCACCGAAGTCGGCGCCGAGGAGCGGATGGTCGAAGCGCTGCTGTCGCGTGGAAAGCTCAAGGAGCCCGATCTGGCGCGGGCGCGGCGGGTGCAGGAGGAAACCGGCGGCAGCCTGTTGTCGCTGCTGTCGCGGCTGGGGCTGGTGTCCGAGCGCGATCATGCCGAGACGGCCGCCGACGTACTGGGCCTGTCGCTGGTCAGCGCCAAGGAACTGCCCGAACTGCCGCCCGAGGCAACGCCGTTGTCGGTGCGCTTCCTCAAGCAGTTCCATGTCTGCCCGGTGGGCGAGGACGAGGCCGGCGTGGATCTGCTGGTGGCCGATCCGCAGGACGGTTACCCGGTCGAAGCCGTGCAACTGGCGACCGGCAAGGCGGTGCGCCAGCGGGTGGCGTTGCGTTCGGAGATCGATGATCTGATCGAGCGTTACTTCGGCCAGGGACGCAGCGCGATGGGCGCCATCGTGGAGAACGCCGACGGCGAGACCGCCGGCGACCTGGACGACGTCGAACACCTGCGCGACCTGGCGTCCGAGGCGCCGGTGATCCGCCTGGTCAACCTGATCATCCAGCGTGCGGTGGAACTGCGCGCTTCGGACGTGCACATCGAGCCGTTCGAGAACCGGCTGAAGGTCCGCTATCGCGTGGACGGCGTGCTGGAGGAGGCCGAGAGTCCGCCCGCCAACCTCACTGCCGCCGTGATCAGCCGCATCAAGATCATGGCCAAGCTCAACATCGCCGAACGCCGGCTGCCGCAGGACGGCCGCATCATGCTGCGCGTGCAGGGCAAGGAACTGGATCTGCGCGTCAGCACCGTGCCCACGGCGCACGGCGAGAGCGTGGTCATGCGTTTGCTGGATCGCGAGACCGTGGTGTTCGATTTCAAGCGCCTGGGCTTCACCGACGCGTTCCTGCCGCAGTTCCAG
The DNA here is from genome assembly GCF_014192765.1 of Pseudoxanthomonas sp. OG2. Classification (NCBI taxonomy): domain Bacteria; kingdom Pseudomonadati; phylum Pseudomonadota; class Gammaproteobacteria; order Lysobacterales; family Lysobacteraceae; genus Pseudoxanthomonas; species Pseudoxanthomonas sp. OG2. The sequence continues at coordinate 1,440,028 of NZ_JACHYM010000001.1, read as the reverse complement.
AAGGTGCTGGAGCAGCCGCATGGCATCCTGCTGGTGACCGGGCCGACGGGTTCGGGCAAGACCACCACGCTGTACACCGCGCTGAGCAAACTCAACACCAGCGACGTCAAGATCATCACCGTCGAGGATCCGGTCGAATACCAGATCGAGGGCATCAACCAGATCCAGGCCAAGCCGCAGATCGGGCTGGATTTCTCGCATGCGCTGCGCAGCATCGTCCGCCAGGATCCGGACATCATCATGATCGGCGAAATGCGCGATCTGGAAACCGCGCGCATCGCCATCCAGTCCGCGCTGACCGGCCACCTGGTGCTGTCCACGCTGCACACCAACAACGCCGCCGGCGGCATCACCCGCATGCTCGACATGGGGGTGGAGGATTATCTGCTCACCTCCACGATCAACGGCATCCTCGCCCAGCGCCTGGTGCGCCGGCTGGAGCCGACCCACGCCGAGCCGTACCGCGCCTCGCCCGAGGAGATCGAGAAGTTCGGCCTGCGCCGCTTCCAGCCGGAAGGCGACATCGTCCTGTACCGCCCGCGTCCGTCGGCCGTCGCGCCGACCGGCTACCTGGGCCGGACCACGATCATCGAATTCCTGGTGATGAACGACGAACTGCGGCGTGCGGTGATGCGCCACGCCGGCATGGGCGAGATCGAGGAGATCGCGCGGGCGGGCGGCATGCAGACCATGTACGAGGACGGCATCGCCAAGGCGCTGGCCGGGCAGACCACGATCGAGGAAGTCCTGCGGGTCACCGAGGAAGCCTGAGGGCCGACGACGGGCAGGGTGTCCGCGGCGCCCGGCGATGGAATGGCCGGATGGGGCAGGGTCGCCATGCCGCGCGTTCCTGGACGAATCCGGGTCGCCTGACATCCCTAGCTTCGAGCGAACGACGTTTCGCTGCACTGCGGCTTTCCCGCAGGCGGACGGGAGGCAATACTCCGGGGACTGAAAACGTTTTCAGTGGACCGTTCCTGGAGGAGTCGTGGCGCGCACCGTTTTCCGCCGGCTGGCCGGCGCCCTGCTGTTTTCACTGGCCGCGGCGGCCCAGGCGACCGGGTCGTCCCCGGCACCCGAGGGGAGGAAGACCTATGCCAATCCGATCGACATCGATTACCGCTACAACTTCGAACAGTTGAACCAGGAGATCTCCTATCGCACCGGCGCCGATCCGGTGGTGGTCCGGCATGGCGATGCCTACTACCTGTTCCAGACCCTGGCCGACGGCTACTGGCGCTCGACCGATCTGGTGGATTGGCGTTTCATCGAACCCAGTCGTTGGCCCTTCGACAGCATGGTCGCGCCGGCGGCGATTTCCGATGGCGACCGCCTGCTGCTGATGCGCTCGATGTTCGGCCCCGGCGCGGTGCTGGTCAGCCGTGACCCGGAACATGGCGTTTTCGACTTCTTCACCCGCCGGACGCCGGAGCTTCCCAACGCGGTGCGTCCCGGCATGGATCAGTTCATGCAACCCTGGCGCGTCGGTGACCCGCAACCCACCGAGGTTCCGCCTGGACCGTGGGATCCGTCGTTCTTCAAGGACGACGATGGCCGCTGGTACCTGTACTGGGGATCTTCCGATACGTTTCCGCTCTATGGCATCGAGCTCGACATGGATCGCGGCATGCGCTACATCGGCAAGCCACGCGCGCTGATCCTGCTGGATCCGAAGCGGCATGGCTGGGAGCGTTTCGGCCAGGACCATCGCGAGGAGAACAGCCCCACCTACATCGAGGGCGCGTGGATGAACAAGGTCGGCGGCCGCTACTACCTGCAATACGGCGCGCCCGGCACCGAATACAACGCCTACGCGACCGGCGTCTACGTCGGCGACGGTCCGCTGGGACCGTTCGAGTACGCGCCCTACAACCCGGTGGGCTACAAGCCCGGCGGGTTCGTGCATGGCGCCGGACACGGCTCCACCTTCCAGGATGCGCATGGCAACTGGTGGAACACCGGGACGCCCTGGATTGGCTACAACTGGACCTTCGAGCGGCGGATCGCGATGTTCCCCGCAGCGTTCGGCGCAGACGGGCAGATGTCCGTGTCCACGCGCTTCGGCGACTTCCCCCACTATGTGCCGGATGCCGCCAACGCCGATCCGGAAAGCCTGTTCACCGGCTGGATGCTGTTGTCCTACCGCAAGCGCGCCAGCGCGTCGTCGGTGCACAAGGATTTCGCCGCGGCCAACGCCACCGACGAGAATCCGCGTACGTTCTGGGTTGCCGCGGACAATGCGGCCGGACAGACGCTGAGCGTGGATCTGGGCGGCGAGCGCAGCGTGCGCGCGGTGCAGGTCAACTTCGCCGACTACCAGTCCGGACTCTATGGCGATTCGGATGACATCTATACCGAGTTCCGCCTGGAGTACTCGCTCGACGGCCGCCACTGGCAGCCACTGGCCGCCACCGACGGACCGCGCCGGGATCGGCCCAACGCCTACCTGCCCCTGGCCGCGCCGGTGCGCGCGCGGCACGTGCGCTACGTGCATGGCCACGTCGGCGCCGCGCACCTGGCGATCAGCGATTTGCGGGTGTTCGGCAATGCAGACGGAAAATCCCCCGCGACCCCGCAACGCGTGCAGGCCAGGCGCGACGCCGATCCGCGCCAGGTGACCGTGCAATGGCATCCGGTGACCGGTGCGGTGGGCTACAACGTGCGCTGGGGAGTCGCGCCGGATCGCCTGCATTCCACCTACCAGGTGTTCGCGGATCAGCCGACACGGCTGGAGGTCCGGGCACTGAACGCGGGCGTTTCCTATCACGTCGCGGTCGAGGCATTCGATGAGAACGGGGTCTCTTCCCTGAGCGAAACGGTTCCGATCCCGTAGCGCGGAAATCCTGCGCGCGTATGCTTAGGGGCTCGGACGCCAAGGAAGCCCCTGCCGATGCCCCTGTACCGCTACAAGGCCCTGAACCCGCGCGGCGAATTGCTGGAAGGCCAGATGGAGGCCACCAGCGACGCCGAAGTGGCGACGCGCCTGCAGGAGCAGGGGCATCTGCCGGTCGAGGCGCGCCTGGCGGCCGACGTCCGCGGGGGCACCTCGCTGCGCGGACTGCTGCGCCAGCAGCCGCTGGCCGGGGATCGCCTGGTCCAGTTCACCCAACAGCTGGCGACCCTGCTGGGCGCCGGGCAGCCGCTGGATCGGGCATTGTCGATCCTGCTGGACATGCCGGAAGAAGGGCGCGCGCGCGACATCATCGCCGACGTGCGCGACGCGGTCCGCGGCGGCGCGCCGTTGTCGGTGGCGCTGGAACGCCAGCATGGCGTGTTCAGCCGGCTCTACATCAACATGGTCCGCGCCGGCGAAGCCGGTGGCAGCCTGCAGGACACCCTGGCCCGGCTGGCCGACTACCTGGAACGCAGCCGCAACCTGCGCGGTCGCGTGATCAACGCGTTGATCTATCCGGCCATCCTGGTGGTGGTGGTCGGGTTCGCGCTGCTGTTCCTGCTGGGCTACGTGGTGCCGCAGTTCTCGCAGATGTACGAGAGTCTGGACGTCGAGCTGTCCTGGTTCACCCGCGGGGTGATGGCGACGGGTGCGTTCGTGCAGCAGGCCTGGTTCGTGCTGATTGCCGTGCCCGCCGTGCTGCTGCTCTGGTTCGACCGCAAGCGCCGGGATCCGGCGTTCCGTGATCGTTTCGATCGCTGGATCCTCGAACGGAGACTGGTCGGCCCGCTGGTGGCACGGCTGGAGACCGCCCGCCTGGCGCGCACCCTCGGTACCCTGCTGCGCAACGGCGTGCCGCTGCTGGCCGCGCTGGGCATCTCCCGCAACGTGCTGTTCAACCGGGCGCTGTGGGCGGACGTGGACGCCGCCGCCGACCAGGTCAAGAACGGCCACGGGCTCGCCGCCTCACTGGGCAAGGGCAAGCGGTTCCCGCGCCTGGCGCTGCAGATGATCCAGGTGGGCGAGGAATCCGGCGCGCTGGACAGCATGCTGCTCAAGACCGCCGATACCTTCGAGCAGGAAACCGGGCAGGCCATGGAACGACTGCTGGCGCTGCTGGTCCCAGTCATCACCCTGGTGCTGGCGCTGGTCGTGGGCCTGGTCATATTGGCGGTGCTGTTGCCGTTGTATGGTCTGACCAACGCCATCGGCTGAGCCCGGTTGGCCGAACAACCGGTTCAGGCACCATCCACCAGACTTTTTCCCCTCACTTCATCAACGCATACAACAGGAATACACCGATGCGCCAGCCCTTCCGAACCCGTTCCGGCCCCCGCTTCCGTTCGCCGGCCTCACAGTCCGGCTTCAGCCTGCTGGAAATCATCATCGTGCTGATCCTGATCGGCGGGATCATGGCGCTGGTCGGCAGCCGCCTGCTGGGCGGCGCCGATCGCGGCAAGGCCAATCTCGCCAAGACCCAGATCCAGACCCTGGCCGGCAAGGTCGAGAACTACCAGCTCGACACCGGCAGCCTGCCGTCGCGGCTGGACGATCTGGTAACGGCGCCGACCAATGCGGCGGGCTGGCTGGGGCCCTACGCCAAGCCGGCGGAACTGAAGGACCCGTGGGGCCATGTGATCGAATATCGGGCGCCGGGCGAATCCCAGCCGTTCGATCTGATGAGTTACGGCAAGGACGGCAAACCCGGCGGCGAGAGCTACGACGCCGACATCCGGTTCCAGTAAGCCGGATACGGCGCGATGCGCGGCCTTCGCACTTCCTTCCGAGCGCCGCGTGATGCCCGCGGCGTTTCGCTGTTGGAAATGCTGCTGGTGGTGATGCTGATCGCCATCGCCGGCACGCTGGCGGCGATGGTGCTGACCGGTGGACTGGACGGCATGCGCCTGCGTTCGGAGGCGCGCGAAATCGCCGCGCAGTTGCGCTACACGCGTGCGCAGGCGATGGCGACCGGCAAACCGCAGCGTTTCGTCATCGATCCGGAAAATCGCCGCTGGCAGGCCCCCAACCGGCATCGCGGCACGGTGCCGGCGTCGCTGGGCATCGCCTTTGTCGGCGCGCGCCAGGTCCAGCCCAAGCCGGGCGTGGGCGCGATCATGTTCTTCCATGACGGCGGTTCCAGCGGTGGCCAGATCCGGCTGAGCAGCGGCCAGGCCGTTTGGCGCATCGACGTGGCCTGGCTGACCGGCGAAGTGCAGGTGGTCCGCGGGGGCGGCGGCACATGAGGCGTCCGCATGGTTTCACCCTGCTGGAGGTGATCGTGGCGTTCGCGCTGATGGCGCTCGCGCTGACGCTGCTGCTGGGTTCCCTGTCCGGCGCCACCCGTCAGATCCGCGCGGCCGACGACGCGACCCGCGCCTCGCTGCACACCCAGTCGCTGCTGGCGCAGATCGGCGTGGGCGAGTTCCTGCAGCCGGGCCGCCGCGAGGGCGAGTTCGAGAACGGCCGCTATCGCTGGGAACTGGAGATCGCGCCGTATGACGATCCGATCAAGGCACTGACGCCGATTCGGGATCCTTCGGCGCCGGAACTGCTGCGCCTGCGCCTGATCACCCGCTGGGGCGACGAGCCACGGCAACGGATCGTATGGGACACGCTGCGGCTGGTGCCGCCGGATCCCAATCGCAGCCGGAGCGTGCCGTGAGCCGCCGCGCGCATGGATTCACCCTGCTGGAGATGCTGCTGGCGCTGGTGCTGCTGGCGGCGGGACTCGCGCTGGCCTTCGCCACGGTGCGCGCATCGACCACGATGGTCGAGCGCGGCGAGATTCGCGCGCAGCAGAACGAACGCGCGCGTGCGGTGGAAGGTTTCCTGCGCCAGCGCATCGGCACCGCGTTGCCGGTGGTGTTCGCCACCGATCCGGCCACGTTCCGGCAGTCGCGTTTCCTTGGCGAGCCGAGGCGCATCCGCTTCGTCGCGGATCTGCCCAACTATCTCGGTCGGGGCGGACCGCACCTGTACGACCTGACCTTCGACGAACGGGGACGCCTGATGGCACGGTTCGCGGTCGTGCAGGCCGGCCAGGCGGTGGAGACGCCGGACCCCATCGCCCCCGAGCTGATGGCCGACGGCCTGCGCAACGCGCGTTTCCGCTATCGCGGCCTGGACGAGAAGGGGCAGCCCGGCCCGTGGCAGGAAGCCTGGCGCACCGCGGAAATCCTGCCCTTGCAGGTGGCGGTGGAGGTGGAAACCGAGGCCGGCGCGCGCTGGCCGGAACTGATCGTCACCCTGGTGCACAGCGAGGGCGGCGCAGGGGGCGGCGCGCAGCCGCCGGGAGGCCTGTGATGCGCGAACGCGGCGCGGCGCTGTTGCTGGTGCTGTGGCTGACCGCCTTGCTGGCGGCGCTGATCGGCGCGTTCGCGGTGACCGCGCGGATGGAATCGCTGCAGGGCCAGGTTGCGCGGGACGGCACCGTCGCCCGCGAACTGGCCCGTGCCGGCATCGACTACGCGTTGGTGCGGATTGCCGATCAGCAGCCGCAGACCCGCTGGATGCCGGATGGACGTGGCTACGACTGGATGTTTTCCGGCAGCCGCCTGCGGATCAATGCGATCGACGAAAGCGGCAAGGTCGATCTGAACCAGGCCGACATCCGCCTGCTGGAACAACTGCTGCGGGTGCGCGGCGTGCCGGAGGAAACCGCACCGCAGCTGGCCGCCGCGATCCTCGACTGGCGCGATGCCGATTCGCTCGGACAGCCGCGCGGTGGCGCCGAGGATCCGGATTACGCCGCGGCCGGCCTGGAATACGGCGCCAAGGACGCGCCGTTCGAGAGCGTGGCCGAACTGCAGCAGGTCCTGGGCATGACGTCCGAGTACTACGAGCGGCTGGCGCCCTACCTGACCCTGTACTCCGGCCGCACCTTGCCGGATGCCAATTACGCGCCCGGACCGGTGCTGGTCGCGATGGGCCTGGACGCCGAACGGATCCTCACCCAGCGTGCATTGCCCTCCGACCAGGCCGGGGCCCAACTCGCCGGCGGCGGAAGCGGCACGTATAGTATCGAGAGCCACGCGACGCTTCGCGATGGACGGGAAGCGACGCTGCGCGCGGTGATACGGGCCGGCGGTGGTCCCGTGCCGGGGATGGCATACACCGTTTTGCGCTGGGAAGAAGGAACTGCACCGCCATGAGCACGATCCGCGACAGCATGGACAGCCTGCGCGCGCGCCTGTTGCCGGGAGCCGGTGGGCTGCTCGGATGGTGGGGCAGGGCGCTGGCCAGTTGGTTGCCGCACCGCTGGCGCTCGCTGCTGGGGCTTACCCAGGATCGCCTGCTGCTCGGCCAGCAGGACGATCAAGTGGTGCTGGCGTGGCAGAGCACGGAAGGCGTGCGTGAGCTGGCCAGCCTGCCGTTGCCGCTGGAAGCCGGCGATCTCGATGGCTTGCTCGGCAAGCGCATGGCCGGACTGCCACGCTGGCTGCTGCTGCCGGCCGACGCGGTGCTGCGGCGGACGCTGGTGTTGCCCGCGGCGGCGGCGGACAGGCTGCGCGACGTGGTGCGATTCGAGATCGATCGGCAGACCCCTTTCGGCGCGGACGATGTCTGCTATGACGCCAGTCTGCGTCAGCGGCGTGAAGATGGGCAGCTCGATGTCGATCTGGTAGTGATTCCGCGGCAGCGCTTCGGTGCTGTCCTGGCACCGCTCGGAGGGCTGGCTGACGAACTCGGTGGCGTTGATGTATCCGGTACCGACGGGCGGCCGCTCGGGGTGAACCTGCTGGCACCCGTTGACCGCCGGGTGCGGCAGGCGCCAATGCGTGGCTGGCATCTGGCCCTGGGCTCGCTCTCAATAGCGGCGGTGTTGTTTTCCGCCTGGACCGTATTGCAGAACCGACGCGAAGCGGCGGACCGGTTCGAGGCCTCATTGCGCACGCGCACCGAGCAGGCGCGAAAAGTGGCGGGCCAGCGACAGCAGTTGATTGACTTGGTCGAAGGCATGAACGCCCTGGAGAGGGCACGCGCACAGCGGCCGACCGCGGTCGAGGTGCTGGACGAGGTCAGCCGGCGCCTGCCGGACAGCACGTACCTAGAAAAGATGTCGATCGAAGGTGATCGGTTGATTCTCATCGGCTTGAGTTCAGAAGCTTCCTCGCTGGTTGCCAAGCTACAGGGCTCCGCACTGTGGCGTTCTCCCGCCTTGAGCGGCGCGCTGCAGCCGGACCAGACGCGGCGCCGTGATCGGTTCACATTGACTGCTCAACTCGTGAGCGCGACGGCGCCCCCCGCACCCACCACGGGAGGGTCGAATGGCGACCGTGCCGACTAGTCGCGACCGATGGCTCGCGCTGGGCCTGTTAGCGGCAGTCCTCCTATTGGGATACATGGTCCTGGTCCATCCCTGGTGGACGCAGCCGATGCTCGAGGTGGATCAACGCATCCAGGCGTTGCGTGAGCGCGAACTTCGTGTGCGCACGCAGTTGCAACAGGCACCGGAGGTGGAGAAGCAATTGGCGGCCGCACTGGCCCAGCAGGCACAACGGCCAGGTTTCCTCGAAGAGGCCAGCATGGAACTGGCCACCGCCGGTCTGGTTCAGCGACTGGAGGGCGTGGTCAAGGAGGCCAGCCCGGGCAACCGCAGCTGCGGAATCGCCAACCAGTCACCGCTGCCTCAGGCTACCGGCGAGCGCTTCACTCGGGTGGTGGTGCAGGTCCGCCTGCGTTGCGGTACTCCGGAACTGCTGGTGGTGCTGCATGCGCTGGAGTCTGGCAGCCCGCGCTTGTTCGTCGACAATTTGGGCATTCTTTCGAGCAGTTACGCCTATATGGCCCCAGAAGGTGGAACGGGAGGCCTCGATGTTACTTTCGAACTGTACGGCTACCTGAAGCCGGGCGTGGTAGCAGCTGCTTCGCCAGCCGTGCCCGCCGCGGTAGCGCTGCCGCAGGCGCCGGAGAATGGCGATGTCCATTGAATCGACGGGACCGCGCACGTTGCTGCTGGCCGCAGTGACCGGCTGGACGGTGCTGGTTGCCATCTTGGCTCAGGCAGGGTTGGGTAGCCGCATTACTCCGCTGGCGGACGACCCGGCCGGTGCGGCGCGGTTGCCGGCACTGCCGAAGACTTCGCCACAGGGGATGGGAGTGCTTGGGCAGTACACTGAGTTCACTCAGCGCCCCCCCTTTTATGAAAGCCGACGCCCACAGCCGTTCTACCTGACGGGGGACGCGGACGCGCAGCCCTCTGGTTTCGATTACGTGTTGACCAGCGTGTTGATGACGCCAGGACTGCACATGGCCATTCTCCAACCCAGTCAGGGCGGTGAGGGAATCCGGATCAAGCAGGGTGAGGCGGCGAATGCTGCTCCCCAATGGAAGCTGGTGGATCTGCAGCCGCGTGCGGCGGTGTTCGAAGGACCTGAAGGACGTCGTACGCTGGAATTGAGGGTGTTTGACGGCACTGGCGGCCAGCCGCCGAGCGTATCGGGCACACCGCCACCGGTTCCCGTGCCGGTGCCTGTGGGACCGCCCACGGGAGGCAATGCCCCCGCGCAACCCATCGCCGGCGGTGTGCCTGCGGTTCCGCCAGCCAAGCCGGCACAGCCGCAAGAACCGGCCGAGCAACCGGCGATGACAACCGAACAGCAAATGGAAGCGATTCGTAAACGCATCGAGGCGCGACGCGCGCAGATGCGCCAGCAGCAAAAGGGCGATGAAGCGTACCCGCCCGCATATACCCCAAATCCGAATCAGTAGAGTGCCGGCATGAAGTCACGCCTATTCCTGTTCTCCGTTTGCCTGGGCCTGCTGGCGGGTTGCGCCACCGCGCCCACGCCGGACGTCCGGCGCGCCGGAGAGACCCCGGCCACCCCGGGTACCGCCCAGACCTCGCCACTGGCTGAAACCGAGGAACCCGAAAGCGGTCCCCGCCCGGTCATCCGCCGCGGCAGCGGCCAGATGATCAACCGCGGCGCGGCGGCGGCGCCGATGCCGTCGCTGGGCGGCGCCAGTTCGGGTTCGGCCAGTTTCAACTTCGAAGGCGAATCCGTGCACGCGGTGGTCAAGGCCATCCTTGGCGACATGCTCGGCCAGAACTACGTGATCGCGCCCGGCGTGCAGGGCACGGTCACCCTGGGCACGCCCAAGCCGGTGTCGCCAGCGCAGGCGATGACCCTGCTGGAACAGGTGCTGGCGCAGAACAACGCGCGCATGGTCTACAGCGACGGCCGCTACAACATCATGCCGGCCGAGCAGGCGATGGTCGGCACGGTCGCCCCGCGCACCGGCGGCGCCGCCAACGCGCGCGGCTACGAGGTGCGGGTGGTGCCGCTGCGCTTCATCGGCGCCACCGAGATGAAGAAGGTGCTGGAGCCCTATGCGCGCCCCAACGCCATCGTCAACATCGACACCACCCGCAACCTGATCACCCTGGCCGGTACGCGTACGGAGCTGGAGAACTACCTGCGCACGGTCGAGGTGTTCGATGTCGACTGGCTCTCGGGCATGTCGGTGGGCGTGTTCCCGCTGGAAACCGGGCAAGCCACCAAGGTGGTCGCGGATCTGGAAAAGGTGTTCGGCGAAACCAGCAAGACCCCGAGCGCCGGCATGTTCCGCTTCATGCCCCTGGAAGGCGCCAACGCCGTGCTGGTGATCACCCCGCAGCCAGCCTACCTGGATCAGATCCAGCAGTGGCTGGAACGCATCGACAGCGCGGGCGAGGGCGCGCGGCTGTATTCGTACGAACTGAAGTACATCAAGGCCAAGGACCTGGCGCAGCGGCTGGCGGAGGTGTTCGGTTCCGGCAGCGGAAACCGCGGCGATACCACCGGCGGCAACGGCAATGCCTCGCTGATGCCGGGAACGGATCCGGTCCAGATCAACGATGGTGGCCTGGACGACCGCAATAGCAGCGTTGATTTCGGCGGTACCGGAGGGACGGGTGGCAGTACCGGCGGCACCCTGGGCGGAGGCAACCTGAGTCTGGGGCCGCGGTCCGATGGCAACGCCAGCCTGACCCTGCAAATCGACGGTGACCGCGTAGGTGTCGCGGCGGTGGAGGAAACCAATACGTTGCTGGTGCGTTCCAGTGCGAGCGCATGGAAATCGATCAGGGAAGTCGTCGAACGACTCGACGTCATGCCCATGCAGGTCCACATCGAAGCGCAGGTTGCGGAAGTCAAGTTGACAGGCAAGCTGAGCTATGGCGTTTCCTGGTTCTTCGAGAACGCAGTGACCCAGGAGACCGACCCGGCTCTTCCCAGTGCCCTGGGACGTCGCATCTGGGGTTCCATCAGTGGCAGCATTCGTCCGGATACCGGTATCGGCTGGACGTTCCTCGGTAACAACGCGGCCGCCATCATCAGCGCGCTTGATCAGGCCACGGATGTGCAATTGCTCCAGACGCCATCCCTGTTGATCCGCAATAACGCGGAAGCCACCCTGAATGTCGGTACCCGGATTCCGATCGATTCCGTCACGATCGATAACGGCCAGAACACGAATACCTATTCGCAGGTGCAGTACCTGGATACCGGTACGCTGCTGAAGGTTCGTCCGCGCATTGCGCGGGACGGCATGGTGTTCCTCGACATCGTCCAGGAACTGAGCGTGCCCGGCTCCCGCCCGGCCACCTGCGGTGGTACCACCGGCCGCTCATGCAACGTCGACATCGACACGCGCAGGATGAAGACCGAAGCCGCAGTCCGTAGCGGGGATACCATCATGCTGGCCGGCCTGATCAGCGACAGCCTCGACAAGGGCTCTTCGGGCATACCGGGCCTGAGCAAGATTCCGGTGCTTGGCGCCTTGTTTGGCTCGCAGCGTCAGAACCGCAACCGTCAGGAAGTCATCATTCTGTTGACCCCGACCATCATCCGCGATCCGCAGGAAGCGAGAGATCTGACCGACGAGTACGGCCAGCGCTTCCGGGCGATGAAGCCGTTGAACCAGCCCGACAATAAGTGAGCGCAGCCGCAGCCGCCCTGCCCATCATCCTGCTGCCGATAGGCGCGGACGACGACGCGCTGGACGCCTGCCTGGGTTCGCTGGACGCGGGCACGCCCGACGGCACGCGGATCTGGCTCGCCGACGACGGCCAAGCCGGTCCGCGCGGACTGGCCATCGTCGAGCGCTGGCTGCAGCGCACCCGTTTGCAGGCGGACTACACGCGGCGCCCGCGCCCGGTCGGCGAGGTCGCGCATCTGGACGAAATGCTGCGGGCCTGTGGTGATGCGGACGTGGTGGTCCTCGCGCCGGATGCGCAGCCACTGCCGGGTTGGCTGCAGCAGCTGGCCGCCTGCCTGGCGCGCGATGCTTCCATCGCCACCGCCACGCCCTGGTGCAATGCGGGCGAGGCCGCCGCGTGGCCGCGTCTCGGTGAGATCTCGGCCCCACCCGCTGATTTCGAGCGTACCGCGCATGCCTGCGCGGCGATGCCTCCGATGCATCCGGAACTTCCCGCGGGCGTCGCCCACGCCGTCGCCATCCGCGGCAGCGCCCGCAAGCGGGCCGGGGGACTGGATGCCAGCAGTTATGCGTCCTGGTACGCCGCGCTGATCGATCTTTCATTGCGTCTTTCCGGCCTCGGCTGGCGCAACGCGCTGTGCGAAACCGCCTTCGTGGCGCGGGGGGGCGAAGGCTTGCCCGCCGACGGTGACATGGACACGATCAACGCGCGCTGGCCGGCCTGGCATGCGCGGCTCGCGAATTTCCTGATGGAAGACCCCGTGCGCACGCTGCGCGAGCAACTGACATCGCTTTACCTGGAGGCCGGCGCGCCGGAACCGCAACGTGAACTCTTCGATTGATTCGCGCGCCATCGCCGCGATCGTCGTCACCCACGAAAGCGCCAGCACCATCGACGACTGCCTGCAGCGCCTTCGCGATGCGGTGGACGTGGCGGAAATCCGGGTGGTGGACAATGCATCCAGCGACGACACCGTGAGCGTGGTCCAGCGCCACGCGCTGGCGGATCCGCGCGTACGCTTCGTCGCCAACCCGGACAATCCGGGCTTCTCGGTCGGCTGCAACCAGGGCGCGGACGATTCGGCATCGCCCTGGCTGGCGTTCGTGAATCCGGATCTGCAGGTGTTGCCGGATACCCTGGCCCGATTGCGCGATCTGGCGGCCGCCACCGGTGGGGAAGCGTTGCTGGGTGCGGATCTGGTGGACGAAGCAGGGATTCGAGACACCGCCGCGCGTCGCCGCGATCCGGATTTCGCCGCGATGCTGACCGCGCCGGGCGCCGCCTCGCGATTGGGTGTGGAGGTGGACGATGCGCAGGCGCTGCAACCGCTGGAAGCACTCTCCGGCGCGCTGATGGTGATGCCGCGTTCGCTGTTCCGCCGGCTTGGCGGGTTCGACGAGGGCTATCGGTTGCACGCGGAGGATCTCGATCTGTGCCGGCGCGCGCGTATGGCCGGCGCGTTGGTGGCCGTGGCCAACCGCGTGCGCGTGGTGCATATCCGCGGTGTCTCCAGTCGCGCGCGGCCGTTCTTCGTGGAGTGGCACAAGCATCGGGGCCTGTGGCGGTATTTCAGCAAGTTCGAGGCCAGCCAGCGTGGCCTGGGAGTGCGCATCGGAGTATTCGGTGCGATCTGGGCGCATTTCGCGACGGTGGCGCTGCGGTTGCTGTTCCGTCGTCGCTGACCCCGCCGGGGCCTGTCGTCGCGGCGGCGGACACGGCGCATGCGCCTGGAGCGCGTGGAGTATGCTGACAGCGCTCCCGCACGGCCCGGCCCGATGATCATCACCTCGCTGCTCGATACCGATCTCTACAAGTTCACGATGATGCAGGCGGTCCTGCATCACTATCCGGCCGCGCAGGTGCAGTACCGCTTCAAGTGCCGCACGCCGGGCGTCCCGCTGGCGGACCATCTCGATGAGATTTCCGCGGAAATCGATGCGTTGTGCACGCTGCGCTTCCGGACCGATGAACTCGATTATCTGCGCGGGCTGCGTTTCATCAAGTCGGATTTCGCCGATTTCCTCGGCCTGTTCCACCTGGATCGCAAATACATCCGGTTGCGGGTCTCACCGACGATTCCCGGGGAAATCGAACTCGACATCGTCGGTCCCTGGCTTCACACCATCCTGTTCGAGGTGCCGCTGCTGGCGATCATCAACGAGGTCTGGTTCCGCCATGCGGGCGTCGCCGACGTCGCGGAAGGCGAACGCCGGCTGGATGCCAAGATCGCGCGTCTGCGCGAAGGCGGCGAGGATTGCGTCATTGCCGACTACGGCACCCGGCGCCGTTACTCGCGGGATTGGCATGCGCGCGTGCTGCCGATTCTCAAGGCTGGGCTGGGGGCGCAATTCGTCGGCACCAGCAATGTGTACTTCGCGCGCGAATACGGCATGACCCCGCTGGGCACGATGGCGCACGAATGGCTGCAGGCATTCCAGGCACTGGGTCCGCGCCTGCGCGATTCGCAGGCGGTGGCTTTCGATATCTGGGCCAAGGAATATCGCGGCGATCTGGGGATCGCGTTGTCGGACGTGGTGGGCCTGAAGGCGTTCCTGCGCGATTTCGATCTGTACTTCTGCAAACTGTTCGACGGCATGCGCCACGATTCGGGCGAGCCGCTCCAGTGGGGCGAGGAAATCCTCGCGCACCTTGAAAGGATGCGCATAGATCCGCGCACCAAGACGCTGGTTTTCAGCGATGGCCTGGACGTCGAGAAAGTGCTGCGGCTTTACGAGCGCTTCCGTGGCCGCTGCCGGCTGGCGTTCGGCATCGGTACCAACCTGACCAACGATCTGGGGCCGACACCCTTGCAGATTGTCATCAAGATGATCCGCTGCAACGGCCAGCCGGTCGCCAAGCTGAGCGATTCGCCCGGCAAGAGCATGTGCGAGGACGAAGGCTACGTGCGTTATCTGCGGCAGGTGTTTGAACTGCCGGACGTGGAGGAAACGACATGATTCATCCCATCCTGAAAATGGGTGACCCGCGGCTGTTGAAGATTGCCAACCCGGTGGAACGGTTCGATACCCCGGAACTGCACGCACTGATCGCCGACATGTTCCAGACCATGGCTGCGGCCAGCGGCGTCGGCCTGGCCGCGCCGCAGATCGGCGTGGACCTGCAACTGGTCATCTTCGGCTTTGACAACAGCGATCGCTATCCGGATGCGCCGCCGGTGCCGCGCACCATCCTGCTCAATCCCGTCATAGAACCGCTGTCCGACGAAATGGAGGATGGCTGGGAAGGTTGCCTGTCGGTGCCGGGCCTGCGCGGCGTGGTGCCGCGCCATCGCGCGATTCGCTATCGCGGTTTTGATCCACAGGGCCATCCCATTGATCGCGAGGCCGAAGGCTTCCACGCGCGGGTGGTGCAGCACGAGTGCGACCACCTGATTGGCCGGCTGTATCCCTCGCGCATCCGCGACTTCAGCCAGTTCGGCTATACCGAGATCCTGTTCCCCGGTTTGCAAGGCGACGACTGAAGCAAGGGGGCCGGGATATCCGCCAAAGGCTCGCGCCGGGATGGCGCTCCTACACCGCGAAGGTAAAACCCAGGGTAGGAGCGGCCTCCGGCCGCGAGCTCTTCCGCCGGTTTCCGCAAAACAACATCGTCACCCTACGCCAACGCGTAGCGCAGGATGAACAACCCGGCCACCAGCCACACCGCCGGATGCACTTCGCGCCAGCGGCCGGTGCCGAGCTTGAGCGCTGCGTAGGCGATGAAGCCGAACGCCAGGCCGTTGGCGATGGAGTAGGTGAACGGCATCGCCAGCGCGCACAGCGCGGCCGGCACCGATTCGGTCAGATCGCTCCAGTCCACGTCGACCAGTTCGCGCAGCATCAGGCCGGCCACGTAGAGCAGCGCGGGCGCGGTTGCGTAGCCTGGGACCATCGCCGCCAGCGGCGAGAACAGCAGGGCTACCAGGAACAGCAGCGCCACCACCAACGCGGTCAGGCCGGTGCGTCCGCCGACCTGCACGCCGGATGCGCTTTCGGCATAGGCGGTGGTGCTGCTGGTGCCCAGCAGCGAACCGGCGATGATGGCGCCGCTGTCGGCGAGCAGGGCGCGGCCGAAACGCTTCTGCCCATCCGGCAGTTTCAGCAGGCCGGCGCGTCCGGCCACGCCGTAGAGCGTGCCGGTCGCGTCGAACACTTCCACCAGCACGAACACCAGCACCACCTGCAACAGCACGGCGATCGGCGTGCCGTCGTCGCGATGCAGCAGGCCGGGCAGATCCAGTTGCAGCCAGGTCGGCGCCAGGCTGGGCGGCGCCGCGACGATGCCCTGGTAATCGACATGGCCGAGCAGTCCGGCGAACGCCGTCACCACCAGGATGCCGATCAGGATCGCGCCGCGCACGCCACGTGCTTCCAGCACCGCGATCAGCAGGAAGCCGCCCAGCGCCAGCAGCGGTTCGTGCGAATGCAGCGTTCCCAATGCGACCAGCGTGTCCGGATTGCCAACGATGACCTGCGATTTCTGCAGCGCGATGATCGCCAGGAACAGGCCGATGCCGGCGACGATCGCCGCGCGCAGCGACGGCGGGATGCCGGCGACCAGCCAGGCGCGTACGCCGGTGAGGCTGAGCAGCAGGAACACCAGGCCGGAGATGAACACCGCCGCCAGCGCCTGCTCCCAAGGCAGGCCGGCCGTACCGACCACCGTGAAGGCGAAGAACGCGTTCAGGCCCATGCCCGGCGCCATGCCGACCGGGAAGTTCGCGGCGAACGCCATGATCAGCGATCCGAGCGCGGCCGCCAGGCAGGTGGCGACGAACACCGCGCCCGCATCCATGCCGGTGGTCGAGAGGATCTCCGGATTGACGAAGACGATGTAGGACATCGTCAGGAAGGTGGTGGCGCCGGCCAGCAGTTCGGTGCGGACGCTGGTGCCGTGCTCGCTCAGGCGGAACAGGCGATCGATGGACATGGGGCTACCTCTTCATCCGGGGGCAGGGTACCGCAGCGCGTGCCGCGACGGATGCCCGGCGAGTTGGGATAAAAAAGAATGGGCCGGATTCGGGGGAATCCGGCCCTTCGGGATTTATTGCCGGTGGACGATGGATCCCCGCTTTCGCGGGGATGGCGGTTCGGCAAAGCCGTGGCCGTTGCCGGCCACGGGCCGAATCGTCACTTCAGTGCCTTGAAGCGCAGGCGATGCGGCTGCGCGCCTTCGGCGCCGAGGCGGCGCTTCTTGTCTTCCTCGTACTCGCGGTAGTTGCCCTGGAAGAATTCCACGTGCGAGTCGCCCTCGAAGGCGAGGATGTGAGTGGCGATGCGATCCAGGAACCAGCGATCGTGCGAGATCACGAAGGTGTTGCCGGGGAATTCCAGCAACGCGTCTTCCAGCGCGCGCAGGGTTTCGATGTCCAGATCGTTGGACGGTTCGTCGAGCAGCAGCACGTTGCCGCCCTGCAGCAGGGTCTTGGCCATGTGCAGGCGGCCGCGCTCACCACCGGACAGCGAACCGACCAGCTTCTGCTGGTCCTGGCCCTTGAAGTTGAAGCGGCCGATGTAGGCGCGCGACTGGATTTCCACGCCGTTGATGTTGAGGATGTCCAGGCCGCCGGAGACTTCCTGGAACACGTTGTGGTTGCCTTCCAGCTTGTCGCGGCTCTGGTCGACGTAGGCCAGCTTGACGGTCGGGCCGATGTTGATGGTGCCGGAGTCGGGCTTCTCCTGTCCGGTGATCATCTTGAACAGGGTCGACTTGCCGGCGCCGTTCGGGCCGATGATGCCGACGATGGCGCCGGCCGGGACCAGGAAGCTCAGGTCGTCGATCAGCAGGCGGTCGCCGAACTTCTTGGAGACGTTCTTGAACTCGATGACGCTGTTGCCCAGGCGCTCGCCCGGCGGGATGAAGATTTCGTTGGTCTCGTTGCGCTTCTGGTAGTCGACCGACTGCAGTTCATCCAGGCGGGCCAGGCGCGCCTTGCCCTTGGAGCGGCCGCCCTTGGCGTTCTGGCGCGACCATTCCAGTTCCTTGGCGATCGCCTTCTGGCGCGCCTTTTCCTGGTTCTCTTCTTGCTTCAGGCGCTCTTCCTTTTGCACCAGCCAGTCGGTGTAGTTGCCCTTCCACGGAATGCCGCGGCCACGATCGAGTTCCAGGATCCACTCGGCCGCGTTGTCGAGGAAGTAGCGATCATGGGTGACCGCCACCACGGTGCCGGTGTAGCGGGCCAGGAACTGTTCCAGCCATTCCACCGACTCGGCGTCCAGGTGGTTGGTCGGTTCGTCGAGCAGCAGCATGTCCGGCTTCTGCAGCAACAGACGGCACAGCGCGACGCGGCGCTTCTCGCCGCCGGACAGCTTGCCGACGATGGCGTCCCACGGCGGCAGGCGCAGCGCGTCGGCGGCCACTTCCAGCTGCTGCTCCAGCATGTGCGCGTCACCGGCGGCGAGAATCGCTTCCAGGCGCTGCTGCTCGGCGGCCAGCTTGTCGAAGTCGGCGCCTTCCTCGGCGTAGGCGGCATACACCGCGTCCAGCGCGGCCTGCGCCTGCAGCACTTCGCCGACGCCTTCCTCGACCGCTTCGCGCACGGTCTTGTTCGGATCCAGTTCCGGTTCCTGCGCCAGGTAGCCGACCTTGATGCCCGGTTGCGGACGCGCTTCGCCCTGGAAGTCGGTGTCCACGCCGGCCATGATCTTCAGCACGGTGGACTTGCCGGCACCGTTGAGGCCCAGCAGGCCGATCTTGGCGCCTGGGAAGAACGACAGCGAGATGTCCTTGATGATCTGGCGCTTGGGAGGAACGATCTTGCTTACACCGTTCATGGTGTAGATGTATTGCGACATGGGGCTCTCCGGAACCGGGACGCGCCGAGCCCGGCCGGATGGCCTGGGACAGGGCGGGAAGACGGGGATTATCCCGCAGGGTGGGGGCGCGTTGCCAGCGCGGAAGGGGCCGGCCGGGCTTTCCCCGCCGGCCGTTCAGGCCGGGAACGGCTGGAGCCGGCGGCGCGGAAACGGCCGGGGCCGGCTCAGATCCAGATGATCAGGGCCACCACCAGCGCCACGCCCAGGTACTTGAGCGTGTAGTACAGGCCCTTGCTGCGCTCGCGCAGGGCCTTGCTCTTCAGGCGCAGGGCGTAGAAGTACTTGAAGGCCCGGTTGAAGCCGCCGGTCTTGTCGCCTTCCTGGTTGGGCGAGGCGCCCGCGGCAATCAGGTTGCGGGCGACGAAGCGGTTCAGCGCCGCCGCCCAGCGGTACTTCATCGGCCGCTCGATGTCGCAGAACAGGATGATCCGGTTGCCGGCGCTGTCGTTGCGGGCGCTGTGGATGTAGGTCTCGTCGAACATGGTCCATTCGCCGTCGCGCCAGCTGTAGCGCTGGCCATCCACGTCGATGAAGCAGGCATCGTCGTTGGGGGTTTCCAGGCCCAGGTGCAGGCGCAGCGAGCCGGCGTAGGGGTCGCGATGCGGCCGCAGCTCGCTGCCCGGCGGCAGCTCGGTGAACATGGCGGCCTTCACCCCCGGCAGCTCGCGCAGCAGGGCGGTGGTGGCCGGGCACAGCTCGGCGGCGGACGGATGGGCGTCGTCGTACCACTTCAGGTAGAAGCGCTTCCAGCCGCGCCGGAAGAACGAGTTGAAGCCGACGTCGGTATAGCCGTCGGCGGCCTTGATCTGCTGCATTTCACGCAGGTGCCGGGCCTCGGCGCGGATTTCCTGCCAGCGGGCGCGCAGCGGCGCCAACTCGGGAAAATGCTTGTCCGGGTCCAGGAACGGGGTGGTCGGCACCCGCGAGCAGGCGTACATCAGCACGTTGATGGGCGCCATGAAGGTCGAGTGGTCCAGCAGCTGCCGGCCCAGGCGATGACGCACGCGTCCGCGGAAGTGCACGTAGACGGCGCAAGCGACGAACAGGAAGACGAGAACCCATTTCACGGTCGGGGGCATCCAGTGGGGAGGGGACCGGCTGGCGGAGGGGCTGGCGGGTCGGGCGGCGGGGTCGCGGTCGGGCGAATCCGCCCATTGTCGGGCAGAACGGGCCTGGTGGCACCTGTCCGAGTTGGCCGCCATACGCCCGTGGGCTAATATTTCAAGTCTTATCCCGACCGCCTGAACGCCGGTCCGCCGGTTCGGCCTGGTCTCATCTTTCCTTCAGCTTCCCCTTGCGAGGCCCCGCGAATGTTCCCCAGCACCACCCGTATTGCCGGATTCGATGACGAACTCGCCCAGGCCATCGCCGCCGAGGCCCGTCGCCAGGAGGACCACGTCGAGCTGATCGCCAGCGAGAACTACGCCAGCCCGCGGGTGATGGAAGCCCAGGGCAGCGTGCTGACCAACAAGTACGCCGAAGGCTATCCGGGCAAGCGCTACTACGGCGGCTGCGAGTACGTCGACATCGCCGAACAGCTGGCGATCGACCGGGTCAAGCAGTTGTTCGGCGCCGACTACGCCAACGTGCAGCCGCATTCCGGCTCGCAGGCCAACCAGGCGGTCTATTTCGCGCTGCTGCAGCCGGGCGACACCATCCTGGGCATGTCGCTGGCGCATGGCGGCCACCTGACCCACGGCGCCAAGGTCAATGCCTCGGGCAAGCTGTTCAACGCCGTGCAGTACGGCGTCAACGACCAGGGCCTGATCGACTACGACGAAGTCGAGAAGCTGGCGCTGGAGCACAAGCCGAAGATGGTGGTGGCCGGTTTCTCCGCCTATTCGCAGGTGATCGACTGGGCGCGCTTCCGCGCCATCGCCGACAAGATCGGCGCCTACCTGTTCGTGGACATGGCGCACGTGGCTGGCCTGGTCGCCGCCGGCGTGTATCCGAACCCGCTGCCGCACGCCCACGTGGTCACCTCGACCACCCACAAGACCCTGCGCGGTCCGCGTGGCGGCATCATCCTGGCCAAGGGCGCCGGCGAGGACATCGAGAAGAAACTGCAGAGCATCGTGTTCCCGGGCATCCAGGGCGGTCCGCTGATGCACGTCATCGCCGCCAAGGCGGTGGCGTTCAAGGAAGCGCTGGAGCCGGAATTCACCACCTACCAGCAGCAGGTGGTGAAGAACGCGCAGGCGATGGCCGCGACCATCATCCAGCGCGGCTACAAGATCGTCTCCGGCGGCACCCAGAACCACCTGATGCTGGTCGACATGATCGGCAAGGGCATCACCGGCAAGGCCGCCGAGGAAGCGCTGGGCAAGGCGCACATCACCGTCAACAAGAACGCCGTGCCCAACGACCCGCAGAAACCCTTCGTCACCTCGGGCCTGCGCATCGGCACCCCGGCGGTGACCACCCGCGGCTACAAGGAAGCCGACTGCGTGGCCCTGGCCAACTGGATCTGCGACGTGCTGGACGCGCCCGGCGACGACAAGGTCATCGCCGGCGTGCGCGAGAACGTCACCCTGCAGTGCCGGCAGTTCCCGGTCTACGGCTGATCGGCTGACCACCGCCGCCATCGCCACGATGGCGGCGCTGCTGGTCCGGCGGCGCCGTGGCGGCGCGGGTTTTTCCGCCGTCCCGTCGGGCTCGCCGCCCGCGGGCCCGGGCGGATCGTGACCGGGAGCGGCAGCGGCAGTACACTCAGGCGTTCGGGTGGAGTTCCCGCCCATTGCCGCCGCTCCCCGCGGCGGAAAGCCTCAGAGCCGATGCACTGCCCCTTCTGCCAGCACACCGACACCCGCGTCATCGATTCGCGCGTCTCCGAAGACGGCGCGACGATTCGCCGTCGGCGCGAATGCGAGGCTTGCGGCGAGCGCTTCAGCACGCTGGAGAACATCGAAATCAAACTGCCCGCGGTCATCAAGAGCGATGGCCGCCGGGATGCGTTCGACGCGCGCAAGCTGCGCGCCGGCTTCGATCGCGCGCTGCAGAAGCGCCCGGTCTCGGAAGAACAGATCGAGGCGGCGGTGCGCGCGGTGGTGCACAGCATCCGCATGAGCGGCGAGCGTGAGATTCCCTCGCGGCGGATCGGCGAGTTCGTGATGAACGAACTGCGCAAGCTGGACCACGTGGGTTATGTCCGCTTCGCCTCGGTCTACCGCAGCTTCGAGGACGTGGCCGACTTCCGCGAGGAAATCGAGAAGCTCGAGCGCGATCTGCCGGCCGGTGCCGGCCAGCTTTCGCTGCTGGGCGGTGAAGTCGTGCCCTTCGACAAGAACCTCGACAAGCACAAGAAGCGCTGAGCCATGCGCATCGAATGGATTGGGTGCCACCCGCAGCACGTGGCCGTGCTGGCGCGCTGGCATCACGCCGAGTGGGGGGCGCTGTACGACGATTGGACCCTGCCGGCGGCGACCGCCGAACTGGAAGACCACACCCGTCGCGCATCCCTGCCGACCACGCTGGTGCTGCTGGATGGCGACACCCTGCTGGGTTCGGTCAGCCTGCTGATGGAAGACGCGCCGGAACTGCAGGATCGCGGCAGCCCCTGGCTGGCCAGCCTGTTCGTGTCGCCGGAAGCGCGCGGACGCGGGGGCGGCAGGCACCTGGTGGAGGCGGCCGTGGCGCATGCGGCGGCGCAGGGGGTGGAACGGTTGCGCCTGTTCACGCTCTGGCACGAGGACTTCTATTCCGGGCTCGGCTGGGAACTGGAGGAACGTGCGCAACTGCACGGCGTGCCGATCAGCATCATGGGCATCGTCCCGGCGCGCCACGTGGCGGAGTCGCCGCCGCCTTCCCTGCCGTATCCACTCCAAACCACGGGAACCCGGGCATGACCGATACCGCCGCCTTCACCGCCACCGATCACGCGCTGATGGCGCAGGCCCTGCGCCTGGCCGAGCGCGGCGCCTACACCACGCGACCCAATCCGATGGTGGGCTGCGTGCTCGCGAAGGACGGCGAAGTGGTGGGCGAGGGCTGGCACCAGCGCGCCGGCGAGCCGCATGCCGAAGTGCTCGCCCTGCAGGTGGCCGGCGAGCGCGCCAGGGACGCGACCGCCTACGTGACCCTGGAACCGTGCGCACACACCGGTCGCACCGGTCCCTGCGCGGATGCGCTGATCGCGGCGGGCGTCACCCGCGTCGTCGCGGCGATGCGGGATCCGTTCCCGCAGGTCGACGGAGCGGGCTTCGACAAGCTGCGCGCCGCCGGCATCACCGTGCAGTCCGGTTTGCTGGAGGCGCAGGCGCGCCAGCTCAATCGCGGCTTCCTGTCGCGCGTCGAGCGCGGCCGGCCGTTCGTGCGGGTCAAGCTGGCGACCAGCCTGGACGGACGCACCGCGATGGCCAACGGCGATTCCAAATGGATCAGCGGTGATGCCTCGCGCCTGGACGTGCAGCGTTGGCGCGCGCGCGCCGGCGCCATCCTGACCGGCGCCGGCACCGTGCTGGCCGACGATCCCTCGCTGACCGTGCGGCTGGAGGACGACACCCCGTTCGTGCCGCCGCTGCGGGTGGTGCTGGATCCGGGACTGGCGACCATCGCGCGCGGGCGGGTGCGCGAAGGCGACGCGCCCACCCTGTACATCCATACCGCCGACGCCAAGCCGCCGCGCGAAATCGCCGCGCAGCGCGCGGTGGCGCCGGCCGATGGCAGCAACTTCGATCTGCGCGCGGTGCTGGAGCTGCTGGCCGCGCGTGGCGTCAATGAGGTCCAGGTCGAAGCGGGCGCGACCCTGGCCGGGGCGTTCATCGCCGCCGGCCTGGCCGACGAAGTCCTGCTCTACGTCGCGCCAGTGCTGCTGGGCGACCAGGCCCGGCCGCTGTTCGCCGGCCTGGGCATCCAGAGCATGGCCGAGCGCGCGCGACTTAAGATTGTCGACGCGCGCGCGATTGGCGAGGATCAGCGCCTCCTCCTGCAACCCGTGCCCGCCACCTGAGCCAGCCCCCGACCATGGCCGCCTTCAAGGATCATTTCTCGGCGCTCGCCGACACCTACGCCAGTTCGCGGCCGACCTACCCCGACACGCTGTACGACGCGATCGGCGCGGTGGTGCCGGCCAGCGCGCGGGTATGGGAGCCGGGCTGCGGCAGCGGCCAGGCGACCCGAGGCCTGGCCGCGCACTTCGCCCACGTCCACGCCACCGATCCCAGCGCGGCCCAGATCGCGCGCCACTGGGCGCAGCGCGAGCCGATCGGCAACGTGACCGTCGCGGTCGAACTGGCCGAAACGCCCTCGCTCGCCGATGCCAGCGTCGAGCTGATCGCGGTGGCGCAGGCGCTGCACTGGTTCGACCGGCGGGCGTTCTTCGCCAGTTGCGAGCGGGTGCTGGCGCCGGGCGGCGTGCTGGCCGCCTGGACGTACCAGGACATCGTGTTCTCCGACGATCTCGCCGACGTGGCCGAGGCGGTGCGCGACGACATCGATCCGTACTGGCCGCCGGAGCGCAACGACGTGGACGTCGGCTACACCGGCTACGACTGGCCGTTCGAGGCGATGCCGGCACCGGCCGACCTCTGGCTGACCGCGGACTGGACCCTGCCGCAACTGCTGGGCTACTTCGCCAGCCTGTCCGCGACGGCGTGCTTTCAGGCCGCCACCGGCCGCGACGCCATCGAAATCCACGGCCCCGAACTGGCCGCCGCCTGGGGCGATCCGCAGCGCGTGCGGCGGATGCGCTGGCCGCTGGTCCTGCACCTGCGACGCAAGCCCGCCTGAATCCGGCCTCGCGTCGTTGCGGCCGGCGCGACACAGCGTCCGGCCGGGCGCGGCGGACGGCGGTGCTACAATGCGCGGGCCGGTTCGCCGGCAACCAAGACGTCTTCAGGGCGGGGCGAAACTCCCCACCGGCGGTAGGTGCGCAAGCACGAGCCCGCGAGCGCCTCCGGCCACGCCGGAGGGTCAGCAGACCCGGTCCAATGCCGGGGCCGACGGTCACAGTCCGGATGAAAGAAGACGGCAACGCGGGCACCGCGAGGTGTGCGATGGCCTGCGCCTGCCTCAATGCCTTGGGGCGTTTTTCGCTTTTTTCATTCCCGCGAGAAACGTTCATGCTCCCAGTATTCCCTGTTGTTGTTCCCGTCCCGGCCGCGCGCGCGGAGGTGCCCTGATGTTCACTGGCATCATCGAGGGCGTGGGCGCGCTGGCCGCGTCCGAAATCCGTGGCGGTGACGTCCGCCTGACCATCCAGGCCGGAACCCTGCCGTTCGACCACGTGCAGCCCGGCGAAAGCATCGCGGTCAACGGCGTCTGCCTGACCGTGATCGATTTCGACGCCGGCTCGTTCCAGGCCGATGCCTCCAACGAGACCCTGGCGTTGACCACCCTGGGCCGGCTCAAGCCCGGCGCGCCGGTCAACCTTGAGCGGGCGATGCGTCCGACCGATCGCCTCGGCGGCCATCTGGTCAGCGGGCACGTCGACGGCATGGGCCAGGTGCTGGACATCCGCGAGGACGCGCGCGCGCAGCGCTGGCGCTTCGCCGCGCCGTCCGCGCTGCTGCGCTACATCGCCAAGAAGGGATCGATCTGCGTCGACGGCGTCAGCCTGACCGTCAACGAGGTCGACGACGCCGGCTTCGAGGTCGCGCTGATCCCGCATACGGTTTCGCACACCGCCTTCGCGCAGACGCGGGTGGGCGATGCGGTGAACCTGGAAATCGATCTGGTCGCGCGTTACGTCGAGCGCCTGCTCGGCGCGCGCGACATGGAGGCGCAGGCATGAGCTTCGCCACCGTCCCCGAACTGCTGGAAGAAATCCGCAACGGCCGCATGGTGGTCATCGTCGATGACGAGGACCGCGAGAACGAGGGCGACCTGATCATGGCGGCCGAGCTGGTCAAGCCGTCGGACATCAATTTCATGGTCACCCATGCGCGCGGCCTGGTCTGCCTGTCGCTGACCCGCGAGCGCTGCCGGCAGCTGGGGCTGCCGCCGATGGTCCAGGACAACACCTCGCCGCACCACACCAACTTCACCGTCAGCATCGAGGCGGCCGAAGGCGTCACCACCGGCATCTCAGCCTACGACCGCGCGCATACCGTGCGCACCGCCGTGCGTCCGGATGCCAAGCCGCAGGATCTGGCCCAGCCGGGCCACATCTTTCCGCTGGCATCGCAACCCGGCGGCGTGCTCAATCGCGCCGGCCATACCGAAGCGGCCAGCGATCTCGCGCTGATGGCCGGGCTGGAACCGGCAGGCGTGCTGGTGGAGGTCCTCAATCCCGACGGCAGCATGGCCCGTCGCCCGGAACTGGAAGCCTTCGCGCGCGAGCACGGCCTGAAGATGGGTTCGATCGAGGAGCTGATCCGCTACCGGCTCAGCACCGAACACACGGTCGAGCGCGTGGACGAGCGCGATATCCAGACCGAGCACGGTCCTTTCCGCCTGTTCACCTATCGGGATCGGTTGAGCCACGGCCTGCACTTCGCGCTGCTGCGCGGCACTGCCGTGGCTGACGTGCCCACGCTGGTGCGCGTGCACATGCAGAACCCGCTCGCCGACGCCCTGCATTGGCGCCGCGCCGATTTCGGCCCGGCCATCGGCGACGTGCTGCGCCGGATCGCCGCCGAGGAGCGCGGCGCGCTGGTGCTGCTGGGCGACGCGGCGACCCCGGACGCGCTGCTGGATCGCATACGGGAGTGTCCGGAGGCTCCGGCCAGCCGGGCCGGCGCGTTGGCCGAATGGCGCCGCAACGGCGCCGGCAGCCAGATCCTGGCCGATCTGGGGCTGGGTCGCCTGCGCGTGCTCGGCACGCCGCGCCGCCAGGTCGGCCTGGCGGGTTTCGGCCTGGACGTGGTCGAGTACGTCGAACCCTGACGCCCGCGACCCGGCCGGCCCCGGCGTGCGGGGCCGGCCCTGCTAAACTTCCCAACCCCCAAGGAAATCCGCCCATGGCCCACTACGAAGGCGATCTGCGCGCCCCCGAAGGCGCCCGCTTCGCGATCATCGCCAGCCGCTGGAACGCACGCATCACCGACGTGCTGGTGGCCGGCGCGCGCGAAAGCCTGGCCGGCAACGGCGTGGGCGAGGAAGCCATCGACGTCATCCGCGTGCCCGGCGCCTGGGAAATCCCGGTGGCCGCCGCGCGCGTAGCCGCGGGCAGCGGGCATGCCGCGATCATCGCGCTGGGCTGCGTGATCCGCGGCGACACCCGCCATTACGAGCATGTCGCCGACAGCTGCGCCGAGGGCCTGATGCGGGTGCAACTGGATTTCGGCGTGCCGGTGCTCAACGGCGTGCTGGCGGTCGAGCGCATCGAGGATGCCGAGGCGCGCGCCGGCGGCAGCCATGGCAACAAGGGCGAGGAGGTCGCGCTCGCGGCCGTCGAGATGGCGCAACTGCTGGAACAGTTGCCGTAACCACATTCAGGCTGGAGAACCCGTGAGCCGACAGTACCGAAAAGATGGCGTCGATCCCGTGACCCGCGCGCGTGCGCGCCGTCGCGCCCTGCAGGCGCTGTACGCGTGGCAGCTGTCCGGTGGCGAGGTCGGGCAGGTGATCGCCCAGTTCGCGCACGAGCAGGCGCACGAGATCGCCGATCTCGAATATTTCGAGGATCTGGTGCGCGGCGTGGTGAAGCATCGCGCGCAGCTGGACGAGGCGCTGGCGCCGTACCTGGACCGCACGGTGGAGGAGGTCGACCCGATCGAGCGCGCGGTGCTGCGCATCGC
The DNA here is from genome assembly GCF_014192765.1 of Pseudoxanthomonas sp. OG2. Taxonomy (NCBI): domain Bacteria; kingdom Pseudomonadati; phylum Pseudomonadota; class Gammaproteobacteria; order Lysobacterales; family Lysobacteraceae; genus Pseudoxanthomonas; species Pseudoxanthomonas sp. OG2. The sequence continues at coordinate 1,412,722 of NZ_JACHYM010000001.1, read as the reverse complement.
CGCCTACGAACTGCTGCACCGCCTCGACGTGCCGTACCGGGTGGTCCTGAACGAGGCCATCGAAACGGCCAAGCGTTTCGGCGCCGAGCACGGCCATACCTACGTCAACGGCGTGCTGGATCACGCCGCGGTCGCATGGCGTCCGGCCGAGACTTCGGCGAAGGCGCGCTGAGTCCGACGCGATGCGGAGCGGATCCGCATCCCGAAATCCCCGCCCCATGGACACCGGCGAATTCGATCTGATTGCCCACATCCGCGCGCGCGCCGGCCAGCGCGCGGACGTGGTGCTGGGCATCGGCGACGACGCCGCGTTGCTGCAAGCGCCCGCCGGCCGGCAACTGGTCGTCACCGCCGACACGCTCAACGCGGGCGTGCACTTTCCCGAAGCCACCGCGCCGCGGGACATCGGCTGGAAATCGCTGGCGGTGAACCTGTCGGATCTGGCCGCGATGGGCGCGGAACCGGCCTGGTGCACGCTGTCGCTGTCGCTGCCGGCAAGCGATCCGGCATGGCTGGACGCGTTTCTCGATGGCTTCCTGGCGCTGGCACGGCGGCATGGCGTTGCGCTGATCGGCGGCGATACCACCCGCGGTCCGCTGGCGATCGCGGTGACCGCGATCGGCACGGTCGAACCCGGTCGCGCGCTGCGGCGCGATGGCGCCAGGGTCGGCGATGACGTCTGGGTCAGCGGCACGCTCGGCGACGCGGCGGCCGCGCTGCATCTGTTGCCCACGCCGCCCGCCGACCTGCGCGAGCGCCTGGATCGTCCAGTGCCGCGAGTGGAACTGGGCCGCCGCCTCGCCGGTCTCGCGCATGCCGCGCTGGATGTTTCCGATGGCCTGCTCGCCGATCTGGGCCATATCTGTCGCGCCAGCGGCGTGGGTGCGGAGGTGGAACTGGGTCGCCTGCCGGCTTCCGCCACGCTGCGTGCGTATCCGCCATCGGAGCGCTTCGCGTGGCAGGCAACCGGCGGCGACGACTACGAACTCTGCTTCACCGCCCCGGCCTCCGCCCGGAACGCATTGGCCGAACTCGGCGTGTCGCTCGCCCTGCCGTTGACGCGCATCGGCCGCGTCGTGGACGGCGCGGGCGTGCTGGCCCTCGACGCCGAAGGGCGTCCCTGGCAACCGCCACGAGCCGGCTACACCCACTTCTGAACCAACACGCGTAGAGCGGAGCTCGCTCCGCTGCTTTTCCGACACCACACACCGCCGAGCAAGCTCGGCGCTACAGATCCGGTTCCGCAGCCTCCAGCAAGGCAGGCAATTCGGCGGCGCCGAGGGTCACCGGACGCACCTGCGCGTTGAGCGCTTCATTGCGCTCAAGCGGCAGGTTGTCGTCCATGCGACTGCCGGGCGGCAGCAGTGGGAAATCCAGGCGCAGGTCCGCCGCGCGTGCGCCGTGGCCGGCCATCTCGCGATACAGCGCCGCCGTCACGATCAACGATGCGCGCAACGAAGGATGCAGACTGTCGTCGGTGAACAGGACGACGTCGCGATGTTCCTGCTGGTAGGCGCGCAGGCGATGGCCGGCGAACACCGGCACGGCCTGCGTCACGCGCGCGGCCTGGCGCAATCCGCGATCCAGATTGTCCTGCCAGGTCGCATCCGGTCCCCAGGTTCCCAGCAGCAGCACCCGCGCGCCGGCCTTTTCCGCCAGATCGGCGAACTGCCGGTGCGCACGCAGGCTGTTGCGGCAGACATCCTCCTCCTTCTGCGCGGGACTGGCGGCGCAGGCCAGCACACCGCCGCGTTCCTGCAGCACGACCACGTCCCAATGGCTCCCTTGCAACGCTTTCGCCACGGCGCCGCGCTTCCAGTGCTGCGCCAGCTCGGCCCCGGGCATCACGTAGGTTTCGGTTTCGATCAGCGGGCCATCAGCCTGCGCACGCGCCAGGCTGCGCAATAGGCCGGGCAGGTTGTTGACGTAGATCAGGCTGTTGCCGACCAGAAGGACCCGCAGGGTGGGGCGCTCTGTCGGCGCGTTGGCGGGAGACTGCGCGGCGGCGTGGGCGATGCTCGCGCCCGCCAGCACAAGCAGCAGCCCCAGGCGCTTCACGGCGGCAGCACCTTGCCCGGGTTGAGGATGCCGTCCGGATCCAGCGCGCGCTTGACCGCGTGCATCGCCGCCAGCGTCGCGGGCGTGAAGGCCTGCGGCATGAAATCTCGCTTGGCCACGCCGATGCCGTGTTCGCCGGACAGGGTGCCGCCGAGCGACAGGGTCAGTTCGAACAGGCGCGGAAGCGCCAAGCGCGCGCGCGCGGTCTGGGCCGGGTCCTGCGGGTCATAGAGGATGTTGACGTGCAGGTTGCCATTGCCGGCATGGCCGAACGCGACGATGGGCAGGTCGAATTCCGCCGCCATCCTCTCGACTCCACCGACCAGATCCGGGATGCGGGAAACAGGCACGACGACGTCTTCGTTGATCTTGCCGTCGGCGATCGTGCGCAATGCCGGCGAGAGCGATTTGCGCGCCGCCCACAGGCGTTCGCGCGCGATTTCATCCGGCGCTTCGTCAAGCGCGATCAGTCCGTCGCCCGCGGCCGCGGTGGCAACGGCCTCGAGTGCGTGCGGGAGGGTTTCGCGTTCGCCATCGACCTCGATCATCAGCAGTGCGCCAGCGTCGGGAATGTCGGCGCCGCCGACCTCGCGCGCCAGCCGGATACAGGCCCGATCCATGAACTCCAGCATCGCCGGCGCGACCGGCTGCGCCATCACCCGCGATACCGCCGCCGCGGCCTGGGTGACGTCGTGATAGAGCGCGCGCAGGCTGGCGCGGCGCGGTGGCCTGGGCAACAGGCGCAGGGTGGCCTCCACGATCAGCCCCAGCGTGCCCTCGCTGCCGACCAGCAGATGGGTGAGGTCGTACCCGGTCGCGTCCTTGGTGGTGACGCTGCCGCAGGCGATCAGATCGCCGGTGCCGGTCACCGCCTGCAGGCCCAGCACGTTGTCGCGGCTGGTGCCGTACTTCACCGCGTGCGGGCCACCGGCGTTGCAGGCGAGGTTGCCGCCGATGGTGGAAACGTCGGCGCTGGCCGGATCCGGGGCCCAGAACAAGCCATGCGGCGCCAGCGCGGCTTGCAGTTCGCCGTTCAGCACGCCGGGCTCCACCACCGCATAGCGATCACCGGCCTCGATGCGCAGGATCCGGTTCATCCGTTCGAACGACACCGCCACGCCACCGGCATATGGAATCGCCGCACCGGTACTACTGGTGCCACTGCCGCGGGCCACGATCGGTACGCCGTATTCGCGGCACGCCCGCACGATCGCCTGGACCTGTTCACGGGTGCGCGGCAGGGCGACCGCGTCGGCGAGGGCGAAACGGCGCGAATTGTCTTCGCCGTAGCGGCGGCGGGCGTCGGCGTCGGTCAGCCAGCCATCGCCGAGCAATTCGCCTAGCGCGGTATCCAGTGAGGCGGGAAGGGAGGGATTCACCCGCCCATTCTAAGGGAGCGGGCCGGCGTGGGATTCAGGCATCGTCGGCGCGGAAGGCGTCCGCGATCCAGTCCAGCCGCGGGGAATCCGGATCGCCGCGGGCATCGACCACGTCGAAACGGCAGGGCAGGTCGGCATAGCGGGGATGGGCGGCGAGAAACCGCGAGGCGGCATGGATCAACCGGCGACGCTTGCCGGCATCGATCGAGCCGGCGCCGCCGCCGAATGCATCCGAACGGCGATGGCGCACCTCGACGAACACCAGCACCGCCTCGCCGCGGCGTTCATCGCACATCACCAGATCCAGTTCACCGCCGCGGTAGTTCACGTTCGCGGCCAGCGGACGCAGGCCGGCGCGGATCAGGAACCCGCGTGCGGCCAGCTCGATCCGCGCACCCTGTGCGCGGCGATCAACCGCCATCGGCGATGGGAACCACCGCGCCGCTGCGGAAGGTCGACCAGGCCGGCGAGCGCAGCACGTTGCCGAAGCCGTCCAGGCGCAGGACGCCGGTGGCGCCACGCAGGCCCTCGTTGGTGTCGTTGGTCAGCTTCTCCAGATACGCGGTCAGCAGCCAGGCGTCGTAGCCGAACGCGAACAGGCGCGCGGCCGGACCGCGCGCGGTCGCCAGGCGTTCGCCGGTCACGCTGGCCGGCGGCAGGCCGGGCACGCCGCGGGTGGTCCAGGCTTCGGCCGGGAACACGATGCCGTCCAGCGCCACGTCATCCAGTACCTTGCCGGTGCCGGACAGCAGCTGCGAGGTGGCCACCCGGCTCTTGCCGCCGAGGCCGGCAAGCGCCAGTTGCGGCGCCAGCACGCGCGCGGTCGCGCCCTTCACCGCCAGGAACACCGCATCCACATTGGCCTGCGCGGCCGAGGCCAGCGCCGCCGACAGATCGCCGGGCGTGTCGCCGACACTGAGGTTGGCCGCGACCTTGCCGCCGCGCTCGCTGAAGCGTTCGGCGAACGCCTGCGCCGCGCGCCGGCCGTTGTCGTCGGCGCCACCGATCACCAGCACGTTGCGGCGCTCGCGCTCGAGCAGGTACTCGGCGGCCATGATGCCGTCGTCTTCCGGGGTCAGCGAGAAGCCGGCCATGCCATTCGGCGGCGGCACGTTGCCGCGGTTGAGCACCAGCGTGGGCACCTTGAGCGCGGGCTCGCGGAACAGCGCGCTGACCTCGTCGCGGCCGAGCGGGCCGATCACGAAATCGGCGCCGGCGGCGACCGCGCGGCCGTAGGCGGCAATCGCGCCACCGGCGGTGCCGCTGGTGTCGAAGAACTCCACTTCCGGCCGGCGCCGGCTCTCGCCGTAATAGCCGGCCATCAGGCCGTCGCGGACCGGCTGCGCGGCGGTGGCCAGATCGCCGGACAGCGGCAGCAGCACGGCCAGCTTCACCGGCGGACGGTAGCCGTCGCGCTCGGCCGGCGGACGGTTGCCGAATTGCCATTGGTCGCGATCGAACGGACGGGGCAGCGGCAGGCCGCGCCGCAGCAGGGCGCGACCGGCGAACTTGTACAGCGGATCGCCGGCCGGCAGGGCGGCGGCGTCGCGCGCCAGGGTGGTGTCGTCCAGGCCGGACAGCAGCCGATCGATCTCGCGCGCGTTGTCGGCGCGGGCCTGGCCGGTGAGGACCGCATCCTGCCGCGCCAGCTCCGCGGCACGGGCGATGGCGGCGGAGGCCTGTCCCTTCGGCGTGGTCGGGCCGCTGACCTGGGTGGTGGCGCAACCGGCGAACAGCACGGCCAGCAGCAGCGGGGCGAGAATCCTTGCGAAGCGCATTTCCATAGGCATCGGCGGCGACAGGACGGAGGAACCGGCTACGATTCTACCCCTGCCGAAGGATCCCCACTGAATGCCCGCCGGAACCCTGTTCATCGTCGCCACGCCCATCGGCAACCTGGCCGATCTGTCGCCCCGGGCGCTGGAGACCCTCCGCCAGGTCGCCGCCATCTGCGCCGAGGACACCCGCCGCAGCGGCCAGCTGCTGGCGCATTTCGGCATCGAGCGGCCGCTGGTTGCCCTGCACGAACACAACGAGGACGCACTGGCCCAGCGCATCGTGGCGCGCCTGCAGGCAGGTGAATCGCTGGCGCTGGTCAGCGACGCCGGCACGCCGCTGGTCAGTGATCCCGGCTATCGCGTGGTGCGCGCGGCGCGCGCGGCCGGAATCCCGGTCAGTCCAGTGCCCGGCGCCTGCGCGGCGATCGCCGCGCTGAGCGTGGCCGGATTGCCGAGCGATCGCTTCGTGTTCGAGGGATTCCTGCCCGCCAAGGCGTCGGCGCGCCGGGATCATCTCGCGCAACTGGCCGGCGAAACCCGCACGCTGGTGTTCTACGAGTCCTCCCATCGCATCGCCGAGTCGTTGGCGGACATGCGCGCGGCGTTCGGCGACGATCGCCCGGCGGTATTGGCCCGCGAGCTGACCAAACTGTTCGAGACCGTGCTGGACGGCAACCTGGCCGATCTGCAGCGGAAGGTCGACACCGACGACAACCAGCGCAAGGGCGAGTTCGTGGTCATCGTGCAGGGCGCCGGCGAGGACGCCGATGCGCAGATCGCCGAGGGACGCCGCGTCTATGCGCTGCTCAACGCGCACCTGCCGCCGTCGGCGGCCGCCAAGCTGGCGGCGGAAATCACCGGCGCGCCGCGCAAGGCGCTGTACGGACAGAAGGACTGAGGAGACTCCGGCGGGGAGCGTCGTCCTGTGGTCGCCGGGAAACTGCTAACGTGCGTGCGACTTCCGGGGAAGCCGCCATGATCAGGATCCGATCCGCGTTCGCGACGCTGGTGTTCTGCCTTGCCCCATGGACGGCGCACGCGGCCGAGCCGGCTCCCCCGAAGCAACACTTCGTCGACATGGAACAGGGCCAGCGCCTGCGGCTGGATATGTTCGAACCGCAGACCGGATCCGCGCCACGCCCGGCCATCGTGCTGTTCCATGGCGGGGGCTGGTCCGTGGGCGAGGCGTCCTGGATCCATCCCACCGCGCGCCTGCTGGCGGAGCAGGGCATGGTCGCCATCTCGGTGGAGTACCGGCTCTCGGATCAGAAGACGGTCACGCCATTCGACGCGGTGGCGGATGCGCGCGCGGCCATCCGCTGGGTCCGCGCCAACGCCGCGGAGCTGGGGGTGGATCCGGCACGGGTGGCGGCGGGCGGCATTTCAGCGGGCGGCCATCTGGCGGCATCGACGGCCGTGTTCGACGAGCCGGGAGGCGCATCGATGTCCGCGCGCCCGGATCTGCTGGTGCTGTGGTCACCCGCCGTGGCGGTGGCAAACGATGGTTGGTTCACCCGGCTCAGCGGCGGCCCCGCGCAGGCGGCGGCGCTGTCGCCGGATCGGCATGTCCGCGCCGGGCTGCCACCGGCGATCCTGCTGCAGGGGGCGGAGGACAGCGTAACGCCGGCTGCGGGCGCGACCCGCTTCTGCGATCGCATGCGGCAGGCGGGAAACGTCTGCGAGCTGGTGATCTACCCGGCTGTGGGGCACTTGTTCACCCGCAACCTGCAGCAGCAGGAGGAGCCCGACTACAAGGCGATCGACATGGCGATCGACGCCGACGCCGACCGCAAGGCGATCGCGTTCCTGCAACAGCACGGGTTCATCACCAAACCGCGCGCGCCATGAGACAATGCGCGCGGCGGAGCCGGCCAGACAGTCGCGTCATGCGCAAGCATGCCGAGGAAAGTCCGGGCTCCACAGGGCACGGTGCCAGGTAACGCCTGGGCGGCGCGAGCTGACGGAAAGTGCAACAGAAAGATACCGCCGAACGGCTCTCCGGAGTGCGTGGCAAGGGTGAAATGGTGCGGTAAGAGCGCACCGCGAGTCCGGCAACGGACCGGCACGGCAAACCCCACCGGGAGCAAGACCAAATAGGGAGGCTATGCCGCGGCCCGCGGTGCCTCCGGGTAGGTTGCTTGAGCGTAGCGGTGACGCTGCGCCTAGAGGAATGACTGTCCAAGACAGAACCCGGCTTATCGGCCGGCTCCGCCTCATGTTTACTGGGCTTGTGCCCAGTAAACCCCAAAGTTCGCTGCGCGAACTTCGGGCCCCGATGCGCACTTCCATACCCCCGTCGTTCGCGCCGCTGGCGCGAACTCGCCCCCTGACTCAGGGGGCTTGTGCTTTCGGACAGGTCGAGCCGCGTGACGCGTTTGTCGTGCCAGTAAACCCCAAAGTTCGCTGCGCGAACTTCGGGCCCCGATGCGCACTTCCATACCCCCGTCGTTCGCGCCGCTGGCGCGAACTCGCCCACTGACTCAGGGGGCTTTTGCTTTCGGACAGGTCGAGCCGCGTGACGGGTTTGTCGTGCCAGTAAACCCCAAAGTTCGCTGCGCGAACTTCGGGCCCCGATGCGCACTTCCATACCCCCGTCGTTCGCGCTGCTGGCGCGAACTCGCCCCCTGACTCAGGGGGCTTGTCTTTCGGATGGATCAGGCTTGCGTGCTCGTGAGCGGGTTTGGCGCCATTGCGTAGAGCGGAGCTTGCTCCGCTGCTCCTTGGGCGGCCGGATGCGGCATCCCCCTTACGGCGGCATCCGGTTGGAGAGGGTGGTTTCGCCCAGCAGGTGGCCGTCGGGGCCGAAGCGGCGCTCGCTGATCCAGCCGTGGCCCTGGTGGTCGATGGCGATGAGGGTGCTGGCCCGGGTGCCATAGATCGGGTTGCGGATGAAGGCGGCCGACAGCAGACGTTCGCGTTCCAGGCCGACGCCGGTGTCGGGCAGTTCCGGGTCGGGGGCGAGGTGTTCGTCGGCCAGGCCGCGCCAGAGCAGGTCCACGTCCTCCGTCTCGCGTGACACCCAGTCGGACATCACCTGCATCAGCCGCAGGGTCTTGGGCCAGGGCTCGTCGAGGTCGCCGTTGGATAGTCCGTGCACGCCGTCGGCCAGGAGCATTCGACGTGGATGCGGGTAGTTGCTGACGTATTCGCAGACGTTGGCATCGGCAACCAGCAGATTGAAAGGGGCATAGGCGTCTGCCGCCGACCCGGTCGCGCCCGCGTATGCGGACGCGGACAGGCCGCTGCCGAGGAAATCCGCAGCCAGCGCGCCCCGCGACGGGGCCTGCGGGACGACGATGCGGGGATCCCGGACGTTGGTCACCACCGTCATCCGCCCCGAGAGGTCCAACCCCGCCCAGGTGCCGCCGGAGCGCAGATCGCGTCCGGCCAGCACCTCCGGCCGGTCGGACCAGCGCGCCAGGGCGGCGGTCGGACGCTCGTGCGCCTCGTCGCGGTTGCCGGCCATGACCAGGCGCCAGCGGGGATGGATGTTCCAGGCGATGGCGAGCAGGCACATGCCCGCATTCTGGCCCCTTGCGCGCCTCGCCGTCAGCAGTCGCAATCCACGGCGAGACTGAGATCACGTCGTGCTCACGTCGGTGAATCTGACCCGAATCTCAAAATCTGAGACGAAACAGCAACTTGTGGATAAGGCTTGAACAAGTCTCTGAAGTTTGCTGCAAGCCCTTGATACATCAAGCGATTTTTTGTCGATCTGCCTGTTGACAACCCTGTGCGCGGTGCTAATGTGGGCATCCGAGGGAAAACCGGGTTTTTAGTGGGTTTTCGTGGTTCAATTACCGCCTTCGTGCGGACGGGCAAGGGCAGGATTCGTGTTTCAGGGTGAGACCGCCATCACGGTTGACGACAAGGGACGGCTAGCGGTGCCCACCGCTTACCGCGACCTCGTCGCGCGCGAGTGCGGCAACCGGCTGGTCATCACCTACAACCCGTTCGAGGCCGGCAGCCTGTACCTGTACCCCGAACACGAATGGCAGCGGGTCAGGGACGAGGTCAGCAAGCTGCCGAGCACCCAGCGCGCCCACCGCAGCCTGCAGCTGAAGCTGATCGGCGCCGCCTCGGTGGTGGAACTCGATGGCAATGGCCGCATCAGCATCCCGGCGAGCCACCGCAGCGCGGTCGGCATCGAGAAGAAAGCGGTGCTGCTGGGCATGGGCGACAAGTTCGAATTGTGGAGCGAGCAGGCACACCACGCGCAGATCCGCCAGACCATCGGCGACGAGGATCTCAGCGCGCACATGCTCGAGTTGCGCTTGTGAGGACCGGTGACGGCACGCGGCAGTCCGCGCAGGCCGGTCACCTTTCAGCGCTGCACTTGCCGGTGTTGTACACGCAGGTCATGGAAGGGCTGCAGGTGAAACGGGACGGGACGTATCTGGACGGCACGTTCGGGCGTGGAGGACACGCGCGCGGAGTGCTGGAACGACTGGGGCCGGGAGGTCGGCTGCTGCTGATGGACAAGGATCCCGAAGCGATCGCGCACGCCGAACATACGTTCGCGGACGATGCGCGCGTCGCGATCCGCCGCGGCAGCTTCGCCGGCATGGCGGAGTGGGACGCCACCGCCGCCGGCCTGGACGGCGTGCTGCTGGATCTCGGGGTCTCGTCGCCGCAGTTGGACGTGGCCGAGCGCGGTTTCAGTTTCGGCAAGGATGGCCCGCTGGACATGCGCATGGATCCCGAATCCGGCGAGAGTGCCGCGGCGTGGCTGGCTCGCGCCGACGAACGCGAGATCGCGGATGTGCTGTGGACCTACGGCGAGGAACGCATGAGCCGCCGGATCGCCCGCGCGATCGTAGCGCGCCGCGCGTCGCAGCCGTTCGTCCGCACCGCGGACCTGGCCGAGGTCATCGCCTCGGCGATGCCGCGCGGCAAGCAGGACATCCATCCGGCCACCCGCAGCTTCCAGGCCATCCGCATCCATATCAATCGCGAGCTGGCCGACCTGGAAGCCGGCCTCGACGCCGCGCTGGCGCGCCTGAAAACCGGCGGACGGCTGGCCGTGATCAGCTTCCATTCGCTGGAAGACCGCATCGTCAAGCGGTTCATCGCCGCGCACGCCAAGGCGCCGCCGGCCAACCGCCGGTTGCCGGTGCAGGAAGAATTCGTGCCGACCCTGCGGATGATCGGCGATGCCCAGAAGGGCACGGCCGAGGAAATCGCCGGTAATCCGCGCGCCCGCAGCGCGGTGCTGCGCGTGGCCGAGAAACTGGAGGCCGCCGCATGATGCGCTTCCTGATCGCGGTGCTGCTGGTGGCGAACGTGGCTTCGGCCATCGGCGTGATCTACGCGCGCCACCGCCATCGCCAGCTGTTCGTCGAACTTTCGCGGCTGGAACGCTCGCGCGACGAACTGAACGTCGAATTCGGCCGGCTCCAGCTGGAGCAGGCCACGGTGGCCGAGAGCACCCGCATCGACCAGATCGCGCGCGTGCGGCTGGGCATGAAGTTCCCCGAGACCAACGATGTCGTGGTGGTGCGCCCGTGAACTCGCGCAGCACGCCGCCGCTGAAGAACCGCAACCGCGCCCGCTTCAACCTGCGCGGACGGCTGGCGCTGGTCATCGGTGCGCTGGGCCTGTGCTCGGTGAGCCTGATCGGACGCGCTGCCTACGTGCAGCTGATCAACAACGACTTCTACCAGCGCCAGGGCGACTCGCGCTTCCTGCGCGAGATTCCGATCCCGACCTCGCGCGGCATGATCACCGATCGCAACGGCGAACCGGTGGCGGTGTCCTCGCCGGTGGAATCGGTGTGGGCCAATCCGCGCGAACTGTTGAAGACGCCGGATCGCCTGCCGGAGCTGGCGCAGGCGCTGGGCGTGCCGCTGGAGCACCTGACCAACCGCCTGTCGCAGCGTGCCGACAAGGAGTTCGTCTACCTCAAGCGCCGGATCAATCCGGACGAGGCGCACCGCATCCTGGCGCACAAGATTCCCGGCGTGTTCTCGCAGCGCGAGTTCCGTCGTTTCTACCCGCAGGGTGAGGCGATGGCGCACGTGCTGGGCTTCACCAACATCGACGATCGCGGCCAGGAAGGACTGGAGCTGGCGTTCGACGAATGGCTGCGCGGCAAGCCCGGCGCCAAGAAGGTGATCCGCGACAACCGCGGCCGCATCGTCGAGAACGTCGATCTGGTGCGTTCGGCGGAGCCGGGCAAGGACCTGACCCTCAGCATCGATCGCCGCATCCAGTTCCTGGCGTTCCGCGAACTGCGCAACGCGCTGATCGAACACCAGGCCAGCAGCGGCTCGATGGTGATCATGGACGTGACCACCGGTGAAGTGGTGGCGATGGTGAGCCTGCCGACCTACAACCCCAACGCGGTCGGCCAGGCCGGCGCCGAGACGCGCCGCAACCGCGCGGTGACCGACATCGTCGAACCCGGTTCGACGATGAAGCCGATCACCGTCTCGGCCGCGCTGAAGGCGGGTGCGGTGACGCCGTCCACCCTGATCAACACCTCGCCGGGCTACATGTCGCTGGGCCGCTACACCATCCGCGACGTGCCCCGCAACAACGGCGTACTGACGGTCACCGGCATCATCACCAAGAGTTCCAACATCGGCTCGGTGAAGCTGGCCGAGAAGCTGCCCAACGACTATTTCTATTCGGTGGTGCGCAGCTTCGGCTACGGCAGCGCGCCCGGCAGCGGTTTCCCCGGCGAAGGCGTCGGCATCCTCGCGCCACCGGCGCGCTGGAACGGCCTGCAGAAAGCCACCATGTCCTATGGCTACGGCCTGTCGGTGACGCCGCTGCAGATCGCGCGCGCCTACGCGGCGCTGGGCAACGGCGGCCGGCTGGTGACCCCGACCTTCGTCAAGGGCGAACACCACGAAGCGCCGCAGGTGCTGGATCCGGCCATCGCCCGCGAGGTCGTGGGCATGATGGAAACCGTGGTCACCCAGGGCGGCGCCAAGCGCGCCGGCGTGCTGGGCTATCGCGTCGCCGGCAAGACCGGCACCGCGCGCCTGGCCTCGGGCGGCGGCTACGCGCGTGGCCGCTATGCCTCGCTGTTCGCCGGCCTGGTGCCGGCGAGCAATCCGCGTTTCGCCGCGGTGGTGGTGATCAGCGACTCGCAGGAAGGCGGTTACTACGGCGGCCTGGTCGCCGCGCCGGTCTTCCACAACGTCATGGATGGCGCGCTGCGCCTGATGGACGTGCCGCCGGACGACATCGAGACCTGGCTGGCCGTGCAGGCCAAGGCCGAGGCGAAGCTGGGCGGCAACAAGCCGGCGGCGCCCGCGGCGATGCCCGCCAGCCTGGACGATGCCACCGACATGACCGATTCGCCCACCTTCGACGCTCCCGCGCCGGTGGCCGTGCAGGGCACGGGAGGCGTGCGATGAGGCGCATGATGGCACTGGCCGAACTGCTGCCCGACGTGGACGTGCCGCGCGACATCGTGGTGCGCGGACTGGTCCAGGACAGCCGCACGATCGAGCCGGGCGACGCCTTCGTGGCGATCGCCGGTTTCGGCGCTCACGGGCTCAACTTCGTCGAGCAGGCCCGGCAGAAGGGCGCCAGCGCGATCCTGTACGAACCCCCGGCACCGCCCGGCATGGACGTACCGCGCGACGCCATCGCCGTGCCCGGCCTGCGCGCGCGCATGGGCGCGATGGCCGATCGCTTCCACGCCTTCCCCTCGCGCGACATGAAGCTGGTCGGCGTCACCGGCACCAATGGCAAGACCTCCACGGTGCAGTTGCTGGCGCAGGCCTGGCATATCCGTGGCACCCGCTGCGGCAGCATCGGTACGCTGGGCGCGGGCATGTACGGCGAAGTCGTGCCGACCGGCTTCACCACTCCGCTGGTGCTGCAGATGCATGCGCTGCTGGCGCAGCTGCGCGATGCCGGCGCCAAGGCGGTGGCGATGGAAGTCAGCTCGCACGCGCTGGATCAGGGACGCGTGGACGGCGTGCACTTCGATGTCGGCGTGTTCACCAACCTCACCCGCGATCACCTCGATTACCACGGCGACATGGCGACCTACGGCGCGGCCAAGGCGCGCCTGTTCGCCTGGCCCGAGCTCAAGGCGGCGGTGATCAACCTCGACGACGAGTACGGCCGCGTGCTGTATCCGCATCTGCCCGGCGCGGTGCAGGGCGTGGGCGTCAGCTCGCGCGGACAGGAGTCGGCCACCCTGCGCGCGGACGCATTGCGTCTGGACGCCAGCGGCATCGCGTTCGATCTGGCCACGGGCGGCGAATCCCATCCGGTGCAGTCGCGCCTGCTCGGCCGTTTCAACGTGGACAACCTGCTGGCGGTGGCCGGCGTGCTGTACGCGCTGGGCGAGGCGCCGCAGGAAATCGCCCGCACCCTGTCGCGACTGCAGCCGATTCATGGGCGCATGAACCGCCTCGGCGGCAACGTCGACGAACAGGGCCGCCGGCTGCCGTTGATCGTGATCGACTATGCGCATACGCCCGACGCGCTGGAACAGGCCCTGTCCAGCCTGCGCGACCACGCCGGGGGCCGGCTGATCTGCGTATTCGGCTGCGGTGGCGAGCGCGATGCGGGCAAGCGTCCGCAGATGGCCGCGGCCGCCGAACGGTTGGCGGACCGCGTGTTCGTCACCGACGACAACCCCCGGGGCGAGGACGGCGACCGCATCGTCGCCGACATCGTGGCCGGGTTCACCCGGCCGGACGCCGTCACCGTGCTGCGTGATCGCCGCCTGGCGATCGAACGCGCGGTCGGCGAGGCCGGCGAGAACGACATCGTGCTGATCGCCGGCAAGGGCCATGAGCCGTACCAGGAAATCAATGGCGTGAAGCATCCGTTCGACGACACCGCGGTGGCCCGCCAGGCATTGGAGGCGCGCGCATGAAGCGGCTGCCGCTCTCGCTGCTCGCGCACTGGGCCGGTGGCGAACTCCACGGCGACGATGCCGTGGTGGACGCGATGACCCAGGACACCCGCGCCCTGCAGCCGGGCAGCCTGTACGTGGCCCTGCGCGGCGAGCGCTTCGACGGACACGACTTCGCCTACGACGCGGCCATGCGTGGCGCCGCCGCGGTGCTGGTGGAGCACACCGTCAACGTCGATCTGCCGCAGATCGTGGTGCCCGACAGCCAGCTCGCATTGGCCCGGATTGCCGCGGGCATCCACCAGGATCAGTCCGGGCGCGTGGTCGCCATCACCGGCAGCAACGGCAAGACCTCCGTCAAGACGCTGGTGGTCGCGATCCTGCAGCGCGCCGGCGTGACCTATTTCAACCCGGGCAACCGCAACAACGAGATCGGCTTGCCGCTGGCGGTCATCGACGCACCGGACGACGCCGACTTCGCGGTCTACGAAATGGGCGCCGGCCAGCCGGGCGACATCGCCTACCTGACCGACATCGTCGCGCCCGACGTGGCGCTGGTGAACAACGTCGCCGCCGCCCACCTGGAGCGGATGGGATCACTGCTGGGCGTGGCCGAGACCAAGGGCGCGATCTACGACGCCCTGCCGGCGTCCGGCACCGCGGTGATCAACGCCGATGACGCGTTCGCCGAATACTTCGCCGAGCGGGTCGCCGATCGCCGGATCCTGCGCTTCGGCCTGGAGGCCAGCGCCGACGTGACGGCGCGCGATATCCGCGCCGGTGCGACCGGTTCGGGTTTCACGCTGGTCGCGCCGCAGGGCGAAGTGGCGGTTGAGCTGCACCTGCCCGGACGCCACAACGTGCTCAATGCGCTGGCCGCCGCCTCGCTGGCGCTGGCCTGCGACGTGTCGCTGGCGACGATTGCCGAGGGCCTGGGCGCGGCGCAGCCGGTCGCGGGCCGCCAGGTCGCGCGCACGCTGGGCAACGGCGCGGTGCTGATCGACGACAGCTACAACGCCAACCCGGGTTCGCTGGCCGCCGCCATCGATGCGCTGGCCGCCGGCGATGGCGAAGCCTGGCTGGTGCTGGGCGACATGCGCGAACTCGGCGCCGACGCCGAGGCGCTGCACGCCGATGCCGGCCGCCGCGCGCGCACCGCCGGCATCCGCCGTCTCTACACATTGGGTCCGCTCAGCCAGCACGCCGCGCAGGCGTTCGGCGAGGGCGCCCTGCATTTTGAAACACACAAGACCCTGGCCGAAGCGCTGCGCGCCGATCTGCATGCCGGTGTGCGCTGCCTGGTGAAGGGTTCGCGCGGCAGCGCCATGGACAAGATCGTCACGGCGCTGCTGGCCGAAGGGGAGGGGAAATCGCATGTTGCTTGAGCTCGCACGCTGGCTGCAGAGCCTGGAGAATTTCTTCGGGCTGTTCGGCTACCTGACCTTCCGCGGCATCCTTGCCGCGTTGACGGCGTTGTTCCTGTCGCTGTGGTGGGGACCGGCGGTGATCCGCCGCCTGGCGCAGTTCAAGGGCGGCCAGCCGATCCGCCAGGATGGTCCGCAGACGCATTTCTCCAAGGCCGGCACGCCGACCATGGGTGGCGGCCTGATCCTGATGACCGTGCTGGCGGCGGTGCTGCTGTGGGGCGACCTGCGCAACAAGTACGTGTGGACGGTGGTGCTGGTGATGCTGGCGTTTGGCGCCATCGGCTGGTACGACGACTGGATCAAGATCGTCAAGCGCGATCCCAACGGCCTGAAGTCGCGCTGGAAATACCTGCTGCAGTCGATTTTCGGCCTGGCCGCGGGTCTTTACCTGTACCTGTACGCCGACGTGCCGGCGGCCACGACCTTCTACGTGCCGTTCTTCAAGTCGATCGCGCTGCCGCTGGCCGGCATCGGCTTCGTCGCCATCGCCTATTTCTGGATCGTCGGCTTCTCCAACGCGGTCAACCTGACCGACGGCCTGGACGGGCTGGCGATCATGCCGACCGTGCTGGTCGCCTGCGCGCTGGGCATCTTCGCCTACGCCTCGGGCAACGCGGTGTTCTCCAACTACCTGCAGATTCCGCAGGTGCCGGGCGCCGGTGAACTGGTGATCATCTGCGCCGCCATCGCCGGCGCGGGCCTGGGCTTCCTGTGGTTCAACACCTACCCGGCGATGGTGTTCATGGGCGACATCGGCGCGCTGGCGCTGGGCGCCGTGCTGGGCACCATCGCGGTGATCGTGCGCCAGGAACTGGTGCTGGTGATCATGGGCGGCATCTTCGTCATCGAAACGCTCTCGGTGATGATCCAGGTCGCCTCGTTCAAGCTGACCGGCAAGCGTGTGTTCCGGATGGCGCCGATCCACCACCACTTCGAACTGAAGGGATGGCCGGAGCCGCGCGTGATCGTGCGCTTCTGGATCATCTCGGTGGTGCTGGTCCTGGTCGGACTGGCCACGTTGAAGGTGCGCTGATGAACGACCGCGCCCGCCAGGCGACACGACTGGAGGCCATCGGTGGCCGCTATGACCCGTGGCTGCTGGGCGCGGCGCTGGCGCTCGCCTCGCTGGGCGTGGTGATGGTCGCGTCGAGCTCGATCTCGCAGACCGCCACGCCGTTCTACTACCTGGTGCGCCACCTGATGTTCCTGGCCGGCGGCCTGGGCCTGGCGATCTGGGCGATGCGCACCGAACTGAAGACCGTCGAGCACTACAACCAGCTGCTGCTGCTGGGCTGCGTCGGCCTGCTGCTGCTGGTGTTCGTGCCCGGACTGGGCGTGAGCGTGAAGGGTGCGCACCGCTGGATCAACCTGGGCGTGTCCAACTTCCAGGTGGTCGAGGCGGTCAAGGTGTTCTTCATCGTCTGGCTGGCCAGCTACCTGGTGCGGTTCCGCGACGAGGTCAACGCGACCTGGATCGCGATGCTCAAGCCGCTGGGCGTGGTGGTGGTGCTGGTCGCGCTGCTGCT
The DNA here is from genome assembly GCF_014192765.1 of Pseudoxanthomonas sp. OG2. NCBI lineage: Bacteria > Pseudomonadati > Pseudomonadota > Gammaproteobacteria > Lysobacterales > Lysobacteraceae > Pseudoxanthomonas > Pseudoxanthomonas sp. OG2. The sequence continues at coordinate 1,395,727 of NZ_JACHYM010000001.1, read as the reverse complement.
GATGCAGCCGGACTTCGGTTCGTCCTCGCTGCTGCTGGCGATCACCGCCGGCATGCTGGTGCTGGGCGGCGTCAACATGCCGCGCATGTTCGGCCCGGTGCTGGTCGGCTTGCCGGTGCTGGCCGTGATCGCCATCGCCGAACCCTATCGCATGCGCCGCCTGACCTCGTTCGCCGATCCGTGGGCGGATCCGTTCGGCTCCGGCTACCAGCTGACCAATGCGCTGATGGCGATCGGCCGAGGCGAATGGTCCGGCATCGGCCTGGGTGGTTCGGTGCTGAAGCTGAACTACCTGCCGGAAGTGCACACCGACTTCATCTTCTCCGTCATCGGCGAGGAACTCGGCTTCGCCGGCATCTGCCTGGTCATCGGCCTGTACGCGCTGCTGGTGGGCCGCGCGTTCTGGGTGGGCCTGCGCTGCGTCGAGATGCGCCGCCACTTCGCCGGCTACTGCGCGTTCGGCATCGCCCTGTGGATCGGCCTGCAGAGCTTCGTTTCGATGGGCGTGAACCTGGGCCTGCTGCCGACCAAGGGACTGACCCTGCCGCTGATCTCCTCCGGCGGCTCCAGCGTGCTGATGACCTGCGCCGCGATGGGCCTGCTGCTGCGGGTGTCCTACGAACTGGATCGCGCCCAGCGGCAGGTCGCGCTGCGCGGCGAATTGCAGGCGGGCGCGGAACCGGCACCGGCCGCGTCCGACACTCCGGCGACCGCGCCGTCCGCGACTGCGCCCGCGACGACGCCCGCGCCCGCGGCCGTGCGCGGCACCAGCCGCCTGCGCCAGCGCATCGAACCCATTTTCGGGAGGACCGCATGACCGCGTCGGTCCAGCCCGTGATGATCCTCGCCGGCGGTACCGGCGGGCATATCTTCCCCGCGCTGGCGGTGGCGAAGGTATTGCGCGCGCGTGGCGTGCCGGTGACCTGGCTGGGCGCCGACGGCGCGATGGAAACCCGGCTGGTGCCGCCGCACGGCATTCCGCTGGATACGCTTCCGATCTCCGCCCTGCGCGGCAAGGGCAAGCTGGCGCTGCTGGGCGCCCCGCTGCGCGTGGGTCGTGCGATTGCCGGCGCAATGGGCCTGCTGCGCGCGCGCCGTCCGCGCGCGGTGGTCAGCTTCGGCGGTTTCGCCGCCGGTCCCGGCGGCATGGCCGCGCGGCTGTCCGGCAAGCCCCTGCTGGTGCACGAACAGAATCGCGCGCCCGGTTTCACCAATCGCGTGCTGGCGCGCTTCTCGCGCCGCGTGCTGACCGGTTTCCCGGGCAGCTTCGCCCACGGCGAGGAATACGTCGGCAATCCGGTGCGCGAAGAGATCGCCGCGATCGCGCCGCCCGCGCAGCGCATGGGCGGGCGCGAAGGCCCGCTGCGCGTGCTGGTGCTCGGCGGCAGCCAGGGCGCGCGTGCGCTCAACCAGTCGGTGCCGCGCGCGGTGGCGATGCTGGGCGCGGAAATGCCGGTCGAGATTCGCCACCAGTGCGGCGAGAAGCTGCGCGAGGAAGCGGTCAAGGCCTATGCCGATGCCGGCGTGCCGGCCAGCGTGGAGGCTTTCATCACCGACATGGCCGCCGCGTACGGCTGGGCCGATCTGGTGGTATGTCGCGCCGGCGCATCCACCCTGGCCGAGGTCTGCGCGGTGGGCGTGGGCAGCGTGCTGGTGCCGTTCCCGCAGGCGGTGGACGACCACCAGACCCGCAACGCCGAATTCCTGGTCGAGCGCGACGCCGCGATCCTGCTGAAGCAGGACGCCTACCTGGCCGAGCGCCTGCATGGCGTGCTGAGCGATCTCGCCCAGCACCCGGACAAACGAAAAGCCATGGCCGAGGCCGCGCGCGGCCTGGCCAAGACCGATGCGGCCGACCGCATCGCCGACATCATTCTGGAGGAAAGCCGTGATTCGTGATTGGGCAATGGAGATTCGCAACAGCAACGCCACCGGCACAGGCCGGCGGCGCGAGCAAGCGTGCACGAATCCCCAATCCCGAATCGCCAATCCCGGCCCGGGAGGCGCCGCATGATGGCCGCCGCACGCGAACGCCGCCTGCAGCACACCGGCAACCTGGCGCGCGAATTCCGTCGCGTCCACTTCGTGGGCATCGGCGGTTCCGGCATGAGCGGCATCGCCGAGGTGCTGTGCACGCTGGGCTATGAAGTCTCCGGTTCGGACAACGCCGACAATGCGGCGACCCGCCGGCTGGCCTCGCTGGGCGCGCGGGTGATGCGCGGCCACAACGCCTCCAACGTGCTCGGCACCGACTGCGTGGTCGTGTCCAGCGCGATCAAGCACGACAATCCGGAACTGATGGAAGCGCGTTCGCAGCGCATCCCGATCGTGCCGCGCGCGGCGATGTTGGCGGAACTGATGCGTTTTCGCCGTGGCATCGCGGTGGCCGGCACCCACGGCAAGACCACCACCACCAGCCTGACCGCGGCGGTGCTGAGTGAAGGCGGGCTGGATCCGACCTTCGTCATCGGCGGCCAATTGCTGGCCGCCGGCGCCAACGCCAAGCTGGGCGATGGCCAGTGGTTGGTGGCCGAGGCCGACGAGAGCGATGGCAGCTTCCTGCGCCTGAACCCGCTCATCTCGATCGTCACCAACATCGACGCCGATCACCTGGAGAACTACGGCAACGATTTCGAACGGGTCAAGGCCGCGTTCGCGGAATTCCTCCAGCGCCTGCCGTTCTACGGCCTGGCGGTGCTGTGCATCGACGACGCCGAAGTGGCCGCGCTGGCCGCGGAGACGCCGCGCCACGTGATGACCTACGGCTTCGCCGACAACGCCGACGTGCGCGCCGAGGACGTGGAGCAGGAAGCCGGGCGCATGCGTTTCACCCTGCGCCTGCCCGAGGACGTCAGCATCCCGGTGACGCTGGCCCTGCCGGGTCGCCACAACGTGCAGAACGCGCTGGCCGCCGCCGCCGTTGGCTGGCAGCTCGGCGTGTCGCCGGAGAACATCGCCGCCGCGCTGGAGAAGTTCGCCGGCATCGGGCGCCGCTTCAACGACCTGGGCGAAGTCGCCACCGCCGCCGGCGCGCGCGTGCGCCTGGTGGACGACTACGGCCATCACCCGAAGGAACTGGCCGCGGTGTTCGCCGCGGCACGCGGCGGCTGGCCGGACAAGCGCCTGGTGGTCGCGTTCCAGCCGCACCGCTACAGCCGTACCCGGGACCAGTTCGATGCATTCGCCGCGGTGCTGTCGGAAGCCGACGCGCTGGTGCTGAGCGAGGTGTATCCGGCCGGCGAGGCGCCGATTGCCGGTGCCGACGCCAAGTCGCTGGCGCGCGCCATCCGCGCGCGCGGCCGCAACGAGCCGGTGGTGGTCAGCCAGGTCGCCGATCTGATTGACGTGCTGCCGGACGTGCTGCGTGACGGCGATCTGCTGTTGTTGATGGGCGCCGGCGACATCGGCCACATCTCCCAGCAGATCGCGGCGCACGGTTTCGTGGACCCCAACGGCGCGAAGGCGCAACAACACTCATGAGCAAGTTTTCGTTCCCGCCACCGCGCGTCACCGACCCGGCCCGTTTCGGCCGCGTCGCCGTGCTGCTGGGTGGTACTTCCAGCGAAGCCGAGGTTTCGCGCGACTCCGGCCGCAACGTGCTGGACGCGCTGCGCGCGCGCGGCATCGACGCCACCGCCGTGGATGGCATTCCCGCCCTGGCCGAGGCGCTGGTGCAGCGCCGCTTCGATCGCGTCTTCAACATCCTGCACGGCCACAAGGGTGGCGGCGAGGACGGCGTGGTGCAGGGGCTGATGGAAGCCTTCGGCATGCCGTACACCGGTTCGCCGGTGCTCGGCTCGGCCCTGAGCATGGACAAGGTGCGCACCAAGCAGGTCTGGCTGTCGCTGGGCCTGCCGACGCCGCGCTACGTGCGCCTGCTGAAGGGCGACGACGTGCACGCCGCGGCCCGCGAGCTGGGCCTGCCGGTGATCGTCAAGCCGGCCAACGAGGGTTCCAGCGTGGGTGTGACCCGGGTGTTCCAGGACAGCGATCTGGATGCCGCCGTGGAGCTGGCCATCCGCTACGACGGCGAACTGCTGATGGAGCAGCTGATCGAAGGTGACGAACTGACCGTGGGCATCCTTGGCGGGGTCGCGCTGCCGTCGATCCGGATCGTGCCCAAGGGGCAGTGGTACGACTACCACGCCAAGTACGTGGCCGAGGACACCCAATACCTGTGCCCCGGCCTGGAGGGCGACGACGAGAGCGAGATCCGGCGCATCGCGCTGGCCGCGTTCCAGGCGGCCGGTTGCCGCGGCTGGGGCCGCGTCGACGTGATGCGCGATCGCGCCAGCGGCCGCTTCTACCTGCTGGAAGTGAACACCGCGCCGGGCATGACCAGTCATTCGCTGGTGCCCAAGGCGGCGGGGCAGGCTGGCCTTGATTTCCAGGAACTGTGCTGGCGCATCCTGGAACAGACGCTGCCGGAGGTGGTCGGCTGATGAACGCCGTGCTGCGCATCCTCGCCTGGCTGCTGGCCGTCGCGCTCGTCGCGTTGCCGGTGGTCGCGGTGGTCAACGGCTGGATCGGCGCCGATCGCTGGCCGCTGACCCGGCTGCGCGTGCACGGCGAGTTCGAGCGCGTGGATCCGGCGCAGCTGCGCGCGGTGGTGCTGCCGTATGCCCAGCGCGGGTTCTTCGCGGTGCGGTTGCAGGAAGCGCAGGACGCGGTGGAACAGCTGCCCTGGGTCGAGCGCGCGGAAGTGCGCAAGCGCTGGCCCGACGTGATGGAGATCAGCATCGTCGAGCACCGGCCGTTCGCGCGCTGGGGCAAGGATCGCCTGCTGTCCGAGCACGGTCGCCTGTTCCCGACGCCGAAGGCCCTGCAGGACCTGAAACTGCCGCAGCTTGGCGGGCCGGATTCGCAGGTCAGGGAAGTGGTGTCGCTGTACAACGAAGCCCGCCAGTTGTTCGCGCCGCTCGGCCTGAACGTGGAAACGCTGACCATGGATCGGCGTGGCAGCTGGACCCTCACCCTGGGCAACGGCACCGAAGTGGTGATTGGACGCGCCGACGCCCGTCCGCGCCTGAGCCGCTTCGTGCGCATGCTCCCGCAGATCCTCGCCCGCCAGGGCCAACCGCTGCTGCGCGCCGACCTGCGTTACACCAATGGTTTCGCGCTCAGCTGGGGCGCCGTGAAGCCGGGATTGGAGATTGGTGATTCGGGATCACGCGTAGCCAATCCGCCCTTGGCGGTGCGCCGACGCGCCGGGTCGCTTTTCGCTTTCTCCAATCCCCAATCCCCAATATCAAATCTCGGTTTTCCAACATGAATCGCAAGGGCGACAAATCGCTGATCGTCGGTCTCGACATCGGCACCTCCAAGGTCACCGCACTGGTGGGCGAGTACGCCCCCGGCAATCCGATCGAGGTGATCGGCATCGGCTCGCACGAATCGCGCGGGCTGAAGCGGGGCGTGGTGGTCGACATCGAATCGACCGTGCAGTCGATCCAGCGCGCGGTCGAGGAAGCCGAGCTGATGGCCGGCTGCGAGATCCGCTCGGTCTACGCCTCGATCTCCGGCAACCACGTGCAGTGCCGCAACTCGCCCGGCATCGTGCCGATCCGCGACGGCGAGGTGACCTGGGGTGATCTGGACCGCGTGCTGGAAGCGGCCAAGGCCGTCGCCATCCCGGCCGACCAGAAAATCCTCCACGCCATCCCGCGCGAGTACAAGCTGGACAACTCGCAGGAAGGCATCCGCAATCCTGTGGGCATGACCGGCGTGCGCCTGGAAGTGGACGCGCACCTGGTGTTCTGCGCACAGTCGGCCGCCGCCAACATCAGCAAGTGCGTGCAGCGCTGCGGCCTGCAAATCGACGACCTGATCTTCTCGTCGCTGGCGTCCAGCGTCGCCGTGCTGACCAGCGACGAGCGCGAACTCGGCGTGGTGCTGGTCGACCTGGGTGCGGGCACCACCGACCTGGCGGTGTTCATGCAGGGCGCGATCTGCCACACCGCCTCGCTGCCGATCGCCGGCGACCAGGTCACCAACGACATCGCGCACATGCTGCGCACGCCGACCCCGGAAGCCGAGCAGATCAAGGTGCGCTATGCCTGCGCGCTGGCCCAACTGGCCACCGCCGAGGAAAGCATCCAGGTGCCCAGCGTGGGCGATCGCCCGCCGCGCCGCCTGCCGCGCCATTCGCTGGCGCAGGCGGTGCAGCAGCGCTACGAGGAAATCTTCGAGATGGTCCAGGCCGAACTGCGCCGCTCCGGCTTCGAGGAGCGCGTGCGCGCGGGCATGGTCCTGACCGGCGGTGCTTCCAAGATGGAAGGCGTGGTCGAACTGGCCGAGGAAATGCTGCAGATGCCGGTGCGCGTGGGCATCCCCCAGCACGTCACCGGCCTGGGCGAAGTCGTCGGCAACCCGGTCCACGCCACCGGCGTCGGCCTGCTGCTGATGGGCAGCCAGATCGAACACCCGCGGCGGCCGTCACTGCCCACGGGCAAGGCCGGCAGCTGGTTCAAGAAGATCCAGAACTGGTATCGCGGTGAGTTCTGAAGACCGGGATTCGGGAATCGGGTTTCGGGATTCGCAAAAGCGACTAAGAGCAAAGAGCGGAAAGGCGGAAAGAAAGCGGCAGGTGAGGACGGTTTGCAGTAGCGATACGAACAAGCGCAAGGGCGCAAGTGTTCGCGGGTCTGGGCAGGGCGAAGGGAAACGGAAGGCACGCTTTTCCGAATCCCCAATCCCGGCAACAAGCGGCAGGTAGAGACGAATTGCGGTAGCGCGGTACGCAACAACCACTAAAACACAACAACTCGCTGGTAGAGGACGACGGTCAAAGGGACGCGGAAGGCAGCTTCTCCGAATCCCCAATCCCGAATCCCCAATCCCAGCTCAAAGAGGACAACGGACATGGCACATTTTGAACTGGTTGAAAAGATGGCTCCGAATGCGGTGATCAAGGTCATTGGCGTGGGCGGCGGCGGCGGCAACGCGGTGGCGCACATGGTCAACGGCAGCGTGGACGGCGTGGAATTCATCACCGCCAACACCGATTCGCAGGCGATCAAGAACTGCGGCGCCAAGCTGCAGCTGCAACTCGGCGGCAACGTCACCAAGGGCCTGGGCGCGGGCGCGAATCCGGAAGTCGGCCGCCAGGCCGCGCTCGAAGATCGCGAGCGCATCATCGAGGCGCTGGACGGCGCCGACATGGTGTTCATCACCGCCGGCATGGGCGGCGGCACCGGCACCGGCGCCGCGCCGGTGGTGGCGCAGCTGGCCAAGGAGATGGGCATCCTGACCGTGGCCGTGGTCACCAAGCCGTTCCCGTTCGAAGGCCGTCGCCGCATGCAGGTGGCGCTGAAGGGCATCGAGGAACTGAGCCACCACTGCGACTCGCTGATCACCATCCCGAACGAAAAGCTGATCACCGTGCTGGGCCGCAACGCGACCATGATCCAGGCGTTCCGCGCCGCCAACGACGTGCTGCTCGGCGCCGTGCAGGGCATCGCCGACCTGATCGTGCGTCCGGGCCTGATCAACGTCGACTTCGCCGACGTGCGCACCGTGATGAGCGAAATGGGTCTGGCGATGATGGGCACCGGCCACGCCCGCGGCGATGACCGCGCGCAGGCTGCCGCCGAGAGCGCCATCCAGAACCCGCTGCTGGACGACGTCAACCTGTCCGGCGCCAACGGCATCCTGGTCAACATCACCGCCGGTCCGGACTTCACCATGGCCGAGTTCGACGAAGTCGGCCGCACCATCGAAGGCTTCGCCTCCGAGGACGCGACCGTGGTGGTCGGCACCGTGCTGGATCCGGACATGCAGGACGAGGTCCGGGTGACCGTGGTCGCCACCGGCCTGAACCGCGCCGTCGCCCGCCAGCCGGTCGGCCGTGGCCTGGACCGCGAGCCGGTGCGCGCGCCGATCAAGCTGGTCCGCGACGCGACCACCGGTCTGCCGGCGTTCGACGCGATGGCCAATGTCGATCCGGTGGCCGATGCCGTCGGCGGCCTGGGCCTGCGCCGTGGTTCGGCGGCTCCGGCGAGCGCGCCGGCCGCGTCGTCCGCCCCGGCGGCGGCCGACCTGCCCGCGGACTACCTGGACATCCCGGCGTTCCTGCGCCGGCAGGCGGACTGACCTCCGCCTCCTGAAACACCCTCCCGCCGGTCCGGGGGAGGGCGCGGTACCGCCATGTCCCTTCGCTGCCGGGCCTGCCCGGCCCGGCAGCCCTTTCCGTCCCCGTCGGGAAATCGGACAGGTTCGCGCGGTATTGTTTCAGCCGTGGGACAAAGCAATTCTTCCGTTAAGATTCAGCTAATTGCGTGCTATTCTCGCCGCTCTTGGTCAGCACCTTCACCTCGGTCCCCCTCCGATGGCCCAGCAACGCACCCTCAAGAACGTGATCCGCGCCACCGGCGTGGGCCTGCACAGCGGCGAAAAGGTCTACATGACGCTGCGTCCGGCCCCGGTGAACACCGGCGTCGTGTTCCGGCGCGTGGATCTGGAGCCGGTGGTGGAAATGCCGGCCAGCGCCGAACTGGTCACCGAGACCACGCTGTGCACGGGCCTGAGCTGCGACGGCGCCAAGGTGCAGACGGTCGAACACCTGATGTCCGCGCTGGCGGGTCTGGGCGTGGACAACGTCTACGTCGAGCTGTCCTCGGCCGAACTGCCGATCATGGACGGTTCCGCCGGTCCCTTCGTGTTCCTGCTGCAGTCCGCCGGCATCGCCGAGCAGAATGCGCCCAAGCGCTTCATCCGCATCAAGTCGCCGGTGGAAGTCACCGAGGGCGACAAGGTGGCGCGCTTCGATCCCTACGAGGGCTTCCGGGTGGGCTTCACGGTCAAGTTCGATCACCCGATGATTCCGGCCTCGCAGTCGCGCGCCGAAGTCGAGTTCTCCACCGGCGCCTACATCAAGGAAGTCGCGCGCGCGCGCACCTTCGGCTTCATGCGCGACCTGGAGTACATGCGCGAGCGCAACCTGGGCCTGGGCGGTTCGATGGACAACGCCATCGTGCTGGACGAGTTCCGGGTCCTCAACGACGACGGCCTGCGCTACGCCGACGAATTCGTCCGCCACAAGATCCTCGACGCCATCGGCGATCTCTATCTCGCCGGCCGCCCGATCCTGGGCGCCTACGAGGGCTACAAGTCCGGGCACGCCCTGAACAACAAGCTGGTGCGGGCCCTGCTGGCCCAGCCGGAGGCGTGGGAAGAGGTCACTTTCGAGGATGCCCGCCATCCTTCGCCGGTGCTGTACGGCACCCCCGCCACCGCGGCGGCCTGAGTCCCACCCAACCCCTCCGACCGCTTTCCGGTGAAACCGTATTCGAAAGGATGCGGCGTCGCCGCATTGTCGTTTGTGTGATTCAGGTCAAATTTCGGGCCTGAATTTAACTAATTATTAACTTTCAACTAACGACCCGGGTCGCCATGCCCGGTACCATGCCTTGCCTTCGCGTCGCGGGCTAGCGCTTCCGCCCGCCGCGCCGGTTGTCAGGAGCAGTACCTCCTCCGGCGGAGTCCGGAGATTCCAAGGATGCCAGGACAGCCGCCAGCGCCTTGCGTGAGGCTTCCGGAACAGGTGGTGCCGTTGTTTCTGCCCGAAGATTCGGGTGGAGCGGGGCGGTTGTTGTTTTGACGGTCACCTCGGTCACCGTCAGTCCGACGGATCGGGCGGCATCAAGCAGTTCGACGGAGGCGAGCCGGAGTTTGGCGCGCCACACGGGGGAGTCGACGATAAAAACGAGCCGTTCGCCGGCCACATTCGCCAAACGGCAATGGGGAGCCAGGGCGGGCGGGAGACAGGGGCGAAGTTGCTGTTCAAGGGCGTCGAGCCAGAGGGCACGACGCACCGGGTCGGCGGCAGCATCCGTCAGCGCGGCCTGGAGGGCCGGTTGCGGAGTGCTTGCGCCACGCGGCTTGGACTTCGAATCAGACATCGGTATCTATGGCTTTTCAAAACATCGTAAACAATTCGCGCGCCTGGTTGGCCAATCATCTCGCCGGCCCCGCCTACAAGGCGCGCAGTCTGGTCCACGCAAGACCGCTCACCACCGCCGCCTGTCTGCTCGCCGTTGGCCTGGTCGCCGGCCTGGCCGGACGCAGCGCGATGGGCATGGCCCAGGTCTCGCTCCTGCAGGCCAAGACCGAGCGCCAGGACGCCGAACTCGAGCAGGTCCGCCGCGGCGCCCAGCAGGAAATCAACGCCATGGCCGCGCGCCTGGGCGAACTGCAGGCGCAGGCCAACCGCCTCAACGCGCTGGGCGACCGCCTGACCCGCATGGGGCAGTTGCAGGACGGCGAGTTCGATTTCGAGGAGCCGGTGGGCGTCGGCGGCAACGATGCCGTCTACGACATGTCGCCGTCCGAACTGGACAAGGGCGTCAGCCAGCTCGAACGCCAGTTCGCCGCCTCCGGCCAGCAGCTGTCGGTGCTCGAAGCGCTGCTGTTCAACCGTGAGCTGGACAAGAACGCGACCCCGTCGCGCATGCCCATCGCCAACAGCTACATCACCTCCGGTTTCGGTGGCCGCGCCGATCCGTTCGGCGGCGGTGGCCAGTACCACAAGGGCATCGACTTCAAGGCCAGCGTGGGCGACCCGGTGCTGGCCGTGGCCGACGGCGTGGTCAGCTTCGCCGGCATCAAGGGCGGCTACGGCAACGTGGTCGACGTTGATCACGGCAACGGCTACGTCACCCGTTACGCGCACAACTCCCGCCTGGTGGTGAAGTCCGGCGACCTGGTGCGGGTCGGCCAGGAAGTGGCCAAGGCCGGTTCCACCGGCCGCTCGACCGGCGCCCATGTGCACTTCGAAGTCTGGGAAAACGGCCGTGTGGTCAACCCGCGCAAGTTCCTCGGCGACGGTCCCACCCCGGTCGGCAAGATCAAGCGGGGCTGAGCTTCGGGAGGGGCTTCCGGCAGGGTTGATTCCCCCGGGGGCGCCCCAAGCTACAATACGGTGTTGCCAGACAGGGCGCAGTGCGCCCTGTTTCGTTTTGGGGTCCCGCTCGCCGGCCTGTTCGCGACGGCCCCGACGCTCATTTCCAACCGGTTCCTTACATGATCAACAACTTGCTTACCCGTGTCTTTGGCAGCCGCAACGAACGCCTGCTGAAGCAGCTCCAGCGCAGCGTCGGCAAAATCAATGCCCTGGAACCGGAGATGGAGAAGCTCTCCGACGACGAGCTCAAGGCCAAGACCCCTGAATTCCAGAAGCGCGTCGCCGACGGCGAGTCGCTGGACAAGATCCTGCCCGAAGCGTTCGCCGTCTGCCGTGAAGCCAGCCGCCGCGTGCTGGGCATGCGCCACTACGACGTGCAGCTGATCGGCGGCATGGTGCTGCACCTGGGCAAGATCGCGGAAATGCGCACCGGTGAAGGCAAGACCCTGGTCGCGACCCTGCCGGTCTACCTCAACGCGCTGGAAGGCAAGGGCGTGCACGTGGTGACCGTCAACGACTACCTGGCCCGCCGCGACTCGGCCTGGATGGGCCGCCTGTACAACTGGCTGGGCCTGTCGGTCGGCGTGGTCTACCCGGGCATGCCGCACAGCGACAAGCATTCGGCGTATGCCGCCGACATCACCTACGGCACCAACAACGAATTCGGTTTTGACTACCTGCGCGACAACATGGCGATGGCCAAGGAGGACCGCTTCCAGCGCGGCCTGCACTACGCCATCGTCGACGAAGTCGACTCCATCCTGATCGACGAGGCGCGCACCCCGCTGATCATCTCCGGTCCGGCCGACGAATCCCCCGAGCTGTACCTGCGCGTCAACCAGATCGTGCCGAAGCTGGTCAAGCAGGAAAGCGAGGAAGGCGAGGGCGATTTCTGGGTCGACGAGAAGGGCAAGCAGGTCCACCTGTCCGAGGCAGGCATGGAGCACGCCGAGGCGCTGCTGCTGCAGGCCGGCATCCTGAAGGACGAGGAAGACAGCCTGTACGGCGCCAACAACCTCACCGTGGTGCACCACCTCAACGCCGCGCTGCGCGCGCACGCGATCTACCAGCGTGACGTGGACTACATCGTGCGCGACGGTGAAGTGGTGATCGTCGACGAGTTCACCGGCCGCACCCTGCCGGGTCGCCGCTGGTCCGACGGCCTGCACCAGGCGGTGGAAGCGAAGGAAGGCGTGCCGGTCCAGCGCGAGAACCAGACGCTGGCCAGCATCACCTTCCAGAACCTGTTCCGCATGTACAAGAAGCTGTCCGGCATGACCGGTACGGCGGACACCGAAGCCTACGAATTCCAGAGCATCTACGGCCTGGAAGTGATCGTGATCCCGACCCACCGCCCGACCGTGCGCAAGGATTCGCCCGACCAGGTGTTCCTCAACCGCAAGGGCAAGTTCAACGCGGTGCTGGCCGACATCCAGGACTGCTACCAGCGCGGCCAGCCGGTGCTGGTCGGCACGACCTCGATCGAAACCTCCGAGATGCTGTCGGAGTTCCTGACCAAGTCCGGCGTCCCGCACGAAGTGCTCAACGCCAAGCAGCACGAGCGCGAAGCGCACATCGTCGCGCAGGCGGGTCGTTCCGGCGCGGTCACCATCGCCACCAACATGGCCGGCCGCGGTACCGACATCGTGCTGGGCGGTTCGCTGGAAGTGGAACTGGAGCAACTGCCGGAAGACGCCACCGACGCCGATCGCCAGCGGGTCAAGGCCGAATGGCAGCAGCGCCACGAAGCGGTCAAGGCCGCCGGCGGCCTGCACATCATCGGCACCGAGCGCCACGAATCCCGCCGCATCGACAACCAGCTGCGTGGCCGTTCCGGCCGCCAGGGCGATCCGGGTTCGTCCCGCTTCTACCTGTCGCTGGAAGACAACCTGATGCGCATCTTCGCCTCGGACTGGGTCCAGAAGGCGATGAAGCTGATCGGCATGAAGGAAGACGACGTGATCGAGGATCGCCTCGTCAGCCGCCAGATCGAAAAGGCCCAGCGCAAGGTCGAGGCGCACAACTTCGACATCCGCAAGAACCTGCTGGATTTCGACGACGTCAACAACGACCAGCGCAAGGTCATCTATTCCCAGCGCGACGAACTGCTGGAAGCCGATTCGGTGAAGGACAACATCGACGGTATCCGCGGCGACGTTGTCGCCGAGACGGTGGGCCGCTTCGTGCCGCCGAACTCGGTGGACGATCAGTGGGATCTGGCCGGCCTGCAGCGCGAGCTGGAAGAGGAAATGGCGCTGGCCCTGCCGGTCACCGCCTGGCCGAAGGAAGCCGAGGAACTGGACGCCGAAGCGATCGAGCAGCGCGTGCAGGACGCGATGAACCGCCACTTCGACGAGAAGGAAACGGTCATCGGCGGCGAGACCATGCGCGCGCTGGAAAAGCACATCATGCTGACCGTGCTGGACAAGAACTGGAAGGAACACCTGGCGCGCATGGATTACCTGCGGCAGGGCATCCACCTGCGCGGCTACGCGCAGAAGCAGCCGAAGCAGGAGTACAAGAAGGAAGCCTTCGAGCTGTTCTCGGACATGCTGGAGCGGGTCAAGCGCGAAGTCGTGACCCTGCTGGCGCGCGTGCGCATCCGCACCGAGGAGGAAGTGGCGGCGCTGGAAGCGCAGGAGCGCGCGATGGCCGAAGCGCAGGCCCGGCAGATGCAGTTCCAGCACGCCGATGCCGGCGGCTACAGCGCCGACGAGGAAGCCGAGCAGGCCCAGGCCGCGCAGGCCGGCCGCCCGGTGGCGATGCCGGCCGACGCCGGTCCCAAGGTCGGCCGCAACGATCCCTGCCCCTGCGGCAGCGGCAAGAAGTTCAAGCACTGCCACGGCCAGTTGGCCTGATACGACGGCAGTCGGTGAAGAAAAGCAGGCGCCTCGAGGCGCCTGTTTTTTTGGGGGGTGTCGGGGTTGCCCCCATCCGCCTTCGGCACCTTCCCCCGCGTGCGGGGGAAGGGGGCAGGGGCAGATCGCGAGTGGGGAGTCGGGGAGAGGCGGGTCGGCAGGTATCGTTGGCTTCCGGCTTCCGGCTTCCGGCTTCCGGCTTCCTCCCGACTCCCGACTCCCGCGACCGCTGGCCGCTGGCGCTCCCGAGTGAAGTCTCCCCGCCCCCGAAGTCGTCCCAACCCCTCCTTCCCCCGCCTGCGGGGGAAGGTGCCGAAGGCGGATGGGGGCAAGCCCTGAATCCGTGACCCACCGCATTTGCATTTGCGCGGAAATACCCGGCAAGCTTCGGCCATGTCCTCCGAACCTCTGCGATCCATCCACGTCGTGGCCGGCGTCATCAGCGACGCCCGCGGCCGCATCCTGCTGGCCCGCCGCACCGAGGGCCGTGATCTGGCCGGCCGCTGGGAGTTTCCCGGCGGCAAGCGCGAGGCCGGCGAAACCGAGGCCGAGGCGCTGATTCGCGAACTGCAGGAAGAACTCGGCATCACCGCCGAAATCGGCGAACCCATCATCAACGTGCCCCAGCAGTACCCCGACAAACGCCTGCGCCTGGACGTGCGCCGGGTACTGTCCTGGAAGGGCAATCCGCGCGGACACGAGGGACAGGCGCTGGCCTGGGTGGCGCCGGAGAAACTCCCGCGCTACGTGATGCCGCCGGCCGACCGCCCGGTGGTGGCGGCGCTGCTGCACCCGGATCGCTACCTGGTCACCCCGTCGCCGGCGGACGTCGACGACGAGACCTGGCTCGGCGCGTTGCAACGGGCGCTGGAGTCGGGCGTCCGCCGCCTGCAACTGAGGATGCCCGGGGTTGATGCGGAACGCCGTCGCCGACTGGCGCGCGCGGCGGTGGAGGCCAGTCAGCGGGCCGGCGTCGAGGTGCTGATCAATTCCGACATCGGCCTGGCACGCGAGCTGGGCGCGGGCGTGCACCTGCGCGCGGCGCAACTGCCGGAACTGTCGGTGCGGCCGCTGCCCGATGCGCAGCCGGTCGCCGCGTCCTGCCATACCGGCGAGGAACTGCGCCGTGCCGAGGACCTGGGCTGCGATTTCGCGGCGCTGGGCAGCGTGCGGGAAACGGCCAGCCATCCGGGCGGCAGCGTGCTGGGCTGGGAGGGATTCGCGCGCCTTCGCGAAGCGGTGTCGCTGCCGATCTACGCCATCGGCGGCCTGCAGCCGGACCATATCCTGGAAGCCCGCCAGCATGGCGCGCAGGGAATCGCCGCCATCCGCGGACTCTGGGCCGACTGAAGAAGTATCGGGGCGCGCTCGGCGCCGGCTCTAGGCAGATTCGCCGACGGCGGCGGCCAGGCGGCGGTAGCGGGCATCCAGTTCCGCCACCGCGGCCTCCAGGCGGTCGATATGACCGTCGTTGACCACGATGTCGTCGGCCAGCGCCAGACGCTGGTCGCGATGCGCCTGTGCGTCCAGCATGCGTTCGGCCAGCGCGGCATCGATGCCGTCGCGCTGCATCAGGCGCGCCTTCTGTACCGTGCGCGGCACGTCGACCACCAGGATGCGGGAAAGCCAGGGATAGGCGGCGCGGCCGCCGCCTTCAGTCAATAGCGGAATGGTGGCGATGGCGTAGGGACTCTCCGCCGCCTGGCAGAGCGCCTGCAGGCGTTGGCGGATGCGTGGGTGGAGGATGCCTTCGAGCACCCGGCGCTCGCTTTCGTTGCCGAACACGCGTGCGCGCAGGACCGCGCGATCCAGCCGGCCATCGGCCTGCAACACTTCCGTACCGAACCGGGCCGCGACTTCGGCCAGCGCGGGCTGGCCCGGCTCGACGATTTCCCGCGCCACCCGGTCGGCATCGGCGATGCCCACGCCGCGCGCGGCGAAGGCCCGCTCCAGCGCGCTTTTCCCGGACGCCACACCGCCGGTCAGTCCGATCACGTATTCGCTCATGCGCCCATTATTGGCCGGAACCGCCACGTTGTAGAGCGGAGCATGCTCCGCTGTCGTCGCCCCCAGCCGAGCAAGCTCGGCTCTACACGCTGCGCCCTTCCCCCGCCTGCGGGGGAAGGTGCCCGAAGGGCGGATGGGGGCAAGCGGGAAGGTCAGACTCAATCGCCCAGCCGAGCAAGCTCGGCTCTACACGCTGCGCCCTTCCCCCGCTTGCGGGGGAAGGTGCCCGAAGGGCGGATGGGGGCAAGCGGGAAAGTCAGACTCGAACACCCAGCCGAGCAAGCTCGGCTCTACACGCTGCGTCCTTCCCCCGCCTGCGGGGGAAGGTGCCCGAAGGGCGGATGGGGGCCAGCAGGAAGATCAGACTCGAACGCCCAGCCGAGCAAGCTCGGCTCTACATGAGCGTCCTTCCCCCGCGCGCGGGGGAAGGTGCCCGAAGGGCGGATGGGGGCCAAGCGCGAAATCAGGCCGAACCGATCCAGCCGAGCAAGCTCGGCTCTACCGGAAGCCGGCGAAACGCAGATAGGCGTCGATCAGATCCTGGCCCCAGAAAAACACCACCCAGCCGGCGATGGCCAGATAGGGACCAAACGGAATGGGCGTGGCGCGGTCGCGGCCCTTCGCCGCCAGCCAGACCGAACCGATGATGGCGCCCACCAGCGAGGACAGCAGGATGGTGGGCAGGACGCCCTTCAGGCCAACCCAGGCGCCGATGGCCGCCAGCAGCTTGAAATCACCATGGCCCATGCCTTCCTTGCCGGTCAGCTGCTTGAACAGCCACCACACCGACCACAGCGACACGTAGCCGGCAATCGCGCCCAGCACCGCCGCCTTGGGCACCATGTAGAGGTTTTCCAGGCTGGCGATCAGGCCCAGCCACATCAGCGGCAGGGTCAGTTGATCGGGCAGCAAGCGGGTACGCAGGTCGATGCCCGACAGCGCCACCAGGAAGCAGCTCAGCAACGAGGCCCCGAATCCCTGCCAGCCAAAGCCGAAGCGCCACACCGACGCGACCACCAGCAGGGCGGTGAGCAGTTCCACCAGCGGATACTGCACGGAAATCGGCGCCTTGCAGTGGCGGCACTTGCCGCGCAGGGCGAGCCAGCTGATCAGCGGGATGTTCTCGAACCAGGCCAGCTTGTGCTTGCAGTGCGGGCAGTGCGAACTCTCGACCACGATGCCGGGTGGCGGCGGGTCGTAGATTTCCGGTTCCTCGAGGATCTCGCGCGCATCGCGCCGCCATTGCCAGTCCAGCTTGCGCGGCAGGCGCAGGATGACCACGTTGAGGAAGCTGCCCACCAGCAGGCCCAGGCCGGCCGCGACCGGAAAGCCGAGGCCGGGATGTTGATCGAGGAATGCCACGAATTATCCGACCGTCATCGCCAGCTTGAAGATGGGCAGGTACATGCCGATCACCATGCCGCCGACCAGGACGCCGATGACCACCATGATGAAGGGCTCGATGAGGCTGGAGAGGGCATCGACGGCATTGTTCACTTCCTGCTCGTAATACTCGGCCACCTTGAACAGCATGGTGTCCAGCGCGCCGGCCTCCTCGCCGATGGCGGTCATCTGCACCACCATGTGCGGGAACAGCGCGGTCTGCTTCATCGCCATGTTCAACGGGTAGCCCACGGCCACGTCGTCGCGCATGCGGTGCACGGCCTTCTCGTAGACCGTATTGCCGGTGGCGCCGGCCACGGTGTCCAGCGCCTCGACCAGCGGCACGCCGGCCTTGAAGGTGACCGCGGTGGTGCGGGCGAAACGCGCCACCGAGGAATTGTGCATGATCTGGCCGACCACCGGCACCTTCAGGATCATGCGGTCGACGAAGTGCTGGAAGGCCGGGGACCGCTTGAAGCTGAAGACCGTCACCACGATGCCGATAACCGCGATCAGCAGCAACGCCCACCACCAGGCCACCATGAAGCGGGACGCGGCGACGATCAGCTTGGTGAAGGCGGGCAGATCCGCGCCGAAGCTCTTGAAGGTCTCCTCGAACTGCGGCACCACGAACACCAGCAGGATGGCGCTGACCAGGATCGCCACCGCGATCACCATGGCCGGGTAGAACAGCGCCTTCTTGATCTTGCCCTTCAGCGCTTCCAGGTTTTCCTTGTAGCTGGCGATGGTGTCCAGCACCGTCTCCAGCACGCCGGCGCCTTCGCCGGCCCGGACCAGGTTGCGGTAGAGCTCGTCGAACTGGACCGGGTGCCTGGAGATCGCCTCGGTCATCGAGGAGCCGCCCTCGATGTCCGCTCGCACCTGATCCACCATCTTCTTCATGCGCGGGTTCTTCTGCCCGCCCGCGATGATGTCCAGCGAGGTCACGATCGGCACGCCGGACTTCATCATGGTCGCCATCTGGCGGCTGAAGAAGGCGATTTCCTTCGGGCTGATGGCCCGTCCCGCGGCGCCGAACAGCGGCTTGGGCTTGACCTTGACCACGTTGGGGGTGATGCCCTGCTTGCGCAGTTCGGCGCGCAGCATGTTGGCGTTCTTGGACGCCTGCTCGCCCTTCATCTTGACGCCGCGCTTGTCCACGCCTTCCCAGACGAACAGGCTGAGCGGGTTTTCGCGCGGGCCCGCGGACGTGATGGCGGTCTTCTTGGCAGCGGATCGGCTGATGGACATCGGCATTTCCCCGTCCGGTTTCCCCGACCGGACTTCATTCCGCATGGTAGCGGTTTACGGCCGGAAGGGAACTCCCCCGGCCTGTGACGCGGGGCAGGGTTTGGGATCCTGCCCCGCCGGGCGCGTGGAAAGCGGCGGAGGTCGGGCCACCCGCGCGGGTCAGTCCTTGGTGACGCGGTTGATCTCGGCCAGGCTGGTCACGCCGTTGCGGACCTTCATCAGCGCCGACTGGCGCAGGTCCCGCACCCCCGCCTGCTGGGCGGCTTCGGCGATCTGCAGGGCGTTGCCGCCTTCCAGCACGATGGTGGCGATTTCTTCGCTCATCGGCATCACCTGGTAGATGCCGGTGCGGCCCTTGTAGCCGCCGGTGCATTCGTCGCAGCCGACCGCGTCGTAGAGGGTGAAACCGGCGCCGATCTCCTCCTCGCTGAAGCCTTCGGCCACCAGGGCATGGTGCGGCAGTTCCACCGGCACCTTGCACCGCGAGCACAGCCGGCGGGCCAGGCGCTGAGCGATGACCAGGGTCACCGAGCTGGTGATGTTGTAGGGCGCGATGCCCATGTTCATCAGGCGGGCGATGGTCTGCGGCGCGTCGTTGGTGTGCAGGGTGGACAGCACCATGTGGCCGGTCTGGGCCGCCTTGATGGCGATCTCGGCGGTTTCCAGATCGCGGATTTCGCCGACCATGATGATGTCCGGATCCTGGCGCAGGAAGCTGCGCAGGGCGGCGGCGAAGGTCATGCCGCGCTTGGTGTTCTGCTGCACCTGGTTGACGCCCGGCAGGCGGATTTCCACCGGGTCCTCGACCGTGGAGATGTTGCGGATCTCGTCGTTCAGGATGCCCAGCGCGGTGTACAGCGACACCGTCTTGCCCGAGCCGGTCGGGCCGGTGACCAGCACCATGCCGTAGGGCTTGTGGATGGCGTCTTCGAACAGCTTCTGCTGATCCTTCTCGTAGCCCAGCTTGTCGATGCCCAGCTTGGCCGCGCTGCCGTCCAGGATACGCAGTACCACCTTCTCGCCGAACAGGGTGGGCAGGGTACTGACGCGGAAGTCGATCTGCTTGGTCTTGCTGAGGTTGAGCTTGATGCGGCCGTCCTGCGGCACGCGCTTTTCGGCGATGTCCAGTTGCGCCATCACCTTCAGGCGGGCGGCGATGCGCTGGCTCAGCTTGACCGGCGCCTTGGCCACCTGCTTGAGGATGCCGTCGATGCGCAGGCGTACCCGGTAGTCGGTTTCGTAGGGCTCGAAGTGGATGTCGGAGGCGCCGCGCTTGATGGCGTCAACCAGCACCTTGTTGACGAACTTGACCACCGGGGTGTCGTCGCCCTTGGCATCGACGCCGCTGTCGGCACCGGCCAGTTCGTCGTCGTTGCCGACCTCCAGGTTGTCCAGGCCCTCGTCGTCGTCGCCGCCGAAGGCGCCGGAGAGATTGCTGTTGGCGTTGATCCACTGGTCCAGCGCCCGCCGCAGCGAATCGTCGTCGACCAGGATCGGCTCCACCACCAGGTTGGTGTGGAACTTGATCTCGTCCAGCGCATGCATCTTGTTGGTGGGGTCGGAGACCCCCACGAACAGCTTGCTGCCGCGCTTGAACAGCGGCAGCACCTGGTGCTTCTGCAGCAGTTCCTCGCTGACCAGCTTGACCGCGTTGTGGACCGGGTCGAAGCTGGCCACGTCCAGCAGCGGCATGCCGAACTCGATGGCGTTGGCCGCCGCCATCTGCGAGGCGGTGACCAGTTTCTTCTCGATGATCCACTGGGCCAGCGGCAGCCGGGCCTCGGTGGCGCTGGCCATCGCGGCGCGGGCCGCGCCTTCCTCCAGCGCGCCATCCTGGACGAGGCGGCGGGCGATACCGGTGATGCCTACCAGGTTTGCGGTGTTGACGACGGCGCTCATGTGCAGGGTTCCCGTGGTGACAAGGGGGCGCCGCAAGAAGCGGGCCAGCACGAACTTTACCGCAAGCGCCTCCGCATACGCGTGGCCGGACCTCCGGCCCGGAACGACCTGCGTCACAAGCTGACGCGATACGGCAATGGCGTGAGGGCGAGACCTGCCAGTCCCGAATGTGATTGAAGTAAGCTGGGCAGGGGAAAACAGACTGGGGCGGTAATGAGGATCAGCGTCGTATTGCCGGCCAAGAACGAGGCGGGGGGACTTCCGCGGACGCTCGAACGGTTGCGCGAGACGCTGCCGGAAGCCGAAGTCATCGTGGTGGACGACGGATCCACGGACCAGACCGCCAGCCTGGCAGCCGCCCTAGGGGCCCGCGTGCTGACCTCGCCCTATTCGATGGGCAATGGCGCGGCCATCAAGCGCGGCGCGCGGGTGGCCACCGGCGACGTCATCGTGTTCATGGATGCCGATGGCCAGCACGATCCCGCCGATGCCCGTCGCCTGCTGGAGAAACTGGGCGAGGGTTACGACATGGTGGTCGGAGCCAGGAACTGGGAGGGCCAGGCGGGGGTCAGCCGTGGCTTGGCCAATACCTTCTACAACTGGTTGGCCAGCCGGATGACCGGTTTCCAGGTCAAAGACCTGACCTCCGGGTTCCGGGCCGTACGCGCGGACAGGTTCCGGGAATTCCTGCACCTGCTGCCCAACGGATTTTCCTATCCGACCACCAGCACGATGGCTTTTTTCCGCAGTGCCTACGCCGTGGCCTATGTGCCCATCCCGGTGGCGCGTCGCATCGGGACCAGCCACATCCGTCCCATAAAGGACGGCATCCGGTTCCTGCTGATCATCTTCAAGATCGCGACCCTGTATTCGCCGCTCAAGCTTTTCGTACCGACGGCGGCGCTGTTCTTCCTCACAGGGCTGTTCTATTACCTTTTCACCTACCTGACGGTCGGCCGGTTCACCAACATGAGCATGCTGCTGTTCAGCGCATCGGTCATCATTTTCCTGATCGGATTGATCTCCGAGCAGATCACGGCACTCACTTTCCGTCGCGAGTCATAACGCGAAAGGCAGCATGCGGATGTCAGATGAACTCCCTTTCATTGTCTTCGGAGCGCCTTCCATAGGGGAGGACGAAATCGAGGAGGTTGTTGCTTGCATGCGTTCGGGCTGGCTGGGAACAGGGCCGCGCGTCGCCAGGCTGGAGAGAGAATTCGCCGACTACAAGGGCGTCGGCGCCCGCGCGGTTGCGGCAGTGAACTCCTGCACGGCGGCACTGCATGTCAGCATGGTGGCCTCCGGGCTGGAGAAGGGCGCGGAGGTCATCACCACGCCCATGACCTTCTGCGCCAGCGTCAACGCGATCATCCATGCGGGCATGAAGCCGGTATTGGCGGATGTGGATCCTGCGACCCAGTGCATATCCCCGGAAGCCATCGACGCCGCCATCACTCCGCGCACCCAGGCGATCCTTCCGGTGCATTTCGCAGGCCGCCCCTGTGAAATGGATCGCATCATGCAGATCGCCAGGAAACATGGCCTGCTGGTCATCGAGGATTGCGCGCACGCCATCGAGACGGAATTCCATGGGCAAAAGGCCGGGACGTTCGGTGATTTCGGGTGTTTCAGCTTTTATGTCACCAAGAACGTCACGACCGGCGAAGGCGGCATGATCGTGGGCAGGGACGAAGAGTTGGTGGCCCGTGCCCGGGTGCTCGCGCTGCATGGAATGAGCAAGGATGCATGGCATCGCTTCGGCGACAAGGGATATCGGCATTACCAAGTGGTCGATACCGGCTTCAAGTACAACATGATGGACATACAGGCTGCCATCGGTATTCACCAGCTCGCCCGTGTCGAGGCCAACTGGAAAAGAAGAGAGCAGATCTGGGACGCTTACATGTCCGCGTTCAAGGATCTTCCCGTTATCCTGCCGTCCGCAATCGCACCCGATACCCGGCATGGCTATCACCTTTTCACGATGATGATCGAAGAGGCCCGTTGCGGCCTGTCGAGGGATGAGTTTCTGGACAGGATGAATGCGGCGAGGATTGGTACCGGCGTGCATTACCTGTCCATCGCGGAACATCCCGTGTACCAGGAATTGTTCGGCTGGCGGCCGGAAGCGTGGCCCAACGCCCACGCGATCGGTCAGACGACCGTCAGTCTCCCGCTGTCGGCGGCACTCACCGAAGGCGACCTGGATCGAATCGTGACCACGACCTCGGGAATGCTCGCGAACTAGCGCCCGTTCGGCAGGACCTTGCGGAGGTTCCGGGCGATCCAGCGGCTCTTCACTTTGGGAAGCCGGCTGCCATAGATGGGAATGACCATTTTGCCGCGCACGCCACGCGCCAGCGCCCGGAGGGTCTCCATCCGGGGACTGTCACCGGTGGCCAGGCTGAGGAACATGCGCTCGGGTTGAATCCAGTGGCATTCGGTGAAGGCCGGTTCCAGGATCGAGAGTGCCTGCCCATGGACGGCTTTCAACGTGTCCAGGATCAGGGGACAGCCGCTGGCCTCCACCAGTTCGAACTGCAACCAAGGGCGACAGTTGAGCTCCAGCAGCTTCGGGTTGCCCTGTTCGTCCTCCAGGAACGACATTTCGCAGACGCCACGCAGATCGATGGCTTCGGCAATGGCGAACGCCGCAGGGAGCAAGTCCGTATCACGTGAACTGCTTACCCAGGCCGCGCTTCCTCCCATGCGGGGATACTTGAGTCGCTCGACAATCTGATACCCCCGCATCTCCTTGCCGGAGCGGATGACACAGGCGCTGCGCTCAGCCTGCCGGATGGGGCGGAGGCGGGGTTGGGCGATCCAGCCGTCGCAGTTGTTCCAGGCATTTTCCAACGCGCGTTTGACATCGGCCAAAGCGGGAAGGCGGCCTCCGACCGTGATGACCTTGTTTCCCGATTCGTCGAGCGTGCGTCCCCACGGCTTGTGGATGGGCTTGATGACGAGGTCATGTCCGAGTCGGGCGGCAAGCCGGAGACTGTCTTCCGGCGAGTCCAGACGAAAAGTGGGAGCGAGTACAGACGTCATGCCGGCCTGTTCCAGATGCTCGAACAGTTCCGCCTTGTCCAGACCGCCCATGCGCAGGCTTTCTCCCCGCGAGAAACACAGGACGAGGTCATTCCGGAGGTGCAGGCGGGAAAGCAGCAGCAGGCTGTCGTCCTCGGTCGCGAAGACGGTCGTGGAACCTTCCCCACCGCCGATGCTGGCTATTGCCACGGCGAGAAGATCGCAGGCTTCCTCCAGGCCCGCACCCGCCAGGTTCAGCTCATGGAAGCTGTGGCAATGGGGCGCGTCCCTCAGCAGGCTGTCAGGGACCAAAGAAATGACCGAATAATCGATGCCCGCATCGATGAGCCGCTCGGCGACGGCCACGGATACCGTTTCCGCGCCGCCGGAGAGGATGATGACCGCGGCTGTCATCACGCGCGCTCGAAGACGAAGACGACGTTGTGATAGGACCAGCGGGGCGCGCGCTTCCGGCGAGCCATTCTGCGCAGTTCCCAGTTCGCGATACGGTCAAACCATTTTCTTGGCACCAGGCCATACCGGATGAGGTAGATGACGGGCCAGCGGCTGGAACGGATCGCGATGCGTTCGCGCAAGCGAAGTCCCTGCCGCTGGAAAAATTCCACGAACCAATCCTCGGCAACATAATCGGCGTGGTCGCGCCGGATGTTGTCGAGCACGATCAGCCTTCCTCCCTTCGAAACGACGCGCGCCGCATCGGAGCAGCAGTCGAGCAGGCCAAGCAGGTGCAGGGGCCTGGCGACATTGAGAAGAAACACCAACGGAAACGACTGGTTGCCAAAGGGCAGCTCGGGAAGCTTTCCCACGCACCAGTTGGCATCGGCTTCGGACTGATTGAGCGATGCGTACCTCAGAACGCGCAAGGAGGGATCCATGCCCGTCATTCGATAGCCCAACGTGGCGAGGCGCGAGGTCATTCTTCCATACCCGCATCCGAGGTCGAGCGCAGGGCCGCTTCCGCGACCGACGATTCGTTCCAGGGCGAGTTCCTGCAATCTCGAGATGTAATCGGTCTTCAGGCCCCGCCGGTCATGCGGGTCGGCGAGATTGATGCCAGCATCATCGAAAACAGGAAGTTCAACCTGGTTCATTCGCGGTGCCATGGAAGGGAAGGAACAATAGGCTCAAGAACAAATCGATCAACAGCAGCGAGACGCGTCCGACGAGCACTCCATAAGCCAGTTCCGAGGGACTGAAAGCGCCTCCCATGGCCATGAAAGCTCCCTCCCGCACGCCTATGCCGGAAGGGGTCACCAGGGTGATGTAGCCGACGATCCAGGCAAGGTTGTAGTGGGCGCACATCAATATTCCGTCGCCCGCCCCCATGCTGGCAACCGCGAGTCCATAGAAGGCCCATGCCAGGAAGTACACAAGCCAGCTGAGCATCATCCAGCCCATGATGCGCAGGTGGTCGCGGGCTTCCAGCCGGGCCACGGAAGATGCCAGGCTCCGGGCCAGGCCAACAAATCGACCCTCGAGCCTGGATGATTTGCCTGCCAACCTGTGCAGAAGCGGACTACGCAAGACGGCGAACCAGCCAAGCACGCCGAGGACAACGACCAGCGAGGCGGTTACCGGATATCGGGACCAGAGGAGCACGCCGGCGGATACGATGCACGCCGTATAGAGAGTCAACAGGATGTGCAGTGCATTGGCCGAAATCCAGGCACTGGATGACGCTTCATTGCCCGCGCCGATCTGGTAGGCGATGCCGAATACCCGACCGGGGAGATGTTTGAGCATCTGTCCGGTGAAATGGAGATGGCCCAGCCGGCCGAACGACATGGGAGTGTCGAGCATCGGCGATAGTATTCTTGAAAAGGACAGGAACCCCGACAGGGTGGCCAGGGCCCCCAGGCCGAGGCCCGCGAACATGAATCCCATATCGATACGGGAAAGCTGCAGCAGGATCTCCTTGCCGGATCTACCCAGCAGATAGACCACGATGGCCATGCTGCCGATCGATATCAGTACCGTGGCCCAACGCGGAAACCAGCGCCGTCGTCCGCCTTGACCGGCTGTGGATGAGGTGGTCACGGTGCCTGCACCAGCAACATGAGGGCGGGAACGACGGCATGTTCGTTCGAAAAGCGGCGGGCCATCTCCTGCAGGCCCGCTTCGTAGCGCCCAGGCCCGTTTGAAAGCGCGCTAGTCATCGCCTGGGCGAAGGCTTGCGGAGTGACGTCGGCGGCGCACACGCCGGTTCTTTCCGCCACCAGTACGGGAAGGTCGCCAACCGGCATGCTGATCACCGGGCAACCGAACTTCATGGCATCGGAGAACACGACGGGTATGCTTTCGATGCGTGATGGAATCAATACGAAGTCCGCGTCCGCCAACGCCCGCTCGGACTGATCCTTGGCAAGGTATCCGTGCGCGCGGACGGGATGCAGGACAGCAAGCTCTCCCGCGCGCCGGCGGACGTCAGCTTCGAGCGGACCGCCGCCATATATGTCGACCGATTCAATCCGCGACCAGGTTTGCTCATCGAGCAAGGACAAGGCATCCAGCAGCAGATCAACACCCTTGTTCTCGTGCCAGCGTCCGATGAACACCAGCCGATATGGACCGGTATGGCGGATAGGTTCGGCTCTGCTGGTGGTGATGTTCCGCGTGCTGGGCAGGAATGTCACCGGCGCCTTGCAGATTTCCCGGGTGTCCTCCAGCAGCTTGAGGCCATCGGAAAAGCGTTGTCCGGCGTCGGCCAGGACTCTGGCCAGGACGCCGCGGACGACGGGGATTCTTCCCAGTGACCAGATATCGCTGCCAAGCGTCCAGACAGAATAGGAAACTCCCGCTTGCCTGGCGGCGCCGCGCGCCCAGTAGCCGGAGGGCAATGCCCAGAGGGCCAGCACATGCGCCGCGCCGTTCCGGACCGCATGGCGCGTGACCCTTGAGCCGGCGCGCAGCACCTTGAGAATCCGCCAGACATCCCGCGGATGCCACGGCCGCAAGGTCGATAGCGCCTGGGCAGGAGCCGGATAGCGATGAACCGATAGACTCCCGCTCCATTCCTCCACCCGTTCATCGGTGCCCGGGGCCACAACGACGACGGGCACCCGCAGGCTGAGGCTCATCGCCAGATCCGCCACGAATCCGCCTGCCGCTTCGCTGCCGTCCCGGCTGATGGGGAACGATGTGGTGACCAGGATGAAGGGACGCCCTTGTGGCTTCATTTGCGATGGCGAGCGGATGGCAGGCTCTAGGATAAGGAAAATCGCCCAAGGCATCCGGCTCAGGGCGATCGGGGTCTCGAGCCTTCGGCTTCATAGGCGGCGCGCGCGGATTCAATTTGCTCCCGCAGCCACACCAGGCCGGACTGATCGGCGGTGTTGCCGGGCTCCGCGCGTTCCGCCGCTTCCCGCCAGGTCCGCTCGGCGCCGTCGACATCACGCGTGCCCAACTGTGCCAGGACCAGCGGCATCGCGATGCCGGCTTCCGCGCCGTCTTGCCAGGCGAGTCGCGCCGGTCGCAGTGCGTGGTCCCAAGACCTTGCGCGGACGTGGAACTGCGCCGCGAAATACCGCATGACGATTTTCGGCCGGGTGTTGTCCGGCTGGCCCGAGGCCCGATCCGCCACGGCACTCAGCGCCGCGCCAATCTGATCGTCGGTGACCGAACCGCAACGCTTGCGCTCCGATGCGGCATAAAGAAACCGGAGCGGTACCGTTTCCGCCAGTGTCAGCGGCGTTGGAGTCTCCTGGCTGAAAGCCTGCAGGTCGTCGAGGCTCGCCTCCCCGCGCATCAGGCAGGACGCATAGAAGCGATAGAGATGGCCCAGCGAACGATGCCGTGGCTGTGGCGAAGCGAGCAGGTTGTCGACTACCTGGTCGACCCGCGTCCGGTCGTTGCGGGCGATGGCCGCGGAAAGCACGGCGGCATTCGCACGAAGGGAGTGGGGATGCGCGATGAGGCTCGACTCGGCGATGAGCAATTCGCTCTGCCAGACGCGCGCGCGCCCGTGTGTTCCCGCTGCCAGGACGATCAGGATGCCCGCGAACATGGGTACACCGATGAGCGCCGGGCGCAGCTCCATCCGGGACAACCAACGGCCCGCCGCGACGGCCAACGCGACGCCCGCGACGATGATGCCCACCGAAGGAAGATAGTTCCGGTGCTCGAAATAGAGCTCAAGCGGAATCGGGCTAGCTTCCAGCGCATGCGCGGCCAGGAAGAAGAACCAGCCGAAGAAGACGGAAGGAAGTTGCGCCCGCCAGCGCCACGCCGCGATGCTCAGGGCCAACAGGAACAGGATGGCCAGGGCGGTGACCGGAGGGGTGAGCAGGCCCGTCGAGGCGATGAAATCGTCCGTGTACACGCCCATCGTGGGCGGATTGGGAACCAGAAGCTTCCACAGATAGTCGCAAAGCGCCCTGCCTTGGCTGAGCATCCGTTCCGCCATGGTGAAGTCGCGGCTGCTGTACCAGCTGACGATGGTCTGGTACTTGACGGCGAACAGGGCGAGACCCGCCACAAACGGGACGATCACATAGGCGATCAGAAAGAACCGCGCCGGCCAGGGACGCCGGCCCGTGCGGAAATAGGCCAGTTCGACGACGGTGCAGAGCAGCGGGAGCAGGATTCCATTCTCCTTGGCCAGGAAGGCCAGGAACGTCATGCAGGGAATTCCCAGCAGCAACACCCACGCCGCGCCAACCGGCTTTCCCTGCTCCAGGCGCTCGCGCTGGGACACGTAGAGCCACAATCCCAGCAGGATGACCAGCATGGAGAGCTGTGCCATGCGCTGGACCACGTAGAGCACGGTGCTCGCATGCAGCGGATGCAACAGCCAGATCGACGCCACCAGCGCCGCCCACAAAGGGGCCTCGGACGCGAGGTTGGGATCGCGTCGCAGCAGCCGCTGGACTAGGACAAAGATGATCAAGCCACACAGCAGGTGGATGATCAAATTACCGATCTTTAAGGACGTCGGTGTATAGCCGCTCAACCAAGCATTGAAGGCGAAAGAGGCCATCGACACCGGCCTGCCGAAAGTGCCAGCGCCACGTTCGAAAAGCAAAGTACTCAGTGCAAGTCGATTCTCGAGCCATGGGCCAATTGCCGCTAGATTGGCCGCGTCATCAAGCATATAGGGGCCGTTGAGACCAGCCCAATATGCGATGAGGGTGATGAAAAAAGTAGCGAAGAGCAGGATGGCAACGCCGCGCGCAATCGGAGAAATCATGGAATCGTTGTGCAGAGATAGCCAAAATAGAAAAAACCCCGGCATAGCCGGGGTTTTAGAACGTAGGCCGAGGACAGAATGTCCCGGTACGTCTGCACTTACTGGCAGGCTTCCGGAGTCTGCGAAGCGGTCGGCGCAGCGCCGTCGTAGGTTGGCGCGCAATCCCACTCAATCCGGCCGTTGGCCGTGTTCGGAGCCAAAGTGACCGAGGCGCCATCGTAGGTGCCGGTCAAAGTGCCAGTGGTGCAGGCACCCGTCTTCGTGATGCCATCACACAGTGCGGCGCCGGTCTTACCCGCACCCAAGTTCTCGCCGACCTTGATCTTCTCGCCGGCGACGGAGCCGATGGCGTTGGTGATCTTGGCCTTGACGGTGTAGTCACGGTACAGCGGCAGTGCGATGGCGGCCAGGATGGCGATGATGGCGACCACGATCATCAGTTCGATGAGGGTGAAACCCTGCATGTTCTTCTTCATGAACTTTCCCCTTTCAGGATTGGCTTGGATGGTTAAGGACACTCCAGCCCCCGCGTCCTTAAGCGTTGGACCGTGGGCGCCGTGCAAGACGACGCACGTGCTTTAAGTCACGTGCAGGATGTGTGCCAACTGTAAGCGCCCCTCTCCCCGTCCCCGATGGTTCGCGGGAAAGACCCCAGACACCTAAGTCGAGATAACTATGACATCAATCTCGTTGGACCGGTATCGGGAAAAAGGGGATCAACCGCGGGAATGATCACAATCTGACAATTTGGCCCCGCGCGGGTCGCTCTCCAGGCAAGGGGAATGAAGGTGAAAATATTGGGCATAAAGTGACAATTTGCGTCACTTTTCGAGTCGAAAGATTGACGTTGAGCGGGCGGCGTAACGGCAGATGGACAGTCCTGCCGACGGGACCAAGACGGCACCCGCCTGTGTGTCTGTCAAAGGACCGCCTTAGCAGGGGGGCTTTGTGCTCTGAGGTCACGGCGAATTGCCGTCTGAGGTCTACGGGGCGACGTTCCGCTCTGGTCGAGGCAGTACAAGGTGTTCGCCCAGCTGAAATGCCCACGCCAAGTGCCCGCTGGAAGCGCTTATTTAGATCGCTTTGCGAAGGGACGCACCTTCAACGCAGGACAGGCACTTCGATTGATAGGCTGCCCATACCATTCGGGACTGGATGGCCAGAAGCACCGTATCCGGGAAGCCGAACGGAGCCCGCGATTGTCAAATGGCCGCGACAGTCTATTCCGACAAACCCCGCTGAAGCGGGGTTTGTCGGTTCGATGCAGCTGCCGCACAAACTACAGTCCGAAGCGGCCTTGCGGGAGCGTTGTTCACTATCTGCCTGAACTACGGCGACGGACTAGGACCACCACCACCACCAGTCGGGGGTTGTTGACCACAGCCAGCAGGCGCGTACTTTTCAGCGATGTTGGTTTCGCATGTCCATTTTCCACTGTCGGAGCGGATGAGGTTGAGGTTTTTACCTGCGAACTCGGATGCACCGTTCTTGGTGACGCACTTGATGCCTCCTCCCAGCGTGACCGCGCAGTAGCGCCCTTCCTGGATATTGATGTAGCCCGCTAACTTGTCATCCATTGAAGGCGTGTGGCCATTGGTTAGAGCGAGCTCGTAGCCGGTCTTGCCAGGGGCTATCTCGGCCAACGCGGCAGTCGCCTGGGAGCGAATGGTGTAGTCCTGATAGATGGGCACGCCGATGGCGGCCAGGATGGCGATGATCGCCACGACGATCATCAGTTCGATCAGAGTGAAACCTTGCATGTTCTTTTTCATGTGACACGTCCCCGTGTTGCTTTGCTTGGTGGGCGGAGGCGCACCCGTCCGGCTCCCGCGTCAGCGGAAGGTGCTCGTCAGGGGACACTTGCCCATCGGAAACATCGAACGGATGCCGCTTTCAGCGCCGACGCCGTATCCGTGGAAAGTGAAAGGTTCGGGATACGAACGTTCGGCGCGGGGCGCACGATATCGACGGCATGCCGGCGCGATGGGCGGGCATGGTCACACTCTTTTCCAGAGTGATGGGGGTCATGCGGTTGACGACAAATTGCGTCAATCGGGGGGCGTATGTTTCGTGTGTGGGGAGGGGGGCGTGACCTTTGGGCGGCGGGAATGTGGTTCTCCCGGGCATCGCGCGCGAATCCCCCGTCACCCGCTTGCGCGGGTGCCCGCCCCCTTTTTCGCTTTCAACGGCCGAATGGCCGGTCAAGGGGGCTATTGAAGGATTGGAGATTCGGCCTTTCTTGCGAGCGTTGTTGCTTGTTTCACGCGTGGCGCAGAACGCCGACCGCGCTACTCCATGCCCAGCTTTTTCAGCTTGTAGCGCAGGGCGCGGAAGGTGATGCCGAGCTGGGCGGCGGCGCGGGTCTTGTTCCAGCGGTTTTCTTCCAGCGCCTTCTGGATGGCCGCGCGCTCGAGTTGCTCGATGTAGTTGGGCAACGGGCCGCCGGCCGGATCGATGTCGATTGGGGGCGCGCCGGCGGCGGGGGCGGCGCCGGGAACGGCGTCTGTCATCGCGCGCGGCGTGGCGGAGCCCTGGGGCAGGTAGAGATCGCCGATCTCGATGCTGTGGCCGTCGGCCATCGCCAGCGCGCGTTCGAGGATGTTCTCCAACTCGCGGACGTTGCCCGGGAACGGATACCGGCGCAGTTCGGCCATGGCGTCCGGCGACACCGAAGGAGCGTTGCGGCCGTGCTGGTCGGCCAGTCGGTCGAGGATGGCGCTGGTCAGCTGCGGCAGGTCGCTGGCGCGCTCGCGCAGCGGCGGTACCCGCAGCTCGATGACGTTGATGCGGTAATACAGGTCGTGGCGGAAGCGGCCGTCGCTGGCCAGTTCGCCGATGTCCTTGTGGGTGGCCGAGAGGATGCGAACGTCCACCTGCACTTCCTGCGAGGCGCCGACCGGGCGCACGGCTTTTTCCTGGATGGCGCGCAGCAGCTTGACCTGCATGGGCAGGGGCAGCTCGGCGACCTCGTCCAGGAACAGGGTGCCGCCATTGGCGGCCTGGAACAGGCCGGCCTTGTCGGCATGGGCGCCGGTGAAGCTGCCCTTCTTGTGGCCGAAGAATTCGCTTTCCATCAGCTCGGCGGGAATCGCGCCGCAGTTGACCGGCACGAACGGACCGCTGGCGCGGGCACCCTGTTCGTGGATGGTGCGGGCGACCAGTTCCTTGCCCACGCCGGACTCGCCGCGGATGTAGACCGGGGCCTGGCTGCGGGCGACCTTGCCGATGGTGTCGCGCAGGGTGGCCATGGCCGGGGAACTGCCCAGCAGCCGGCTGGCCTGCTCGGGCGGTGGCGGCGGGGCCGGCGCGCGCTCGGTGTTGTTGAGCTCCAGCGCGTGCTTGACCAGCCCGCGCAGCACCGTGAGGTCCACCGGCTTGCTGACGAAATCGAAGGCGCCGGCCTTCAGCGCCTCGACCGCCAGTTCGATATTGCCGAACGCGGTGATCATGGCGACCGGGGTGCGGGGGTAATTGCGGGAGATCTCGCCGACCAGTTCAATGCCGTTGCCGTCGGGCAAGCGCATGTCGGTGAAGCACAGGTCGTAGCTGTTGCGTGACAGGAGTTCACGCGCCTCGCCGAGGTTGGCCGCGGTATCGATGCGCAGGCCCATTCGGCCCAGGGTCAGTACCAGCAGTTCGCGGATGTCGCGTTCGTCGTCGACGATAAGGGCGCTACGGTTTTCGCTCATGGATCCCCCTTCAGCCCCTGTCCGTTCAGTGTACCGGCTGAACAGGAGTGGTCGCTAGTGTGAGGTCTCAAACATGAAGACTGCGGCACGGAATGGCCCGGGTCCGGTCGGATGGCTCAGGCGGGCAGCAGCGCATGCGGGCCGGGCAGGGTGATGCGGAAGCAACTGCCGCCACCGGGAACCGGGACGTACTCCAGGGTCGCCTGGTTGGCCCGGCACAGCTCGCGGGCGATGTACAGGCCCAGGCCGGTGCCGTGCTCGGACGTGGTGAAGAAGGGCCGGAACAACTGCGCGGCCACCGCTTCGGGAATGCCGGGACCCCGGTCCATGACGTCGATCATCGGGCGGTGGTCGGCCTGGAACACCCGCACCCGCACCCGCGCCGGTTCGCCCGGCAGGCGCCCGTAGTTCATCGCGTTCTGCACCAGCACGGTCACGATCTGCTGGAGATGGCGCTGATCGACCAGGGCCGGGACCGGGCGTGGACCGATCACCGCCTCCAGGGTATCGGTCTCGATCGACAGCGATTGCTGGTACTCGTCGATGAAACGACGGACGAAGGTATT
Organism: Pseudoxanthomonas sp. OG2; assembly: GCF_014192765.1. Taxonomy (NCBI): domain Bacteria; kingdom Pseudomonadati; phylum Pseudomonadota; class Gammaproteobacteria; order Lysobacterales; family Lysobacteraceae; genus Pseudoxanthomonas; species Pseudoxanthomonas sp. OG2. Next base: position 1,362,941 of record NZ_JACHYM010000001.1, on the reverse strand, counting down.
GAGGTCCAGGTGCTCCGGGCTGGCGCGCTCGCGCCGGGCCAGGCCCAGCACGCTCTCGACGATGCCGTTGGTGCGCTGGCACTGCTGGTGGATGATCTGCAGCAGGCGGCGGTCGCCGTCGACGATCTGGCGGGATTCTTCCAGCAACTGCACCGCGTAGTTGATGGCCGCCAGCGGGTTGCGGATCTCGTGGGCCAGGCTGGCGGAAAAACGGCCCAGCGCGGCCAGGGTCAGCGATTCGGCGCGGCGCGAGACCACGGTGGCGTCATCGAGGAAGATCAGCGAGGTCTCGCTGTCGGCCAGCAGGCGGGCGAAGCGCGGCTGCACTTCGGGCTGGTCGGGCGACAGCTGCATCGGGGTGTCGTCGGCCTGCCAGCCGTTGCGCCAGCGCTGCAGGCGGCGGGCCAGCTCCGGCGCGGTGTGGGTCAGCAGGACGCCGAGCCCGTCGCTGGCGCCCTCGCCACCCTCGCCGTCGCCGAGCAGCAGGCTGGCGGCCTCGTTGGCCAGCTTGATGTGGTTGTCCGCGTCCACCACCAGCACGCCGGTGCGCATGCGGCGGATGATCAGTTCGTTGATTTCCACCAGGTTGGCGACTTCGGCGCCGCGCTGATCCGCCAGCGCCTCGCTGCGGCGGGCGCGCTGGCCGGCCTGGTGGGCCAGGTAGCCGACGGCCAGGTAGCTGATGGCGAACATCACCACCTCGGCGATCGAACGGTCGGTGCCGCCGTCGTGGAAGAAGGTCCAGCCGTACTCGGCAAACAGCATGGCCACGGTCAGGCCGATCATCGCCAGCGCCCAGTTGCGCGAGGGCAGCAGCAGCACCCCGGCGGCGACGTTGAACAGCAGCATCATCGCCACCCCGGCGGTGGTCGCCGGCAGGGCATGGGTGATGACCGCGGCCGCGACGATGTCCACGGCCAGGCCGACGACCACGGTGAGGGTCATCCAGCGGGGACTGCGCACCAGCAGCAACAGGACCGAGGCAACCAGGTAGGCGATGGTGACCGCCAGGCCCAGTTCCGGGTGCCGCTGGGAACCCAGCATGCCCGAAAGCGGGCTGAACACCAGCCCGGCCAGGATCGCCGCTTCCAGCGTCCGGTACAGGGCGAAGAAATACAGTTCGCGCCGCGGAGCGGATTCGATGCGTCCCAGGATCGAATGGCTTTGCGGCAAGCGCGGACTCCCCCCGTCGGCGATGGCACCAGTATAGGCAGGCCGGGCCCGGGCGGCTGATTTTGCGCCGTCCGGCCCGCTGGGCGACAATAGGGGGCTGGCTGGCGCCCGCCGGGCGGCCTTCGCACGTCCAAACGCGCTTTTCCCGGACGTCCGGCCTCGCTTACCTGTTCCCTACCCACGGTGACGCATGAATTTCCACGAATACCAGGCAAAACAACTGTTTGCCGAATATGGCATTGCAGTTCCGGCCGGGCGCGTCGCGCGCACGCCGGAAGAAGCGGTTGAAGCCGCGAAGTCCATTCCGGGCGACCTCTGGGTCGTGAAGGCCCAGATCCACGCCGGTGGCCGCGGCAAGGCCGGCGGCGTCAAGCTGGCCAAGACCCTGGATGAAGTGAAGCAGTACGCCGCCGCGATGCTGGGCACCCGCATGGCGACCTACCAGTCGGCCGGCGTGGCCCTGCCGATCGATGCGGTGCTGATCTCCGAAGGCACCGACATCGCCAAGGAACTGTACCTGTCGGTGCTGGTGGATCGCGCCACCAAGGCCGTCACCTTCATCACCTCCAGCGAAGGCGGCGTGGAGATCGAGAAGGTCGCCGCGGAAACTCCCGAGCTGATCCACCAGCTGGACGTGAACTTCGTCCAGGGCCTGCAGCCGTACCAGTGCCGTGACATCGGCTTCAAGCTGGGCCTGAACGCCAAGCAGGTCAACCAGCTGACCAAGATCATGATGGGCCTGTACAAGCTGTTCAACGAGAAGGATCTGGCGCTGGTCGAACTGAACCCGCTGGCGATCCTCACCAACGGCGATCTGGCCGTGCTGGACGGCAAGGTCAACTCCGACGACAACGCCTCGTTCCGCCATCCGGACCTGGTCGCCATGCGCGACAAGGCGCAGGAAGACGAGACCGAAGTGCTGGCCTCCGAGCATGACCTGAACTACGTGACCATGGACGGCAACATCGGCTGCATGGTCAATGGCGCAGGCCTGGCGATGGCCACCATGGACGTCATCAAGCTCAACGGCGGCGAGCCGGCGAACTTCCTGGACGTCGGCGGCGGCGCCACCAAGGAGCGCGTGACCACCGCGTTCAAGCTGATCCTGTCCAGCGACAAGGTCAAGGCGATCTTCGTGAACATCTTCGGCGGCATCGTCCGCTGCGACATGATCGCCGAAGGCATCATCGCCGCGGTCAAGGACGTGGGCGTCAAGGTGCCGGTGATCGTGCGCCTGGAAGGCACCAACGTGGAAGCCGGCAAGGCGCTGCTGCGCGATTCCGGTCTGGCCATCATCCCGGCCGACGACATCAACGACGGCGCCAAGAAGGCCGTCGCTGCGGTCAAGGCCGCCTGACCCCACGACGAGACTAGGAATAATTCATGAGCGTTTTGGTCAACAAGAACACCAAGGTCCTCGTCCAGGGCTTCACCGGCCAGCAGGGCACCTTCCACGCGACCCAGATGGTCGAGTACGGCACCCAGGTGGTGGGCGGCGTGACCCCCGGCAAGGGCGGCACGACCCACATCGATCTGCCGGTCTACAACACGATGCGTGACGCGGTGCAGGACACCGGCGCCGATGCTTCGGTCATCTACGTGCCGCCGCCGTTCGCGGCCGACGCGATCCTGGAAGCGGCCGACGCCGGCATCAAGGTGATCGTGGCGATCACCGAGGGCATCCCGGTGCTGGACATGCTGCGGGTCAAGAACACCCTGAAGGGCTATCCGGGCGTCACCCTGATCGGCCCGAACTGCCCCGGCATCATCACCCCGGGCGAGTGCAAGATCGGCATCATGCCGGGCCACATCCACCAGCCGGGCAAGATCGGCATCGTCTCGCGTTCGGGCACGCTGACCTATGAAGCGGTCAAGCAGACCACCGACGTGGGCCTGGGCCAGAGCACCTGCATCGGCATCGGCGGCGATCCGATCAACGGCCTGAACTTCGTCGAGGCGCTGACCCTGTTCAACAACGATCCGCAGACCGAAGGCATCATCATGGTCGGCGAAATCGGTGGTTCGGCCGAGGAAGAAGGCGCCGAGTACATCGCCAAGCACGTCAAGAAGCCGGTCGTCGGCTTCATCGCCGGCGCCTCGGCCCCGGCCGGCAAGCGCATGGGCCATGCCGGCGCCATCGCCTCCGGCGGCAAGGGCACGGCGGAAGGCAAGTTCGCGGCGATGGAAGCCGCGGGCGTGACCACGGTCCGCTCGCCGGGCGACCTGGGCGCGGCGATTGCCGCTCGCCTGAAGTAAGTCGTTTCCGCGTTTGCGGAATGGACGAAAGGCCGCCTTTGGGCGGCCTTTTGTTTTGGGTGGGTTGACTGGCTTCGGTTTGCCCCCACCCCGGCCCTCCCCCGCGGGCGGGGGAGGGGATTCGTGCGGCGATTGACGCAGGTTTCACGAAATGGTTTTTGCGTTTGTGGTGTGAACGGAAGCCGCCTTCGGGTAGTTTTTTGTTTTGGGTGGGTTGGATGGCTTTGGTTTGCCCCCACCCCGGCCCTCCCCCGCGAGCGGGGGAGGGAGATTCGTGCGGCGATTGACGCAGGTTTCACGAAATGGTTTTTGCGTTTGTGGTGTGAACGGAAGCCGCCTTCGGGTGGTTTTTTGTTTTGGGTGGGTTGGATGGCTTTGGTTTGCCCCCACCCCAGCCCTCCCCCGCGAGCGGGGGAGGGGGCTTGAGAGCGAGGGGAAGGTATCTCAACGAATTGTCCTGATTTGTCGGTTTGCCGTCGGGTGCGGCTTCTGGCCCCTTCCCCCGCTTGCGGGGGAAGGTTGGGATGGGGGCAAGATGCCAACCCACCCAAGCACAGGACGTGCGCATGCGACAGGGACAGAAGCGGAACAGGGCGCGCGAACTTCGCAAGGACATGACACCGGCCGAACGCCGCCTGTGGACGATCCTGCAGCGACGCCAGCTCGAAGGCTTCCATTTCCGCCGGCAATGCCCCATCGGCCCCTACATCGCCGACTTCGCCTGCCTGGAGGCGCGATTGCTGATCGAAGTGGACGGCGGCCAGCACATGGACGACGCGATGGATGCGCGGCGGGGCGCCTTCCTGCGGCGAAAGGGCTTCCAGGTCCTGCGCTTCTGGAATAATGAGGTGATGACGAACCTCGAGGGTGTTCGCGCGCTGGTCGTTTCGCGGCTGCCGGGCACCGCCCACGTCCCGCTTTCCCGCGCAGCGGTGAAGGCTCGAACCTGAAGACCGACATGTCCCAGACCCTCCGCATCGCCCTGGCCCAGTTCGATTTCCCCGTGGGCGACGTCGCCCGGAACGCCGAGCGCATCGCCGCGCAGATCGCGGAGGCGCGCGACGAGTACGGCGCGGATATCGTGCTGTTCCCGGAACTGGCCATCAGCGGCTATCCGCCGGAAGACCTGCTGCTGCGCCCGCGCTTCCTGGCCGATTGCGAGACTGCGTTGCGCCAGCTGGCCGCCACCACCCACGGCATCGTCGCGGTGGTCGGCTGGCCCGAATCGGCCGGCAGCGTGGTCTACAACTCGGCCAGCGTGCTGCGCGACGGGCGCCTGGAGGCGACCTACCGCAAGCGCGAGCTGCCGAACTACGCGGTGTTCGACGAGCGCCGCTACTTCGACGTGGATCCGAACGGCGAGACCTGCGTGTTCGAGGTCAAGGGCGTGCCGGTCGGGCTGATCATCTGCGAAGACCTGTGGTTTCCCGAGCCGCTGGCCGCGACCGCGCGCGCCGGTGCGCGGATGGCGCTGGTGCCGAACGCCTCGCCGTTCGACCGCGACAAGCATGCCCAGCGCGACGCGCTGCTGGCCGAGCGCACCCGCGATACCGGTCTGGCGCTGGCCTATCTGAACGTGGTCGGCGGGCAGGATGCGCTGGTGTTCGATGGGGCTTCCGTGGTGGCCGACGGCGACGGCACCGTGCATCCGGCCGCGGCGGCATTCACCGATCAATGGCTGGTGGTGGACTACGACCCGGAGGGACGCCGCTTCAGCCCGGTGCAGTGGATGGACGATGGCGACGAGAGCCGCGACGCGCTGGCTTGGCGCGCGATCGTGCGCGGACTGCGCGACTACTGCGGCAAGAACGGCTTCCAGAAGGTCTGGCTGGGCCTGTCCGGCGGCATCGACTCGGCACTGGTGCTGGCGCTGGCGGTGGACGCGCTGGGCGCGGAGAACGTCACCGCCGTGCGTTTGCCGTCGCGCTACACCGCCGGGCTGTCCAACGATCTGGCGGCCGAGCAGTGCCAGGCGCTGGGCGTGCGGCTGGAGACGATTCCGATCGAGGCGCCGTTCAAGGGTTTCCTGGAGACGCTGGGACCGCTGTTCGCCGGATTGCCGGCCGACACCACCGAGGAAAACCTGCAGTCGCGCAGCCGCGGCGTGATCATGATGGCGCTGAGCAACAAGTTTGGCGGCCTGCTGCTGACCACCGGCAACAAGAGCGAATATGCGGTCGGCTACGCGACCATCTATGGCGACATGTGCGGCGGCTATGCACCGATCAAGGATCTGTACAAGACCGAGGTGTTCTCGCTGGCGCGCTGGCGCAACACCGTTGGCGGCGCGCCGGTGATCCCGCCGGCCGTCATCAGCCGCCCGCCGTCGGCGGAACTGCGCGAGAACCAGACCGACCAGGATTCGCTGCCGCCGTACGACGTGCTGGACGCCATCCTGTTTCGCTACGTGGATCTGGAACAGTCGCGCGACGAGATCGTCGCCGCCGGCTTCGACGCCACCACGGTGGACCGGATGCTGCGGCTGGTCCGGATCAACGAGTGGAAGCGCCACCAGGCCGCGCCGGGCCCGAAGATCTCGCGCCGTGCGTTCGGCCGTGAACGGCGCTATCCGATCACGAACAAGTACGGTAGTTGAGCGATACGGGGAGCGTTGGTCCGGTCGGGGCGCTCCGGTTTTGTTTCTTCCCGGTTGGATGGGGTTGGTTGGCTTCGGTTTGCCCCCACCCCGGCCCTCCCCCGCAGGCGGGGGAGGGAGCCATGTGGTCTCCTGACGATCCGTGCTTCCGCCCCTTCCCCCGCTTGCGGGGGAAGGTTGGGATGGGGGCGGGAAGTCGGTTTCGCGAGATAAATGAAATGCCGTCTTTGGTGGCGGCGCTTTGATTGGGGCTGGTTGGCTTCGGTTTGCCCCCACCCCAGCCCTCCCCCGCAAGCGGGGGAGGGAGCCAAGCATTCATCAGGCGGGAGAGGGAGCCCGGTGGTCGCTGATGATCTGTGCTTCCGCCCCTTCCCCCGCGTGCGGGGGAAGGCTGGGATGGGGGGCGCCTTTCAAAACGCCCAACAAAAAAGGGCCTTGCGGCCCTTTTTTCATGCGCGATGCGCGCGGCTCAGTCCTTCTTGCGGACCGCGGCACCGCTGGCCGGCGATTTCTCGCCCGCGAACGGGTTGAGCTTGCGGATCGCCCAGGGATACTTGGGCCACTCGCCGGTCAGCCAGGGGTGCTGCGGCTCGTTCAACTGCAGTACGCGGCGGGCATCGTCGGCCAGGGACTTGTTGCCCAGCTGCGTGTAGGCCTCGCCGAGCACGGCCACGGCGTCGTACTGGTACTCGCTCTGCGGATAGGTTTCCAGCAGGTAGCGGGCGCGGGTGGCGGCGGAAACCCAGGCGTCGCGGCGCAGGTAGTACAGCGCGGTGTCCATTTCGTGGCGGGCGAACTGGTTGCGCAGGTAGACCATGCGCTGGCGCGCGTCGGCCGCGTAGCGGCTGTTCGGGTAGCGCTCGGCGACGATGCTGAAATCGTTGTAGCCCTGCATCGGCGTGGACAGGTCGCGGCGGCTGGCATCCAGCTTCCACACCCGCTGCAGGAACACCGCGTCGCGGGTCGAGTTGGACAGGCCGCGCAGGTAATACATGTACGGCACGTTGCGGTGGGTCGGATAGGTGCGCAGGAACTTGTCGATCGAGGAGACCGCGTCGTCCAGCTTGCCGGCCTTGTACTGGGCGTAGGCCGATTCCATCAGCGCCTGCTCGGTGTACGGGCCGTACGGATACTGCGCCACCAGCGCGCGGAAGTTGGTCTGGGCGCGTTCCCAGTTCTCGTTCATCATCGCCTGGTGGGCGGTCTCGTACATCTGCTCGACCGGCTGGACTTCCACTTCCTTCTTGCGCTTGAACATGCCGCAGCCGGTACCGGTGGCGACGATGACGAGCAACAGCAGGCCGGTGCGGGCGACGGCGGTGAAACGGGTGGAAGCACGCTGGGTCATGGGCTGGCGGCAATGCCGCGGCAGGGAAACAGGCTGTCGATGATAGCCTAGGCGGTGCCCAAGCCATGAACAATCGGCGAACATCCCCGGTTTCCGCCGCCTCACCCCGATGACCGATACCCTGCCTACCGAGGCGCCGCGCACCGCGCGGGTGCCTGAATCCGCTGCCGGACGCCGTTTCGACGCCGTGCTGGCCGAGCTTTTCCCCGAATTCTCCCGTTCCCGCCTGGCCGAGTGGATCAAGTCCGGCGACGCCCGCCTGGACGGCCAGGCGGTCAAGCCGCGCGACCCGGTGCGCGGCGGCGAACTGGCCAGCCTGGCCGTGGTGCTGGAGACCCAGACCCACGCCGAGCCCGAAGACATCCCGCTGGACATCCTTTACGAGGACGAGCATGTCTTCGTGCTGGACAAGCCGGCCGGGCTGGTGGTCCACCCCGGTGCCGGCAACCCGACCGGCACCCTGGTCAACGCGCTGTTGCACCGGGATGCATCGCTGCACACCCTGCCGCGCGCCGGCATCGTCCATCGCCTGGACAAGGACACCTCCGGGGTCATGGTGGTGGCGCGCACCCTGCCGGCGCAGACCGCGCTGGTCGAGCAGCTCTCCTCGCGCGAGGTACATCGCCAGTACCTGGCGGTGGTGGTCGGCGCGATGGTGTCCGGTGGCACCGCCAATGCGCCGATCGACCGCCACCCGCGCGACCGCCTGAAGATGGCCGTGCGCGACGATGGCCGCGACGCGGTCACCCATTACCGCCTGCGCGAGCGCTTCCGCGCCCACACCGCGCTGGAGTGCCGCCTGGAAACAGGCCGCACCCACCAGATCCGCGTGCACATGGCGCACATCCGCTATCCGATCGTCGGCGACCCGCTGTACGGCGGGCCGCTGAAGCTGCCCAAGGGCGCCAGCGAGGAACTGGTGGCGGCGCTGCGCGGCTTCCGCCGCCAGGCGCTGCACGCCGAGACGCTGGAGTTCCGCCATCCGGTCGGCGGCGAGCCGATCCGGGTTTCCGCGCCGGTGCCGGCGGACATGCGGGAGCTGATGGCCGCGCTGCGCGCCGATACCGAGGCGCAGCGCGGATGAGCGCGATCCTTCCGGCCGACTGGCCGGCACCGCCCGACGTGCGCGCGTTCACCACGCTGCGCCATGGCGCGGGTCGCTCGCGGGCGCCGTTCGACAGCTTCAATCTCGGTACCCGCTACGGCCAGTACCGCGATGACCCCGCCGTGGTCGAGGCCAACCGGGCCGAACTGATCGAACGCTTCGGACTGCCGTCGCCGCCGCGCTGGCTGCACCAGGTCCACGGGACCGGCGTGGTGCGGTTCGGGCAGGAAGCGGCGGGGGACGAGCCGGATGGCGACGCCGCCGTCACCGCCGAGCCCGGCGTGGTCCTGGCCATCCTCACCGCCGATTGCCTGCCGGTGGTGTTCGCCAGCGATGATGGCCGGGTGATCGGCGCGGCCCACGCCGGCTGGCGCGGGCTGGCCGGCGGCGTGCTGGAGCGGACGGTGGAAAGCATGCGGGTGGCGCCGGAACGGCTGCTTGCCTGGCTGGGCCCCGCCGCCGGGCCACAGGCCTACGAGATCGGCGAGGAAGTGCATGAGGCCTTCGTCGGCACCGACCCGCGCGCCGCGTCCGCATTCGAGCCGACCCGTCCCGGCCACTGGCGCGTGGATCTGTACGCGCTCGCGCGGTTGCGGCTGGAGGATGCCGGGGTGACCCGGATCCACGGCGGCGGCCTGTGCACGATCACCGACGCGCAGCGGTTCTATTCGCATCGCCGCGACGCGCAGACCGGGCGGATGGCGACCCTGATATGGATGCAGCCGTAACGGCTGGCGCGGAGACGGCCTGGCCCCTGTTCGCCCGGTTGCTGGGAGAGGATTTCGCGGCGCTGCCCGACGTGGTGCGCCGGTTGCACCTGCGCGCCGGCCCGGCGCGATACCTGGGCGAGGTGGACGTGCGCCGCGGCCATGGCCTGCTGTCGCGCCTGTGCGCGGCGGCGACGCGACTGCCGCCGGCGGGAAATGGCGCCATCGCGGTCGACATCGACATCCAGCCGAATGCCGAGCGCTGGATCCGCCACGTGCGGGGACACGCGATGGCTTCGCGGTTGTGGCGCGAGGACGGCCTGCTGTGCGAGCAACTGGGACTGGTGCGATTCGGATTCCGTCTGCGCGTGCGCGATGGCGGCATCGAATGGACGGTGGAGCGCGTGCGCGCGCTGGGCGTTCCGTTGCCGGCGCGCTGGTTCAGCGGGGTCCGCGCGCGCGAGTCGGCGCAGGGGGAACGCTATGCGTTCGACGTGCAGGCCGCGTTGCCGGTGATCGGCCCGCTGGTGCATTACCGGGGCTGGCTGGATGTCGCCTGAGGTGGACGTGGACACGGGCGCCGATGCCGGCGAGGCCGTCATCGTCTTCGACGGCACCTGCGTGCTCTGCAATGGCTGGGTGGATTTCCTGCTTCGCCATGATCGACGCCGCCGCTATCGATTCGCCGCGATGCAGGGAACCGCGGGACGCGCGCTGCTGGCGCGGCATGGCCTGGATCCGGACGACCCGGCGTCGTTCCTGTTGCTGGAAGGCGCGCATGCGTGGACGGACACGGATGGCATCCGCCGCGTCCTGGCCGGACTGGGAGGGGGCTGGACGCTAGCGCACCTGATGGTGCTGGTGCCGCGCCGCCTGCGCGATGCGATCTATCGGAGGCTCGCGCTCAACCGATATCGCTGGTTCGGCACCACCGCATGCCGGATTCCCGATGAAACCGAGCGCATGCGATTCCTGGATTGAGGATTCCCACTTGTCGTCATTCCAGTGAAAGCCGGAATCCATGGGATGCCCGATGCGGGAACGTCGGGCACGAGCACGACGGGTCCCGGCGTTCGCCGGGACGACGCAAGGCCGTGAGGCACAAGGGCTGATCGGGCGGACGCCCCGTCCGCGACTCCGGCCAGCCAGCTTTCGTCGCGGACGTGCGGTTGCCGCGCGGTCCCGTACCGCGGCGCCCGCCCGGTCAGTGCGGTGAAGCCTCCCGCGCCCGGCGCGGGAGGCCCGTACTTCAGAAGCTGTAACGCACGCGCGTGTAGTAGTACGCGCCGTTGCTGCCGATCGGGGACAGCACGTCGTAGGGCAGGTTGCCGAAGTAGTAGATGTCCTGGTTCGACAGGTCCGGATACTCGTCGGTCAGGTTGAGGCCGCCCAGCGCCACGCTCCACTTCGGGCTGAAGCGGTACTCGACTTCCGCGTCCAGCTGCCACTTGGCCGAATAGGTCTGCTCCGGCTCGAAGCCGCCGCCGAAGTTGAAGATGCGCTTGGCGCTGCCGTGCCGGGTCGCCCGGCCCAGCAGCGACCACCTGTCGTTGTTCCAGTTGGCGCTGAGCACGCTGCGCGTACGCGGCGCGGCGTCGGTCAGGGTGTTGCTCTCCTCGATGCCGAACAGCACGTAGGAGGGATCGATCGCCAGCAACTGCTCGGGGGTGGCGGTGATGCGCTTGATTTCGGTCTTGGCGTAGCTCCAGGTGCCGGTCAACTGCAGTTGTCCGCCGCCCAGGCCCTGGCGCCAGTTGGCGACCAGTTCGCCGCCCTCGGTGCGGGTGTCGGCGGCGTTGATGAAGAAATTGACGCTCTGCACGCCGGGCACGCCGAAGTTGTCCTGGACGAATTCGGTCAACGCGTCGCCGCTGATGCGCTCGGTCAGCGCCACGCGGTCGTCGATGTCGATGCGGAACACATCGAAGGACAGATCGAAATGATCGCCGATGCGGCTGGTGAAGCCCAGGCTCAGGTTGACCGACTTCTCCGGCTGCAGATCCTGCGCGCCGAGCGCGCGCGCGATCGGGTTGTTGACCGACAGCAGGCGGCCCTGCAGCAACTGGCCGGAGGCGTCGTAGCCGGTGGAGGTGGATTCGAAGCCGATCTGGCTCAGCGACGGGGCACGGAAGTTGTTCGACACCGAGCCGCGCAGCGCGAAGGCAGGCACGAACTCGTAGCGCGCGGCCAGCTTGCCGGTCAGTTCGCCGCCGAAGTCGTCGTAGTGCTCGTAGCGAGCCGACACGTCGGTGAAGAACTTCTCGCCGAACTGGCTGCTCAGGCTGGCGTACACGCTGGCCACGTCGCGGCTCAGGTCCGCGGTGTCCTGCGGGGTCAGGCCGCCGCCGGCCTGCGAGCCGGTCGGGCGATCGGTGTACGGGCCGGCCGCGTAGGAGGCCGGATCACCTGCGCCGGTTTCGTAGTCTTCGCGGCGGAACTCCACGCCGGTGGCGAAGGTGTGCGCGCCGAACACGCGGCTGACGTCGAAATTGAACAGCGCCTGCCGGAACTCGTAGTCGCCGGTGCGGAAACGGGTCGGGCTGGTCGGGCCCAGCGAGGCGTTGAGCGAATTGCGCAGCCGATAGGTGAAAGCGTTGCGGCCGTAGTTCAGGCTGGCGTCGTAGTCCCATTCGCCCCATTGGCCGCGCAGGCCGGCGACCACGGCGGTGTCGCGGTTCTCGCCCAGCGACAGCGGGCGATAGCCGTTCGGGTAGACCTCCTTCCAGTTGGCAACGCCGTCCGGGTAGCGGAAGTAGTTGGCGCCTTCGGTATCGCTCTGGTGGAAGGTCCCAAACGCATAGAGTTCGGCGGTGTCGCCGATCGGCAGTTCCGCGTTGAACCAGCCGTTGATGTCCTTGGATTCACCGTCGCCCAGCCAGTAGTTGCGCTTGCCGGCCAGGGCCAGGTTGTCCGGGGTCTGCTCCTCGAAGAACGGGATCTGATCGAAACCGGCGCGGTTGGTGCCGTTGCGCTGCTTGTACTCCAGGCCCACGCGCAGGAAGCCGCCTTCGCTGCCCAGCGCGGTGCCGACCTGGCCGCTGAAGAAACCGGCCTGGCCGTCGGTGACGGTGCGGCGGATCGGTTCGACGTCGGTGTGGTGCGCGCCGTAGCTCAGCTCCAGCGCGCCGCCTTCCGGAGCGTCATTGAGGATCACGTTGATCACGCCGGCCACGGCATCGGAACCGTACTGCGCACCGGCGCCGTCGCGCAGCACCTCGATGCGCTTGATCGCGCTGACCGGGATGGCGTTGAAATCGACCGGCGTATTGCCCTTGCCGATCTTGCTGTCGGTATTGACCAGCGCGCTGGTGTGGCGGCGCTTGCCGTTGATCAGCACCAGCACCTGGTTCGGGCTGAGGCCGCGCAGCTGCGCGGCGCGCACATGGTCGGCGCCGCCTGAGTTGGACTGGCGCGGGAAGTTGAACGACGGCAGCAGTGCCTGCAGGGCGCTGCCGAGCTCGCCATTGAGCACGCCGGCCTTGCGGATGTCCTCGGCGGTCAACACGTCGACCGGCGCGGTGGATTCCAGCACCGTGCGGTCCCGCGCGCGGGTGCCGGTGACGATGACGGTGTCCAGATCGGTGGTGCCGGCGTCACTGGCGGTACCGGCCTCCTGGCCGAAGGCGGGAGTGGAGAGGACGAGGGCGATGGCGACGCCGAGCGGCGCCACGAGGGGGCGGGACATGGAAACTCCTGGAGCGATACGGGAAATCGGGGGGAGGGTGCGGCGGGTCTGGGGCCGGCGACACGGGTCAACGGCGATTGCGGACAGCCATCAACAGGAACAGCGGATCTGGCGGGAATGCATGCGTGGGGCCCTGGGAAGCGGCGGGACAGTCTAGATCTAACTATCCATCCGGATAAAGCGATATATTAACGCCCCGGCCGGGGAACCGGCCGCGTCGCGGTCATGGCCGCTGCCCATCTGCTCATGCCAATGGGTTATTTCGACGCGGAACGCCCCGGGCCGACAGTACCGTTCCCCCACGGAGTCGTTCCATGCGCCTGCGCCACACCCTGTTCCTGTCCCTGATCCTGGCGCTCGGCGCCTGCGCCACCACGCCGCCCGGCGGCACCGCGGGTTCCGCCCCGGGCACGGCGATCACCGCCACGATGCAGGGCGATGCGGCCCGGCCGGCACAGGCGCAGCACTGGGTCCGCAGCGAACTGTATTTCGGCGTGGGCACGGAAGGCGACGCGGCCAGCAACATCAGCGAGGCGCAGTGGCGCGCGTTCCTGGACAAGGAAGTGACCCCGCGCTTTCCCGACGGCCTGACCGTGTTCGACGCCTACGGCCAATGGCTGTTCCGCGGCAAGGACGGCCCGGAGCGCCTGAATTCGAAAGTACTGGTGATCCTGCACGAGGACAGCCCGCAGCGGCGCGCCGACATCGAAGCCATCCGCCTGGCCTGGAAGCAGGCGACCCACCACCAGTCGGTGCTGTGGTCGCGCCAGCCGGCGGAAGTTTCGTTCTGAGGGCGTCCTCGCCATTCCTTTCCATGTGGGAGCGACGTAAGTCGCGATTGTGGAATTGGGCCCGTCGCGGAATTCGACGCGGCAGGATTCCCGCCGCAACGGCGCTTTTCATGCGTGCGTAGTCGCAATCCGTGCCTCCAGCGTCTGCGCATCGGGCTGGCAATCGCGACTTACGTCGCTCCCACAAGTCCGAACCGACGCCGACACTCCGGCAATCCGTTCTGACACTATGACTTCCTCTCCCGCCCCCGAATCCCCATGACCGCTCAAACCCGCCCCCGCTGGTTCGTTCCCGGCGACCTCAACGGCTTCTTCGGCCTGGTCGTGGACAACCTGTCCATCCTCGGCTTCATCTCGGCCGCGCTGATCGGCATCTTCCAGTTTCCCGCCGAGGTGGTGTTCACCCGGATGTTCCCGGGCACCGCGCTGGGCGTGCTGGTGGGCAACCTCATCTACACCTGGATGGCGCACCGGCTGGCCGCGCGCACCGGCCGCGACGACGTCACCGCGATGCCGCTGGGCCTGGACGCGCCGACCAGCATCGGCATGGCGCTGCTGGTGCTGGGTCCATCCTTCGTCGCCTTCAAGCAGCAGGGCATGGATCCGCAGGCCGCCGCGATCGCCACCTGGCAGCTGGGCATGGCGTCGCTGGTGGTGATGGGCGTGCTGAAGCTGGTGCTGTCGTTCTGCGGCGACGCGATCACCCGCGCGGTGCCGCGCGCGGCGCTGCTGGGCTCGATTGGCGGCGCGGCGCTGACCCTGCTGGGCTTCCTGCCGCTGATCGAAACCCTGCGCTCGCCGGTGGTGGGATTCGTCACCTTCGGCCTGCTGCTGTACGTGCTGATCGCCAAGGGCAAGCTGCCGGTGAAGATTCCGGGTGTGCTGCTGGCCTTCATCGTCGGCACCATCCTGTACTACGGACTCGGCCTGGCCGGCCTGGGAACGCCCGGCTTCAAGCTGCCGGACGCGGTGCCGCTGACGTTCACCCTGCCGCTGCCGACGCTGGGTTTCCTCGACGGCCTGCCGCACACCGTGCCGTACCTGCCGCTGCTGCTGCCGTTCGGTCTGCTGATGGTGGTGGGCGGCATCAACGTCAGCGAAAGCGCGCGCGCGGCCGGCGACGATTACCGCACCCGCGACGTGCTGCTGGCCGAAGCGATCTCGACGCTTGTGGCCGGTTTCTGTGGCGGCGTGGCGCAGACCACGCCCTACATCGGCCAGCCCGCCTACAAGCACATGGGCGCGCGGCTGGGGTACACGCTGCTGACCGGATTGTTCATCGGCCTGGGCGGCATCCTCGGCTACGTGTCGGGGCTGGTGCAGTGGCTGCCGATCGCGGTGCTGGCGCCGATCATCGTCTACGTCGGCCTGGACATCACCGTGCAGGCCTTCCACGAAAGCCCGCGCCCGCACGCGCCGGCGGTGGCGCTGGCGTTCCTGCCGTCGATCGCCTACCTGCTGGTGATCAAGGTCGGCAATCCGGCGTGGATCGCGCCGGACAACTTCGCCGCGCTCTACAACGGAGTGGACGGGCACGGCCTGCCGGACCTGGCCGCGATCGTCACGCTCGGCAACGGCTTCATCATCACCGCGATGATCTGGTCGACCGCGCTGGTGGGGATGATCGACCAGCGCTTCCGCCGCGCGGCGGTGGTGTTGCTGATTGGCGCGGTGCTGACCCTGTTCGGTTTCATCCACTCGGTGGATCCGCGCGGCAGCATCTACCTGCCGTGGGACGTGCAGGGCCTGCCGAAGGCGATCCTGTGGCAGTTCTTCGGCGCATATGTCGCGCTGGCGACGCTGCTGGGGCTGCTGTCGCTGCAGAAACGATAGGACGGGCCGAGACCCGTCCTACGACCGCAGCCAGGCCAGCTTGCGGGCCTTGGGCAGGCGCTTGATCTCCCATTCCGCGCGCGAGGCGCTGGCGCGGTCGGGGTAGGCACGGCTGGCGAGGATCCGTTCGGGCGGGTGCGCGCGGGTGTAGCGGGCGCCCTTGCCGGCCACGTGGGCCTGAAAACGGGCGTCCAGATCGTTGGTGATGCCGGCGTAGTAGCTGCCGTCCCGGCACAGCAGCAGGTAGAGATGCCAGACAGGGGACGGGGCGGCCATGGACGGGATTATGGCGGCTGAACTTCCGTCTCAACAGACCTTGAAACAGCTCCCGCGAACCGCATCTGGGTACCATTGCCGGCGCTGCCCGGCCTCTTCTTCCCGAGGTATTCCCGATGCGGATGGACAAGCTCACCTCGCGCTTCCAGCAGGCGCTGGCGGACGCGCAGTCGCTGGCCGTGGGCCGCGACAACACCATGATCGAACCGGTCCACGTGCTGACCGCGTTGCTCGACCAGAACGGCGGCAGCACCCGTCCGCTGCTGGCCCAGGCCGGCGCCAACATTCCCCTGCTGCGCGAGCGGTTGGGCGAGGCGCTGGACAAGCTGCCCAAGGTCAGCGGCCAGCCCGGCAACCTGTCGATCGGCAACGATCTGGGGCGCCTGCTCAACGTCACCGACAAGCTGGCGCAGGAAAACGGTGATCAGTACATCGCCAGCGAGTGGTTCCTGCTCGCGGTGATGGACGATACCGGTGCGGCCGGCCAGGAGCTGAAGTCCGCCGGCGCCAACAAGCAGAAGCTGCGCGCGGCCATCGACAAGCTGCGCGGCGGCGAGAAGGTGCAGGCGGAGAACGCCGAGGACCAGCGCCAGGCGCTGGAGAAGTACACCATCGATCTGACCGAGCGCGCCGAGAGCGGCAAGCTGGATCCGGTGATCGGACGCGACGAGGAAATCCGCCGCACCATCCAGGTCCTGCAACGCCGCACCAAGAACAATCCGGTGCTGATCGGCGAGCCCGGCGTGGGCAAGACCGCGATCGTGGAGGGCCTGGCCCAGCGCATCGTCAACGGCGAAGTCCCCGAGGGACTGCGCGGCAAGCGCGTGCTGTCACTGGACATGGGCGCGCTGATCGCCGGCGCCAAGTTCCGCGGCGAGTTCGAGGAGCGCCTGAAGGCGGTGCTCAACGACCTGTCGAAGAACGAAGGCCAGATCATCCTGTTCATCGACGAGCTGCACACCATGGTCGGTGCCGGCAAGGCCGAGGGCGCGATGGATGCCGGCAACATGCTCAAGCCGGCGCTGGCGCGTGGCGAACTGCACTGCATCGGCGCGACAACCCTGGACGAATACCGCAAGTACGTGGAAAAGGACGCCGCGCTGGAGCGCCGCTTCCAGAAGGTGTTCGTCGGCGAGCCCAGCGTCGAGGACACCATCGCCATCCTGCGCGGGCTGAAGGAAAAGTACGCCGTGCACCATGGCGTGGAGATCACCGATCCAGCGATCGTCGCCGCGGCCACGCTGTCGCACCGCTACATCGCCGACCGCCAGTTGCCGGACAAGGCCATCGATCTGATGGACGAGGCGGCCAGCCGCATCCGCATGGAAATCGACTCCAAGCCGGAGGAAATGGACCGGATGGAGCGCCGCCTGATCCAGCTGAAGATCCAGCGCGAGGCGCTGAAGAAGGAGAAGGACGCGCAGTCGAAGCAGCGCCTGGCCGATCTGGAAAGCGAGATCGAAACCCTGCAGAAGCAGTTCAGCGATCTGGAGGAAATCTGGAAGGCCGAGAAGGCCACGCTGACCGGCGCCACCAAGATCAAGGAGCAGATCGAGCGCGCCAAGCTGGACCTGGAAGCCGCGCAGCGCCGGCAGGACTACGCGCGCATGAGCGAAATCCAGTACGGCCAGCTGCCGGCGCTGGAGAAGCAGCTCACCGCCGCGCAGGAAGCCGAGCAGAAGGGTTTCAGGCTGTTGCAGGACAAGGTCACCGACGAGGAGATCGCCGAAGTGGTCTCGCGCTGGACCGGCATTCCGGTCAGCAAGATGCTGGAAGGCGAGCGCGAGAAGCTGCTGAAGATGGAGGACGTCCTGCGCCATCGCGTGATCGGCCAGGAGGAGGCGATCAAGGTGGTGTCCGACGCGGTGCGCCGTTCGCGCGCCGGCCTGTCCGATCCCAACCGGCCTTCGGGCAGCTTCCTGTTCCTCGGCCCGACCGGCGTCGGCAAGACCGAGCTGTGCAAGGCGCTGGCCGAGTTCCTGTTCGATTCGGCCGACGCGATGGTCCGCATCGACATGAGCGAGTTCATGGAGAAGCACGCGGTCAGCCGCCTGATCGGCGCGCCCCCGGGCTACGTGGGCTATGAAGAGGGCGGCTATCTGACCGAGGCCGTACGTCGTCGCCCGTACAGCGTGATCCTGCTGGACGAGGTGGAGAAGGCGCATCCGGACGTGTTCAACATCCTGCTGCAGGTGCTGGACGACGGTCGCCTGACCGACGGCCAGGGCCGCACGGTGGACTTCCGCAACACCGTCATCGTGATGACCTCGAACCTGGGATCGAACCTGATCCAGGACATGTCCGACGGCGGCGACAGCCCGGAGAGCTATACCCAGATGAAGGCGGCGGTGATGGGCGTGGTGCAGGCGCACTTCCGGCCCGAATTCATCAACCGGCTGGACGACATCGTGGTGTTCCATCCGCTGGACAAGGCGCAGATCCGCGAGATCGCCCGCATCCAGACCCGCTACCTGGCCAAGCGCCTGGCCGAGCGCCAGATCGGGCTGGAGATCGACGATTCGGCGCTGATGCTACTGGGCAACGTCGGTTTCGATCCGGTCTATGGCGCGCGACCGCTGAAGCGGGCCATCCAGACCCAGCTGGAGAATCCGCTGGCGCAGAAGATCCTGTCCGGCGAGTTCGGCGCGGGGGACACGGTGCGGATCGCCGCCGAGGGCGGCCACCTGGTCTTCCACAAGCGCGGCTGAGACACCGGCCCGGAAAGGACAACGCGGCCATGGGCATGCGTCCCATGGCCGCGCGCAGCGGTCGTGGCCGCTTCCCGGGCCCGATTGCGTTCCGGAGGTAGTGGACGTGCCCGATGCGCGTCCCCTCGACCAGGGAAGCAAGTGAGCCCACAGCCAACGACAGGATGGTGGCGAAGCCGGACCGGCAAGATCCTCCTGTGGGGCCTGCTGTGCGTGCTCGCTCAGCAGATCGCCATCGGTTACCGGATCGACTTCTTCGGCCAGACCGCCGACGCCTCCCTGATCCACCTGCACTTCGGCCTGCTGCTGGCGCTGGCGCTGCTGGAACCCGACCGTCGGGTGGTGATCGCGACCCTCGCCATCACCGCCGCGGGCTGGGCGGCCCGGCAATGGTCGATGGAACCGGGGCAGATCGCGCCGCTGGCGTGGGGCGCGTCGATGTGGGTGCTGGTGGGCGTGTGGACCCTGGCCTGCGCGCGCTGGGCGGGCGCACAGGGTCGGCTGGACCGGCATGGCCTGGGCCGGCTGGCCTTGTACGGCCTGCTCGTCTATCCCGCCGGTTGCGCCTTGCTGGGCGGCACCATGGCGGTGATCGCGCCGCCGACCGAAGCGCTCAGCGCGGCATTCCAGATGTTCTTCGCCAAGCAGTTCGGGGTGGCCGTGATCACCCTGCCGCTGGTGGTGGCGTGGCGCGAGGGCAGGCAGTCCCCGCGTCGTTCCGGAACCGCCGGATGGACCTGGCCGCTGCTGCTGATTGCCGGCCTGGGCCTGAGCCTGTGGGCTTCGCGGATGGTCCATGGCGGCCTGGCCGATCGCACCGCGGTGGTGTTGATGGACTATCGCTTCGCCCTGTTCGTGGTGCTGGCCTGGTTCGTGCTGTGGTTGCCGCCGCGTCGTTCCATGCTGGCGCTGTCGGCGGCGCTGTTCTGCCTGGTGGTGGCGATGTCCGCGAGCGCCGAATACGGCAGCACGGTGCTGGGCCTGTTCAATCTGCTGCACCTGGCGGCCGAAGTGAACATCCTGCTGCTGGCCATGCTTTATCTGTGGGTGATCAGCCGGGATCGCCGCGAACTGTCGCGCCGTCTGGCCGAGGAGATCCAGCGCGATACCCTGACCGGGCTGCCCAACCTGCGGGCGCTGCGCCGGCGCATGGCGGTGGCGCCGCCACGGCGGCGCGAACTGGGTTTCCTGCTGCTGGACAAGACCGACTCGCTGGTGACCGGCTACGGCCTGGACATGCAGGCGGCGGTGGTCAGTGGCATGGCCGCGCGGCTCTCGGACCTGGCCGAGGTGTACGTGCTGGGCACCGGCCAGTTCGCGCTGGTGCCGGTGGCCGACGCCGACGACGATATCTGGGAACGGCTGGTCGCGCGGGTCGAACATGCCGAGTTCGTCGCCGATGGCCAGCCGGTACGGTTGCTGCCGTACCTGGGCGTGGCCTCGCTGCCGGCGGCGGGGACGGATCCGGTGGCCGATGTCGTGGATACCGCGCTGCTCAACGCTTCGCACCTGGCCTTCGACGCGCGCCAGCATGGCGAGCTGCGGCCGCGCTACAGCGATTTCGATGATGGACGCCTGCGCCGCGCCCACCGGCAGCAACTGCAGGATGCCGCGATTGCGCTGGCCTGCCTGCGCAACGAACGGCTGGTGCTGCACTTCCAGCCGATACGCAGGCTCGAACTGGCGGCGGAGCCGGGACCCACCATCTCCGGCGAGGTGCTGTGTCGCCTGCGCGACGATGATGGCAGGCTGATACCGCCATCGCGCTTCATGCGCCCGATCGAGGCGGCGGGACGCGGCGCGGAACTGGACCTGGCGGTCATCAAGTCGCTGTTCCGGCTGCTGCGGAAATACCCGGAATCCCTGCCGTATTGCGAACGCATCGCGATCAACCTGACCGGGCAGAGCCTGGCATCGATGAGTTTCCAGGTGGAACTGCGGACCCTGCTGGCCGACTCGCCGCTGCCGCTGACGGCGCTGTGCTTCGAGGTCACCGAATCCGCCGCCATTTCGAGTACCCCGGTGGCGGCGCGGCTGCTGCGGGATCTGCGCGCGCATGGCTGCCAGATCGCCATCGACGATTTCGGCACCGGCATGCAGAGCTTCGCGCGGTTGAAGGAGCTGCCCGCCGACGTCATCAAGATCGACGGATCCTTCATCCGCAACGTCGCCCAGCGCGGCAGCGATCACGCGATGGTCAAGGCCACCGTCGCGGTGGCGGGCGTGTTCGGCGCGGAAACCGTGGCCGAGTTCGTCGAGGACCTCGACACCGCCGACTGCCTGCGGGAGCTGCGCGTGGACTGGGTGCAGGGCGACCTGTACGCGCCCCCGCGGCCGCTGTCGGAAATCCTCTCCGAGGCGCTGCCGCGCGAGTTGCAGTACGCGCCCTGAGCCGGCTCAGCCGCCCGTGCGCAGCGCGCGGTAGGGCGGCGTCGCCATCACCATTTCCGCCAGCGAGAACGCCAGTTCGCGTTCGGCCAGCACGGCGCCGTCGGCGCCGTGCTCCAGCAGGTGGCGCACCTCGGCGTCGCTGTGCGCGCGCGCCAGCAGGGTCAGGCCCGGATTGATCGCGCGCAGCTTGGCGATGGCCTCGCCGGCCTCCAGCGGCTGCGGGATCGCCAGCACCGCGATCTTGGCCTTTTCCGGATGGGCTTCGGCCAGCACCTTGTCGGCCGCCGCGCTGCCGCGGATGGCGGGAATGCCGGCGGCGTGCGCACGCTCGACGTGCTCGCCGTTGTCGTCGATGACGATCAACGGCACGCCACGCTCGTGCAGCACGTGCGCCAGCGAACTGCCCACCCGGCCATAGCCGATGATGATGGCGTGATCCTGCACGTCCAGCGAGGGGCCGGGCGGCGGTTCGGGTTCGACTTCTTTCGGTGCCGCCGCCTCCTGGCGCGCCTGCCAGCGATCCAGCAGACCGAAGATCAGCGGATTGAGCATGATCGAGATCAGCGCGCCGGCCAGCACCAGGTCATGGCCTTCCTTGGGCAGGATTTTCAGGTCCATGCCCAGGCCGGCGATGATGAAGGCGAATTCGCCGATCTGCGCCAGGCTGGCGGAAATGGTCAGCGCGGTCGAATTGGGGTGGCCGAAGGCACGCACGATCAGGTAGGCGGCGGCCGACTTGCCGAACAGGATGATGAAGGCCGTACCCAGCACTTCGAACGGATGCTCGACCAGGATGTTCGGATCGAACAGCATGCCGACCGAGACGAAGAACAGCACCGCGAAGGCATCGCGCAGCGGCAGCGAGTCGTTGGCGGCCTTGTGGCTGAGTTCGGACTCGTTGAGCAGCATGCCGGCGAAGAACGCGCCCAGCGCGTAGGACACGCCGAACAGGGTCGCCGAGCCGAACGCCACGCCCAGCGCGATGGCCAGCACCGACAGGGTGAACAGTTCGCGCGAGCCGGTGCTGGCGGTGCGTTCGAGGATCCAGGGAATCACCCGCCGTCCGACCACCAGCATCACAGTGACGAACAGCGCCAGCTTGAGCAGGGTCCAGCCCAGGCTGGCGATGATGGCGCCGGCGCTGAGTCCGCCGGTCTCGCCCTGCTGGCCGGCCAGTCCGCCGATCACCGGCATCATCACCAGCGCCAGCACGCAGGCCAGGTCCTCCACGATCAGCCAGCCCACCGCGATGCGTCCGCGCGAGGTGTCCAGCAGGCGGCGTTCCTCCATCGCCCGCAGCAGCACCACGGTACTGGCGGTGGACAGCGAGAAGCCGAAGATGATCCCGTACAGCGTGGGCCAGCCCATCAGCGCCGCCAGGCCCCAGCCGAGCAGCGTGGCCGCGCTGATCTGCACCAGCGCGCCGGGGATGGCGATCCACTTGACCTCCATGAGGTCCTTGAGCGAGAAGTGCAGGCCGACGCCGAACATCAGCAGCATCACGCCGATCTCGGCGAGCTGCTTGGCCAGCTCCTGATCGCCAACGAAGCCGGGGCTGAAGGGCCCCACGCAGATGCCCGCCACCAGATACCCGACCAACGGAGACAGCCGCAAGCGATTGGCCACCGCGCCCAGGACGAAGGCGAGGGCAAGGCCAATGGCGACGATGTTGATCAGGTCGGTGTCATGGTGCATCGAGGCTCGCGTTTTCCAGGGGAAAGGAGGTCGAGTTTCGCCGATGCGGCGCCGCTGCGGCAAACGGAAAACTGAGCGGCGTGTTCATCCTACACCGTGCGTGGACCGGGCGAGCCGGCGCCGACGGACGGCGACGGACGGCGACGGAAGGCAAATCCCCCGTCGCCTCCGGCGCCCGCCCCCTTTTCCGCTTTCAACAGCCGCATGGCTGGTCAAGGGGGCTATCGAGATACTCCGACGCTCGCAAACCCGCTTCGCCTCCCCCTTTTTTTAAAAGGGGGACCGAGGGGGATTTGCTTTTCAGCAGCAAGAGCAAA
Organism: Pseudoxanthomonas sp. OG2; assembly: GCF_014192765.1. NCBI lineage: Bacteria > Pseudomonadati > Pseudomonadota > Gammaproteobacteria > Lysobacterales > Lysobacteraceae > Pseudoxanthomonas > Pseudoxanthomonas sp. OG2. Next base: position 1,340,060 of record NZ_JACHYM010000001.1, on the reverse strand, counting down.
TCCCCCGTCGCCTTCGGCGCTCGCCCCTTTTCCGCTTTCAACAGCCGCATGGCTGGTCAAGGGGGCTATCGAGGTACTCCGACGCTCGCAAACCCGCTTTGCCTCCCCCTTTTTTTAAAAGGGGGACTGAGGGGGATTTGCTTTTCAGCAGCAAGAGCAAATCCCCCGTCGCCTCCGGCGCCCGCCCCCTTTTTCGCTTTCAACAGCCGCATGGCTGGTCAAGGGGGCTAGGAGAGAGTCCGCTGCCGCGCACTCACCACTTGTAGCCGATGCGTCCATACACGTAGGCGCCGTTGAAGCCGGCCGGCGACTGGCTGCTGTAGGGGAACTGGCCGCTGTTGGAGTTCGGGAAGATGGTGCGATCCGGGTACTCGTCCAGCAGGTTGTCCGCGCCCAGGGTGAAGGTCCAGCCGTCGAGCCGGTAGCTGGCCGAGGCGTCGACGGTCCAGATGGCGCCGTATTTCTGATCGTTGGCCGGATTGCCGGTTTCGCTGACCCGGGTGGTGAACTCGCCGTAGCGGGTGGTGCCCAGCGCGAAGTCCCACGCCGCCAGGTTCCAGACCGCGTTGAGGCTGAACTTGTCGCGTGGATAGCCTTCCTCGATGCGACCCTGTTCGTCGCGGCCCACGCGCCAGAGATTGGCGCCCAGCGCGGTCAGTTCCGGCGGGTTCGGCGCGATGCGGGTGATCTCGGTCTTGTTGCGGTTGTAGCCGGCGGTGAGGTTCAGCGTGCTGGCGGCCAGCGGGATCGAATAGGTGCCGACCACGTCTACACCGCGGGTGCGGGTGTCGATGGCGTTGTTGAAGTAGCGCGCGCTGGTCACCCCGTTGATGCCCAGGCTGGCGAGCAGCGCCTGCGCGGCGGCGTTGTTGGCCAGCAGCAGGTTGGACGAGAGCACGATGCGATCGTCGATGTCGATCTGGTAGGCGTCGATGGTGATGTACAGGCGATCCACCGGCTGCAGCACCAGGCCCAGGCTGTAGGACAGCGAGGTCTCCGCCTTCAGCGCCTCCGCGCCCAGCGCCTGCGCGACCGCGCTGGTGGCCGGGAACGTGCCGGATTCGAAGAAGCGATCCACGCTCGCGTTGTACTGCGAGGTCACCACCTGGTAATACTGCTGGGCCAGCGCCGGCGCGCGGAAGCCGCTGGCGACGGTGGCGCGCAACGCGACCTTGTCGGTGAACGCGTAGCGGGCCGAGAGCTTGCCGGACGTCTCGCTGCCGAAGTCCGAATAGTCCTCGTAGCGCGCGGCGATACCGGCGGAGAACTTGTCGGTGAAATCCGCTTCCAGGCCGACGTAGGCGGCATAGCTGTGGCGGTCCTCGTGCACCGCGTTGGCGGGCGTGAAGCCGCCGAAGCCCTGCGCGCCGCCGCCGGTGTAGGAATTCGGGTTGCCGGGCGACTGGTTCCACTTCTCGCGGCGATACTCGGCGCCGAAGGACAGCGTGGCCGGATAGGCCAGGCCCCAGTCCAGGGTCTTGGTGAAGTCGGCGTTGAACAAGTTCTGGGTGTACTCCAGCGCGCCGTCGTAGAAACGGCGCGGGCTGCTCGCGCCCAGGCTGTAGTTGATGCTGTTCCGGGTGTAGAAGAACAGCTTGTTGTAGCCGTAGTTGTAGCTGACGTCCCAGGTCCAGCCGCTGTCGGTGCCGCCCTTGAGGCCGGCGACCAGCGAGCGATCCTTGGACACCTGGTTGATCTCGGGCACGTAGCCGTTCGGATAGACCTGTGGCACCAGCGGGTTGTGGCCGGGTGAGCGGTAGAACGCGAACGAGGTGATGTCGCGGTTGCTCAGGATGGTCGTCGCGTAGGCGCTGAGGTTGTCGCTGAACTCGAAGCCGGCATTGGCCGATACCGCTTCGGCTTCGACTTCCGGATCACCGTAGACGTAGGCGACCTCGCCGATGTCGGGATTGTTGCCGGTGTTGGGCGAGGTGCCACCGTAGGGGCCCGCGCGATCGGTTTCGTCCTGGCGGGTCACCTGGCCGGCCACGTGCACGAAGCCGCGTCCGTCGCCGAAACCGACGCCGGCATCGCCGGCCAACTGGTACTGGCGGCCGTCGCCGGCCGAGTACTGGCCGGCGTCAAGCACCAGGCTGCCGCCTTTCTCCGCGCCCTTGAGCACGATGTTGACCACGCCGGCGATGGCGTCGGAGCCGTACTGCGCCGAGGCGCCGTCGCGCAGCACTTCGACGCGGGCGATCGAGGACACCGGGATGGCGTTGAGATCCACCGCCGAGGAACCGCGGCCGATGGTGCCGTTGACGTTGACCAGTGCGGACAGGTGGCGGCGCTTGCCGTTGACCAGGATCAGCACCTGGTCCGGCGACAGGCCGCGCAGTTGCGCCGGGCGCACGCCGCTGGTGCCGTCGGTGATGGCCGGGCGCGGGAAGTTCAGCGAGGGCAGGGCGCGTGCCAGCGCGGTCGCCAGTTCGGTGGTGCCGGTGGCCTGCAGCGCTTCCGGGGTGAGGATGTCGATCGGCGACTGCGATTCGGCCGCGGTGCGGTCGGCGACCCGGGTACCGGTGACAATGAGGGTGTCCAGGGTCTGCGGTTTCTGTTCGTCCTGGGCGAAGACGGGGGTGGAGGCGAGGGCCAGGACGATGGCGGCGGACAGCGGAGAAAGCGTGCGGATCATGGGTACTCCAATGCTCGGAACGGGATGCGACGGCCGCGATGCGGCGGTCGTTGGCGTGGCAGAGGCGGCATTCCCGGAGGTATGCTGCACCACAACATAACGTCAATTATTCGTTAACGAGTAGAATCGCGTCGCAGAACTTCTGCTTATGTGCTTATGCCGGTTGGTGCGATTCGTAGGTCGTGATAGCCGCCGGCGCACGTGCATGTCAACGATTTATTAACAAATGTGAGACCGGCGTGGCGTCGTGCGGATGCCGGAGCCGGTTTCCAGGAATGGACTTTTCATCGTGATTTCCCTGCGTAATTTCGCTCTCCGGCGCGGCGAGCGCCTGCTCCTGTCCAATGTCGATCTGGCCCTGCACGCGGGTTACCGGGTGGGCGTGGTCGGCCGCAACGGCACCGGCAAATCCAGCCTGTTCGCCGCCATCCGCGGCGAACTGGAAGCGGACAAGGGCGATGTCGACCTGCCCGGCAAGGTGCGCATCGCCAGCGTCGCCCAGGAAACCCCGTCGCTGCCGGATCCGGCCATCGACTTCGTGCTGGGCGGCGACACCGAGGTGGCGGCCGCGCTGAAGGCCGAGGCCGACGCGCTGGCCGCCGAAGACTGGGAAGCGGTCGCCGCCGCGCACATCCGGCTGGAGGAAGTCGGCGGCTACGACGCCACCGCCCGCGCCGGCAAGCTGCTGCACGGCCTCGGCTTCCCGGCCGAGACCCACCAGCGCGCGGTGTCCGCGTTTTCCGGCGGCTGGCGGGTGCGCCTGAACCTGGCGCGCGCGCTGATGATGCCCAGCGACCTGCTGCTGCTCGACGAACCGACCAACCACCTCGATCTCGATGCCGTGCTGTGGCTGGAGCAGTGGCTGCTGAAATATCCCGGCACGCTGCTGTTGATCTCGCACGATCGCGAATTCCTCGACAACGTCGCCACCCACACCCTGCATCTGCACGGCGGCGGGGCGAAGCTGTACACCGGCGGCTACACCGACTTCGAGCGCCAGCGCGCCGAGCAATTGCGCCAACAGCAGATCGCGTTCGAGAAGGAACAGGCCGAACGCGCGCATCTGCAATCCTTCATCGATCGCTTCAAGGCCAAGGCGAGCAAGGCGCGCCAGGCGCAGAGCCGGATGAAGCGGCTGGCCAAGCTGGCCGGCACCGAGGCGGTGCGGATGGAACGCGAGTTCCGCATCGAGTTCGCCCAACCCAACCGCCTGCCGCACTCGCTGATCCGCATCAACCACGGCGAAGCCGGCTATGTCCTTTCCCCGCAAGCGGGGGAAGGTGCCCGAAGGGCGGATGGGGGCAAGGCTCCGGAGAGCGGCCCCCACCCCAACCCTCCCCCGCGGGCGGGGAAGGGAGCGACGATCATCCTGCACGAGGTCGGCTTCGGCCTGGAGGCTGGCGATCGCATCGGCCTGCTGGGTCCCAACGGCGCCGGCAAATCGACCTTGGTCAAGACGCTGGTCGGCGAACTGCCGCTGCTCGACGGCGAGCGCAGCGCGCATCCGGATCTGCGCATCGGCTACTTCGCCCAGCACACGGTGGAATCGCTGCATGAGGGCCAGTCGCCGATCGATCATTTCCGCGAACTTTCGCCGGATGCCTCGACCCAGTCGTTCCGCGACTTCCTCGGCAAGTGGAATTTTCCCGGCGATCGCGCGTTCGAATCGGTGGACGGTTTCTCCGGCGGCGAGCGCGCGCGCCTGGCGCTGGCGCTGATCGCCTGGCAGCAGCCGAACGTGCTGCTGCTCGACGAACCGACCAACCACCTGGACCTGGAAATGCGCGAGGCGCTGGCCGAGGCGCTCAGCGACTTCGACGGCGCCATCGTCATGGTCTCGCACGATCGCCATCTGATTGGCCTGGTCTGCGACACCTTCTGGCGGGTGGCCGACGGCAAGGTGGAACCGTTCGCCGGCGACCTGGACGAATACGCCGCCTGGCTGCGCACGCGTCCGGCCGCGCAGGGCACCAAGATCCGCATGGCGGAAGCCGCGCCCACGCCGCCACCCAAGCCGGCACCGGCGCGCAAGCCGCCCAATCCGCACAAGCTGGCGCAGGCCGAGGCGCGGATGACCGAGCTCGAGGAACAACTTGCGGCGGTCGACGCGGAACTGGCCGACCCTCGCAGTTATGCTGACGCCGCGCGCGCGGCGGATCTGGGGCAGCAGCGAACCCGCCTGCAGCAGGAACTGGAACAGGCCGAGCAGGCCTGGTCCGCACTGTACGAGGCAGGTTGACCGCGACGGGCGGGATCCCGGAGGGCGAATGAACCAGGAACTGATCTATCTGGCCTTGATCTTCGGCCTGCTGGTGGTGCCGCGCGCATTGCAGCGCTTCAAGCTGCCGGCGCCGCTGACCTGCCTGGTGCTGGGCATCGCGGCGATGCTGTGGCTGGGCGAGCGCTCGCATGACGGGGTGATCGCGCTGCTGGCGACGCTGGGCATTTCCTCGCTGTTCCTGTTCGCCGGCCTGGAAGTCGAACTGCAGGCGCTGCGCCGCGGTTTCTGGCCATTGCTCACGCACCTGCTGATCCGCAGCGCGACCCTGTGCGGCGTCGGTTGGCTGGCGTGGCGCTACGCCGGCCTGTCATGGCAGGCGGCGGGCCTGCTGGCGCTGGCGCTGTTGACCCCTTCCACCGGTTTCATCATCGACACCCTGGGACGGCTGGGGCTGGACGAGCAGGAGCGCTTCTGGGTCACCAACAAGGCCATCGCCGGCGAACTGCTGGCGCTGGCGGCGCTGTTCCTGGTGCTGCAGGCGGATCAGCCGATGAAGATGGCGATCTCCTCTGGCATCCTGATCGCGCTGCTGGTCGGACTGCCGCTGCTGTTCATCGCGCTGGGGCGCTGGGTGGCGCCGCATGCGCCGGGCTCGGAATTCTCGTTGCTGGTGATGGTGGGACTGATCGCCGCCTTCACCACCTACAAGCTGGGCGTGTACTACCTGGTCGGGGCGTTCGTCGCCGGCCTGATCGCGCGCCTGCTGCGGCAGAAGATGCCGCGCCTGGCTTCCGACGAGAACCTGCACGCGGTGCGCCTGTTCGCGACGTTCTTCGTGCCGTTCTACTTTTTCAACGCCGGCACCAAGGTGCCGGCGGGTGCGCTTAGCTGGGAAGCGCTGGGCCTGGGCCTGCTGCTCACCCTGGCGGTGCTGCCGCTGCGCATCGGCGTGATCTGGGTGCAGCGCCGGCTGATGTTCGGCGAGGACATGCGCAGCAGCCTGCGGGTGTCGCTGGCGCTGGCGCCGACGCTGATCTTCACCCTGGTGCTGGCGGGCATCCTGCGCGAGCGTTTCCACATTCCCGATGCGTTGTTCGGCGCACTGCTGCTGTACGCGGCGCTGACCACGCTGCTGCCGTCGCTGGTGTTCCGCACGCCGTTCGACGTGGATCCGATGGCCGCGCCCGAAGCGGACGCGGCAAGCATGGCGGGCGACGCCCCCGCGTCGTCGCCGGAGCAGCCGGCGGGTGCCGTGGCCGCCGCGGCGGACACCGTGCCGGCGCCGGATTCCGGAACGCGTCCGGCCTAGCGTTCGCCGCCCTCGTCTTCCAGCCATTGGCGCAACCGCGCGGCGGCGACGGATTCCGGGCGCGAGCGCAGGCGAGTGAGCCAGTAGCGCCCGAGTTCCAGCGTCTGCGCGAACGGTTGCAGCAGACGCCCGGAGGCGAGCTCCTGTTCGAACATCGCCAGCGGCAGCAGCGCCACCCCGGCGCCGCGCGTCGCCGCGCTGGCCAGGGTCAGCGAGGAATCGAACTGCGGTCCACGCGCCTGCAGGCCGGAGAGGCCGGCGGCGGCGAGCCAGCGTGGCCATTCGTCGGCGCGGAACGAGCGCAGCAGCGTCACATGGGCGAGATCGCGCGGCTGCCGCAGCGCCTGCGCCAGCACGGGCGCGCAGACCGGCGCGAAGGGCGTGGACCACAGCGGCGTGCAGACCTCGCCGGGCCAGTCGCCGTCGCCGAAACGGATCGCCGCGTCCAGGCCCTCGCCGGGCAGATCGACGCGATTGTTGTGGGTGGAGATGCGCAGCTCGATGTCCGGATGCGCGGCGGCGAACGCGGGCAGGCGCGGCAGCAGCCAGCCGGTGGCGAAGGTGCCGACCACGCCCAGGTTCAGCACTTCGCGCGCTTCGCCGCCGGCCAGCCGATCCAGGCTCAGGCCGATGCGATCGAAGGCCTCGCTGAGCACCGGCAGCAAGGCCGCGCCTTCGTCGGTGAGCGCCACGCCACGCGGCAGGCGCTGGAACAGCACGGTCCCCAGACGTTCCTCCAGCGCCTTGATCTGGTGGCTCAGCGCGGCCTGGCTGACGCACAGTTCGTCGGCGGCGCGGGTCAGGTTCTGGTGGCGCGCGGCGGCCTCGAAGGCGCGCAGGGCGTTGAGCGGCAGTTGGGGCCTGAGCATGACCTGTCATGAGCCTGGCTAATGGATGGCATTGAATAACCTCGCTGGTGGCGTCCGGTCAACGCGGGAACAATCAGCTTTCCTCACATGGAGCCCCCCGCATGTTCGCCCGTCGCCAGTTTTTGCAGATGTCCGCCGCCGCGCTGGTTTCGCTGCCCGTCGTTCGCGTGCTGGCCGGGGAGGACACCACCGGTTCACCGGAGGCCGGCTTCGAGGACGCGCTGGACGGACTGGAGCGCGGCAGTGGCGGACGGCTCGGGGTCTGCCTGTTCGATACCGCCAGCGGGCGGCAGTGGGGACGGCGCGTGGATGAGCGCTTCCCGATGTGCAGCACCTTCAAGTTCCCGTTGGCCGCGGCGGTGCTGCGGCGGGTCGAGCGCGGCGAACTGGCGCTCGACCGGCGCGTGTCGATCCGCCGCGAGGACATGATCCCGCATGCGCCGGTGACGGAAAAACACGTGGGCGGCCAGCTCAGCGTGGGCGAACTCTGCCAGGCCACGATGATCTGGAGCGACAACCCGGCGGCCAACCTGCTGTTGCCGCTGGTGGGAGGTCCCGCCGGGGTGACCGCGTTCCTGCGCGCCAGCGGCGATGCCGTCACCCGCAACGACCGCGACGAGCCGGAGGTCAACCGGTTCAGCCCGGACGACCCGCGCGACACGACCTCGCCGGCGGCGATGACCGGCAGCCTGCGCCGGCTGGTGCTGGGCGAGGGGCTCGGGGCGGAATCCCGCCGCCGGCTGGCGGACTGGCTGATCGACAACCGTACCGGCGACCGCCGCCTGCGCGCCGGCCTGCCGGCCGGCTGGAAGGTCGGTGACAAGACCGGCAGCAACGGCGAGGACACCACCAACGACATCGCCATCGTGTGGCCGGACCGGGGCCGCGCGCCGTGGCTGCTGACCGCCTATCTGCAGGGGGCGAAGGTCGATGCGGACGCGCGTGATGGCGTGCTGCGGCAGGTCGGGGTGGCCGCGGCGCGGTTCATCGGATGAGGCCGCGGCGGGCAGGCCACCGTTGAATCCGGGCCGCCAGGCCCCAGAATAGGGGCCTGCGTTTCCTCATCAATGCGTTTCCGCCATGCCGATTTATGCCTTCGAGTGCGCCGAATGCGGCCACGCCTTCGACCGACTGCAGAAACTGTCCGACCCGGATCCCGATGCCTGCCCGTCCTGTGGCCGGCCGGCGGTCAAGCGCCAGCTGACCGCGCCCGCCTTCCGCCTGGCCGGCGGCGGCTGGTACGAGACCGATTTCAAGAAGGATGGCGACAAGAAGCGCAATCTGGCCGAAGGCGGCGGCACCTCCGCCGCTTCGTCTTCCGCCGCTTCGTCCTCCGGCGACACGGCGGCCCCGGCCAAGACCGAATCCAAGCCGGCCTCGACGCCGTCCGCGGGTTGAGCCTGCGCGGGGACGGCCCGTGCGGCCCGTCCCCGGATCGGACCCGCGGGGCTAGCGCGCGCTGAAGCGCGCGTTGCAGCCGCCGCGGACCCAGATTTCCTGGCGGTTGGCGTCATACCCCCAGCCGCGGGTCTCCACGCAGATGCCCTGCGAGAATTCCTGCTGCACGCGCGGCCGGCCCTGGCGGGCGTCCCAACGGCAGCGGTTGAGCCGCGGATCGCCCGGACGGCTGGCGCACTGGACGCTGTAGCCCGGATTGCCGCCACCCCAGCCGCCACCGGCCACGCCGAAACGGGCGCGGCAGCCGTGGTTGACCCAGATGAGATTGCGCTGGTGGCCCCAGTTGTTCCCTTCCCGGCATTGGGCCTTGGACAGGTTCTGCACCACCACCGGGCGGCCGCGGCGGTCGTCCCAGGCGCAGGTGCGGTAGCGCGCGTCCTCGCTGGCGCAGGTCACGGTGTAGCCGCTGTTGCCGCCGCCGTTGCCCCACCCCTGCGAGGTTTCCACGAACTCCCCCCGGCAGCCGTTGCGGACCCGGATCACCCCGGGCTGCTGCTGCCAGGACCGGCCCTCGACGCAGGCCCCGCTGGACAGTTGGCGGGACAGCCGGGCGCGGTTGGCGAAGCCGGTCTGGCAACTGCGTTCACGCTGGTCGACGCTTTCGCAGCGGACGGTGCGGCCGGGCGCCGGGCCGGGATTCCAGCCGCCGTTTCCGCCCCCCAGCGAGGTGGCGATGTCCTGCTTGATCCGGCTGAAAGGCCAACCGGACAGGCGCACCTGGTCGAGGTAGAAGCGCAACTGGTCGTCGGGAATGCGGCGCCCGCGCGACTGTTCGCTGTACTCCAGGCTGATCACCCGGGTCTGCTCCGCCACGGTCAGGGTCCGCAGGTTTTCCGGCGCGTAGGCCCGGGTCTGGACCTGGGCCGGGGCATGGCTGGCCAGCAAGGCCAGGAAGAGTGCGCACAGCGACTTCATCACAGCCTTGTTCATGGTGGTCTCCCGTCGGGAGCGGCAAGCTTAATCCCGTTGCGGGCCGGGTAGGCTAGGCCCGCGCGGCGGGGGGCGGGCGACCCGGGCCGGGTTAGACTATGCGGCTTTCCGGCCCTCGCCGGATGCAACTCGCGGAGCCCCCATGCGTACCCATTACTGCGGCCTCATCAACGAGGCCATGATCGGCCAGACCGTCACCCTGTGCGGCTGGACCGACGTTGCCCGCAACCTCGGCGGCGTGTGCTTCATCGACCTGCGCGACCACGAAGGCATCGTGCAGGTGACGGTGGAGCCGGCGGCTGGCGATCGGAATGCCGCGGACGTGTTCGCGGTGGCCGCGGACCTGGGCTATGAGGACGTGTTGCAGGTCGAAGGCGTGGTGCGCGCGCGCCACAGCGTCAACGAGAAGATTCCCACCGGCAAGGTGGAAATCGTCGCCACCCGCATCAGTGTGCTCAACAAGGCGCAGCCGCTGCCGTTCCACGCGCACGAGAACGCCGGCGAGGATATCCGCCTGAAGTATCGCTACCTGGACCTGCGCCGTCCGGAGATGCAGCGCATGCAGCGCACCCGCATCCGCCTGGTGCAGGCGCTGCGCCGCTGGCTGGACGCCCGTGGCTTCCAGGACATCGAAACGCCGATCCTGACCAAGGCCACGCCGGAAGGCGCGCGCGACTTCCTGGTGCCGGCGCGCCTGCATCCGGGCGAGTTCTACGCGCTGCCGCAGTCGCCGCAGCTGTTCAAGCAGATCCTGATGGTCGCCGGCTTCGATCGCTATTACCAGATCGCGCGCTGTTTCCGCGACGAGGCGCTGCGCGCCGATCGCCAGCTGGAATTCACCCAGCTGGACATGGAATTCGCCTTCGTGCGCGAGCGCGACGTGCAGGACACCGTGGAAGGCATGATCCGCGACATCTTCAAGGAAGTGATGTCCGTCGATCTGGCCGAGCCCTTCCCGCGCATGACCTGGGCCGAGGCGATGCGCCGCTACGGTTCGGACAAGCCCGACCTGCGCATCGACCTGGAACTGGTCGATGTCGCCGAACTGGTCAAGGACAGCGAATTCGCCGTGTTCTCGGCCGCCGCCGCGGATCCGGACGGCCGCGTCGCCGCGCTGCGCGTCCCGGGCGGCGCCAGCCTGTCGCGCAAGCAGATCGACGAGTATGCCGCGCATGCCGCCAAATACGGCGCCAAGGGCCTGGCCTACATCAAGATCGCCGACAACGGCGAAGTCAGCTCGCCGATCCAGAAATTCTTCGGCGAGGAAGCGTTCTCGGCGTTGGTCGCGCACGTGGGCGCCGGCAACGGCGACATCGTGTTCTTCGGCGCGGGCGGCTACAACAAGGTTTCCGACTTCATGGGTGCGCTGCGCCTGAAGGCCGGCAAGGAATTCGGTCGCGTCGCCGAAGGCTGGCGTCCGCTGTGGGTCACCGATTTCCCGATGTTCGAGTGGGACGAGGAAGCGCAACGCTACGTGGCCCTGCATCATCCCTTCACCGCGCCGGCGGTGGACGACATCGCCGACCTGCGCGCGAACGCGAAGACCGCGGTGTCGCGTGGCTACGACATGGTGCTCAACGGCAACGAGATCGGCGGCGGTTCGATCCGCATCCATCGCCCCGACATGCAGAGCGCGGTGTTCGAGCTGCTGGGCATCGGCGCGGAAGAGGCGGAGGCCAAGTTCGGCTTCCTGCTGGACGCGCTGAAATTCGGTGCGCCGCCGCACGGCGGCATCGCCTTCGGCATCGACCGCATCGCCGCGCTGATGGCGGGCACCGAATCGATCCGCGACGTGATCCCGTTCCCCAAGACCACCACCGCGCAGTGCCTGATGACCGGCGCACCCTCGCCGATTCCCGACGAGCAATTGGCGGAACTGCACATCCAGGTGCGGCCGGTCGCGCCGAAGGCACAGTAATCCGTCGCCTGGCCCCGCATTCGCGGGGCCGGGTTCCGCGAATCGTTCTTCCATTCGTCTGGCGGCAATCGCCGCCTGATTCCCCGCCAGGGGATTTTCTTTCTTCCGGAGTATTGGCATGACCGAGTTTGCATTCGCATTGCAGTGGGAAAAGCTGGGCAACGAGGGCACCGAGCCGGGGCTGGTGACCGAACGCGCCCGCGTGTTCGGCGGCTGGGTGGTGCGCATCGGTACCTCGCCGGCGGCGATGGCGCTGACCTTCGTGCCGGACGGCGAGGGCCGCTGGGATGGCGAGGACTTCGGCGAGGACGACTACGAGTACGAGGACGAGGACGAGGAAGAAGGCGAGGACGACGAGGACGCCGAAGAGGAAGACGAGTCGGACGAGGACGACGAGGAAGAGTGAGCGTGGAGATCCGCCGCGCCACCCCGGATGACGCCGGAACCCTGTCGGCGCTGGCAACACGCACCTTCGTCGAGACCTTCGGCCACCTGTATCCGCCGGAGGACCTGCAGGCGTTCCTCGCGGACGCCTACGCGGTGGACAAGCAGCGGATCATCCTGAGCCACCCCGACTACGCGGTGTGGCTGCTGGAAGCCGATGGCGTGGCGGTGGGCCACGCCGCGGCCGGCCCGTGTGGCCTGCCGCATCCGGACGTCGCCGCCGGTGACGGCGAACTCAAGCGCCTGTACGTGCTGAAGGCGCACCAGAACGGCGGCTGGGGCGCGCGCCTGTGCGACACCGCGCTGGCGTGGCTGGAACGTGACGGCCCGCGCACGCTGTGGATCGGCGTGTGGTCGCAGAACTTCGGTGCCCAGCGCTTCTATGCCCGCTATGGTTTCGAAAGGGTGGGCGACTACGAGTTTCCGGTCGGCCGCGTGCGCGACCACGAGTTCATCCTGCGACGGACCGCGCACACGCGGCCCTGAGCCGCGCGGCCAGCCTTCCCCCGCGAGATCCGGTTGGGGGCTGCGCCTGCGGAGCATCCCTCCACGCGCCCGGTTGGCGGGCGGAGCGGGAATCGTAGAGACTGCGGGCATGGTCAAATCCGCGTCCGCTCTCCCCCGCGTCCTCATTCTTCATGGCATCTGGAATGCGCGCTCGTGGGTGGCGCCGCTGGCGTGGCGGCTGCGCGCGGAAGGATTCGATGCCGAGGTGTTCGGCTATGACAGCGTGTTCGGCGGTCCCGAAGCCGCGATTCCGCGCCTGATCGACCATTTGCAGTCCACTGGCGGCCCCATTGGCCTGGTTGGCCACAGCCTGGGCGGCGTGATCGCCCTGGAAACCCTGCGCCAGGCGCCGGATCTGCCGGTGCCGCGGGTGGTCTGCCTGGGCTCGCCGCTGCGCGGCAGCCTGACCGCGCGGAATCTCGCCAGCCATCCCTGGAGCGTGCATGCGCTCGGCCGCAGTGGACCGTTGCTGCTGTCCGGCTGCGCGGCCTGGCAGGGCCCGGCGCAGGTGGGCGTGGTGGCCGGCAACGTCGCGCGTGGTTTCGGCCGCCTGCTGGCCCGGTTCGAAGGGGAATCCGACGGCACCGTGTCGGTGGAGGAAACCCGCCTGGCGGGCCTGGCCGACCACTGCATCGTCGCCGCCAGCCACACCGGCCTGGTGTTTTCCGCCGATGCCGCGCGCCAGGCCGCGAATTTCCTGCGCCACGGACGTTTCGCCCATCCGGAAACGCGTGGAACCGGAGCCGGAACACTGCCCGGAGCGGCGGCCGGAACACGAGCCGATAACGGCCGCGCCGGCGCGATGGAGTAGAATCGCCGCCCCGTCAGCAGCCTTGTTCCGGAAGACCCATGGGTAGAGGACCCTCGATCGAAGCCCGCAAGAATGCCAGCGACGCCAAACGCGGCAAGATCTTCACCAAGATCATCCGCGAGATCGGCGTGGCCGCGAGGGCGGGCGGGGGCGATCCCAACAACAATCCGCGCCTGCGGGTGGCGGTGGACAAGGGCCTGGTGGCCAACATGTCCAAGGACGTGATCGAGCGCGCCATCAAGAAAGCCACCGGCGAGCTGGAAGGCGTGGTCTACGAGGAAGTGCGCTACGAAGGCTATGCGCCCGGCGGGGTGGCGGTGATCGTCGACTGCCTGACCGACAACCGCGTGCGCACCGTGGCCGACGTCCGCCACGCCTTCAGCAAGTGCGGCGGCAACATGGGCACCGAAGGCTCGGTCGCGTTCATGTTCAAGCGACTGGGTGTTCTGAGTTATGCGCCGGGTGCAGACGAGGAAAAAATCACCGAGGCCGCCATCGAGGCCGGCGCGGACGACGTGGTGGTGTATCCCGACGACGGCTCCATCGACGTCATCACCGCGCCCGACGCCTTCCAGGCCGTGAAGGACGCCATGGACGCCACCGGCCTGTCGGCCGACCAGGCCGAAGTCACCTTCCGCGCCGACAACGACATCGCCGTGCAGGGCGACACCGCCAAGCAGGTGGTGAAGCTGCTGGACATGCTCGAAGACCTGGATGACGTGCAGAACGTCTATTCCAACGCCGAACTCGGCGCGGATGCGTATGCGTAAGGACGGGATTGGGGATTCGGGATTGGGGATGATGACGTCCCCGAAACCGGCCCCGTGCCGTGCGCCATGCATTCCATCCCGTATCCCGAATCCCCAATCCCGGCCCCAATGACCCGCATCCTAGGCATCGATCCGGGTTCGCAGCGCACGGGCGTCGGCATCATCGACGTGGATGGCGCGGGGCGGACGACGCATGTGCACCATGCGCCGCTGGTGTTGCTGGGTGCGGAGGATTTTCCGCAGCGGCTCAAGTGCCTGCTGACCGGGCTGGCCGAGATCATCGAGACCTGGCGGCCGGACGAGGTGGCGATCGAGAAGGTGTTCATGGCGCGCAATCCGGATTCGGCGCTGAAACTGGGCCAGGCGCGCGGCGCGGCGATCTGCGCGGTGGTGCTGCGCGATCTGCCGGTGCACGAATACGCGGCCAAGGAAGTGAAACTGGCCGTGGTCGGCAAGGGCAGCGCCGAGAAGCACCAGATCCAGCACATGGTCGGCATCATGCTGGGCCTGCACGGCAAGCTGCAGGCCGACGCTGCCGACGCCCTGGCCGTGGCGATCACCCACGCGCACGTGCGCGCCACCGCCAACCGCCTGGGCGTCAATGCCCGCCAGGCCTGGAGCCGCAAGTGATGTCCGGGATTCGGGATTGGGGATTGGGGATTCGCAACGGCGTGGCGCGGCGGAAGGCCGTGCTTCGCCAATCCCCAATCCCGAATCTCCAATCCCGTGCCCGGAGGGCCAAATGATCGGACGACTGCGCGGCATTCTTTCGCACAAGCAGCCCCCGTGGCTGATCATCGACGTGGGCGGGGTGGGGTATGAGCTGGAGGCGCCGATGAGCACCTTCTACGATCTGCCCGACGTCGGCCGCGAGGTCACCCTGTTCACCCACTACGCGCAGAAGGAAGACAGCGTGTCGCTGTACGGCTTCCTGCGCGAGGGCGAGCGGCGCCTGTTCCGCGACGTGCAGAAAGTCAGCGGCATCGGCGCCAAGATCGCGCTGGCGGTGCTGTCCGGCGTCAGCGTCGACGAGTTCGCGCGATTAGTCCAGTCCAGCGACGTGACCGCGCTGACCCGCATCCCCGGCATCGGCAAGAAGACCGCCGAGCGCATGGTGGTGGAACTGCGCGATCGCGCCGCGGATCTGGGCGGCGGCGGTGGCGGGACCAGCGCCAGCCCGCCGGTGGATCCGCAATCCGAAGCCACCATCGCCCTGCAGCAATTGGGCTACAAGCCGGCCGAGGCCGCCCGCATGGCCCGCGATGCCACCGGCAGCGGCGACGATGCGGCGACGATCATCCGCAAGGCCCTGCAGTCGGCCCTGCGCTGAACTGTTTAGAGCCTTTCCTCACTTACCGCGCGCTAGCCTTTACCCCGCCATGTCCGCATCCGCTTCCTCCCATTCGGCCGCTTCGTCCTCCGGCGGCCACGGCCACGGCCACGGCCATTCGCACGGCACGCCGCAGGGCCTGCCCGGCCTGGTCATCGCCGCGGCCGGCGTGGTGTTCGGCGACATCGGCACCAGCCCGCTGTACACGCTGAAGGAAGCGTTCTCCGAACACTTCCACCTGCAGGCCAACCACGACACGGTGCTGGGCATCCTGTCGCTGGTGTTCTGGGCGATGATGATCGTGGTGACGGTGAAGTACGTCTCCATCATCATGCGCGCCGACAACGAGGGCGAGGGCGGCATCATGGCGCTGATGGCGCTGACCCAGCGCACCCTCAAGAAGGGATCGCGCACCGCCTACGTGGTCGGCATCCTCGGCATCTTCGGCGCCTCGCTGTTCTTCGGCGACGGCGTGATTACCCCCGCCATCTCCGTGCTGGGCGCGGTCGAGGGCCTGGAGGTCGCCGCGCCGGCGCTGGATCGCTTCATCGTGCCGATCACCATCGTGATCCTGCTGGCGGTGTTCCTGGTCCAGCGGTTCGGCACGCAGAAGGTGGGCCGGGTGTTCGGGCCGATCATGGTGATCTGGTTCCTGTCGCTGGCCGCGATCGGCATCGGCAACATCATCGACGCGCCGGAAGTACTCAAGGCGCTCAACCCGCTGTGGGGTGCCCGTTTCTTCATCGACCACGGCTGGCAATCGGTCCTCATCCTCGGCGTGGTGGTGCTGGCTGTCACCGGCGGCGAGGCGCTGTATGCCGACATGGGCCATTTCGGCATCAAGCCGATCCGCTACGCCTGGTACATCCTGGTGCTGCCGTGCCTGTTCCTGAACTATCTGGGGCAGGGCGCGTTCGTGCTGGAGCATCCGGCGGCGGTGGTGAATCCGTTCTATGAAGCGGTCCCGCGCTGGGCGCTGTACCCGATGATCGTGATGGCCACGCTGGCGGCGGTGATCGCCTCGCAGGCGGTCATCACCGGCGCGTTCTCGGTGGCACGCCAGGCGATGCAGCTGGGCTACATCCCGCGCATGCAGATCAAGCACACCTCGCACGACACCATCGGCCAGATCTACATCCCCGGGATCAACTGGATCCTGATGGTCGCGGTGCTGACCGTGGTGCTGATGTTCCAGGATTCGACCCGCCTGGCCGCGGCCTACGGCATCTCGGTATCCGCGACCATGCTGATCGACACCCTGCTGCTGGCGCTGGTGACGCGGGCGCTGTGGCCGAAGGGCAGCGGCGTGGTCATCGCGCTGTGCGTGGTGTTCTTCGTGGTCGACGTCGGCTTCGTGTTCGCCAATGGCGCCAAGTTCTTCCAGGGCGCCTGGTTCCCGGTGGTGCTGGGCATCGTCGTGTTCACCCTGCTGCGCACCTGGCGCCGCGGCCGCGAGCTGCTCAGCGCCGAGATCCGCAAGGAAGGCATCCAGCTGGATACCTTCCTGCCCGGCCTGATGCTGGCGCCGCCGGTGCGGGTGCCGGGCACGGCGGTGTTCCTGACCGCCCAGACCGGCATGGTTCCGCACGCGCTGCTGCACAACCTCAAGCACAACAAGGTGCTGCACGAGCGCAACGTATTCCTGACCGTGGAAACCCTGCCGGTGCCGTTCGCGCCGATGGAAAAGCGCCTGAAGATCGACTCCATCGGCGACGAGTTCTACCGGGTCATCGTCAAGTTCGGCTTCATGGAGACCCCGGACGTGCCGCAGGCGCTGATGCGTTCCTGCGACCGTGGCGGCATCTACTTCGATCCGATGGAGACGACCTATTTCGCCAGCCGCGAGAGCATCGTCGCCACCGCCCATCGCGGCATGCCGGTCTGGCGCGACAAGCTGTTCGCGGTCATGCACCGCAACGCGGCGCCGGCGACCGGATTCTTCCGCATTCCGGGCAACCGGCTGGTCGAGCTGGGCGCGCAGGTCGAGATCTGAGCGCGGCATCGCGGAGCGCATGACCTGAAGGGCCGGACCCGCGCGGGCGCCGGCCTTTTTCCATGGCGGTTTGCCCCATAATGGCGGCATGACCGAAGACCGCATCATCGCCTCCGGCGCCACCCGCGAAGACGAAGCCATCGAGGCCAGCATCCGGCCCAAGCGGCTGGACGAGTATCTCGGCCAGAAACCGGTGCGCGAGCAACTGGACATCTACATCCAGGCGGCCAAGGGACGCGGTGAGGCGCTGGATCACGTGCTCATCTTCGGGCCGCCGGGGCTGGGCAAGACCACCCTGAGCCACGTCATCGCCAACGAGCTGGGCGTCAACATGCGGGTCACTTCCGGCCCGGTGATCGAGAAGGCCGGTGATCTGGCCGCGCTGTTGACCAACCTGCAGCCGCACGACGTGCTGTTCGTGGACGAGATCCATCGCCTGTCGCCGGTGGTCGAGGAAGTGCTGTACCCGGCCATGGAGGATTTCCAGATCGACATCATGATCGGCGAGGGGCCGGCCGCCCGTTCGATCAAGCTGGACCTGCCGCCGTTCACCCTGGTCGGCGCGACCACCCGCGCCGGCCTGCTGACCGCGCCGCTGCGCGACCGCTTCGGCATCGTCCAGCGGCTGGAGTTCTACAGTGCCGAGGAGCTGACCAGCATCGTGCGCCGTTCGGCCCGTATCCTCGGCATCGACTGCGAGCCACAGGGGGCCGCCGAAATCGCGCGGCGTTCACGCGGCACGCCGCGTATCGCCAACCGACTGCTGCGACGGGTCCGCGACTACGCCCAGGTGCGTGCCACCGGCCACATCGACCACGCTGTCGCCGATGCGGCCATGCAGATGCTGAAAGTGGACCCGGAGGGCTTCGACGAACTGGATCGGCGCATGCTGCGGACCATCATCGACAGCTTCGACGGTGGCCCGGTGGGCGTGGAATCGCTGGCGGCGGCCCTGTCCGAGGAACGCGGCACGCTGGAGGACGTCATCGAGCCCTACCTGATCCAGCAGGGTTTCCTGATCCGCACCGCGCGTGGCCGCATGGCCACCTCCAAGGCCTACCGGCACCTGGGCCTGAAACCCCGCCGGGAACTGGAACTGGGCGGCGGCGGCAATGACGAACTGTTCTGAGCCGATGGCCCGGTACCCCGTTTTGTCCGGAGAAGCCTGCCTTTGAGCGCCCAATCGCAGACCAATGACCCCGTTTCCCGGCTATTCAGTTGGCCGACACGCGTCTATTGGGAAGATACCGACGCTGGCGGCGTGGTCTATCACGCGCAGTACGTGGCGTTCCTGGAACGTGCGCGGACGGAATGGCTGCGCGCTCGCGGCCACAGCCAGGAGTGGCTGCGCGGGGACCATGACCTGGTCTTCGCGGTCCGCGCGATGACGCTGGATTTCCTGAAACCGGCGCGCCTGGACGACCTGCTGCAGGTGGAACTCGTGTTACGCCAGTGCAAGCGCGCCAGTGTCGTCTTCGCCCAGCGCATCCTGCGCGGCGAGGACGTCCTGCTGACGGCAGAGGTGAAGGTCGCGGCGCTTTCCGCCGCGGGATTCAGACCCAAACCGCTGCCCGAAGCGTTGTATGAAGAATTCAAGTTGTTCGAAACGCCGAACTGACCAATCCGAAACATCGAGGAATACCGGATGATCGCACCGCTCCTGGCCGCCGTGGTCGAAGCCCTGCCCGAGGACACCGCCGCCGCCGCCGTCCAGGCGACCGCCGCCGCCACCCACAGCGGCATCAACTACCTGGAGCTGATGCTCAAGGCCAGCCTGCCGGTCAAGCTGATCGTCGTGCTGCTGCTGCTGGGCTCCCTGATCAGCTGGATCATCATTTTCCGCAAGGCGCGGGTATTCAAGGCCGCCAACCGCGACGCCGATGACTTCGAGAGCCGGTTCTGGTCCGGCGCCGAACTGAGCAAGCTGTACGCCAGCGCGGCCGACCGCAACCGGGTGGTCAGCGGACTGGAGGCGATCTTCGAAGCCGGCTTCCGCGAATTCGCCCGCCTGCGCGACAAGCGCAAGCTGGACCCGCGCGCCCAGTTGGAAGGCGCCCAGCGCGCCATGCGCGCGACCTACGCGCGCGAGGTCGATCAGCTGGAACGCAACCTGGAGCTGCTGGCCAACATCGGCTCCACCGCGCCGTACGTGGGTCTGGTCGGCACCGTGTTCGGCATCATGGTCACCATGCACGACATGCTCAACAGCGGCGAGCAGGCGGGCATCGCCTCGGTCGCGCCGGGCATTTCCGAAGCGCTGTTCGCCACCGCCATCGGCCTGTTCGTGGCGATTCCGGCGGTGTGGGCCTACAACCGCTTCACCACCCGGGTCGAGCGCATCTCGGTGCGTTATGAAACCTTCGCCGAGGAGTTCAGCTCGATCCTGCAGCGCCAGTCCTCGGGCGACGAATAAGCGGAGTCCGCCATGACCGCCGCCATCTCCCGCATGCGCAAGCGCCGCAAGCTCAAGTCCGAAATCAACGTCGTGCCGTACATCGACGTGATGCTGGTGCTGCTGATCATCTTCATGGTGACCGCGCCATTGCTGACCCTCAGCGTGGACGTGGACCTGCCCAGGTCGAACGCCCGTTCGGTCGAGAGCAAGAAGGATCCGATCATCGTCAGCGTCAACGCCGACGGCGCCTATACGCTGACCCTGGAAAGCGGCAAGCCGGAGCGCCTGGACGGCGTGACCCTGGCCGCCAAGCTCAAGGCCTTCGTCAGCCAGAATCCCGATGCGCCGGTGTTCGTCGCCGCGCCGGGCCATTCTGATTACCAGAAGGTCATGGACACGATGGTGATGTTGCAGCAGGCCGGGGTGAAGAAGGTCGGCCTGATGAGCCAGCCCGGTGGCAATGCACGCTGACGCGCTCCCCCCCCGGCATCGTCCCGAAGAAGACGATCTCGCCGTTCCGGTCGCACTCGCGATCGGCGTGCATGCGCTGATCGCGCTGCTGTTCCTCGCCGCCTACCTGTGGTCGCCCTCGCATGACTTCGACGCGGCCGCCGGTTCGCCGGTGATCGAGGCTTCGCTGGAGATCTCCAGCGCCGATATCCGCTCGGCCCAGCAGGCGATGGAAAACGCGCCCAAGCCGGAGCCGATGCCGACCCCGATCGAGGAAACCGCCGAGGAGGAGACGGTGCCGCCGCCTCAGCCGCTGCCCGAGCCGCGCCCGCAGGACTCGCCGGTGGCGCCGCAGCAGCAGGCGCAGGAACGCATCCCCGTCCCGGACACCGAGGACCAGGACGCCGCCAGTCGCCTGGCCATTTCCCAGGAAAAGGCGCTGAAGGAGCAGGAAGAGAAGCGTCGCCAGGAACAGATCGACCTGACCGAGCGCGAGCGCCAGCAGGAGGCCGAGCGCAAGCAGCGGCTGGCCAAGCAGCAGGAAGAGGCCGAGCGCGACAAGAAGCTGGCCGACCTGCGCCGCCGCCGCGAGCAGGCCGCCCGCGAGGCGCAGATGGCGGAGCAGAAGCTGCGCCAGTTGCAGAACGTGCAGGCCCAGCGCGCCAGCACCACGGCCAGCGCGGCGACTCCCGCCGCCAGCCGCAGCGGCGGCCAGCCGGGGCAGGGCGGCACCAGCAACGATCTGACCGCGCAGTACGCCGCCGCCATCCAGCGGGCGGTGCTCAACCAGTGGATCCGCCCGGACAGCGTGCCGGTCGGCCAGCGGTGCCGCATCACCATCCGCCAGTTGCCCGGCGGCGAAGTCATCGACGCCAAGGTCGACCCGAGCTGCCCCTACGACGAGGCCGGCCGGCGCTCGGTGGAGGCCGCGGTGCTGCGCGCCCAGCCCCTGCCGTACCGTGGATTCGAGAATGTTTTCCAGCGCACCCTGAATTTCACGTTCGAAGCGCAGGATCGCTGAGAGAATCGCGTTCCTGAACAGGCGCCGTTCACGATTGCGAAAACGTTCACGCGCAAGCTGGTATCCCTTTCCGTTCAGACAGACCGAGAACCCCCGACCTGCCATGAAAAAACTGCCGCGCTGGCTTTCCGCCCTGACCCTCCTGCTGCTGTCGTTCGCCGCTGCCGCCCAGGAGCGTGGGCTGGACATCGACATCATCGGCGGCAATGCCTCGGCGCTGCCCATCACCATCGTGCCGATGCCGTACCAGGGCTCGGCGGGCGCCCCGCAGACCGACGTGGCCGGCGTGGTGCGCGCGGACCTGGAGCGTTCCGGCTCCTTCCGCACCCTGCCGGAGGCCAGCATCGTCGAACGCCCGACCCGTGGCAGCGAGGTCCAGTATCCGACCTGGCGCGCGCTCAAGCAGGACTATCTGGTGGTGGGCCGCGTGGTCGACGCCGGTGACGGCGGCTACCGGGTCGAGTACGAACTGTTCGACGTGGCCAAGCAGGAGCGCCTGCTGGGATTGGCGATGACCGCGCGCGCCAACGCCATGCGCGATGTCGCCCACCAGATGGCCGACGCCATCTACGAGAAGATCCTCGGCATCCCGGGTGCGTTCTGGACCCGCATCGCCTACGTCACCGCCAGCGGCGCCGGCAAGGGCGCGCGCTATGCGCTGATGATCGCCGACTCCGACGGTTTCAACCCGCAGACCGTGGTGCGCTCCTCCGAGCCGCTGCTGTCGCCGTCGTGGGCTCCCGATGGCCGTCGACTGGCCTATGTGAGCTACGAGGGCGGCAACTCGGCCGTCTTCGTCCAGGACATCACCACCGGCGCACGCCAGAAGGTCTCGGGCTTCCGCGGCATCAATGGTTCGCCGTCGTTCTCGCCGGATGGCAACCGGCTGGCGCTGACCCTGTCGCGCAGCGGCAATCCGGAAATCTACGTGATGGACATCGCCAGCCGGCAGCTGCGCCAGCTGACCAACCAGTCCAGCATCGACACCGAGCCGGTCTGGAGCCCGGATGGCGGCAGCATCTACTTCACCTCCGATCGCGGCGGCCGTCCGCAGATCTACCAGGTGCCGGCCAGCGGCGGTTCCGCGAGCCGGGTAACGTTCGAAGGCAGCTACAACGCCTCGGCGAAGATTTCCTACGACGGCAAGAAGATCGCCGTGGCGCAGGGCAGCGGCAACACCTACCGCATCGCCCTGATGGATCGCAGCCTGGGCTCGCCGCGCTGGTCCACCCTGTCGCCGGGCTCGCTGGACGAGTCCCCCAGCTTCGCGCCCAACGCCAGCATGGTCCTGTATGCCGCCCGCGAAGGTGGAAGAGGCGTACTGTATGCGGTCTCCGCCGACGGCCGGGTCCGCCAGCGCCTGGTGCTGGCCGATGGCGATGTGCGCGAGCCGGCATGGTCGCCGTACCGCGCAAAGCGTTAAGATAACGTCTACGGTTTTACCCCCATCCCTGCGAGAAGCCGAAGGAATGACGATGAACAATACTGCCCGCGTTTTGATGCTGTCCCTGATGTCCGTGGCCGTGCTGGCCGGTTGCAAGAAGGCTGTGAAGGAAACCCAGCCGACCGACACCACCACCACCGTCCCGACCACCCCGACCGAGCCCACCACTTCCGGCGTCTACGGCCCGAACGACCTGGACACCGACGCCTGCCTGCGCCAGCGCGTGGTGTACTTCGATCTGGACCAGGATTCGCTGAAGCCGGAATTCCAGGCCATCATGGGCTGCCACGCCAAGTACCTGCGTGACCGTCCGTCCTCGCGCATCACCCTGGAAGGCCATGCCGACGAGCGCGGCAGCCGCGCCTACAACCAGGGTCTGGGCGAGCGCCGCGGCAACGCCGTGTCGTCCGCGCTGCAGGCCAACGGCGGCTCCGGCAGCCAGCTGAGCGTGGTGAGCTACGGTGAAGAGCGTCCGATCTGCACCGAATCCAACGAGTCGTGCTGGGCGCAGAACCGTCGCGTCGAGATCGTCTACACCGCCAAGTAAGCGATGAGCGCGATGTCGATCGGCAAGCGTTTCCTGCTGGTCACGGCGGCGGCCCTGGTGGCCGCCGCTCCCGCCTGGGCGCAACGCCAGAGTCTGGCGGACCGCGTCGCGGCGCTGGAGGCCAAGGCCAACAATTCCCAGGCCAACATGGAATTGTTGAACCGCCTGAGTCAGCAGGAAGGCGAAATCCGCGAACTGCGTGCGCAGATCGAGAAGCTCCAGCACGATCTGCAGGAGTTCCAGCAGCGCAATCGTGATCAGTACCTGGATCTGGATGGCCGGCTGAACCGCATGGAAGGCGGTGCCGCGCCGCCCGTGGCGGTGCCCGCGACCAGCAGTGGCGGCGGCACCCCGCCCACGACCCCGCCGGTGGCCGCCAATGTCGAACCGGCGCCCTCCGTGCATGGCGATCCCGGATCCCTGGCCCAGGCCGGGGATGAACGTACCGCCTACAACCAGGCGTTCGACAAGCTGAAGTCCGGCGACTATGTCGGCTCCGCCCAGCTGTTCACGGCCTTCCTGCAGGCGTATCCCAGCGGGGTCTACGCGCCCAACGCGCTGTACTGGCTGGGCGAGAGCTACTACGTCACCCAGAATTACGCGTTGGCCGCGGAGCAGTTCCGCGCGCTGATGGAGCGCTATCCCACCCACGACAAGGCGCCGGGTTCGCTGCTCAAGCTGGGCCTGTGCGAATACGGCCTGGGCAAGGTCGACGCCGCCGAGCGCACCCTGGCCGACGTGGTCAGCCGCTATCCCGGCAGCGATGTCGCCCGTACCGCCGACGATCGACTGAAGGCCATCCAGCTCGGCCGACTGCGCTGAGTCCGTGCCAGGGAAAGGCCGGCCGCGGTCCGCGGTCGGAACGGCACGCGCCCCTGGCCGCGGCCGTCGCTGAACGCAATCCACCCCCACCGCCCGACGGCCGCCGCGCCGACAGGCGATAATGTGCCGTCATGAACGCCGTCCCCACGTCCGAGCCCGTTGCCCAGGAACGCCTGAAGCTGACGGAAATCTTCCTGTCCCTGCAGGGCGAGGCCAACACCGCCGGCTGGCCCACGGTGTTCGTGCGCCTGACCGGCTGCCCGCTGCGTTGCCAGTACTGCGATACCGAGTACGCGTTCTATGGCGGCCAGTGGTGGGACATCGATGCGATCCTGGCCGAAGTCGCCCGCCACGGTGTCCGCCATGTCTGTGTGACCGGCGGCGAACCGCTGTCCCAGAAGCGCTGCCTGATCCTGCTGCGCCGGCTCTGCGACGCGGGCTACGACGTCTCGCTTGAGACTTCCGGCGCGCTCGACATTGCGGAGGTCGATTCGCGGGTTTCGCGGGTGGTTGACCTGAAGACCCCCGGCTCGCGTGAAATGGCCCGCAACCGGCTGGAGAACCTGCCGCTGCTGACCCCGCGCGATCAGGTGAAGTTCGTCCTGTGCGGACGCACCGACTACGACTGGGCGCGCGGGATGGTGGCCGAGCACCGGCTCGCCGAGCGCTGTGACGTGCTGTTTTCGCCTTCCAAGTCCGAACTGGAGCCGCGCCAGCTGGCCGACTGGATCGTCGAGGATCGGCTGCCGGTACGTTTCCAGATGCAATTGCACAAGCTGCTCTGGAACGACGAGCCGGGCCGGTAGCGATGGGCGTACGTGCGCGGCCCACGTGGCGCTTCGCGCGTGAATCCCCCATAGCCCCCTTTGACCAGCCATTGGGCTGTTGAGGAGCATTGCAAAAGGGGGCGAAAGCAGGATGCTTTTCCCGATTCCCGATTCCCGATTCCCGATTCCCGATTCCCGATTCCCGATTCCCGATTCCCGATTCCCGATTCCCCATGAAAAAAGCCGTCGTTCTTCTCTCAGGTGGCATGGATTCCGCCGTCGTCGTCGCCATCGCCCGCGAGCAGGGCTATGCCGTGCATGCGCTGAGCGTGCGCTATGGCCAGCGCCACACCTCGGAGCTGGAAGCCGCGGACCGGGTCGCGCGTTCGCTGGGCGCGGTCGCGCACAAGACCGTGCATGTCGACCTGCGCAGCATCGGCGGATCCGCGCTCACCGACGACATCGACGTGCCTGAAGCCGGCGGCGGCGGGATTCCGGTGACCTACGTGCCGGCCCGCAACACCATCATGCTGTCGGTGGCGCTGGGCTGGGCCGAGGTGCTGGGCGCGGCGGACATCTTCTGTGGCGTCAACGCGGTCGATTACTCCGGCTATCCCGATTGCCGGCCGGAATTCATCGAGGCCTTCGAGAAACTCGCCAACCTGGCCACCAAGGCCGGCGTGGAAGGCGCGGGCCTGCGCGTGCACGCGCCGCTGATGAGGATGGGCAAGGACGACATCGTGCGCGAGGGCCTGCGCCTGGGCGTGGACTTCTCGGAGACGGTCTCGTGCTACCAGGCCGACGAACAGGGCCGCGCCTGCGGCCACTGCGACGCCTGCCGCCTGCGCGCAGCGGGTTTTGCCGATGCCGGCGTGGCCGACCCGACCCGGTACGCCTGAACCCCGGATTTTTCAGCCGCCCCCAAGCTGGGTTAGAATTCGCACCCCGGCGCAACGCCGGGTGCATGGGCCGTTAGCTCAGTCGGTAGAGCAGAAGACTTTTAATCTTTTGGTCGAAGGTTCGAATCCTTCACGGCCCACCAATCGCATCAATAACTTACGTCGTGACGCGGCGCGCAAAAACGCCCTTCCGGAAAAATGACCGGAAAAATGGAAGCCCGGCGCGACGTTCCACGCATACCTGCATGCATGAAAAAACCCGCCGATGGTGGGCGGGTTTTTCGTGGTCGACCAGGGCATGGCCAACTCAGGGTTTCGCTGGCTTCGCCGGCTTTGGCGGCGTGACAACTGGAAGCGCGTGATAGTAGCGGACCGTCGTGCTCGGCGACTTGTGGCCAGCGCCGTCCTGCGCATTGCCGATGTTTCCTACGGTGTCAGTGGATGAGTTTACCGGGATCAAGGGCGTCACCCGCGATGACGTGTTGGCGTCGCTGCGTATCCCGCCCCAACTGCTCGGAATCGTGCCACAGAACGCGGGTGGCTTCGGTAACATCGGCGATGCGTCCTCGGTATGGGAAGCTAACGAACTGGTGGCGATTCAGCGGCGTCTGCTGCGGGTCAATGAGTGGCTGGGTTCGGAGGTGATCCGATTCAATGAGGCGGAGCCGAAGGCGTCCCGATGAACCGTTCGTTGCTTTCAAATCTCCGTTGTGGTGATTGCGCGCGCCTGCTGGCGAAAGCGGGCGCGTTCGATGAGCTGCAGATCAAGTGCCCACGCTGCGGCGTGGTCAATCATTTGAAGGCCCAGAGCCTCCCGACAGATCGCCAAGAGCGGCTGACAGAAGGCTCTAGCCATGAAAAACCAGCTGCACCAGGGCGACGCCCTGAAGTTCCTGCCGACGCTTGAATCGGCTTCGTTTGATGCGGTGATTACAGATCCGCCATACGCCAGTGGTGGGTTGACCGCTGCGGCGCGCACGCGCGCCGTCGCAGAAGTATCAGCAATCCGGATCGCGTGGCCTGCACCTCGACTTCGCGGGGGACGAACGCGATCAGCGATCGCACCTGCGCTGGATGGCGTTGTGGTTGTCGGAATGCGTGCGCATTCTCAAGCCCGGCGGGGCGGTGTGTGTGTTCACCGACTGGCGTCAGTTGCCGTTGACCACCGACGCGCTGCAATGCGCCGGCTTGATCTGGCGCGGAGTCACCGTGTGGGACAAGACCGAGGGCACGCGACCGGCCCTTGGCCGCTTCCGCAACCAGGCCGAATACATCGTCTGGTGCAGCAAGGGCGCGATGCCGTTGGAGCGTGATGCGCCGGTGCTGCCGAGCGTGGTCCGCGTGCCTGTCCGACGAACCGACAAGTACCACATGACAGGCAAGCCCACCGAGCTGATGCGGCAGGTGGTCCGCATCTGCGAGCGGGGTGGGCGCATCCTTGACCCCTTCGCAGGTTCCGGGACCACGCTGCTGGCCGCCCAGGAAGAGGGCTACGGCTGGACGGGCTGCGAACTCACCGACCACCTACGCCGCCGTCGCCCGCGAGCGACTGGGCGCGCCCTAGCGCCACGCCCACCGCCATCGCGCCGCAACTGAGCCGCCCTCCGGGGCGGCTTTTTCGTGCGCGCTCGGTGCCGCGGCCGAAATATTAAAAAAACGTGAAGACGGCCGAACCTGAACGGAATTTTGCCCCGGCGCGCGCAGTCGTCGCCCCGCCACGCCTGCGGTCTAAACCCCTGGGTTTTCCGCACGCCTGCAGATCGCAATTCGGGCCGCCGTAGCGGGCTCAGGAGCGCTGAGAGGGGCGCTCCTGAGCCTGCGGAACCCTGCGAAGGCGAGGCGCCCTCAGTGCCGTTCCGCAGCCTTCCAGCGAACTCGGCGGGCAGGGTGAAAAATTTGGATGCCCATCGGAACGGGTAATAGGTAATCGCCCCCCCCCCCCTGAAATCCGGTCTAACCCATTGATTTTGCGGTTGTTTTAGATGTTACCTCAGGAGGTAATCCGAGGTAACACGGGAGCTAACATCGAGCCAAGTCATTGATTTAAAAGGGTTCCATTTTTGCCTGATATTACCTTCTAAAAAGGTAACAAGATTACCCCGCCGTTACCCTTTTATTACCTTTGAGATTGACTCTTAACTATCTGATATGAAAGAGAAATAGTGCTGCTTTTTCGCCGTATTACCTTTATTACCCGTTTCCGGCGGCCACCTCAAAATTTGACCTTATGTAAGACGGATACACGACCACCACAGGTTTGCTATTGGCGGTGCGAGCGAGCCTTGGGAATTTTCCCAAGTTGTTGCCGTTCCATTGACAAGCAACGAGCGAGCATGCAATGAGTAAGGGCACCAAGGACGGTCGCCTGAGATGCCGTCTCATTCGCCAAGAGGACGGCCATGGGGATATGGAATAGAACCGCGAGTATTGCCCTGCAAGCGGTCATGGCTGCGGGTTTGTACGGGCTCGTTTGCGGTCAGGCATCGGCAATGCGGCCAGTCTGTGACTATCGTTCGGAAGGTTATGCGTGCGGCGATGGCCGTGTGTGTGTAAGAGCGGTGGCGGAGAATTGCCGTTGGGAATATGACGCCTCAGACTTTGAAAGATTGAGTGGAGTCCGAGACCGGGATTCGCTGATCAACCGTGAGCCCATCGTCGATAGCCGTGAACCGCT
This sequence comes from Pseudoxanthomonas sp. OG2, assembly GCF_014192765.1. NCBI lineage: Bacteria > Pseudomonadati > Pseudomonadota > Gammaproteobacteria > Lysobacterales > Lysobacteraceae > Pseudoxanthomonas > Pseudoxanthomonas sp. OG2. The sequence goes on along the minus strand of NZ_JACHYM010000001.1, from coordinate 1,311,846 downwards.
CACGGACCTTGCCGTGGGGAACGATGTCATCCTCGCGTCGCTCATCGACTGCGGCGAGAGCGCATCTGTCGCTCAGAGCACGGGCCGACCGGTGGGCATTGCCACGGGCAAAAAGTACCTGCCGGAACTCGATTTCGGCGTCATGCCCGAAGCAGGCGTCCAACTGGTCATCAGCCGTACCTACGACAAGTTTCTGGATCGCACAGGCATTTTTGGGCGCCGCTGGGCCTCAAGCCTCGAATATACCTTGAGTTTCGACTACAGCGGCACGCAATGCCATGGCCGGCTGGATGCCATTGCGTCTTGCACGCCGGGGACCAATCCACTGACGAAAATCTACGCCAACCGCACCAATGGCTATGCCTGGGTATTCAGCAAGGATGCTTCCGGTGTTTGGCGTACCGACAAGGGCGATACGCTGGTCGCCAACGGGACGGGCTGGAAGTTGCAAACCCGCGATGGCGAGCAAGTCGAAACCTATGACGCGCATGGCCGTCCTCTGACCGTGCGCAATGAACGCAACATTGGACTGTCCTACAGCTATAACGCCAGCAACCAGTTGGCCACCATCACGCATTCCTCCGGCCGCGCGATTCAATTGACGTGGGCCTCCGGCAAAGTGAAAACCATTACCGCGCCGGATGGGAAGGCGTATACCTACAACTACAACACGGCAGGTTATCTGAGCAGCGTTGTCTACCCGGATACGCTAGGTACGCGTTCCTACCACTACGAAGACTCGGCCCAGCCGGGTGGTTTGACGGGTATTTCCGTTAACGGGGTGCGTTACAGCCGGTATGCTTATCAGGCCGATGGCCGCGCAGCATGGTCGGGGTTGGAGGGGGGCGTAGAGCGCAGCACCTTCGCGTATGGGGCGACCTATACCGATGTCACCAATGCCTTGGGACAAACTACGCGCTATCAGATTGCGGATTTGAACGGCAGCAAACAAGTCATTGGCGCGGAACGGCCAGCCAGCACGGTCTGCCCCGCCGGGGCGCGATACACCGCCTATGATGCCAGCGGTAATGCCGACTATGAGCTGGACGCCTTCGGAGTCAAGACGGACTATACCTATGATACTGATGGCCGTCTGACCCAGGAGATAACAGGCATCGGTCCCAACGGCGAAACCGACCAGCAGCAGATAACCCAGTACCTGTGGGATTCAGCGCGCAAAGGACGGCTGCTTGCCCTCAAGGTTTACGGGGTTTCCACAAGCCAGCCTGTCTCCGAAACGCTTTACGACTACTACCCTGACGGCGACCCGGCCGCGCGACTGCTGCGTTCTGTCAAGACCATCAACCGGAGTGCCACCGGCATCATCAATCAGGAGCGCATTGTCGCCTACGGCTATGCGGTCTATGCCAACGGCATGGTGAAAACCATGGTCGTGGATGGTCCGGTGACCGGTACGGGGGACCAGGTGACCTACCAGTACGATACGTCAGGTAACTTGACCTCCGTCGGCAATACGCTCGGACACGTCATGACCTACAGCAATTACACCGCGATGGGACTGCCGGGTCGCATTACGGGCCCGAACGGCAGCATTACCGACTTCACCTACAATGCAGGGAACGATGTACTGACCCGAAGCAATGTCATCGGCGGCGCGGCACAGACCACCACCTACACCTATGACAGCCGAGGGCGCGTGACCGGCGTCACCACGCCAGATGGCGTGACGACCACCTATGGCTATGACGCATTGGACCGGCGTACCTATCAGTCCCGCACTTCGGCGTACGAAGATGGCATACCGGAAACGACGGACGAAACGCTCACCGAACGGGTCAACTACACCTACAACCTCAACAGTGACGTAACCGCTACGGAGGTGAAGTCCATCTACCGGGGCAAGGAATTCGACCCCGACCTGGGCAAGGTGCTTCATCTGAACAGCACGGTGACGCAGTACCAAACCTTCACCGATTACGACGAAGGCGGGTTCGTCAAGGCGCGCCGAGGCAACAACGGCCAGCAGGTCAGCTATACCTACACGGCCAACGGCGACGTGGCCACGGAGACCTCGGCCGGGCGGGTCACGCGCTACTTCTACGACCGGCAACGCCGCCAGAACCGCGTGCAGGATGCCTTGAACGGCAATACTTACCTGTATTACGACGCAGTGGGCAACCTCATCAAGGTCACCGACCCGCGCGGCAAGCACACCACCTATGCCTACGACGGATTCGGCCAGGTGTGGGCACAGACCAGTCCGGACACGGGCACCACCACGTTCGAGTACAACGCGGCAGGTCTTCGCACCAAGTTCACGCGGAGCAATGGGGTCGCGACCACCTTGGGGTACGACGGCCTGGGGCGTCAGACGAGCGCGGTGGCGGGTGGGCAGACGCTTGCCTACGGCTACGACTGGTGCACGAACGGCAAGATGTTGCTGTGCAATGCGGACGGACCGAACAGCAGCGTTCATTTCGCCTATACGACCGAAGGACAGGTGTCCATCCGGCGGGAGCGCACCACGGCCAACAGCGTCCAGAGCGATTACTGGACCCGCTTCTATTACGACGGCCTGGGGCGGACGAGCGCCATCACCTACCCGAACGGCATGGCGGTGGGTTATGGATACGCTGATGGTCAGTTGAAGGCGATGACGGTCAACACCGGCGGCATGGTGAGCAATGTAATCACCGGAGTGGAAAGCCAGGCCTTCGGTCCGCCGATTTCCTGGCTGTACGGGAACGGACTGCGCCGCGGATATACCTATGACGTGGACCGCCGGTTGACCACGCTGGGTACCTACAACGGTTCCACCAGCGTCCAGAAGTTGAGCTACACGTATAACGCCGTCAATGAAATCACCCAGGTCGCCAATGCGGTCAACAGCAACCTGACCCAGAACTTGGGCTATGACAGCTTGAGTCGTCTGACGAACTTCACTTCGATGTCTGGGAACCAGAGCTTCTACTACGACGCCAACGGCAACAAGACGCGTCATGTGTGGACGTGGGACGAGGCGCTGACGGTGGATGCTAACAGCAACCGCATCAGTGCGATGACCTCGCACGGTTATACCCACGACAGCCTGGGCAACCGGACCACCCAGTCCTGGGGGGGCTCGACCGCGACCTACAGCTACGACCCGTTCAACCGGATGAGCAGCGCGTCGCGGAACACCGCCATCACTCAGGCGGAGCCCAACTACACGACCGTCAGTCTGCCGGCGGGCACCGCGACCTACGCCTACAATGCCTTCAATGAACGCGCATGGAAAGCCGCGCCCAGCCACGGCAACTACCGTTACGTGCATGCCCCGGGCAGCGCTCTGCTGGCGGAGTACAAGGACAACACCAGCGCATGGACCAACTACCTGTGGTTCGGTGGGCAGTTGGTGGGTATGGTGCGGGGCAATCAGGTGTACTACCTGCATCCCGACCATCTGGGCCGGCCGGAAGTGGCGACCAACAGCGCCAAGGCGGTGGTGTGGCGGGCCAGCAATTTTGCCTTCGACCGCAAGGTGACGCTGGACAGCCTCGGGGGCCTGAATGTGGGGCTGCCGGGCCAGTACTACGACCAGGAGACGAACCTCTGGCACAACGTCAACCGGTACTACGATGCGCGGTTGGGCCGTTATACACAGTCCGACCCGATTGGGTTGGGGGGCGGATTGAATACCTATGCCTATGTCGGCGGGAATCCGGTGATGTGGGTTGACCCAGAAGGGCTGCAGTTCTTCCCGTACTCTCGAAACCTCAACACACGCTCCACTTCTGGCCAGCGTCTGCCAGATGGCGTTGCAATGAGACTCAACGTGTATTGGGGTGGAGCTACAGCCGGTGCTGCCGTGGGTATAGCCGGGCCGTATGTGATCGCAGGCGGTGTTTCATTGACGCCGGAAGCATTGGCCGCAGCCGTTAGCGCAGCCAAGAAGAGCGCGGATGTCTGCAAGACCAAGGAGTTCCAGGAAGGGGTGTTGCGCGCCTGCCTTGCGCTTGGCGTGTGCAGCAAGGACAAGCCGGACCAATGGGTAAATGATCTGGAGCGACTTCAGAGAATGGTTGAGGGCTCTGTTCGCGAAGCGCAGCAGCGCGGAACGATCATTTTCCCAAGACCGCCAAGTCCATGAAGCACTCCGATACCTATAACGATGCGCGTAATGCAATTCGCAGCAATAGCGCAAAAGAGTTGTTGGCGCTATCAGAAACCCTCATTAACTCGGATCACACCCCGTCGCATGCGTCGGGGTACCTGATGAGGGGGATCGCTTATGAGCTCGGTGGTGATGACGTTGAAAGCGATCTGGAGCGTGCTGCTGCCAACTATCGAAAGGCTGCCAGCATGGTCCCCGATGCAATCACCTTTTTGTATTTGGCTCGAGCCCTGATGAAGCAAGGCGGTGAGCGACATCGTGAAGCACTGCGGTACATCGATGAAGCAAAGTCGCTCCGAATGGTTCCGGAGGTTAACTTGGCCTATGCGAAGTATTACGAAAGCAGCGACAAGCCGAATTATGCCAAGGCGCGGCACTATTACCTGCATGCAGCGCTGGCTGGCCGGTTTGCTGGGTTCTTCGGCTACGCGTCGATGTCGAGAAAGATGGACCAGAAAGCCAGGGCAATTCTCGTTGATGGTCTTCGGCTTGCACTGGGCCCCTTCTTGTTCCTGCTATTGGGCAAGCAGGCCAGCAAGACCCTGTGAATTAAATTTTGATGAGCCGTTCGAAGTCCCACCATCCCTAGGCGGGGCCTCTTCTTCTTTACGCACGGCGCAGGCAGGGGAAAAGCAGCAACCATTTCAGTTCCCAGGATTTGAGAAACCATGGAACATGGTCAAACCAGCTACCTGAGAACAGGGATTGGGACCGAGACAGTATTGGGGACATTGATGCTGGGGCTGATATGGCCAGGAAGGAACTCGATAGCGGTAGGTTGAATACATGCGGGTGCACCAAATGACGATGGTCACCCTAATTACTGCCGTATTCTGTGCAATTGCATTCGTCTTTGCCGTGAGGGGCGGGAGCGTGCTTTTTCGGAGCGTCTATTGCGCCTCCATATCAGCCTGGACTTTTCTTATCCTGTACTTCTACATGCACGGGATGGCTAGAAAAGTTGCGGCAAATCCATCTTCTCCGCCGCTTTCGACGGACACCTATATCAGCGGAGTTGTTGCTTACGAGGTGAGCCTGCTTGAAACAAAGATTGCATTGCTCTTGATTGTTCTATCTTTGGCGCTATTGGTTATATTCCCTGCGTCAAAAAGCAATCGGCCCTAATACAAGGCTTGCCCGTAATTCTGAAGCCCCGCATTGCGGGGCTTCTTCTTAGTCGCTGTGGTCCAGAGTGGATGACTTGAGCCTGTTGAATGACCTTGGTGAGGTGCACAAGTTGACCTTGAGCGCACCCCGCATCTCGGGAGCTTGGTAAGCGCATGATCACGCTCAGCAGTGAGCGAGGGCTCGGGTTAAGCCGGACGCCCGCTCCTGGCCGATAGCGGACGTTGCTTGTTGGCCAGCACTCGCGTATCAAGTTAAGCAAACCAATGGGCCCGGGGGGGGGGGATGAAACGCTTGTCTATGAAAGCTGCTGGCGCTTCAAACAGGTTCTGGAGCTGGCTAGCGATAGCAATCGGCTTAGCCACAGTACTTCTAGCACTGAACCAGGCTATTCTTTCGCTGGTCGTTGGCTCGTTGCAGTTCTCGTCCAGCAAGTACGGATTCATTGCATACGGCATAGAGGCGGCGATGATCTATGCAGTACTTCTCATTGGCTCAATTCTTATCATCGGTATCGGTTGGCGAGGGCTGCGGCTTGGTCGACAGGACGCCTAACAATTCATTCAAGCCGACGCCGCTTCGCGGCACGGCTAAATTCAGGCGTTAGGCCGCATGAGTATCACTCCGCAAGAATGCGAGACGCTCCTTTCAAGGATGGAAGACGCCGATATGGCTCGGTTCCTGCCGCTCTTTGGGCATGAGCTCACAGTGATTGCCAGGACGGCTTACGAGTTTCAGGGCCCCGGCGTCACAGACCCGCGCTTCCTTCGCGACATCAATGAGATCCAACACCGAGTATTTGGCCAACTGATGGCAATTGGTCGCAGCAACCGATCCAGCTATCTGCCAGTAGATGTTCTGGCTTCCTGGCTGCTTGCGGAAAACAAAGCACCTCGACTAAAGCTCGAGGTGACACATGCTTTTATGCGGGCCGTCCAGCGCTTCCGTGCTGCGGCCTAACAGTTCATTCAAGCCGAACCCGCGTCGCGGGTCAGCTTAATTCCGATGTCCGCTCCTGGTCGATAGCGGACATCGTGGGATCGCCGGAAAAATGGCGTCCAGCCTTACGACAAGTCAATGGTTTCACGGCTGCGGTCTGGAAAAATGGATCTTTCTAACCCATTGAAAGTAAGGCTTAATCGAACAGACTTTTAATCTTTTGGTCGAAGGTTCGAATCCTTCACGGCCCACCATTTCGATGCAGGCGGTTGAAGGCGCGCGAGCGCCTTTTTTCGTGGCCGCGGAACACTGGCAGGCGGGCCGGAAGGACCTTGGGGAACCCCATGAAGGGCTCCCCTCCCGTGCCGCGGCTCCACCTGCTGCATGCGGGCGGGCTGGACCGTTGCGGCTACAGCACCACCCGGTACAGGGTGCCGCCGAAGTACACGTACCAGCTGCCCTGCAGCCAGGCACCGCCGGTGCCTTCGGCAAAGGGTGAAACCAGCACGGGCGCCGCGCCGGGCCGTCCCAGGTAGAGATAGCCATTGCTGACGAACATCACCTGGCCCCCCGCGATGGCATGGATCGATGCGTCCGCATCCGCCCGCGAGACCGCCGTCAGCTGGCCTTGCGGAGAGCGCAGCCAGACCTGCCTGACGGTGTTGCCGTTCACGGTGTTCAAACGAGTGAAACCGACCCATCCACTGCTGGGGAAATAGTCCGCACGGGGCGTGAAGTAGTCGCTGCTGGCATCGCGCAGGACCACTTCGCCGAGATTGTCGTTGTACAAGACGATCTGCGAGGCCGTGGTCGACACCTGCTTGCGATAGACCACGTTGATGCCGTCGGTCAACGGATTGAAGTGCGAATAGGTCGGATCGTGGGTCAGTTGCACGGCCTGCCCGGCCCGGTAGCGGAACACGTTGTAGGGCGCCGGCCCTTCGGTGTAGACGACTTCGCCACCGTCGCCGACATCGGCCAGATCGGCGACGCGGCCGTTGCCGACCAGGGTGTCCTTGTAGAGCATCACGTCGCGCAGGTTCAGGTAGCGTCCCGGGCGCCAGGTCGGCCAGATGACATAGCGCTTGTTGTTCGGACTGACGCGCATGCCACGTGGCGTTCCATCATTTCCCAACGGCGCGGCGGCGCCGTTCCATTCGTACACCGACGTTTCGTCGTCCTCGGTGATCCCGTACACCACGCCACGCGCGGTCAGCTTTTCGTAACCCGGCGTATGGCCTGTCGGATCCGGGACCGTGCGCAGGCTCCCCGTCGCGCGGTTGTAGACCTTCAGCAGTGGCCGGCCATCCTCGATGACGAAGAACAGGATGCGTTGCGGGGTGACGTCGGTGATGGTGCCGTCGACTGCGGTCACGTACTCGAGGCGGGCGGCCTGGCTGGAGAGCGGGATTGCGACGGCAAGCAGTGCGAGTGCCGTGCGAACCAGAAACAACGTAGGGAACTGCCGCATGATGATGCGCATGTCCATGGCGGGCTCAGCAGTATCGTCGTCTTGACGGGAGCCGAGCGTGCGAGCGTGTCCGTGAAACGGATGTCAAGCAGATTCAGGAATGGCGCCGATGCCATCCACGTTTCGAGGAGTCGTCATTGGATGAAAAAAGCCCGGCACGTGGCCGGGCCTTGTTTCATCCAGGCATCGAACGCTCAGGTGTCGTATCCGACCTGCCCCAAGGTGAAGCCGCGGGTCTTGCGTATCGCCAACTGGTTGGTCACGCCGAGCAGTTCGTAGTGTCCCGCCAACGTGGCGAGCATGCCGTCGACACCCAGCTTGGGCGTTTCCGTGGGAACGCTGGCGATCTGGCGTTCCAGTGCGTCGCGGCGCCAGTCGCGCCCCCGCAGCTTGGCCCAGTTGCGCACCAGTGCGTTCGGCTTGCGGGGCGCCTGCTTCGGCGGAACCCACAGATAGTCGTCGAAGATCATCACGCCGCCGACCTTCAGCAGTGGCCAGGTCATCACGCCATCGGCAAGCGCGCCGAAAGCCGAATGCCAGCCGTCGATGTAGATGAAATCGAACTCGCCTTCGATCCGGCGCAATGAATCGAAGCTGTAACCCGGATGCTCGGTGATCCGATCGGCGAAGGCGGCCGTGTTCTGACGGAATCGCGCGCGGTAGTCGCTATAGACGGGATCGGGGGCGAACAGATCCACGCAATCGACGCGTGCGCCCACGCCGGTGAGGATGTGCTGGCACAGCCACAGCGTGGAGCGACCTTCGAAACTGCCAATTTCCAGCGCACGGATGCCTGGCCGATCGCGGAAACCGCCCAGCCATTGCTGCCAGTGCGGGATGTTGTGATCGAACCAGTTCTCGCTGTATGGGTTCTGCGTCTGTTCCGGCATTGCTTCCTTCAACACAATGTGAGTTTCCCCCGCCCGTTTGCCACGGGCTGGGCGGATTTAAGCTGCTCCGCCTTGGCACGCGATGGCCTGCGCCGCCGGGTGCGGCAGCAGGCTCCGGGGCGCTAAGGTAGCGTGCCCGCGCCCGGCGGGCGTACGGATACGAATCATGTTGAAAATCCTGGGAAAGTCGACCTCCATCAACGTCCGCAAAGTGCTCTGGCTGTGCGAGGAACTCGGCTTGCCCTTCGAGCTGGAGGAGTGGGGCAGCGGCCACCGCTCCACTTCGGAACCCGAATTCCTGGCGTTGAATCCCAACGCGCTGGTGCCGGTGATCCGCGATGGAGGGCAGGTGCTATGGGAGTCGAACACGATCTGCCGCTACCTGGCCGGCCGCGAGCAACGCGACGATCTGCTGCCACGGGCGCCGGCCGAGAGGGCCAGGGTCGAGCAATGGATGGACTGGCAGGCCACGGAACTCAACAACGCCTGGCGCTACGCCTTCATGGCACGGGTGCGACAGAGTCCCGAGCACGCCGATCCCGCGCAAATCGAAGCCAGCGTGCGGGAGTGGAACCGGCGGATGGGTATCCTCGATGCGCAACTGGCCAGGACCGGCGCGCATGTTGCCGGCGATGCCTTCACCGTGGCGGACATCGTGGTGGGGCTGTCGGTCAACCGCTGGAAGGTGACCCCGATGGAGCGTCCGGAACTGCCGGCGGTGACCGCCTACCTGCGTCGGCTGGAAGCGCGGCCGGGTTTCCGCCGACATGGCGGCAATGGCATTCCCTGACCGGCAGGCCTCCTGACCCGGATGCGCGCGCGCGGGAAAGCGGTTGGTCACTCGCCGCGATGCGTTCGTCACAGCCGCATGGCGGCCGGAGCCGGCCGCGCGGACAGTGCAAAACACCATCCGCACGAGGGACTTCCATGAAGCACGTCGCTCCGTTGTCCGCCGCCGTTGCACTGGTCCTGGCGCTACCGGCCTGGGCGGCCAAGCCGCCGCCGCCGGTTTGCCTGGGACCGGCCCAGGTGTTCGCCCCGGGAGTCATCAGTACGCCTGGACTCAATGAAGGCCGACTGGCATTCACTCCGGATCGGCAGACGATCTACTGGCACGTCAACGAGATCCCGGGTCCGCCCGGATCCGACGCACTGTTCACCATCATGACCGCCCAGCGCACCGCGACCGGCTGGTCGACCCCGGACGTGGCCTCGTTCTCCGGCCTTGGCCAGTTCGCCGATTCGGACCCGGTCGTCTCGCTGGATGGCCAGCGACTGGTGTTCTCGTCCAACCGGCCCGGGAACCAGGGGCCCTATCCACTCAACGACCTTTGGGTGGTCGAGCGCACCGGGTCGGGCTGGAGCGAACCGGTCAATCTGGGACCGAACGTCAACAGCCCCTACAACGAGCTGTATGCCAGCCTGGATCGCGCCGGCAACCTGTACTTCGCCAGCGATCGCGACCGCGGGCAGTGGGACATCTACCGGAGCCTGCGCCAGCCGGATGGCCGCTATGGCCCGGCGATGTCGATCGGCCCGGGCGTGGACCATTCCCACCTGTGGGAATTCAATCCGCAGATCTCGCCGGACGGCCGCAGCCTGTTGTATTCCACGGTGGGCCGGCAGGACGGGCTGGGCGATGTCGACATCTACCTCAGCCGTATCGAGCGCAACGGCCGGCTCGGCAATCCGGTCAACGTGGGAAGCTGCGTCAACAGCGCGGGAACCGAGTTCCATCCGACCATGCTGTGGGATTCCAACGAGCTGTACTTCGCGCGCGTCCATGAAACGATCGATTTGATGGTGGCGCCGATCGAGATGCCGTGAGCGAGTTGTGGGAGGCGAACGAAAGAGGCGCCGGAAGGCGCCTCTTTTTCTTTAGGGGGCGATGGGGTGCGGATCAGGGCCGCATCGGCGTACCGCCGAAGCCGCGCGGCGGCGGCGGTCCCACGTCGCCGGGCAGCCGGCGATAGCCATGGAAGCCCGGACCGTCGTACCGGCTCACGCCGATGTTGAGGTTGAACGCGCGGGATTCGCCCTCGTCGTTGTTGTAGGACTTGCAAAGGTTGATGTTGGCGGCGTTCCAATGGCTGCTGCCATAGCCCTTGGTATAGCCGATGCCGGTAGCGACGCTGCCGGAGACATCGACCTTGCCGTCATCCTCGTCGACCGGCTTGCCGCAGGCATTGCGGGCCACTGGCGCCGGACGCAGTGCGCGGGCCGGGCGTCCGCTGGTGTCGCCGTAGTAGGTGCCGGGCGGGTCGGCCGAATAGAGCGCGGGCCGGGGCAGGGTGAGATCAAGGGACTCCGCCGATTGGGCCAGGGCGCTTCCGGAAGCCAACAGACTCAGCAGCAGCGGGGCAATTGCCTTCATGGGGGCCTCGGTCGAATGCGGATCAGTACGCGATCCATGCGCCAGTTGCCAGACGCTAGCAGCCACTGCTTGAACCCAGGCTGGCTTCCGCATGAACTTTCCGGCTAGGACGAAGGTCACGGTGACTTGATGGCGTCGCCCTGCCTTCCCGCAGCGGGAATCATGGCCATGCCGGACCGCTCCAGCGGATTCCCGTCGTGTCCGCCGGGCGGTTCCCCGCATAACAACCACAATATAGCTGTGCTCTCTCATCGCGGTCGCAGGGGTCCTGCGGCCGCATTTTTATTCGTGGAGGTCCGCCCTCAACCGGCCGCGCGGATCGCTTCCAGCACCTGTTCGCCGTAGCGGGCCAGCTTGGTCCCGCCGATGCCGCCGACCTGGGCCAGTTCGTCCAGGGTGCCGGGCCGGTGCTCGGCGATGTTGCGCAGGGTGCTGTCGTGGAAGATGACGTAGGCCGGGACGTTCTGTTGCTTCGCCAGCTGTGCGCGCAGGTCGCGCAAGGCGCCGAACAGGGGCTGGTCGGTAGGCGCGACGACCACGCCGCTGCGCGGGGAGCGCTCGCGTTCCCGGGCCGGGGCATCCTTGCGCAGCAGCAGGCGGCGTTCGCCCCGCAGCACCGCCCGGCTGGCCTCGGTCAGGCGCAGGCTGCCATAGCCCTCCGCGTCGACCTCCAGCAGGCCGGAGGACACCAGTTGCCGGAACACGCTGCGCCAGGTGCCGGCGTCCAGATCCCGGCCGATGCCATAGGTGGTGAGCTGGTCATGCCCGCACTGGCGGATCTTCTCGCTCTCGCTGCCGCGCAGCACGTCGATGATGTGGTTCACGCCGAAGCGCTGGCCGCTGCGATAGACGCAACTCAACGCCTTCCGCGCGGCCTCGGTGGCATCCCAGGTGGCGGCCGGATGCAGGCAGTTGTCGCAGTTGCCGCATTCCTGGGGATAGGTTTCGCCGAAGCTGGCCAGCAGCACCTGCCGGCGGCATTGCATGGATTCGCAGTAGCCCAGCAGCTGATCCAGCTTGCGCCGCTCCAGCCGCTTGCGTTCCTCGCCGGCCTCGGACTGCTCGATCATCTGCTTCAGCAGCACCACGTCGCCCAGCCCGTAGCACAGCCAGGCGTCGGCGGCCTCGCCATCACGGCCGGCGCGTCCGGTTTCCTGGTAGTAGCCCTCCAGCGACTTGGGCAGGTCCACATGCGCCACGAACCGCACGTCCGGCTTGTCGATGCCCATGCCGAAGGCAATCGTCGCGACCATGACGATGCCTTCCTCGCGCAGGAAACGGCGCTGGTGGTGCGCGCGCACCTCGGCGTCCAGGCCGGCGTGGTAGGGCAGGGCATTGAATCCCTGCTCCAGCAGGTAATCGGCGAACTGCTCCACCCGCTTGCGCGACAGGCAATAGACGATGCCGGCCTCGCCCTTGTGGGCCTGTAGGAAATCGCGCAGCTGGCGCTTGGCGTTGTCCTTCTGGGTGACCGTGTAGCGGATATTGGGGCGATCGAAGGAACTGACGAAGCGCTGCGCCTCGGTCAGGCCCAGGCGCTCGGCGATCTCGCGCTGGGTGGGCGGGTCGGCGGTGGCGGTCAGGGCGATCCGCGGCACGTCGGGCCAGCGCTCATGGAGGATCGTCAGTTCCAGGTACTCGCGGCGGAAATCGTGGCCCCAGGCCGAGACGCAGTGCGCCTCGTCGATGGCGAACAGCGCGATCCGGCTGCGATCCAGCAGGGACAGGAAGCGCGGCGTCAGCAGCCGTTCCGGGGCCACGTACAGCAGGTCCAGTTCGCCCTTCAGCAGGGCGCGTTCGACGTCCGCCGCGGTGGCGGCGTCCAGCGTCGAGTTGAGGAAGGCGGCGCGCACGCCGAGCTGGCGCAGTGCTTCCACCTGGTCCTGCATCAGCGCGATCAGCGGGGACACCACGATGCCCACGCCTTCGCGCAGGAGCGAGGGAATCTGGTAGCACAGCGACTTGCCGCCGCCGGTCGGCATCAGGACCAGGGCATCCTGGCCGGAGACGAGCTGTTCGACGATGGCCTGCTGGTGGCCGCGGAAACGGGAGTAGCCGAAGACCCGCTGCAGCAGGTCCGTGGGACGTTCTGACATGGGCGATAGGGTAGCAGGCGGGCGGCCGCGCAGCGCTCGGAAAACCGCCCGGAGCGCCGTCCGTGGATGCGCGAGTGGCCTGTCGGGATTTTCCCGGCCGGCGAGCCAAGGGCGGATTCGGGGGCCAGGGTGCCCCATAAGCACGCGCCCGGCGGGGAAGCCGGGCGCGCGGGTCGTCTTCAACAGGCCGTATTCAAACGGCCGGTTGCAGTCTCATTCGAGCAGCGAACGCAGCATCCAGGCATACTTCTCGTGCGTCTGCAGGCGCTGGGTCAGCAGGTCCACGGACGGGTCGTCACCGGCGTCGTCGGCGGTCTTCAGCACCTTGCGGGCGGTCCGGCACACCGCTTCGTTGCCGGCCACCAGCTGCTTCACCATGCCCTGCCAACCCGGCACGCCATCGGCGCCGGATTCCTCCTGGATGGAGGACAGGCGGACGAATTCGCCATAGGAGCCGGGCGCGTTGTAGCCCAGCGCGCGGATGCGCTCGGCGATCTCGTCCAGCGCGGTCCACTGTTCGGTGTACTGGGTCTCGAACATGGTGTGCAGCGAGTTGAACATCGGGCCGGTGACGTTCCAGTGGAAGTTGTGGGTCTTCAGGTACAGCGTGTAGCTGTCGGCGAGGAACCGCGACAGGCCCTCGGCGATCTTCTTGCGGTCACCGGTGGTGATCCCGATGTCGATGTTCGGGGAGGTGGCCGCGGGCGCGGCGGCCGTCTTGGTCTTCGCCTTGGTCTTGGACATCTGCATTCTCCTTGAGGGGGATCAATGGCCCACAATAGCTACCCTAAACGAGTTTGGGTAATAAAACGTTTCACACCGTTGGATTGATGAACGCTATCGAACCTTCCCCCGACCACGACCTCCAGGCCGCCCGTCGCGCCATCGACGGCGCGCTCAGCCGGGACCGCGGACGCCTGCACGGACTCTGGTCGCGCTGGCAGTCGCGGCCGCGCGATGCCGCCGCGCGCGAGGCCTTCGCCCAGGCGCTGGCCGGCTCGGTGTCGCTGCGCGAAGCGCGCGCGGCGTCGGTGCCGGAGGTGAGTCTTGACGAAGCCCTGCCGATTGCCCGTGAAGGCGAACGCATCGTCGAACTGATCCGCCGCCATCCGGTGGTGGTGATCGCCGGCGAGACCGGCTCCGGCAAGACCACCCAGCTGCCCAAGCTGTGCCTGGCCGCCGGACGCGGAGTGGCCGGCATGATCGGCTGCACCCAGCCGCGCCGGATCGCCGCGCGCGCGGTCGCGCGCCGGGTCGCGGAGGAACTGAAGACCGGCGTCGGCGACGCGGTCGGCTACCAGGTGCGTTTCACCGACCAGGTCGGCGACAACACCCGGGTCAAGTTCATGACCGACGGCATCCTGCTGGCCGAAATCGCCAGCGATCGCTGGCTGTCGGCCTACGACACCATCATCGTCGACGAGGCCCACGAGCGCAGCCTCAACATCGATTTCCTGCTTGGCTACCTCAAGCAGTTGCTGCGCAAGCGCCGCGACCTGAAGGTGATCGTCACCTCGGCCACCATCGACACCGAACGCTTCTCCCGCCATTTCGACGACGCGCCGGTGATCAGCGTGGAAGGGCGGACCTATCCGGTCGAAGTCCGCTACCGGCCGCTGGAAGGCGAGGGCGAGCAGCAGGGCGAGCGCACGGTCAACGACGCCATCGTGGCGGCGGTGGACGAGATCACCCGCCAGGATCCGCGCGGCGACGTGCTGATGTTCCTGCCCGGCGAGCGCGAGATCCGCGACGCCCACCAGGCGCTGGAACGGCGCAAGTACCGCGAGACCGAAGTGCTGCCGCTGTACGCGCGACTGTCGGCGAAGGATCAGGACCGGGTGTTCAACCCCGGCCCGAAGCGCCGGCTGGTGCTGGCGACCAACGTGGCCGAGACCTCGCTGACCGTGCCGCGGATCCGCTACGTGGTCGATCCGGGCTACGCGCGGGTCAAGCGCTACAGCCCGCGACAGAAGCTGGATCGCCTGCATATCGAGCCGGTCTCGCAGGCCAGCGCCAACCAGCGCAAGGGCCGCTGCGGGCGCATCGCCGAAGGCATCTGCTATCGCCTGTATGCCGAGGCCGATTTCCAGGCCCGCGCCGAATTCACCGATCCGGAAATCCGGCGTTCGAGCCTGGCCGGGGTGATCCTGCGGATGCTGCAACTGGGGCTGGGTCGGATCGAGGATTTCCCGTTCCTGGAACCGCCGGACGAGCGCGCCATCGCCGATGGCTGGCAGCAACTGGCCGAACTGGGCGCGGTGGACAAGGATCGCAAGCTCACCACCATCGGCCGGCAGATGGCGCGCCTGCCGGTGGACGTGAAGCTGGCGCGCATGCTGGTGGCCGCGCAGCAGCATCGCTGCCTGCGCGAGATGATCATCATCACGGCGTTCCTGGGCATCCAGGATCCGCGCGAACGCCCGCCGGAAGCGCGCGAGGCCGCGGACAACGCGCATGCGACCTTCGCCGATGCCCGCTCGGAGTTCCTCGGCATCGTCAAACTCTGGGACGCCTACCGACAGGCCCACGAGGATCTGACCCAGTCCAAGCTGCGCGACTGGTGCGAACGCCACTTCCTCGGGTTCCTGCGCATGCGCGAATGGCGCGAGCTGCATCGGCAGTTGCTGCTGCTGTGCGAGGAGCTGGGGTGGACGCTGGAAGCAATGCCTGCGGCCAACAGCGACGTCCCGCGCAAGACACCGGAGCGTGCACGCAAGCGTGGCGATTCGGATGCGGCCGCCGCGCCCGCCACGGCCGACGGCCCCACCGAAAAGCAGCGCCAGGCCGCGTATGTCGCGCTGCACCGCGCGTTGATCGCCGGCCTGCCCACCCAGGTGGGCCATCGCGGCGAGAAGGGCGACTTCCAGGCGCCGCGCCAGCGCCGCTTCCAGGTTTTCCCGGGCTCGGCGCTGGCGAAGAAGCCGCCGCCGTGGATGCTCAGCGCCACCCTGCTGGATACCCAGCGCGTGTGGGGCCTGACCAACGCCGCCATCGAACCGGACTGGGTCATCGCCGAGGTCCCGCACCTGCTGATGCGCAAGCATTTCGACCCGCACTGGTCGCGCGCGCAGGGGCATGTGCTGGCGTCGGAGCAGATCAGCCTGTTCGGGCTGGTGCTGGCGCCGAAGAAGCCGGTCCACTACGGCCGCATCGCGCCGGTGGAAGCGCACGACATCTTCGTCCGCCAGGCGCTGGTGACCGGCGAAATCAACACTCGCGCCAGCTTTGTCGCCGACAACCTGAAGACGCTGGAACAGGCGCGCGAGGAGGAAGCCAAGCTGCGCCGCGCCGGCCTGGTGGCCGACGAGGACTGGCAGGCGCGCTGGTATCTGGACCGGATTCCGCCGGACATCCATTCCGCCGCCGGCCTGGATGCGTGGTGGAAGGGCCAGCCGCCGGAAGCGCGTCGGCGCCTGCTGTGGACACTGGCCGATCTGCTGCCGGGCGAGGGCAGCGAGGAGGATCGCTTTCCGAAATACTTCGCGCTCGGCGACGCGCGCCTGCCCCTGCATTACCGCTTCGAGCCCGGCGCGGCGGACGACGGCGTCACCCTGGAAGTACCGCTGCACCTGCTTAACGCGCTGGATCCGGCCCGCCTGTCCTGGCTGGCGCCGGGTTTCATCGGCGACAAGGCGTCCGGCCTGATCCGCAGCCTGCCCAAGGCGATGCGGCGCAACTACGTGCCGGCGCCGGATTTCGGGCGTGCATTCTTCGAGGCGTATCCGCAGGCCACCGCCGACGACATCCGCGGCGAACTGGCGCGGTTCCTGTCGCGCACGACCGGCGTCACGGTGGCCGCCACCGACTTCGACGAGTCGGCGCTGGAACCGCACCTGCGCATGAACCTGCGCCTGCGCGAGGACCCGCGCAAGGGCGGGGAGGCGCGGATCCTGGCCGAGTCGCGGGATCTCGATGAACTGCGCGCGCGTTTCGGCGAACGCGCCGGGCAGGCGTTCGCCGCGCGCGCCGGCCGCGCGATGGCGGCGAGCGGGTTGCGCGAGTTCCCGGCCCAGCCGATCCCGTTGCAGGTACCGGGCGAAGCCGGCGTGCCGGCGTTCCCCGCATTGCGCGACGACGGTGACAGCGTGGCGTTGCAGGTGTTCGCCGACCGCGTGGAAGCCGAGGCCGCCCATCCCGCTGGTGTGCGCCGCCTGCTCGAAATCGCCCTGGCCGATCGCGTGCGCCAGGCGCGCAAGCAGTTGCCGGTGGCGCCGAAGGTGGGGCTGCTCTACGCCGCCATCGAGCGCTTCGCCGAGGGCGACAAGGCGGGCGAAAAGGAGCGTCTGCGCGCGGACATCGCCGACGCCGCGCTCAATGCCGTGCTGGCCGACGGACTGGAAGGGATCCGGGATCGCGTCGCGTTCGAGCAGCGCCGAGACGACGCCGGCCGCCGGCTGTTCGGCGAGGCGATGGAGCGGCTGAAGCTGGCCGAGGCGATCCTGTCGGCGGTCGCGGAACTCAAGCCGCAACTGGAATCGCCGTTGATGGGCTGGGCGCGCGGCAACCTGGACGATCTGCGCGCGCAGCTGGACGGCCTGGTGCATCCGGGCTTCCTGCGCGACACGCCCGCGCAAGCGCTGGCGGAACTGCCGCGTTACCTCAAGGGCATGCGCCTGCGCGCCGAACGCGCCCTGCGCGATCCGGTGCGGGATCAGGCCCGCATGCTGGAGATCAAACCGTTCGCCGACGCGCTGGCCGATGCGACGCGACTGGGCGTGGCGCGCCAGCCGGGATGGCAGGCGTTGCGCTGGGAACTGGAGGAATTGCGGGTTTCGATGTTCGCCCAGGAACTGGGCGCGCGCGGCGGCGTTTCCCCGAAGAAGTTGGCCCAGCGGCTG
Source organism: Pseudoxanthomonas sp. OG2 (assembly GCF_014192765.1). Classification (NCBI taxonomy): domain Bacteria; kingdom Pseudomonadati; phylum Pseudomonadota; class Gammaproteobacteria; order Lysobacterales; family Lysobacteraceae; genus Pseudoxanthomonas; species Pseudoxanthomonas sp. OG2. Next base: position 1,293,999 of record NZ_JACHYM010000001.1, on the reverse strand, counting down.
CAGGCGTTGCGTGGTTAGCAGCAGACAACCGGCCGGCATGAAGGGAAACCGCCGCAAGGCTGTTCGTTCGCGCCGTGTACGGGTAACGTAACCGGACGCCCCCTCAGGATCCGATCGTGTTCTCCGTCCCGCGCGAAGCTCTGCTGGAAGTGCTGCAACGGCCCTCGGCCGCGATGCTTCCGGCGGATTCGCGCCAGGCCATCCGGACACGCATCGAAACCTCGCCCGGGCCGGAGCTGCCATTGCAGGATCCGCTGCCGGTGCTGGTCGACACGCTGGAGACGCTGGCCGCATTGTCCGCCGACGGTGAAGTGATCGCCGCGGCCTGGCTGTTCGCGCTCCCGCCGATCCCGGAGGCATCCGGACCACGCAAGGCCGCGCCCACGGGCATCGTCGACCTGCTGGAAGGACAGCAGGCGGCCGCGCAGGTCTGGGCGCTGCACGCGGAACAGCATCGTGGCGCCAACAACGAAGGCCTGCGCCGGTTGCTGTTGGCAATCGTGCGCGACCTGCGGGTGGTGCCGATACTGCTGGCGCGGCAACTGGCGCGGATGCGCAACGCGGGCCTGCTGGACGACACGCAGCGGCGCGCGCTGGCGCGGCTGACCCGCGACATCCATGCACCGTTGGCCAACCGGCTGGGCATCTGGCAGCTGAAGTGGGAACTTGAGGATCTGGCCTTCCGCTACCTGGAGCCGGATACCTACCGGCAGATCGCCGCGCAGCTGGATGACAAGCGCGCCGGCCGCGAGCGCTACATCGAATCGGTCAAGTCGACCTTGCGCCAGGCGCTGGCCGAGCACGGCATCGTCGCCGAGATCAGCGGACGGCCCAAGCACATCTACAGCATCTGGCGGAAGATGCAGCGCAAGCAGGTCTCCTTTGACGAGCTTTATGACCTGCGCGCGGTGCGGGTGACCGTGGAGGACGTCGGCGCCTGCTACGCCGCGCTGGGCATCGTGCACGCGCTGTGGACGCCGGTGCCAAGCGAGTTCGACGACTACATCGCCCGGCCCAAGGCCAACGACTACCGCTCCCTGCATACCGCCGTGGTCGGCCCGGAAGGCCGCACACTGGAAGTGCAGATCCGCACGCACGAGATGCACGCGCAGGCCGAACTCGGCGTGGCCGCGCACTGGCGCTACAAGGAAGGCGGCGGCGACCGCGCCTTCGATCGCAAGATCGCCTGGATGCGCCGGCTGCTGGATCAGTCGCAGGAAGGCGGTGAAGGCGGCGGACTGGCCGGCGACCTGGACTCGGAACTGGTCGAGGATCGGGTCTACGTGCTGACTCCCAAGGGCGAGGTCATCGACCTGCCGCACGGCGGCACCGTGCTGGACTTCGCCTACCACGTGCACACGATGGTCGGCCACCGCACCCGCGGCGCCAAGGTCAACGGCCGCATCGTGCCGCTGAACCATGCCCTGCGCAGCGGTGACCGGGTCGAGATCATGACCTCCAAGACCGGTGAGCCGCGCCGCGATTGGTTGCTGCCGGCCAACGGCTTCCTCGCCTCGGGTCGATCCCGCGACAAGGTGCGCGCCTGGTTCCACAAGCTCGATCGCGCGCGCAACCTGCAGGCCGGGCGTGAATTGCTGGAGAAGGAACTCAAGCGGCTGGGCCTGCACCACGCCGACCTGTCCGGTGTGGCGAAGAAGTTCCATGCCGAGAACGTCGAGGAACTGCACATCCAGATCGCCCTGGGCGACGTCGGCCCCAACCAGGTGGTACGCGCGCTGCACGAGGAACAGCGCGCGGCCGCGCAATCGGCCGCTCCGCAGGGCCTGCCGCTGCGGAAGCCGGGCGGACGCAAGCCGTCGCCGCCGTCCAGATCGCAGTTCACGGTGGAAGGCGTCGGCAACCTGCTGGTGCAACTGGCGCGCTGCTGCCAGCCGGTGCCGGGAGAGGCGATCAGCGGTTACCTGACCCGCGGCCGCGGCGTCAGCGTGCACCGGACCGACTGTGCCGCGTTCCAGCGCCTGGCCGCCTCCAACCCGCAGCGGGTGCTGCCGGTGGAGTGGGGCCAGACCGGTGGCGGTTACGAAGTGGACGTGCAGGTGCGGGCCATCGACCGCAAATGGCTGCTCAAGGACATCACCACGCTGATCGCGCAGGAGGACGCCCACGTGCTGGGCATCAACAGCGACCAGGCCGGCGCCGGTGGCCGGGTGCAGTTGCGCCTGCGCTTGAAGGTCGCCGATTTCGGTCAGCTGTCCACCCTGCTCGGGAAACTCGATGCGCTGCCGGGGGTGGAGGAAGCGCGACGTTCAGCCTGAATGGTTATGCTGGGCCGGTGATGCCCGAGCACAGCCCCGAGCAACCCCGCCAGGACGGCCGGATCGAACCGATCGCCGACTGGGAACATTTGCGTTTCCGCGGCGACGACGCGCCTCCGCGCAGCGCGCCGCCCTTGTGGCGGGCACGACGGACCTGGCGATGGGGCGCGCTGGCGGTGGTGCTGCTGCTGACCCTGCTGGCGGTGTTCCGGCAACCGCTGGCGAACCTGTTCTGGCCCGACACCCGAATCCAGCAATTGCTGGACAACGGCCAGGCCGCGCTCGCTTCGGGCCGGCTGACCGCGCCCGACGGCACCGGCGCCCGCCAGTACTACGAGGCCGCGCAGGCATTGGACAGCGACCGCAGCGAGGCCCGCGACGGCCTGGCTCGTGTGGCGCGGACTGCGCTGGAACAGGCCCGCCAGGCGACCGCGCGCGGGGACTTCGCCGCCGCGCACACCGCGCTCGCGCTGGCCAACGAATTGCAGGTGCCCCGCGCGGAAGCCGCCGGGGTGGCCGAACAACTGCGCAAGCGCGAGGCCGCCGACGCCGGCATCGAGTCGCTGCTCAAACAGGCGCTGGAGGCGCAGGCGGCCGGCCATCTCGACGGCGACCCCGCGGCGGCGCTGCCGTTGTTGCAGCGCGTACTGGCGCTGCAACCCAACCGCATCGAAGCACTCGAGGCCCGCGAAGACATCCTCAGCGACCTGCTGCAACAGGCCGGCACGGTGATGGCGCGCGGCGATCTGGAAGCGGCCGGCCGGCTGATCACCCAGGTGCGCGGCTACGACGGCGGCCACGTGGATCTGCCGGCGGCGCAGGCTTCGCTGGCGCGCGCGATCGACGAGCGTCTGCGCCGTGCCGATACGGATCTGCGCCGTGGGCGACTGGCAAAGGCGACAGAGGGTTACCGGGCGGTGCAGTCCGCCGCGGGCGACGACGCGCGCGCGCGACAGGGCATCGAACGGCTCGCCGCCGCCTATGCCGAATCGGCACGGCGCCAGGCGGGCGATTACCGCTTCAGCGAGGCCGAGTCGGCGCTGGCGCAGGCGCGCGAGCTGTCGCCGCAATCGCCGGCGGTAGGCGAGGCCGTGCAGTACCTGGCGCGCGCCCGCGCCTCCCGGGCCAGCCTGCCGCCATCGCTGCCGCCGCGCGAACGGCAGCGCCGGGTGGAAAGCCTGCTGGCGGGCATGGCCCAGGCCGAGGCTCGCGGGGACTGGATGACGCCACCGGGCGAAAGCGCCTACGACAGGTTGCGCGCGGCGCAGGCGCTGGCTCCCGACGACGTGCGCGTCCGCCGTGCCGCCTCCCGCGTGCTGGCGGCGGCGCAGCAGTGCTTCGAACAGGAGTGGCGCGGCAACCGGGTGCGACGTGCGCAGTCCTGCCTGTCCGCGTGGCAGACGATCCGTCCAGGCGATCCCGCCCTGGCGGAGGCGCGCCGGCGGATGGCGCAGAAATGGATTGCGGTCGGCGACGAGCGCCTGGGCGCGGGCGATGTCGCCTTCGCGGCGCAGGCGCTGGAGGAGGCGCGCGGGATCGAGCCACGCGCACCCGGCTTGTCCGATTTCGCCGAGCGGGTCAGGCTGGCGCGGCAGGCACAGCGCTAGCGCTGCGGCGCCTGCAGCACCTGATTCGCGATCGCTTCCAGCCTGCGGGTGAGCGCGGGCCAGCTGTATTGGGCGACGGATTCCAGATCGAGTTCCAAACCCTCGTCCAGGCTGGCCGTCTCCTTCAGCAGGCTGGCCCGGTCGAGCCAGCCCTGCAATGAAGCCAGGGAACCGTCGCTCACCCAGCCGCGTCTCGACGTGGCGATCAACTCCGAACTGATGTCGTGCTGGCGCGTCACGTGCAGGATTGGACGACCCGACCCCAGATACTCGTAGAGCTTGCCCGGAACCTGGGAGGGATCGTCGTTGGCGATGTTGATCAGCACGTCGGCCGAGCGCTGCAACTGCAGGATATGCCGATGGGGAAGGAATCCCAGCAGGCGAATCTGGTCCGGCATGGATTCGGCGGCGCGAAGCAGCGACTCGGGTACGGTGACGGAAGCGATGTTGAGCCTGGCCGCCGGATGGGCGGCGATGGCGGCCACCAGATCGTCCGGCTTGCGGAAATGGTAGAAGCTGCCGGTGTACAGCAATTCCAGCCGCACCGGATCGAACAGGACATTCGCGGAAGCGGCCGGAGGCTCCGGCGCGAAGCCCTGGGAGATGATGCTGATGTCGTTCCTGTGTCCATGGCGCTCCGCCAACAGTGCTGCGGCTCCGGCGTTCGTGACGATCAGGTGATCGGCTTTCCTGCAGGTCTCACCTTCCACACGAAGTGCGCGGTCACGCCAGCGCGCGGGTGTGTAGGGCGCCAGCACGGGATCTCCAAGATCAGCGATCCAGGGGAAGCCCTTCGCCTTGGCCAGCAATCCCAGTTCCAGCGACGTCGCCGGCTCATGCGAACTGATCACGATGTCGGGCTTGAACTCGTCCAGGCATCGGGTGAGGGCGCGCCTGGCCCAGGGAAACCATTCACCGCGCACATCCGGGAACACGAAGCGCGCCGCGAGCCCCTGCGCGGTCTCCGACAGCGATTGCTTCCAACTGCGGGGCGGGCGCAGGGGAGAGGAAGATGGCGTGGGAGAACCGGCATCCGGCGTCACTGAAGAGGCCTGCGCCTGCCGGCGGTCCCGCAAATAGGCAAGCAGGCCTCGTACAGGCCCGGCGAAAGTCCGATGCGTTTCCAGCGTGGAAGGAAGATGCGGCAGACCCGGGGTTTCTCCGCCCAGGTGGATGGTCAGGACCTTGACCTGATGCCCGAGCGCGATCAGTTCGCGCACCAGGTAAGCCCAGCGCAGCGATTGTGGCGAAGGACTCGGCGGGAATTCGTAGGCGATCAGCAGAAATCGCATGTGGTCGGTTCTTTCATTGCGCGGCGAGTTTGATCGGCGTCAGCGGATGGAGGTCGATGCCGGCGGGAAGGTGCGCAGGATGGCAGGCAGCATCGCTTCCTCGGAAAAATGGCGCCGAATGTTGGCCAGGCCGTGCCCGGACAGTCGCTGCCACAGATCCCCTTCCGCATGGAGCCGTTCAATCGCGGCGGCGAAACCGGATTCGTCATCCGCCAGCAGTACATCCTGGCCATCGGTCAGGTGCATCGCTTCGGCTGCGAGGGACGTTGCCACCGTGGGGAGTCCGTGGGACATGTACTGGTTGATTTTTCCCTTGACCCCGGCCCCGAAGCGCAACGGCGCCACACCCACGCGACAGCGCTCCAGCAAGGGGGACAGATCGGGGACGTGGCCATGCACCTGCACGTTCGCGGGAAGGCTGAGGCCGCCCAATGCTTCCTGCAGCCCAGCTCCCACCAGGTGGACATCGATCGCCTGCCTTTTCCCTTCGCCCAGTCGCGGCAGGATCCCGGAGACCAGCCAGCGCACTGCATCGGCGTTCGGCGGATGCCTGCCGCCGCCCACGAACAACACGCCGTGGCGCTGCGCGAAATGCGGGATTGTCGCGCGCGGTGCGTGAATGTTGGACACGATTTCGATCGTCGCGCCGGGCACGAGTTCGGCCAGCAGGTCGCGTTCCACTTCGCTGACCACCCAGGTCGTGTCCGCCCGGGCGATCTGCTCGAGTTCCTGTCGACGGGTCGCGCGCGCCGCACGCGCGAGCGCGGCCTTGTTCATCAGCTCGGCTTCGCGTCCTTCGCGCAGGAAATGCAGATCCACGGTATCCAGGATGCGTCGGGTCGTGGATGCGTGTTGCCGCAGGAGCGGGAACCAGTAGCGGGCCAGGTGATAGCGGCATGCCAGCACACCGGCATGGGGTGCGGAACGCAGCAACCGGCTCGCCGGCATGGAGGACCAGCTTCGGCCGAGGACCCGCACGCCCAATGCCCGCAACGCATCGGCATCCGTGCCTTCTTCCCGCCCGTCCTCCGGCAGGAAGTCGACGTCCAGGCCGGCCTCCCTCATCAGGCGCAGAATCGCCAACATGCGGACGGAACCCGAATCGCGATCCGGTCGCGGCAGACTTCCGTCGATGACCAGCAAACGATTTCGCGGGTCGTGGTCGGGGATCGCCAGACGGCGCGGCGCGACGGGGGAAGGGGGCGTCGGCGGATCCGATACCTGGCCGGCCCGCAGCCTGTCCAACAAATGGCCCATGCCCCTGGACGCCAGGGCAACGCGCACGCGGTGCAGCCTGGAAAGCAGCCGGTGCCAATGGAAACCTATCAGTGGGAGCACGGTTAGCTGGGCGGATACTGAATTGCGGGCGATCCGGATCCTGGCCGTTGCCAGGACTGGGGTAGACTGCCCGGAATTCCCATTGTCGCATCCCCGTGGCCCATACCGACTACGACGACGAAGACGATTACGAGTACGACGAGGACGACACCGAGGGCCGCCCGGCCTGGCGCCAGCGACTGATCACCTGGGGCCTGGCAGCCCTGGGCCTGGGGCTGGGATTCCTGATTCCGTATACGTTGTACCTGAACCACCAGGTCACCCAGCGGTTCGGGGAGCTGCGCTGGCAGGTCCCCACGCGCGTCTACGCGCGCCCGCTCGCGCTGGCGCCCGGGGTGGCGATGGATGCCCAGACGCTGAACACCGAACTGGCCGCCGCCTCCTACCGCGATGACGGCACCGGCAAGCTGCCCGGCACCTACGCCCGTGAAGGCGGGCGCTTCACCATTTCCAGCCGCGGCTTCATCGACGTGGACGGACAGGTGGCGCCACGCCGGGTCCAGGTGAGCCTGTCCGGCGGCCGGGTCGCCGGGGTGCGCGATCCCGATCGCCGGCAGAACCTGAAGGTGGCGCGACTGGATCCCGCCCGCATCGCGACCCTGTACGGCCAGAAGCAGGAAGAGCGCCGGCTGGTCCGGCTGAAGGAGGTTCCGCTGCTGCTGGTGACCGGCCTGCAGGCGGTCGAGGACCGCGACTTCAAGGATCACCACGGCATCGATCTCAGCGGCATCGTGCGCGCCATCTGGGTGACCCTGCGTTCCGGAGGCGAGACCCGCCAGGGTGCCAGCACCCTGACCCAGCAGCTCGCGCGCAGCGGCCTGCTCGGCATCGGCAAGGAAGTCACGCCCTCGCGCAAGTTCAACGAAATCCTGTTCGCGCTGATCCTGGAAGCGCGCTACGACAAGAGCACGATCCTGGAGGCGTACTTCAACCAGGTCTATCTCGGCCAGCGCGGCAGCCAGGCGATCCACGGCGTTGCCGCAGGCTCGGAATTCTGGTTCGGCCGCGACCTCAATTCGCTGACCACCGAGCAGGTCGCGCTGCTGATCGGCATGGTGAAGGGGCCTTCCCATTACGATCCGCGTCGCAATCCGGAGCGGGCGAAGGGACGTCGCGACTTCGTGCTGGGCAAGCTGCTGGAAACGAAGCTCATCGACGAAAAGGAATACAAGCGCGCGCTGGCCGCGCCGCTGGGCGTCACCCAGACCCCGGGCATGGCCGCCGCCAACCGTTTCCCGGCCTACGTGGATCTGGTCCGCCGGCAACTGGCGCGTGATTATCCGGAAAGCGCGCTGCAGGGCGCCGGCCTGACCGTGCTGACCGGCATGTCGCCGTCCGCGCAGGCCTATGCCGAAGGCGCGGTCACCCGCACCATCAAGGCACTGGAGAACAAGCGCCGGCCGCCGTTGCAGGCGGGCGTGGTGGTGACCGACGTGCACGACGGCGATGTGGTGGCGGTGGTCGGCAGCCGCGACGTGTCGCAGCCGGGCTTCAACCGCGCGGTGGAAGCGCAGCGTCCGGTCGGCTCGCTGCTCAAGCCGTTCGTATACCTGCTGGCGCTGGCGCAGCCGGACAGCTATTCGCTGGCCAGCTGGGTCGACGATTCGCCGGTGACGGTGCAACTGGGCAAGAATCGGCGCTGGACGCCGGGCAACGCGGACAATCGCAGCCATGGCACCGTGCGCCTGATCGACGCGCTCGCGCGCTCGTACAACCAGGCCACCGTGCGCATCGGCATGAAGGTCGATCCGGAACGGCTGGCCGAGCTGCTGCGCGTGCTGGCCGGGATCAAGGCCGACGCCAATCCCGCGTTGATCCTGGGTTCGACCGACCAGAGTCCGTATGCGATCGCGCAGCTGTACCAGTTCCTCGCGTCCGGTGGCGAAATCCAGCCGTTGCACGCGGTGCGCGGCGTGCTGGATCCCAACGGCAAGCTGCTCAAGCGCTACGACAAGACGCCCGCGCCCGCGCAGGAGGGCGATTCCATCGCCGCCAACCTGATCAGCGTGGCGCTGCAGGAAGTGGTCAGCAACGGTACTGGCCGGCGACTGCTTGGCGACGGTCTGGGTCGCTTGCAGTCGGCCGGCAAGACCGGCACCAGCAACGATGGCCGCGACAGCTGGTATGCCGGTTACACCGGCGATCACCTCGCGGTGGTCTGGATGGGCAACGACAAGAACGAACAGACCGGCCTGCAGGGCGCCACCGGCGGCATGCGGGTGTGGTCCAACCTGTTCGCGCGACTGCCCAGCGCACCGCTGAACGTGTCCGGAAAGGGTCTGGACTGGCAGTGGGTGATGGGTTCCAACACCACCGATCCCGGCTGTCCCGGTGCCCGCCAGTTGCCGTTCGTGGCCGGCTTCGCGCCCGCCTACAGCGCCTGTGTCATCGAGGCGCCGGTGGCGCCGGAAGAAGAGAGCGGCGGCTGGCGCAGCTGGTTCGGCCTGGATCGCAAGCCTGAAGAAGCCCCGCCCGCCGAAGACACTCCCCCGCCCGCATCACCGCCATGAAGATGAAGTCGTTTCCGCGCACCGCCATCCTTGCCATTGCCACGGTATCGCTGGCCGCCTGCGTCACCACGCCGCCCGAGCCCGAGGCGCCCGCCGTCGCGCTGCGCACGCCCGCGCAGATGCTGGGTGCGGTCCACAAGGCCGCGCAGGGCGGCGACGAGCGCGAACTGAACGTGCAACCGCTGCGCGATCCGGAGGTCGAGGATCTGCGCGATACCGCCGGCAAGGCACTGGCCGCGGGCGATGCCGCCGCCGCCGCCGCCGCGCTGGACAAGGCGCTGGGCATCGTCGCCGACGACCCGGCGGTGTTGCAGGAGCGCGCCGAGGTCGCGCTGGCGCAGGGCGAATTCGATCGCGCCGAGCAGTTCGCCGCGCGCGCCACCGCGCTCGGTTCGGCGGTCGGCCCGCTGTGCCGCCGGCACTGGGAAACCGTCCGCCAGGTCCGCGAACGCCGTCGCGAGCAGGTGGCCGCGCCGCTGAAGCGTCCCAACCAGGCGCAACTGGACGAACAGGCGGCGAAGCTCGCGGCGCTGGATCGCGCCATCGGCGAGGCCGGCCAGCAATTCGATGCCTGCACGGTGCCCGGCATCAATAGAATGTAAGGATGTCCCAGCTTGCCCAAGCCAGTTGCGAAGCCCTCAGCGAGGGCGGCGCCATGGCCAGCCGTCTCGATGCTTTCGTTCCCCGCGAGGCGCAATTGCGCCTCACCCGGGCCATTGCCGATGCCTTCGATCAGCGCGATGTGCTGATCGCCGAGGCCGGCACCGGCACCGGCAAGACCTTCGCCTATCTGGTGCCGGCGCTGCTGTCCGGGCTGAAGACGATCGTGTCCACCGGCACCCGCGCACTGCAGGACCAGCTCTATCACCGCGATTTGCCGCGCGTGCGCGACGCGCTGGGCATCGGGTTGAAGAGCGCGCTGCTGAAGGGCCGCGCCAACTACCTGTGCCGCTACCGGCTGGAACAGGCCAAGGGCGAGCCGCGCTTCACCTCGCGCGAACAGGTCGACCAGTTCCAACGCATCGTCGCCTGGGGCGGACGCACCCACTTCGGCGACATGGCCGAACTGGCGACGCTGCCCGACGACTCGCCGCTGCTGCCGATGGTCACCTCCACGGTGGACAACTGCCTGGGATCGGATTGCCCGTTCTGGGAGGACTGCTTCGTGGTGCAGGCGCGCCAGCGCGCGCAGGCGGCCGATCTGGTGGTGGTCAACCATCACCTGCTGCTGGCGGACCTGGCACTCAAGCAGGAAGGCTTCGGCGAAATCCTGCCGGGCGCGCAGGCCTTCGTGATCGACGAGGCGCACCAGTTGCCCGAACTGGCGGCCAATTTCTTCGGCGAAGGTTTCGGCATGCGTCCGCTGCAGGAACTGGCGCGCGATTGCCTCAGCGAGTGCAAGGACGTGCCCGGCGCGCTGGCCGCGTTGCAGGCGCCGGTGCAGCGGCTGGAACTGGCGCTGCGCGACTTGCGCCTGGCGATGGAGGGGTTGCCGGTACGCGGTACCCGCGAACGCGCGCTGGGCAAGATCGAGGTGAGCGAGGGTTTCGATCACGTGGTCGAAGCGCTGGCCGAGCTTTTCCAGTGCGTGGTCGGCATGGCCGAGGCGTCCATCGGTCTGGATGCCTGCGCCGCCCGCGCGCGCGAATTGTCCACGCGGCTTTCGCGCTGGCTGGGCGAAGGCGAGAGCGAGGCGATCCCCGGATTCGACGACGACGAACACGCGCATGACGCCGCCGGCGACGTGTTCTGGTACGAACTCACCCAGCGTGGTTTCCGCTGCCAACGCACGCCGCTGGACGTGTCCGCGCCGCTGCGCCAGCACCGCGAACAGTCGCGTGCGGCGTGGGTGTTCACCTCGGCCACGCTGGCGGTGGGCGGTCGCTTCGACCACTACGCCGAACGCCTGGGCCTGGAAGATCCGCCCACCCTGCTGCAACCCAGTCCGTTCGACTGGCCGCGGCAGGCGCTGTGCTACCTGCCCGGCAGCCTGCCGGATCCTGGCTCGCGTGATTTCGGCCGGGCGGTGATCGAAGCGGTCAAGCCGGTGCTGCATGCCTCGCAGGGGCGCGCGTTCCTGCTGTTCGCCTCGCATCGCGCGCTGCGCGAGGCGGCGGAACTGCTGCGCGGCGGTCCGTGGCCGCTGTTCGTGCAGGGCGAAGCGCCGCGCGCGCTGCTGCTGCAACGGTTCCGCGAATCCGGCAACGGCGTGCTGCTGGGCGCGGCCAGCTTCCGCGAAGGCGTCGACGTGGCCGGCGATGCGCTGTCGGTGGTGGTGGTCGACAAGCTTCCGTTCGCGGCACCGGATGATCCGGTATTCGAAGCGCGCCTGGACGCCATCCGCCGGCATGGCGGCAATCCGTTCCGCGACGAACAGCTGCCGCAGGCGGTGATCGCGCTCAAGCAGGGCGTGGGCCGGCTGATCCGCAGCGAGACCGATCGCGGCGTGCTGGTGCTGTGCGATCCGCGCCTGCTCGGCAAGTCCTATGGCCGGGTGTTCCTGGATTCGCTGCCGCCGTTCGCGCGCACCCGACGGGTGGAAGACGTGCAGGCGTTCTTTGCGCCAGAATCGGCGGGCCAGAGGGAAATGGATCTGTCATGAAGCTGCTTGCATTCGAGACCGCCACCGAAGCCTGTTCGGTGGCCCTGTATCTGGACGGCGAAGTGCGCGAGCGCTTCGAGATCGCGCCCCGCAGGCATGCCGAACTGGCGTTGCCCTGGGCCGATGCACTGCTGGCGGACGCCGGGGTGGCGCGGACCGAACTGGATGCCATCGCGATCAGCCGCGGGCCCGGCGCGTTCACCGGCGTGCGCCTGGCGATCGCTTTGGCGCAGGGCATCGCGATGGCGCTGGACCGGCCGATCGTTCCGATCTCCACCCTCAAGGTGGTGGCGGCGTCGCTGGTGCTGCCGTATGCCACCGAGCCGGTCGGGGCGAAGCAACGCATTCTAGCCGCCATCGACGCGCGCATGGGCGAGGTGTATGCCGGTGCCTTCATGCGCGATGGCGCGGATCTGGTGGCGCTGTCGGAAGAGACCGTGTCCGCGCCGGACGCGGTCGTGCTGCCCGACGAGGACGGCCGCTGGCATGGCGCCGGCACCGGCTTCGCCGCGCTCGAAGGCGCGCTGCAGGCACGCCTCCAGCCCTGGCTGGCCAGCGTGGATCCGCAGGTGCTGCCGCATGCGTCCGATCTGGCGCAGTTGGCATCGCTGGCTTATGCGCGTGGCGAAACCGTCGCGCCGGAGCGGGTGGAGCCCGCCTACCTGCGCGACAACGTCGCGCTGACGCTGGCCGAGCAGGAAGCCTTGCGGGCATCCAAGTAGGCAGGCGCGGCCGTCCCACATCCCGCCCGCGCGATGGCGCGGACGGGATGTCCCGCTTCATGCGCGGCGCTTGCGCGCATGGACCTCGACGACGTCCAGGATCAGCGGACGCTGCTGCTTCGGTGCCTCGCGGAACAACTGCAGCAGGGAGCGTTCGTCACTGTCACGGGCGAATTCTTCCGGGGCGGCGACCAGATGCGGAGATTCCTGATCGTCGTTCCCCGCGCCGCGCCCCGTCGCCAGCCATTCGAAGCTCACGCCGGTGAGTATCGCCAACCGGATCATGTGTTCGACCGTGGGCGTGACCTCGGAGTCGGACTCCCAGTTGGCGACCGCGCCGCGGGTAACGCCGATTCGCTCGGACAATTCCTGTTGCGACAGCCCGGCATTCTGGCGGGCGATACGGATGCGTGATGTGAGTTTCATGTCGTCATTCCAGCAGTGAAGGAGCAACGAGCGTAGTGCGCGCATTCGCATCGCTGCAACTAACATTGACTCTCACATTGCAAGTTGCGTTTGCGAGAATTGTTCGCCAACGGCTGTCCGCTGTTCCAGGTGAATGATCTTGCGAACGAATCGGGACGAATGCATCTGTTCGAGTGTTGCGCATTGATGGATTCAAGACTCACACGGTGAACTAGTGCAAGGAATCGCCCAATGTTAATTGACCGGGCTGAAGGTCGCGTATGAGAAAGGGGGCGCAGGAAATGCCCGGTGGAAAGATATCTGGATTTTCCTGTCCCGGACGCAGGGGGGGCGTCGTCTTTAGGAGTAAGGAAATGCGCGAACTTTCAGAGAGCGAAACGGCGGCGGTTGGAGGCGGATTCGCCCCGGTACTGGTGGCGATCGGAATTGCATTGCTTTCCGGATGCGCCACGACCGGCGGATTGCGGAAGGGGGAGGAACCTCCCGAATAAGTGGATCCGACTTCATGTCGATGACTGCCCCAGCCATGCATTCTGCATGGCTGGGGATACTTCCGTTCAGGTGATGAATGAATGTGTATCGGATGTTTTACCGAGGAGCTGGTTTCACTGCGCTGATCCTGGCCCTATGTCTGTTCGACGTTCTGCCGGGGTTACGGCTTCCAATGGTTGCTGGCTGCCTGATCGGACTGGGAATCTGTGCTGTCCTGGCGTTTGGATTCCGCCGGGCATGGAAAAGAGGCCGCGTGACCATTCCCCTGCTGGCTGGTGCGGCCTTCATCCTCGGTGGAGCGGCATTCGACATCTACGCGACGTTGCACCACTCACCGGATCTGGAACACGAAGCGAATCCGCTGCCAGGACGCTCCTGGATGAAGGATTGGCGCCGGCAACGGTGTTGATGCTGGGAGGAATTGGCCAAACCTGCCTTGTTTTCACTTCGCTCATGATCTGGATGAACCTGGTAATCCGGTTCAAATGGTATGAAGAAAAGATCGGGACATCGGAGAGATCCGGGCTGGCCGGCAGGATGCTTCTGGCGAACAGGATGTTTGGCGCCCCGGACAACGGACTGGCGTCCTTGCTGGGGATGCGCACGGATCCCGAAGTCCTGATCTGCGGGGTCGGATTCCTGATGCTGCCCCTGTATGCCTATCGCTGGTATCTGGGGCTGGAATGGTTCGGACTCGTTCCCATTTCCAGAATCGTCGTGCCCGTGTCGCTGGTGGTGCTTGCGCTCGCGGTGCAATTCATCTGGGCCACACGCGTGTCGCGCGCCTTCCCGGGTTGATCCATTGTTGGCTGGATGCAGCGGGTTGCCGCAGATCAGCGCTTCCGGACGCACGCTGAGGCGGCGGCGGGCATCGGCGGCTGGCGACTACTCGTCCCGTACTTCACCGCCGGGCAGGAAATTCCAGGTGCGGGTGACGTGCAGGATGTCGATGTGCTCGTCGGTTTCCGGCAGCGGCGGGAAGGGTTCGGCGAGGCGGACGATGCGCAGCGCGGTGGAGTCGAGCAGCGGGATGCCGCTGGACTGGATGATGCGGGTTTGCTCGATCGAGCCGTCGCGACGTACCGCCACGCTGATCACCAGCTGCCCGGCCAGCCGCTTGCGGCGCGCCTCGTCCGGATAGTTGAGATTGCCCACGCGTTCGGCGCGATCGACCCAGGCACGCAGGTAGTTGGCATAGGCGTACTCGCGGGTGCTGGCGGAGACGAACTTGCGCTTGGGCCGCTTGGCGTACAGCTCCGAGCGCAGGTGGATTTCGGCGGCCAGCCGCGCCATCTCGGCGTCGTGCTGGATCTTGCGCTCGCCCCGCGGCAGGTCGGGGCGTTCGATCGGTGGCGTCGATTCGGCCGGCGGCACCCGCTGCGCGCTGTCGCGGGTGGTGATGACGCGCGCCTCCGGCGGCGGTGCGGGCGCCGGCGATTGCGCGCGCAACGGCTGCGGCGCCAGCCCGGTCTCCTGCTGCGGCACCCAGCCGGCCTGGCTGTCGCGCGGACGCCTGGCCTTGTCGTGGTCGCCGCCGCCCTGCTGGTTGGCGGCGGCCAGGAAGTCGGCTTCCTTCGGGGTCAGCGGGGTCTGGGTCTGGCTGAGCACCACGTCCAGGGTGGGCACCACCGGCGCCGCCTCGTCCAGGCTGAAGCCCACGCCCAGCACCAGCATGCCGTGCAGGATCAGCGACAGCGCCAGGGTCGCGCCCAGGCGTTCGTTCTCGCCGACGCGGGGCGGGGCAACGGCAACCGCGTTCATGTCAG
Organism: Pseudoxanthomonas sp. OG2; assembly: GCF_014192765.1. NCBI lineage: Bacteria > Pseudomonadati > Pseudomonadota > Gammaproteobacteria > Lysobacterales > Lysobacteraceae > Pseudoxanthomonas > Pseudoxanthomonas sp. OG2. Next base: position 1,278,968 of record NZ_JACHYM010000001.1, on the reverse strand, counting down.
CCGGCCAGCTTGCGCTCGATGACGTCGAACAACTGCCCGGCGATGTTCAGCCCGAACTGGGCATCGAGCTCGCGCACGCACGTCGGGCTGGTGACGTTGACCTCGGTCAGGTAGTCGCCGATCACGTCCAGGCCGACGAACAGCATGCCGCGGCGCTTCATTTCAGGGCCGACCTGACCGGCGATCCAGCGGTCGCGCTCGCTCAGCGGGCGGCCTTCGCCGCGGCCGCCGGCAGCGAGGTTGCCGCGGAATTCGTCGCCTTGCGGGATTCGCGCCAGTGCGTAGTCCACCGGCTCGCCATCGACCAGCAGGACCCGCTTGTCGCCGTCCTTGATGCCGGGAATGAAGCGCTGGGCCAGGGCCAGGTGGCCGGGGCCGACCAGGGTTTCCAGGATCACGTTGGTGTTGGGATCGCCGGCGCGGACCCGGAAGATCGAGCGCCCGCCCATCCCGTCCAGCGGCTTGAGCACGGCTTCGCCATGCTCGTGGACGAAGGCCTTGAGTGCGGCCGGGTCGCGACTGACCAGGGTGGGCGGGCAGCACTGCGGGAACAGCAGCGCGGCCAGCTTCTCGTTGAAATCGCGTAGGCCCTGAGGATCATTGACCAGCAGGGCACCGGCGGCCTGGGCCACCGACAGGATGTGGGTGTCGTACAGGTACTCGCCGTCCACCGGGGGGTCCTTGCGCATCAGCACCACCTGGCCGGGGCCGAAGCGCTGGTCGACCGGTTCGCCGAGGGTGAACCAGCCGGCCTTGTCGTCCTTCACCGCCAGCGGGGCGGTGCGCGCCCAGGCCTCGCCGCCGCGCAGCGACAGCCCGCCCGGGACCACGTAGTGGAGCCGATGGCCGCGGCGCTGGGCTTCCAGCAGCATGGCGAAGGTGGTGTCCTTGGCAATCTTGATGGACCCGATGGGGTCCATGACGACGATGACATCGAACGGCATGGCGGGGAGGTGGCGGACCGGTGCGGAAAGTGCCGCGATGGTAGCAGGCCGCGCCCGTCGGGCCCGCCGGGAAGCCTGCGAGGCCAAGTGAGACGGAGTTCGCATCGCCGTGTTCAGCTGGGGCCTTTCCCGAGGCTCAACTTGACAGTCCGCCCCGGGGCTGGAATATAGGGGCATCGCAGCGACGCCGGTTGGTCAATGAAGCGTCGCGCGCACGGGGATTCCAGTAATGACGCAGAACGCTGACCGGGCCGGGGAACTCAATGGCCTCCGGGTCATGGTTATCGATGACTCGAAAACCATCCGCCGCACCGCGGAGACCCTATTAAAACGAGAAGGTTGCGAGGTGGTGACCGCGACGGACGGCTTCGAGGCCCTGGCCAAGATCGCCGACCAGCAGCCGCAGATCATCTTCGTCGACATCATGATGCCGCGGCTGGACGGTTATCAGACCTGTGCGCTCATCAAGAACAACCAGGTGTTCAAGAGCACCCCGGTGATCATGCTGTCCTCCAAGGATGGCCTGTTCGACAAGGCCCGCGGCCGGATCGTCGGATCCGAGCAGTACCTGACCAAGCCGTTCACGCGCGAGGAACTCCTCGGCGCGATCCGCGCGCACGTCAGCACTTGAGTGCCGTGACGCCGACTGCCACACCGCGCACTGGGAGCGGGACATGAGTCGTACGCCGTTCGATATCCTCGCAGAATACGAGCGCCGCAGCCTGGCGCATGCGGTCGTGCTGCCTGCCGTCGAGCAGGCGCCCGACCAATGGCGCGGGGTCGGCTACCGGGTCGGCCAGCGCCGGCTGGTGTCCAACTTCGCCGAAGTGGTGGAAATCGTGCCGCTGCCGCCGATGACGCAGGTGCCGGGCGCGCAACCCTGGCTGCTGGGCATCGGCAACCTGCGCGGCAACCTGTTTCCCGTTGTCGATCTCAAGCAGTTCCTGGAAGGCGAGCGCACCGTGCTGCACGAGGGGCAGCGGGTGCTGGTGATGCGCCAGCCGGGCGGGGATGTCGCCCTGACCATCGACGAGCTGTACGGACAACGCAGTTTCAATGAAACCCAGCGGACCGAGCCGGGGAGCCTGGCCGAGGGGCGTTACGGATATTTCGTCGACCGTGCGTATCACGGCGACGAGCACGATTGGGGGGTGTTCGCGCTGTCGTTGCTGGCGCGCACACCGGAGTTCCGACAAGCCGCGCTCTGACGCGGACGACAACTAGAAACAGCCAGGGGTTTGGAAATGAGCACTGCGGCGGATTCCCCCAACACCAGCAAGCTGGGCGGCCTGGGCAGCACGTCCTGGCTGGTCCTGCTGGTGATTGCGGTATTGCTGTTCGGCGCCAACACGGGCGTCGCCACCTGGCAGGGCAGCCGGTTGTCCGGCGCCAGCACCGGCGCATCGGACATGCGCGTACTGTCGCAACAGCTGGCCAACTACGGCCGCGAGGCAGTGGCCGGCAACGCCGATGCGTTCAAGGCATTCCGGACCACCAAGGAACGCATCGACACCACGGTCACCGAACTGGAAGGCCGGTTCGGCAAGGAAGGCGCCATCGTCGGACCGCTGACCCAGCTGAAGACGACCTGGGCGCCGCTGGACAAGAGCGCCGACCAGATCATCGCCAGCGAGGCAGCGGTGCTGGCCCTGTCCGGCAACGCCGATCGCTTCGCCGGCCAGGTGCCGCAGTTGCAGGCGCAGTTGAACGAGGTGGTGCGCGCGATGTCGGCCGGCGGGGCGCCGTCCTCGCAGATCTACAGCGCGCTGCAACAGGTCGTGCTGGCCGGCACGATGGCCCGTCGCGTGACCGAAATCCGCGCCGGCGGCGCCGGCGCCTCGATGGCCGGCGACGCGCTCGGCCGCGACGCGGTGCTGTTCGGCCAGGTGCTGGAAGGCCTGCGCAACGGCAACGCCGACCTGGGCATCGCCGCGGTCCGCAACGCAGGCGCGTTGTCCGCGCTGGACCAGTCGCAGGCGCTGTGGAACAACATGAAGAAGGATCTGGACGCGATCCTCGGCAGTTCGCGCAACCTGTTCGGCGCGCAGTCCTCGGCCGCGGCGCTGACCAATGGCGCCGGCAAGATGCTGGAGGACAGCACCCGGTTGTTCGAGGCGTTCACCGCGTTCGGTTCCGTGCGCGATACCCGCCTGTTCCCGAACTTCTGGATTTCGGTGGGTGCCGGCTTCCTGCTGCTGGTCTCGATCGGCGGCTTCCTTTTCAGCCTGTACCGCAATCGCCAGCGCGAACAGGAAACGCGCTACCAGACCCAGGTCGAATTCAACAGCCGCAACCAGCAGGCGATCATGCGGTTGCTGGACGAAATCAGCTCGCTGGGTGAAGGCGATCTGACGGTCAAGGCCTCGGTGACCGAGGACATGACCGGCGCCATCGCGGACGCCATCAACTACGCGGTGGACGAACTGCGCAACCTGGTGACCACCATCAACGACACTTCGGTGCAGGTGGCCGCCTCGACCCAGGAAACCCAGGCCACCGCGCTGCAACTGGCCGAAGCGGCCGGCCACCAGGCCGACCAGATCACCAACGCCTCCGAGCGCATCAACGAAATCGCGGTCAGCATCGACCAGGTGTCGCGCAACTCCACCGAATCGGCGGACGTGGCGCAGCGCTCGGTGCAGATCGCGACCGAGGGCGCCGGCGTGGTCCGCGAGACCATCCGCGGCATGGACCAGATTCGCGACCAGATCCAGGAAACCTCCAAGCGCATCAAGCGCCTGGGCGAGTCCTCGCAGGAAATCGGATCGGTGGTGGAACTGATCAACGACATTTCCGAACAGACCAACATCCTGGCCTTGAACGCCGCGGTGCAGGCCGCTTCGGCGGGCGAGGCGGGCCGCGGTTTCGCGGTCGTGGCCGACGAAGTGCAACGGCTGGCCGAACGCACCTCCGGCGCGACCCGCCGCATCGAGTCGCTGGTGCAGGCGATTCAGGCCGACACCAACGAGGCGGTCAGTTCGATGGAACAGACCACCGCCGAAGTGGTGTCCGGCGCGCGCCTGGCCGAGGACGCGGGCACCGCGCTGGGCGAGATCGAGCGCGTGTCCAGCGATCTCAACGACCTCATCAAGAACATCTCCGGTGCGGCCCAGCAGCAGTCGGCCGCGGCCTCGGACATCACCGAGACGATGGGCGTGATCCGCCAGATCACCTCGCAGACTTCGCTCGGCGCCAAGCAGACCGCCGATTCGATCGGCCACCTGGCGCAACTGGCGGCGGACCTGCGTCGTTCGGTCGCCGACTTCAAACTGCCGGGCTGAGGACGGAACGCACGGATGAAAGCCCGAATTTCCACCGCATGGCACCCGTCCCGGACGGGCTGCCGCTCGCTTGCTGACGGAGCGTGCCGATGAGCGCGTTGCGCGAGGCCATGAGCCATGCCGTCCTGGGTTGGGTCAAACCCGAGCTGGACGAGACGCTGCGCCTGGCGCGCGGCGAGATCGAGGCGTTCGTCGAGACCCCGACCGACGGCAGCCGGATGCGGTTCTGCGCCGGTTACCTTCACCAGGTCCAGGGCACGCTGCGGATGGTGGAACTGTATGCCCCGGCGATGGTCGCCGAGGAGCTGGAACAGCTGGCGCAGGCATTGCAGGAAGGGAACGTCACCGACCGCGAGGAGGCCTGCGCCACCCTGATGCGCGGCGCGGTATTGCTGCCGGACTACCTGGAGCGCCTGCAGGACGGCCATCGCGACATCCCGATCGTGCTGCTGCCGCTGCTCAACGAAATCCGCAACGCCCGCGGCGCGTCCGGATTGAACGAAAGCATGTTGTTCCCGCCGGGAACCCAGGCAGCCGAGGCGCCGCAGCCGAGCGCCGAGGAAATCGATCACGCGCGCAGCAGCATCAGCGGACGCAACCGCGAACTGCTCGACACGGTGGGCGGCGCGGTCAAGGAAGAACTGCTGCGGGTGAAGGACGCGCTGGATCTGCACCTGCGCACGCGCGGCGATGCCGCATCGCTGCAACAGCAGGTTGCCGAACTGGGCAACGTCGCCGACACCCTGGGCATGATGGGCCTGGGCGTGGCGCGCGATGTCGTGCAGCAGCAGCGCGACGCATTGCGCGACGTGGCCGAAGGCCGCCGCCAGGCCGACGAGGGCACGCTGCTCGACATTGCCGGCGCGCTGCTCTACGTGGACGCGTCGCTGGACGACCAGGTCGCGCGCCTGGGCGGCCCGGCCGACGAAGGCCAGCAGGATCCGAGCGCGGTCGAATCGCAGCGCACCGTCGAGGTGCTGGCGCAGGAGGCGATCATCAATTTCGCTTCGGCGCGCGAGAAGTTCGTCGCCTTCATCGAGACCAACTGGGATCACGCCGAACTGGCCGAAGTTCCGCGCCTGCTGGACGAGGTCGCCGGCGCGATGCGCATGCTGGAACTGGATCAGGCCGGCGACTACCTGCTGGGCGTGCGCCGTTACGTCAGCAACGAGCTGATCGGCAAGCGCCGCGTGCCCGGCGGACAGCAGCTCGACACGCTCGCCGACGCGCTGGCCAGCCTGGAGTATTACCTGGAGGCGCTGCGCGAGCGGCGCCCCAATCGCGACGACATCCTGGAAATCACCCGCAGCAGCCTGGAAAACCTGCGGTACTGGCCGTTGCCGGAGGAAGCTCCGGCCGGCGCGCCCATGGAGGAGCCGCAGGCGCCGGCGCAGCCGGAAACCGTGGCGCCGACGGCAGCCCTCACCGCGTCCATCGACGGCACCGATGAGCCGGCACATCCCTTCGACCCGGTGGGTTTCGAGTTCACCGAGGAAGCTCCGCCGGCGCCGAGCACGGTTCCCGTCAGCTGGGAACCGGTCGAACTGGAAATCGAATCCGATACCGCCGACGACGACGAACTCGCCGCGGTGATGGCCGACATCGACGCCGCGGCCAGCGCGCTGGCTCCGTCCGGTGACGGTCACGCCGTGCCGCAGGGCGCTCCGCAGGTACCGCACGCGCCGCCACCGGTCGCGGCGGTGACCGCGCTGGCCGGCGGGTTCGAAGTCGAGGGTGGCGACATCGACGACGAGATCCGGGAAGTGTTCCTGGAGGAGTTCGACGAGGAAATCGTCAATCTGCGCCAGCTGTTGCCGGCCTGGCGGATGGTGCCCGAGGATCTGGAACGGTTGCGTCCGATCCGCCGCGTGTTCCATACCCTGAAGGGCAGCGGCCGCCTGGTCGGCGCCAAGGCGCTGGGCGAGTTCAGCTGGAAGGTCGAGAACATGCTCAACCGCGTGCTGGACCGCACGCGCGCACCGAGCACCGCGGTGGCGGTGCTGCTGGAACAGGCTTGCGACGTGCTGCCGCAATTGAACGCGGCGCTGCGCGGACAGGCGCCGGTCAGCGCGGACCTGGAAGGCATCAAGGCCGTGGCCGATCGGATCGCGGCGGGCGAGGAAGCGTTCTACTCGAAGCAGGACGCGGCGGACGCCGAAGCCATCGAGGCGATCGAGGATGGCGAACCCGCGGCCCTCGGGCCGATGGTGGCCGCGGCCGCGGACAGCCGCAGCGCCGAACCGGAACCGGACTTCTCGGGTACGCCGGCTTCGGTGGACTCGGTCCTGCGGGAGATCCTGGAAGCGGAAGTCGCCACTCATCTGGAGACCGTCCACGGCTGGCTGTCGGCGGCGCGGATCGCGCCACAACCGGCGACCGAACCGCTGCTGCGCGCGATGCACACGATGAATGGCGCGTTCGCGATGGCGGACGTGCCCGAAATCATCGAGGTCACCGCACCGGCCGAGCAGTACATCAAGCGGTTGCTCGCCGTCGCCGGCACACCCGCGCCGGAAGGCGTGGACGCGCTTTCCGACGCCGCCGCGGCGATTGCCCGCAGCATCGACGCACTCAACAGGCCTTCGCCGCGCATCCCGGTGTTCGCGGCGCTGTCCGCGCGCCTGGCCGCCCTGCGCGACACCCTGCCCGACGTGCGCGCAGGCGCCCAACTGGTCAACGACAGTGCCCAGGGCACCTATGTCGAAACCGTGTCCGGCACCGCGGGCCCGGCACCGCTGGAAGACGTGCAGTTGGCGCCGCACGATCTGTCGCGCTTCATCGAGCCTGCGCAGGCCGACGCGCTCGGCGTCACCGGCTGGCGTGACGCGACCGGAACAGCGGCAACGACGGACGCAGGCGACGTGCAGGAGACCGGGGCGTTGCCACCGGTGGAAGCGGGCGAGCCGCTTGCGCCTGCAGCGCTCGATTCCGCAATGGTCGATTCGACCTCCTCCGAAGTCGCCCCGTCCGAAGGCGCGCCGGAGGCGTCGGTCGCGGATGCCACCGCGGCGGCGCAGGCCGCCAGCACCATCAACTTCTACGATGTGCACGACGTGCGCACCTCGTATGTCTATACGCCCTGGTCCGATGCCGGATCCGTCCCCGCGATCGATGCGGCGTCCGGTTCCGCCGATGATGCGACGCCGGCTGCCGAGCCTGCACCGGAAACGACGGTCGAGACAACGGCCGGGCTTTCCGGCGATGCGCTGGTGGTCGAGGAGATTGGCCTCGACGCGACGGATGGAGAGGTCGGCGAGGAAATCGCGCTCGACGATGCCACGACCGTTGGCGATACCGCGAGCCTGGACGACGCGCTGGTATGGGAAAGCGTCACGCTGGTCGAGGAAGCCAGCGTCGAGCCCGCGTCCCCTGTGTCCGCCGCGCGCGACGACGCCGACGAGCCGGATGGTCGGGAAGAAGACACCGTTGCTTCCCTGGATTCGGAAATCACGCCCGTGGAAGTGGAAGCTTCCGCCGCCGACGCATTCGTCACGGAAAGCGCCGGCCAGCCAGGGCCGGAAGCGGATGGAGAACCGGTTTCCGCTGCCGTCGACGTTGAAGTCGCCGACATTGAATCGGAGGCATCTTTCGCCACGCCGGAGATCGGCGCGGGCGACGAACCGACGTCCGACCTCGAAGCCGGCGACGCCGGTTTGATCGCCGCCGGATTGGCCGAAGCGGAACCCGAACCGGAACAAGAACCGGAACCGGATCTGGCGGAAGCCGGATTTGCGGAAACCGAAGCCACCGAAGCCACCACCGCGACCGAAACCACCTTCGATGCGGCCGTGATCGAGGCGGAATCCGAAGCCCTGCCCGCGGCCGGGCCGGCCCCGGAACACGTGGAAGCGGAGACCGCAGGTGCGGACGCGGATACGTCGCCGGCGCCGGCGGCGTTCGAGACCGCCGCTGCGGCGGAAGACGCGGTACAGGCATCCGCCGAGGCTGCAGCCATGGAAGAACAGCCCGAAGACGCGCTCGATCTGACCGGTCTGGATCTGGATCTGGTCGAGATTTTCGTCGAGGAAGGCAACGACCTGCTCGACCATTCCGACGACCTGCTGGCCAGGCTGCGCGAAACGCCGGAAGACCGCAGTCTGGTGACCGGCCTGCAGCGCGATCTGCACACCCTCAAGGGTGGCGCGCGCATGGCCGGCATCCACGCGGTCGGCGATCTGGGCCACGCGATCGAATCGATGCTGGAATCGATCGTGGCCCAGCGCACCGAACTGGATCGGCGCGGCGTGCAACTGCTCGAACGTGGTTTCGATGCGTTGCACGAACAACTCAAGCGGGTGTCCGCGCGTCGCGCGGTCCGCCTGCCGGAGGGGCTGATTGGCGAATTCGTCGCGCATGCGCGCGGGCTGGAGCCGCCCGCCGGACCCGAACGCGTGGTCGAGCCGGCGCCCGCGCCGGTCACGCTGGCGCCGCTGTCGGCACCGGTCGAGACCGAATTCGCGCAGGACGAGGAGTTCTTCCCCCATAGCCAGCAGGAGCAGGTACGCGTACGCGCGGATCTGCTGGACCGTTTGGTCAACCACGCCGGCGAAGTGGCGATCTACCGCGCCCGTCTGGAGCAGCAGCTCGGCGCGTTCCGCGGCGCGATGGCCGAACTGGAGCGCACCAACATCCGCCTGCACGACCAGTTGCGTCGCCTGGACCTGGAGACGGAGGCTCAGATCGTCGCGCGCTACCAGCGCGAGCAGGATCACCAGGACGCCACCTTCGACCCGCTGGAGCTGGACCGCTTCTCCACCCTCCAGCAGCTCAGTCGCGCGCTGGCCGAGTCGGCCGCCGACATCAGCGGCCTGCAGGGCGTGCTGGACGATCTGGCGCGCAACTACGACAGCCTGCTGCACCAGCAGTCGCGCGTGAGTTCGGAACTGCAGGACGGCCTGATGCGCGCGCGCATGGTGCCGTTCGAAGGCATCGTGCCGCGCCTGCGGCGCGTGCTGCGCCAGGCGGCGGCCGATACCGGCAAGCAGGTCCGCCTGTTGCTGGAAGGCACCCACGGCGAAATGGACCGCAACGTGCTGGAGCGCATGACCGCGCCGCTGGAACACCTGCTGCGCAACTCGGTGGCGCATGGCCTGGAGTCGCCCGACAGGCGCACCAAGGCGGGCAAGCCGGAGGAAGGCACGGTGCAGGTCCACCTGCGCCGGGAAGGTTCGGAAATGGTGCTGAGCGTCCGCGACGACGGCGCGGGCCTGAACCGTACGGCGATCCGCGAGCGCGCCGAACAGCGCGGCCTGCTGCAGCCGGGCGCGGCCATCGACGACATCGATCTGGATCGGTTGATCCTGGAGTCGGGTTTCTCCACCTACGACAGCGTCAGCCAGTTGGCTGGACGCGGCGTCGGCATGGACGTGGTCTACAACGAAGTGCGACAGCTGGGCGGATCGCTGGACATCGCTTCGCGCCAGGGCGAAGGGGCGGAGTTCACTCTGCGCCTGCCGCAGACGCTGGCGGTGACCCAGGCCGCGTTCGTGCAGATCGGCGAAACCCAGTTCGCCGTGCCGGTCGCCTCGGTCAGCGGCATCGGTCGCATCAGCCATGCGCGCTTCGAAGCCGGCGAAGGCGGTTACGTCTACGGCGGCGAGGAGTACACCCTGTACAACCTGGGTCACCTGGTCGGCCATGCGCCGGCGCGCGCCGAAGGCGAGGCGCAGGTGCCGCTGCTGCTGATCCGCGCCGGCGACATGCGCGCGGCGGTGGCGGTGGATCAGGTGCTGGGCAACCGTGAAATCGTGGTCAAGGCGGTCGGTCCGCAGCTGGCCTCCATCCCCGGCATCTACGGCGCCACGATCACCGGCGACGGCAGCGTGGTGGTCATCCTGGACATCGCACCGCTGGTGCGTCGCCACCTGGCCCAGCCGCAGCAGCCGGCGTCGGCGGCACCGGTGCAGGAGCAGCGCCGCGTGCCGCTGGTGATGGTGGTCGACGACTCGTTGACCATGCGCAAGGTGACCGGTCGCGTGCTGGAGCGCCACAACTTCGAGGTCACCGCCGCGCGCGACGGCGTCGAAGCGCTGGAGAAGCTGGAAGACCGGGTGCCGGACCTGATGCTGCTGGACATCGAGATGCCGCGCATGGACGGCTATGAACTGGCGACCGCGATGAAGGCCGACCCGCGCTTCAAGGACGTGCCCATCGTCATGATCACCTCGCGTACCGGCGACAAGCATCGCCAGCGCGCGTTCGACATCGGCGTGCAGCGCTACATGGGCAAGCCGTACCAGGAACTTGATTTGATGCGCAACGTCTACGATCTGCTGGGAATCGCCCGTGTCCGCGAATGAGGTCAAGCGCGTCGCCTTGCTGGCCCGCTCCGGGCCGGCGCGGGAACGCCTGCGCAGCGCGCTCAACGAGGTGGGCGCGGACATCGTGCTGGAAGACGATCCGGCGGCGATCGATGCGCAGACGGTGACCGACGCGGCCCCCGAAGTGGTGCTGGTGGCGCTGGAGCCGGCCATCGAGGACAGCCTCGCCCGTTTCGATGCCGTGCTCGACGATCCGGCGATCGCCGTACTGTTCGAGGAGGCCGAACTGGCGGCCCGCCGCGATGGCTGGGAAGCACGGCGCTGGGCACGCCACCTGGCGGCCAAGATCAACGGCCACGACGATGTGCTGCCACCCGGCCGCGAAGAGGATGCATCGCTTGCGCTGGAACCGGGCCTGCCGCCCACGCCCGCGCAGATGCACGCCGATGCCGCGATCGAACCGCACGTGCACGAGGCGGTGGATCGCGCCTGGGAACTTCCCGACGACGACTTCGCCTACCGGCCGCCATCGGCGGCGGCCCAGTCCGCGGTGGTCGACGCGGACGAGTGGCTGCGCGGCGCGGCGCCGAAGGAAGAACTTCCCGCGGAGACTCCATTGCCTCCGCCGCGTCCGCCGGCCATCGAGCCGGTCTGGGATCTGGCGCTGGAGCCGGTCACCACCGAACCCGCGCCTTCCTCCCCGGCATCGCCGTCCGTCCCGCCGTCGTCGCTGGACGGGAACCCGGCCCCGTCGAAGTGGGAACTGTCACTGGAACCGCTGGAGCCGACCGCGGCGGGCGGCGGTCCGCGCACGCCCGGCGCGGTGCTGGTGTTCGCCGGCATCGGCGGCCCGGATGCGATACGCAAGCTGCTGGCCGAGCTGCCGCCCGATTTCGGCCGTCCGCTGGTCATCCACCTGAAGCTGGATGGCGGACGCTATGACAACCTGGTGCGGCAGATGGCGCGCGTCTCGACGATGCCGGTGATGCTGGCCGAGGCCGGGCACGCCGCCGAGGCCGCGCACGTCTATGTGCTGCCCGGCGATGTCGGCATCGGCGTGGAGCAGGACGCGATCGATTTCCGTGCCCATGGCGAACTCGAAACCGCGATCGCGCAGTTGCCGCCACGCGATAGCGCGGTGCTGCTGCTGAGCGGCAGCGACAGCCAATGGGTCAACGCGGCCTGGGCGTTGAACGCGCAGGGCGCCTGGGTCGCCGCGCAGGCGCCGGAAGGCTGCTACGACCCGACCGCGTCGCACGCATTGGCGGCACGCGGCGGAACGCTGGCGACGCCGGTCGAGATGGCCAGGCAACTGGCCGAACGCTGGATCTGAGGAGAATTCCCGCATGGCACATTCGAACGACGAGATCCGTGGCGTATTGGTACAGAGCGGCGATGATCGCCTGCTGTTGCCCAACGCGACGATCGCCGAAGTGCTTTCGCGCGCACCGATCATGCCGATCGAGGGTGCGCCCGCCTGGCTGGCAGGCGCCATCGACTGGCACGGCTGGCGGGTGCCGCTGGTCGCCTTCGCCCGGCTGACCGGACTGGGCGGCGAAACGGCGCAGGCCAACAACAAGATCGTGGTGCTGAAAGCGTTGGGCGGTCGTGCCGAGCTGCCTTACTACGCGCTGCTGACGCCATCGTTCCCGCGTCTGGTCTCGGTGCCGCGCGACGGGCTGCTGGCCGACGCGACCGAGGAAGAGCTGCCGGCGGGCGTGCAGGTACGCGTGCTGCTCGGCGACGAGGTCGCGATCCTGCCGGACCTGCAACTGGTCGAGGATCGCATCCACGAGGCGCTGCAGGCGGCCTGAGCGCACACCCGTTCACGCCGTTTCCACCGCGCTGAACTTGCGCTGGCGCGGCGACACGCATTCACGCCCGGTTTGCGGCGGCGGTGACAGCGTGATCGCGCTGCCAAGCGCAGCTTGTCCACCGCGAAACGGGAGGCCGTCATGAAAGCCTGGATCCTTCTTCCCCTTTGGCTGCTGGCCGCGCAGGCCGTTGCCCAGCAGGCATCCCCGCAGCCGGTGCGCACCGAATCGCTGACCGCCTATCACGGCGGCGGCCAGAGCCGTCAGCTGCAGGAGCAGAGCGGCCCGGTCACCGTGCGCTGGGGACAGCCGGAAGCGCTGCCCAACGCCGCCGATTACCGGGTCACCGTGACCGATCTCGATCGCAACGGCGATGGCGTGGTAAGCCGCGACGAAGTGCCGGAGGGCCACGCGCTGGCGAGCGAATTCAAGCTGGTCGATCGCAACCACGACGGCCGCATCAGCGCCGAGGAACTGGCCGCCTGGCGATGAGACGCGTGACTCGCGCCTAGGCGAGATCGCCGAAACGCGCCTGCAAGGCCGCGATCGCGGCCAGGCCGGCGGTTTCCGTGCGCAGGATGCGTGGCCCCAGCCGCATGCCCTGGAATCCGGACGCCAGCAGGATCTCGCGATCACGCGGCGACCAGCCGCCCTCCGGCCCGATGGCGACGACAACGCCGGCGTCGGGCGGCAAGGTCATCGCGGCGAGGGACAGCTCGCCGACCGGATCCAGCAACAGCCGCAGGTCGGACGCCGCGCACGCCTGCGCCGCCTGCATCAGCCCGGCCGGCGGCGCCAGTTCCGGTACCCGGCCGCGGCCGCTCTGCTCGCAGGCCGACACGATCACGCTGCGCCAGTGCGCCACCCGCTTGTCCAGGCGTTCGGCATCCAGCTTCACTTCGGTGCGCTCGGCGTTCACCGGCTGGAACCGGGCGACGCCGAGTTCGGTCGCCTTCTGCAGGATCAGATCCATCTTCTCGCCGCGGGCGATGCCCTGGATCAGGGTCAACCGCAGTGGCGATTCGCGATCGACCGGCAGCGCGGACAGGATTTCGGCGCGCACCTCGCGCTTGCTCACCTCGACCAGGCGGGCTGCGTAGTCATGGCCGTCGCCGTTGAACAGCACGCACTCGTCGCCTTCGCGCAGGCGCAGGACCCGGCCGAGATGGTTGGCTGCGGACTCCGGCAGCGCGAAGGTCCGCGCCGGCGCCAGCGGCAGGTCGACGTGGCAACGGGTCAGGCGCATGCGATGGCTTCCTCGATGGCGGCGCGGGTGGTGGCAGCCAGCAGTTCGAGCTGCGCCTCGTCCACGCAATAGGGCGGCATCCAGTACAGCACGTCGCCGAGCGGCCGCAGCACCACGCCGCGGGCCAGCGCCGCGCGGTAGGCGTGCAGGCCGATGCGCCGACCGGATTCGAACGGATGGCGGCGATCGCCGTCGCGGGTCAGCTCGATCGCCAGGATCATGCCGGCCTGGCGCACGTCGGCGACCCAGGGCAATTCCTTCAGCGGCGCGGCCAGCGCCGCCATGCGGCCGGCGGTGGTCCGATTGCGGGCCAGCACGTCATCCTGGGCGAAGATGTCCAGGCTCGCCAGCGCGGCTGCGCAGGCCAGCGGGTTGCCGGTGTAGCTGTGCGAGTGCAGGAAGGCGCGTTCGCGGGAATCATCGAGGAACGCGTCGTAGATCGCCTGCGTGGCCAGCACCGCGGCCAGCGGCAGGAAGCCGCCGGTCAGGCCCTTGGACAGGCACAGCAGATCCGGCATGACGCCACTCTGTTCGCTGGCGAACAGGGTGCCGGTGCGACCGAAGCCGACCGCGATCTCGTCGGCGATCAGGAACACGCCGTGCGCATCGCAGAGTTCGCGTGCGCGTCGCAGATAATCCGGATGATGCATGCGCATGCCGCCGGCGCACTGCACCCGCGGCTCCAGGATCAACGCGCAGATTTCACCGGGGTGGCGGTCGAGCAGGTCCGCCAAGGCATCGGCCGCGCGCGCGGCGACATCGGCGTCGCTCTCGCCCGGTTCGGCCTGCCAGGCGTCGGGCGAGGGCGTGAACAGCGCTTCGGCGAGCAGCGGCGCATAGATGCGCCGGTACAGCGGAATGTCGCCGACCGCCAGCGCCCCCAGGGTTTCGCCGTGGTAGCCGTTCTCCAGCGCGATGAACTTCGTCCGCCGCGCCTCGCCGCGATTGTGGAAGTAGTGGAAGGCCATCTTCAGGGCGACTTCCACCCCGGCCGAACCGTTGTCGGCATAGAACACTTTCGCCAATGGCGCACGTCCGGGTTGCCGCGGCGCCAGCGCCAGCAGGCGCTCGGCCAGTTCCACCGCGGGCGGGTGGCTGAAGCCGGCCAGGATCACCTGTTCCAGTTGCCCGGCCTGGCGTGCGATGGCAGCCGCGATGCGCGGTTCGGCATGGCCGAACAGGTTGGTCCACCAACTGCTGACCGCGTCCAGATAGCGCCGTCCGTCTTGGCCGATCAACCAGGCGCCTTCGCCCCGGGCGATGGGAACCAACGGCAAGGTATGGGGATGCTCGCGCATCTGGGTGCACGGATGCCACAGGACCGCGAGATCGCGCGAACGCCAGGCGTCGGCCTCTGCTAGCATTCGGGTTTCATGATTCGTTTCCGCCATCCCGCCATGATATCGGCGTGCCTGCCCTTCCGTCGCCCGGTTCCTGTCCGCGGAGCGCAGCCATGAGCCGGCGCCTGCCGATCATCCACGGCGTGACCGAGCGATCCGGCGGCCCGCTGGAACGCAACGTCGAGGAACTCGATCTGGAGTTCAGCAACGGCGAGCGCCGGCGCTTCCATCGCGTTCGCGCGGAAGGGCATGGCGCGGTGGTGGTGGTGCCGCTGATCGACGACGACACCGTGCTGCTGGTGCGCGAGTACGCCGCCGGCGTGCATCGTTACGAGCTGGGCCTGGTCAAGGGTCGCATCGACGCCGGCGAAACGCCGGAACAGGCCGCCGATCGCGAACTCAAGGAAGAAGCTGGCTACGGCGCGCGTCGCGTCGACGTGCTGCGCAGCCTGACCCAGGCGCCCCTGTACATGAGCCACCAGTCCTGGCTGGTGGTCGCACGAGATCTGTATCCGGAGCGCTTGCCCGGAGACGAACCCGAGGAGTTGGAAGTAGTGCCGTGGAAGCTTGATGCCCTCGACCAGCTGATGCTGCGCGAGGATTTTTCGGAAGGTCGTTCGCTGGCGGCGTTGTTCATCGCCCGCGAATGGCTGCGTACCTCGGCATGAGCCGGATGACCTCGGACCTGCACGAAGCCGTACTCGTCATCGCCCGCGAAGCCGGCGAGGCGATCATGGCGGTGTACGAACAGGGCTTCGACGTCACCCGCAAGGCCGACGACAGCCCGCTGACCGCGGCCGACCTGGCCGCGCACCGGGTGATCTCGGAGGGCCTGCGCCGGCTGACGCCGGAATGGCCGGTGCTGTCGGAGGAAGCGGCCGACATCCCCTGGCAGACCCGCTGCGCCTGGCCGACCTACTGGCTGGTGGATCCGCTGGACGGCACCCGCGAGTTCATCAAGCGCAATGGCGAGTTCACCGTCAACATCGCGCTGATCGAACAGCACATCCCGATCTTCGGTGTGGTGCAGGCGCCGGTCACCGGCGAGATCTGGCATGCCGAACGCGGCCGCCACGCATATCGGCGGCGCGGCCAGGTGGACGAACAGTTGCGCAGCCGCGCGCCGGCCAAGGCGCCGCTGCGGGTGGCCGCCAGCCGCTCGCACCGCGACGCGCGCACCGAGTCGGTGCTGGCGCGGATGGGCGACATCGAACTGGTGGGGCTGGGTTCGTCGCTGAAGTTCTGCCGCATCGCCGAAGGCACGCTGGACGTGTATCCGCGCTTCGGGCCGACCTCGGAATGGGATACCGCCGCCGCGCAGTGCGTGCTGGAAGCCGCCGGCGGCGCGTTGCTGGCGCCGGATGGACGCGCATTCCGCTACAACCGCCGCGAGACCCTGCTCAATGGCGATTTCATCGCCCTGGGCGATCCCGCGCTGCCGTGGCGCGAATGGCTGGAGGACGGCGCCGTTGAACAGACCGCCTGATCCGCGCGACATCCGCGAACTGCTCGACATCATGGCGCGCCTGCGCAATCCCGACGGCGGTTGCCCGTGGGATCTGGAGCAGGACTTCTCCACCATCGCGCCGTACACGATCGAGGAAGCCTACGAAGTCGCCGACGCGATCGACCGTGGCGATCTGGAGGATCTGAAGGACGAACTGGGCGACTTGCTGCTGCAGGTCGTGTTCCATGCGCAAATGGCGAAGGAGCAGGGTGCGTTCGCGTTCCCGGACGTGGTCGCGGCGATCTGCGACAAGATGATCCGGCGCCATCCTCACGTGTTCGGCGAAGCCAGTTTCGAGGATGCCGAAGCGCAGACCCGCAACTGGGAAGCGATCAAGCAGGCCGAGCGCGCCACCGCCGGCAACGCCGACACGTCCGCGCTGGCCGGCATTTCGCGCGGATTGCCGGAGTGGCAGCGCGCGGTGAAATTGCAGTCGCGCGCGGCGCGGGTCGGTTTCGACTGGCCCGGCCCGGCGCCGGTGATTGACAAGCTTCACGAGGAAATCGGCGAAGTGCAGGCCGAGCTGGCGCAGGGCGATGTCGTGTCCAACCATGATCGGCTGGAGGACGAGATCGGCGACCTGCTGTTCGTCGCCGCCAACCTCGCGCGCCATGCGAAGGTCGACCCGGGCGCGGCGCTGCGTCGCGCCAACCTCAAGTTCGAACGCCGCTTCCGGGCGATGGAAACCATCGCGGCCGAACGTGGGGAAGCAATGAAGGATCTCCCGCTGGAGCGGCAGGAAGCGCTCTGGCAGCAGGCCAAGCAGCGCGAGCGGGGCACGCCGGAGTGAGTTTTCGTATCGGTGCCGGCGAAGGAGGGGACACATGAAGACCCTGCTGCTGTTCGTCATCACCGCGCTGGCGGAAATCCTCGGCTGCTATCTGCCGTACCTGTGGCTGCGCAAGGGCGGCAGCGCCTGGCTGCTGGTGCCCGCGGCCGCCAGCCTGGCCCTGTTCGCCTGGTTGCTGACCCTGCACCCCACTGCCTCCGGTCGCGTCTACGCGGCCTACGGCGGCGTCTACGTCACCATCGCGATTGGCTGGCTGTGGGCGGTCGACGCGGTCAAGCCGACGCGCTGGGATCTGCTGGGCGCGGGGCTGTGCCTGCTCGGCATGGCGGTGATCATGTTCGCGCCGCGGACGGGCTGAATTCCAGCGCGGCGTTGCGCCGGCCACCGCGCGGCGCCATCATCTCCGGCGATCGCCGCGCATCGGGGCGCACCAGGGTCGGGAGAGCGAACCATGGGCCGTTTCGCCAGTTTCCGCGAGTTCTATCCGTTCTACCTGAGCGAGCACAGCAACCGCACTTCGCGGCGGCTGCACTTCGTCGGCAGTTGCGGCGTGCTGCTGCTGGTCGCCTGGGCGTTCGCCTCGGGCAACCTCTGGTGGCTGCTGGCCGTGCTGTTCTGTGGCTACGGCTTCGCCTGGGTGGGGCACTTCTTTTTCGAGAAGAACCGCCCGGCTACCTTCCGCCATCCGTTCTATTCCTTCGCCGGCGACTGGGTGATGTTCAAGGACATCCTGACCGGCAGGATCCGCTTCTGAGCCTGCGCGCTCAGGCTACCTCGGCCAGGTCCTGCTTCCTGTCGGCGGCGAACAGGCGGCGGCCGATGTCGAAGGCGGTCGCCAGATGCCGCGCGGGCGCTTCGTCTCCCAGCGGCGCCAGCAATTCGGACGTGGACACCCGCGCGCCGCAGTACTCGAAGATGCCGTGATCGATCTGGGTGCGCATGGCGCCAAAGTAGCCGTGGCGCGCATAGGTCCGCATGTCGGCGCCGCCGATCGCCAACAGGTGCACGCTCAGCCGGCCCAGCCTGCGCTCGTCGCGCCCCTCCCTTTCCTGGTAGGCCCAGCCCTGCGAAAACACCCGATCGATCCAGCCCTTGAGCAGGCCGGGCATCGACCACCAGTAGACCGGGTACACCAGGGCCAGCGCATCGGCGCGATCGATGCGCGCCTGCTCTGCCAGCACGTCGGCGTCGGCCGGTCCCTGCTGGAGGAAACGGGCGATATCCGTCGCGGTGAAGCGGGGATCGAAGCCTTCCCTGGCCAGGTCGGCGATCTCGGCGGTGTGCCCGGCATCCTCCACGCCATCGGCCAGCCGGCCGGCCACGGCATGGGTGAACGATTGGGACAACGGATGGGCGGTGACGATCAGGGCATGCACGGCGAACTCCGGGAGTGGACGGGGTATATACTTCGAGTAACTTACGAAACGTAACTTACTTTTGGTATATAACGATGTCAAGCCGCCGGAAAGCCACCCGGGAGATTCCCGCCGCCGACACGCCCGCCCCGCGCCGGCGGCTCGCGCGCGAAGATCGCTACCGGCAACTGCTCGATGCCTCCTGGCGCCTGATCGGCGAAGAGGGCACCGAGGCCCTGTCGCTGGGACGCCTGGCGGAAGCGGCCGGCGTAACCAAGCCGGTCGTGTACGACCACTTCGGCACCCGTGCCGGCCTGCTGGCCGCGCTCTACCAGGATTTTGATTCGCGCCAATCAGCGCTGATGGACGAGGCGCTCCGCCACGGGGCCGAAGACCTGCCCGCGCGCGCGCACATCATCGCGTCCTGTTTCGTGGACTGCGTGCTGTCGCAGGGGCGCGAGATTCCGGGCGTGGTCGCCGCGTTGACGGGTTCGCCGGAAATGGAGCGGATCAAGCGCGAGTACCAGGGCGCCTTCATGGCCAAATGCCATGGTCTGCTGGCGCCGTTCGCGCCACGTCGCGCGCTGCCGGCGGCCAGTCTTTGGGCCTTGCTGGGCGCGGCGGAATCGCTGTCCTACGCGGCGGCGGCGGGCGCCATCGACGCGGCGCAGGCGCGGCATGCGCTGGCCGACCTGGTCATCGCGATCGTGCAGCGCGGCGAAGGCGTGCCGGCCTAGCGTCCCGGCTTACTCGTAGAACATCAGGAACGCGGCGCCGACGATCAGCGCGAACGCGGCGTAGTGGTTCCACTTCAGCGGCTGGCCCAGGTACCAGGTGGAGAAGCCGGCGAACACCACCAGGGTCAGGATTTCCTGGATGGTCTTCAGCTGCACCACCGAGTAGACGGTGCTGCCCAGGCGGTTGGCCGGCACCATCAGGGTGTACTCGAAAAAGGCGATGCCCCAGCTGGCGAAGATGGCCAGCAGCAGCGGTGCGCTGCGGTACTTGAGATGCCCGTACCAGGCGAAGGTCATGAAGACGTTGGAGCCGAGCAGCAGCAGCAGGGGCAGGATGCGGGCGAGCATGGGAGGGAGTCGGCGGGAGGACGCGCAAGCCTAGCTTCACTGGCGGCTGAATGGCAGGGTTTCCCTTCACGTGACCTCAACCTGGGGCCGGGTAGCTTCACAAACCTGAAGCACAGGAGCCTCATATGCGCCATTCACAGGAAACCGCGGGACTGGTCCTGGTTGTCGAAGACAACCGCAACATTTCGGAAATGGTCGGCGAGTATCTGGAAGGTCGGGGATTCGAGGTCGATTACGCCTCGGACGGACTGGACGGCTACCGGCTGGCCACCGAGAACAGCTACGACGTGGTCGTGCTGGATCTGATGCTGCCGCGCATGGACGGCATGGAGGTCTGCAAGAAGTTGCGCAATGAAGCGCGCAAGTCCACGCCGGTGTTGATGCTGACCGCCCGAGACACCCTGGACGACAAGCTGACCGGGCTCAGTTCCGGCGCCGACGACTACCTGACCAAGCCTTTTGCCATCCAGGAACTGGAAGCGCGCCTGCGCGCGCTGATCCGGCGCGAGCGCAGGCAGGTCGGCGCCGAAGTACTGAAGGTCGCCGATCTGGTGCTCGACCCGGTGAGCATGCGCGCGACCCGCGGTGGCAACGAGCTGATGCTGTCGCCGATCGGCCTGCGCTTGCTGACCATCCTGATGCGCGAATCGCCGCGGGTGGTCACCCGGCAGGAAATCGAGCGCGAAATCTGGGGCAACGGGTTGCCGGACTCGGACACCCTGCGCAGCCACCTCTACAACCTGCGCAAGGTGATCGACAAGCCGTTCGACAAGCCGCTGCTGCATACCGTCCAGAGCGCCGGCTATCGGATCGCGGACATCGGCTGAGGGCCACGGCATAATCCGGCCGGGGAGGGGAGCCGTCATGCCGCAGGGGTTGCCGCGAAAGCTACGCATTGCCTTCATCCTGCAGGCGGTGATGGTGAGCCTGGCGATCGTGCTGGGCGTCTACCTGATCTCGGCGGTCATCAAGCACAGCCTGATGAACACCGCCCTGCAGGAGGAGGCGACCCACTTCTGGGAGCTGTACGACGCCTCCACCGCGCAGCCGCCGCCGAACACCCACAACCTGCGTGGCTACCTGGTGGTCAAGGGCCACTCCAACCTGGTGCTGCCGGACAACCTGCGCGGCCTCAAGCCCGGTTTCCACGAGCTCAAGGACGACGACATGCTGGTGCTGGTGGACGAGCAGCCCGCCGGTCGGCTGTACCTGGTGTTCCTGCGTTCGCAGGCCGAACGGCTGGCGTTCTACTTCGGCACCCTGCCGATCATCCTGACCCTGATCGCCATCTACGTGGTGTCGTGGCTGACCTACCGGGCGTCCAAGCGGCTGGTGTCACCGGTCAGCTGGCTGGCGCGGCAGGTGGCCGAATGGGATCCGCGCCGGCCCGACGTCAGCGGGCTGGCGCCGGATCGCCTGCCGGCCGAGGTGCAGGGCGAGGCCCGACAACTCGCGTCGGCGCTGCACGGCCTGGCCCAGCGCGTGGCCTCGCACGTGGCGCGCGAGCGCGACTTCACCCGCGACGCCAGCCATGAGCTGCGCACCCCGCTGACCGTGATCCGGGTCGCCAGCGATATGGCCATGGCCGAGGAGGCCTCGCCGCGGGTGGTGCGTTCACTGCAACGCATCCAGCGCGCCGGCCGCGACATGGAAGCGGTGATCGATGCCTTCCTGATCCTCGCCCGCGAGGCCGAGGTCGAGCCGCAACGCGAGGATTTCGATGTCGCCGACATCGTGCTGGACGAAGCCGAGAATGCGCGCGCGCTGTTGATCGGCAAGCCGGTCGACCTGGAGGTCACCTGCGTGGCCAAGCCCCGCCTGCACGCACCGCCGCGGGTATTCCAGGTGGTGGTCAGCAACCTGCTGCGCAACGCGTGCAGCTACACGGACACCGGCCGTATCGACGTGCTGGTCGAGGCCGACCGGGTGATCGTCAAGGACACCGGTATCGGCATGTCCGCCGAATCGATGGAGCGGGTGTTCGAGCCGTTCTATCGCGCCGATCCATCCCGTCCGCGCGGGAGCGGGCTGGGCCTGTCGATCGTCAGCCGGCTGTGCGACCGGTTTGGCTGGAAGATCGAGTTCGAGAGTGAACTGGGCAAGGGCACGGCCGCGACCATCCGCTTCACCTGAGCATCTCCACCTGAGCATCCACGGGAAGGGAAAAATGAGCGGCAGCCCAACGGGCGCGGCCGCCGTCCATGCGCTGTCAACCGCCGTGCCCGGCGTGCGTTAATGGGCCCATACCTCTCCACCGACATTGCCGACTTGCCCGCATGAGCCAGCCGTCCCGCCGTCGTTCCACGCTGATTTCCCGCATCGTCCTCGGCATCGCCGTCCTCGCCATCCTCGGCGCGGGCGTCTGGTACTGGAAGGGACGCCAGGCCAAGGCTGAGGAGGGCGCCTACCGCACCGCCCAGGTCGAGCGGGGCAACATCCGGGTGGCGATCTCGGCCACCGGTACCCTGAGCGCCATCTCCACCGTCACCGTCGGCAGCCAGATTTCGGGCCAGGTGACCGACGTGCTGGTGGACTACAACAGCCCGGTGAAGAAGGGTGACGTGCTCGCCCGCATCGACCCCAAGACCTACGAGGCCCAGATCGAACAGGGCACCGCGCAGATCGCCGCCGCGCGCGCTTCGCTGGCGCAGGCCCAGGCGACCCTGCGCAACGCCGAGCTGGACTACCGCCGCAAGGCCGATCTCGGCCAGCAGAAGCTGGTGGCGCAGAGCGACGTGGATCTGGCGCGCGCCGCGCTCGACCAGGCCAGCGCGCAACTCAACTCCGCCCAGGCGCAGATCCGCCAGCAGACCGCCTCCACCCAGACCACCCGGGTCAACCTGGAACGCACGGTAATTCGCTCGCCCGTCGATGGCGTGGTGCTGACCCGCAGCATCGAGCCGGGCCAGACCGTGGCCGCCAGCCTGCAGGCGCCGGAGCTGTTCACCATCGCCGAGGATCTGCGCAAGATGAAGATCGAACTGGCGGTGGACGAGGCCGACATCGGCCAGGTCAAGGTCGGGCAGACCGTGTCCTTCAGCGTCGACGCCTTTCCGGATCGCCAGTTCAAGGGCCTGGTCGAACAGGTGCGCCTGGCCGCCACCACCACCAACAACGTGGTGACCTATCCGGTGGTCGTGACCGTGGACAACGCCGACGAGATCCTGCTGCCGGGCCTGACCGTCAACGCCGAGATCGAGGTCAGCAAGCGCGACAACGTGCTCAAGGTGTCCAACGCGGCGCTGCGCTACAAGCCCACCACCGAGGATGAGCAGGCGCAGGGCGCCCCGCAGATGGCGCAGGTTCGTGGCGGCGGCGTCACCGAGGATATGGAGCGTATCGCCGGCAGCCTGCAACTGAAGCCCGAACAGCGCGCCGCGTTCGACGCGGCGGTGAAGGCGGTACGCGATCGGCAGGCCGCGCGGATGGCCCAGGCCCAGCAGGATGGCGGCAACCGGCTGTTCGCCGGCGGGCCCGGTGGCGGCCCGCGCATGGTGACCAGCGGCGGCAACGGCGGCGCGATGCAGGCGCAGCAGCGCCAGCGCATGGCCGAACGCTTCCAGCAGGACTTCGCCGCGTTCCGCGCCAGCCTGGAGCCCGCACAGCAGCAGCGCTGGGACAACGAACTCAAGGCGCTGCTGTCGGCCAAGCGCGCGCCGCTGTACAAGCTGGTGGCCGGCAAGCCGGAACGGATCATGGTGCGGCTGGGCGCCAGCGACGGCAGCGCGACCGAGGTCGCGGGCAACCTGAAGGCCGGTGATCAGGTCATCGTCGGCGAGCGCGCCAAGGAATGAGTGCCATGAATACGTCCGCCGGCGAGGTGCCGGTGATCCAGACGCGGGCGTTGAGCAAGGTCTACTCGCCCGGCACCGAGGCCGAGGTGGTCGCGCTCAAGGGCGTGGACGTGCGCATCGGCCGGGGCGATTTCGTCGCCATCATGGGACCGTCTGGCTCCGGCAAGTCGACCCTGATGAACCTGATCGGTTGCCTGGACACACCTTCTTCCGGCACCTACCACTGCGACGGCGTCGACGTGGCGACGCTGGACGCGGAGGAACTGGCGGTGCTGCGCCGGGACAAGATCGGTTTCGTGTTCCAGGGCTTCAACCTGCTGCCGCGGATGAACGCGCTGGAGAACGTCGCGATGCCGCTGGGCTATGCGCAGGTGCCTCCGCACGAGCGCACCGAACGCGCGCGCAAGGCGCTGGCGGCCGTGGGCCTGGCCGAGCGCGGCGGCCATCGGCCCAGCGAACTGTCGGGCGGCCAGCAGCAGCGCGTGGCGATCGCCCGCGCGCTGATCAACGAACCACCGATCATCCTGGCCGACGAACCCACCGGCGCACTCGACAGCCGCACCGGCGAGGAAATCCTGGCGCTGTTCAAGCGCCTGCGCGACGAAGGCCACACGGTCATCCTGATCACCCACGACGCCGATGTGGCCGCCCACGCCGATCGCATCCTGGTCATGCGCGACGGCGAGTTGCATGAGGAACCGAGATTCGGGAAACGGGATTCGGGATTGGGGGAAAGCAGCCCATGAACTTCACCGATATTCTGCGCACCGCGATCTTCGCCTTGCGTGGCAACTGGATGCGCAGCGCGCTGACCTCGCTGGGCGTGATCATCGGCATCGCCGCGGTCATCGTGATGGTTTCGGTCGGCCAGGGCACCCAGGCGGAAATCGACAAGCTGGTGTCCGGCCTGGGCTCGCAGCGACTGGACATCAACCCCGGTGCCGGCCGCAGTGGTGGCGGCGTGCGCATGAGCGGGAGCAGCTTCTTCACCCTGCGCGAGGGAGACGTCGACGCCATCCGCAACGAAATCCCGGAGGTGCAGTACGTCGCCGGCGCGCTGCGCGGCAGCAGCCAGGTCGTGTATGCCGAGAACAACTGGTCGAGCAGTTGGCAGGGTGTGCAGCCGGACTACTTCGACATCAACAGCTGGACAATCGCCAACGGTGACGGTTTCGATGCGCAGGACTACAGCGGCGCCGGCAAGGTGGTGATCCTGGGCGAGACCGTGCGTCGCGAACTGTTCGGCGAGGAAACCGGTATCGGCCAGACCGTGCGCATCGGCCGGGTGCCATTCACCGTGGTCGGCACGCTGGCGCCGAAGGGGCAGGGTGGTTTCGGCCAGGACCAGGACGACGTGATGATGGTGCCGCTGGAAACCGCGCGCCGCCGGCTGATGGGTTCGATGGGCCTGCCGCCCAGCGCGGTGATGCAGATTGCGCTCACCGTGGCCGACGCCAAGGACCTGGGCTACGTGCAGGGCGAGGTCGAGGCTTTGCTGCGCCAGCGGCACAAGATCGCGCCGGGCGAGGATGACGACTTCAACGTCCGCAACATTTCCGAAATCGTCGCCACGCGCACCGCCACCACCCGCCTGATGTCGCTGCTGCTGGGTGCGGTCGCGACCATCTCGCTGATCGTCGGCGGCATCGGCATCATGAACATCATGCTGGTGTCGGTGACCGAGCGCATCCGCGAGATCGGCCTGCGCATGGCGGTCGGCGCCGGACCGAGCGATGTGCGCAGGCAGTTCCTGGCCGAGGCCATGCTGATCTCGCTGTTCGGTGGCGTGCTCGGCATCGCCATCGGCATCGTCGGCGCGCTGCTGGTGGGCAAGTTCAGCGAGCTGCCGGTGGCGTTGAACGGGCAGGTCATCGGCCTGGCCGCGGGCTTCTCGGTGGCCACCGGCCTGTTCTTCGGCTACTACCCGGCACGCAAGGCGTCCCAGCTGGATCCGATCGAGGCACTGCGCTCGCAGTAGGCCGGCTCCGCCGGCCACGCTTCTGCGGCATCATCGGCGGATGGATCTGGAGACCTATCGCGAATTGCGTTCGCAGGCGCGCCGGCTGGCGCGCTCCGCCGCCGACGCCGAGGATCTGGTGCAGGACACCCTGGCCGCGGCCCTGGCCGCCGGCCGCGCCGATGCACCCTGGCTGGCCGGGACGATGCGCAACCTGGCCGCGATGCAGGCGCGCACCGCGGTGCGCCGCCGTCGCCGCGAGGCGCTGGTCGCGGACGACGACCCGTCCGGGGAAGCGACGGCCGGGATGGAATCCCCGGCGGTTCCCGGATGGCTGCACGCCTGGCCCGCCCGCCTGCGGCGGGTGGCCGTGCTGGCGTTGCATGGCCTGTCGGCCGATGAAATCCGCTGGATCCTGGCGCTGTCGCCCGAGGCGTTCCGCCAGCGGCTCAGCCGCATCCGCAAGGCGCTCGGCGAACTGCCGCCCGCCGCGCGCGCGGAGAGCCTGGCCATGGCCTACGTGCGCGATCCGGCGCGCAGTGTGGATCTCCAGTTCGGTCTGATCCGCCGCCGGCTCCGGGCCGCGCTCGGCGGCGGCGCCGGACTGGCCACCCATGATGTCGACGGCCACCTGCTGGTGATCCGCCGTCCCGGTCACACCTGGCGTCCCGGCGGCAACGGATAGACGGGACCACAAACAACCACAAGGAGGACTCCCATGCTTTCCCAATGCAAGGTCGGCGCCATCGTCTTTTTCGTCAGTGATCTGGCCCGCTCGGTCGCTTTCTACCGCGACACCCTCGGCCTGCCGGTCAACGCGATCGACGGCCATGACGGCCCGTTCGCGCTGGCCGAGGTCGGCGAGCTGACCCTGGTGTTCATCGTCCAGGCGGTCCGCCCCGGCGAATCGCCGGTGGTGGTGTTCAGCCTGGACGGCGGCATCGACGACTACGCCGAGGCGCTGGCCGGGCGCGGCGTGGAGATCGTCGTGCCGGTCAGCGAGTCGCCGGACGGCGGACTGTCGCTGGACTTCGTCGATCCGGATCGTAATGTGCTGAGCCTGCACCAAGATGCAGGCCTGGCGCGCCGGAAATAATCCGGGGCACGAGCCTGTCGATGCGACGCCGCCCGCGGATCCTGCATCCGCGGGCGCGTCGTGCATGCATCAGGTGGATGCCTGCTGTTGCGACCAGGCTTCCATCCGCCGCTGCATTTCTTCCGGCGCGACGTCCTCGACATGGGTCGACAGCGACCACTTGTGTCCGAACGGGTCCACGACCGAACCGATGCGGTCGCCCCAGAATTCCTGCTTGACCGGACGGTCGGCGCGGGCGCCGGCCTTGACCGCGCGCGCATAGGCGGCGTCGGCGTCCTCGACGTAGATCATGAAACTCGAGGTCGCGCCGCCGCGGGTGTTCGGCGACAAGGCGTTCATGTCCGGCCATTCGTCGGACAGCATCAGCACGGTGTCGCCGATGCGGGTTTCGGCATGGCCGATGCGGTCGCCCATCGGCAGCCGGTACATTTCCTCGGCGCCGAAGGCGTCGCGGTAGAAATCCAGCGCCTTGGCGGCGTCGTCGACGATCAGGTAGGAAGTGACGCTGTGGTAGCCCTGCGGCCGGTACGAGGTGGTAGCCATGGAGGGGTCTCCTCTGCGGGAGGCCGACGCTACGCCTGCCGGAGTTATGTCCCCGTCTAGAAAAAGCCGCTGTCCGGAAAACGGGAAGGGCCCGTGCGCCCGAGGCTCAGTTCACGTAGGGAGCCAGCAACCCGCGCCAGATCGCGTAACCGGCTGGATTCATGTGCAGCCGGTCGGCCAGGAACAGGTCCTCGCGCGGCTTGCCGCCCGCGTCCAGCATCGGCGTGAACACGTCGATGTAAACGAAGTCGTGACGCGTGGATTCGGCCTTGATCAGCGCGTTGGCCTCGCGTTGCGCGTCGAGCAGGTGCGCGCGGGACGGGCTCGGCTTGGTGGAGATGTAGACCAGGCGCGTCTTCGGCAGCTTGCGATGGATGAGTTCGGCGAAAGCGACGAAGTCGTCGTGCAATTGCAGTGGCGTGCGCCCGCTGGCGAGGTCGTTGTCGCCCGCGTACAGCACCACCGTTCCCGGCTTGTAGGGCAGCACGATGCGCGGTGCGTACCAGGTGCTGTCGCGGATTTCCGAGCCGCCAAAACCGCGATTGATGACCGTGGCGTCGGGGAAATCCCGGGCCAGCGATTCCCACATCCGGATCGAGGAACTGCCGACGAACAGCACCGCGTTCTGCGGCGGGGGATGGCTGGCGTCCTCGGCGGCGAACCGCTGCATGTCCTTCTCCCACTCCGCGTTGGAGACCTCGGCAGGGATGGCCGGCGCCCGCTTCGGGCCGGAACCGTCGGACCAGGTGGCGCAAGCGGAGAGCGCCAGCAGGGCCGGCAACAGCAGGCAGGCCAGGCGGTGCGCGGGCAGCGGGAAACGGGACATCGGCGCGGGTCTCCGGGACGGGAAGAAGGGCCAGTGAACCAGCCGGGACCGCCAAAGGCAAACCGATACGCGCCGGGAAGGTCTCCCGATATGGCAAGATCGGGGTTCTCACGGACCCTCCGCACTCCATGCCCGCTGCCGCGACGCCCCGCCTTCCGCATTGCCCGCCCGCCCGTATCGCGGGCTGACCGGAGATCCAGGAATGGCGGACGAAATCGGACACATGCCCCGGGGTCCCGGGCGCATCCTCAAGGCGGCGATCTGGTCGATGCAGGGATTGCGCGCGGCCTGGCTGCACGAATCCTCGTTCCGGCTGGAGGTCTACCTGCTGATCGTGCTGGCGCCGCTGGCCTTGTGGCTGGGCGACACCGCGGTGGAGCGGGTGCTGTTGATCGGCAGTTGCCTGCTGGTGCTGGCGGCCGAACTGCTGAACTCGGCGATCGAGGCGGTCATCGAGCGCTACGGGCCCGAGCACCACGAACTGGCCGGACGCGCCAAGGACATGGGTTCGGCGGCGGTGTTCGTGCTGATGATGAACGTATTGCTGTGCTGGGGCCTGATTCTCTGGCCCCGCCTGTCCGAACTTTTCTCCTGATATAGCAAGGTTGCAAATCGAATGAGTCTCGAGTTCCTGGCCGACCCCAACGTCTGGCTGACCCTGGTGACGCTGAGCGCGCTGGAAATCGTGCTGGGCATCGACAATCTGGTGTTCATCTCGATCGCGGTGAGCAAGCTTCCGGCCCACCAGCGCCCGACCGCCCGCCGCTTCGGCATCGCGGTGGCCTGCATCACCCGGATCGCGCTGCTGGTGTCGCTGGCGTTCCTGGCGCGCATGCAGAACGACCTGTTCAGCGTCGCCGGCATGGGCATCTCCATCCGCGATCTGGTGCTGATCCTGGGCGGCATCTTCCTGCTGGTGAAGGGCGGCATGGAGATCAAGGAACTGATCACCGGCGGCGAGGACGAGGACCCGTCCACCACCAAGGCTTCGGCGGTGTTTGGCCTGGTCATCGCCCAGATCGCGATCATCGACATCGTGTTCTCGCTGGACTCGGTCATCACCGCGGTCGGCATGGCCCAGCACATTCCGATCATGGTCGCGGCGATCCTGCTGGCGGTGGCGGTGATGCTGCTGGCGGCCAATCCGCTGGGCCGCTTCATCGACGCCAACCCGACCATCAAGATGCTGGCGCTGGCGTTCATCGTGCTGATCGGCGTGGTGCTGATCCTGGATGGCCTGGAAATCCACGTGCCCAAGCCGTACGTGTACTTCGCGATGGGCTTCTCGGTGATGGTCGAGTGGCTGAACCTGATGATGCGCCGCCGCGCCGCGCAGAAGCACATCCCGGGCGCCGGCAACTGGTAAGCCGCCGCTGGCGTTTCCGTCTCCCCGACGCCCGGCTTCCGCCGGGCGTCGGCGTTTGGGGGTAGCTGACGGGGCGGCAACGGTGGTGCCGCCGCCGCGCCGGCGCGGTTGCATCCTTCACCGGCGGATGCTGCAATGCCGCCGTCCCTGCCGAAGGAGTGGTGTCATGCGCCTGTTCGTCCGTTCGCTCGCACTGGTCGCCCTGGCGGCCCTGCTGTCCGGTTGTGGCTACAACTCGATCCAGCAGAAGGATGAAGCGGTCAAGGCCGGCTGGTCGGAAGTGCTCAACCAGTACAAGCGCCGCGCCGATCTGATTCCCAACCTGGTCAAGACCGTGCAGGGCTACGCCCAGCAGGAACGGCAGGTGCTGACCGACGTCACCAACGCGCGCGCGCGGGTCGGCCAGATCCAGGTCAACGCCGACGATGCCGCCTCGCTGCAGCAGTTCCAGCAGGCGCAGGGCGAACTGTCCAGCGCGCTGTCGCGCCTGCTGGTGGTCACCGAGAACTACCCGAACCTGAAGTCGGATCAGTCCTTCCGCGATCTGCAGGCGCAACTGGAAGGCACCGAGAACCGCATCACCGTCGCGCGCGGCCGTTACATCCAGACCGTGCAGGACTACAACACCTTCATCCGCTCGTTCCCGCAGGTGATTACCGCCAAGATCTTCGGCTACAAGGAAAAGCCGAACTTCACGGTGGAGAACGAGGCGCAGATCCAGCAGGCGCCGCAGGTCGACTTCGGCACGCCGGCGCCGGCGCCGCAGGCGCCGCAGCCGGCCCAGCCGCCGGGTCCGGAGCCCGCGCCCGCGCCGGCCAACTGACCGACCGCGAACGCGCCGATGCTGCGCCGCGCGCTGTCCGGGCTGCTGTTGTGGTGCTGCCTGCTGCTGCCGGCGGCGGCCCAGCAGTTGGCGGCCATTCCCGCCCTGGACTCGCCGGTGGTGGATACCACCGGCACCCTGGATGCCGCGCAGAAGCAGCAGCTGGAGCAGCAGGCACTGGCCCTGCAGCAGCGCAAGGGCAGCCAGCTGCAGGTACTGATCGTGCCGAGCACCGAGCCGGAGAGCATCGAGCAGTACACCCTGCGCGTGTTCGAGCAATGGAAGCTGGGACGAAAGGGCGTGGACGACGGCGTGCTGCTGCTGGTCGCCAAGAACGACCGGCGCGTGCGCATCGAACCCGGCTATGGCCTGGAAGGCGCGATTCCCGACGCCATCGCCAACCGGGTCATCCAGGAATACCTGGTGCCGAAATTCCGTGGCGGCGACTACGGCGGCGGCATCACCGACGCGACCGCGGTGCTGGTCAAGCTCATCGACGGCGAGGCACTGCCGGCGCCGGTCAGCGACCACCGGCCGGAGCGTTCGCGTGGCGGCGACTGGCTGTTCGCGCTGTTCGCCGCCTTCATCATCGCCAGCATCGTGCGTGGCGTGTTCGGGCGTGCACCCGCCGGCATCCGCGGGTTGTTCACCGCCGGTGCCGCCGGCGGCACCGCATTCCTGCTGTCCTCGCTGATTCCCGTGGCCGGCATCGCCGGCGTGTTCGGCCTGATCTACGGCCTGCTGTCGGTTTCCACCGGTGGTCGTTATGCCCGCCATCGCGATTGGGGTGGGTGGGGCGGTGGCGGCGGCTGGGGGGGCGGAGGAGGTTTCGGCGGCGGCGGTGGCTTCGGAGGAGGCGGCTGGGGCGGTGGCGGCGGCATGTCCGGAGGCGGTGGCGCCTCGGGGAGCTGGTGATGCGACTGCTGCGCCATCTATTCCCGCCTTCCGCGCGCCGCTTGTTCCCGGCCGACAGCCTGCAGCGCATCGCCGACGCCATCCACCAGGGCGAACAGCGCCATCGCGGCGAAGTGATGTTCGCGGTGGAGGCGGATCTGCCCCTGCTTGCGGTGGTGCGTGGCATGCAGGCCCGCGCGCGCGCGCTGGAAGCGTTCGCGCGACTGCGCACCTGGGACACGGAAGCCAACAACGGCGTGCTGATCTACCTGCTGCTGGCCGATCACCGCATCGAGATCGTCGCCGACCGCGGGCTGCGCGGCCGGGTCAGCGACGAGCAATGGCGCGGCGTCTGCCAGCTGATGGAAGAGCGTCTGCGCGCCGGTGAAGCCGAAGCCGCGGTGATCCGCGGCATCACCGCGGTGTCGGACCTGCTGGCGGCGTTCTTTCCGCAGGACGGCAGCCAGCGGGATGAGGACGAACTGCCCAACCAGCCGCACGTCTTCTGAGCCGGCACCGGAACGCGAGTCCGGCCGCAAGCCTTGCCGCCGGCTGTCCCCGGGGCGGGACGGACGGCGCAAGCCAACCCGGCTGGGGCAAAATAGGGCATTCCCTGCCGGTCCCCGAGGCGCATGATCTACCTTCACCAGATTGACCCGATTGCCCTGTCGCTGGGGCCGCTGAAGCTGCATTGGTACGGCCTGATGTACCTGCTGGGTTTCATCGCGGCGTGGTGGCTGGGCCAGCGGCGGGTGCGGGCAGGCCGGTTGCCGGGCGTGGACGCCAACGGATTCTCGGATCTACTGTTCTACGCGATGATCGGCGTGGTGCTGGGCGGGCGCCTGGGTTACATCCTGTTCTATGGCCTGGAAGGGTTCCTCGCCAATCCGCTGTCCATCTTCAAGGTCTGGGAAGGCGGCATGAGTTTCCACGGTGGCCTGCTCGGCGTGATGACCGCCGCGCTGTGGTGGTCGCGCCGCCAGCGCATGCACTTCTTCGACACCATGGACTTCGTTGCTCCGCTGGTGCCGCTGGGGCTGGGGTTCGGCCGGATCGGCAATTTCATCGGCGCCGAGTTGTGGGGCAAGTACACGAAGGCGGATTGGGGCGTGATCTTCCCGACCGATCCGGCATTGAAGGACTTCAGCGCCGCGCAGTTGCAGGCGCAGTACGCGGCCGGCGCGCTGGATCAGTTCGCGCGCCACCCTTCGCAGCTGTACCAGGCGTTCCTCGAAGGACTGGTGATGTTCGCCGCGCTGTGGTGGTTCTCCCGCCAGCCGCGGCCGCGCTACGCGGTCTCCGGCCTGTTCGCGCTGCTGTATGGTGTGTTCCGTTTCCTGGTCGAATTCGTGCGGGTGCCGGACGAGCAGCTCCAGTACCTGGCCTTCGGCTGGCTGACCATGGGCCAGCTGCTGAGCGTGCCGTTGATCCTGCTGGGTTTGTACCTGCTGTGGCTGTCGCGCCGCTCGCCCGTCCTGCAACCCGTCGTTCCAGCCAAGGAATCCGCATGAAGCCCTATCTCGATCTGTTGCGCCATGTGCTGGAGCAGGGCGCCGAGAAATCCGATCGCACCGGCACCGGCACGCGCAGCGTGTTCGGCTGGCAGATGCGCTTCGATCTCGCCGAGGGTTTCCCGCTGGTCACCACCAAGAAGCTGCACCTGCGTTCGATCATCCATGAGCTGCTGTGGTTCCTGAAAGGCGAGACCAACATCGCCTACCTGAAGGACAACAAGGTCAGCATCTGGGACGAATGGGCCAACGCCGACGGTGAGCTCGGCCCGGTCTACGGCAAGCAATGGCGCCGCTGGGCGACCGCCGATGGCGGCGAGATCGACCAGATCAAATGGGTCGTCGAGGAGATCAAGCGCAACCCGGATTCGCGCCGGCTGATCGTCAGCGCCTGGAACGTCGCCGATCTGCCGAAGATGGCGCTGATGCCGTGCCACACGATGTTCCAGTTCTACGTGGTCGACGGCAAGCTGAGCTGCCAGCTGTACCAGCGCAGCGGCGACATCTTCCTGGGCGTGCCCTTCAACATCGCCAGCTACGCGCTGCTGACCCACATGGTCGCGCAAGCCACCGGGCTGGGCGTGGGCGACTTCGTGCACACGCTGGGCGATGCGCACCTGTATTCCAATCACTACGAGCAGGCGCGCGAACAGCTGGCACGCGAGCCGCGCAAATTGCCGACGCTGCGGCTGAATCCGGACGTGACCGATCTGTTTGCCTTCAGCTACGAGGACATCGAAATCCTCGGCTACGACCCGCATCCAGCCATCAAGGCGCCGGTCGCGGTATGAGCGGTGTTGACGAGGCGGCGGAGATCGGTTTCCGCCGCGACGATGCCTACCTGCGCGAGCAGTACCTCAAGTGGTGGTGGTTCCGCAGTGGCTGGCGCCGCTGGATCTGGGGGGCGTCGCTGCTGCTGGGACTCATCGCGCTGGCGATCATTTTCCTCGCGGATTCTCCCGGCCTGCGCCTGCCCGCCGTGGTGATCGCCGCCGCCGGCCTGGCGCAGGGCGTGATGCCGTGGCTGGAATTCCGCCGCTGGAAGCGGACCGCGCTCGGCGGCCTGGACACCATGCCGGACCTGCGCCTGTCGGTGGAGGCGGGCGTGCTGCGGTTCGGTGCCGGACCGAACGTGCGCTACGAGGCTCGCGGCGACGTGGTGCGCGTGGCGGGCGGACGCTTCATCTACGAGCAAGGGCAATCCGGCCGGCACGCCTACGTGCCGGACCGCTGCTGGAACGAGCCGCGCACGCAGGCGCTGCTGGCGACCTGGCAAGCCGACGCCGCGCCGCGCTAACGCGGCGTGGTGTCGCGGCAACCGGCAATGCAGCGGAAGTATGCGGCGGCGCCGGGATAATCCACGGTCATGATGAAGTGGCGGAACGCATTGCCGCCCAGCGCACCGTCCACCCGCGCGTCCATGAAGCTGGACATGAAGTCGTGGAAGTTGCGGTTCTCGCGGTGGGTGAACCACACCGGCCCCACCTTGTAACCGGCGATGATCACTTCCGGCACCTCGATCATCGCCGAGCCCATGCCTGCCTGCGCGTTATCGATCACCCGCCAGTCCGGATGCGCCTTGCGCCAGGCCTGGAACACGCTGTCGGCGATCATGCTGGTGGCGCGCTCGGAGGGACCGCCATCGGCGAGTTCGGCCTGCGCGTTCGGCGTCAGCACCGTCATCGCGCCGGTATCCAGCAGCAGCGAATGCGTCTTTCCGTCGATGACGACCTGCAGGCGCGGGAAGTCGGTTACCCGGTTGCCGTGCCCGTCGGTCTTGAAGCCCAGCGCCAGCCGGCGCAGTTCCGGCGAAGGCTTCCAGTCGCCGGCTTCGCGGCGGAAGCGGCGCGCGGGATAGTCCCAGGTCCAGATGCGGCCGGAGAACCACGCCTGCCCCAGGATGCCATCGTCCTGGCTGGTGCCCGGCAACTGCGGGCCGGCGAGCGCGCTCGGCAACACCATCATGCGGCCATCGTCGGCCAGCGGCGGCGGGATGCCGGCCTCCACCGCGAAGGCGGGCAGGCGGGTGACCTTGGCGCGATCGCCGAGTTCGCGGCGCGCTTCCGGGTCCTCCAGTGGCGACAGCGGCAGCTTCAACCGCTCGACCGCTTCCTGCTTGAGGAAGAGGCCGCCACCGGTGTCTGTGTACAGGCGCAGGCGTTCACCGGTGGCTCCCTGCGCTTCCAGGTAGACGCGGTCGGATTCGAAGCGCGCCGGCAGGGACTGGCCGGCGTCGGCGGCCGCGGCCAGCAGCAATCCGCCGGCCAACAGCATCGTTCTGGCTTGCGAGGGCATCCGGCCTTCCCCGAAGATGGTGTGTGGCGAAAGTACGCCGCGTTCCCCCCGCCTGCAATACGCCGGAAGTCAGCCCGCATGAATCCATCCGTTTCCCTGTCGCTGATCGCCGCGCTCGATCGCCGGTACGCCATCGGCCGCGACAATGATCTGCCCTGGCGGTTGCCCGACGATCTCAAGCGCTTCAAGGCGCTGACCCTGGGCAAGCCGGTGCTCATGGGCAGGCGCACCGCCGAGTCGCTCGGTCGCGCGCTGCCGGGCCGGCGCAACCTGGTGCTGACCAGCCGTGGACAGGTGCCGTTCGCCGGCATGGAGGCGGTGGCGTCGCTCGAGCAGGCGCTGGCCTGGGCGGCCAGCGAGGACAATCCGGAAATCTGCGTGATCGGTGGCGGCGAGATCTACGCGCAGACCCTTTCGCTTGCCGACGCGCTGTACCTGACCCATGTCGATACGTTGGTCGAGGACGCGCACGCGCACTTTCCCCGCTTCGACCCCACCGAGTGGGACGTGGTGCGGCGCGAACCGCATCCGGCCGACGCGCGCCATGCGCATGCGTTCGAATTCATCGACTACCTGCGGGTGCGGACGGCCTGAGCCGGAGTCGCCGCGCGCTTACGGAAGCAGCGGCCGGTAGTGGCCGATGATGGGGGGCCGGAACAGCAGATCCTCTTCGCGGGTTCCCGCGCCGATGTTGTGCAGGATCAGCGGCACGCCGTCGGCACCCCGGCGGTCGGAGACGATGCCGATGTGCAGCAGGCCGCTGCCTTGCAGCTTCCAGGCGACGATGTCGCCCGGCGCGTAGTCCGTCGCCCGTGCGCCGATGGCGCGTTGCCAGCCCTGTTGCTTGAACCAGTGCATCTGGTTGGGCACCCGGCGGTGGTCGATGTTCCGATCCGGGCCGGACATGCCCCAGTCCTGCGGATAGGCGTGGAAGCGGGCCCGCATGTCCTCGTGGATGGCCTGCTGGAGATCCAGTCCCTGCGTGCGCAGGGCGCGGATCACCACGTCCGTGCAGACACCACGATCCTGCGGGACATCGCCGCCTGGATACGCCAGCCGGACATACGCGGGATCGTAATTGCGGGTGACGCCGACCTGCGACCGGGCGGCCGCGACCAGGGGAGGGGAGGCGGCGGAAACAGCGCTTGCGGGCGCGCCCATCGCGGCGGAGACCGCGGTGGGCACGGGAACTCGCGGGGACGTTGCAGTGGCCGGAGCACGTCCACATGCCGCCAGCAGCTGGGCGGACAGCAGGGCCATGGCCAAGGTGCGCGGAGGGACCGTCGGAATACGCATGGCCCGATTGTAGAGGAGCAACCTCCTACCGGTACGCCGAGATCGGTGAACTGAAAACAGCCGCAAGCCCGATGTTCGGGAGGCGTCAGTCCCGGCCCGCGAAGGAAGCGGGATCCACGTCGCGTCCGGGTACCTGCACGATCCGCAGTTCGTCGGTATCCAACTGCAGCGCGGTGAGCTTGCCGCCCCACACCGCGCCGGTATCGATCGCGTGCACGCCGTGGCCGATCATCAGGCCCAGGGTCGACCAATGGCCACAGACGATCTTCAGATCGCGCGGGGCGCGGCCGGGCACCTCGTACCAGGGATACAGGCCCTGCGCCTGGGTGCCGGGTGCGCCTTTCTCCTCGATCGCCATGCGCCCGCGCGGCGTGCAATAGCGCATGCGGGTGAGCACGTTGATGATGGCGCGCGCGCGGTCGTAGCCGGACAGGCCGGAGGACCAGTTGGGCTTGTCGCCGTACATGTTGCGGAACAGCTTGCGATAGCCGCTGCCGTGCAACTGCTGCTCGACCTCGCGCGCGTAGCGCTCGGCGAGGCTGGTGGTCCATTTGGGCGCGAGCCCCGCGTGAATCATCATCCAGCCCAGTTCGCGGTCGGCGTGGACCAGTTTCTGTCCGCGCAGCCAGTCCAGCAGCACGCGTGCATCGTCGGCCAGCACCACCCGCTGCAGGTCCGGATTGACCTTGCGCTGCTCGTCCGGCGAACGTTCGCCGATCGCCAGCAGGGACAGGTCGTGATTGCCCAGCACCACCACGCTCTGCTCGCGCAGCGAATGCACCAGCCGCAGGGTTTCCAGTGATTGTCCGCCGCGGTTGACCAGATCGCCGCAGAACCAGAGCCGATCCCGTGCGGGATCGAAACGCAGCCGCTCCAGCAGCCGCTGGGTCGCGTCGTAGCATCCCTGCAGATCGCCTATCGCCCAGACCGCCATCAGTGCAGCGTCCGCGGAACCGAGAGGGTGAACTGGGGAATGGGGGCGTCGAAGCGGGTGCCGTCGTCGGCAATCATGTCGTAGCTTCCTTTCATGGTCCCGATGTCGGTTTCCAGCACCGCCCCGGAGGTGTATTCGAAGTCCTCGCCCGGCTGCAGCCATGGCTGCTCGCCGACCACGCCGGCACCTTCCACTTCCCGGACCTTGCCGTTGGCGTCGGTGATGACCCAGTGGCGGCCCAGCAGGCGCGCGGGCACGTCGCTCCGGTTGCGGATGCGGATGGTGTAGGCGAACACATAGCGCCCGTCCTCGGGCGCGGATTGATCGTCGAGGAAGCGGGTGGCTACGTCGATGTCGATGGCGTAGTCGTGTTTCATGCCGGACAGTGTATGCATTGCGGCGTGAAACGGGAAACGCCGCGCGGGCGCCGGAACGGTCAGGCCGCTGGCGCCACCGGTGCCTGGTTGGCCAGGCGGATGAAGGCGGCCACTTCCACCTGTTCGGCGCGCGCGTCGGGACTGATTCCTGCGGCTTCGATCGCGGCCCCGTCGCAGACCCCGCCCAGGGCGTTGCGCAGGGTCTTGCGGCGCTGGCCGAATGCGGCGCGCACGATTTCGGTGAAGCGCTGCGGATCCGCGACGCCAATCTCGGCGGGCGGGCGGGGCACCATCCGCACGACCGCCGAATCCACCTTCGGCGGCGGCCGGAACGCCCCGGGGGGAACCACGAACAACGGCGTCACCGTGCAGTACGCCTGCAGCATCACGCTCAGGCGGCCATAGACCTTGCTGCCGGGACCGGCGGCCATGCGATCCACCACTTCCTTCTGCAGCATGAAGACCATGTCGCGGATCGACGCGGCGTGTTCGAGCGCATGGAACAGGATCGGCGAGGACAGGTTGTAGGGCAGGTTGCCGACCAGGCGCAGGCGATCGTCACCGGCCAACTTGCCGAAGTCCACCGCCAGCACGTCCTTGTGGATGATGGTGAGGCGGCCGACGCCTTCGGATGCTTCCATCAGCGGGGTGATCAGATCGCGATCGAACTCGATCGCGGTCAGTTCGCCGTGCCGGCGCAGCAGCGGCAGGGTGATGGCGCCCTGGCCGGGGCCGATTTCGACCAGCCTGTCGCCCGGCTTGGGATCGACAGCCAGCACGATCCGCTCGATGTAGCTGCGGTCGGTGAGGAAGTGCTGGCCCAGCGATTTCTTGGGTGGCGCCTTGAAGGGGGGCATGGCGAGGTAGGGATTGGAGATTGGGGATTGGGGATTCGAGCGGGCAGGAAGCAGGGTATGCGTTTGCTAGCTTGCGGATTTCAGGGTGGCGATGCGGGCGCAGGTCTGTACCGCGGCGAACAGGCTGGACGGATCGGCAATGCCCTTGCCGGCCAGGTCCAGCGCGGTGCCGTGATCGACCGCGACGCGCGGATACGGCAGGCCCAGGGTGAGGTTCACCGCCTGCTCGAAGCCGCTGTATTTGAGCACCGGCAGGCCCTGGTCGTGATACATCGCCAGCACCGCATCGAAGCCGGCGAGCTTCTGCGGCAGGAACGCGGTATCCGCCGGCAGCGGTCCGATCAGGCGCATGCCTTCCCCGCGCAGCGCGGCCATCACCGGCTCGATGACTTCGATTTCCTCGTGGCCGAGATGGCCGGCTTCGCCCGCATGCGGATTGAGGCCAAGCACCGCGATCACCGGATCGCCGATGCCGAAATCGTCGCGCATCGCAGCGTGGGTGATACGCAGCACGGAGGTCAGCGCGTCGGTGGTGATGGCGTCGGGCACCTGTCGCAGGGGCAGGTGGGTGGTCGCCAGGGCGACCCGGACGATGTCGTTGGCCAGCATCATCACCACCTCGCGGCCAGCGCGCGCGGCCAGCAGTTCGGTAGTACCGGTGTAGGCGATGCCGCCGGCGTTGATCGCGGCCTTGTGTACCGGGCCGGTGACCACTCCATCGAATTCACCGCTCAGGCAGGCGTCGGAAGCCTGGGCCAGGGCGGCGATGACGGTGGCGGCGTTGCGGGGATCGGGTTGGCCGAACCGGGTCGGGGCGGGATTGGCCAGCGGCCGCAGGCACAGCTCACCCGATGCGCGGGCTTCCTGCTGTTCGTCGAGCAGCCGCAGTGGCAGATCCAGCGCGGCCGCGGCCGCCTGCATCACGCCCGGGTCGGCAAACGCCACCAGCCGGCAATCCCGGCGTGGCTGCTGGGCAAGCCTGACGCAGAGTTCGGGCCCGATGCCGGCCGGCTCACCCGGGACCAGCGCCAGGCGGGGCAGCATGCTCAGCCGCCGGGAGCGGGCGCGGGCGTTTCAGCCGGTGCCGCCGCCGGCGCATTGGCCGGCGTGCCGTCGGTCTGGGCCTGAGCGCCGGTACGGATGTTCACGTAGGCTTCGCCGCGCATTTCCTGCAGGAATCGGTTGTATTCGTCTTCCAGCTTGCGGCGGCCGATGGTCTCGCGGACCTGGGCACGCTGGTTTGCATCGGTGACGTCGCTCTGGCGCGCTTCCACGCGCTGCACGATGTGCCAGCCCGCATCGGTGCGGAACGGCTCGGTGATCTGTCCGTCGCCGACACCGGCCACCTGCTCGCCGAACGCGGGACCGAAGGCATCGCCGGGGAACCAGCCCAGATCGCCACCTTCACCACGGCTGTTGGGATCCTCGGAGGATTCCTTGGCGACGGTGGCGAAATCCGCGCCACCGGCGATGCGGGCACGCAGGGTGTCGATCTTGGCCTTGGCCGCGGCGGCGTCCTGGGCCTCTGTGATGCGCACGAGGATGTGGCGGGCGTGGTATTCGGTGACGGTGCGCTTTTCCGCCTGCGAGGCGTCGCGGGTCTCCACCAGCTTGAGCAACTGGAAGCCGCTGGCGCCGCGCAGCGGGCCGACGACCTGGCCGGCCGTCATCGTCTTGAGCATTTCCACGAATGCGGTCGGGATTTCGTCCATGCTGCGCCAGCCCAGATCGCCGCCATCCAGCGCGTTGGGGCTGTCGGAATAGCGCACGGCCGCGGCGTTGAAGTCCATCTCGCCCTTGTCCAGCAATGCCTTGATGCCATCGATCTTCTGCTGGCCCGTGGTGATCTGCTCGGCGGTGGCGCCATCCGGCAGCGCGACCAGGATGTGCGCCAGGTGGTATTGCTGGCCGGAGCTGGCCTGCATCGCCAGGGCGGCGTCCACTTCACCCTCGCTGACCTGGATCTTGCTCTGGGCGAAGCTCTGGCGCAGACGCTGGACGGTGATTTCGTCACGCAGCGAGTTGCGGAAGTCGTTGAAGGACATGCCGTCCTGGGCCAGGCGCGCGCGCAGGGCGTCGACGGTCATGCCGTTCTGCTGGGCGACTGCGGCGACCGCGCCATTGATTTCCTGATCGCCGACCTGGATGCCGCTGCCATTGGCGCGTGCCACCTGCAGCTTCATCAGGATCAGGCGTTCCATGACCTGGCGCTCCAGCACTTCCCGCGGCGGCAACTGGCCGGGCTGGTTGGCGTACTGGTTGACCACGTTGGCGACCGCGCGGTCCAGCTCGCTCTGCAGGATGACGTCCTCGTCGACGATCGCGGCGATCCGGTCCAGCGGCTGGAGCGTCTGGGCCGACAGCGGGAGCACGCAGGCGGC
Source organism: Pseudoxanthomonas sp. OG2 (assembly GCF_014192765.1). Taxonomy (NCBI): domain Bacteria; kingdom Pseudomonadati; phylum Pseudomonadota; class Gammaproteobacteria; order Lysobacterales; family Lysobacteraceae; genus Pseudoxanthomonas; species Pseudoxanthomonas sp. OG2. Next base: position 1,238,396 of record NZ_JACHYM010000001.1, on the reverse strand, counting down.
GGCCAGCAGGACGGCGGCGAGGGGGCGGTACAACTTGATGGTCATGGCAGCATATCCGGAGCGTAGCGGTTGTCGTCGTCCGGATCCGGCGCGGTATTGCTCGGCGGGACGAGATAGAGGTCGTCTCGGTAATAGCCGAGGATACCACGGCGCAGGGTGCGCTCCGTGTCCTGGCCGGCTGAGCCGAGGCCCTTGAGGACGAATTCGACCTGGATGGAATTGTTCATTTCCCCCTCGCGGTTGCGCACGTAACGGCGCACCACCGCGCGGACCGCCAGGCAGCAGCTATCCCACTGGACGCCGGCGATGCCTTCCAGCAGCTTGTTTTCCATGAACGAGTGGTAATAGCGGCCGACGATGCTCCAGGACGGGCTGATCGGGTACAGGAACGAGAAGTCGCCCTGTTCCAGCAGGTCCCGGCGATGGCGGTAGGTCAGGTTGACCACGCCGTCGTCGCCGATCAGGTAGCGCGCGCGCAGGCTGGCCAGATCTTCCCGACGGAACTTCGGATCCCACTGGTAGGAGGCGCCGATGGTCCAGCGATCGGTGGGGGCGTAGTTGGCATCGGCAATCCAGGCCGATTTGCCCTTCAGCAACGGGGCCTCGGAGGGGGATAGGGTAACTTGGCTGTCCTCGAAATACCGGATCTGGCCGAGGCTCATGGACGCCCGTTCGAACCCATCGGACTGACGAAGGAAACGGGTGGTCAATGCCATCGTCAATTGGTTGGCGTCCGACTGGCGATCCGGACCCGAATAACGGTTGTCACGGAACATCTGGCCCCAGCTGAAGGTGAAGGGGCGGGTGTCGAACAGCGGGATGCCATCCTGCTCGCGATACGGCACGTTGAGGTAGAACAGCCGCGGTTCCAGCGTCTGCAGGAAGCGGCTTCCCTTGATCTCGGTTTCGCGGTCGAAGAACAGGCCCATGTCCACCGAGCCGATGGGCAGGCTGCGGTTGGGTGATTCATCGTAGTACGGCCGCATCATTGCGTCGGTGACGCTGCCGGCAGGCACGCCCAGCGCGCGCGCCGCGCGGGTGACCGCAATGCTGCGGGCCAGGCCGGGATCCAGGCGATAGTCGGTATAGCGCCAGGCCAGGGTGGGACGGATGTACCAGGACGGTCCCTCGAAGTTCAAGCCGACGGTCGGCTTCAAATCCAGTCGGGTTCCGCCGTCATGCAAATCGTGCTGGAAGCGCACGGCCTCGCTGCGCAGGCCGATATTGAGCCACTGGCCCAGTGGACGCTCGAAGTTGAAATAGGCGCGCGGCAAACGGTTGTACGGCAGCGAAGCCTTGGTCAGGTTGAAATCCGACAACTGCCAGGCATCGGCCATGATGCCACCGTTCCAGAACTGACCCACGCCGTACAGGCCGGCGGTACTGGTGAGTGTGCTGGCGGTCAGGCCGCCGAGGTTGTTGGCGAAGTCCTCGACGTAGCGGGAATCGCTGATCCAGACCAGGTTGGCGCGCGCCTGCCAGTGCTTGCCGAGATTGTGGTAGCCGTTGAAGCGGAACAAGCCGCGGCTGTCGTCCGGATCCGGGTTGCGCTCGGGCACGAATTCCGGCTCGTGGGAGCGCGTCTCCAGCAGATCGTCGCGATGCATGTAATTGCCCTCCAGCTTGCCGGCACCGCCCCTGTACAGGTAGCGGAACTCGGCGCCGAGGGCGAAACCGCGCTCGCTCATGTAGCGCGGATTCAAGGTGGCGTCGTAATTCGGTGCCAGGTTCAGGTAGATCGGCTGGCGGTAGTCGAAGCCGTTGCGCCCGGAATGGCTCAGCGCCGGGTACAGCAGGCCGGTGTGGCGCTGGTCGTCGATCGGGAACTTGAACCACGGCATGTACAGCACCGGCACATGGCCAAGCCGCACGGTCGCGCCGTGGGCCACGCCCCAACCGGTTTCGGTGTTCACGTCGATGCGCCGCGAACGCAGTTCCCAGCGTCGATCGGAGGGATCGCAGGTCGAGTAGGTGGAATGCAGCAGGCTGCCTTCCGGCCCCTTCATGTCGATGCGATCGGCGCCGCCGTTGCCGCGTCGCGACACCAGCTGGTACTGCAGGTTGTCGATCTGGTGGCGGTCGGCGTTCTGATCGCCGCGCGCGCTTTCGGCGACCAGGCGGATGCCGGCGTCCTGGTAGCGCACGTGGCCATCGGCGGAATAGGTGTCGCTTTCCTGATCGTAGGTCAGGTTGTCCGCGCCCAGGAACTGGTCGCCGCGGACCAGGGCGACGTCGCCCTTGTACTCCAGGTTCTGTTCGGTGCCACCGAGCTGGTTGCCCTCGATGTGGGTGTCCTGGTTCGCGCGCGCGGCCCGGGCCTGCTCGGTGTTGGCGCCCGCGGCGGGCTGGGGTACGCCGGCGAAGGCCGGGACGGGATCCTGGATCGGACACAGCGCCCAGCTCTCGGGCTTCTCGTCCGCCAGCGCCGGCAGGCACAGGGCGATACTGAACGGCAGGGGCAGCAGGCGAAGGACTGGACGCACGCGGTACCGGGCTCCGGGATGGTTCGGTTCAGAAACGGCGGTTAGCTTGCCGGATCGCCGGCATGGCGGCAATGAATACCCCCGGCCGGTTTCGGGTCTGGTTCATGCAGCCCGAAGGCGTCGCCAGCGGGTACGCTCAGCGCAGTTCGTCGACATGGGCGGCGGCGCACTCCTTCAGTGCCTCCAGGTCGTAGCCACCCTCCAGCATCGAAACCATCCGCCCGTCGGCGTGGCGGCGGGCGATCCGGCGCAGTTCCCGGGTCAGCCAGCCAAAATCCTCGGTTTCCAGCATCAGGTCGGCCAGCGGGTCGCGCATGTGGGCGTCGAAGCCGGCGGAGATCAACAGCAATTGCGGGCGGAATTCCTCCAGCGCCGGCAGCAACTGGTCAGCCCAGGTGTTCTGGAAGCGGAAGCCGCCGCTGCCCGGCGGGAGCAGGGCGTTGAACACATTGCCCGCGCCGCGCTCGTAGGGCGCGCCGCTGTAGGGGAACAGGCCCGATTCGTGGGTACTGAAGTAGGCCACCCGGGGATCGTCGTAGAAGATCGCCTGGGTGCCATTGCCATGGTGCACGTCGAAATCGACGATCGCGACCCGCTCCAGGCCGTGTTTCTCCAGCGCGTGGGCGGCGGCCACGGCGATGTTGTTGAACAGGCAGAAACCCATCGCCGTGCCGGAAGTGGCGTGATGGCCAGGGGGGCGCACCGCGCAGAAGGCGGTGCCGGCTTCCCCGTGCATGACCGCGTCGACCGCGGCGATGCCGGCGCCGGCGGCACGCAGCGCGGCCGCGCGCGAGGCCGGGACCATCACCGTGTCCGGGTCCAGCATGCGGTGGCCTTCGAAATCGGTGTCGAGCACGTCCTTCAGCAACGTCTCGTCGTGCACGCGGCGCAGATCGCCCAGTTTGGCCAGCGGCGCTTCGCGCCACTCGAGGTCGCCATGCGCGCGGCGCAGCACCTCCAGCACCACCTCCAACCGTGCCGGCCGCTCCGGATGTTCGGGACCGGGGTCGTGCGACAGGCAGGCGGGATGGGTATAGATGATCACGGCGTCAGGTGGGACGCCGCCGCTCGTGGTTCCAGAGCACTTCGCCGTGGCCGTCCGCGCGGGCCAGCACCCGCGCCAGCACGAACAGCAGATCCGACAGCCGGTTGAGGTAGCGGATGGCTTCCGGTCGCACCGCATCGTGGCGGGCCAGGGTGACGGTCTCGCGTTCGGCCCGGCGCACGATGGTGCGGGCCAGGTGGCAGCGCGCGGCGGCCTCGCCACCCGCCGGCAGGATGAAATCCTTCAACGGTGGCAGCGCTTCGTTGTAGTGATCCAGGCGCGCTTCCAGCGCGTCCACGTCCTCGCCGGTGATGGCGGCATGGCCGGGAATGCACAGTTCGCCGCCCAGGTCGAACATCTGGTGCTGCACTACCGTCAACAGCGCGGCGACGTCCTCGGGGACATTGGGCGCGGCGAGAATCACGCCGATGGCCGAGTTGGCCTCGTCGACCGTGCCGTAGGCGTTGACCCGCGCCGAATCCTTGCCGACCCGGCTGCCGTCACCGAGTCCGGTGGTGCCATCGTCGCCGGTGCGCGTGTAGATCTTGGAAAGACGGTTGCCCATCGCGGTATCCCTCCGCTCAGCGCGATGCCTTCTGGTGACCCAGGCGCGCCAACTGGTCCACGCCGACGTGGGCGATCACGGCCAGGCCGACGTAGATGGCCGCCACGCGCAGGTAGGGGAGGAACCAGTCGCTGTAGTTCTTCCACCAGCCGGCGACGGTGGGATTGGGCACGACGTCGCTGGACAGCCAGTAGAAGCTGCCCTGGCTCAGCAGGTGGCAGACCACCACCGAGGCGAACAGGCTGACCACGGTCACCGCCAGCACGCGGCCATGCTGGCCGCCATGGCTGGCATGGAAACGACGGACCAGCAGGCCGCCCGCCCACAGGGCGAAATAGGCCGGGACCAGGAACCAGTACGCCGCCGAGGTGCAGTAGTGCGCCCAGAAGTTCATGCCCTGGCCGCTGATCACCACGTAGTCCACGGCGACGGCCAGCACCATCAGCAGCGGGAACGCCCAGCGGGTCCAGCCGCGCAGGTAGAAGCCGCCAAGGAAGAACACCGCCCAGGAAGCATCCGGCACCGGGCCGAAGTGGGTCAGCGTGGCCGGCAGGTGCAGGCGGGTGGCCGTCATCAGCAGGGCCAGCAGGACGAGGACGGCGGCGCGTTGGGAGTTCGTGTTCATGCAGACGGATTCCGGAGGCTCAGCGGACCATTCTAGCGGACCGCGGCGCGCACCGGGCCGGCGGGCGCGTGGTCACCGGTCCGTGCCGGCCAAGCCGGTATCATGTCGGCATGACGCAACGGCATGACGTGGTAATCGTGGGAGGTGGCCTGGTCGGCGCCAGCCTGGCCATCGCCCTGGACCGCCTGGGCATCGACGTGGGCCTGGTGGAGGCGACGCCGGGCACGACGATGCCGGCGGTGTTCGACCAGCGCAACCTGAGTTTCGCCGCCGCCACGGTCAACGCGCTCACCGCGCTGGGCGTGATGCGGAAACTGCAGGCCGCGCCCGGACCGATCCGCCGCATCCACATCAGCCGCCAGGGCGATTTCGGGCGGGTGCGCCTGGAGGCCGCGGATTACGGCCGCGACAGCTTCGGCCAGGTGGTGGTGGCGCGCGATTTCGGCGAAGCGCTGGAAGCGCGGCTGCGCGAGCTGAACCATGTCACCCGCTACCGCCCCGCGCGCTTCGTGGCCCTGGAGGAAGGCGGCGAAGGGGGCCGTCGGCTGCGGCTGGCGGGTGAAACCGACGAGCAGATACTGGACGCGCGCCTGCTGGTGGCCGCCGATGGCACCCGTAGCCAATTGCGCGATGCGCTGGGCATCGGCGCGCAGGAACACGATTACGCGCAGACCCTGTTCGTCGCCCGCGTGCGCGCCGAACACGCACCGGACGGCACCGCCTACGAACGCTTCACCGCGACCGGCCCGACCGCGTTGTTGCCGCGCGGTGATCGCCACTTCGGCGCGATCCACGGCGTGCCTTCGGAACAGGCGGCCAACGTCGCGGGATTGGACGAAGCCGCCTGGCTGGGGCGCCTGCAGCAGGCGTTCGGCTGGCGGATCGGACGCTTTCTGGCCAGCGGCGAACGCAGCGCGTATCCGATTGCCCGCGTGGTGGCCGAACGCCTCACCGCGCCGCGCGCGGTGCTGGTGGGCAATGCCGCGCAGACCCTCCATCCGATTGGCGCGCAGGGATTCAATCTGGGCCTGCGCGATGCGCTGACCCTGGCCGAGCTGATCGGGCAGGGCGGAGATCCGGGTGCCGACAGCTTGCTGCGGACCTACGCCGACCGACGCGCCGAGGATCGCCAGCGCACCCTGGCATTCTCCGACGGGCTGGCCCGGCTGACCGCCAATCCGGCCCCGCTGCTGCGGCCGCTGCGCAGCCTGGGCCTGGCGGCCGTGGACGTGTCGCCAACGCTGCAGGCCTATCTGGTCGGCGGCGCAATGGGCTTCCGTGGTGATGTACCGGCGCTGTGCCGCGAGGTGGCGGCGTGAGCAGGCGCGGACAGATGGACGCGGTCATCGTCGGCGGCGGCGTGGTCGGCGCGGCCTGTGCGCTGGCACTGGCCGAAGCGGGTCTGGAAGTGGCGCTGATCGAAGGGCGCGAACCGACGCGCTGGTCGCCGGACGCACCGGACCTGCGCGTCTATGCCTTCGCGCCGGACAACGCCGCGCTGCTGGAGACGCTGGGCGTGTGGCGCGCGATCCGCGAGGCGCGCGTGCAACCCTATCGGCGCATGTGCGTCTGGGACGCGGCCGGCGGTGGCGACATGGTGTTCGACGCCGACACGCTCGGCCATGCGCAACTGGGCTGGATCCTGGAGAACGCCCTGCTGGTCGATCGCCTGTGGGCGGCGCTGCCGGCGGCCGGCGTGCGCCTGCATTGCCCGGCGCGCGTGCAGGAGGTCGAACAGGACGATGCGGGCGTGCGCTTGAAGCTGGAGGACGGCACCCGCCTGGATGCGCGCCTGGCGATCGCCGCCGACGGCGCCGATTCCAGCCTGCGCGAGGCGGCCGGCGTGGCGGTGTCGCAGCACGACTATGCCCAGCGCGGCGTGGTCGCCTACATCCAGACCGAACGACCGCACGAAGACACGGCATGGCAGCGTTTCCTGACCACCGGTCCGCTGGCGTTGCTGCCGTTCACCGAAGGCCGCAGTTCGATCGTTTGGACACTTCCGGAAGCCGAAGCCTTGCGCGTGCTCGCGCTGGACGACCAGGCGTTCGCGCGCGAACTCACCCAGGCATCGGCGGCCCGCCTCGGCGAGGCACGGCCGGTCTCCGCGCGGGCGGCGTTCCCGCTGCGCCGGCAACTGGCGCAGCATTACGTGTCGGGACGGATCCTGCTGGTGGGCGATGCCGCGCACGTGGTGCATCCGTTGGCGGGGCAGGGCGTCAACCTCGGCCTGCGCGACGTGGCCGGGCTGCATGCGCTGGTCCGCGATGCCCAGTCACGCAGGGTCGACTGGAGCGCCCCGCACCGTCTTGCGCGCTGGGCACGCCAACGCCGCAGCGAAAGCACGACCGCCGCCTACGCCTTCGACGGCATCAACCGCCTGTTCTCCAACGACGAGATGCACCTGACCCTGCTGCGCGGACCGCTGCTGGGCCTGGCCGGCCGCCTGCCACCGCTGGCCAATCTGTTCTGGCGCCGCGCCTCCGGCCTGTAATCGTAGAGCGGAGCTCGCTCCGCTGCTCTTCTTGGAGGCGCCCCAACGCAAGTGCGGCGTGTCGTTTCCGCGCGATGACAGGATTGCCCCCATCCCAACCTTCCCCCGCAGGCGGGGGAAGGGGCGACACCCGCGAGGAAACGAGCGCAACACGCAAACGGCTCCCTCCCCCGCGTGCGGCGGAGGGGGGCGCTCCAACGCAAGCTCGGCGCTGCGGGCAGAGTCGTGCTCACTCCGCTGCTCTCGCGGTTGAGCGCCGCGGCCGCCGAGCAAGCTCGGCGCTACAAGTGGACTTGCCCGGCGCCCGGCTCTGCCAATCACCCCGGCAGGAACGGGAAAACAAGCTTGAGCAGCGCCTTCAGGCCGCCTTCGGCGGTGCTGGCGATGGCTTCCGCACCCAGGCTGTTGAGGGCATTGCGGGCATCCTGCCAACGCAGCTTGCCGACATCCTTCTTCAGCAGTTCGGCGACTTCCTCCGACGCGGGCGCCAGCTTCTTCAACTCGCTGCGAATGTGCGCCGGATCGGTCTGCAGGAAACCCCAGCGCTCGGCGATCGCCAGCAGGGTGTCGAAACGCACCGCCACCACTTCGCGGTTGCGTTCGTAGACCGGCAACGCGCCGACATCCAGGATCGCCTGCTCGAACTGCTGCTGGTCATCCGGATGCTCGATGCGCACGGCCAGGAAACCGTCCTTGCGACTGCGCTCGCTGACGTGCTTCGCGCCGGCGCGCAGGTTGGCCTCGGTCAGCACGGTGGCGACGATGCGTTGCAGCGCCGCCTCGCGCTCCTCCGGCACCAGCGCCCGCCAGCGCGCATAGCCATCGCGACGCAGCGCCTTCACCTTGGCCGGGGTGACCCGCAGCTTGCCGGCGACGATGAAATTGGACTCCGCGCGATCGATGGCGCCGTCGCGTTCCAGCAGCACGAAGATCAGCAGTTCCAGGTCCCGCTTGGTCAGCGACTGGAACCCCTGCAGCAGGGTCAGGCGCAGGAATTCGTTGCCGAACGCGGCGGGATCCTTCAGTTCGATGGGCAGCATGGGAGGGGCTCCGGGTCAGGGAAGCATCTTGCCATGCGGGCATGTCACCGCCTGAGACCCCATGCGGCGGCGCTCACAGAACCCGAATCCGGCTCCCGCTTCGGCAGGTCAGCGCCCGTGTTCACGCCCCGGCCGCGCGCTCCGGAACACCTCGACCGCGCCGCGGTCCTGCAGGGTCACGTAGACGGTGCGGCCGTCCTCGCCGCCGAAAGCGACGTTGGTGGGCTTCTCGCCCTTCAGTCGCACTTCGCGCAGCAGACGGCCCTCCGGCGAGACCACGGCCACCGTGCCAGCACCGTAGCGGGCGATATGGAGATTGCCGTCCACGTCGGTGCGCATGCCGTCCAGGCCATGATCCGGGAAGCTCATCAGCAGGCGCTTGTTGGAGACGTTGCCGCTGCCGTCCAGGTCGTACGCCCACAGGTTCCGCTGCACGCTTTCGTTGACGTACAGGTGTTTGCCATCCGGGCTTACCTCCACGCCGTTGGTGGTACCCATGCCGGTTTCCAGCAGGTGGACGCTGCCGTCGCGATCGATGCGCCACAACTGGCCGCCGCCGTTCTTCCAGTCCGGGTCGCTGGCGTACAGGCGTCCGTCCGGGGCCAGCGCGATGTCGTTGGGCTGGTGCATGCGCGGATCGTGCGCGAACACTTCCACGCTGCCGTCGGCGTCGATGCGCAAAACGTTGTGGCCGCTGTAGTCGGCCACGTACATCGCGCCGTCCGGCGCGAAGCGGATGCCGTTGCCGGTGCTGCCGGCCGGCAGTTCGACGAACAGTTCGGCCTTGCCGCTGCCATCGGCCTGCGCGCGTACGCGGCCGATGGTGCCGTCGCGTCCGAAACTGACCAGGTAGAGATGACCATCGGGACCGACGGCCGGGCCTTCGATGCCCCGCGAGAAGACGCCGTCGCCGACGTAATCGCGGGCGACGTATTCGGGTTCGGCGGCGTCGCTGGCGGAAGCGGTCGAGGCGAGGATGGCGGCGAAAAGGCAGTGGCGCAGATTCATCAATGGGTTCCTCAGCGGCCCAGGGCGTACAGCGCGGTGGCGAAGGCCAGCGCCGCCACCGTGGTGGCGATCGCGGCCAGGCGGTTGGCGCGATGCAATTGGCGTTCCATGCGATCGGCACCGACCTGCAACACCTCGATGGTCTTCTGCATGTCGGTGGCGAGCCGGCTGATCGAATCGGCATTGCGGGTCGCGGCGGCCTGAAGCTCGGCAATCTGCTCGTCGATGATCGCCAGTCGCTGCACCTGGGTGGTATCGATAGGGGGCGTGCGGGTGAACAAGGGCCTGGCAAGCCGGATGATTTCCGGCAGCGAGGACGCGGCGATGGTGATCCAGGTGGCGGCCATGTGACTCCTGCGCACGCCAAGAGGACGTGCCTGATGAACTGGCACCGATACTAACCCGCGCGTGGCGGACGTGCGGTCGATCAGGAATGCCGCGTAGCGAACACCGTGATCTCTTCGCGGTCGTGATAGAGCTGGCGCGCACGTACCGTCAGTGGCCGCGATGCCTGCTCGGCGAACAGATCCAGGCACAGCCGGGTTTCGTCCCAGCGCTTCTTCATCGGCAGCTTGAGGTTGAAGATGGCATGCCGGCACCAGCCTTCGCGGAACCATGTCGCCATCCGTTCGGCGACCCGGCGCGGCTGCTCGACCATGTCGCAGACCATCCAGTCCAGCGATTGCGCGGGCTTCCAGTGGAAGCCGTCCGCGCGCAGGTGCTCTACCAGGCCAGTGTCCAGCACATGCTGGCGCAACGGGCCGTTGTCGACGCTGGTGACACGCAGGTGCTGGCGGGTCAGCACCCAGGTCCAGCCACCCGGCGCCGCACCCAGATCGGCGGCGGTCATGCCCGGTTTCAGCAGGCGAGCGCGCTCGTCCGCGTCCAGCAGGACCAGCAGCGCTTCCTCCAGCTTCAGCGCCGAGCGCGAGGGCGCGTCCGGCAGCAATTTCAGGCGCGGGATGCCTAGCGGCCAGGGCGAGGCATCACGCGGCTGGCTGCGGGCGAGAAAGGCGTGATCGCCCTGCACGAACACCACGTGCAGCCGTGGCAGGCGCGTGTCGTCCTGGGCGCTCAGCACGCCGGCCTTGCGCAACGCCGGCCGCAGCGCGTTGCCGAAGCTGCGCGCCAGTCCGGCCAGCGGCTTGGCACTATCGGAATCGGGATGTTCGACCCACAGATCGCCGAAGCGCTGGCCCTCCAGCGCGGCCAGCATCGGGCTGATGCGGTCGCGTGGATCCAGCCCGCGCAGTTCGGCGAGCACGCGCAGTTTCTGCCGCGCGAATACCAGATCCCGCGACGGCAGGGCGCGGTCCAGCGCGTCGGCCTCGTCGCTGGCGAACAGCACGTAGCCGTCATTGCGCTGCGCGCGCGCGTAACCGGCGATGCCGGCCATCGCCGCGCGTTCGGTCAGTTCGGCGGCCAGCTCCGGCTCGAAGCCCTGGCGGCAGAAACCGAGCAGGCCGCTCATCGCCGCGCTCCGCGAGCAACGCCGGCGTCAGTACTTGTCGCCACCGGATTCGCCGTAATGCTTCAACACCGCACGCGCATCGTCGCGGCACAGGTCGCGCGCCACTTCGATGCCGCGCTTGTTCAACTCACCGACCCAGTCGGCCGGCAGCGGGCCTTCGTCGAACTCGGTCAGTTCCATCACGTCCTCGGCGCGCGCGCCGATCAGCAGGCGATCGATGCCGGCCCAGACGGTGGCGCCATAGCACTGGCAGCAGGGCTGCGAGGAGGTGGCCAGGGTGATCGGGCCGACCCGCTCGTTCAGGCGCGGCGTCTGCAGGCGCTGCTGCGCCAGCATGTAGGCCATGTTCTCGGCATGCGCCAGCGAGCAGGTATGCGGCATCACCCGGTTCACGCCGACCGCGATGACGCGGTGATCCGGGCCGAACACCACCGCGCCGAACGGGCCGCCGCTGTTGGCTTCCACGTTCCGGCGCGACAGCGCGATCGCCAGGCCGACCTTGTCCTCGTCGCCCGGGTACACCGCGGCGCTGTCGATAGCGTCGTGCACCCATGCCGGCAGGGTCAGGTGGACCTGGGCGTACAGCATGCTCATGCCTTGGCCCAGGTGTCGCGCAGGGTCACGCTGCGGTTGAACACCGGATTGCCGGCGGTGTGGTCATAGCGGTCGGCAACGAAGTAGCCGATCCGTTCGAACTGGAACGCCTGTTCCGGCGCGGCAGATGCGGCGGCCGGCTCCACGTAGCCCTGCACGGTCCGGCGCGAGTCCGGATTCAGGTGGTCGCGGTAGGTCTTGCCTTCGGATTCGTCATCCGGGTCGGCCACGGTGAACAGGCGGTCGTACAGGCGGATTTCCGCCGGCACCGCGTGGCGCGCGCTGACCCAGTGGATGGTGCCCTTGATCTTGCGGTCCGCGCCGGCCATGCCGGGACGCGATTCCGGATCCAGCTCACCGCGGATTTCGATGACCCGGCCGTCGGCGTCCTTGATCACTTCGTCGCAGCGGAAGATACCGGCGCCGCGCAGGCGCACTTCACCGCCGGGGATCAGCCGCTTGAAGCCCTTCGGGGGCACTTCGGCGAAGTCCTCGCGCTCGATCCACAGTTGATTGGAGAACGGCACTTCGCGCGAACCGAAGCCCTCATCCTTGGGATGGTTCGGGAACACCAGCGATTCGCCGTGGCTGTCCGGCAGGTTGGTGATGACCAGCTTCAGCGGATCGATGACCGCCATCCGGCGCGGCGCCGCCGCGTCCAGGTCGTCGCGCAGCGCGCCTTCCAGCACGCTGTAGTCGATCAGCGAGTTCTGCTTGCTGATGCCCACGCGATCCACCATCAGGCGCAGCGCGGCCGGGGTATAGCCACGGCGGCGGATGCCCTGCAGGGTCGGCATGCGCGGATCGTCCCAGCCATCCACCAGGCCGTCGTTGACCAGCGCGAGCAGCTTGCGCTTGCTCATCACCAGGTAGTTGAAGTTCAGCCGCGAGAATTCGATCTGGCGCGGCTTGCCGGCTTCGCGCGGCAGGCCCTTGTCCAGCAACGGCGCCAGCAGTTCCGGATGGTTGGCCAGATCGACCTTGTCCACGCACCAGTCGTACAGCGGGCGGTGATCCTCGAACTCCAGCGTGCACAGCGAGTGGGTGATGCCTTCCACCGCGTCGCCGAGCGAGTGCGCGTAGTCGTACATCGGATAGATCGGCCAGGCGTTGCCGGTGTTCTGGTGCTCGACGTGCTTGATCCGGTACAGCGCCGGGTCGCGCAGGTTGATGTTGCCGCTGGCCATGTCGATCCTGGCGCGCAGGGTGCGCGCACCGTCGGCGAATTCGCCCGCGCGCATACGCCGGAACAGGTCCAGGTTCTCTTCCACGGAACGGTCGCGCCAGGGCGAATTGCGGCCGGGCTCGGTCAGGCTGCCGCGGTATTCGCGGACCTGTTCGGCGGTCAGGTCGCAGACGAAGGCGTCGCCCTGCCGAATCAGTTTCTCGGCGGCCAGGTAATACACCTCGAAGTAGTCCGAGGCGTGGCGCAGGTCGTGCCAGTCGAAGCCCAGCCAGCGCACGTCGTCCTGGATCGCGGCGACGTACTCGGGGTCTTCCTTGGCGGGATTGGTGTCGTCCAGGCGCAGGTTGCAGACGCCGCCGAACTCGGCGGCGATGCCGAAGTCCAGGCAGATCGCCTTGGCGTGGCCGATGTGCAGGTAGCCGTTGGGTTCCGGCGGGAACCGGGTCTTGATGGCGTGGTGGCGGCCGCTGGACAGGTCCTCGCGCACGATCTGGCGGATGAAGTCCCGCTTCTCGGGGGCGGTGTTCTCCGGCGTGGCGGCGGCGGGGGCGGGGGTCTCGGACATGCGGGGCAGGGTGGTTCGGGGCAAACGGGGAGTTTAGCCGGTCCGGTCCCCGCCCGCGTCGCGCCGGGCCTATCCTGTAGGCCCTTTTCCGCACCGGAACCCGTGCATGAGCCGCCCCATCCTGATCATCGGCAACAAGAACTACTCGTCCTGGTCGCTCCGGCCGTGGCTGCTGCTGCGGCAGTTCGGGGTCGAGTTCGACGAGATCCGGCTGCCGCTGGACACGCCGGAGTTCTTCGCCGAGGTCAAGCGTTACTCACCGACCGGCAAGGTGCCCGCCCTGTGGGATGGGGATTTGCACCTGTGGGATTCGCTGGGCATCTGCGAGTACGTCAACGAACGCTGGCTGGACGGCGCCGGCTGGCCGCGCGAGCGAACCGCGCGGGCGCTGGCGCGGGTGGCCGCCGCCGAGATGCATTCGGGGTTCGCCGGCCTGCGCACCCAGTTGCCGATGAACAGCCGCCGCCAGCCTGACGCCTACCGCTGGGACGGGGCGGCCCAGCGCGACATCGACAGGGTGCTGGCGCTGTGGTCGGAGCTGCGCGCCCGTTTCGGCCAGGGCGGCGACTTCCTGTGCGGCGGCTTCGGCATCGTCGACGCGATGTTCGCGCCGGTGGCGATTCGCTTCGACGGCTACGGCGTGCCGGTGGACGGCGTGGCGAAGGACTACATGCAGGCGCTGTTCGCGTTGCCGGCGATGCGGGAGTGGCGCGAGGCGGGGGCGCAGGAGACCGAATCCGTGCCCGGCACCGAGGCGTTCCGCAAGGCGCCGTAAAGCCCGGACGGTGTAGCCTGCGGGCGATTGCTGGAGATGTGCCGATGCGAGTGGTCTACCTGGCCGACAACCTCTTCGATGCCCACATGGTCAAGCACGCGCTGGAGGACGCCGGCTTGCCGGCGTTCGTGTTCGGCGAATCGCTGATGGGCGGCATGGGCGAACTGCCGCTGTTCGGCGTGTTGCGGGTCTGCGTGCCGGACCCGGCCTGGCCAGAGGCGCAGGACGTGGTGGCGAGGCTGCCGTTGGCGAAGCCACCGGAAGGGGACGAGCCCGCGACGGATTCGCCGGAAGGAAGCCCGCTGCCGGCCTGACGGGCCGCGAGGCCGTGGCGGGGGCGTGCCGTGTGGTTGCTCCTGCTTTCTTTGACCTGTGCTGGTACTGCGAGGTCAACGCCCCGACAAACCGAGGATCAGCCCCGTTGACCAGCCGAATGGCTGGTCAACGGGGAGGCAAAGGCAGGCATCCGGAGGCATGCTGCTGGAGCGTCAGCGCACGCAGGTGGTGTCGTCTTCGGTGAAGTAACCGTTGACCGTCGCGATACGGCGCGCCTGGCAGGCGCCCGCGCTGTCGGTCATGCGGAAATCCTGGCGGGAATGGCCGGTCGCGCGGCGTTGTTCGCGCGGCACTTTCTGGGTATAGGCGGCCTCGCCCTCGAAGCGGTTTTCCACCTTGGTCCAACTGGCGGCCGCATCACCCTGCCGGCGCTGGTTCGTTTCGTCCGCCTGAATAACCAGATCGGTGGTCAAACGCGGATTGCCGGCTTCTGCCACGGTGCGGATACCGCCGTCCAGGCTGAAGGCCAGCGCTTTTTCCTCGATGACGGCGGATTGGCCCGCAGCCTGCGTCGAGATGCGCTGCGAATCGGTCCATTCCGCCTTGAGGCGGTCGTCATTCTCGTCCTTGTCCCAGTCGTGCCGGCTCTGCATGCCGACACGATAGGCCACCTCGATGTCGCGCCGGCCCTCTGAGGTCTCGATCCAGCCGGTCAGTTTCAGCTCGCCGGCGCCGGAAGCGCGCAGCACCGTGCGGCCGTTCTCTTCGCTGAAGGCATCGTTCCGCGCGGGCTTGCCCAGCACGTGCGAGGTCAGTTCGCCGCGCGTCCGCACGCCCTTCGGATCCCGCCAGATCTGCAGGTGGGGCAGCAGCGTCCAGCCGGTCGCGTCGTGGGCCAGCCCGACCACGCGCACCCGCAGTTCGTGCGGCTTGCCGTCGTTGAGCAGGCCGATGAAGGGCGTGAGTTCGAAGCGCTGCGGATGCAGGTCGAAGGTATGCGGCGCCGGGATCGCGTACCACAGGAATGGATTGGACCAGCCGCCGGTGTAGATGTGCGGGTACGGCGCCGCCAGGCCAGCGACCTTGCCGTCGATCAGCACCTGCAGTTCGCGATAGGGACCATGCTCGCTCGCGCAGGAATACTCCTTGCGCGCCACGCTCAGGTACCAGAACTCCTCGCAACCGCCGCCGGAACCATTGGCATAGACCTCGGCCACCAGCCGGCGGGTGTCGGCGGGCAGGGTGAAGCCGCCGACCAGATCCGCGCCGGCGCGGTGGGCCTCATCCAGCGGGACGATCCGTTCGGCGGTGGCGGCCGGCGCGTGCGCCGCGTCGGCGGGGTAGAAAGTGAGCGTGGCGCGGATGTCGAACACGCCGGTGTAGGTTTCGTTGACCAGATTGCCCAGCTCCATCACCACCGGCTGCTCGCGGGTGAACAACGGCGCATAGGCGCTCACGTCCTTCTCGACCTGCCAGCGGATGCCTTCGCGGGACGGTTCGGGCGTGCTGGTGCGCAGGAGGGTCACGCCGCCGACGCTGATCTGGCCCATGCGGTCGTACTGGCGGCCCTTCACGCTGCCCTCCATGTCCAGCACCACCTTGTGCCACGGGCCGGGACAGTCGGCCGGCGGGGTGAATGCCTGACGGTAGGGCTCGAAGTCGGCGAAGCCGTGGCGGACGATTTCCACCGTGCAGTGGCGGATGTCCGGGCGGACCACCTTCGGCTCGGCGGTGCGCGGGTCGTCCCAGTCGGCGCCGAATTCGGCGGGCGGACGGGTGTCGGCGGCGAACGCCGGGGTAGCCGCCGTGGCGGCGCACAGGAGCAGGGCGTAGCGGGAAATCATCGGTTTGTATCGATCCAATTCGTGGCGCGGAAAATGCCGGGTAGGGCGCGGGCAGTGGGGGATGGCGCAGCCTACACCGGCGCTCCCCGGCGCGACAGTCCGTTGCGCTTGAAAGCGGACCGGGCGCGCCCAGATCCGGAGACATCCATCATCTGCGGGGTGTCCCATGCTCGGAATCGGTGCCCACAAACAGCGCATGCCGCGCCCGGAGGAAATCCTGCCCGGCCGCGCCCACCCGCTGCCGCTCAACAACACCCACTTCGTCCACGGCCGGCCGCTGCGCGCGGAGGCCACCGGCCTGCTGCAGGCGGAATTCGGCATGGGCTGTTTCTGGGGGGCGGAGCGCAAGTTCTGGAGCCTGCCGGGGGTGTACAGCACGTCGGTCGGCTACGCCGGCGGCGGAACGCCCAACCCGACCTACGAGGAAGTGTGTTCCGGGCTGACCGGGCACAACGAAGTCGTGCGGGTGATCTACGACCCCAAGCGGATTGGATTCGAGGAATTGCTGCGGGTGTTCTGGGAAAACCACGACCCGACCCAGGGCATGCGCCAGGGCAATGATCTTGGTACCCAGTACCGCTCGGCGATCCTGTGCCATTCGCAGGCGCAGTACGACGCCGCGCTCGCCAGTCGCGAGGCCTACCAGCAGCGCCTGCGCGCGGCCGGCCATGGCGACATCACCACCGAGATCCTGTATCCGCCACCGGAGTTCTACTACGCCGAGGACTACCACCAGCAGTACCTGGCCAAGAACCCGAATGGCTACTGCGGACTGGGCGGTACCGGCGTGAGCTGCGCGATCGGCCTGGATGCCTAGTACGCGTCACCTGTAGGAGCGACATCAGCCGCGACCGTGCCAAGAGGTCGTCCGTCAACCCGCACCAGGCGACAAGGATCGTCCGCGAACGTACCCGTGTTTCCGTGGCGTTGACAGGTCGCGACTCACGTCGCCGTGCAGGCGAGGCGTTCGCGATCGGTTGCGAGCCTCGAATTTGCCGGTCGCCCTTTTTTTGTCATGCGAGAGCGACGTGAGTCGCGATGGGCCGCGCGACTTTCTTCCTGAGAGAGAGACGTGGCTCGTCTCCCTCCCAGTCGTCCGGGTTCAGTGCGGCTGCGGGGATTCGCGACTCACGTCGCTCCCACAAGGGGAGGTGCGCGGATGCCGGACAACCTGGAACCACCGGCCGGCGAGGCCGGCCAGCAGTCCCGGAATCAGCAAGTGCGCAGGCTCAGGCGGTGGCTTCGGCCAGGCGCTGGGCGATGGTGTCGCGCAGGGCGACCAGATCCTTGGCGAAGATCTCGATGCCGGTGGCGAGCTTTTCCTTGGCCATCGGATCGGCTTCGATCGCGGCGGCGAAACTCTGCGCGTTGATCGGCGCGGCGGTCACCGGCCCGGCCGCGACGGGTTCGAGCTTGCGCGGCAGCGCGCCGTGATCCTGATCCAGCTTTTCCAGCAGATCCGGCGAGATGGTCAGGCGATCGCAACCGGCCAGCGCCTCGATCTGCGCAGTGGAGCGGAACGAAGCGCCCATCACCACGGTCGGCGAACCGCGCCGCTTGAACTCGGCGTAGACGCCGCGTACGAACACCACGCCCGGATCCTCGTCAATGCTGGCAGGCGCCTGGCCCTGGGCGACATACCAGTCGAGGATGCGGCCGACGAAGGGCGAGATCAGGAACGCGCCGGCTTCGGCACAGGCAATCGCCTGGGCCTGGTTGAAAATCAGGGTCAGGTTGCAGTCGATGCCTTCGGCCTGCAGTTGGCGCGCGGCCTCGACGCCTTCCCAGGTGGATGCCACCTTGATCAGGATGCGGTCGCGGCCGATGCCGCGCTCGGCGTACATGGCGACGAACTTGCGTGCCTTGGTCACGGTGGCGGCGGTGTCGTAGGCCAGATCCGCGTCCACCTCGGTGGAGACGCGACCGGGAATCAGTGCGCTCAGCATCGCGCCGACGCCGACCGTCAGGCGGTCGGCCACTTCGTTGACGATCGCCGCGCGATCGCCGTCCTGGCCACGCGCCCAGCCGAGTTCGCGCTCGATGAGGTCGGCGTAGACCGGCAGGTCGAGCGCCTTCTTCACCAGCGTCGGGTTGGTCGTGCAATCCACCGGCTTCAGGCGCTTGATCGCCTCGTAGTCGCCGGTGTCGGCGACCACGACCGAAAGTTCACGCAACTGGGCCAGCTTGGACGGGGAAGCGGGGGAATTCATCGCAACACTCATGATGGCGAGAGGGGAGGCACAGTATGCCTCGCGCCGCCCGCCAGTTCAGCGATCAACGATGGAATTCGCCGTTTGCCTCGGGCTGGTAGCGGATGCCGGTGACCTGCAGGCGCAGGTGGCGGCCGCCGGGCGCCTGCCAGTCGATGGTCTGGCCGAGCGACAGGCCCAGCAGGGCGCTGCCGACCGGGGCCAGCACCGAGACGTAGCCCTTGTCGACGTTGGCTTCGTTCGGATAGACCAGGGTCAGGTTGTGGTGCTCGCCGGTCAGCTCATCGATGCAGTCGATGGTGGAGTGCATGGTCACGACGCCTTCCGGAATCTGTTCCGGCGGCAGCACTTCGGCGCGATTGAGTTCATTCATCAGGGCCACCGCGGCCGGCAGGCGGCGCAGGGCGGGGGAATCGAGCAGGGCTTCCAGCCGGTTGAAGTCGCGGCTGGAAATGATCAGCGAAGGCGGCAGGCCGCTGGTATGCGCGGTACTCATCGTGTCCTCTTTTTTCGGGCGTTGAACAAGGAAAATGGGCGCCGCGTTTCCGCGTCGCCCATTCGTGGTTGGTTTGTGCGGCTTACCGTAGCCGTTTGCCGGCCACGGTTCAAGCCGGCGGCGTTCAGCCCGCGCGGAGTGCGCGCGGACCGCCGCCGCGCGTTGCGGCGGGATTCATGTCCTGTGCCGGATCGAACAGCGATTCGGGCAATTCCCGGAACACCCGGGCCAGTTCCTGCAGGAACGCGGCCATGGCCGAACTGCGGCGCCATACCATCGCGATCCGCCGGCTGGGGTGCGAGTCGGTGAAGCCCAGCAGGTGGATGCTGTCCGAACGTGCCACCGGTGGCTTCACCGCCAGGGTGGGCAGCAGGGTGATGCCGACATTGGCGGCGACCATCTGGCGCAGGGTTTCCAGGCTGGTGGCGCGGAACTCGGATTTCTCGTTGGCCCCCGAAATCCGGCACACATCCAGTGCCTGTTCGCGCAGGCAGTGGCCATCCTCCAGCAGCAGCAACTGCTGATCGGACAATTCGCGCAGCGACAGCGAATCGCGCGCCGCCAGCGGATGCGCTTCCGGTACGGCCAGCAGGAACGGTTCCTCGAACAGGAATTCGGTATGCAGCTGATCATCCTGCAGCGGCAGCGCCAGGATGCCCGCGTCCAGCTTGCCCTCGCGCAGGCGCGAAAGCAGGACGTCGCTCTTTTCCTCGATCAGCAGCAGTTCCAGTTGCGGGAAGCGCGTGCGGATGCGCGGTACCACGTGCGGCAGCAGGTAGGGGCCGAGGGTGGGGAAGATGCCCAAGCGCACCGTGCCGGCTTCCGGATCCTGGCTGCGGCGGGCGGCTTCCTTCATCTGCTCGACCTCGGCCACGATGCGGCGCGCGCGATCCGCGGCATCGCGTCCGGCCGGCGTCAGCATGACCTTGCGCGGGGCGCGTTCGACCAGCGGTACGCCCAATTCGTCCTCCAGCTTCTTGATCTGGGTGGACAGGGTGGGCTGGCTGACGAAACAGGCCGCGGCGGCATGGCCGAAGTGCTTGTGATCGGCCAGGGCCACCAGGTATTTCAGATCACGAAGATTCATCCGGGTGAGTCCGTTGGGAAGCCGGTGGCGGGGCCCATCCGAACCGGCGCTCGCGGCGCGGCGGGCTCGACCACCCCAGAGAGTACGCCGATTCCGGGAACGCGACGCGTCCCCGGCGCGGCCGGGCCGGCGGCCCGGTTCAGGCGGTGGCGGTTTCTTCCGGCGCCTCGACCGGGGCCGAGGTCCGGATCAGGTGGTCGAACGCGCTCAGCGCGGCCTTCGAACCTTCGCCCATGGCGATGACGATCTGCTTGTACGGGACGGTGGTCGCGTCGCCCGCGGCGAACACGCCCGGCACCGAGGTGCGGCCATGCGCGTCGACCTCGATCTCGCCACGCGGAGACAGCGCGAGCGTGCCCTTCAGCCATTCGGTGTTGGGCAACAGGCCGATCTGGACGAACACGCCTTCCAGTTCGATGCGGTGGCTGTCGCCACCGGCGCGGTCCTTGTACACCAGGCCGGTGACCTTGCTGCCGTCGCCCTGCACCTCGGTGGTTTGCGCGCTGGTGATGATGCGTACGTTCGGCAGGCTGCGCAGCTTGCGCTGCAGGACCTCGTCGGCGCGCAGCTTGTCGTCGAACTCGATCAGGGTCACGTGGTTGACGATGCCGGCGAGATCGATCGCCGCCTCGACGCCCGAGTTGCCGCCACCGATCACCGCCACCCGCTTGCCCTTGAACAGCGGACCGTCGCAATGCGGGCAGTACGCCACGCCCTTGTTGCGGTACTGGTCCTCGCCCGGGACATTCATCTGCCGCCAGCGGGCACCGGTGGAGAGAATCACGGTCTTCGCCTTCAGCGAGGCGCCGTTGGCCAACTGGATCTCGACCAAGTCCTTGCCGGGCACCAGCTTCTCGGCGCGCTGCAGGTTCATCACGTCGACGCTGTAGTCCTTGACGTGCTGTTCCAGCGCGGCCGCCAGCTTGGGGCCCTCGGTGTAGGGCACCGAAATGAAGTTCTCGATCGCCATGGTGTCCAGCACCTGGCCGCCGAAGCGTTCGGCCGCCACGCCGGTGCGGATGCCCTTGCGCGCGGCGTAGATGGCCGCCGCCGCGCCGGCCGGGCCGCCACCGATCACCAGGACCTCATACGGTGCCTTGGCCTTGAGCTTCTCGGCCTCGCGCGAGGCGGCGCCGGTGTCGAGCTTGGCGACGATCTCTTCCACGCCCATCCGGCCGGCGCCGAACACCTGCCCGTTGAGGAAGATGGTCGGGACCGACATCACTTCGCGCGCCTCGACTTCCTGCTGGAACAGCGCGCCGTCGATGGCGACGTGGCGGATGTTCGGATTCAGCACGCTCATCAGGTTCAGCGCCTGCACCACGTCCGGGCAGTTCTGGCACGACAGCGAGAAATAGGTCTCGAAAACGTACTCGCCATCCAGATCGCGGATCTGTTCGATCAGATCCTGGCCCAGCTTGGAGGGATGCCCGCCGACCTGCAGCAGCGCCAGCACCAGCGAGGTGAATTCGTGGCCCAGCGGCAGGCCGGCGAAGCGCAGGTGGATGTCCTGGCCCGGCGTGCCCAGCGCGAACGAGGGCTTGCGCTCGTTGTCATCGCGGGATTCGGTCACGCTGATCCGATCCGAGAGCGAAACCAGATCGGCCAGCAGCGCCTGCAGTTCCTTCGACGAATCGCTGTCGTCCAGCGACGCGGTGATCACGATCGGCCGGGTGACTTTTTCCAGGTAGGCCTTGAGCTGGGTCTTGAGGTTCGCGTCCAACATGCGGGGGCTCCTTGATGAAGGCGGAAGGAAGAACACGGGTGCGGTCGGGGAGACCGCAAGGGCGTTTGCAGTAGCGGCCTGGGCCGGAGGGAGGGAGCCAGGGGAGAGAGGACTGGCGCGGCGCAGGCCGCTGATGCAAACGTCCGTCTCGGGGGAAAGCGCCCGGGCGTGCCGCCCGGGCGCCGTTACAACGGGTATTGCGTGGAAATCAGATCTTGCCGACCAGGTCCAGCGACGGGGCGATGGTCTTGGCGCCTTCCTTCCACTTGGCCGGGCAGACCTGGCCGGGGTTGTTGGCGACGAACTGCGCGGCCTTCAGCTTGCGCAGGGTCTCGGTGACGTCGCGGGCGATCGCGTTGTCGTGGATTTCCAGGGTCTTGATCACGCCTTCCGGGTTGATGATGAAGGTGCCGCGCAGGGCCAAGCCTTCTTCCTCGATGTGCACGCCGAACGCGCGGGTCAGCTGGTGGGTCGGATCGCCGACCAGCGGGAACTGGGCCTTGCCCACCGCCGGGGAGGTCTCGTGCCACACCTTGTGCGAGAAATGGGTATCCGTGGTGACGATGTACACCTCGGCGCCAGCCTTCTGGAATTCGGCGTAGTTGTCGGCGGCGTCTTCCACTTCGGTCGGGCAATTGAAGGTGAAGGCGGCCGGCATGAAGATGAGCACGGACCACTTGCCCTTCAGGGTGGCGTCGGTGACTTCGACGAACTCGCCGGCGTGGAACGCGGTGGCCTTGAACGGCTGGACTTGGGTGTTGATCAGGGACATCAGGTTTCCTCTTGGTTCGGAGGGGACAGGGGTGAAGCAACGGAAGCTAGGTTAATAGGCGTAGCCTAATCAATCCAATGGATTGATAAGATTGTATCAATAGATTTTATCTATCGATTGCCGTGGTCAGCCTCCCGATCGATATGGGGACTCGATGATTCCCGGCCAAGGTCACGGGCGATCGGTACTTTCGGCAGGGGGGCGCCGGTATCGGCCGGTCGTAACTTCGAAGGCTTTCCACTGTGGGGTTCCGAGATGACCGTATTGCGTCGCAGCGCGTTGGCGTGTGCCTTGTTGCTGGCGGCCTCGCTGCCCGGGCAGGCGGCCGAGTCCGCCGCGGTTCCGAAGGGACCGCTGCCCCGCACCGTGGTGCCGTCGCTGGTCAATCTCGAACTGAGGCTGGATCCGCGCCAGGAACGCTTCAGCGGCACCACCCGCATCGATGCCGAGGTCAAGGAAGCCACTTCCGTCCTGTGGATGCATGGGCGCGATCTCGACATCCGCCAGGCCACCGCCCTCCTGGCCGACGGGCGCCGGGTCAAGCTGGCCGCCGAATCGGCCGACGTGTCCGGCGTGCTCAAGCTGACCGCTGCCGAATCGATTCCGGCCGGCAAGGCGGTGCTGGAAATCGTCTTCGAAGCGCCGTACGGGCAACTGCAGGGCGCGTATCGGGTCAAGCCGGACGGCCGCGACTACGTGGTCACCCAGATGGAGCCGCTCGGGGCGCGCAACACGTTCCCCGGTTTCGACGAGCCCAGTTTCAAGCAGCCCTGGGACATCACCCTGATCGTGCCGGAGCAGGACGTGGCGGTCGCCAACAGCCGCGAACTGAAAACCGAGTCGCTGGGAAATGGCTGGAAGAAGGTCACCTTCGCCCGCACCGAGGCGTTGCCCAGCTACCTGATCGCGTTCGCGGTCGGACCCTGGGACGTGCCGAAGGGGCCGGACATTCCGGCCACCGCCATCCGCAGCACCCCGATCGCGCTGCGCGGCGTCGCCGCGCACGGGCAGGGCGAGCGCATGCGTTACACGCTGGACAACACGCCGGTGATCGTCACCAAGCTGGAGGAATATTTCGGCACGCCGTATCCGTTCGACAAGCTCGACAACGTCGCCGCACCCGATTTCTGGGCTGGTGCGATGGAGAACGCGGGCTTGATCGTCTATCGCGACACCCTGATGTTCCCGGACGAGAAGTCCACTCCACGCGAACGCCAGGCGTACTGGGGCGTCAGCGCGCACGAACTGGCGCACCAGTGGTTCGGTGACCTGGTGACGATGAAGTGGTGGGACGATCTCTGGCTCAACGAGGCCTTCGCCACCTGGATGGGCACCAAGATCACCGGCCAGTTGCAGCCGGGCTTCCATGCCGATCGCGGCCTGCTGGAGGGCGCGCTGGAGGCGATGGGCGAGGACAGCCTGGTCAGCACCCGCCGGGTGCACGAGCCGATCAACGATTTCACCGAGATCCAGTCCGCCTTCGACGGCATCACCTACCAGAAGGGCGGCGCGGTACTGTCGATGTTCGAGACCTATATCGGCGAGACGGCGTTCCGCGATGGCATCCGCAGCTACCTGAAGGCGCATGCGCGCGGCAACGCCACCAGCGGCGACCTGATTGCCGCGGTGGCGGCACAGAGCAAGGACCCGGCCGGTGTCGATCGCGCGTTCAAGAGCTTCATCGACCAGCCGGGCGTGCCTTACGTGAAGGTGGAAGTCGATTGCGACGGCAAGACGCCTTCGCTCAAGCTGCAGCAGCAGCGTTACCTGCCGCTGGGATCCGCCGCCAGCGCCAGCCAGACCTGGGGCATGCCGTTCTGCGTGCGCTACCTGGACGGCGATCAGGTGCGTTCCGAATGCAGCCTGGTCGAACAGGCCACCACGACCATGCCGCTGACCCAGGCCAAGAGCTGCCCGGCCTGGGTGATGCCGAACGCGCACGGCCACGGCTACTACCGGTTCGCGCTCGACGACAAGGCGGCCAAACAATTGGCGGGCGCATTCGCGCAACTGGACGAACGCGAGCAGCGCGTCTACGCGGATTCGCTGGAAGCGGCGTTCAAGGCCGGCAGCATCGACGCCGCCGGCTACCTGGCCGGCGTGCCGCAACTGGCCGCGGCCGAGGTGCGCCAGACCGCGACCGCGCCGATGGGACAACTGGCCTGGATGAAGGAGTACCTGGCCGCGGACGATGCGCAGAAGGCCGCCGTGGCCGCCTATGCGCGCAAGATCTACGGGCCGCGCCTGCAGGCGCTCGGCCTGGAGCCCAAGCCGGGTGAAAGCGACGACACCCGCATCCTGCGCCGCACGCTGATCGGCTTCCTGTACCGCACCGGCGAAAGCCCGGAACTGGGCGAGGAACTGGTGCGCCGCGGCCGCGCGGTCATCGGCCAGGAAGCGGACGGCAGCGCCGGCACGGGCAAGCTGGATCCGGAAGCGGTTCCGCGCGACCTGCGGGCGGTTTCGCTGGCCGCGGTCGCACGGGCCGGGGATGCGGCGACCTTCGATTTGCTGGAGAAGCACCTGCGGGCGACCCAGGATGCGGCGATCCGCACGGAACTGCTGGAGGCGCTGGGCAACATGAACGACGCGCCGCAGGCCGAGCGCGCCCGCGGCTTCATCCTGGAAAAGGGGCTGCTGCGCCGGAACGAGCTGGCGCCGCTGCTGATGCCACAGATGGAAGCGGAAGCAGCGCGTCCGGCCCTGCGCCAATGGGTCGATACCCACTTCAAGACCTTGGAGGCGTCGCTGGCGCCGGCGGGCGCGCGGCTGGTTTCGGTCTATGGCGCGGGCATGTGCAGCAAGCAGGAAGCCGCGGATCTGCTGTCCCGGTTCGGTGAACGCATGAAGACGGTCGAAGGCGGCCCGCGCGCGCTGAAGCAGGAAGCGGAGAACATCGGCCTGTGCGCCGACCTGCGCGACGCGCAGCGGGCCAAGGGCTTCGGCGGCGCTTTGCAGTAAGCTGCGCGCCCGCGCTGGGCGGGCCGCAGGTCGCGCGATGGGCAGTTCCGGACAACCCGATGTAAGCCAATGCCTGTCACGGGCGGTCGGCCGTCTTCCCGCCGGGGACGGCCGCCATGTCGCCGAGCATCTGCTCTCGCACGTGCTCGGACGGGATCGCGCCTGGCTGTTCGCGCACGCGCGGGATCCGCTGGGTGCGGAGGAGATGGCGCGCTTCGAGGCGTTGCTGGAACGTCGCATCGCCGGCGAACCGGTCGCTTATCTGACTGGAAGGCGCGGTTTCTGGACATTGGACCTGGCGGTCGGCCCGGACACCCTGATTCCGCGCCCGGAAACCGAACTGCTGGTGGAACTGGCGCTGGCCCGCCTGCCGTTGGAAGGCGCGCCGGACGTGGCCGATCTCGGCACCGGCAGCGGTGCGATCGCGCTGGCCGTTGCCAGCGAGCGCCCGCAGGCACGGATCGTCGCCACCGACGCCAGCGCGGGCGCGCTGGCGATGGCCGGACGCAACGCGCGCGAACACGGCATCGGCAATGTCCGCTTCCTCCAGGGGGACTGGTGGCTGCCGCTGGCAGGCGAGCGCTTCGATCTGGTGGCGAGCAATCCGCCCTACATCGCCGAGGCCGATCCCCATCTGGAGCAGGGCGACCTGCGCCACGAACCGATGACCGCGCTGGCATCGGGCATCGATGGCCTGGACGCGATTCGCATCATTGTCGCTGGCGCCCCGCGTCATCTGCGCGAGGGTGGCTGGTTGCTGCTGGAACACGGCTGGGACCAGGGCGCCGCGATCCGCGAGCTGTTGCTGCAAGCGGGTCTGGCCGAAGTTGCCACCGAGCGGGATCTGGAAGCGCGCGATCGCGTCACGCTCGGGCGCTGGCCGGGCTGAGCCGACCCGGCGCGGCAGCGGGAAAAGGCCGCGCCGGCTAGAATGGGCGCCTGTTTTCCGCGGGAATCGCCATGCGCACGCTCTATCCGGACATCGAACCCTACGACACCGGCACGCTGAAGGTCGACGATCGCCACACGCTGTATTACGAGCAGTGCGGCAATCCGGACGGCAAGCCGGTGGTCCTGCTGCATGGCGGTCCCGGCGGCGGCTGCAGCCCGAAGATGCGTCGTTTCCACGACCCGGGGAAGTACCGGATCATCCTGTTCGATCAACGCGGTTCCGGGCGCTCGACGCCGCACGCGGATCTGGTCGACAACACCACCTGGGATCTGGTCGCCGACATCGAGAAACTGCGTGAGCGCCTGGGCGTCGCGCGCTGGCAGGTATTCGGTGGCAGCTGGGGTTCGACCCTGGCGCTGGCCTACGCCGAAGCGAATCCTCAGCACGTCACCGAACTGGTCCTGCGCGGCATCTTCATGCTGCGTCGCTGGGAACTGGAGTGGTTCTACCAGGAAGGCGCCTCGCGCCTGTTCCCGGATGCCTGGGAGCACTACCTGGCGGCGATTCCGCCGGTCGAGCGCCACGACCTGATTTCGGCCTACCACCGTCGCCTGACCTCCGACGATCACGCGGTGCGGCTGGCGGCCGCGCGCGCGTGGAGCGTATGGGAAGGCGCGACCAGCTTCCTGCGGGTCGACGCGGATTTCGTCAGCGGCCACGAGGATGCCGAATTCGCGCTGGCCTTCGCCCGCATCGAGAACCATTACTTCGTCAACGGTGGTTTCTTCGAGGTCGAGGATCAACTGCTGCGCGACGCATCGCGCATCGCCGACATTCCCGGCGTCATCGTGCATGGCCGCTACGACGTGGTGTGCCCGGTGGCCAATGCGTGGGAACTGCACAAGGCGTGGCCGAAGGGCCGGCTGGAGATCACGCCGACCTCGGGCCATTCCGCCTTCGAGGAAGAGAACATCGACGCGCTGGTGCGGGCCACCGACGCGTTCGCCTGAATTCTGCCCCACGGGGCGTTTTGCCGGCGGGCCGCGGCCCGCCTCATGGAGATGAAATGTCGGAAGAAGAAATCGTGGTCAAGGACAGCAATGGCACGGTGCTCGCCAATGGCGACTCGGTCACGCTGATCAAGGACCTGAAGGTGAAGGGCACCTCGGTGACGCTCAAGCGCGGCACCCTGGTCAAGAACATCCGCCTGACCGACGACGAGGAACTCATCGAGTGCAACGTCGACAAGGTCAAGGGCCTGGTGCTGCGCACCGAGTTCCTCAAGAAAGCCTGATCCGGTCCGCCGTGGCGGATGGATCGAAGAAAGCCCGCGCCGGATGGCGCGGGCTTTTCGTTTCAGGCGGGCTCAGGTCCGGCCGCGCGCAGCGGCTTCCAGGTTCGGGGCCGCGTCCCGCGCCAGCCAGCGCTCACGCAGCACGTCGTAGGCCCAGTTGAAGCCCAGCGTGTAGGGCAGGAAGAACAGCAGCAGGCCGATATCGAGCACGAACGCCTGCACCAGCCCGATCGACAGCCACCAGGCGGCCAGCGGCACGGTCGCGACAATCAGACCCAGTTCGAACAGCAGCGCGTGGATGACGCGGACCTTGGGGGTCCGCTCGAAGCCCCAACGCTGCTGGGCGCGGTCGAAAGCCGCGGTGTAGGCCATGTTCCACAGCATCGCCAGGGTCGAAACCGCCAGGGTCAGCGCGCCGGTGTGCAGCAGCGACTTGCCCAGCAGCCAGGCCAGGGCCGGCGCGGACAGAGCAATGGCCAGGCCTTCGAAGGCCAGCGCGTGGAGGACGCGTTCCTTGAGGCTCTTTTCGGGGGCGGCGTGATTCGGGTTCATGGCAAGCTCCTGCAAAACAACAGGCGAGCATTCTCATCGGCTGATAGGATGGGTTGAAGTTGGAATCCATCGGGAAAGCCGATATATGAATCCCTCACCGGAATCCCTGCAGGCGTTTGCCCAGACCGTCGCCCTGGGCTCGTTCAGCGCCGCCGCGCGCCGGCTGGGCAAGAGCCAGTCCACGGTCAGCGAAGCCATCGCCCGGCTGGAAATCGACCTGGGCGTCACCCTGTTCGACCGTTCCGGCCGGCAACCCCGGCTGACCGAGGCCGGGCAGGTGCTGGCGGGCCGGGTCGAGCAGGTGCTGGCCGCGTCCGATCGCCTGCAGCGGGTGGCGGCGGAACTGGCGGGCGGGCGCGAGGCGCGGGTGACCCTGGGGCTGTCCGATGCCTACCAGTCGGCCGGTTACGAAGCGCTGCTGGCGGAAATGGCCGAGCGTTACCCGGACCTGGAGTTCGAATGCCTGCTGGCCGAGCGCGAGGACCTGATCGAATTGGTGGATGAAGGCCGCGCCACCCTTGCCGTGCTGGCCGCCCGCGAGCACTACGCGCCGGAACTGGGCTGGGCGACGGTGGCCGAACGCGCCGAATTCGACCTGTTCGTCGCCCACGATCATCCGCTGGCGAAGTTGCCGCGGGTGCGGGTCGAGGATCTGGCGGGCTGGCGCCTGCTCGCATTGAGCACGGTGGGCCAGCCGGAGGCGCGGGACGATGCGCTGCCCGCGGGCGACGGCCGCTGGACCGCGCCGAACTACCTGCTGCTGCTGGAAATGGCGGTGCACGGCTTCGGCTGGGCCGAACTACCGCGCTGGCTGGTCAACGGCTACGCCGGTGGCCGCCTGCGGGAACTGAAGGTGGCGGGCTGGCCGCGCAGCCAGGCGGTGGACATCATCTGGTCGAGGCGGCGGCCGCTGGGGCCCGCGGCCAGCTGGATGCTGGAACGCCTGCTGGCCGAACCGGCCTGAAACGACCGCGGCTAGCCGCGCGGGGTGCCGTCCAGGTTGTGCTCGATCATCCACAGGCCGGCCCAGAGCTTGGCGTCCAGTTCGTAGCCCTCGCGCAACTTCGCGGTCAGCCAGGCCGCCGCCTGCGCGCGCGGGATTTCGTGGACGGTGATGTCCTCGTCGCCATCGCCGCCGCCCGGGCCGACCTTGCGCAGGCCGGTGGCACGCACGAAGGCGACCTTCTCGCTGCTGCTGCCGGAAGAGGTGGGACCGATCAACAGGACTTCCGCGTGCGCGGCGGTCCAGCCGGTCTCCTCTTCCAGTTCGCGGATGGCCGAGACCTCGATGGATTCGCTGGCATCGATGTCGCCGACCAGCCCGGCCGGCATCTCGATGGTGCTGGCCTGCAGCGGTACCCGGAACTGCTCGACGAACAACACCCGGTCGTCGGGAGTCACCGCGATGATGATCGCGGCCAACCCGCCGCTGTGGGTGCGCTCGGAATACTCCCAGGTACCGCGCTCGACCATCCGCAGGTAGCGGCCTTCGTAGACGGTGCGGGGTGCGGCGGTCTTGCGGTGTCGGGAAGCGTCATCCATGCGGCGATGCTAACGGCTGGCGATGACGTTTTGTAGGCGCCGGAGGGCGCCGCGCCGCGATCAGGCGACCGAAAGGCCCGCCGCTTCCAGCAGGCGCCGCCGGGTCATCGGCCCGAATCGCAGCGCTTCGGCCAGGGCGTGCAACACATCGCCGTCGGCGGCGGCGCGGCCGAACCCGGCTTCCTGCGTGCCCAGCGGCGCGTCCAGCGCGATGGTGGTCAGCTCGCGCCACAGCAGCGCGTGTTCGCGCTGTTCGCGCAGGCGCGCGGCGATGCCGGCGGCGCCACGCAGGCGCAGGAACGGCACCTCGTCGATGCGCGCGAGCAATGTGTCCAGGCTGCCGAAATGGGCCAGCAGCACCGCGGCGCTCTTGGCGCCGATGCCGCTGACGCCGGGAATGTTGTCGACCGCGTCGCCGGTCAGCGCCAGGTAATCGGCGATCTGCCGCGCTTCCACGCCGTGGCGCGCCTTGACCCCGGCCATGCCCCAGCGCTGGCCGCGGGCGAAATCCCACTGCTCGTCGTGTTCCCACAGCAACTGCGACAGATCCTTGTCGGCCGAGACGATCACCCCGCGGAAACCGGTGGGGCGCGCGCCGTGCAGCGCGCTGCCGATCAGATCGTCGGCCTCGTATTCGGCATGCGCCAGCACGCTCAAACCGAGCGCGGCGCACAACGCCTTGCAATGGCCGAACTGCCGGCGCAGTTCCTCGGGCGCCGGATCGCGATTGGCCTTGTAGGCCGGATAGATGCGGTTGCGGAAACAACTGTCGAGCGCTTCGTCGAAGGCGATGGCGATGTGCCGCGGACGTTCCTTCTCCAACAGTTCCAGCAGGAAGCGGGCGAAGCCGTGGACCGCGTTGGTGGGCCAGCCGTCGGCGTCGTGGAACTCGTCCGGCATCGAATGCCAGGCGCGGAACACGTACAGGCTGGCATCGACCAGGTAGAGCGGACGCGCCGGCGCGAGGTCGGCGTCAGCGGCCATCGGGCTGCCAATGGCTGAGCAGGTCGGCCGGATCCGGCCGTTCCCGCTCGGGCGCCTCCATCCGCGGCGTGCCGATATGGATGAAGCCGACGATGCGTTCGTTCGCGCCCAGGCCCAGCAGTGTGGCGACGGCTTCGTCGTAGGCCATCCAGCCGGTCAGCCACTGCGCGCCGAATCCCAGCGCCTGCGCGGCCTGCAGCAGGGCGAAGCAGACGCTGCCCGCGGTCAGCAACTGCTCCTGCTCGGGCACCTTGTGGCCGGGCGTGATCCGGGCGATCACGGTGACGATGTCGGGCGCATGGGAGAAGCGCGCGCGATCCTTCTCCACCGCCGCGGCCGGTGCCTCCGGATCGCGCGCCAGGGTGCGCTCGGCCAGCGCATCGCCCAGGGCGAGCCGGGCCGGACCCGAGATGTGCAGGAACCGGTACGGCACCAGCTTGCCGTGATCCGGCACGCGCACCGCGGACTGCAGCATGCGGCGCAGGGTGGCCGGGTCGGGTCCGGGTTCACCGAGCTGGCGGGACGGTACCGAGCGGCGATCGTCGAGGAACTGGAGGGGGGAGGCGGCAGACATGCCGGCAAGTTTAACTTGTCATTCCCGTTGCACCGCGCCAAAGTGCCGATCTGGTCACGCCAGGTTCGCACTGGATTTCCTACGATGTGTGAGTCGCCTGACCTTAACGGGTCGTTTGCAACTTTCGCCTGCCAAGGCGGGGAACCTTGCGCATGACGAACAGCCCTCACGCCACTGCCAGCAGTGGACACGACCCGCGCCTGCTCGGCCAGGCGCGTGATGCCGTGCTGCCGCCGTTGGCGGATGCGTTCATCCAGGCGCTGGGCCGTTTCGACGACGCGCTGTTCGATCGCGCCGAGCGCGCCGGTCCCTCGCAGATGGCCTTCCTCGACGCGATGCGCGAACTGCGCCGCCGGCGCGAGGAAATCATCGGGCGTTTCCGCAATGCCCTGCTCGAAGCCTGGCGTTCGCTGGAAGCCGGCCAACCGCTGTCCGCGGAGGAGATCCTGATACGCGGCGACAGTTCCGGACTGAGCCTGGTCACCGAGCAGGAACTGGAATCGCGCCTGGCCGCGCGCAATCTGGCGGCGGTGCTGGCGCGTGACTGCAAGCCGGTGCTGAGCCGGCTGGAGCGTCGGCTGTCGGTGCTCGCCAGCGTCAAGCTGGACGGCGAACACAATCCCATCGGCGCCGAACACATCGGCGCGGCCATCCACACCGCCTTCGGCACCAGCGATCTGGCGCTGGAGGTCCGGCTGGTGGTGGTCAAGCTGTGCGAACGCGAACTGGTGCCGCTGGTAGCCCGCATCTACGAGGCGCTCGACCAGCGCCTGGTCCGGGTTGGGGTGGCGCCGGACCTGCCGGCGGGCCCGAAACCGGCCCCGACGCCGGTCCCGCGTCCGGAAACCTTCGACAGCGAGCCGCTGATCCAGGACGAGGAGATGCACGCGCCCGCCTGGGCCGCGCGTTTCGTCAACCGGATGGCCGGCTTCCGCGAAATGCACGGCGGCTCGGGCGGCCGTGCCGAAACCGAAGAGGGCAGCTACGGGCAGGCGCCCGGCACCCAGACCGTGCTGCTGGAAGCGTTGCACCACCTGCTGCAGGAGTCCCGCAGCCAGCGCGGTCCGGAGTCGGCGCGTGGCGCGCTCGGCACCCGCGATCTGTCGCAGCGGGAAATGCTGTCGGTCCTGTCGCTGCTGCAGTCCACCCCGAGCGCGACCCTGCGGGCCGCGATTGGCGACACCGGCGAATCGCTGGCGCAGCGGCTGAAGAACGAAGTACTCAGCAGCGCCACCCAACTGGGCGTGGATCCGTCCACCGCCCGGCTGGCCCCGGTCGACGAGGACGCCATCGATCTGGTCGGCATGCTGTTCGACGTCATGCTGGACGAGCGTGATCTGGAAGGGCGGCCGCGCGAACTGATCGGCCGGCTGGTGGTGCCGTTCGTGAAGGTGGCGCTGCTGGACCGGCGCATGTTCGTGCAGAAGACCCATCCCGCCCGCCGCCTGCTCAATGCGCTGGCCGAGGCCTGCGAAGGCAACAACGGCGAGAGCGCGGCCGAGCGCACCCTGCTGACCAAGGTCGAGGAAGTGGTGGATCGGCTGGTGGCCGAGTTCAACGAGAACCTGGCCATCTTCCTGACCCTGGAGGAAGAATTCCGCGCCTTCCTGGACCAGCACCGCCGCCGCATCGAGATCGCCGAGCGCCGGGCCGCCGAGATCCAGCGTGGCCAGGAGCGCCTGGAAACCGCGCGCACGCGCATGAACGCCGAGCTGTCGGCCCGCGTCGATGGCCGCGAGTTGCCGGGCGCGATCGAGGAGTTCCTGCGCCAGCCGTGGGCCCACCACGTCACCATGACGCTGCTGCGCGAAGGCGAGGACAGCAACGCATTGCGCGACGCGCTGACGCTGGCCGACGGCATCCTCGAGGAACTGACCGAGGCCCAGCGCCAGATCATCGGCAAGCCCTGGCTGCAGGCCTGGCGTCCCGGACTGGTGCAGGTGTTCGCCAGTGTCGGCATGAATGCCGATGCCGCCCACGGCGCCGTGGACGCGCTGCACGACACCCTGCAGGCGATCGCCGCATCGCGCCCGGACCTGCAGAAATCGCTGCCGGAGCTGCCGCAGGTCATCCTGCCCAAGCCGGCGGAGGACGAGAACACGCCGATCCAGATCGTCGGCGGGATCGACACGCTCGAATTCGATCATACCGACGCCGATCACTTCCGCCTGCTGGCCATCGGCACGTGGCTGGATTTCATCGACAAGGACAACAAGGTGCAGCCGGGCAAGCTTTCGTGGGTGAGTCCGATTTCCTCGCGCCTGCTGTTCGTCAATCGCCGTGGCGTGCGCTTCTGCGTGGCCTCGCCGGAAGAACTGGCGGCAATGGTGCGCCTGGGCCGGCTGCGCCGGCACATCGAGGAAGATGCGTTCGACAGCGCCATGCAGGGCGTGATCGATCGGCTGGAGCCGGCCGCCCGCCCCGGCGGCACGCCCTGATCCCGCGCCGCCCGGCCGCGCGCCGCATTTGCTAGCATCGGCTCCGACACAAACGGCACCGGAGTAGGCATGGCGGTCGAGGTTCTGGTCCTGAAGGAAACCGCAGCGGGCGAACGGCGCGTGGCCGCCACCCCGGAAACGGTCAAGAAAATGGTCGCCGCGGGCGCCCAGGTGCGGTTCGACCCCGGTGCCGGACGCTCGGCCGGTTTCCTCGACGAGGCCTACGCCGGCGCGGGTGCGCGTCCGGCCGATGGCGATACCCTGGCCAATGCCGACGTGGTGCTGTGCGTGCAGCCGCCCGCACCGGACACGCTGACCCGGTTGAAGACCGGCGCGGTGCTGATCGGCATGCTGCATCCGCAGGCCGACGCCGCGCGTGCCGAAGCCATCCAGGCGCGCGGCCTGCTGGCCTTCCCGCTGGAGCGCCTGCCGCGCACCACCCGTGCGCAGGCCATGGACGTGCTCAGTTCGCAGGCGGGCATGGCCGGCTACAAGGCCGTGCTCATCGCCGCCCAGCTCGCTCCGCGCTTCTTTCCGATGCTGACCACCGCGGCCGGCACCATCCGTCCGTCGAAGGTGCTGATCGTCGGCGCCGGCGTGGCGGGCCTGCAGGGCGTCGCCACCGCCAAGCGCCTTGGCGCGCAGGTGGAGGGCTTCGATGTGCGCCCGGAGACCCGCGAGCAGATCGAATCGCTGGGCGGCCGCTTCCTGGACCTGGGCGTGAGCGCGGCCGGCGAGGGTGGTTACGCGCGCCAGCTGACCGACGACGAGCGCCGCGAACAGCAGCGCCGGCTGGCGGAACATCTCAAGGGCGTGGATGTCATCGTCTGCACCGCCGCGGTGCCGGGGAGGCCGGCGCCGAAGATCATCACCACCGCGATGGTCGAGGGGATGAAGCCGGGCAGCGTGATCGTGGATCTGGCCGCGGAGACCGGCGGCAACTGCGAGGCCACCCGGCCCGGCGAAACGATCGAGCACCAGGGCGTCACCGTCGCCGGACCGCTCAATCTCGCCAGCATGGGCGCGGTGCACGCCAGCGAGATGTACGCGCGCAACGTGCTGAACTTCGTCTCGCTGTTCCTCAAGGACGGGGCGATCAGCTTCGATTGGCAGGACGAACTGCTGGCGAAGACCCGCTGGCCCGAACCGGCGGCCTGAGGCCGCCGGCGAGGCGTCGCCGCCGGTTCAGGGGCGCGCGGTCTCGTCCTTGGGACGATGTTGTTCCAGCCAGGCGCGGCGCTGCTCCGGGGTCATCTTCTTCCAGTCCTCGCGCAGCTTCTCGCGCTGCTCCGGCGGCATCTCGCGCATGCGCAGGAACAGGGCCCGCGCGCGATCGCGCTGCTCGGGATTCATGTGTTCGAAACGACGCATGCCGCGGCGTGCCTGCGTGCGCTGTTCGGGGGTCATCTGCTGCCAGCGGCGTCCGTGCTCCATCATCCGCGAGCGGCCCTGGGGATCGGCGTTCCAGCGATCCCGCAGCGGCGCGATCAGGGTTTCACGCTGCTGCGGCGTCAGCTTCTCCCATTCCGGCAGCGGCGCGGGCGCCGGGACCGCCTGCTGCGCCAGCGCCTGGCCGGTCCACAGCAACGACAGGCCCAGCAGCGACAACAGGGAACAACGCAGGGTTCGGGTCTTCATCGGTTCACTCCATCGCCAGCGGCGGCGCCTCGGAGGAGGCCAGCCACAGGTACAGATCGGGATTTTCGTCGAGCAGGGTGTTGGCGGGAAGCGCCGCGTCCGGCGTGGCCGCGGTGATCGCCGGTTCCGGGGATTCCGGCGCCGGCGCGGGGGACGACGGCAGCCATTGCAGGCCGATCATCACCGCCAGCACCGCGCTGAACGCGGTGGCGGTCAGCCACGGCCAGGCGCGCCGCTGCGACGCCGGCGCCGAGTGGCGGGCCGCGCGCAGGCGTGCCAGGGTCCGCGGGGACACCTGCGCGAGCGCCGCGGCATGCGCCTGGCGCGCGCGGGCGTCGAAATCATGTTCGTGGGCGGGGTTCATCGGAATTCCTCCAGTTGCTTCTGCAGCGCATCCCGCGCGCGCGACAGATGGGTCTTCACCGAGCCTTCCGAACAGCCCATCGCGCGGGCGGTGTCGGCGACATCGAGTTCTTCCAGCACGCGCAGGGTGAAGGCTTCGCGCTGGCGGGCGGGTAGGCCGCGCAGGGCCTGCACCAGCCGCGCGTAGGCCTCGCGCTGTTCGTGCGACTGCGACGGTCCGTGCGCGGCGTCGGCCCAGTCCAGCGAGGCCTCGCCTTCGCCTTCTGCCTCCGGCCGCAACCAGCGCAGGCGGAAGCGCTGCCGGCGCTGCACGTCGACGATCTTCCGCCGCAGGATGCTCCAGAACAGCGGTGTCCACTCGGCGGCGGGCCGCTCGCGGTAGCCGAGCATCTTCATCATCGCGTCCTGCACCGCGTCCAGCGCGTCGTCGCGGCTGCGCAGTCCGGCCTCGGCGAAACGGAACGCGCGGGTGCCCAGTCCGGCCAGGAACTGATCAAGCGACATTGCCGGCGACGCCGCCACTGGCGGCGTCGCGACATCGGTTTCTTGTCCGGGGCCGGTACTCACCAGCACAGCTTAGCTCCGGCGGTCCCAGCGGCGCTCGATCCGGTCGCCGCGGCGGTCCAGGCGCGCCTCGATGCGATCGCCCCGACGGTCGAGCTGGCGGTCGATGCGCTCGCCGCGCGCGTCCAGGCGGGCGGCGGCGCGCGGGTGGCCGTGCGCGGCGGCCCGATCGGCGCGGCGATCGAAGTGCCGCTCGATGCGATCGCCGCGGACATCGAGGCGATGTTCGATGCGCTCGCCACGCACATCGAGGCGGTGGTTGGCCCGATCGCCGGGATCGGCGGCGAAGGCCGGGGTGGCGATGGCGGACAGCAGTACGGCCAGGCACAGCGGGATGCGGTGGTTCATGGCGGTTGCCTCGTGGCGGGTGGTGGAACGGAGATGCTTGCGACAGGGGAAACGCCCCGCCGGCGCGCGCGTTGACAGGCGCGCGGCGGGGTTCCGCCGGGTTCAGGTGCGGTTATGATGCGGAAACGCCGCGGCGCGACCCGTCGGCGCAACGACAATCTGGGAGTGCGTGGATGAACGACGGTTTCGTGGCCTTGTACATCTTCATGCTGGCGGCCATCGCCGGGCATGTGATCATTTCCCGGGTGCCGGTCATCCTGCATACGCCGCTGATGTCCGGCTCCAACTTCATCCACGGCATCGTGCTGATCGGCGCGATGGTGGTGCTGGGGCACGCGGACACCACCCTGGAGAAGGTCATCGGCTTCATCGCCGTGCTGCTGGGCGCGGGCAACGCCGCTGGCGGCTACGTGGTGACCGAGCGCATGCTGGAAATGTTCAAGTCCAGCAAGCCGCAGCCGGGCAAGGAGGGCAAGTGATGAGCTGGACCCTGCCCGAACTGTTGTCCTTCCTGGTCAAGGCCAGCTACCTGGTCGCCGCGACCCTGTTCCTGCTCGGCCTGCAACGCATGGCTTCGCCGCTGACCGCGCGCAGCGGCATCCGCTGGGCCGGGTTGGGCATGTTGATCGCCACGGTGGCGACGTTCTTCCTGCCGGACCTGCACAACATCCCGCTGATCATCGCGGCGGTGGCGATCGGCAGCGCGGTGGCCTGGGTATCCGGCAAGCAGGTGCCGATTACCGACATGCCGCAGATGGTCGCGCTCTACAACGGCATGGGCGGCGGTTCGGCGGCGGCGATCGGCGCGGTTGAACTGCTGCGCTTCTCCTTCCTGGTCCATCGCGACACCACGCACTGGAGCGAGTCGGCGATCGCCGCGCTGGCCGCGCGTCAGCCGGATGCGACGACCCTCGCGCTGGCGGTGATCGGTTCGGCGATCGGCGCGGTGTCGCTGTCCGGTTCGGTCATCGCCTGGGCCAAGCTCGACGGACGGCTGGACAAGCGGGTGGTGTTCCCCGGCCAGCAGGCGTTCAACCTGCTGGTGTTCATCGCGATGCTGGCGCTCGGTGGCTGGGCGGCCTATACCTTGTCGGTCCCGTACATCATCGCGTTCTTCGTGGTGGCGCTGGCGCTGGGCGTGCTGATGACCCTGCCGATCGGCGGCGCCGACATGCCGGTGGTGATCTCGCTGTACAACGCCTTCACCGGCCTGGCCGTCGCGTTCGAGGGTTACGTGCTGGGCAACGAGGCGCTGATCATCGCCGGCATGATGGTCGGCGCGGCGGGCATCCTGCTGACCCGGCTGATGGCCAAGGCGATGAACCGGCCGATCCGCAACGTGCTGTTCTCCAATTTCGGCGGTGGCGGGCAGGCGCAGGAGATCTCCGGTTCGCAGAAGCCGATCGAGGCCGGCGACGTCGCCGCGATGATGGCCTTCGCCGAGCGCGTGGTGATCGTGCCCGGCTACGGCATGGCGGTGGCGCAGGCGCAGCACAAGATCTGGGAACTGGCGCAGAAGCTGATCGATCGCGGGGTGAAGGTGAAGTTCGCCATCCATCCGGTCGCCGGCCGCATGCCCGGGCACATGAACGTGCTGCTGGCCGAAGCCGGCGTGCCCTACGATCTGATCGCGGACATGGACGACATCAACCCGGAGTTCGCCAACACCGACGTGTCGCTGGTGATTGGCGCCAATGACGTGGTCAACCCGGTGGCGAAGACCGACCCCGCCAGCCCCATCTACGGCATGCCGATCCTCGACGTGGTCAACAGCAGGAACACCATCGTCATCAAGCGCGGCAAGGGCACCGGTTTCGCCGGCATCGAGAATGCGCTGTTCTACGCCGACAACACCCGCATGCTGTACGGCGACGGCGCGGAGATGGCCAGTGCACTGGTCAGCGAGCTGAAGGCACTGGACGGCGGCGGCCACTGAGCCGCCGCCCTTTCGCACGGGGCTTCAGCGCAGGACACGCCGCGTGATCCCGTCCGGGTCGCGCGCTACTTCGCCAGCCAGGCCGCCAACAGCGGAGACACCAGCAGGCACGCCCAATCCAGTGTGCCGTTGGCGAGCTGGGCCAGGGTCCAGGCATGGGAGAGCCCCAGCCGCAGCGCCGATTCCCAGGGCAGCAGGCCGAGCACGAAGCCGAGCTGGCTGGCGATGATGAACCAGTTCGCCAGCACCGCCATCGCCACCGTCGCCAGCGCGGCCACCAGTGCGCGGCGGCCACCCGGGCGCACGCCGGCAAAGCGCAGGAGCACGGCCGCGTCCAGCGCCGCCAGCAGCGCCATCCAGCCGGACTGTCGTCCCAGGTAGAGCGCCAGCAGCACCCAGATCAGGCTGAAGCACAGGCCACCGAGCAGCAGGATGATCGGGGCCAGCCAGCGGGAGGATGGCGTGGAAGGGACGGCGGGCGGCATGAAGGCTCCGGCAGGGGGCCGCCAAGGATAAGGCCTGCCGGCCCCGCCCGGGCTGCCGCGATACAATGTCGGCCTTGCGCGCCCCCCACGCGCCCCCATGTGAACGGCATGTATTCCCGCAGCAGCGAACCCGTCCAATTCGAGCGTGACTGTCCCGCGGTGCTGGTACCGCAGGGCGAGAGCGTGACCCTGCCGGCAGGCACCTACGGCTACATCACCCAGGCGCTGGGTGGCAGTTACACGGTCTTCGTGGAAGGCAACCTGTTCCGCATCGCCGGCAAGGATGCCGATGCGATTGGCAAGGAGCCGACCGAGCCGCTCAGCCTGCCGGACAACGCCAGCGACGACGAAGTCGAGCAGATGGTGTGGCAACAGCTGCGCACCTGCTTCGATCCGGAAATCCCGTTCAACATCGTCGATCTGGGCCTGGTCTACGAGGCCCGGCTCAACCATCGCGACGATGGCCAGCGCGAGGTCGAGGTGAAGATGACCCTGACCGCGCCCGGCTGCGGCATGGGCGAGATCCTGGTCGACGACGTACGCAGCAAGCTGGAGATGATTCCCACCATCGCCGAGGCGGACGTGGAACTGGTGTTCGACCCGCCGTGGGGCCGCCACATGATGTCGGAAGCCGCCAAGCTGGAAACCGGCATGCTCTGAGCGCCTGCGCGCTTTTCCCTTTTTTCGCAGTGGAATACAGGAAGCAAGTGATGAACGTCGCCAACGCCGCCCCCCTGGTCTACCGGGTCGAACGCTCCGCCCAGGCCCGCAGCACCGCCGAGCGCGAGAAGATCCTCGCCGCGCCGGGTTTCGGCCTGCATTTCACCGACCACATGGTCGCCATCGAGTGGGACAAGGCGCAGGGCTGGCATGACGCGCAGGTGCGTCCCTACGGTCCGCTGGCGCTGGATCCGGCCGCGTCCGTGCTGCACTACGGCCAGGAAATCTTCGAGGGCATCAAGGCCTATCGCCACGCCGACGGCTCGATCTGGACCTTCCGCCCCGACGCCAACGGCGCGCGCCTGCAACGTTCCGCACGCCGCCTGGCGATGCCGGAACTGCCGGTGGCCGAGTTCACCGAATCGTTGCGCCAGCTGATCGCCGTGGACGCCGACTGGGTGCCGGACGCGCCGGAGACCAGCCTGTACTTCCGTCCCTTCATGATCGGCACCGAAGCCTTCCTCGGCGTGCGCGCCGCGCAGAAGGCCGGCTACTACGTCATCGCCAGCCCGGCCGGCGCGTACTTCGCCAAGGGCGTGGCGCCGGTGTCGATCTGGCTGTCCACCGATTACGCGCGCGCCGCCAAGGGCGGCACCGGCGCGGCCAAGTGCGGCGGCAACTACGCCGCCTCGCTGCTGCCGCAGCAGGAAGCGCAGGCGCAGGGCTGTTCGCAGGTGCTGTTCCTGGATCCGGTCGAGGGCAAGTACCTGGAAGAACTGGGCGGCATGAACGTGTTCCTGGTCTACAAGGACGGCACGATCGTGACCCCGGAGCTGTCCGGCAGCATCCTGGAAGGCGTGACCCGCTCCAGCATCCTGCAACTGGCGCGCGATCGCGGCCACAAGGTCGAGGAGCGCAAGGTGTCCATCGACGAATGGAAGCAGGGCGTGGCGTCGGGCGAGATCGCCGAAGTGTTCGCCTGCGGCACCGCCGCGGTGATCACCCCGATCGGCGAGCTGAAGGGCCGCGATTTCTCGGTCGGCGACGCGAGCGCGCCGGCCGGTGAAGTGACCATGGCCATCCGCAAGGAACTGACCGACATCCAGTACGGCAAGATTCCGGATCGACACGGCTGGCTGGTCAAGCTGCGCGACTGAGGCGCGGCGCCAGCGACATGACGAAAAGGCCGGGCATCGCCCGGCCTTTTTCGTTTGCTGGAATCGCCATGGCGGTCAGGTCGCGAACTTCTTCGCGCCCGCCACGCAGGCGACCACGCCCAGGGTTACCGCGAGCATCGTCCAGCTTACCGCTTCGCCGAGCAGCAGCGCGGCCAGGGCGAGCCCGAAGAACGGCTGCAGCAGTTGCAGCTGCCCGACCGCGGCGATGCCGCCCTGCGCCAGCCCGCGATACCAGAACACGAAGCCGATCAGCATGCTGAAGAGCGAAACGTAGGCCAGCCCGATCCAGGCCGGCGTACCCACCGGGGCAAAGGAATCCGGTCGCGACGCGAACGTGATGGGCAGAACCACCGGCAGCGACAAAGCCAGCGCCCAGCAGATCACCTGCCAGCCGCCGAGCCGGCGGGACAGCCGCGCGCCCTCGGCATAGCCCAGGCCGCAGACGAGAATCGCGGCCACCATCAGCAGATCGCCGGCCCAAGAGGCTTCCGCATCGTGCATGAGCGCATAGCCGGCCACGCACAGACTGCCCAGCACCGAGAACAGCCAGAACACCGGTCGCGGACGCTCGCCGCCGCGGATCACCCCGAAGATCGCGGTGCTCAGCGGCAACAGGCCGACGAACACGATCGTGTGCGCCGAAGACACGTGTTGCAGGGAGAGCGCGCTCAGCAGCGGATAGCCGACCACCACGCCCAGCACCACCACCGCCAGCGAGGGCAGGTCGGTCCGATCCGGGCGCGGCTGGCGGAACGCCCGCAGCAGCAGCAGCGCGAGCAGGCCGGCGATCGCGGCGCGGGCGGCGGTCAGGAACACCGGATCCAGATCCAGCACCGCCACCCGGGTGGCCGGCAGCGAGCCGGCGAAGATCACCACGCCGATGAAACCGTTGATCCAGCCGCTGCTCGCCTTGTCCATTGCCTGACTCTCGGGGAATGCGGCCAGTGGACCATGCCGGCGCCGTCATCCCCAGATACAATCCAGTACAGTTGCAAGTAACTGTTATGCCTTGTTGGGCCGTACGGTTGAGAGGAGGGAGCGCGATGGGCCGGCAGTCGGGCAGTACCCGCATCGATCAGGTGATGGCGGCCATTCGGGCGCGGATCGCCGCGCGCGCCTATGGGCCTGGCACGCGGTTGCCTTCGGTGCGCGCGCAGGCGAAGGCGATGCAGGTCTCGGTGTCCACCGTGGTGGAAGCCTACGAGCGCTTGGCCGCCGAGGGCGTCATCGGTTCGCGGCCGGGTTCGGGCTTCTATGTCGCCGGACCCGTCGCGCCGCTGGCGCTGGCGCGGATGGGGCCGCGGCTCGACCGGGAAGTGGATCCGATGTGGATTTCGCGTCAGTCGCTGGAAACCGACGCGGCGATGCTCAAGCCTGGCTGCGGCTGGCTGCCGGCGGCGTGGATGTACGAATCGGGCATGCGCCGCGCGCTGCGCGCGGTGGCGCGGGCCGACACGGTGTCGCTGGCCGACTACGCCACGCCGCTCGGTGCGCCGGCACTGCGGCAACTGCTGGCGCGGCGACTGGCGGGCAACGGGGTGGAGGCGTCACCGGATCAGATCATGCTGACCGATTCGGGCACCCATGCCATCGATCTGATTGCGCGCTTCCTGCTCGAACCCGGCGACACCGTGCTGGTCGACGATCCCTGCTACTTCAATTTCCACGCGTTGCTGAAGGCGCATCGGGTCAAGGTCGTCGGCGTGCCATACACGCCCGCCGGGCCGGATCTGGAAGCATTCGCCACCGCCCTGCAGGCGCAGGCGCCCCGGCTCTACATCACCAATTCGGGACTGCACAACCCGACCGGCGCGGTGCTGTCGCCGGTGGTCGCGCACCGATTGCTGAAGCTGGCGGAGATGTCGAACCTGGTGATCGTCGAGGACGACATCTTCGCCGATTTCGAAACCGCTCCGGCGCCGCGGCTGGCCGCGTTCGACGGCCTGTCGCGGGTGATCCAGATCGGCAGCTTCTCCAAGACCCTTTCGGCGTCGCTGCGCTGCGGCTTCATCGCCGCGCGCCCGGACTGGCTCGACGCGCTGGCCGACCTCAAGCTCGCCACCGGTTTCGGCGGCAGCCGGCTGGCCGCCGATGTCCTGCTGGCGGCGCTGACCGACAGCGGCTATCGCCGGCACATGGAGGGCGTGCGGTTGCGCCTGGCCGATGCGCGCGGGCGGATCATCGCGAAGCTGGGTGAAGTCGGCATCACGCCGTGGCTGACGCCGCAGGCCGGCATGTTCCTGTGGTGCCGGCTGCCGGCCGGCGTCGATGCGGCGCAACTGGCCCGCGACTGCCTGAAGGACGGCATGGTGCTGGCGCCCGGCAATGCCTTCAGCCAGTCGCCGGAGGCGGGGCGCTTCATGCGCTTCAACGCCGCGCAGTCGCTGGACCCGCGGATCCATGCCGCGCTGAAGCGCGCGCTGGCAGGCTAGCGGTGCGTTGCCACGCGGCCCGGATCAGGCCGCTTCGAAACGGTTGGCGGCGACGTTCTTGCGGACTTTGGCCGGATCCCAGATGCGGCCGTTCATGGCGATGTAGACGCCCGGCGGCAGCGACTGCACCGCGCCGACCGCGCAGCCGATGTTGAACTCCGCGTCCGAGCCGCGAAAGCGGGCCGGATTGAGCGCGCCGGTCATCACGATGGTCTTGTCCGGAATGGACTTGAGCACATGGCCGGTCTGCACCATCGAGTCGGTGCCGTGGGTGATCAGCACGTGGCGGGCCGGCTGCGCGGCGACGGTGGCGCGGATCAGTTCGCGGTCCTCGTCGGTGATGTGCAGCGAGTCCTTGCGGATGATCGGTATGACGGTGAAGCGGAACGCCACCCCGAGTTCCTTCAGGATCTGGCCGATCTGTGGATCGCCGATCTGGTAGTCGGACTTGTCGTCGAAATAGATCTTGTCGATCGTGCCGCCGGTGGTGACGATCAGAAGTTCTTCCATCTCAGGGCTCCTGCGCGGCCGCGGCTTCCGCGGCGCGCGCTTCTTCGGGGGTGACCAGGTGGTAGTCGTCGCCGTACACCTCGCACAGCGCCAGCCACGCCGCGCCCGGGGGCGCGACAACCCGCCAATTATCGCCGTTCCTGCGGCTGAAGGTGCAGCGGGCGGGCGCATCCCCGTCCTCGCTCGCGATATCGGCGCCAATGGTGATCATCAGCGCCATGTTGTCGTAGTCGCGCAGGCGCGGCGGACCGCCCAGCGGCCAGGCGTGGTATTCCCAGGCGCAGCAGCTGGCGCGCCCGGATTCGACCAGATGGCCGTCGAGTACGCGCAGGTCCGCGTAGCCGCCGCTGAAGAAATGGAAGAGTTTGCCGGTCGCCGGATCCTGGCGATAGAGATCGCCCAGGCAGTTCGGGCCGGCTCCACACATGCCGCGTGCTTCCACTTCGAAGAAGCCGTCCTGATCGATGTCGATTAGGTCGACGTCGCGCAGGGGTTCTTCCATGGCGTCGGTTCCCAGCGTCAGCGCCGGCTGGAACCGCGAGCCGCCCGGAGCGGCAATCGCCACCTCGTAGCGGGCCGGCGACACCCTGCCATCGGCACCGGCCGCATCGCATCGAACCGCCAGGCGCAGACGCGAGCCGTCCGCCTGGGTGACAACCTGTTCGCGAGGTCGGCATTCGTTGCCGCCTTCATCGGCGAACGCGGGCGAGGCCGCGCACAGCGTCAGCAGAAACAACACCGCCCAGCGCAGCAGGCCGCCTTGTCCACCGCGCGTGATCACGGCGCGGCCCTGCGGCCGAAGCGGGCGCGCAGCGCCGGCCAGCTGGTGGCCAGCACGATGCCCACCGACAACACGATGCCGCCCCACGCATAACCCGCCTCGGCCGGCCGCGACCACGCGACCATGACCGCATGGGCGAACCAGAACAGGGCGAACACCCCCGCCCAGAACGGCGCCCGCGGC
The DNA here is from genome assembly GCF_014192765.1 of Pseudoxanthomonas sp. OG2. NCBI lineage: Bacteria > Pseudomonadati > Pseudomonadota > Gammaproteobacteria > Lysobacterales > Lysobacteraceae > Pseudoxanthomonas > Pseudoxanthomonas sp. OG2. The sequence goes on along the minus strand of NZ_JACHYM010000001.1, from coordinate 1,193,819 downwards.
CGGCGCAGGAAATGCCCCAGCGACAGCAGGAACGGCGGCAGGCAGAACACCAGCAGCACCGCCAGATAGTGGCGGTCACCGCGGAACCACAGTGCGTACAGCGCCGACAGTGCCAGCAGCATCAGCGCGGACGGGATGCGCGGACGCGTCATCGCTGGCCCTCCAGCCGGCGTGCGACATCGGCCACGCGACGGCCGAGCGCGCGCGCCAGCGCGGCTTCATCGTCGCTGAGCACGGGGTCGTCGCTGCCGCCGGCCACGTGGCTGGCGCCGTAGGGCGAACCGCCGGTGCGGGTGGTGCTCAGCAATGTCTCGGTGAACGGAATCCCGACCAGCACGCAGCCATGGTGCAGCAGCGGCAACTGCATCGACAGCAGGGTCGATTCCTGGCCGCCGTGCTGGGTGGCGGTGGAAGTGAACACCGCGGCGGGTTTGTCGACCAGGGTGCCGCTGGCCCATTCCGCGCCCAGGCCGTCGATGAAATGCTTGAGCGGCGCGGCCATGTTGCCGAAGCGGGTGGGGCTGCCGAGGATGAGGCCGGCGCATTCGGCCAGGTCGCGCGCTTCCACGTAGGGCGCGCCTTCCTCGGGGACCGGAGGCGCGGCCTGCTGGGTCACCGGCGCCACGGGCGGCACCGTGCGCAGGCGTGCCGCCATGCCCTCGACCTCGCCGATGCCGCGCGCGATCTGCCGGGCCAGGCGGGCCACCGATCCGCCGCGGCTGTAGTAGAGCACCAGGATCTCGGCCATGCATCGGTCCATTCGCGTCAGGGCCGCCTAGTATCCCCCGGGGAACGCGGCGATGTCGCGTCGCGGACGCATCGGTTACCCTTTCGGCGTCATGGAGCCACTGGATTCCGTCAATCGCTGGACCGACCGCCTGCGCGACCGCGCGCGCGCCGGTACCTTCTTCCGTTTCCTGGCCAAGCGTTTCCTCGACGATCGGCTGTTCCAGGCGGCGGCGTCGCTGGCCTACACCACCCTGTTCGCGCTGGTGCCGCTGGCGATGGTGGTGTTCGGGGTGTTGTCGGCCTTCCCGGTGTTCGATCGCTGGAGCGACCAGCTCAGCGACTACATCTTCTCCAACTTCGTGCCCAATGCGGCGCGTTCGGCGGAGATCTACATCAAGCAGTTCTCCGCCAGCGCGGGCCAGCTCACCGCGGTCGGCGTGATCGTGCTGGTGATTTCACTGCTGATCACGCTCAACAGCGTCGAGGCGACCTTCAACCGGATCTGGCGGGTGGCCTCGTCGCGGCCGAAGTTCGGGCGTTTCCTGGTGTACTGGACGGTGCTGACCCTGGGCGCACTGGTGGCGGCGGCGTCGCTGGCGATGTCGGCCCGCTTCTTCGCCCTGCCGCTGTTCGCGACCAGCGAGGGCCAGGTGCTGCGCACCTTCGTGCTGACGCTGGCGCCGCTGCTGATCGAGTTCGCCGCCATCACCATGATCTACCGCGTGGTGCCGCACCGGACCATCAAGCTGCGCTATGCGATGGCCGGCGCATTGCTCGCCACCGTCCTGCTGGAACTGGTGAAGTGGGGCCTGGGCCTGTACCTGGGCAGCTTCAATACCTATCAGAAGATCTACAGCACGTTCGCCGCGGTACCGATCCTGCTGATGTGGATCTACCTGTGCTGGGTGGCGATCCTGATGGGGGCGTCGCTGGCGTCGGCGATGGCGGCCTTCCGCTACCAGCCGGTATCGATGCGGCTGCCGCTCGGCTACGAAATCTATGGGCTGCTGCGCATGCTGGGCCGCTTCAACGAAGCCCGCGCGCAGGGCCAGGGCCTGCACAGCGACCAGATCCTGGCGCTGGAGCCGATGCTGACCGATTCGCTGATCCAGCAGATGCTCGGCCAGTTGGCCGACATCAACCTGCTGCGGCGGGCGGAGGAGGGCGAATGGTTGCTGGCGCGGGATCTGGACGACATGACCCTGGCCGAGCTCTACGAGGCGTGCCAATTGCGCATTCCGATCGCCGAGGCGCACCTGCCGTGTCGCGACGATTCGCTCGGCATCGCCGCGCGCCGCACGCTGGACGAATTGCGGGTGCCGCTGCGCGAACTGCTCAAGCGCCGGGTCAGCGACATCTATCTGGATTCCAACGAGGACAATCGATGAGAGTGGTGCTGACAATCCTGCTGGCGGGCACGCTGGCGCTGGCCGGCTGCAAGCCTTCGACGCCGGCCGCCCCCGCTGCGACAGGTGAACCAAAACCGGCCGCGGAAGCGCCCGCGGCCGATGCCGGCAACGGCATGCAGATCCGGGAAACCACCGCCGATCTGCCGACACTGGCGGTCGATACCATCGATGGCGGACGGTTCGAACTGTCCGCGCAGCGCGGCAAATGGGTGGTAGTCAACTTCTGGGCCACCTGGTGCGCGCCCTGCCTGAAGGAGATGCCGGAACTGTCGGCGCTGGATGCGATGCGCGAGGACGTGCAGGTCATCGGCCTGGCCTACGAGGACATCACCGCCGCCGACATGCAGGCGTTCCTGAAGGAACACCCGGTGGTCTATCCGATCGCGATCCTCGACGTGATGGCGCCGCCGGCCGATTTCGCGACGCCGCGCGGCTTGCCCACCACCTATTTGATCTCGCCCGAAGGCAAGGTGGCCAAGGCGTTCGCCGGCCCGGTCACCGCGCGTGATCTGGAAGCCCTGATGGCGCAGTCGGCGGGCAAGCCGGGCTGATGGACGCGGTCCGCTTCCTGATCGAAGGCAAGGTGCAGGGCGTGTTCTTCCGCGCCTCCACCCGCGAACAGGCACGCCGGCTGGGTCTGGCGGGGATGGCGCGGAACCTGCCGGACGGGCGCGTGGAAGTGATCGTGGCCGGCGAGCCGGAGGCCATCGAAACGCTGGCGGGCTGGCTGCACCACGGTCCACCGCAGGCGCGCGTCACGCGGGTGGAACGCTTGCCGTGGACCGCGCCGGTGCCGCCGGGATTCGAAGTCGGCTGAAGCGCGTTCGCAAACAAAAAAGAGGCGGCCAGGTGGCCGCCTCTTTCGTTTGCGTCGGTTCGGTCCGGCTTACTTCTTGCCCTGGCCGTTGCCCTTGTCCTTGTCCTTGTCCTTGCCACCCTGTCCTTGTCCCTTGCCCTTGCCGCCGCCGCTCTGCGCCGGAGGACCGTGTTCGCCGCCGCGTCCCTTGTCGGAGGCCGCGTGGCCGTTGCCCTGCGCCGGACGCGAGCTCTTGCCGCCGCCGTTGCCGTTGCCGGCATTCGCCGGCTTGCCCTTGCCCGGACCATGCTTGGACCAGTCGACATGCACGTTGCGATCCACCGCGACCGGATAGCCCCAGCGGTCATAGGTGCGCGAGAAGCCGTTCTTCAGCGCATGGAACTGCGACGAGCCGGGCTTGATGCCCATGCGCTTGGCGATGGCGCCCCAGCCCTGGCCGGGATTGCGCTCGTACTCATGGACGACATCGATGCAGGGAAGGCGCAGGATGTGCGCGATGGCGCAGGCGTAGTAGATGTCGCCCGCCGACCAGCGCCGGCCGAACAGGTCCGTCACCAGCGAGCGCGGTGCACCGTAGTAGCCGGTCATCTCGTCGATGAAGGGCTCGCGGTAGCGCGAACCGTAGTCGTTGATCTCGATCAGGCGGGTGTCGACCCACGCATCGCCCGTGCGGAAGTTGTAGCCGACCACCTGCGCATTCGCGGCCGAAGCGGTGGCGAGCAGCAGGCCGGCGCACAGCGCCAGCAGCGGTCTGGAATGGCGGATGGTGTTCATGGGGCACTCCATTGGCGGATGTGATTCAGGTGCGGCGAGTCTTGGGAGAACGGACTGAATCGGCAGTGAAACAGGTCACGTAACTCACATTCCACATGGGAAACGTTCAGCCGCGCGGAACGAGCGCGCGGATCAGATCGGAAACGGCGCGATCGGCTTGAGCACGCCGTACTTCTCTTTCTGCGGTTTGCCCTTCAACGGCGGAAGGCCGAAGGTCTCCAGCGGCACCTGGGTGTCTGGCAGGCGATCCAGCAGGTCGCGGATCAGGGTCAGCCGGCCGCGTCGCTGATCGTTGAAGTCGACCAGCGTCCACGGCGCGTCGGTGGTGTGCGTGGCTTTGAGCATCGCCTCGCGGGCGGCGGTGTAGTCGGCGTATTTCTCGCGCGCCTTCAGATCGATGGGCGAGAGCTTCCAGCTCTTGAGTGGTTCCTCGGCGCGTTCTGCGAAGCGCTCCTCCTGGCGCGACTGATCCACCGCCAGCCAGTACTTGAACAGCAGGATGCCGTCGTCCACCAGCAGCTTCTCGAAGATCGGGACCTGGGCCAGGAACCGGCGGTACTCGGTGGCGGTGCAGAAGCCCATCACCTTTTCCACCCCGGCGCGGTTGTACCAGCTGCGATCGAACAGCACGATTTCACCCGCCGCCGGCAGGTGTGCGATGTAACGTTGCAGGTACCACTGGGTACTTTCGCGTTCACCGGGTTTGGGCAGTGCGACCACATGGCACTGGCGCGGATTGAGGTGTTCGCGGATGGCGTTGATGGCACCGCCCTTGCCGGCGGTATCGCGGCCTTCCATCAGCACCACGATGCGCGCGCCCGCGTGCGCGGCCCAGCGTGCCATCGCCGCCAGTTCCAGTTGCAACGGCTTGAGCAACTGTTCGTATTCCTTGCGCTTGAGTTCTTTCATGGGGCCTTCTTCCGGCGGTTCTGGCGGGAGGTGCCGGCCATGCCGCGCGCCACTTCCAGCAGCGCGCCCTGCTGGCGGGAATTCAGTTCGCGGTACGCGGCCAGGAGATCGTGTTCGCCGCGCGTGCGCGCCGGATCCAACTGGGTGGCCAGTTCCGCCAGCAACGCGCCCGCCGGCACGCCGAACGTGCGGGCGAGGGCGGCCAGCTGATCCTTGCCGGGCAGCTTGTCGCCGCTCATCCACGATCGGACGGTCGCGGCGCCGACCCGGGGAATGGCGGTGGCGATGTCGGCGGCGCTGAGTCCGCTGGCCTTGGCGAGCATGCGCAGGGTGGCGTCGATGGACATGGCCGTTCCTGTAGTCATTCCTTGAGGCGGGGCCGCAGGGTGGCGAGGTTGCAGGGCCGGGTGCGGGCGTCGAGTTGCGCGGAGATGATGCGTTCCCAGGCCGTGCGGCAGGCCGAGGTGGAGCCGGGCAGGCAGAACAGGAAGGTGCCGTTGGCCAATCCGGCGAAGGCGCGCGACTGCAGCGAGGAGGTCCCGATTTCCTCGAAGCTGATCGCGCGGAACAACTCGCCGAAGCCCGGCATCTCCTTGTCGAGCAGCGGCAGCAGGGCTTCCGGCGTGGAATCGCGGCCGGTGAAGCCGGTGCCGCCGGTGACGAGGATGCCGTCCACCTCCGGATCCGCGATCCAGCGCGAAACCAGTGCACGCAGCTGGTAGCGGTCGTCCGGAAGCAGGCTGCGCTCGGCGATCCGGTGGCCGGCGTCGGTGGCGGCGTTGGCGAGGTAGTCGCCGCTGCCGTCCTCGGCCAGGGTACGGCTGTCGGAGACGGTCAGCAGGGCAAGGCGCAGGGGCAGGAAGTCGTTGGCATGGCTCATGCCGGCAGCGTAAGGGCTGGCCGGCGCGGCTTTCAATGGTGCCCGTTCACGACCGGCACGCATCCCCCGCCATCGCGGCGGTATCCGCGCCGCAAAAGGCCTCAGGCATCCAGCGGAAGGCGGAACCGCAGGGTGCCGTCGTACGGCTCCCAACCCAGGTGCCGGTACAGCGCCTGGGCGGTGCGGTTGTCGTGATCGGTTTCCAGCTCCAGGCGCGCGGCACCCGAATCCCGGCCGAATGCCGCCGCAGCGTCCAGCAACGCCCGCGCCACGCCCTGACGGCGGGCCTCGCGGACGACGTAAAGGTCGTTGAGCACCCAGACGCGTACCGCGCGCACGGAGGAGAACGAAGGAAACAACTGGGTGAATCCCAGCAGGCGTCCGCCGTCCTCGGCGACGAAGATCACCGACTCCTCTCGCGCCAGCCGCTCGTGGATGAACGTCGACGCCAGCGTGGCGTCCGGGGCCTGCTCGTAGAACTGCCGGTACAGATCGAACAGTGGCGCGATCGCGCCCGCGTCGGCCAGGGTCGCGCGTCGTACCGTGATGCTCATGCCGCCTCCGTCAGTCGGGCCAGTTCGTCGGCCTGGTATTCGCGGGTCAGGCGATCCACCAGCGGATCCAGATCGCCTTCCATGATGTTGGGCAGATCGTACAGGGTCAGGCCCTCGACCCGGTGATCGGTGATCCGGCCCTGCGGGAAGTTGTAGGTGCGGATGCGCTGGCTGCGGTCGCCGCTGCCGACCTGCAACCGCCGCGAGGCGGCCTGGGCGGCCTGCTGCTTGCTGCGCTCGGCGTCGAGCAGTTGCGCCTTCAGCCGCTTCATCGCCTTGTCGCGGTTGGCGTGCTGGCTGCGCTCGGTCTGGCACTCGACCACCACGCCGGAAGGCACGTGGGTGATGCGGATGGCCGATTCGGTCTTGTTGACGTGCTGGCCGCCGGCGCCGGAAGAGCGGAAGGTGTCGATCCGCAGATCCGCCGGATTGATCGCGATGTCCTCGACCTCGTCCACGTCGGGGATGATCGCCACGGTGGCCGCCGAGGTATGGATGCGGCCCTGCGATTCGGTTTCGGGCACGCGCTGCACGCGATGGGTGCCGGATTCGAACTTGAGCCGCGAGAACGCGCCGCGCCCGCTGACCTTGGCCACGATTTCCTTGTAGCCGCCATGCTCGCCGGGATTGTCGGACTCGATCTCCACCCGCCAGCCCTGGCGCTCGGCGTATCGCGCGTACATGCGGAACAGATCGCCGGCGAAGATCGCCGCCTCGTCGCCGCCGGTACCGGCGCGCACTTCCAGGAACAGGTTGCCGTCGTCGCGGTTGTCGCGCGGCACCAGCAGCAGCGACAGTTCGTCTTCCAGCTCGGCCAGGCGCGCGCGCGCGGCGGCGATTTCCTCTTCCGCCAGATCGCCCAGGTCCGGATCCCCGCGCATCGCCTCGGCCGAGGCCAGGTCGCGCTTGGCCTTGGCTTCCTCCGCCAGCGCCAGCGCCACCGGTTCCAGTTGTGCGAACTCGCGCGAATAGTTGCGGAAGCGATCGTTGTCGCCGGCCACGCCGGGGTCGGCCAGCAGGCGTTCCAGTTCCTCGCGGCGTTCGGCCAGCGCTTCGAGTTTACGGCGCAGCGTCGGCGTCATCGGGTTTCTTGGGATGGGAGTAGGGCGCCTTTTCCGGAAACAGGCGATCGGCGGCGCGCGCCAACTCGGCGTCGCCGGTCAGCGCGGCCTCGCGTAGCGCGGCGGTCGGCGGATGCAACAGCCGGTTGGTCAGCGAGTGGGCCAGGAATTCCAGCACCGCGTCCGGATCGCGACCGTTGGAGAGTTGCTGGCGGGCCTTGGCCAGCACGTCGTCGCGTGCCTGCTCGCCATGCGCGCGCAGGCGCTTGAGCGGCTCCTGGCGGCTGCTGGCATGCAGGGTTTCCACGAAGCGGGCGACCTGCAGTTCGATGATCGCCTCGGCGGCGTCGGCGGCCTCGCGGCGGCTGCGGCGGTTGTCTTCCACCGCGCGCTCCAGATCGTCGACCGTGTACAGGTAGGCGTCGTTGAGCTCGGCCACGTCGGCGGCGATGTCGCGCGGGACCGCCAGATCGAACAGCAGCATCGGCTTGTGCCGGCGGCGCGCGAGCGCCTGTTCGACATGCGCGCGGAGCAGGATTGGCTCGCGCGCGGCGGTCGCCGAAAACACCACGTCGGCTTCGGCCAGGTGGCGTTCCAGTTCGCCCAGCGGCAGGGCGTAGCCGCCGTGCCGGCTGGCCAGTTCCTGCGCGTGAGCAAGCGTCCGGTTGGCGATCAGCAGCCGCCGCACCCGGCCTTCACTGAGGTGCTTGGCGGCGAGTTCGATGGTTTCGCCGGCGCCGACCAGCAGCACGGTCGAGTCGCTGAGGCGGGCAAAGGAATCCTGCGCCAGGCGCACCGCGGTGGAGGCCACCGACACCGGATTGGCGCCCACGCGGGTGTCGGTGCGGGCGCGCTTGGCCACCGCGAAGGTTTGCTGGAACAGCCGGTCTAGGCGACTGCCCAGCGCGCCGTGCTCGCGCGCGTTGGCCCAGGCGTCCTTCACCTGGCCGAGAATCTGCGGTTCCCCCAGCACCATCGAGTCCAGCCCGGTCGCGACCCGGAACAGGTGGCGCACGGCGTCGGCGTCGCGATGGCGGTAGAGATAGGCTTCCAGCCCGTCGGCATGGGTCGCCAGCCAGTTCGCGAGCACCTGCCCATCATGGGCCACCGCGTACAGCTCGGTGCGGTTGCAGGTGGACAGCAGCGCGGCTTCCTCGACCTGCGGCAGGGCGCGGAGCGCGGACAGCGCGGACGGCAACGCGCCGGCGTCGAACGCCACGCGTTCGCGCAGTTCGACCGGCGCGGTCTGGTGATTCAGTCCGAGGACCCACAACGTCATCGTTCAGGTGCTTGCGCTAAGCTGCTGGCTGGTAAGTGGCCGCTATTTTACGGCCCACGTGAGTCTCATGCCCGCAATATTGCGTCTCAGCCTGGTGCTTTCCTTGCTGTTGGCCCTGTCCGGCCCCGCGTTGGCCTCGCGCAAGGCGCCGCCGGCGCGGGACGATGCCCTCACCACGGTGATGGCGGGCGAGTTCGCGCTCCAGACCGGGCAGCTGTCGGAAGCCTCCCGCTGGTACCTGCAAGCGGCCCGCGCCACCGAGGATGCCGGGCTGGCCGAACGTGCCACCCGCATCGCCCTGCTTTCCAACGACGACGCCGGCGCCACCGAGGCGCTCAAGCTGTGGCGCGCCCGCGCGCCGAAGTCGCTGGCCATGCGCGGTGCCGAAGCCACCCTGGCGCTGCGCCGGGGCGACGCCCGCGCAGCCCGCCGGGAACTGGGCACGCTGATGGCCTCGCCCGACGAGATGGGCTGGCGCTACGCGCTGACCGCGCTGGGCAGTGGCGGCAAGGATCCGGAGCTGCCGGCGAAACTGCTGGGCGAACTGGTCGACGGCAACACCATTCCCGCCCAGTTGCAGGCCTGGCTGGCGTTCGCCGGATTGGCCCAGCAGCTGGAGCAGCCGGAACTGTCGCGCCGGATCGTCGGCAGCGTGGTGGACCGCTTCCCGCAGGAGCCGCGCGTGGTGCTGCTGCACGCGGCCCAACTGCGGCGGTCCGGTGACGAAGCCGAGGCGCGCAAGGTGCTGGGCGGGCTGGGACCGGACGTACTGGAAAAGCCCGAGCTGCGGTTGGCAGTGGCGGCCGAGTACGAGGCGCTGGGGGATTCGGTGGCCGCGGCGGCCACCCTGGCGAAGGGGCCGCAGGACGATCAGAGCTACGCGCTGCGGGCCTCCCTGCTGGCCAAGGCCGACAACACCACCGCGCTGACCGCGCTGTACGACGAACTGCGCCGCGAGGCCAGCCAGCCCGACGGCGGTCGGCGGTTGCTGCTGGGACAGATGGCCGAGTTCCTCAAGCGTCCGCAGGAAGCGCTGGACTGGTACCGCAGCGTGCCGGCCGGCAGCGCCCGTTCCGAGGCGCGCCTGCGCGCCGCCAACACCCTCTACGAACTGGACGACAAGGCCCAGGCGTTCCAGGAACTGCGCACCCTGCAGGGCGACGCCTCGGCCGACGACGACGCCCGCCGCAATGCCTATCTGCTGGAAGCCGAGCTGCGCCAGAAGAACGGGGACGACAACGGCGAGCTGGATGTGTTCGCGCGCGGTCTGGCGGCCTATCCGGACGACATCGAGGTCCTCTATGCGCGCGGCCTGGCCTGGGAACGGCGGGATCGGATCGATCGCGCAGAGGCCGATTTCCGCAAGATCCTGGTCATCGATCCGGAGAACACCGCCACCCTCAACGCACTCGGCTACACCCTGGCCGATCGCACCCAGCGCTACCGGGAAGCGCTGGAGCTGATTGATCGCGCGCGCGTGGCCGAGCCGGAGAACGCCGCCATCATCGACAGCTACGGCTGGGTGCTGTACCGGCTGGGACGGTTGCCGGAAGCGCTGGTGCAACTGCGCCGTGCCTTCACCCTGCAGAAGGATCCCGAGATCGCCGCGCACGTCGGCGAAGTGCTGTGGGTGATGGGGCAGAAGGACGAGGCGCGCAAGTATTTCGACGAGGCGCGCAAGCTCGACCCTGAAAACCGCTCGCTGCAGCGGGCGCTGGAGAAGACCGGAGCATGAAGTGGAACTGGCGTGGCCCGCTGCTGGCGGCCTGTGTGTTGATGCTGGCCGCCTGCGCCAGCGGGGGTGGCCGCAAATCCGCGCCGCCGCCACTGGATGATCCCGAGGACGTGGCCGCCGCGCAGGCGCGCCAAGCCACCCGCGAAGCGTGGTTGCGCGGGCAACCGGAATGGGGATTCGAGGCGCGGGTGGCGGTCAGCCAGGCCGGCAAGGGCGGCAGCGGCCGGCTCGACTGGCGCCAGCAGGGCGCGCAGTACACCGCTTCGTTGAGCGCCCCGGTCACCCGCCAGAGCTGGCGCCTCAGCGCCGGCGCCGACGGCGCGCGGCTGGAAGGGCTGGAAGGCGGCCCCCGCCAGGGCGAAGACGCCGATCTGCTGCTGCGCGAAGCCACCGGCTGGGACATTCCGGTGCAGACCCTCTCGGAATGGGCGCGCGGCCTGAGCGGGCAGGGCAGCCCGGAGTTCGGTCCCGAGGGCCAGCTGCAGGCGTTGCGCCAGGCTGGCTGGACCATCCGCTACACCGAGTGGCTGCCGGCCGCCGGCGCTCAGCCCGCGATGCCCCGGCGAATCGAGGCCGAGCGCGGCCAGGCCCGGGTCCGCCTGATCGTGGATCGCTGGGATCTCGGGGCCGCGCCGTGACGGCATCCTCTCCGGAGGACGGCTGGTCGGCCTGGCCCGCACCGGCCAAGCTGAACCTGTTCCTCCACATCACCGGCCGCCGGCCGGACGGCTATCACCTGCTGCAGTCGGTGTTCCGGATCCTGGATTGGGGCGACACCGTGCACCTGCGGGTGCGGCCGGATGGCGCGATCCGCCGGGTGGGAGCTTCCGTTCCCGGCGTGGCCGAGGCCGATGACCTGTTGGTGCGCGCGGCTAACTTGCTAAAAAAAGAGGCCAATTGCGCGCAAGGAGCGGACATCTCCGTTGAAAAGCGCATTCCAGCCGGCGGTGGCTTTGGCGGCGGCTCGTCCGACGCGGCGACGGTGCTGGTCGTGCTCAACCGGCTCTGGGGTACCGGCCTGCCGGTGGAGCGACTGGCGGCGCTGGGCCTGCGGCTGGGCGCGGACGTACCGGTGTTCGTCCGCGGGCACAACGCCTGGGCCGAGGGTGTCGGTGAACAGCTCACCCCCATCGCGCTGCCTCCGGCCTGGTACGTGCTGGCCGACCCCGGCGTCCATGTCCCCACCGCGGCACTTTTCCAGGCCCCTGATTTGACGCGAAACGCGCCACCCGCGAAAATGTCGGACTTCGTTTCGGGACACCTGCTCGGCAATGCGTTCGAGCCGGTACTGCGCCGCCGGGAACCCGCCATCGAGGCCGTGTTCCAGGCCTTGGCGCGTATCGGCACGCCGCGGCTGACCGGATCCGGCAGCGGTTGCTTCGTCGAGTTCGCACAGCGGACCCAGGCGGAAGCGGCGCTGGCGGAACTGTCCGGCCTGCGGGCCTGGCTGGCGCCGGGCGCGCCGCGCTCGCCGCTGCAGGATGCGCTCGAATCGGAAACCTAACGCCTAGGGGCGTCGCCAAGTGGTTAAGGCACCGGGTTTTGATCCCGGCATTCGTAGGTTCGAATCCTTCCGCCCCTGCCAATCCGCGGTTTTCCTGCAGCGCCCGCGAGGGACTGCGCCGCGACTTCCCGCCGCCGCCAGAAGCCACGCCGAGAGAGAAAAATGCAAGACGACCGCAACCTGCTTGTCTTCTCCGGCAACGCCAACAAGCCGCTGGCCGACAGCATCTGCCGCGAACTGGGCGTGCGTCCGGGCAAGGCGCTGGTGTCGCGCTTCTCCGACGGCGAAGTGCAGGTGGAAATCGAGGAGAACGTCCGCCGGCAGGAAGTGTTCGTGGTCCAGCCCACCTGCGCCCCGGCCGCGGAAAACCTGATGGAACTGCTGGTGCTGATCGACGCGCTCAAGCGCGCATCGGCCGCCAGCGTCACCGCGGTGGTGCCGTACTTCGGCTACTCGCGCCAGGATCGCCGCCTGCGTTCCTCGCGCGTGCCGATCACCGCCAAGGTGGCGGCCAAGATGTTCAGCGCGGTCGGTACCGATCGGGTGCTGACGGTGGACCTGCACGCCGACCAGATCCAGGGCTTCTTCGATATCCCGGTCGACAACGTGTACGCCTCGCCGCTGCTGCTGGCCGACATCTGGCGCGCCTACGGCACCGACAACCTGATCGTGGTCTCGCCCGACGTGGGCGGCGTGGTGCGCGCGCGCGCCGTCGCCAAGCGCCTGGACGATGCCGACCTGGCCATCATCGACAAGCGCCGTCCGCGCGCCAATGTCGCCACCGTGATGAACATCATCGGTGACGTGGACGGCAAGGACTGCGTGCTGGTGGACGACATCGTCGACACCGCCGGCACCCTGTGCGCCGCCGCAGCAGCGCTGAAGTCGCGAGGCGCCAAGAAGGTGGCTGCGTACTGCACCCACGCCGTGCTCTCGGGCCCGGCGGTGGACAACCTGAACAAGTCGGTGCTGGACGAGCTGGTCGTCACCGACACCATCCCGCTTTCGCCGGAAGCGAAGGCGTGCGGCCGCATCCGCCAGCTCAGCGTGGCGGAACTGCTGGCCGAAACGGTTCGCCGCATCGCCTTTGGCGAGTCGGTGAGCTCGCTGTATGTGGATTGACGGCCGGGATTCGTGATTGGGGATTCGGGATTGGCGTTTGCGAATCCCGAATCCCGAATGCCAAATCCCGGCATTCAAACGGCTCTCCTGGTCGCGGGGGAGTCTTCAAGGCCGCCGCGAGGCGGTTCATCAACCTAGGTAGTTAGCAAACATGGCAAAGACACACGAAATCAAGGTCCAGCGCCGCGAAGACGAGGGTAAGGGTGCGAGCCGCCGCCTGCGTCACGCCGGCAACGTTCCCGCCATCGTCTACGGTGGCGAACTCAAGCCGGTCAGCATCCAGCTGAACCACAACGAAGTCTGGCTGGCCAGCCAGCACGACTGGTTCTATTCCTCGATCCTGGACCTGAGCCTCAATGGCGACATCCAGAAGGTGCTGCTGCGTGACATGCAGCGTCACCCGTACAAGCAGCAGATCATGCACCTGGACTTCCAGCGCGTGAACGAGAACGAGACCCTGCGCACCGCGGTGCCGCTGCACTTCATCAACCAGGACACCTCGCCCGCCGGCAAGTCGGCCGACGTGGTCGTGACCCACGAACTGAACGAAGTCGTGGTCGAGTGCCTGCCGAAGGATCTGCCGGAGTTCATCGAGCTCGACCTGTCGAACCTGGCCGTGGGCGCCGTCGTGCACCTGTCGGAGATCAAGCTGCCGGCCGGCGTGGAAATCCCGGAACTGAAGCTGGGCAAGGAACACGACGTCGCCGTCGTGATCGCCAAGCACGGCAAGGAAGAAGCCGAGGCTCCGGCCGAAGGCGCTGAGAAGGAAGAGAAGTAATCTTGCGCCACGGTGCGTCCGCGTCAGCGGGCGCACCGGCGTGAGGCACTGCGATGGCAGGTCTTCGTCTCATCGTCGGACTGGGCAATCCCGGTGCCGAGCACGCCAGAACCCGGCACAACGCCGGGTTCCGTTTTGTCGACACCCTGGCCGAGGCACAGGGCGTGCGGTTCGGCCTGGAAAGCAAGCTGTTCGGTGAAACCGCCAAGGTCGTGGTCGCCGGCCAGCCAGTCTGGCTGCTCAAGCCGGCCACCTACATGAACCTGAGCGGCAAATCGGTGACCGCCGCCCTGCGCTATTGGAAGATTGCGCCGGAAGAGGCGCTGCTGGCCCACGACGAACTGGACCTGGCGCCCGGCGTGGCGCGGCTGAAGTTCGATGGCGGCCACGGCGGCCAGAACGGCCTGCGCGACACCCTCCAGTTGCTGGGGCACGGCAAGTTCCACCGCCTGCGCATCGGCATCGGCCATCCCGGCCACAAGGACAAGGTGACCGGCTGGGTGCTGGGCAAGCCGGGCAAGGACGACGAAATCCTGATCGGCCGCGCCATCGACGACGCCATCGACGTGCTCCCGCTGGCCGTGCAGGGCGATTTCAACGAGGCCATGAAGCGGCTGCACACGAGCAGGGATTAGGCATTGGGGATTCAGGATTCGGAAAAGCACTTTTCGAATCCCGAATCCCGAATTCCCAATCCCGGATATTTATGGGCATCAAATGCGGCATCGTCGGCCTGCCCAACGTGGGCAAGTCGACCCTGTTCAACGCGCTGACCAAGGCGGGCATCGCCGCGGCCAATTTTCCGTTCTGCACCATCGAGCCGAATGTCGGCGTGGTGCCGGTACCGGATCCGCGACTGAACCAGCTGGCCGAAATCGTCAAGCCGCAGAAAGTGCTGCCGACCGCGGTCGAGTTCGTCGACATCGCCGGGCTGGTAGCCGGCGCGGCCAGTGGCGAGGGCCTGGGCAACAAGTTCCTGGCCCACATCCGCGAGGTCGACGCGATCACCCACGTGGTGCGTTGCTTCGAGCACGGCGACATCGTCCATGTGTCCGGCAAGGTGGATCCCATCGCCGATATCGAGACCATCGACACCGAACTGGCGCTGGCCGACCTGGATAGCGTCGAAAAAGCGCTCAACCGCGCCGAACGTTCGGCCAAGGCCGGCGAAAAGGATGCCATCGCCCGCAAACCGGTCCTGCAGAAGCTGCATGCCGGCCTGAGTGAAGGCCAGCCGGGCCGCGCGCTGGGCCTGGACGAGGAGGAGCGGGCGCTGGTCCGCGACCTGTTCCTGCTGACCCTCAAGCCGGTGATGTACGTGGCCAACGTGCTGGAGGACGGCTTCGAGAACAACCCGCACCTGGAGGCCGTGCGCGCCCGCGCCGCCACCGAGGGCGCCGAGGTGGTGCCGGTCTCGGCCGCCATCGAGGAAGAGCTGGCCCAACTGGACGACGCCGATCGCGACACCTTCCTGGCCGACCTCGGCCTGGATGAACCGGGCCTCAACCGGGTGATCCGCGCGGCCTACAAGCTGCTCGGCCTGCAGACCTACTTCACCGCCGGGGTCAAGGAAGTCCGGGCCTGGACGGTCAAGGCCGGGGCCACCGCGCCCCAGGCGGCGGCGGTCATCCATACCGATTTCGAGAAGGGCTTCATCCGCGCCGAGACCATCGCCTTCGACGATTTCATCAAGTACAAGGGTGAGGCGGGCGCGCGCGACGCCGGCCGGCTGCGCCTGGAAGGCAAGGAATACCGGGTGCAGGAAGGCGACGTGCTGCACTTCCGCTTCAACGTCTGATAAAAAAGTTGGCGTTTCGCGTTGACAGCCAGTCTGCTTCAGGCCAAAATCGCTGGCTGTTTCACCCCGGTTTGATTTGGCCCCTCCGGCCGGCTCTTCCGGGTGGCTACGGAGGGATACCCAAGCGGCCAACGGGGGCAGACTGTAAATCTGCTGGCTTACGCCTTCGGTGGTTCGAATCCACCTCCCTCCACCAAAATTTGAGTTGTTTTGTGTTGTAGTGGTCTCCCGGCGCGGGAGTAGTTCAACGGTAGAACCTCAGCCTTCCAAGCTGATGGTGCGGGTTCGATTCCCGTCTCCCGCTCCACTTGAACGCCCAGCGCGGGACCTGCGGTAACCGAAGCGACAAACAGTTTCACGCTCACGTAGCTCAGTCGGTAGAGCACCTCCTTGGTAAGGAGGAGGTCGATGGTTCGATTCCATTCGTGAGCACCACCTTTCCAACTCCATTTCAACGATCCACCTCGAGAAGAAGCAGCCATGGCAAAGGGTAAATTCGAACGCACCAAGCCGCACGTGAACGTGGGCACGATTGGTCACGTTGACCACGGCAAGACGACGCTGACGGCGGCGCTGACGAAGGTGGGTGCCGAGCGCTTTGGCGGCGAGTTCAAGGCGTACGACGCGATTGACGCGGCGCCGGAAGAGAAGGCTCGCGGCATCACGATTTCGACGGCGCACGTGGAATACGAAAGCCCGACGCGCCACTACGCGCACGTGGACTGCCCGGGTCACGCGGACTACGTGAAGAACATGATTACCGGTGCGGCGCAGATGGACGGCGCGATTCTGGTGTGCTCGGCCGCGGACGGCCCGATGCCGCAGACGCGCGAGCACATCCTGCTGTCGCGCCAGGTGGGCGTGCCGTACATCGTGGTGTTCCTGAACAAGGCGGACATGGTGGACGACGCCGAGCTGCTGGAACTGGTGGAAATGGAAGTTCGCGAGCTGCTGACCAAGTACGAGTTCCCGGGCGACGACACCCCCATCATCCACGGTTCGGCGCGCCTGGCGCTGGAAGGCGACCAGTCGGAGATTGGCGTGCCGGCCATCCTGAAGCTGGTGGAAGCGCTGGACACGTTCATTCCGGAGCCGCAGCGTGACGTGGACAAGCCGTTCCTGATGCCGGTGGAAGACGTGTTCTCGATTTCGGGCCGTGGCACGGTGGTGACCGGTCGTATCGAGCGCGGCATCATCAAGGTGGGCGACGAAATCGAAATCGTCGGTATCCGTCCGACCCAGAAGACCACGGTCACGGGCGTGGAAATGTTCCGCAAGCTGCTGGACCAGGGCCAGGCGGGCGACAACGCGGGCCTGCTGCTGCGCGGCACCAAGCGTGACGACGTGGAGCGTGGCCAGGTGCTGGCCAAGCCGGGTTCCATCACCCCGCACACCGAGTTCGAAGCCGAGGTGTACGTGCTGTCGAAGGACGAGGGTGGCCGTCACACGCCGTTCTTCAAGGGTTACCGCCCGCAGTTCTACTTCCGGACCACGGACATCACCGGTGCGGTGACGCTGCCGGAAGGCACCGAGATGGTGATGCCGGGCGACAACATCAAGATGACCGTGCAGCTCATCAACCCGGTGGCGATGGACGAAGGTCTGCGTTTCGCCATTCGCGAAGGCGGTCGTACCGTCGGCGCCGGCGTCGTGGCCAAGATCATCAAGTAAGCTGCTGTTCCGGCGAATCGCTTCGCCGGACCTCGCGAACGGCGGGCCGGAACCTCGGTCCGCCTTCGCCGTCTAAGGGAAACCTTTAGCAAATCGATACGCCAGTAGCTCAATTGGCAGAGCAGCGGTCTCCAAAACCGCAGGTTGGGGGTTCGAGTCCCTCCTGGCGTGCCACACCGGCGGAGTCTTCCGCACAGGGCCGGCATGCATGGCCGGCCCCTTAGAGCAAAGAGCGACACTGACTTGAACAGCAAGGTCGAACAATCCAAAGGCGGCGCATCCGCCGGCGACATCGCCAAGTACGTGCTGGCCGCTGCCCTCGTGGTCGCGGGCCTGGTGGCGTGGTGGTGGTTCAATGGCCAGTGGGCCACGCCGCTGCGTTCGCTGGCGGTCGCGGCCGGCCTGGTCCTGGGCACGGTCGTGTTCCTGACCACCGGCAAGGGCCGGGACACCCGGGAATTCCTGTCCGAATCGCGGTTCGAGTTGCGCAAGGTGGTCTGGCCGACCCGCCAGGAAGCGACCCGCATGACCTGGGTGGTGGCGATCGTCGTCATCATCCTGAGCCTGCTGCTGGCAGGCTTCGATTTCGCCATCAAATGGGCGATCGAGTTGTTCCTGGACTACGGCCGCTGAGGAGGATGTCGCAGTGAAGCGTTGGTACGTGGTTCACGCCTATTCGGGCTTCGAGAAGTCGGTTGCACAGGCGCTGCGGGATCGCATCGTCCGCAACGACATGCAGGAAAAGTTCGGCGACGTCCTGGTTCCGACCGAGGAAGTGGTCGAGATGCGCTCCGGCCAGAAGCGCCGTTCCGAGCGCAAGTTCTTCCCGGGCTATGTCCTGGTCCAGATCGAGACCCATGACGAGGCGGGCATCCCGCGCATGGACAACGAGAGCTGGCATCTGGTCAAGGAAACCAGCAAGGTGCTGGGCTTCATCGGCGGCACCGCCGATCGCCCGCTGCCGATCCGTGACGAGGAGGCCGCCGCCATCCTGGACCGCGTTCAGGAAGGTGTGGAAAAGCCCCGTCCCAAGGTGCTGTTCGAGCCGGGCGAGATGGTCCGGGTCATCGACGGCCCGTTCAACGACTTCAACGGCGTGGTCGAGGAAGTCAACTACGAAAAGAGCCGCCTGCGCGTGGCGGTGCTCATTTTCGGCCGCTCCACCCCCGTGGAGCTGGAATTCGGCCAGGTCGAGAAGGCCTGACCCCCTCCCGGCGTGCCCCCGGCACGACCAGGAAAACCCTGATATACTGCGCGGCTCCCTGTCCAAAGGAGCCGGGCAGGGCACCCGCCGCCGCAAGGCGGCTTCCGTGCGTCTACAACGCGAAGCCGGGACGCGTGATTTTCCCGGTCCGATGGGGAGCCTGCAAAACAGGCGCTAGCACCCGGAGAGAACTCAAATGGCTAAGAAAGTTGTTGGTTACATCAAGCTGCAGGTGAAGGCCGGCCAGGCCAACCCCTCGCCGCCGGTCGGTCCGGCCCTGGGCCAGCGCGGCCTGAACATCATGGAATTCTGCAAGGCGTTCAACGCCGCCACGCAGAAGCTGGAACCGGGTCTGCCGATTCCGGTGGTCATCACCGCCTATTCCGATCGTACGTTCACCTTCATCACCAAGACGCCGCCGGCGACCATCCTGCTGAAGAAGGCCGTGGGCATCCAGTCCGGCTCCAAGCGCCCGAACACCGAGAAGGTGGGCAAGGTGACCCGCAAGCAGCTGGAAGAGATCGCCAAGGCGAAGGAACCCGACCTGACCGCGGCCGACCTGGACGCAGCAGTTCGCACGATCGCGGGTTCGGCCCGCTCCATGGGCCTGACGGTGGAGGGTTAAGAGATGGCACAGACCAAGCGACAGAAGGCCATCCTGGCCGCAGTGACCCCGGGCAAGGCATATGCCATCGACGAGGCGCTGAAGATCATCAAGTCCGCCACCAAGGCCAAGTTCGTCGAGTCCGTCGACGTCGCCGTGCGCCTGGGCGTGGACGCCAAGAAGTCCGACCAGCAGGTTCGCGGTTCGACCGTGCTGCCGGCCGGTACCGGCAAGTCGGTGCGCGTGGCGGTGTTCGCCCCGGCCGGCGCCAAGGCTGACGAAGCGGCCGCCGCCGGCGCCGAAGCCGTCGGCATGGACGACCTGGCCGAGAAGATGCTGGCCGGCGACATCAACTACGACGTGGTCATCGCCACGCCGGACGCGATGCGCGTGGTCGGCAAGCTGGGCACCGTGCTGGGCCCGCGCGGCCTGATGCCGAACCCGAAGGTCGGCACCGTGTCCCCGAACCCGGCCGAAGCCGTGAAGAACGCCAAGTCGGGTCAGGTGCGCTACCGCACCGACAAGGCCGGCATCATCCACTGCACCATCGGCAAGGCCAGCTTCGAGGACGAAGCGCTGAAGAACAACCTGCAGGCCCTGCTGGCCGATCTGGTCAAGGCCAAGCCGGCCACCGCCAAAGGTCAGTACCTGCAGAAGATCTCGGTCAGCTCGACCATGGGTCCCGGCGTCACCGTCGACCAGTCGTCGCTCAACCTGAAGTGATGAACCGGCCCGCGCGCCTGGCGCGCGGGCCTGCCGGTTCATCATCCCTGCGAAAGCAGGAATCCATTGGAATCTTGAAGATTCCTGGATCCGGCCCACGCAAGGAAACGCAACAAGGCAGCGTTCGCGAGGACGTTGCCGAACATTTGAGGGCAATCGCAACGGAATCCGTTCCCGAGCGATAGCCGTCAAAGACCGCAGGTGCGGTCCGCGCGCATCGACGACGGGCACGGAAGCTCGTGTTGGCAGGGAATCGCCGTCGATGGAAGCGGGATCGCTTAATCCGGACCCGAAAGGGGACGCGCCTGCGCAGATGGTGCCGCCTTCTGGAAATTTCCTGGTGCAGATTCATGCCAGTCAGAAAGGCCACCGCCGGGGCTCGCGCCCCCGGTACCCAGGATGGGTGCCGTCCAGGACCGCAAGCGGCAGGAGCCGCGAGCGGAATCAACAAGTGAGGAGTGTATGGCTCTCAATCTGTCCCAGAAGCAAGAAGTAGTCGCCGAACTGGCAGACGTCGCCGCCAAGGCGCACTCCCTGGTCGCCGCCGAATACGCAGGCATCACGGTCACCCAGATGACCGCGATGCGCAAGAAGGCGCGTGAGACCGGCGTGTTCCTGAAAGTTGTCAAGAACACCCTGGCTTCCCGTGCCGTCGAAGGTACCGAATACGAGTGCGTCAAGGAAAAGCTCGTCGGTCCGCTGCTGTATGCGTTTTCGACGGAAGAACCCGGCGCTGCCGGGCGTCTGATCAAGGAATTCGCCAAGGGCAACGACAAGCTACAGGCCAAGGTGGTCTCGGTGGGCGGTCAGCTGTATCCGGCCAGCCACGTTGACGTGCTGGCGTCGCTGCCGACCCGTGATCAGGCCCTGGCCATGCTGGCCCGCGTCCTGGCCGAACCGGCCGCTATGTTCGCCCGTGCCGTCAAGGCCGTGGGCGACAAGCAGGGTGGCGGCGAAGCCGTCGCCGAAGCTGCGGCCGAAGCCTGAGTTCGACGTCTTAACGGTTCACTGAACCCTTTCCCAAGATAAATTTCCAAAAGGTAAACACAATGTCCCTTTCCAACGAACAGATCGTCGACGCCATTGCCGGCAAGACCCTGATGGAGGTGATGGAGCTGGTCAAGGCCATCGAAGAGAAGTTCGGCGTCTCCGCCGCCGCCCCGGTCGTCGCTGCTGCCGGTCCGGCCGCCGCCGCCGCCCCGGCCGAAGAGCAGACCGAGTTCACCGTCACCCTGAAGACCGCCGGCGACAAGAAGGTCGAAGTCATCAAGGCCGTCCGCGCCATCACCGGCCTGGGCCTGAAGGAAGCCAAGGACCTCGCCGAGGCCGGTGGCGTCCTGAAGGAAGCCGCTTCGAAGGAAGACGCCGAGAAGATGAAGAAGGACCTCGAGGCCGTCGGCGCCACCGTCGAAGTGAAGTAAGCAACATCCGTCGCCACGCAACATCGGCGGCAAACCGAGGCCGGGGGCGCAAGCCCCTGGCCTTCGGTCGTTGTTTGAAAGGCCGGGATTGGTGATTCGGGAGTAGGGATTGGAAGAGCAAAACAGCGCTGTTCCGAATCCCGAATCCCCAATCCCGAATCCCCGCCTCCAATCGAGTTTGTAGTTGGAAGCAGCAGCAGAAGGCGTGCTGGTGCCGGCAATACCAGCGGCTTCCAACTGAAAATTCTCCCGTTCGAAAGAATGTTCCCCCGGGGTCGCGGACGCGCGGCCCCCGATGCCAAAGGCACTCCCATGACGACATACTCGTTCACCGAGAAGAAGCGCATCCGCAAGGACTTCGGCAAACAGCGTTCGATCCTCGAAGTCCCCTTCCTGCTTGCCATCCAGGTCGACTCCTACCGCGAATTCCTGCAGGAATTCACCGAGCCGTCCAAGCGCGAGGATCGCGGCCTGCACGCCGCCCTCAAATCGGTGTTCCCGATCTCCAGCTACAGTGGCAATGCCGCGCTGGAATACGTTGGCTACAAGCTGGGCGAACCGGTGTTCGACGAGCGCGAGTGCCGCAACCGTGGCTTGAGCTACGGTGCCCCGCTGCGCGTCACCGTGCGCCTGGTCATCTATGACCGCGAATCGTCCACCAAGGCGATCAAGTACGTGAAGGAGCAGGAGGTCTATCTGGGCGAAATCCCGCTGATGACCGAGAACGGCACCTTCATCGTCAACGGCACCGAGCGCGTCATCGTTTCCCAGCTGCACCGCTCGCCGGGCGTGTTCTTCGACCACGACCGCGGCAAGACCCACAGCTCGGGCAAGCTGCTGTACAGCGCCCGCATCATCCCTTACCGCGGCTCCTGGCTGGACTTCGAGTTCGATCCCAAGGACGCGCTGTTCACCCGTATCGATCGTCGCCGCAAGCTGCCGGTGACCATCCTGCTGCGCGCGCTGGGCTACTCCAACGAGGAGATGCTCAACGAGTTCTTCGACATCAACACTTTCCACATCCTGCCCGAAGGCGTGCAGCTGGAACTGGTGTCCGAGCGCCTGCGTGGTGAAACCCTCAACTTCGACCTGGCTGACGGCGACAAGGTCATCGTCGAAGCCGGCAAGCGCATCACCGCGCGCCACGTGAAGCAGCTGGAGCAGTCCGGCATCTCCGCGCTGGCGGTGCCCGACGAGTACCTGGTCGGCCGCATCCTGTCGCACGACGTGATCGACGGCAACACCGGCGAACTGCTGGCCAACGCCAACGACGAGATCACCGAAGAGCAACTGGTCAAGTTCCGCAAGGCCGGCGTCGACGCGGTCGGCACCCTGTGGGTGAACGATCTGGATCGTGGTCCGTACCTGTCCAACACCCTGCGCATCGATCCGAGCCGCACCCAGCTGGAAGCGCTGGTCGAGATCTACCGGATGATGCGTCCGGGCGAGCCGCCGACCAAGGACGCCGCGCAGAACCTGTTCCACAACCTGTTCTTCACCTTCGAGCGCTACGACCTGTCCAATGTCGGCCGGATGAAGTTCAACCGCCGTGTCGGCCGCAAGGAAGTCACCGGCGAGGCCGTGCTGTACGACAAGAAGTACTTCGGTTCGCGCACCGACGAAGAGGCCAAGCGCCTGGTCGCCGAACTGGGCGACACCTCGGACATCCTGGACGTGATCAAGGTCCTGACCGAGATCCGCAATGGCCGCGGCACCGTCGACGACATCGACCACCTGGGCAACCGCCGCGTGCGTTCGGTCGGTGAAATGGCCGAGAACGTGTTCCGCGTGGGCCTGGTCCGCGTCGAGCGCGCGGTCAAGGAGCGCCTGTCGATGGCCGAGTCCGAGGGGCTGACCCCGCAGGAGCTGATCAACGCCAAGCCGGTGGCCGCCGCGATCAAGGAGTTCTTCGGCTCCTCGCAGCTGTCCCAGTTCATGGATCAGAACAACCCGCTGTCGGAAGTGACCCACAAGCGCCGCGTCTCGGCGCTCGGCCCGGGCGGTCTGACCCGCGAGCGCGCCGGCTTCGAAGTGCGCGACGTGCACCCGACCCACTACGGCCGCGTCTGCACCATCGAGACTCCGGAAGGCCCGAACATCGGCCTGATCAACTCGCTGGCCGTGTACGCCCGCACCAACAATTACGGCTTCCTGGAAACCCCGTACCGCAAGGTCGTGGACGGTACCATCACCGACGAGATCGAGTACCTGTCGGCGATCGAGGAAAACGAGTACGTCATCGCCCAGGCCAATGCGCTGCATGACGCCAAGGGCCACCTGACCGAGCAGTTCGTGCCGTGCCGCTACCAGGGCGAGTCGCTGCTGAAGCCGCCGAGCGAAGTGGACTACATGGACGTCTCGCCGATGCAGACCGTGTCGGTCGCGGCGGCGCTGGTGCCGTTCCTGGAGCACGACGACGCCAACCGCGCGCTGATGGGCGCCAACATGCAGCGCCAGGCCGTGCCGACGCTGCGTGCGCAGAAGCCGCTGGTCGGTACCGGCATCGAGCGCGCCGTGGCGCGCGACTCGGGCGTGACCGTCAACGCGCGTCGCGGTGGCGTGGTCGAGCAGATCGACGCGGCCCGCATCGTGGTCAAGGTCAACGAGAGCGAGATCTCCGGCGAGCACGATGCCGGCGTGGATATCTACACGCTGATCAAGTACACCCGCTCCAACCAGAACACCTGCATCAACCAGCGTCCGCTGGTGAACGTGGGCGACGTGGTGGCGCGCGGCGACGTGCTGGCCGACGGTCCCTCGACCGACATCGGCGAACTGGCCCTGGGCCAGAACATGCTGATCGCGTTCATGCCGTGGAACGGCTACAACTTCGAAGACTCCATCCTGCTTTCCGAGCGCGTGGTGGAAGAGGATCGCTACACCACGATCCACATCGAAGAGCTGACCTGCGTCGCGCGCGACACCAAGCTGGGTCCGGAGGAAATCTCGGCCGACATCCCGAACGTCTCCGAGCAGGCGCTGAACCGCCTGGACGAGAGCGGCGTGGTGTACATCGGCGCCGAAGTGCGCGCCGGCGACATCATGGTCGGCAAGGTCACCCCGAAGGGCGAGAGCCAGCTGACTCCGGAAGAGAAGCTGTTGCGCGCGATCTTCGGCGAGAAGGCGTCCGACGTTAAGGACAGCTCGCTGCGCGTGCCGCCCGGCATGGACGGCACCGTCATCGACGTGCAGGTCTTCACCCGAGACGGCATCGAGAAGGACAAGCGCGCGCGCCAGATCGAGGAAAGCGAGATCAAGCGCGTCAAGAAGGACTTCGACGACCAGTTCCGCATCCTGGAAAGCGCCATCTATGCCCGCCTGCGTTCGCAGCTGGTCGGCAAGGTCGCCAACGGTGGTCCGGGCCTGAAGAAGGGCGACACCGTCAATGACGTCTACCTGGACGGCCTGAAGAAGGCCGACTGGTTCGCCATCCGCATGAAGGACGACGACGCCTCCGACGCCATCGAACGCGCCCAGAAGCAGATCCAGGCGCACGAGAAGGAGTTCGAGCGCCGCTTCGCCGACAAGCGCGGCAAGATCACCGCCGGCGACGACCTCGCCCCGGGCGTGCTGAAGATGGTCAAGGTCTACCTGGCCGTGAAGCGCCGCATCCAGCCGGGCGACAAGATGGCCGGCCGTCACGGCAACAAGGGCGTGGTGTCGACCATCGTGCCGGTCGAGGACATGCCGTACATGGCCACCGGCGAGACCGTGGACATCGTGCTGAATCCGCTGGGCGTGCCGTCGCGTATGAACATCGGCCAGGTGCTGGAAGTCCACCTGGGCTGGGCCGCCAAGGGACTGGGCCGGAAGATCCAGGCCATGCTGGAAGCCCAGGCCAAGGTCGCCGACCTGCGCAAGTTCCTGGACCAGATCTACAACCACGAAAAGAAGCTGGGCGAAGATCGCGTCGACCTGTCGCAATTCAGCGACGAGGAACTGATCAACCTCGCGCGCAACCTGACCGACGGCGTGCCGATGGCCACCCCGGTGTTCGACGGCGCGGCGGAAGCGGAAATCAAGCACATGCTGGAACTGGCGGATCTGCCGATCAGCGGCCAGACCCAGCTGTTCGATGGCCGCACCGGCGAAGCGTTCGATCGCCACACCACGGTCGGCTACATGCACATGCTGAAGCTGAACCACCTGGTGGACGACAAGATGCACGCCCGCTCGACCGGCCCGTACTCGCTGGTCACCCAGCAGCCGCTGGGCGGCAAGGCGCAGTTCGGCGGCCAGCGTTTCGGCGAAATGGAAGTCTGGGCGCTGGAAGCCTACGGCGCGGCGCACACCCTGCAGGAAATGCTGACGGTCAAGTCGGACGACGTGCAGGGCCGCAACCAGATGTACAAGAACATTGTCGACGGCGAACACGAGATGGTCGCGGGCATGCCGGAATCCTTCAACGTGCTGGTGAAGGAAATCCGCTCCCTGGCCATCAACATGGAACTGGAAGACAACTGAGGTTCGGGATTGGTGATACGGGATTCGGGATTGGCAAGCGATTGCCTCCCGAATCTCCCGGATCCCCGCTCTGACGAATCCCCAATCTCGAATTCCGAATCCCGGAGAAAACCATGAAAGATTTGCTCAACCTCTTCAACCAGCAGCGCCAGACGCTGGATTTCGACGCGATCAAGATCGCGCTGGCTTCGCCGGACCTGATCCGTTCCTGGTCCTACGGTGAAGTGAAGAAGCCGGAAACGATCAACTACCGTACCTTCAAGCCGGAGCGCGATGGCCTGTTCTGCGCCGCCATCTTCGGCCCGATCAAGGACTACGAGTGCCTGTGCGGCAAGTACAAGCGCATGAAGCACCGCGGCGTGGTCTGCGAGAAGTGCGGTACCGAAGTCACCCTGGCCAAGGTGCGCCGCGAGCGCATGGGCCACATCGACCTGGCCTCACCGGTCGCGCACATCTGGTTCCTCAAGTCGCTGCCCTCGCGCATCGGCCTGATGCTGGACATGACCCTGCGCGACATCGAGCGCGTGCTGTACTTCGAAGCCTACGTGGTCACCGAACCCGGCCTGACCACCCTGGAACGCCGCCAGCTGCTCACCGAAGAGCAGTACATGCAGGCGCGCCAGGAGCACGGCGACGACTTCGACGCCGCGATGGGCGCCGAGGCGGTCTATGACCTGCTGCGCACCATCGACCTGCAGGCCGAGATGGTCAACCTGCGCGAGGAAATCGCCAGCACCAACTCCGAGACCAAGCTCAAGCGCCTGACCAAGCGCATCAAGCTGATCGAGGCGTTCCTGGAGTCGGGCAACCGTCCGGAATGGATGGTCATGACCGTCCTGCCGGTGCTGCCGCCGGATCTGCGACCGCTGGTGCCGCTGGATGGTGGTCGCTTCGCGACCTCCGACCTGAACGACCTGTACCGCCGCGTCATCAACCGCAACAACCGCCTGCGTCGCCTGCTGGAGCTGAACGCCCCGGACATCATCGTGCGCAACGAAAAGCGCATGCTGCAGGAATCGGTCGACGCGCTGATGGACAACGGCCGCCGCGGCCGCGCCATCACCGGCACCAACAAGCGCCCGCTCAAGTCGCTGGCCGACATGATCAAGGGCAAGCAGGGCCGCTTCCGCCAGAACCTGCTCGGCAAGCGCGTTGACTACTCCGGCCGTTCGGTCATCGTGGTCGGCCCGTACCTCAAGCTGCACCAGTGCGGCCTGCCGAAGAAGATGGCGCTGGAGCTGTTCAAGCCGTTCGTGTTCGCCAAGCTGCAGCGTCGCGGCCTGGCCACCACCATCAAGGCCGCCAAGAAGCTGGTCGAGCGTGAAGAAGCCGAAGTCTGGGACATCCTGGAAGAGGTCATCCGCGAACACCCGGTGCTGCTGAACCGTGCGCCGACCCTGCACCGCCTGGGCATCCAGGCGTTCGAGCCGGTGCTGATCGAAGGCAAGGCGATCCAGCTGCATCCGCTGGTCTGCACCGCGTTCAATGCCGACTTCGACGGTGACCAGATGGCCGTGCACGTCCCGCTGTCGCTGGAAGCGCAGCTGGAAGCCCGCGCGCTGATGATGTCGACCAACAACATCCTGTCGCCCGCCAACGGCGAGCCGATCATCGTGCCGTCGCAGGACGTCGTGCTCGGCCTGTACTACATGACCCGCGCCCTGGAGAACAAGAAGGGCGAAGGCATGGCGTTCGCCAACATCTCCGAGGTCAAGCGCGCCTACGACAACCGCGTGGTCGAGCTGCACGCCAAGGTCAAGGTCCGCATCACCGAGGTGGTGACCGACGAGGACGGCAGCAAGCAGCGCAAGTCGTCGATCGTGGACACCACGATCGGCCGCGCGCTGCTGGCCGACATCCTGCCGGAAGGCCTGCCGTTCGCGCTGGCCAACACCGAGTTGAACAAGAAGGCCATCAGCCGCCTGATCAACTCCAGCTACCGCATGCTGGGCCTGAAGGACACGGTCGTGTTCGCCGACAAGCTGATGTACACCGGCTTCGCCTACGCGACCCGCGCCGGCGTCTCCATCGGCATCGACGACATGCTGATCCCGGCCGAGAAGAAGGGCATCCTGGGCGAAGCCGAGCAGGAAGTGCTGGAAATCCAGGAGCAGTACCAGTCGGGCCTGGTCACCGCCGGCGAGCGCTACAACAAGGTGGTCGACATCTGGTCGCGCACCAACGAGCGCATCGCCAAGGCGATGATGGACACGATCGGTACCGACAAGGTGCAGAACGCCAAGGGCGAGACCATCAACGAAAAGTCGATGAACTCGCTGTACATCATGGCCGACTCCGGCGCGCGTGGTAGCCAGGCGCAGATCCGCCAGCTGGCCGGCATGCGCGGCCTGATGGCGCGCCCCGATGGTTCGATCATCGAGACGCCCATCAAGGCGAACTTCCGCGAAGGCCTGAACGTGCAGGAGTACTTCAACTCCACCCACGGTGCCCGAAAGGGTCTGGCCGATACCGCGTTGAAGACGGCGAACTCGGGTTACCTGACCCGCCGCCTGGTCGACGTGGCGCAGGACGTGGTGATCACCGAAGTGGACTGCGGCACCAGCGAAGGCCTGACCATGACTCCGATCGTGGAAGGCGGCGACGTGGTCGAGCCGCTGCGCGATCGCGTGCTGGGTCGTGTCGTGGCCGAGGACGTGTTCCTGCCGGGCAACGACGAGGATCCGATCGTCACCCGCAACACCCTGCTGGACGAAGCCTGGGTGCAGAAGCTGGAAGACGCCAGCGTGCAGTCCATCAAGGTGCGTTCCACCATCACCTGCGAATCCGAGTTCGGCGTGTGCGCGCACTGCTACGGTCGTGACCTGGCCCGCGGCCACATCGTCAACATCGGTGAAGCGGTCGGCGTCATCGCCGCCCAGTCGATCGGCGAGCCCGGCACCCAGCTGACCATGCGTACGTTCCACATCGGTGGTGCGGCTTCGCGTGCGGCGGCGGTGGACAACATCACCGTCAAGACCACCGGCTCGATCAAGTTCAACAACCTGAAGTACGTCGAGCACGCCAACAGCAGCCTGGTCGCGGTCTCGCGTTCGGGCGAACTGTCGGTGCTGGACGGCCACGGTCGCGAGCGCGAGCGCTACAAGCTGCCCTACGGCGCCACCATCAACGTCAAGGACGGCGACCAGATCACCGCCGGCCAGGCCGTGGCGAACTGGGATCCGCACAACCACCCGATCGTCTCGGAAGTGGCCGGTTTCGTCCGCTTCGTGGACTTCGTCGATGGCGTCACCGTCATCGAGAAGACCGACGAGCTGACCGGCCTGGCCTCGCGCGAGATCACCGATCCGAAGCGCCGCGGTTCGCAGGGCAAGGATCTGCGCCCGATCGTCCGCATCGTCGACAAGGACGGCAAGGACCTGAACATCCCGGGCACCGATCTGCCGGCGCAGTACCTGCTGCCGCCGCGCTCGATCGTCAACCTGCAGGACGGCGCCCCGGTGGGCGTGGGCGACGTGGTCGCCAAGATCCCGCAGGAAGCCTCGAAGACCCGCGACATCACCGGTGGTCTGCCGCGCGTGGCCGACCTGTTCGAAGCGCGCAAGCCGAAGGATCCGGCGATCCTGGCCGAGCGCTCCGGCGTGATCAGCTTCGGCAAGGACACCAAGGGCAAGCAGCGTCTGATCATCAAGGACACCGATGGTTCGGAGCACGAGGAGCTGATTCCGAAGTTCCGCCAGATCATCGTGTTCGAAGGCGAGCACGTGACCAAGGGCGAAACCATCGTGGACGGCGAGCCGAGCCCGCAGGACATCCTGCGCCTGCTGGGCGTGGAACCGCTGGCGGCCTATCTGGTGAAGGAAATCCAGGACGTGTACCGCCTGCAGGGCGTGAAGATCAACGACAAGCACATCGAGGTGATCACCCGCCAGATGCTGCGCAAGGTCGAGATCACCGATACCGGCAACAGCAAGTTCCTGTCCGGCGAGCAGGTCGAGAAGCAGCGCCTGATCGAGGAGAACGTCAAGCTGGCCGCCCGCAACGAACTGCCGGCCAAGTACGACCCGGTCCTGCTGGGCATCACCAAGGCCTCGCTGGCGACCGAATCGTTCATCTCGGCGGCTTCGTTCCAGGAGACCACCCGCGTGCTGACCGAGGCGGCCGTTCGCGGTACCCGCGACAGCCTGCGCGGCCTGAAGGAAAACGTGATCGTCGGCCGCCTGATCCCGGCCGGTACCGGCTTGGCCTACCACAACCAGCGTCGCCGCAACGCCTCCGGTCTGACCGAGGCGGAAGTGGATGCGCTGGCCGGCAGCCCGGCCGAAGCTTCGACCCCGGCCCCCGCGGCCGAGGAAGCCGGCGAGGAGTCCAGCGCCAGCTAAAAACGGCAAGATGGCGGCCTCTCAGGGCCGCCCCAGACCACGAAATGAGGGGCAGGGAGCCCCTCGTTTTCGGCCCAGGAAGGGCGGGATCGCAAACCTGTAGAGGCCCCCGGCATACACCGCATTGACGGTGTCGCCGGGTGCCAGCTATACTTTTCCGTCTCGGTGGGCCGGTTCGCGGCCTGCCGTCGTTTTCACGCAACAAGGCTCCGGCCTTCACCCAAAGAATCCAAACATGGCAACCATCAACCAGCTGGTCCGCAAGCCGCGGCAGGCAACCACTTACAAGAGCGCCTCGCCGGCGCTGGACAAGTGCCCGCAGCGTCGCGGCGTGTGCACGCGCGTCTACACCACCACCCCGAAGAAGCCGAACTCGGCGCTTCGCAAGGTGGCCAAGGTGCGCCTGACCAACCAGGAAGAAGTCATCAGCTACATCGGTGGCGAAGGTCACAACCTGCAGGAGCACTCCGTGGTGCTCGTGCGTGGCGGTCGTGTGAAGGACCTGCCGGGCGTGCGTTACCACACCGTCCGCGGTTCGCTCGACGCCTCCGGCGTCGCCAAGCGTCGCCAGGGCCGTTCCAAGTACGGCGCCAAGCGCCCGAAGGCTTAAGGTTAAGGAAGAAGAACTATGTCGCGTAAAGGCTCAGCTCCCCAGCGTGAAGTCCTGCCGGATCCCAAGCACGGCAGCCAGACGATCGCCCGTTTCATCAACATGGTCATGCTCAGCGGCAAGAAGTCCGTCGCCGAGAAGATCGTCTATGGCGCCATGGATGTCATCGGCGAAAAGAACCCGAATGCCCTGGAACTGGTCGAGAAGGCGCTGGACAACGTCGCCCCGACCGTCGAGGTGAAGTCCCGCCGCGTCGGCGGTGCGACCTACCAGGTGCCGGTCGAAGTGCGTTCCAGCCGCCGTCTGGCGCTGGCGATGCGCTGGTTGATCGAATCCGCCCGCAAGCGCGGCGAGAACTCGATGCCGCGCAAGCTGGCCGCCGAACTGCTGGACGCCTCGGAAAACCGCGGTGGCGCCATCAAGAAGCGTGAAGAGACCCACCGCATGGCGGAAGCGAACAAGGCGTTCGCCCACTACCGCTGGTAACAAGCCAGGCCCCCTTGCAACCGGGGGCCATCGGCACCATCTAGGTGCCCCAAGCGGCCTGTCCGCAGAACCCGAAGGCCGCCGCAAGGCGGCATTCGGCCATATAGAAGATCGCCCTCCACGGAGGACCGGATTCCCGTCGGTTCTCCCATCAGAAAAGAGAGACTGTCGTGGCTCGCACCACTCCCATCGAGCGTTACCGCAACTTCGGCATCATGGCCCACATCGACGCGGGCAAGACCACCACGTCCGAGCGCATCCTGTTCTACACCGGCAAGAGCCACAAGATCGGTGAAGTGCACGAAGGTGCCGCCACGATGGACTGGATGGAGCAGGAGCAGGAGCGCGGTATCACCATCACTTCCGCCGCCACCACGGCGTTCTGGAAGGGTATGGACGGCTCGTTCCAGGAACACCGCTTCAACATCATCGACACCCCCGGGCACGTCGACTTCACCATCGAAGTCGAGCGTTCGCTGCGCGTGCTCGACGGCGCGGTGTTCGTGCTGTGCTCGGTCGGTGGCGTGCAGCCGCAGTCCGAGACGGTGTGGCGCCAGGCCAACAAGTACTCCGTGCCGCGCATGGCGTTCGTCAACAAGATGGACCGCACCGGTGCCAACTTCGACAAGGTCGTCGGCCAGCTGAAGTCGCGCCTGGGCGCGTACGCCGTGCCGATGCAGGTGCCGATCGGTGCCGAGGACGGCTTCGAGGGCGTGGTCGACCTGCTGAAGATGAAGGCCATCCACTGGGATGTCGCCTCGCAGGGCACCAAGTTCGAATACCGCGACATCCCGGCCGAGCTGAAGGAAAAGGCCGAGGCGGCGCGCGCGTTCATGATCGAAGCCGCGGCCGAAGCCTCGGAAGCGCTGATGGACAAGTACCTCAACGACGGCGAGCTGTCGGAAGCCGACATCATCGCCGGTCTGCGCGAGCGCACCCTGAAGGTGGAAATCGTGCCGGTGTTCTGCGGTTCGGCGTTCAAGAACAAGGGCGTGCAGGCCATGCTGGACGGCGTGGTCAACCTGCTGCCGTCGCCGGCGGATCGTCCGCCGGTGCAGGGCATCGACGAGAACGAGAAGGAAGACAGCCGCAAGGCGTCCGACACCGAGCCGTTCTCGGCGCTGGCGTTCAAGATCATGACCGACCCGTTCGTCGGCTCGCTGACCTTCTTCCGCGTCTACTCGGGCGTGCTGAATTCGGGCGACCAGGTGTACAACCCGGTCAAGTCGAAGAAGGAGCGCGTGGGCCGCATCCTGCAGATGCACTCCAACCAGCGTGATGAAATCAAGGAAGTGCGCGCGGGCGACATCGCCGCGGCGGTGGGCCTGAAGGACGTCACCACCGGCGACACCCTGTGCGCGCAGGATCACATCATCACCCTGGAGCGCATGGTGTTCCCGGAGCCGGTGATCTCGATGGCGGTCGAACCGAAGACCAAGTCGGACCAGGAAAAGATGGGCATCGCGCTGGGTCGCCTGGCCCAGGAAGATCCCTCGTTCCGCGTGCGCACCGACGAAGAGTCCGGCCAGACCATCATCTCCGGCATGGGCGAGCTGCACCTGGACATCATCGTCGACCGCATGAAGCGCGAGTTCAACGTTGAAGCCAACGTCGGCAAGCCGCAGGTGGCCTACCGCGAAACCATCCGCAAGAAGGTCAAGCAGGAAGGCAAGTTCGTGCGCCAGTCGGGCGGTCGCGGCCAGTACGGCCACATCGTCATCGAGATGGAACCGCAGGAACGCGGCGTCGGCTTCTCCTACGAGAGCGCGATCGTCGGCGGCGTGGTGCCGAAGGAATACGTCACCGCCGCGGGCAAGGGCATCGAGGAAGCGATGAAGAACGGCGTGCTCGCCGGCTTCCCGGTGGTCGACGTCAAGATCGTCGCGGTCGATGGCTCGTTCCACGACGTGGACTCCAACGAAATGGCGTTCAAGGTCGCCGGCTCGATGGCGTTCAAGGAAGCCTTCAGCAAGGCCAGCCCGGTCCTGCTCGAGCCGATGATGAAGGTCGAAATCGTCACTCCGGAGGAATACCTGGGTGACGTGATGGGCGACGTGAGCCGTCGTCGCGGCATCCTGCAGGGCCAGGACGACAGTCCGTCCGGCAAGGTGATCAACGCGATGGTGCCGCTGGGCGAAATGTTCGGCTACGCCACCACGCTGCGCTCGATGTCGCAGGGTCGCGCCACCTTCACGATGGAGTTCGACCACTACGCCGAAGCGCCGGCCAACATCGCCGACGCGGTCGTCAAGAAGAATTAATGCAGGGAAACGGGATTCGGGATTCGAGATTCGCAAGAGCATGAATCCCGTTTTTCCCCAATCCCCCGTCTCAAATCCCCAATATCGGAGTTTTCAAAATGGCAAAGGGTAAGTTCGAGCGCACCAAGCCGCACGTGAACGTGGGCACGATTGGTCACGTTGACCACGGCAAGACGACGCTGACGGCGGCGCTGACGAAGGTGGGTGCCGAGCGCTTTGGCGGCGAGTTCAAGGCGTACGACGCGATTGACGCGGCGCCGGAAGAGAAGGCTCGCGGCATCACGATTTCGACGGCGCACGTGGAATACGAAAGCCCGACGCGCCACTACGCGCACGTGGACTGCCCGGGTCACGCGGACTACGTGAAGAACATGATTACCGGTGCGGCGCAGATGGACGGCGCGATTCTGGTGTGCTCGGCCGCGGACGGCCCGATGCCGCAGACGCGCGAGCACATCCTGCTGTCGCGCCAGGTGGGCGTGCCGTACATCGTGGTGTTCCTGAACAAGGCGGACATGGTGGACGACGCCGAGCTGCTGGAACTGGTGGAAATGGAAGTTCGCGAGCTGCTGACCAAGTACGAGTTCCCGGGCGACGACACCCCCATCATCCACGGTTCGGCGCGCCTGGCGCTGGAAGGCGACCAGTCGGAGATTGGCGTGCCGGCCATCCTGAAGCTGGTGGAAGCGCTGGACACGTTCATTCCGGAGCCGCAGCGTGACGTGGACAAGCCGTTCCTGATGCCGGTGGAAGACGTGTTCTCGATTTCGGGCCGTGGCACGGTGGTGACCGGTCGTATCGAGCGCGGCATCATCAAGGTGGGCGACGAAATCGAAATCGTCGGTATCCGTCCGACCCAGAAGACCACGGTCACGGGCGTGGAAATGTTCCGCAAGCTGCTGGACCAGGGCCAGGCGGGCGACAACGCGGGCCTGCTGCTGCGCGGCACCAAGCGTGACGACGTGGAGCGTGGCCAGGTGCTGGCCAAGCCGGGTTCCATCACCCCGCACACCGAGTTCGAAGCCGAGGTGTACGTGCTGTCGAAGGACGAGGGTGGCCGTCACACGCCGTTCTTCAAGGGTTACCGCCCGCAGTTCTACTTCCGGACCACGGACATCACCGGTGCGGTGACGCTGCCGGAAGGCACCGAGATGGTGATGCCGGGCGACAACATCAAGATGACCGTGCAGCTCATCAACCCGGTGGCGATGGACGAAGGTCTGCGTTTCGCCATTCGCGAAGGCGGTCGTACCGTCGGCGCCGGCGTCGTGGCCAAGATCATCAAGTAATGAATCGACGGGGCGGGCCGAAAGGCCCGCCCCGTTTTGTCGGTTCTTTTCCTGGCGAAAGCCGGGGCCATTGAACCGGCAAGGCCAGAAGTACCCCGGCGGGGCAGGGATTCCAGCCTCCGCCGGTCTCCGGTAATAAAAATTCGCCGGATTTGCTGCAAACCAGCAAAAACATCGCTATAATGCGCGCCCCCAGATGGCCCAGCCATCCCGGGATATCGCAATACCCGCGCCGGTTCCCCCTGGGAGGTATGCCGGCGCTACCGCGAAAAGAAGCGCAGGGAGTGCTTCGTGTTCGCCAGACAAGGAGAGTCGCGTGCCTGCCGCCCGGTTTCAGGGGTGGACGCCCCGCTATTGACGGGGCCAGTCATGCGTCCTATACTTTTCTGTCTGGGCGGGCCGGTTTACCGGCCTGCCCAGTTTTTCAGGATGAAACCCCAGGCCGCTCAGGCTCACCGTGACCGCGCTTTCCGGCGGTTCCGGAACGGGGCTGAACGTCTGGACCCTACCGGGGCAAGGCATCCCAGAAGCCGCGCCCGTCGCTCTTTAACGAAGGAAATTCCGTCATGGCGGACCAAAAGATCCGAATCCGGCTCAAGGCGTACGATCATCGCTTGATCGACCGCTCGGCCAGCGAGATCGTTGAGACGGCCAAGCGAACCGGCGCGCAAGTGCGCGGCCCGATCCCGCTGCCGACCAAGATCGAACGCTACACCGTCCTGGTTTCCCCGCACGTCGACAAGGACGCCCGCGACCAGTACGAAACCCGCACGCACAAGCGTGTGCTCGATATCGTCGACCCCAACGACAAGACCGTG
Source organism: Pseudoxanthomonas sp. OG2 (assembly GCF_014192765.1). NCBI lineage: Bacteria > Pseudomonadati > Pseudomonadota > Gammaproteobacteria > Lysobacterales > Lysobacteraceae > Pseudoxanthomonas > Pseudoxanthomonas sp. OG2. The sequence goes on along the minus strand of NZ_JACHYM010000001.1, from coordinate 1,158,579 downwards.
GACGCGCTGATGAAGCTCGAACTCGCGGCCGGCGTCGACGTCCAGATCAAGCTGACCTGAGGCCAACGACCATGACCGCGAAGAAGTATTCGTTGGGAATCGTCGGCCGCAAGGCCGGCATGACCCGCGTGTTCACCGAGGACGGCAAGTCCATTCCGGTGACGCTGATTGAAGCCACCCCCAACCGCATCACCCAGATCAAGACCCAGGAAACCGACGGCTACAGCGCTGTGCAGGTTGCCGTCGGCACCCGCCGTGCGTCGCTGGTCACCAAGCCGGTCGCTGGCCACCTGGCCAAGGCCAAGGTCGAAGCCGGTCGTGGCCTGTGGGAACTGCGCGTCGAAGCCGACAAGCTGGGCGACTTCACCGTCGGCGGCGAAATCAAGGCCGACATTTTCGAAGTGGGCCAGAAGGTCGACGTCCAGGGCGTGACCAAGGGCAAGGGCTTCCAGGGCACCATCAAGCGCTGGAACTTCACCATGGGCGACGCCACCCACGGTAACTCGCTGTCGCATCGCGCGCCGGGTTCGCTGGGCCAGCGCCAGACCCCGGGTCGCGTTTTCCCGGGCAAGAAGATGTCCGGTCACATGGGCGCGGTGCAGCAGAGCACCCAGAACCTTGAAGTGGTTCGCGTCGATGCCGAGCGCGGCCTGATCGCTGTCCGCGGCGCCGTTCCGGGTGCTGCCGGTGGCGACGTGATCGTGCGTCCGGCTAGCAAGGCTTAAGGAGAACGACAATGGAACTAGCCATTACAGGTAGCGCCAACAAGCTGTCGGTTTCCGACGCCGTGTTCGGTCGTGAATTCAGCGAAGATCTGGTCCACCAGGTCGTCGTTGCCTATCGCAATGCCGGTCGTGCCGGTACCAAGGCGCAGAAGACCCGCGCCGAAGTCAACGGCACCACCAAGAAGTCGAAGAAGCAGAAGGGCGGTGGTGCCCGTCACGGTGCGCTGACTGCGCCGATCTTCGTCGGCGGCGGCGTGACCTTCGCAGCGAAGCCCCGCAGCTTCGACCAGAAGGTCAACCGCAAGATGTACCGCGCGGCCATCTGCGCGATCCTGTCGGAGCTGAACCGCCAGAACCGCCTGATGGTGGTGGATGCGTTCGACCTCGACACCACCAAGACCAAGACGCTGATCGAAAAGCTGAAGGGTCTGGAAGTCGGTCAGCGTCCGCTGATCGTCACCGAAGACGCCTCCGAGCATCTGTACCTGTCCGCCCGCAACCTGCCGTATGTGGAAGTGCGCGACGTGCAGGGCCTGGATCCGGTCGCCCTGGTGGGCGCCGACAGCGTCGTCGTCACCGCCGATGCCGTCAAGAAGATCGAGGAGTGGCTGGCATGAGCAACGAGAAAATCTTCAGCGTGCTGCGTGCTCCGCGTGTCTCCGAGAAGACGGCGCGCCTGCAGGAAGTTTCCAACCAATACGTCTTTGAAGTTTCGAACGACGCCACCAAGGCCGATGTGAAGGCCGCCGTGGAAAAGTTGTTCGACGTCAAGGTCGAGGCAGTCAATGTGGTCAACGTGAAGGGCAAGAACAAGTCCTTCCGTTTCCGCAACGGCCGTCGCGGCGACTGGCGCAAGGCGTACGTGCGTCTGGCCGAGGGCCAGGCTATCGACGTAACGGCCAAGGCCTGAGGTAGACCCACATGCCATTGATGAAATTCAAGCCAACCTCCGCCGGCCGCCGTTCCGCGGTCCGCGTGGTGACGCCGGACCTGCACAAGGGTGCCCCGCATGCTGCGCTGCTTGAAAAGCAGAGCAAGACCGGCGGTCGCAACCACCACGGCCGCATCACCACCCGCCACATCGGCGGTGGCCACAAGCAGCATTACCGCATCATCGACTTCAAGCGCGACAAGGAAGGCATCCCGGCGCGCGTTGAGCGGATCGAATACGATCCGAACCGCACCGCGCACATCGCGCTGCTGTGCTACGTCGATGGCGAGCGCCGCTACATCATCGCCCCGAAGGGCCTGAAGGCCGGTGACCAGGTCATCGCCGGCAGCGACGCGCCGATCAAGGTCGGCAACACGCTGCCGCTGCGCAACATCCCGGTCGGTACCACCGTGCACGGCATCGAGCTGAAGCCGGGCAAGGGCGCCCAGATCGCCCGCGCCGCCGGTGCTGCCGTGCAGCTGGTTGCCCGCGAGCAGGGCTTCGCCACGCTGCGCCTGCGCTCGGGCGAAATGCGCAAGGTGCAGGTCGAGTGCCGCGCCACCGTCGGCGAAGTCGGCAACGACGAGCACAGCCTGGAAAAGCTGGGCAAGGCCGGTGCCAAGCGCTGGCGCGGCGTAAAGCCGACCGTCCGCGGTGCGGCCATGAACCCGGTTGACCACCCGCACGGTGGTGGTGAGGCCAAGGCCGGCCAGGGCAACCCCCATCCGGTCACCCCCTGGGGTGTGCCGACCAAGGGTTACAAGACGCGCAAGAACAAGCGCACTCAGCAATTCATCGTCCGCGATCGTAGGGGCTAATCGACCATGGCACGTTCACTCAAGAAGGGCCCGTTCGTCGATCACCACCTCATCAAGAAGGTGGAGGCCGCGGGCGGCAGCAAGAAGCCGATCAAGACCTGGTCGCGCCGCTCGATGATCCTGCCGGAAATGGTGGGCTTCACGATCGCCATCCACAACGGCAAGAACCACGTTCCGGTGCTCGTCAACGAGAACATGGTTGGCCACAAGCTCGGCGAATTTGCCGTCACCCGTACCTTCAAGGGCCACGGTGGCGACAAGAAAGCCGGCGGGAAGAAGTAAGGAGAGATGACCATGGAAGCGAAAGCCATCCTGCGCACCGCGCGCATCTCCCCGCAGAAGGCCCGCCTGGTTGCTGACCAGGTGCGTGGCCTGTCGGCCGAACGCGCCGTCAACCTGCTGAAGTTCTCGGACAAGAAGGCCGCCCACCTGATCAAGAAGGTGGTCGAGTCCGCTATCGCCAACGCCGAGAACAACCAGGGTGCCGACGTCGACGAGCTGAAGGTCAAGACCATCATGGTCGACGAAGGTCCGGTGCTGAAGCGTTTCATGGCCCGTGCCAAGGGCCGTGGTACCCGCATTCTTAAGCGCACCAGCCACATCACCGTGGTCGTGGGCGAGGGCAAATAAGTATGGGTCACAAAGTTCATCCGACCGGAATCCGCCTGGGCATCGCCAAGGACTGGAATTCCAAGTGGTTCGCCAACAAGCGCGACTACGCCGACTACCTGGCCGCCGACCTCAAGGTGCGCGAAATGCTGCGCAAGAAGCTGGCGCAGGCGGGCATCTCCAAGATCCTGATCGAGCGTCCGGCCAAGACCGCCCGCGTGACCATCCACACCGCCCGTCCGGGCGTGGTGATCGGCAAGCGTGGTGAGGACATCGAGAAGCTGCGCAAGGAAGTCAGCGACCTGATGGGCGTTCCGGCGCACATCAACGTCACCGAAGTCCGCAAGCCGGAACTGGACGCGCAGCTGGTGGCCGAGTCGATCGCCCAGCAGCTGGAGCGCCGCATCATGTTCCGCCGCGCCATGAAGCGTGCGGTCGGCAACGCGATGCGCCTGGGCGCCCTGGGCATCAAGGTCAATGTCGCTGGCCGCTTGAACGGCGCCGAAATCGCCCGTTCGGAGTGGTACCGCGAAGGTCGCGTGCCGCTGCACACCCTGCGTGCGGACATCGACTACGGCTTTGCTGAAGCCAAGACCACCTACGGCATCATCGGCATCAAGGTGTGGGTCTACAAGGGCGAAATCTTCGATTTCAGCCAGGTGGGCCAGGAAAAGCAGGACGACACGCCGCGCGCCGAACGCAATGAGCGCAGCGACCGTCCGCGTGGACCGCGCCGTGATCGCGAGGCGAGGGAATAATCATGTTGCAACCCAAGCGAACCAAATTCCGCAAGATGCACAAGGGCCGTAACGACGGCCTGAGCTGGAACGGCAACCTCGTCAGCTTCGGCGAGTACGGCCTGAAGGCCACGGCGCACGGTCAGCTGACCGCGCGCCAGATCGAGGCGGCCCGCCGCTCCATCAGCCGTTACGTCAAGCGTGGCGGCAAGATGTGGATCCGCGTGTTCCCCGACAAGCCGATCACCAAGAAGCCGATCGAAGTCCGAATGGGCTCCGGTAAGGGCAACGTGGAGTACTGGGTCGCCCAGATCCAGCCCGGCCGCATGATTTATGAAATCGAAGGCGTCAGCGAGGAAATCGCGCGCGAGGCGTTCCGCCTGGCCGCGGCCAAGCTGTCCGTCACCACCCAATTCGTGACCCGGACGGTGCGCTAATGGAACTCAAGCAACTCCGCGAGAAGTCGGCTGACGAACTGAAGGCCCACCTGACCGATCTGCGCAAGGAGCAGTTCTCCCTGCGCATGCAGAAGGTCACCGGCCAGCTGCCGAAGACCCATGAAACCCGCCGGGTTCGCCGCGAGATCGCTCGCGTCAAGACCCTGCTTGGCGGCAAGAAGTAAGGAGCGCCCGAGATGAGCGATAACAAAGACAAAGCGCAACGCACCATCGAAGGCCGCGTCGTCAGCAACAAGATGGACAAGACCGTCACCGTGCTGGTGGAGCGTCAGGTCAAGCATGCCCTGTACGGCAAGTACATTCGTCGTTCCACCAAGCTGCACGCGCACGACGCGGACAACAGCTGCAAGGAAGGCGACGTGGTGCGGGTGACCGAAATCGCCCCGATGTCCAAGACCAAGAACTGGCGCGTGGTGGAAATCATCACCCGCGCGGCTGAATAAGAGGAGATCTGAATCATGATCCAGATGCAGAGCTACCTTGACGCGGCCGACAACTCCGGCGCCAAGGAACTGATGTGCATCAAGGTGCTGGGCGGCTCCAAGCGCCGCTACGCCGGCATCGGCGACATCATCAAGGTGACCGTCAAGGACGCCATCCCGCGTGGCAAGGTCAAGAAGGGCGAAGTCTACGATGCCGTGGTCGTGCGCACCCGCAAGGGCGTTCGTCGCCCGGACGGTTCGCTGATCCGCTTCGACGGCAATGCCGCCGTGCTGCTCAACAACAAGCAGGAGCCGATCGGTACCCGCATCTTCGGGCCCGTGACCCGCGAGCTGCGTTCCGAGAAGTTCATGAAGATCGTTTCGCTCGCGCCTGAAGTGCTCTGAGCGGAGGACATAGAAATGGCAAACCGTATCAAGAAGGGCGACCAGGTGGTCGTCATCGCCGGCAAGGACAAGGGCAAGAAGGGCGACGTGGTGCGCGTGGACGGTGACCGCGTGGTCGTCTCCAACGTCAACGTCGTCAAGCGCCACACCAAGCCGAATCCGCAGGCGGGCATCGCCGGCGGCGTGGTCGAGCGTGAATCCTCGATCCACATTTCGAACGTCGCGCTGTTCAACCCGGCCACCGGCAAGGGCGAGCGTATCGGTTTCAAGGTCCTGGAGGATGGACGCAAACTGCGTGTGTTCCGCTCCAGTGGTGAGGCGCTCGACGCCTGAGGAATGAGGTCATGACCACCCGTCTCGAAAAAATTTACAAGGAAGAAGTGGCGCCGGCTCTGATGAAGAAGTTCGGTTACACCAATCCGATGGAAGTCCCGAAAATCACCAAGATCACCATCAACATGGGTGTGGGTGAAGCGGCGACCAACAAGAAGATCCTGGAAAACGCCGTGGCCGACCTGGCCAAGATCAGCGGCCAGAAGCCGATCACGACCAAGTCCCGCATTTCGGTGGCTTCGTTCAAGATCCGCGACGGCTGGCCGATCGGTTGCAAGGTGACCCTGCGTCGCGCCAAGATGTACGAGTTCCTGGACCGCCTGATCAACATCTCGCTGCCGCGCGTGCGTGACTTCCGCGGCGTGTCGGGTCGTTCGTTCGACGGCCGCGGCAACTACAACATGGGCGTGAAGGAACAGATCATCTTCCCGGAAATCGACTTCGACCAGGTCGACGCGCTCCGCGGCATGGATATCGCCATCACCACGACCGCCAAGAGCGACGCCGAAGCCAAGGCGCTGCTGGAAGCGTTCAAGTTCCCGTTCCGCAACTGATATCGCGAGGAATACCACACATGGCCAAGACCTCAATGGTGAACCGCGATATCAAGCGGGCCAAGCTGGCGAAGAAGTACGCCACCAAGCGCGAAGCGCTGAAGAAGATCATCTCGGGCACCACCGCTTCCTATGAAGAAAAGATGGAAGCCGTGACCAAGCTGCAGAAGCTGCCGCGCGACTCGTCGCCGTGCCGCGAGCGCAACCGCTGCGAGCTGTCCGGCCGTTCGCGCGGCGTCTACCGCAAGTTCGGCCTCGGCCGCAACAAGCTGCGCGAAGCCACCATGCGTGGCGACGTGCCGGGCCTGCGCAAGGCCAGCTGGTAAGCCATCCGGCCTCCCGGGCACGCTCCGGGATGGCCAGAATCCGAGTCCGGCACATGCCGGACTTGTTGCTGTACAATTGCCGGTTCCCGCGGCCCGCCGCGGATCGGGGCCCCGTCGGGGCCGCCACCTGGGGCTTCCAGGCACAACCCAAGATTTTCGCGAAAGCGGATATCGGTGCTACTCAAAAGGCATTTACTTATGAGCATGACTGATCCCATCGCCGACATGCTGGTCCGCATCAAGAATGCGGCCGCGGTCGGCAAGCAGACGGTGAAGATGCCGTCCTCCAAGATCAAGGCCTCGATCGCCAACGTCCTGAAGTCGGAAGGCTACATCGCCGACGCGCGCGTGACGAAGACGGAAAACAACAAGGCCGAGCTGGAAATCGTCCTGAAGTACTTCGAAGGCAAGCCGGTCATCGAGAAACTGTCGCGCGTGTCCCGTTCGGGCCTGCGCCAGTACCGTGGCAAGGCCGAGCTGCCGAAGGTCCTCGGCGGCCTGGGCGTCGCCATCATTTCCACCTCCAAGGGCATCATGACCGATGCGCAGGCGCGCCAGCAGGGCGTCGGCGGTGAAGTCCTGTGCTTCGTGGCCTAACGGAGTAAGCCAATGTCCCGTGTAGCCAAAAAGCCGATTGCCCTGCCCAAGGGCGTTGAAATCAACCTCCAGGCGGAAACGCTGACCGTCAAGGGCCCGAAGGGCACCCTGGCGATCACCAAGCCCGCCGGCGTCGAAGTGAAGATCGAGAACGGCGTTGCCAACCTGGCGCCGGAAGCCATCGAGCACGACGCCATCACCGGTACCATCCGCGCCATCCTCGCCAACATGGTGAAGGGCGTGTCCGAAGGTTTCGAGCGCAAGCTGGAACTGGTCGGCGTGGGTTACCGTGCCGCGATGCAGGGCAAGGATCTGAGCCTGTCGCTCGGCTTCTCGCACCCGGTCGTGTTCAAGGCGCCGGAAGGCATCACCATCGCCACCCCGACCCAGACCGAAATCCTGGTCCAGGGCGCGGACAAGCAGCGCGTGGGCGAAGTCGCCGCCAAGATCCGCGGTTTCCGTCCGCCGGAGCCCTACAAGGGCAAGGGCGTGAAGTACTCCGACGAGACCATCATCCGTAAGGAAGCGAAGAAGGCGTAAGCACGCCTTCGGCTTCGAGGAACCAGATCATGAGCATCAAGAACACCGCCCGCCTGCGCCGCGCCAAGTCGACCCGTGCGCACATCCGCGAACTGGGTGTGCCGCGCCTGTCCGTCCTGCGTACCGGCCAGCACATCTACGCCCAGCTGTTCACCGCCGACGGCGCCAAGGTCATCGCTTCGGCGAACACCCTGCAGTCCGACGTGAAGGATGGCCTGAAGAACGGCAAGAACAGCGACGCCGCCGCCAAGGTCGGCAAGCTGATCGCCGAGCGCGCCAAGGCCGCGGGCATCGAGAAGGTGGCCTTCGACCGTTCCGGTTACCGCTTCCATGGCCGCATCAAGGCCCTGGCCGACGCGGCCCGCGAAGGCGGCCTGCAGTTCTAATCTTGAAAGGCATGGGGGCGACCCCATGCCTTGACCTGCCGGCGCGGGCTGCGCCGGGCGCCCCGGTCCTTGTGTGACCGGAAGCGTGGCAACGAAGTACTCCACAACCATAAGTGGCCAAGCCACAAATCCACATCAACCAAGGATTTCGAAATGGCAGAACAACGTGAACCGCGGGGTCGTGATCGCGACCGCAACCGCGAAGAGAAAGTCGACGACGGCATGATCGAGAAGCTGGTCGCGGTCAACCGCGTCAGCAAGACCGTCAAGGGCGGCCGCCAGTTCACCTTCACCGCGCTGACGGTGGTGGGCGACGGCGCCGGCAAGATTGGCTTCGGCTACGGCAAGGCGCGCGAAGTGCCGGTCGCCATCCAGAAGTCGATGGAGTATGCCCGCAAGAACATGTCCAACGTCGACCTGAACAACGGCACCCTGTGGCACCCGGTCAAGGCCGGTCACGGCGCGGCGCGCGTGTTCATGCAGCCGGCGTCGGAAGGTACCGGCGTGATCGCCGGCGGCGCGATGCGCGCCGTGCTTGAAGCGGTCGGCGTGAAGAACGTGCTGGCCAAGGCTGTCGGTTCGCGCAACCCGATCAATCTGGTGCGCGCCACCCTGAAGGGCCTGAACGACATGCAGTCGCCCACCCGCATCGCGGCCAAGCGCGGCAAGAAGGTGGAGGAACTCCTCAATGGCTAACGAGTCCAACAAGACCGTCAAGGTCCGCCTGGTGCGCGGCCTGCGTGGTTCCCAGTCCCGCCACCGCCTGTCGGTGAAGGCGCTGGGCCTGAACAAGCTGAACGATGTGCGTGAACTCAAGGACAGCCCGCAGGTTCGCGGCCTGATCGCCAAGGTCCACTACCTCGTCAAGGTCGAGGAGTAATCATCATGCGTCTGAATACGTTGAAGCCCGCCGAGGGCGCCCGCGCCGAACGCACCCGCGTTGGCCGCGGTATCGGTTCCGGCCTGGGCAAGACCGCCGGTCGCGGTCACAAGGGTTCCTTCGCCCGTGCGGGCAAGGGCAAGATCAAGGCGAAGTTCGAAGGCGGCCAGATGCCGCTGATCAAGCGTCTGCCGAAGGTCGGTTTCCGCTCCAAGCTCAAGCAGGACACCGCGGAAGTGCTGTCCTACCAGCTGGACAAGCTGGAAGCCGGCGAGATCGACTTCGCCGCGCTGCGTGCCGCCAAGCTGGTCCCCAGCACCGCCAAGCGCGCCAAGATCGTCAAGAAGGGCGAACTGACCAAGAAGTTCGTGCTGAAGGGCGTGCTGGCCACCGCAGGTGCCAAGGCGGCTATCGAAGCCGCCGGCGGCAGCGTGCAGGAGTAAGTGACGCATGGCGCAGGGTAATGCCGCCAGCGCGCTGGCAGGCGCAGGCAAGTTCACCGAACTCCGCCAGCGCCTGCTGTTCGTGCTGGGTGCCTTGATCGTCTATCGCATCGGCTGCTACGTGCCGGTGCCGGGCGTCAATCCCGACGCCATGCTCGCGATGATGCAGAACCAGGGCGGCATAGTGGACATGTTCAACATGTTCTCGGGTGGCGCCCTGCATCGCTTCAGCATCTTCGCGCTGAACGTAATGCCGTACATCTCGGCGTCGATCGTGATGCAGCTGGGCGTGCACATCTTCCCCAGCCTGAAGGCGATGCAGAAGGAAGGCGAGTCCGGCCGCCGCAAGATCACCCAGTACTCGCGCATCGGCGCGGTGCTGCTGGCGGTCGTGCAGGGCGGCAGCATCGCCGTCGCGCTGCAGAACCAGGTCGCTCCGGGCGGCGTGCCGGTGGTGTATGCACCGGGCCTCGGCTTCGTCCTGACCGCCGTGGTGGCACTGACCGCCGGCACCATCTTCCTGATGTGGCTGGGCGAGCAGGTGACCGAGCGCGGCGTCGGCAACGGCGTGTCGTTGATCATCTTCGCCGGCATCGTCGCGGGCCTGCCGGGCGCCGTGCTGACCACCTTGGAAGCCTTCCAGGCCGGTACGCTCAGCGCCATCTCGCTGATCATCATCGTGCTGGTGGTCTTCGGCTTCACCTTCTTCGTGGTGTTCGTGGAACGCGGCCAGCGCCGCATCACTGTGAATTACGCACGCCGCCAGGGTGGCCGCAGCGCGTACATGAACCAGACCTCGTTCCTGCCGCTGAAGCTCAACATGTCCGGCGTCATCCCGCCGATCTTCGCCTCCAGCATCCTGGCCTTCCCGGCCACGCTGGCGATGTGGTCCGGCCAGAACGGCGCGACCACCTGGTTGCAGCGCATCTCGCAGGCGCTGGCGCCGGGCGAACCGCTGCACATGATCGTGTTCGCGGCGATGATCATCGGCTTCGCGTTCTTCTACACGGCGCTGGTGTTCAACTCGCAGGAAACCGCCGAGAACCTGAAGAAGTCGGGCGCGCTGATTCCGGGCATCCGTCCGGGCAAGGCCACGGCGGATTACGTCGACGGCGTGCTGACCCGCCTGACCGCGGCCGGCTCGCTGTACTTGGTGGCGGTCTGCCTGCTGCCGGAAGTGATGCGGACCCAACTGGGCACGTCGTTCTACTTCGGCGGCACCTCGCTGCTGATCGTGGTGGTGGTGGTGATGGACTTCATCGCGCAGGTCCAGGCGCACCTGATGTCGCACCAGTACGAAAGCCTGTTGAAGAAGGCAAATTTGAAGGGCGGTTCCCGCGGCGGACTTTCGCGCGGATAATCGCTCCCCTGGCGCGGAAGCCTTCCGCGCGGCCGGCCCGAGAGGACCGGACCAACCAAAAGGGCGGCCCGGGCGGCGATCTCGCGCACGGGTGTGAAGCCGCCGGTCCTGCGCCAGAGTAGCGCGGGCGGGGCAGGGCCCCGGGGGAAACCCCGGAAGCCCGGCACCAGGCAGCTTCCGGCGCCGGAGCATGGGCACACTCCCCATGCCGGGCTTCGTGCCGACCCCTGGTCGGCGCGGGCTTCCCAGTAACCCGAGATCTTGCTAAAATTTCCAGTTCACTCCGTCCGTCTGCCCGTTTTCCTTGCCGGAAGGCGGCCTGCCGGGCCATCAAACACAGTTGGAGACCGCGTCATGGCGCGTATTGCAGGTGTCAACCTGCCTGCCCAGAAGCATGTCTGGGTCGGTTTGCAAAGCATCTACGGCATTGGCCGTACCCGTTCCAAGAAGGTCTGCGAAGCCGCTGGCGTCGCATCGACCACCAAGATCCGCGACCTGTCGGAGCCGGAAGTCGAGCGCCTGCGCGCCGAAGTCGGCAAGTACGTGGTCGAGGGCGACCTGCGCCGTGAAGTCGGCATCGCGATCAAGCGCCTGATGGATCTGGGCTGCTATCGCGGTCTGCGCCATCGCCGCGGCCTGCCGCTGCGCGGCCAGCGCACCCGCACCAACGCCCGTACCCGCAAGGGTCCGCGCAAAGCCATCAAGAAGTAAGGGGCGACCATCATGGCCAAGCCAGCTGCTGCCAAAGTCAAGAAGAAGATCAAGCGCGTCATCACCGACGGCGTCGCCCACGTCCACGCTTCTTTCAACAACACCATCGTCACCATCACCGATCGCCAGGGCAATGCGCTTTCCTGGGCGACCTCCGGTGGTGCCGGTTTCCGCGGTTCGCGCAAGTCGACCCCGTTCGCTGCACAGGTCGCCGCCGAGAAGGCCGGCCGAGCCGCACTGGATTACGGCGTGAAGTCGCTGGAAGTCCGCATCAAGGGCCCGGGTCCGGGCCGTGAGTCGGCCGTTCGTTCGTTGAACAACGTCGGCTACAAGATCACCAACATCATCGACGTGACGCCAATCCCGCACAACGGGTGCCGTCCGCCGAAGAAGCGTCGCGTCTAAGGGGGCGATAAGAAATGGCTCGTTATATCGGTCCTACCTGTAAGCTCGCGCGCCGCGAAGGCGCCGACCTGTCCCTGAAGAGCCCGGCCCGCGCGCTGGACTCCAAATGCAAGCTGGAGCAGAAGCCCGGCCAGCACGGTGCCGCCCGCAAGGGCAAGCTGTCCGACTACGCCACCCAGCTGCGCGAAAAGCAGAAGGTCAAGCGTATCTACGGTCTGCTGGAGCGCCAGTTCCGCAACTACTACAAGAAGGCCTCGACCAAGAAGGGCAACACCGGCGAGAACCTGCTGCAGTTGCTGGAAACCCGCCTGGACAACGTGATCTACCGCATGGGCTTCGCCGTGACCCGTCCGGCCGCCCGCCAGCTGGTCTCGCACCGCGGCGTGCTGGTCAACGGCAAGCCGGTCAACCTGCCGTCCTACCAGGTCAAGGCCGGTGACGCGATCGCCCTGTCGGAGCGTGCCCAGAAGCAGCTGCGCGTGCAGGAGTCGCTGACCCTGTCCGAACAGCTCGACCTGAGCCCGTCCTGGATCGAAGTCGACGCGAAGAAGTTCAGCGGCGTGTTCAAGGCCGTGCCGGAACGTTCCGACCTGCCTGCGGACATCAACGAAGCGCTGATCGTCGAGTTGTACTCGAAGTAATTCATTCACGCACCCCCGATGCCCCCGTCGGGGGTTTGCAGGAGACAAAGCAACATGACGGGTATCACTCAGCAAGTGCTGCGCCCCCGCGGCCCGCAGATCGAGCGTCTGACCGACAACCGCGCCAAAGTGGTCATCGAACCGCTGGAGCGTGGTTACGGCCATACGCTTGGCAATGCGCTGCGCCGCGTGCTGCTCTCCTCGATTCCCGGCTTCGCGATCACCGAAGTCGAGATCGACGGCGTGCTGCACGAATACAGCACCATCGAAGGCCTGCAGGAAGACGTGCTGGAAGTCCTGCTGAACCTCAAGGATGTGGCCATCCGCATCCACACCGGCGATTCCTCGACCCTGACCCTGAGCAAGCAGGGTCCGGGCGTGGTGACCGCCGCCGACATCAAGACCGATCACAACGTCGAAATCCTCAATCCGGACCTGGTCATCTGTAACCTGACTAAGGACACCGCGATCAACATGCGCCTGAAGATCGAGCGCGGTTTCGGCTACCAGCCGGCGGCTGCCCGCCGTCGTCCGGATGAAGAGACCCGCAGCATCGGTCGCCTGGTGCTGGACGCCTCGTTCTCGCCGGTCCGCCGCGTCGCCTACGCCGTGGAAGCCGCGCGCGTGGAGCAGCGTACCGACCTGGACAAGCTGGTCCTGGACATCGAGACCAACGGCACGATCGACGCAGAGGAAGCCGTGCGCACCGCCGCCGACATCCTCAGCGACCAGCTGTCGGTGTTCGGCGACTTCACCCACCGCGACCGCGGCGCGGCCAAGCCGGCCAGCAGCGGCGTGGATCCGGTGCTGCTGCGTCCGATCGACGATCTGGAGCTGACCGTGCGTTCGGCCAACTGCCTCAAGGCCGAGAGCATCTACTACATCGGCGACCTGATCCAGAAGACCGAAGTGGAGCTGCTCAAGACCCCGAACCTCGGCAAGAAGTCGCTGACCGAGATCAAGGAAGTCCTGGCGCAGCGTGGCCTGTCCTTGGGCATGAAGCTGGAGAACTGGCCGCCGGCCGGCGTCGCCCAGCACGGCATGCTCGGCTAAGCCGCACGCAGTCATCGCAATACCCGCGCCTCCGGGCGCGGGTGGTTTCACCAGAGCAACAACGTCGACGGACCTGAAGGTCCGCGACGGTTTCCGGCCAGGGAGCACAGGCCGGTTCGGGCCATCCGCAGTCCAAGTTCCAACGCCAGGAAGGCGACAACGACGTCCAACAGCTTCAACATTCATCATCAGGAATCAAGACCATGCGCCACCAGAAAGCCGGCCGCAAGTTCAGCCGCACCAGCGCCCATCGCGAAGCGATGTTCAGCAACATGGCTGCCTCGCTGATCAAGCACGGCCTCATCCGTACCACCCTGCCCAAGGCCAAGGAACTGCGCCGCGTCGCCGAGCCGCTGATCACCCTGGCCAAGGTCGACGGCGTCGCCAACCGCCGCCTCGCCTTCTCGCGCCTGCGCGACAAGGAAGCCGTCGGTACCCTGTTCACCACCCTCGGCCCGCGCTACCAGTCCCGTCCGGGCGGTTACCTGCGTATCCTCAAGTGCGGTTTCCGCGCTGGCGACAATGCGCCGATGGCCTACGTGGAACTCGTGGACCGTCCGGAAGCGGCCGAGTAATCGCCGTCCCGCAGGACCCCGAAAGACCCCGGCGATGCCGGGGTTTTTTGTGTCCGGAGGATCCGGCCCCGGCGATGGGAACGGAATGCGGATTCCCGGCCGGCGTGCCGTCCTTGGGGAGGAGGCCGCGAAGGGAATCGCTGGTAACCAGGTGGAATTTGTTTTTGGCCTTCACACGGCGATAATGCGCCTTACCCGTCCGCAGCGAGCTTTCATGAACCCGTTCCGCTGGTCGTTCCGCGCGCAGTTTCTCCTTGGCTTCGTCATCTGCGCCGGCCTGTTGGGCTATGCGCTGTATCTGGAGCATGTCCAGGGGCTGATTCCCTGTCCGCTGTGCACCTTCCAGCGCGGTGCGTTCGCGCTGCTGGCGCTGGTGTTCCTGCTGGGTGGCCTGCACTCGCCGAAGGCGGCGGGCGGGCGCGGCTTCTACGGCATCCTCGGACTGGCGGCGGCCGGGCTGGGCATCGGTATCGCCGGACGCCACGTCTGGCTGCAGGGCCTGCCGCCGGATCAGGTGCCGGCCTGTGGCCCGGATCTGGCCTACATGATGGAAGCCTTCCCGATGGGCGACGTGCTGAGGCAGGTCCTGACCGGCTCCGGCGAATGCGCCAAGGTCGACTGGGCCTTCCTGGGCCTGTCGATGCCGGGCTGGGCGTTGGTCTGGTTCGTGCTGCTGGCCCTGTGGGCGCTGTTCGCCGCGTTCAAGCGGCGCAAGTCGCGCTACTACTGAGGTTTGACGCGGCGCACCATTCTGTCACCATGGTGGACCGCACGAGGAATCCCCATGAGCTCCCCCGATCGCAATCTCCGCGCCGTCAGCCTGCCCGCGAACTGGGCGCCCGACAGTTGGCGCGAACGGCCGGCGGTGCAGATGCCGACCTATCCCGACGCCGCGGCGCTCGCGTCGGCGCTGGCCGAACTTCGGCAGTTGCCGCCGCTGGTGACGTCGTGGGAAATCTTCGCGCTGAAGAAGCAGCTGGCCGAGGCGCAGGAAGGCAAACGCTTCCTGTTGCAGGGTGGTGACTGCGCCGAGAGTTTCAGCGACTGCGAATCGGGACTCATCTCCAACCGGTTGAAGGTCCTGCTGCAGATGAGCCTGGTGCTGGTGCATGGCCTGCGCCTGCCGGTGGTGCGGGTGGGACGGTTCGCCGGCCAGTACGCCAAGCCACGTTCGGCCGACAACGAGACCCGCGACGGGACCACGCTGCCCAGCTACCGCGGCGATCTGGTCAACCGGCCGGAGTTCACCGCGGAGGCGCGGATCCCGGATCCGCGCCGGATGATCAAGGCGCATGCGCGTTCGGCGATGACGATGAATTTCGTGCGCGCGCTGATCGACGGCGGTTTCGCCGACCTGCACCATCCGGAATACTGGAACCTGAGCTGGGTGGGCTACTCGCCGCTGGCGGCCGAGTATCAGGACATGGTGCGCTCGATTGGTGACGCCGTGCGCTTCATGGAGACCCTGTCCGGATCCGAACTCCACAATCTCAATCGCATCGATTTCTATACCTCGCACGAAGCGCTGCTGCTGCCGTACGAGGAAGCGTTGACCCGTGAAGTGCCGCGCCAGTGGGGCTGGTTCAACCTGAGCACGCACTTCCCGTGGATTGGCATGCGCACCGCGGCGGTCGATGGCGCGCACGTGGAGTACCTGCGCGGCGTACGCAATCCGATCGCCATCAAGGTGGGGCCGTCGGTCTCGCCCGATCAACTGCTGCGCCTGATCGATGTGCTGAATCCGGAAGACGAGCCGGGCCGCTTGACCTTCATCCACCGCATGGGCGCGACCCAGATCGCCGAGAAGCTGCCGCCGTTGCTGGAAGCGGTCCGCCGCGACGGCCGGCGCGTGCTGTGGGTCTGCGATCCGATGCACGGCAATACCGAGAGCACTTCGAACGGCTACAAGACCCGTCGGTTCGACAACATCCGGGGCGAGGTCGAGCAGTCATTCGATCTGCACGCAGCGGCCGGAACCCGGCTGGGAGGCGTGCACCTGGAACTGACCGGCGAGGACGTCACCGAATGCACCGGTGGCGCGCGCGAACTGACCGACGCCGACCTGGAGCGCGCATATCGCTCGACCGTGGACCCACGTCTGAACTACGAGCAATCGCTGGAAATCGCGATGTCGATCGTGCGCAAGCAGAACCAGCTGGCGTCGCCGGCCGGGCGCTGAGCCCGACTCAGGACCAGTGCGCGTGCATCCCGCGCGCCGGTTGCGGAATGAACCATGAAGGCTCGCCTGCGAACAGGCGGGCGAAATCGGCCGCCGGAACCGGAGGGCTGAACAGGTTGCCCTGCAATTCGTCGCATCCGTTGGCCACCAGCCACGCCAGCTGTGCCTGGGTCTCGACGCCCTCGGCGACCGTGCGGCACTGGAGCTGACCGGCGAGGCCGATGATGGCGCGGGTGATCGCACCCTGGTTGGCTTCGGTGACGTCGCGCACGAACGACTGGTCGATCTTGAGCACGTTGAAGCCGTAGTTGCCCAGGTAACTCAGGCTGGAGAAGCCGGTGCCGAAATCATCGATGGCGATGCGCACGCCCAGCGCCTTGAGCGCGCGCAGGACGCGGTCGGTGCGCTGCACGTCGCGCATCAGCGTGGTTTCGGTGACTTCCAGTTCCAGGTACTCGGCGGGCAGGCCGCTTTCCCCGAGCGCGGAGACGACGGTGTCCACCAGCGTATCGGTGTCGAAGTTGGCGGCGGCGACATTCACCGAAACCCGGATCGGCGGCAGGCCCATCTGCTGCCACTGCCGGCTCTGTCGGCAGGCGGCGCGGATGGCCCATTGGTCGAGATCGACGATGAGGTTGGTTTCCTCGGCGATCGGCAGGAATTCGCCGGGCAGCATCAGCCGCTCGCCGCGCTTCCAGCGCACCAGTCCTTCGACGCCGACGATGCGGCCGGTGCGGCGGTCGATCTGCGGCTGGTAATAGAGGGTCAGGTCGCCGTTGCGCAGACTGCGGCGCAGGCTGCTTTCCAGCTCGATGCGCGCGTCCACGCTCGACGCCAGTTCGCGGGTGTAGAAACGGAACGCATTGCGGCCGTTGCGCTTGGCCAGGTACATCGCCGCGTCGGAACGCATCATCAGGGTGGGCGCATCGTAGCCATCCTCGGGGAACAGGCTGACGCCGATGCTGAAGGCCTGGTGCAACTCGTGCGAGGCCACCGTGTAGGGCGTGCCGCCGATCGCCAGCAATCGCTCTGCGATCAGCGCGACGCCGTCGCGGTTGACCACGTTGTCCAGCAGTACGACGAACTCGTCGCCGCCGGTCCGGTAGACCGTGCCCAGGTTGCCGATGTTGCGCTGGATCCGCTTGGCCACCTGTTGCAGCAGTTGATCGCCGATGTGGTGGCCCAGCGCGTCGTTGACGTGCTTGAACAGATCCAGATCGATGAACAGCACCGCGACGCTGGTGCCGCGATGGGTGGCGTTGGCGATCGACTGCGCCAGCGCCTCGTTGAGCTGGAGGCGGTTGGGCAGGGTGGTCAGCGAGTCGTGATGCGCCAGATAGGCCATGCGCGCGCTGAGCGTGCGCTCCTCGGTGATGTCGCGCAGGACCATGACCGATCCCATCAGGCTGTCGTCGTGCCCATGCAGGGGCGAGACGGAGCGCTTCACCAGCATCCGTCGGCCGTCCCGCCGAGCCAGTTCCAGATCACCCGGCACTGAAACCGGCGCACCGGTTTCGCCTTCTTCCGCGGATTCGGCGACGGACCGCAATGGCAGCACTTTCTCCAGCGCGAGGCCGACGGCCTCCTGCAGCGTCCAGCCACCGATCGCTTCCGCCGCGGGGTTCATGTAGGTGACGCGGCCTTCGGTATCGACCGTGACCACCGCCTCGCTGATCGAGGACAGGGTGACCTCGGCGCGCTCGGTGGCGTCGTGCAGCGCGCTTTCCAGCTGTGCCTTGTCGGTGATGTCGATCACCATCACCAGGAAACCGTTCACCGCGCCGTCGTCGCCGATGTCGGGTGTGTAGTAGACGTGCATCCGGCGCGGGCCGGAGGGCAGGGTGAAGGATGTCTCGAAGTCGACATCGCGGCCGGAGAGCACGGCGTCGATGTAGGGCTTGCGGCGCGCGTAGTGCTCTTCACCCAGCATCTCGCGAATCGGCACGCCCGGCGAGTACGGGCGTTGCCAGATCGGCAGCTCCTGGCAGGCGCGGTTGAAGAACACCGTGCGTTCCTGGCGATCGTACTGAGCGATCATCGCCGGCAGCTTGTCGGTGATGCGCTGCAGATGATCGCGGGCGAGCGAAATTTCGCGCTGCGCGCGCTTCTGCTCGCTGGTGTCGGTGGCCATCAGGTACCAGCCGGCGATGGTCCGGTCGGGGTCCACGTCCGGCACCAGATAGGCCTGGACCGGGCGTTCCGGGTCGCCGATGCGGGTTTCCCATACGGCACCGTGATCTGGCGTGCTTTCCTCCAGCGCGCGGCGCAGGTCGGCCAGGAACGCGGGATTGCCGGCATGGACTTCCTCGATGGTGCGATCCGTCCAGGGCGCCTGGTCGCCGAACCAGTCGCGGGTGGCCCGGTTGGTGAAGCCGTAGCGGCGATCCCGGCCCACGTAGGCGATCAGCGCCGGCAGGTGATCGGCGACCGCATCGAGCAAGGCGCGGCTGCGGTGCTCCGCGCGTGCCAGGCTGCGCAGCAGGAGGAACATCAGCACGCCGAAGGCCAGGCCGCAGAGCGTCAGTGCCGCAATGGGCAGCAGGCCGGGAATGGCGAAGCGCGCGGGGGCCGAAAACAGGGTCAACTCCCAGGCGCCGCCGAGGAAATCCAGGTTGCGGGTGTAGTGGAAAGCCGGCTCCATGTCGGTGCCGTAGCGCGCACGCAGATTGGCGCGTTCGAACACCAGCATCGGAGGGGCGCCGGGCGCGCGGACGAGCAGGCGCAGATCGAGCGGATCTCCGCCGCCGGTTTCGCCCGCGACTTCCTGCATCACCTGGGCCCAGCCGAATCCCGCCGTCGCAAAGCCGCGCAGGTGCGCGCGGCGCAATGCCGCATCGGCCTCCAGCGGCATCGCGGCGTCGTAGACCGGCGAATAAAGCAGGAAGCCGGGACGTCCGGAATCGCCGCGCGAACTGTCGGCCAGGGCGATCCGCGGGGCGATGCTCAGTTGTCCGCTGTCACGGGCCCGCTGCATGGCCGCGCGCCGGTCAGGTTCGGCGAACACGTCCTTGCCCAGCAGCGGCAGCATGCCGTCCCGTTCGGGGTAGACCAGGTCGAGCACCACGTATTCGTCGCGCGCGCCGTCGGGATGCAGACGGAATGCCGGCCCGTGGATTTCGCGCTGGCGGGCCAGATAGGCGGGTAGCTCGGCCGCCGCCACCCGGCGCGCGAAGCCCAGGCCATGCACGCCGGTGGGCTGGTTGGGAATCCGCAACCGGCGGGCGAAGGTCTGGAAGCCGGCGCGATCCAGACCCGGCTGCGCCTCCAGCACGGCCGCGGCGGCGCGCACCGTGTCCTCGTAGGCATTCATGTGGGTGGCCAGCGCGGTGGCCATGGCTTCGGCCCGCGCGTGGAAGCGCGCGCCGGCGCCGGCCCGCGCCTGCTGCCAGGCCATCACCCCGAACCACAGCGACAGCAGGAAGGACAGCACCAGCACGCCCCACGCCAGCCGGTCCAGGCGCCGCCGGCGCTCTGCGGCGGCGAAGCGGGAGCTGCCCAGGGCACGCAGTTCCGAGGCGCGTTGCGGATCGAGCTCCATCAGCGTTCTGGTCGAGTGGCCGCGCGGACAGTTGGGGCCATGCTACGCCGGCTCCCGGATGGTCGCCAGAACCGGGAAGGGAGTGGAGCGTTCAGCGGCGGACCGCCTGCGACCCGCGGGTATCCAGGGTTGGCCAGTACTCGGGGGGATTGCGGGCACGGGTCAGTTGCTCGTAGGCGTAGCCGAGTTCGATCAGGCGGCCCTCGCTCCAGGCGGTTCCCATGAAGACGATGCCCAGCGGCAGGCCATCGCTGTGGCCCATCGGCACCGTCAGGCTGGGATAACCCGCGACCGCGGCGGCGCCGTAGCCCGCACCCGGGAAGTGATCGCCGGCCTTGTGGTCGGTCAGCCATGCCGGACCGGTGGCCGGCGCGATCAGCGCATCGAGCCGCTGCGCCTTGATCGCCGCATCGATGCCCTCCGGACCGGCCAGCCGGCGCGCGCGACTGCGCGCGCTGATGTAGTCGCTTTCGCCTAGGCCACCCTTGGCGTTGGCCATCTCGAACAGCTCCTGCCCGAAATACGGCATCTCCGAGACGCGGTACTGCTGGTTGTAGCCGATCAGCTGCGACAGGGTTTTCACCGGCGCGCCGTGGCCGGCGAGGTAGCGCTCCAGCCCGGCCTTGAACTCGTACAGCATCAATTCCAGTTCGGCCTCGTCCCATTGGCCATCGGTCGGGATTTCGGCATCGACGATCGTCGCGCCGGCCTCGCGCATCACCTTGATCGCGCCTTCCATCGCGGCGGCGGCGTCCGGGTGGATCGCGAGCTTGCTGCGCAGCACGCCGATGCGCGCGCCCTTCAGTCCGTCCGGTTTCAGCCGCGCGTGATAGTCGAGGGTGATGTTCCAGGCCGCGTTGGTGGTGGCGGGATCGGCGGCGTCGCGACCGGCCAGTGCCGTCAGCAGCAGCGCCGCGTCCGCCACGCTGCGGGTCATCGGTCCGGCGGTGTCCTGGCTGAACGAGATCGGGATGATGCCGTCGCGGCTGATCAGGCCGACCGTCGGCTTCAGCCCGACCACGCCGCTGACCGCGGCCGGGCAGATGATGCTGCCGTCGGTTTCGGTGCCGATGCTGGCGGCGGCGAGGTTGGCCGAAACGGCGACCGCGCTGCCGGAACTGGAGCCGCAGGGATTGCGATCCAGCACGTAGGGATTGCGGGTCTGGCCACCGCGGGCGCTCCATCCGGAAGTGGAATGGGTGGAACGGAAGTTCGCCCATTCGCTCAGGTTGGTCTTGCCCAGGATGACCGCCCCGGCCTCGCGCAGGCGCTTGACCAGGAAGGCGTCACTGGCGGGCCGGAAATCCTTCAGCGCCAGCGAACCGGCCGAGTTGACCATCGGGGTGGCGTCGATGTTGTCCTTGAGCAGGATCGGGATGCCGTGCAGCGGGCCGCGCACCGCGTTGTTCTTGCGCTCGAGATCGCGCAGGGCCGCTTCCTTCATGGCGTCGGCGTTGATTTCGATGACCGAGTTCAGTTGCGGCCCGGCCTTGTCGATCGCGGCGATGCGGTCCAGGTAGGCGCGGGTGAGGGTGCGGCTGTCGAGTTCGCCGCGCTGCATGCGTCCCTGCAGGTCGTCGATGTCCAGTTCGGCGTAGGCGAAGTCCGTCGGCGCGTCGGCGGGCGCGTTGGTGACGGCGGCGGGCTGGCGCTGGCAGGCGGCCAGCATCAGGGCGGCTGAGAACAGCAGCGTTCGCGAACGCATGTGGCGGATTCCCCCGGTGAGCTAGCGTGAGGCTAGCAGGCCGGGAGGTCCTTTCAAACCCTGCGGCGCCTGTGCAGGTCGCGGCCGAGGATGTAGACCACAGCCAGATTGATCAGCAGCACCGCCCAGGTGTGCCAGCCGGGATGGTGGTACAGCGCGTACAGATCCAGAGGCAGGTACAGCGCCGAGCCGATGCAGCCCAGCCAGGAAGCCCACGCCCGGGCGCGCCACAGGCCCCAGGCTTCAGCCAGTCGCATGATCGCGTACAGCACGACCACCAGGACGGCCAGGTGGACCGCTTCGGGATTGATGGCGTTGAGCAGCGACGGCAGGGTGCCGTGCTCGGTATCGAGGTGGAAGCGGGCGATCATCGCCTCCACCCAGCGCCGCAGCGGCTGCGGTCCCAGCAGCGCCAGCCCGGTCGCGGCGGCCAGCGCCAGTACCCCCTTCAACCCCTCGAACAGGGCGATGACGTGCAGGCCCGGATGCGCCTTGGGATCCGGGTTGTAGGGGGCCTCGACCATCCGTGGGCGATCAGGCGGCGCGCGAGGCGCGCTTGCGATCGCTTTCGGTCAGCATCTTCTTGCGCAGGCGGATTTCCTTCGGGGTGACTTCCACCAGCTCGTCGTCCTCGATGAAATCCAGGGCCTGTTCCAGCGAGTACTTCAGCGCGGGGGTCAGCTTGATTGCGTCGTCCTTGCCCGAGGCGCGCATGTTGGTCAGCGGCTTGGGCTTGATCACGTTGACAGTCAGGTCGTTGTCCTTGGAATGGATGCCGACCAGCTGGCCTTCGTAGACGTTGTCGCCTTCGGCGGCGAACAGGCGGCCGCGCTCTTCCAGCGGTCCCAGCGAGTAGGCCGGGGTGACGCCGGGGGCATTGGCGATCATCACGCCGTTCTGGCGCTTGGCGATCGGGCCGGTTTCCTTCGGACCGTAGTGGTCGAACACGTGGAACAGCAGGCCCGAACCCTGGGTGAGGGTCCTGAACTCGTTCTGGAACCCGATCAGGCCGCGCGCCGGAATCGTGTAGTCCAGGCGCACGCGGCCCTTGCCATCCGACTCCATGTTCTTCAGCTGCGCCTTGCGGGTGCCCAGCTTTTCCATCACGCCGCCCTGGTGCACTTCCTCGATGTCGACCACCAATTGCTCGACCGGCTCCATCAACTGGCCGTCGATTTCCTTGATGATGACTTCCGGGCGCGACACCGCCAGCTCGAAACCTTCGCGGCGCATGGTTTCGATCAGCACCGACAGGTGCAGTTCGCCGCGGCCGGAGACCAGGAACTTGTCGGCGTCGGCGGTCTCCTCGACCTTCAGCGCGACGTTGTGCAGGGTTTCGCGCTCGAGGCGTTCACGCAGCTGGCGGCTGGTGATGAACTTGCCGCCGGAGAAATCCTTGTGGCCGGCGAACGGCGAGTTGTTGACCTGGAAGGTCATGCTGATGGTCGGCTCGTCCACGGTCAGTGCCGGCAGCGCTTCCGGGGTGTCCAGCGCGCACACGGTATCGGAGATGCTCAGGTCCTGGATGCCGGCGATGGCGACGATGTCGCCGGCCTCGGCTTCCTCGACCTCGATGCGCTCCAGGCCCATGAAGCCCAGCACCTGCACGATCTTGCCCTGGCGCTTCTTGCCTTCGCGGTCGACCACGCTGACCGGCTGGTTCTTCTTGACCTTGCCGCGCTGGATCCGGCCGATGCCGATCAGGCCGACGAAATTGTTGTAGTCCAGCTGGCTGATGCGCATCTGGAACGCGCCTTCCGGATCCACCGACGGCGCCGGGACGTGCTTCATGATCGCTTCGTACAGCGGGGTCATGTCGCCGTCGCGGGTGGTGTCGTCAAGGCTGGCGTAGCCGTGCAGCGCCGATGCGTAGACGATCGGGAAGTCCAGCTGTTCGTTGGTGGCGCCCAGCTTGTCGAACAGATCGAACACCTGGTCGATGACCCAGTCCGCACGCGCGCCGGGGCGGTCGATCTTGTTGACCACGACGATCGGCTTGAAGCCCATCGCGAACGCCTTCTGGGTGACGAAGCGGGTCTGCGGCATCGGGCCGTCCATCGCGTCGACCAGGATCAGCACCGAGTCGACCATCGACAGCACGCGCTCCACTTCGCCGCCGAAGTCGGCGTGCCCGGGGGTGTCGACGATGTTGATGCGGTTGCCCTGCCAGGTGATGGCGGTGTTCTTGGCCAGGATGGTGATGCCGCGTTCCTTTTCCTGGTCGTTGCTGTCCATCACCCGCTCGGCAAGCACCGTGCGCTCGGACAGGGTGCCGGACTGCTTCAGCAGGCAGTCGACGAGAGTGGTCTTGCCGTGGTCGACGTGGGCGACGATGGCGATGTTGCGGAGATTCTGGATGGACATGCGGAAAAGCGCGCCAGTGTGCGCGCAGGGGCTGTGGAGGAATGGGGCGTATTATAACGGGTTACGTCCCCGCAATTAGCGTCCGGGCGTCCTGGCTGAACGGGCCGGGGCTGGAAACGGTGCCAATGGCCCCCAGATTCGGGCCAGGCCCGGTTTCCGGACCCCCGGCCCCCTGAACCCCTGTCCCGTATCTGGAGCTCCCGATGTCCCTCATCGCCACTTTCGACACCTCCCGCGGCCCCATCAAGGTCGAGCTGTACCCCGACAAGGCCCCGCTGACGGTCGCCAACTTCGTCAACCTGGCCAAGCGCGGCTTCTATGACGGCCTGAACTTCCACCGGGTGATTGCCGATTTCATGATCCAGGGCGGCTGCCCCGAGGGGTCCGGCCGCGGCGGCCCGGGCTACCGGTTCGAGGACGAGACCAACAACGGCGTGCGCCACGACCGCGGCGTGCTGTCGATGGCCAATGCCGGCCCCAACACCAATGGCAGCCAGTTCTTCATCACCCACGTGGCGACCCCCTGGCTGGATGGCAAGCACACCGTGTTCGGCAAGGTCCTGGAGGGCCTGGACGTGGTCGACGCGGTCCAGCAGGGCGACCTGATCAACCGCCTCACCATCGAGGGTGACGCCGACGCCGTGCTGGCCGCCAAGGCCGACCGCGTGGCCGAGTGGAACCGTTACCTGAGCGCCTGACCCGCGCCGGCCGTGCGCTCCCCCGGTCGGGGGAGCCTCGGCTACGACCAAGGGAGGAGGCCGGACCCTCCGATCCACCCCGGCCGGACCGGGGCGGCGTGGTAAAATTCCGCGCCGCAAAAACGGCGCACGCACGTTCCTCCCGCGAAACATCCCCTGCGAGGTAATGCAATGCCCCAGCTTGCCCGGCGCACCGGTCGCGCCAAGCCCAGCGCGATCATGGCGGTCGCGGAAAAGGCGAAGAAGCTCAAGGCCGAAGGCCGCGACATCATCAGCTTCTCGATCGGCGTACCGAATTTCCTGCCCGGCGAGCATGTCTACGAGGCCGCGCGCAAATCGCTGGACAAGGATTCCGGCCAGTACGGTTCCAACCGCGGTACCGACGCGCTGCTGGATGCCTTCCTGCATCATCTTGAAGGCGGCGGGCTGACCGGCTACACCCGCCGCAACATCGTCGCCGGCGTCGGCGCCAAGCACGTGCTGTACAACCTGGCCGAGGCGCTGCTGGACGAGGGCGACACCATCGCCTATCCGACCCCGTACTGGACCACCTACCAGGACATCGCCGACATCGTCGGCGCGGTGTCGCTGAAGCTGCCGTGCCCGCCCGAGCAGAACTACAAGCTCACCCCGGAACAACTGGACGCCGCGCTGGCGCAGAAGCCCAAGGTGTTCCTGTTCAACAACCCGTCCAACCCGACCGGCATGGTCTATTCGAAGGACGAGGTCGCGGCGCTGGCCGAGGTGGTGGCGCGCCATCCGGACACCTGGATCCTGCTGGACGACATCTACAACCGCCTGGTATTCGATGGAGTCGGCTATCACAACTTCCTGCATTTCCGCCCGGAACTGCGTGAGCGCACCGTCGTCATCGACTCGCTGTCCAAGACCTACGGCATGCCGGGCTGGCGGGTCGGCCTGATCGCCGCGCCGGAGAACGTCGCCCAGGCGCTGGTGGCGCTCAACTCCAACCACATCACCAACTTGCCGGAAGTGGTCACTGCCGCGGCGGTCGCCGCGTTGACCGGCCCGCAGGACATTCCGCAGCGCAAGTGCGCCGAATTCGCCGCCAAGCGGGATCGCGTGCTGGCGGCGCTGGCCGGGATTCCGGGCGTGGTGTGCCCGCGTCCGGAAGGCGCGTTCTATGCGTTCCCGGACATCTCGGTCGCGTTCGGCAAGACCCATGATGGCGTGGTCATCCACAACGACGTGGACTTCTGCAACGCCCTGCTGGAAGCCAAGGGCGTGGCCTGCGTGCCGGGTTCGGCCTTCGGCGAACCGCGCGCGCTGCGCATTTCCTACACCTGTGCCGACGCCCAGCTGGATGAAGGCCTGTCGCGCATCCAGGCCTTCTTCGCCGAACTCGCGTGAGTCCGGCTTTCCTTTCCCTCGGAGACAACCCCATGAAGACCCCCGTCCGTGTTGCAGTCACCGGCGCCGCCGGCCAGATCGGTTATGCCCTGCTGTTCCGCATCGCCTCCGGTGAAATGCTTGGCAAGGACCAGCCGGTCATCCTGCAGTTGCTGGAGCTGCCGATCGACAAGGCCCAGGCCGCGCTGAAGGGCGTGATGATGGAGCTGGAAGACTGCGCGTTCCCGCTGCTGGCCGGCATGGTCGGCACCGACGACCCGGAAGTGGCGTTCAAGGACGCCGACGTGGCCCTGCTGGTCGGCGCGCGTCCGCGCGGCCCGGGCATGGAGCGCAAGGACCTGCTGCTGGAGAACGCCAAGATCTTCACCGCCCAGGGCGCCGCGCTGAACAAGGTCGCCAGCCGCGACGTCAAGGTGCTGGTGGTCGGCAACCCGGCCAACACCAATGCCTACATCGCCATGAAGTCGGCGCCGGACCTGCCGGCCAGGAACTTCACCGCGATGCTGCGCCTGGACCACAACCGCGCGCTGAGCCAGCTGGCCAACAAGGCCGGCGTGGCCGTGGGCGACATCGAGAAGCTGGTGGTGTGGGGCAACCATAGCCCGACCATGTACCCGGACTACCGTTTCGCCACCGCCAACGGCGTGTCGCTGAAGGACAAGATCAACGACGCCGACTGGAACGCCAACACCTTCATCCCGCAGGTCGGCAAGCGCGGCGCCGCGATCATCGAGGCGCGCGGCCTGTCCTCGGCCGCTTCCGCCGCCAACGCCGCCATCGACCACATCCGCGACTGGGTGCTGGGCAGCAACGGCAAGTGGGTGACCATGGGCGTGCCGTCCGACGGCAGCTACGGCGTTCCGGAAGGCGTGATCTACGGCGTGCCGGTGATCACCGCCAACGGCGAATACACCCGCGTGGAAGGCCTGGAAGTCGACGCGTTCAGCCGCGCCGCGATGGACAAGACCCTGGCCGAGCTGGAAGAAGAGCGCGCCGGCGTGGCGCACCTGCTGGGCTGAGTCATCAATAAGGAAGAAGTATGGGTTCCCCCCGCGTTGCAGTACTCGTGCCGTGTTACAACGAAGCCATCACGATTGAGCGGGTCGTCGCCGATTTCCGGAAAGCACTTCCGGAAGCCGTGGTGTATGTCTTTGACAATGATTCGGAGGACGACACCGCGGAGCGAGCTCAAGCGGCGGGGGCTCGTGTCGGGCACGTCAGGTTGCGCGGTAAGGGACATGTTGTTCGTCGTCTCTTCGCTGATATCGATGCTGATATCTACGTGTTGGTGGACGGTGACGATACCTATTCGGCTGCCTGTGCCCCCCGTTTGATTGGACGCCTGCGGGAGGGGCACGACATGGTGGTGGGCGTGCGCGAAGCGACAGGCGTCTTGGCCTATCGGGCGGGGCACGCGTTCGGAAACAGCCTGCTGACGGGATTCCTGGGCTGGCTGTTCGGCCGGCCATGTCGGGACATCCTGTCCGGATACCGTGCTTTCTCGCGCCGATTCGTCAAAAGTTTTCCGGCGCAGTCTGGCGGGTTCGAAATAGAAACGGAACTGACAGTTCATGCGCTTGAATTGCACATGTCGATCGGTGAAGTTCCCACACCATACAAGGAGCGGCCCGAAGGCTCGGTAAGCAAGCTGAGCACCTGGCGCGACGGATTCCGCATCGTGCGCACGATGTTGAAGTTGTTCAGTACGGAACGACCCATTGCCTTCTACGGTGCGCTCAGCCTGTCCACGGCGCTGCTCGGGTTCTTGCTGGGATTGCCGCTGCTACTGACTTACCTTGAAACAGGATTGGTGCCGCGCATTCCGACCGCCATCCTCGTGACTGCTTTGGCCGTGGTCTCTATGCTGGCCATGGTTGCAGGGCTGGTGCTGGATGCAGTGGCAAGGGGGCGCCGCGAACTCAGGGCGCTGGCTTACCTGCGCTGGCCGTCTCCAGCCGAGAAACGGTCCGATATCGGGAATTGAACGCTGCATCAATTAATACCGCGATGTTGGCAAGCATGAACCACGGCAGTGGATGGATATAGCGGAAAGAGACGATATGGGCGAACAGCAGGTGGGAAGCGACAAGACCGACTGATGCCAGCCCAAGCAGGAAGAACTGAGGCCGCCGTGGCGTGCGCCAGCCGGCGACGAGCGCAAGGAGCGCAATGGGTACCAAGCCGAACAGGCAAAATACCAGCCATCGATATGAAGCCGCGAAAAAGCGGCGGGCAGGGGTCTCGAGCGTATTGATTCCCCTGGCGTCCCACTCCAGCCAACCTTGCACAAGTTCCAGCGCACGTTCATCCGGGGCTATCACGCCGATGTCGTCTTGCATTCGCCAGTAGACACGGGTCATGTCGAAGTAGCCACCCAAGGTCTCCAGGTTGATCTCCAGCAAGCCGAGGGGATTGGAAAGCATGGCCCGCCGCGTAATCGTGCGGGCGACCAGCTCGGGGTTGGGACTGTCGTTCTCCAATTCGTGCCAGAGTCCTTGGCTGGACCAGATGTGATTGCCGCGCTGCCAGTGATCCGACAGTGGAAGTTGGACCCGCTTGAGGATATCCCCGGATACTCCGGTGCCTTCGAAATGCTCAGATTGGATGAGCGGTGCAACCAGGCCGATTCGCATCATCCCGGTGAGGGCGAGGTAACCGGGCGGACACTTGAAGGCGATGCCATAGATCTGGGTATACGCCACATGCGACGCGGCCAACGTTCCCAGCGCAATAGCAAGTGACCCCAGTCGCTGACGCCACGCCTTCTGGGGTTTCTCGTGCTTGTCGACGAGCCAGTACTTGACCCAGGGAACGACCAGACCAAGGCCGAGTACGACGGGTAGCAGGCTAGTGCGGAAATTCGCGGCGAGCAGACCAAGCATGCAACTGAACAGGTACCAGCGGAGTTTCCCCACAGTGAGAAAACGGGAAAGCGCCAACACGGTCAGGACTAGGGCGAACTGCCCCGCCGTTTCCGCCATCACCATCCGCTCGAAGAAGATCTGTGCCGGTTCGGCAGCATAGAACACGGTGGCAAGCAGACAAATCCAGAAGCGCAGCGCGAGGATATGGCGCAGGAAATGGAAAAGGAGTAGTGCAGTGGCGGCGGACAGAGCGGTCTGCAGTGCCAGAATCGCAATGGGCGAGTGCAAGGGGAAGGCCGAGAAATGCAGCAATACGCCATACAGGAACGAACGTCCCGGGCTTGGACTCAGCCAAGCGCCTGTCTGCAGATAGACCATCGAATCGCCCATGTAGAGGCGCAAGGTATGGTCAACCAGGAGCCAGCCGCCCTTGATCAGCAGTACTAGAATTGCTGCAGCAAGCCATTCCCTGCGATGGCGAAGGAGTGCGGGCGGGTGCGTGGACAGTGGATCGCTCATCTTCTCATTCTGCCGTTTTCACATGCGAACCGCTATCAACAGACCGCTGATCGGGATGCAACGACAGCGACAGACCGCCCGCTGGTGGCCTCGGGCGGTACCTGGGAGGCGTCACGCGGCCCATGACCTGGGAGTGTGGCGTCCCCGGTGAGCATTTGACCAAAGTCGGAAGGTGGGATGGTGTCGGCGGGACTATGCTGCGGGCAATCGGACAGGAGATCGCCGCATGGGGTACGAAGACGTCTATCGCCGGTCGATCGACGAGCCGGAAGCCTTCTGGGGTGAGGAGGCGCGCGCCATCCACTGGCATGTGCCGCCGCGGCAGGTGCTGGACTATTCGAAGCCGCCGTTCCGGCGCTGGTTCGTGGGTGGCCAGACCAATCTCTGCTACAACGCGGTGGACCGGCATCTGGCGGAACGCGCCGATCAGCTGGCGCTGGTGGCGGTGTCCTCCGAAACCGGCACCACGCGCGAGATCAGCTACCGCGAACTGCATCGCGAGGTGAACGCTTTCGCCGCCATCCTCCAGCGCCTGGGCGTGGGGCGTGGCGATCGGGTGGTCATCTACATGCCCAACATGGCCGAGGCGGTGTTCGCGATGCTCGCCTGCGCGCGCATCGGAGCCATCCATTCGGTGGTCTTCGGCGGTTTCGCCGCGCACAACCTCGCGCTGCGCATCGACGATGCCCAACCCAGGCTGCTGATCGCCGCCGATGCCGGCATGCGCGGGGGCAAGGTCATTCCGTACAAGCCGCTGGTCGACGAAGCCTGCGCGAAGGCGGCCACGCCGCCGCCCAAGGTGCTGATTGTCTCGCGCGGACTGGATCCGGCCGAACCGAGGATGGCGGGGCGCGACGAGGACTACGCCACGCTGCGCCAGGCGGTCGGCGACGAGCAGGTGGACGTGGCGTGGCTGGAATCCAACGAGCCCAGCTACCTGCTGTACACCTCCGGCACCACCGGCAAGCCCAAGGGCGTGCAGCGCGATGTCGGCGGCTACGCGGTTGCGCTGGCGCTGTCGATGCGCACGGTGTTCGACGTCGCGCCGGGGCAGGTGATGTTCTCCACCTCCGACGTTGGCTGGGCGGTCGGACACTCGTACAACGTCTATGGGCCGCTGATCGTCGGCGCCACTTCGGTGTTGTACGAAGGCCTGCCATTCCACCCGGATGCCGGCATCTGGTGGTCGCTGTGCGAGAAATACGGCGTGCGCACCATGTTCTCCTCGCCGACCGCTATCCGGGTGCTGAAGAAGCACGATGTCGATTTCATCCGCCGGCATGATCTGTCGAAGCTGCGATACCTGTTCCTGGCCGGCGAGCCGCTGGACGAACCGACCGCGCACTGGATCAACGACGCGCTGGGCAAGCCGGTCATCGACAACTACTGGCAGACCGAGACCGGCTGGCCGGCGCTGACGCTGCTGCCGGGCCTGGACATGAAGCCGGTGAAGTTCGGCTCGCCCGGTTTTCCCAATCTCGGGTACCGGATGAAGGTCATCGACGAAGGCACCGGCGCGGAAGTCGGGCCGGGCGAGAAGGGCGTGCTGGTCATCCAGCCGCCGCTGCCGCCGGGTTGCATGACCACCATCTGGAATGACGACGCCCGCTTCCTGTCCAGCTATTTCAGCCACTTCAAGGAACTGCTGTACAGCTCGCTGGACTGGGCCATCCGCGACGAGCAGGGCTACACCTTCATCCTCGGCCGCACCGACGACGTAATCAATGTCGCCGGCCATCGTCTGGGCACGCGCGAGATCGAGGAATCGGTGTCCGGCTTTCCCGCCGTGGCCGAGGCTGCGGTGATTGGTGTCAACGACGAACTGAAAGGGCAGGTACCGGTGGTATTCGCGACGCTGCGGCAGGCGACCGAGGAACCGCACGAACGCGTGCGTGCGGCCGAAGGCATGCGCCGTACCGTGGAACAGAGCCTGGGCGCGGTGGCGCGGCCGGCGCGCGTGTACATCGTCAATGCGTTGCCCAAGACCCGTTCCGGCAAGCTGCTGCGGCGTTCGTTGCAGGCGCTGGCGCAGGGCGCGGATCCCGGCGACCTTTCCACCCTGGATGATCCGAACGCGCTGGAGGAAGTGAGGAAGGCGCTGCAACGCGGGCCGGAGGCCGGCAACTGATCCCGAGTCATTCCGCCGTGACGGGTGGCACGCCGGCGTAGCTGGCGCGGGGACGGATCAGCCGGCCCTGGGCCTGCTGTTCCAACGCATGCGCGAGCCAGCCTGCCAGCCGCGCCGCCGCGAACATCACCAATGCCGGCGTGGCGGGCAGGGCGTTGGCGTGGCAGATCGCCGCCAGGGTGAAATCGACGTTGGGGCGCAGTCCGTTGATGTCCTCGGTGGCGCTGATCACCGCCTCCATCCGCTGCATCACCGGCGTATCCGCGTGTAGCCGGCGCAGCCGCGCCAGCAATTCCGTCGCGCGGGGATCGCCATGCAGATAGAGCGCATGGCCAAAGCCGGGCAGATCCTCGCCTTGCTGCCAGCGTGCGGCGATGAAATCACGGGGCGAGTCCGCCGCGCAGGCGGCTTCTATCAGCGAATAGGCGCGTGCGGTGGCGCCGCCGTGGCGCGGGCCGGACAACGCCGCCAGGCCGCTGCATACGGTGGCGTGCAGGTGCGCGCCGGTCGAGGCGACCACGCGCGCGGCGAACGCGGAGACGTTGAGTTCGTGCTCGGCGCACAGCACCAGCGCCGCGCGCACCGTATCTGCGAAACCTTCGTCGCCCGGTTTCCACGCATCCGCCAGCAGCCAATGGACCGGCCCCGCGGAAGGTGGGCGCGCCACCAGCAACGCGGCGTTGTGGCGCAGCAGGGTGGCCGCGATTTCGTGGCGGACCAGGGCGGAGGCGCCCACGGATTGGCGCACGTCCAGCGCCAGCAGCGGAATCGCCGACATCGCGCGCGCCAGCGGCGGCAGGTCCGCGTCGCCGGCAATGGGGGCGACGTGCGCCGGCCATTGCGTCTCCAGCGTCGCCGTGAAGGGATCCTGGTCGCCGCAGTCCCACAGCAGCCGGGCGGCGTCTTCCAGGGTGGCGCCTTCGCGCACCGCGGCGACCGCCGAACGTCCGCGGTAGTAGGGGCCCTCCGGGCGGATCAGCGAAATCCGCGTCTCCAGCACCGGCAGGCCGCGATCCAGGCTCTGCGCGGCCCCGCGGGCGGCGCCGCGCCCGGCGCGCTTGCGCTGGGCCAGCCGGTCGACGTCGCGACGCAGGTACAGCCGGCTGCGGTGGTCCGGGCCGGGGCGCGACTCGATCAGGCCACGGCTGACATACGCATACAGGGTGGCCTGGCTGATGCCGAGCAGTCGGCAGGTGTCCTGGGCGGAGAGCAGGTCGGTGTCCATGGCCGATAGATTGATTGATTTGATCAAGATTGATCAACCCGAGCGATGGTGCCAGATTGTGCGCCGCCGGTGCGCGTACCCTTGCGCGCACCCCCGGCCCGCTCCGCCGAGGAACGGGCGCCATCCGCTTCCGCAGGAGACATGCATGAGCAACGCATCCGCAGGCGCGCGCTTCCGCGCCGCGATCGCCGAGGAATCCCCGCTGCAGGTGATGGGCGCCATCACCGCCTATGCCGGCCTGATGGCCCGCCGCGTCGGCTACAAGGCGCTGTACCTGTCCGGCGGCGGCGTCGCCGCCAACTCGCTGGGCATGCCCGATCTGGGCATCAGCACGATGGAAGACGTGCTGACCGACGCGCGCCGCATCGTCGACGCCACCGGTTTGCCGCTGCTGGTCGACATCGACACCGGCTGGGGCGGCGCGTTCAACATCGCGCGCACCATCCGTTCGTTCGAGCGCGTCGGCGTTGCCGCCGTGCACATGGAGGACCAGGTCGGCCAGAAACGCTGCGGCCATCGGCCCGGCAAGGAAGTGGTGTCGAAGGACGAGATGGTCGATCGGGTCAAGGCCGCGGTGGACGCGCGTGGCGATGAAGGCTTCGTGATCATGGCGCGCACCGACGCCGCCGCCGTCGAGGGCATCGACTCGGCGATCGAACGCGCGGTGGCCTATGTCGAGGCGGGCGCGGACATGATCTTCCCCGAGGCGATGAAGACGCTGGAGGACTACCGCCGTTTCAAGGACGCGGTGAAGGTGCCGATCCTGGCCAACCTGACCGAGTTCGGCTCCACCCCGTTCTTCACCGTCGACGAACTGCGCGCGGCCGGCGTGGACATCGCGTTGTACTGCTGTGGTGCCTATCGCGCCATGAACAAGGCGGCGTTGAACTTCTACGAGACCGTGCGCCGCGAAGGCACCCAGAAGAACATCATCGATACCCTGCAGTCGCGCGCGGACCTGTACGACTACCTGGGCTACCACGCCTACGAAGACAAGCTCGACGCCCTGTTCGCGAAGAAGGGCGACGCCTGACATCAGCCCGGGGGGCGGTTCGGTCCGTCCCCGGTCATTCCAGCGCGGTGGAGCAGCTTCCGCCGCACCGCCACACCATCGGGAGGCAGCAATGAGTGAACCCACCCCAGCCACCGGCTTCAAGCCGAAGAAGTCCGTCGCCCTGAGCGGCACCGCCGCCGGCAACACCGCGCTGTGCACGGTCGGCCGCAGCGGCAACGACCTGCACTACCGCGGCTATGACATCCTCGACATCGCCACCACCAGCGAGTTCGAGGAAGTCGCCTACCTGCTGGTCCACGGCAAGCTGCCCAACCGCGCCGAACTGGCCGGCTACAAGGCCAAGCTGAAGTCGCTGCGCGGCATCCCGGCCTCGGTCAAGACCGCGCTGGAACAGCTGCCGCCGTCGGCGCACCCGATGGACGTGATGCGCACCGGCGTGTCGGTGCTGGGCTGCGTGTCGCCGGAGAAGGACGACCACAACCACCCGGGCGCGCGCGACATCGCCGACAAGCTGATGGCCTCGCTGGGTTCGATGCTGCTGTACTGGTACCACTACAGCCACAACGGAAAGCGCATCGACGTGGAGACCGACGACGACTCGATCGGCGGCCACTTCCTGCACCTGCTGCATGGCGAGAAGCCGCGCGACTCGTGGGTGCGCGCCATGCACACCTCGCTGATCCTGTACGCCGAGCATGAGTTCAACGCCTCGACCTTCACCGCGCGCGTGATCGCCGGCACCGGCAGCGACATGCACTCATGCATCACCGGCGCCATCGGCGCGCTGCGCGGACCCAAGCACGGCGGCGCCAACGAAGTGGCGTTCGAGGTGCAGAAGCGCTACGAGACGCCGGACGAGGCCGAGGCCGACATCAAGGCGCGGGTCGAACGCAAGGAAGTGGTCATCGGTTTCGGCCATCCGGTCTACACCGTCGGCGATCCGCGCAACGACGTGATCAAGCAGGTGGCGAAGGATCTGTCCGAGGAACAGCAGAGCACCAAGATGTACGCCATCGCCGAGCGCCTGGAAGCGGTGATGTGGGACATCAAGAAGATGTTCCCCAACCTGGACTGGTTCAGCGCGGTGAGCTACCACATGATGGGCGTGCCGACCGCGATGTTCACCCCGCTGTTCGTCATCGCCCGCACCAGCGGCTGGAGCGCGCACGTCATCGAGCAGCGCATCGACGGCAAGATCATCCGCCCCAGCGCCAACTACACCGGCCCCGAAAACCTGAAGTTCGTCCCGATCGACCAGCGTTGATTCGGCCGTGCCCGCGCGTTTCCGTCCGGGAACGCGCGGAGCCGCCATCGATGGCCTGGAATCCCGACCGCCGCAAAGCCACGCCGACCGCGAAGCCATGAACACCGAATACCGCAAGGCCCTGCCGGGCACCTCACTGGACTACTTCGACGCGCGCGCCGCGGTCGACGCGATCGCGCCCGGCGCCTACGACCGGCTGCCGTACACCTCGCGTGTGCTGGCGGAAAACCTGGTACGCCGCTGCGAACCGGCAGCGCTGACCGATTCGCTGAAGCAGCTGATCGAACGTCGCCGCGATCTCGACTTTCCGTGGTTCCCGGCGCGCGTGGTCTGCCACGACATCCTCGGCCAGACCGCGCTGGTCGACCTGGCCGGCCTGCGCGACGCCATCGCCGACAAGGGCGGGGATCCGGCCAAGGTCAATCCGGTGGTGCCCGTACAGCTGATCGTGGATCACTCGCTGGCGGTGGAATGCGGCGGCTACGATCCGGACGCGTTTTCCAAGAACCGGGCCATCGAGGATCGCCGCAACGAGGATCGCTTCCACTTCATCGAATGGACGCGGCATGCGTTCGAGAACGTCGACGTCATCCCGCCGGGGAACGGCATCATGCACCAGATCAACCTGGAGAAGATGTCGCCGGTGATCCAGGTGCGTGGCGGCGTGGCCTTCCCGGATACCTGCGTGGGCACCGACAGCCACACCCCGCATGTCGATGCGCTGGGCGTGATCGCGATCGGTGTCGGCGGCCTGGAAGCGGAGAACGTGATGCTGGGGCGCGCCTCCTGGATGCGCCTGCCCGACATCGTCGGCGTCGAGCTGACCGGCCGCCCGCAGCCCGGCATCACCGCCACCGACATCGTGCTGGCGCTGACCGAGTTCCTGCGCAAGCAGAAGGTGGTCGGCGCCTATCTGGAGTTCCGCGGTGAAGGCGCCGCCGCGCTCACCCTGGGCGACCGCGCGACCATCTCCAACATGGCGCCGGAGTACGGCGCCACCGCGGCGATGTTCTTCATCGACGGCCAGACCCTGGACTACCTGCGCCTGACCGGTCGCGAGGAAGAGCAGGTCCGCCTGGTCGAAACCTACGCGAAGACCGCCGGCCTGTGGGCCGACAGCCTGGGCAACGCCGAATACGAACGGACGCTGGCGTTCGATCTTTCCAGTGTCGTCCGCAACATGGCCGGTCCGTCCAATCCGCATGCCCGAGTCGCCACCGCCGATCTGGCGGAGAAGGGCATCGCCGGCGATCTGGCGCAGGCACGCGCGCAGGAGGCCGAGGGCCTGATGCCGGATGGCGCGGTCATTATCGCCGCCATCACCAGCTGCACCAACACCAGCAATCCGCGCAACGTGATCGCCGCCGCGCTGCTGGCACGCAACGCCAACCGGGTCGGCCTGACCCGCAAGCCATGGGTGAAGTCGTCGCTGGCACCCGGTTCCAAGGCGGTCGCGCTGTACCTGGACGAGGCCGGACTGACCCCGGAACTGGAAAAGCTCGGCTTCGGCGTGGTCGCCTTCGCCTGCACCACCTGCAACGGCATGTCCGGCGCGCTGGATCCGAAGATCCAGCAGGAAATCGTCGATCGCGACCTGTATGCGACCGCCGTGCTGTCCGGCAACCGCAACTTCGACGGCCGCATCCATCCCTACGCCAAGCAGGCCTTCCTGGCCTCGCCGCCGCTGGTGGTGGCCTACGCGATCGCCGGCACCGTGCGTTTCGATATCGAGAAGGACGTGCTGGGCACGTTCGAGGGGCGCGAGATCCGGCTGAAGGACCTGTGGCCGAGCGACGAGGAAATCGACGCAGTGGTGCGCGCCTCGGTGAAGCCGGAACAGTTCCGCCGCGTGTACGGTCCGATGTTCAACGTGCGGGTCGAACACGGCGAACGCGCCAGCCCGCTGTACGACTGGCGCCCGATGAGCACTTACATCCGCCGCCCACCGTACTGGGAGGGCGCGCTGGCCGGCGAACGCACGCTGCGCGGCATGCGCCCGCTGGCGGTGCTGCCGGACAACATCACCACCGATCACCTGTCACCGTCCAACGCGATCCTGCTGGACAGCGCGGCCGGCGAGTATCTGGCGAAGATGGGCCTGCCGGAAGAGGACTTCAATTCCTATGCCACCCACCGCGGTGACCACCTGACCGCGCAGCGCGCGACCTTCGCCAATCCGAAGCTGTTCAACGAGATGGTGCGCAACCCCGACGGCGGCGTGAAGCAGGGCTCGCTGGCGCGGGTCGAGCCGGAAGGCCGGGTGATGCGCATGTGGGAAGCGATCGAGATCTACATGGAGCGCAAGCAGCCGCTGATCATCATCGCCGGTGCCGACTACGGACAGGGTTCGTCGCGCGATTGGGCGGCCAAGGGCGTGCGCCTGGCGGGCGTCGAGGCGATCGTCGCCGAGGGCTTCGAACGCATCCACCGCACCAACCTGATCGGCATGGGCGTGCTGCCGCTGGAGTTCCAGCCCGGCACCACCCGCCTGACCCTGGGCATCGACGGCACCGAGACCTTCGACGTCGTCGGTGAACGCAGGCCACGCGCGACGCTGACCCTGGTGATCCATCGCCGCGACGGCGAGCGCATCGAGGTACCGGTGACGTGCCGCCTGGACAGCGACGAGGAAGTCTCGATCTACGAAGCCGGCGGCGTGCTCCAGCGCTTCGCCCAGGACTTCCTGGAGTCGGCGCAGGCGGCGTGACGCCGTCTTGCGCCCGCCGCGCTAGAGTGGGACGGACCATCCCCGAGAGGCCATGACCATGTCGAACGAGACCGGAACCGTCCGCCTGCACCGCGTCCTGCGCGCGCCGCCCGAGCGCGTCTACCGCGCCTTCCTGGATCCGGAGGCCATGGTGAAGTGGCTGCCGCCACACGGCTTCACCGGCAAGGTCCACCACATCGATCCGGTGGTCGGCGGGACCTACCGGATGTCGTTCACCAATTTCGGCACCGGCTCCAGCCATGCCTTCGGCGGCACCTATCGCGAACTGGTGCCGGGTGAGCGCATCCGCTACGACGATCAGTTCGAGAACCCGGCGTTGCCGGGCACCATGCAGGTCAGCGTCTCGCTCAAGGCGGTGGCCTGCGGCACCGAGATCAGCATCGTGCAGGAAGGCATTCCCGCGATGATTCCGGTGGAGTTCTGTTACCTCGGCTGGCAGGAGTCGTTGACCCTGCTGGCCAACGTGGTCGAACCCCAGATTCCCGACAACCCCTGACCGAACACCGAGACCTTCATGCCACACGCGCCCCAGATCCGAATCCCCGCCACCTACATGCGCGGAGGCACCAGCAAGGGCGTGTTCTTCCGGCTGCAGGATCTACCCGAACCCGCGCGCGCGCCGGGCGCGGCGCGCGATGCGCTGATGCTGCGGGTAATCGGCAGCCCCGATCCCTACGGCAAGCAGATCGACGGCATGGGCGGCGCGACTTCCAGCACCAGCAAGACGGTGATCCTGGCGAAGAGCGAGCGGCCGGACCACGATGTCGATTACCTGTTCGGCCAAGTGTCCATCGACAGCGCCTTCGTCGACTGGAGCGGCAACTGCGGCAACCTGTCGGCGGCGGTGGGATCGTTCGCCATCGCGGGTGGACTGGTCGATGCCGCGCGCATCCCTCAGGACGGTGTCTGCACGGTGCGTATCTGGCAGTCGAACATCGGCAAGACCATCGTCGCCCACGTGCCGATCACCGGCGGGCAGGTGCAGGAAACCGGGGACTTCGAACTGGACGGCGTGACATTCCCGGCAGCCGAGGTGCAGCTGGAGTTCCTGGATCCGGCCGACGAGGGCGAAGGCGAGGGCGGCGGCGCGATGTTTCCGACCGGCAACCTGGTCGATGAGCTGGACGTGCCAGGCGTCGGCAAGTTTCCGGCGACGCTGATCAATGCCGGCATCCCGACCATCTTCGTCAACGCCACCGACATCGGCTACACCGGCGCGGAATTGCAGGACGCCATCAACGGTGACCCGAAGGCGCTGGCGATGTTCGAGGCGATCCGTGCGCACGGCGCGGTAAGGATGGGATTGATCGCCGACGTGTCGGAGGCCGCGCGCCGCCAGCACACGCCGAAGGTGGCGTTCGTGGCGTCGGCGCAGGACTACGTCACTTCCAGCGGCAAGCAGGTGGGCGCGGGTGATATCGACCTGCTGGTGCGCGCGATGTCGATGGGCAAGCTGCATCACGCGATGATGGGCACCGCCGCCGTCGCCATCGGCACCGCCGCGGCGGTGCCGGGCACGCTGGTCAATCTGGCCGCGGGCGGCGGTGAACGCAGCGCGGTGCGCTTCGGTCATCCGTCCGGCACGTTGCGGGTGGGCGCGGAAGCCACGCAGGAAAACGGCGAATGGAAAGTCGCCAGGGCCATCATGAGCCGCAGCGCCCGCATCCTGATGGAAGGCTGGGTGCGCGTTCCCGGCGATGCGTTCTGAATCGGCGCGGAGCCGACGTCTCCGCGCACATATGGGGATGTCGGCTGGTGGAATTGATTGTTGAAACGAGAAGGGCGGGCCTTGGCCCGCCCTTCCGTTTGTTTCAGTGCAGGCCTTCGGCCTTGAGCGCCGCCTGCACGCCCGGGTCGGCTTCCATGCGCTGGCGGAATGCCGCCAGGTTGTCCAGGCCGCCCAGATCCACGCCGACGTTACCCGCCCAGCGCAGGGTGATGTAGAGATAGGGATCGGCGAAGCTGCGGAAGCCCGCCAGCCACTGCCGGCCTTCAAGCCGCTGGTTGGCGCTTTCGAACAGGCCGCGCAGGCGCTTGCGGGCGGTGGCCTTGATGGCATCGAACTCGGATTCGTCGGCGATGAACTTGCCCGGCGCGAACAGCGGGGTGAAAGCCGGGTGCACGTCGGAGTTCACGAAGGACAGCCAGCGCGCCGCCTCGGCGCGCTGCTGCGCGGAACCGTCGCCGCCCAGCCCGGCCTGCGGGTAGCGGTCGGCGATATAGCCCATGATCGCGGCGTTCTGGGTCAGGACGAAGTCGCCGTCGACAATCGCCGGGACCGCGCCGGTCGGGTTGATCGCCAGGTACTCCGGCGCCTTCATCTCCGCGGCGGTCATCACCTTCAACTCGAAGGGCTGGCCGGTCCATTGCAGGGCGATATGGTCGGCGGTGGAACAGGCGCCGGGCTTGCTGTACAGCTTCATGGGTGGACTCCAGGTACTAGAAAGCGATCCGGGAACTCTCCCAGACCTGTCCAGGGCCCACAAGGCCACCGCCGTAACGGACCGTCACGGACGGCCCGCTTGCCGGAAGGGAGAAATCGCCGCTTCGGCGACAGGACGCTCGGGTTTACGAGCGCGGTGGCTGCGGCTTGAGCGACTGCACACGCAGGAAGGTGTGATCGCCGATGGTGGCCACGCGATAGGCGTTGCGCCAGCTCGGGTTGGCGATCTGGTGGGCCATGAAGTGGCTGGCGCCGGGCACGATTTCCTTGCGCTGGCCGGGCGGGAGGGCCCAGTTGCGCTCGGCGTTCAGGGCCACGCTGACCGACTTGGCCCAGGCGTCCGCATTCTGCAGGCGGGTGCCGGGGGCGACGATGGTGGGGGCGAACTGCTTGCGGGCGGTCACCACCTCGCAGACCGAATCACCCCACAAGCCGCTGTCGCGGCGGCGCAGGGCGACCTCGGCGACGGCTTGCTGGCCGCGCAGGGTCTGGTCGCGGGCTTCCAGGTATACGGTGGTACTGAGGCACAACGAATCAGCGGCCGGCTGCGGCAACATCTGCGACAGCCAGAGAATCCAGGCCAGTTTCATGGGAACTCCTTGCTCCGTCTTTGCCGGTCCCGACCGTTCCGATCCATTGGAAGCGGCGGGGGAGGGACGCGGCAGGGCGTCATGGGGAGGCAGCCTTCACACGGGCTGCCCGGGGTCCCGGCTGAATGATGAGGGCGCCGGGGCGGCCTGCCGGAACTGGGGGGCGGGCCGAAAAAGTTGGCGCAAGGTACGGGCGAAAACCGGAACCCCCCCTGAACACGCCGGGTTGACAGCTCTACTAAGTATTTGATTGGAAATGCTTGTTGGTGAAAGCCGTGTCAAGGTCGAGGCGGCTTGGCGGTGCGTCCGCGAACCGTCGCGCGCTGGCGGGAAGCGCCTGAAAAGCCCGGGAAAAGCGCCGTGGTCGCATGCATGCGCGGCGATGCGCGCGCATGATTCCGTGATGGCCGTCATCAAGCGCGGCGAGGGACCGCCTCGCCGCCCGTCGGTTCAGAGCGCCGCGGCCAGCCGGCTGCCCTGCGCGATGGCGCGCTTGGCGTCGAGTTCGGCGGCCACGTCGGCACCGCCGATCAGGTGCGGGGTGCGGCCAGCGGCCAGCAACGCCGCCTGCAGTTCCCGGCGTGGCTCCTGGCCGGCGCAGACCACCACGTGATCGACTGGCAGCACCTGTTCGGTATCGTCCACGCGGATGTGCAGGCCGGCGTCGTCCACGCCCAGATACTCGACCCCGCCCAGCATCTTCACCTGCTTCGCCTTGAGCGTCGCCCGGTGGACCCAGCCACTGGTCTTGCCCAGCCGCGCGCCCGGCTTGCCGGCGCTGCGCTGGAGCAGCCAGACCTGGCGGGCCGGCGGTTCGGGGTGCGGGCGGGCCAGGCTGCCGCGGCCCTCGAAGGTCGCGTCCACGCCCCATTCGGCCATCCAGCGCGCGGGATCCAGGCTGGACGAGGGGCCTTCCTGGACCAGGAACTCGGCCACGTCGAATCCGATGCCGCCGGCGCCAATCAACGCCGCGCGGGCGCCGACCGTGACCCGGCCCGACAGTACGTCGGTATAGCTGATCACCCTGGGGTGATCGGCGCCGGGAAAATCCACGCGGCGCGGGGTGATGCCGGTCGCCAGCACCACTTCGTCGAAGCCGGCCAGCAGCGCCGCATCGGCGTGCGTGGAGAGCTTCACTTCGACGCCGGTCTCTTCCAGCCGATGGCGGAAATAGCGCAGGGTCTCGTGGAATTCCTCCTTGCCGGGGATGCGCTTGGCGAAATTGAACTGCCCGCCGATTTCCGGCTCGGCATCGAACAGGGTGACCCGGTGTCCGCGTTCGGCGGCCACGGTCGCGCAGGCCAGCCCGGCCGGCCCCGCGCCGACCACGGCGACGCGTTTTGCGGCGAAGGTCTTCGGATAGGTCAGCTCGGTTTCCGCGCAGGCGCGCGGATTGACCAGGCAGCTGGCGGTCTTGTTCTCGAACACATGATCCAGGCAGGCCTGGTTGCAGGCGATGCAGGTATTGATGGCGTGCGCGCGGCCGGTGCGTGCCTTCTCCGGCCACTGCGGATCGGCCAGCAGCGGCCGCGCCAGCGACACCATGTCGGCCTTGCCGGCGGCCAGGATGCCCTCGGCCACGTCCGGCATGTTGATGCGGTTGGTCGCCACCACCGGCACCGACACATGCGGCTTGAGCTTGGCGGTGACGTCGACGAACGCCGCGCGCGGCACCGAGGTGACGATGGTCGGCACCCGCGCCTCGTGCCAGCCGATGCCGGAATTGATGATTGTCGCGCCGGCCGCCTCCACCGCGCGGGCCTGGGCGAGGATCTCCTCCCACTGGTTGCCGTCCTCCACCAGATCCAGCAGCGACAGCCGGTAGATGATGATGAAGTCCGGCCCGCAGGCCTCGCGGATGCGGCGGACGATCTCGACCGCGAAACGCATGCGCTTTTCCGGTGTGCCGCCCCAGGCATCGTTGCGGCGATTGGTGCGCGGCGCGGTGAACTCGTTGATCAGATAGCCTTCCGAGCCCATCACCTCGACACCGTCGTAACCGGCATCGCGGGCGCGCCGGGCAGCGCCGGCATAGGCGTTGATTTGCGACTGCACGGCGCGCGCGGACATCGCGCGCGGGGTGAACGGATTGATCGGCGCCTTCAGCTTCGACGGCGCCACCGAGAGCGGGTGGTAGGCGTAGCGGCCGGCATGCAGCAACTGCAGGCAGATCAGCGCCCCGTGCTCGTGCGCGGCGCGGGTGACGAACTTGTGCGGACGTACTTCCCACGGCCAGGACAGCTTGCCACCGAACGGCTTCAGCCAGCCGACCAGGTTGGGCGAGAAGCCGCCGGTCACCATCAGGCCCACGCCGCCGGCGGCGCGTTCGGCGAAATAGGCGGCCAGCCGCGGGAAGTCGCGGGCGCGGTCCTCCAGGCCGGTGTGCATCGAACCCATCAGGATGCGGTTGCGGACCCGGGTGAAACCCAGATCCAGCGGGGCGAAC
Source organism: Pseudoxanthomonas sp. OG2 (assembly GCF_014192765.1). NCBI lineage: Bacteria > Pseudomonadati > Pseudomonadota > Gammaproteobacteria > Lysobacterales > Lysobacteraceae > Pseudoxanthomonas > Pseudoxanthomonas sp. OG2. The sequence continues at coordinate 1,115,593 of NZ_JACHYM010000001.1, read as the reverse complement.
AGGTGCGGATAGTGCTCGGCGGGGAGGGCGGCGGCGCTGGACGTCATGCGGGCGATGGATACGCTGGCGTATGGATGCGACACGATGCCCCGGGCAGCGCGCCGGCGCAAGTGCTGGCGCCACCTCCGGGACAAGCGCAAGCACGGCACAGAACGCGCCCGCTTGGCAAGAGTTGTCCCGTCCGGCCGGCTCGGGGACCATAGGGGACCAAGGCTTTCGGGACGTCATGGACGCCGCATCACCTCCCCTGCACGACTACCTGCGCGACGGCATCGCCGCCGCGGATCTGCCGGACCTCCACCCCCTGCTTGCCGCCCGCGATCAGTTGCGGGCCTTCTCGACCCTGTTCCACGGGGGCGAGGAGAACGTCATGGTGCGCCTGCTGGTCTTGCGCACGATCGGCGAGCGCGGGCAGGCGCCGGACTGGAGTCCGCAGGAACTGCGCGACCAGTTCGCGTATCTGGATCCGGTCAAGTTCGACACCGTGCTGGGACGCCTGCGCGAGAACGGCCTGCTGCTATGGGAAGCGCACAGCCAGCGCTACCGCATCAGTCCGGTCGGGCGCCAGGCGCTGGCGGCGATCGGCATGCTGCTGCAGTTCAACCGCGAAGGCGACGAACTGGCCTACGTCACCGCGCAGCTGGCCGCGGGCCAGGCGGTGGGCCGGGTCGGCGCCGACGATCTGCAGCACCTGCTGTCGCGGCTCAACGAACTGCGCGAGGACTTCGACCAGGCCGTGCTGAGCGGTTCGGAACACCGCATCCAGCGCGCCGCCGATACGTTGCAGTCGGTCTGGCAATGGGTGGAGAAGGGCACCGAACTGATCCGCGACATCGCCGCCGACGGCGATCTGGATACCGCGACCCATCGGGTGGCCCAGCAGATCGGCCGCGCGCAGAGCGCGTTGCTGCGCCAGGCGTCGGTGTTCCAGCGCGCGCTGAACCAGCTGGATCGCCACCGCGTGCACCTGGGCGCGAGCGGACTGTCCTCTTCCGACGTCAACCGTTTCCTGCGCGCCCGCGACATCGACGCGCTGGCCGCCCTGGCCGACGACGTGCTGGTGCGCACGCCGATGCCGGCCTTCGTGCTCGGGCCGATCGCCCTGGACGTGGCCGAGTACGAACTGGTCGAGCGCGAACGCGAAGGCCAGGAAAGCACCGCGCTGCCGCCGGCGCAGCAGGCGCCCAGCGAGACCCAGGCCCCGGTCGCGCAGAGCGACTACGCCCATGCCGAACGATGGCTGGATCAGCTCGCCGGTCTCGACCAGGAGGCCCCGCTGGCCGACTGGGTGCCGCAGGAAAGCTTTGCGCTCAGCGCGTACCGGCTGTCGCTGCTCGGGTTGATCGGCGATGCCGGCGCCGAGAACCGGCAGGGTGTGGGCGCGTCGCTGGCGCAGTTGCCGATGCAGTGGCGGGTCGAACCGGTGTTCGAAGAGGTCCAGCGCGCCGGCGTCGCCTATATGAGCCGCGGCCAGTTGCTGCCGCAATCCGCGCCGACACCTGCCATGCCCGTCGCCACGCGCAAGCCAGACAAACAAGACAAGCAAGACAAACCGAAGAAACGGAAGACCCAGACCGCATGAGTGACCCCATCGCATCCCTGATCGCGCGGCTGCTGGCCGAGCGCTGGCTGCCGCGCGAGGACCGCGCCATGCGCCAGGTCCTGGTCGACGCCGAGCTGCGCGACGATCTCGATCGCCGCCTCGCCGCCGCCGGCCTGCGCCTGCTCGAACATCCCTACGCCGCGCATGTGGCGGTGGGCGTGGCACGCGCGCAGGAGAACGAGGTATTCGGCAACGCCGAGGCGTGGGCGGCCAGCAACCTGTCGCTGGGCCGCGACGCACTGGCGTTGTTGGTGGTCCTGTGGGCGCTGCTGGTGCTGCCCAAACGCCAGCGCCAGATCGCGCGCCAGGAAGGCGAGCGCGCGCAGGAACAGGAGCAGATGTTCGCCGAACTCAAGCCGGTGCCGGTGGGCGCGGAAGTGATCGAGCCGATCAACGAACGCACCCTGCTGGCCGACTTCAGCGACAAGCTGGGCGGCAAGGGGCGATTGCAGATGAACCTGGGCGCGCTGCAGCGCCAGGGTTTCATCGTCCGCCGCCGCGAGCGCATCCACGAGGGCCCGCTGCTGGACCTGGCGTTCGACTACGAGCGTATCGCCAGCCGGGTGATGGACGGCGCGCTGTCGCAGGTCATCGAGGAAGCGCGGCAGTCGCAGGCCGCCGCCCGCGAACGCGGCGAGGAAGCGGGCGTGGATGCGTCCGGGAATGTGCCGGGCGATGACGTGCCCGACGAGGACGCACTCGACGAGAGCGCGCTGGACGAAGAGGTGCAGGCCGATGTTTGAGTTCCGTCAGCTGGAAGTCGTCCACTGGGATTACTGGCAGCGCTACACGCTGCCGCTGGATGCTTCGATCATCACCGTGGTCGGTCCCAATGGCTCCGGCAAGACCACCCTGCTGGATGCGCTGCGCACGCTGCTGGCCATCGACGATCGCGACATGGCGCGCGACTACAAGACCTACCTGCGCCACAACGGCAAGCCCTATGCCTGGCTGCGCGCGGTGGTCAGCAATCCCGCCGATCGGCGCGGCAAGCGCGCGTTCTTCCCGTACATGGACGAGCAGGTCACGATTGCCTGCCGGGTGCGCAAGCGCGGCGGCGACTGGTCCCGCGACTACCAGATCGTGCCCGGCGACGTGCCGATCGAGACGCTGGAGCAGGGTGGCGAATGGCTGGGCGTGCGCGACTACCGGGTACGTCTGGCCGGCGCGGGCCTGAGCCGCGCGATCTGCCGCGTGCTGACGCTGGAGCAGGGCGCCACCGACAAACTCTGCCAGCTTTCGCCGCGCGAATTGCTGCAACTGGTGTTCGACGTGTTCGAGGACAAGGCGGTGCTGGACGACTACCAGCGCGCGCGCAGCGAACAATTCGACGTGGAGAAGGAAATCGGCCAGCTCCAGCAGGGCCTGGCGGAACTTCATCTGCGGCTGGAGTCCTCGCGCGCCGATGTGCGCTCGTTCGAAGACGGCCTGTCGCTGCGGTCGCAGCGCAACCGCCTGCATACCGAGATCGTGCCGAAGGTGGAATTGGCGGATCTGCGTGCCACCATCGAAGGCGCGCGGCCGCGCCTCACCGGCCTGCGCCGCGCGCTGCGCGAACGCGGGCATGCGCACGCCGCGTTGCTGGCGCAGGAAGCCGGCGCGCAGGCGCAGCGCACCACCTTGCAGCAGGCGCTGGCCGAGGTGCGCGCGCGCCAGGCCGAGGCCGAAGCGGTGTTCACCCATGCTCGCGACCATGCGCGCGATGCGGAGATGCTGGTCAAGCGACGCGACGATCTGGATCGCCTGCAGGGCGGGCGCAAGGGCGCCGACGTCAAGGCGCTGAGCCGCGAGGTCGAGGAGGGCCGCCGGCGCCAGGCCGAGCTGAAGCTGGAAGGCCAGCGCGATCGCCAGCGCGCCGCCGAGATCACCGCCCAGGTCGCCGCGCTCAGCGGCGGCGGCCGGGTCACCGAGCCGTTCGAACGCGACTTCCGTGCCGCGCTCGACGCCAAGGGCATCGGCCACAAGGTGCTGACCGAACTGGTCGAGATTGCAGAGCCGGAATGGGCGACGGCGGTGGAAGCGGTGCTCGCGCCCTACCGCCATCTGCTGGTGCTGGATTCGCCGAAGGACGCCGCCGCGGCGTGGCAACTGGGCGAGCAGATGCAGTACCGCCACTTCCTGGTCGCCGATCGCGCGCCGGCCGACAAGCCGACCCGCGGTTCGCTGCTGGAAGTGGTGCGCTTCCTCGACGACCCGCCGGCGTGGCTGCCGCGCCAGCTGGATCGGATCCAGCGGGTGGAGGACGTGCAGGCCGGCCATCGCCTGCCCAAGGGCCAGGACTGGATTACCGCCAAGGGCTATCTGCGCGAACAGCGTGGCGGTCGTCATATCGGCGGCAACGCGCATCACTTCGGCGCGGGTGCCCGCCAGGCGCAACTGGCCGAACTGCGCGCGGAACTGACGGCCCTCCAGCAGCGTGCGCATGCGCGCGAGGAAGAACTGAGCGGGTTGGGCCAGCAGGTCGACGCCAGCCAGGCGCGCCTGCTCGGACTGGGCGCGGGCAACGAGCTGGTGACGCGCGCGGCCGAGTTCGCCGATGCGGCCGAACGCCTGCCGGAACTGGCCGAGGCCGCGCAGCAGGCGGCCGCCGCATTGATGGAAGTGCGCACCGAGCTCGATCGCCTGGCCGCCGAGGACAAGGCCGAGAGCATCGCCGCCGCCAGTCGGGCGGGCGAACTGAAGGCGCTGCAGAATGAACTGCGCGAGCGCGAACACCAGATCGCGCAGGAGCGGATGGCGCTGGTGCAGCGGATCGTCGACTTCCGCCGCCGCCGCGCGCAGATGCCGGTGGAGTGGCGCGGCGTGGCCGCGTTGCGGGCCGCACGCGACGAATACGAAAGCGCCAACGCGGTGCGTCGCGAAGTCGAGCGCATCGACGAGCGGCTGGCGCGCGGCGCCTACGTGGAGGACGACGGCTGCGTCGCGCTGCGCGACAAGTTCGCCGCCGACCACGCCGGGCTGGAAGCCGCCATCGGCAAGCGCGAGGCGCACCTGCACCGCGCGCGCAAGTTGACCGAGGAAGCGCGGGGCGCCTACATCAACGTGCTGCGTGCCACCGTCCGCCGCTACCGCAAGAACCTGGTCGCGCTGGGCGAGCTGTCCGGCATCGGCGTCGATGTGGAGATGCCGGAACTGGTCAACGAGGACACCGCGCTGGCGCAGGCGGGCCTGACCGTGCGCTTCGATTTCGATCGCAAGGGCTGGATCGGCCTGGACGACGGCGAGGCGTCCGGCGGCCAGCAGGTGATGAAGTCGCTGCTGTTGCTGGTGGCGCTGCTGCGCGACGAGGAACAACCGGGCGGATTCGTCTTCATCGACGAACCGTTCGCGCACCTGGACGTGGCCAACATCGAAAAGGTCGGCCGCTTCCTGCGCTCGACCGACGCCCAGTACATCCTGACCACGCCGATCACCCACAACGTCAACGTGTTCGAACCCTCGGACCTGGTGCTGGCGACCAGCAAGCGGCGCGCCGGCAGCAGTTGGGCCGAACCGGTGGCGGTGCTCAAGCGCGATCGCGGGCAGGACGCGGCCGCGGCCTGAGTCCGCGCGGCGTCAGGTGGCCTGCCTGCGCAGTCGCAGCAGGCCCAGTCCCAGCCCGATGAACAACGTGCCGCTGAGACGCTGCCACCAGCGCCCACGGGCGCCGCCCAGCCAGCGGCGCAGGTGGCGCGCGGCGGCGACGTAGCACAGGTGCGACAGCACCGTGCAGGCGGCGAAGGTGACGGTCAGCAGCAGGCCCTGCCGCCAGGGCGAAGCCTGCTGCTGCATGAACTGCGGCAGCAGCGCGGTGAAGAACAGGATGCTCTTCGGATTGGTCGCCGCCACCAGCACGCCTTGGCCGAACAACCGCCATGCATCGCCATTGGCGGGCGACAGCGAAGCGTCTGCCGCGAACGGCGGCGGGCTGCGCCATTGGCGGATGCCCAGATAGACCAGATACATCGCACCGGCGATCTTGAGCACGGTGAACGCGGTCGAGGACGCCTGCAACAACGCTCCCAGCCCCAGCAACGCGGTGACCGCGACGACGAACACGCCGGTCGCGTTGCCGAGCGAACTGATCAGCGCCCGCCGCGCGCCCAGCGTGGCGGCATTGGAAACCGCCAGCAGCACCGCCGGTCCCGGCGTGAATGCGGTGATCAGTGACAGCGTGCAGAACAGCCACCAGGCGCCTGCGCTCATGCCGTCACTCCCAGCCCGCCAGCACCAGCTTGCCGATGGTGGTGCCGGACTCCAGCCGGCGATGCGCCTCGCGCAGGTTGGCGGCGTTGATCGGCCCCAATGTCTCGCGATGGTTGCTGCGCAGTTCACCCGCATCGATCAGGCTGGCGGCGCGGCTGAGCAGCCGGTGCTGTTCGATCAGATCGGGTGTCTGGAAGCGCGGGCGCGCGAACATCATTTCCCAGTGGATGCCGACCGACTTGGCCTTGTAGGGATCGCCGATGCGCAGCTCGCCCCTGGGTTCGACGATCAAGCCGACATGGCCGAGCGGAGCAATGATTTCGCCAATCGCGGTCCAGTAGCGGTCGGTGTCGGCCAGGTTCAGCACCGCGTCAACCTGTGAAAACCCGATCGCCGCCAGTTGCGGCGCCAGATCCTGTCGATGATCGATGACGTGCTGCGCGCCCAGCGAACGGCACCATTCGATCGTTTCCGGACGCGAGGCGGTGGCGATGACGGTGAAGCCGGCGCGGCGCGCCAGTTGGATCGCCATCGACCCTACGCCACCGGCGCCGGCGATGACCAGCAGGCTGCGGCGGTTGCATTCGTTGTCGATCGAATAGGGCATGCGGTGGAACAGCAGCTCCCAGGCGGTGATGGTAGTCAGCGGCAGCGCCGCGGCCTCGGCGAAGTCCAGCGTCGCCGGCTTGCGGCCGACGATGCGCTCGTCGACCAGTTGGAACTGCGCGTTGCTGCCGGCACGGGTGATGTCGCCGGCGTAGTAGACCTCGTCGCCGGGCGCGAACAGGGTCACCTGGTCGCCGACCGCCTCGACCACACCGGCGGCGTCGTAGCCGAGCACACGCGGCGGATCTTCCTGCTGCGGCTTGGGCGCGCGCACCTTGGTATCGACCGGGTTGACCGAGATCGCTTCCACCCGCACCAGGATGTCGTGGCCGGTCGGTTCGGGCTTGGGCAGTTCGATGTCCTGCAGGGATTGCGGATCGTCGATGGGCAGGTAGCGGGTGAGGCCGACGGCTTTCATGGGGGACTCCGGTTGCGACGAGGATTCGGGCGAGTGATTCAGACGGGAAGCGGGCTGCGCTCGGCGAACTGCCCGCGCCAGTAGGGATAGTACGGATACGGCGTTTCGGTCGCGCTCACGGCGTCAAGGCGGGCGATCTGATCCGGCGTGAGCTGCCAGCCGACCGCGCCGAGGTTCTGCTTCAGCTGCTCTTCGTTGCGCGCGCCGATCAGTACGGTCGACACGGTGGGACGCTGCAGCAGCCAATTGATGGCGATCTGCGGGACCGCCTTGCCGGTCTCGGCGGCGATTTCATCGAGGACGTCGACGATGCGGTACAGGCGTTCGGGATCCACCGCCGGACCGATCGCGGCGGTGTCGTGCAGGCGGCTGGTTTCCGGCAGCGGCTGGCCGCGGCGGATCTTGCCGGTCAGCCGGCCCCAGCCCAGCGGACTCCAGACCACCGCGCCGACACCCTGGTCGAGGCCCAGCGGCATCAGTTCCCATTCGTAGTCGCGGCCGATCAGCGAGTAGTAGGCCTGGTTGGCGACGTAGCGGCTCCAACCGTGGCGCTCGGCGATGCCCAGCGATTTCATCAGTTGCCAGCCGGAGAAGTTGGAGACGCCGAGATAACGCACCTTGCCAGCACGGACCAGGTCATCGAGGGTGGAGAGGGTCTCCTCGATCGGCGTCATCGCATCGAAGGCATGCAGTTGCAGCAGATCCAGGTAGTCGGTATCCAACCGCTTCAGCGAAGCGTCCACCGCCTTGAGCAGGCGCAGCCGCGAGGTGCCGGCGTCGTTGGCGCCGTCGCCCAGCCGCAGCCCGGTCTTGCTGGACAGGATCACCTGGTCGCGGCGGCCGCGCAGCGCTTCGCCGAGGATGGATTCGGACGCGCCGTCGGAATAGACATCGGCGGTGTCGAAGAAATTGATGCCGGCTTCGATGGACAGATCGATCATCCGGCGTGCTTCGGCGACATCGGTGTTGCCCCAGGCGCTGAACAGCGGACCCTTGCCGCCGAAGGTGCCGGCACCGAAGCCGAGCGCGGAGACTTTGAGGCCGGAACGGCCGAGAAAACGGGTTTCCATGGAATGTCCTAGAAGGGAGAAGGGGAGGGGAAAGGTAGGAGGTGCGTCAGGCGCACTCGCCGGCGCGCAGTGTGGCCGGAGTGGCGGCGTCGCGAAGCTGGCGGCGCTCCAGCGCGATGCTCCACAGCGCCACCACGAAGGCCGACAGCGGCACCAGCGCGCCAATCCAGGTCAGCGCGGACAGGCCGGCGCCGTGGGCGATGACCAGGCCGCCCAGCCAGGCACCCATCGCATTGCCCAGATTGAAGGCACCGATGTTGAGGCTGGAGGCCAGGCTCTGCGCGGCGCCGGCCTTCTGCAGCACCCACAGCTGCAGCGGCGAGACCGTGGCGAACGCGGCGGCACCGAGCAGGCCGGTGAACAGCACCATCGCCCAGCGGCTGTGCAGCGCGAAACTCATCAGCCCCATCACCAGCGCCAGCGCGATCAGCGTGCCGAGCAGCGCCGGTTGCAGGCGCCGATCGGCGAAGCGGCCGCCCAGCAGGTTGCCGACAATCATGCCGACGCCGAAAACAAGCAGGATGGGCGACACCGCCGCGTCGGCGAAGCCGGTGATCTGGGTGAGCAGCGGCTGGATATAGGTGTACACGGTGAACATGCCGCCGAAGCCCAGCACCGTCATCAGCAGGCCCAGCAGCACCTGCGGCTGCGCGATCGACTTCAATTCCTCGCGGAAGGCGATCGGCGCGGTGTCGCCGCGGTCGGAGGGCACCAGCGTGGCGATCACGATGGTGGCGATCACGCCGATCGCGGTCACCGCCCAGAATGTCGCGCGCCAGCCGAACTGCAAACCCAGCCAGGCGCCGGCGGGCACGCCGAGCAGCGTCGCCACGGTCAGGCCGGTGAACATGATCGAGATCGCCGACGCCTTGCGGTCCTCGGCCACCAACCCGGTGGCGACCACCGCGCCGACGCCGAAGAAGGTGCCATGCGCCAACGAAGTGATCACCCGCGCGATCATCAGCGTGGTGTAGTCCGGCGCGATCGCGCAGGCCAGGTTGCCGAGGGTGAAGATGATCATCAGCGCCACCAGCACCGCCTTGCGCGGCATCCGGCTGGTGGCCGCGGTCAGCAGCGGCGCCCCGGCGAACACGCCCAGCGCGTAGCCGGAGATCAGCAGCCCGGCGGCGGCGATGGAGACATGCAGATCGGTGGCGACCTGCATCAGCAGGCCCATGATGACGAATTCGGTGGTGCCGATGCCGAATGCCCCGGCGGTCAGGGCGTACAGCGCGATCGGCATGCGGGAGCGGGGGGCGGCAGCGGTCACGGGGAAGGGTCCGGGTGGAGAAGGTGCGCACTCTGGACCTTCCACAGATTGCGAAAAAGCGCGAATATGTCGAATCACTATCAATAAATATTTGATAATCATGGACCGTGTCGGCGACCTGACCCTGTTCCTGCGCGTGCTGGACCTGGGGTCCATCACCGCGGCGGCGCACAGCCTGGACCTGTCGGTGGCGGTCGCCAGCCAGCGGCTGAAGCGGCTGGAGCGCGAACTGGGCGTGCGCCTGGTGCACCGGACCACCCGTCGCCTGCACCCCACCCCGGAAGGCGCGGCGCTGGCCCAGCAGGGCCGGGCGCTGGTGGAGGATCTGGAGTCGCTGGGCGCCGGCCTGCGCGAAGCCGCCACCGAGGTGGCCGGCACCCTGCGGGTGACCCTGTCGGCGACCTTCGGACGGCAGTACGTCTCGCCGCTGCTGCCCGCGTTCCTGGCCGAGCATCCGAAACTGCGGATGGCCGTGCACCTGAGCGATCAGGTGGTCGATCTGGTCAGCGAGGGCTTCGATCTGGCGATTCGCATCGGCGCGCTCGAGGACTCGGGGCTGGTCGCACGCCGCATCGCGCCCAACCGACGGCTGCTGTGCGCCTCGCCGGACTATCTGCGGCGGCGCGGGCGTCCGTTGCATCCGGAACAACTGGCGCAGCACGAATGTCTGCTGCTGGTCGGCAGCCAGGGTCGGCAGGATGTGTGGCGGTTGCAGGATCCGCAGGGCAAGGAGGTCGCGGTGCGGGTGAACGGACGCTACGAAAGCAACTTCGGCGAACTGCTGCGCGACGCGGCGGTCGCGGGCGAGGGCATTGCCGTGCATTCCCTGTGGCATGTCGCCGACGACCTGCGCGCCGGCCGGCTGGAAGTCGTGTTGCCGATGTACCCGCCGGCCACCACCGCGATCAGCGCGGTGATGCCGCAGCGGCGGCTGGTGCCGCCGCGGGTGCGCGCGTTCATCGACCTGCTGGCCGCACGATTCGGCGAGAACCCGCCCTGGGAGCAGGGACTTCCCTCGCTGGTCGGCTGAACGTCCGGTTCGGGCGCGCCGGTCGGCGCCGCCTCAGGTCCAGGTGTCGAAGGCGAAGGCGTCCAGCGCCAGGCCCGCCATCTCCACGTCGCGATGCAGCAGCCGGCCGTGCGCGCCGTCGCCACCTGCGCCAAGGGCGACGTAAAGCGGATACAGGTGTTCCTGGGTCGGATGGTTGCGCAATGCTTCGGGCAGCGCGCGCCAGTCCAGCGCGCCGGCGGTGTCACCCGCCTCCAGTTTCGCGCGCAGCGCGTCGGTGAACGCGGCGACCCACGGGAACTCGGCGGCTCCGGGGTTGCGCCAGTCCAGCGCGCGCAGGTTGTGCGAGAAACCGCCGGAGCCGACCACCAGCACGCCATCGGCGCGCAGCGGCGCGAGCGCACGGCCAACCCGGTAGTGCTCCTCGGCGTCGCCGTCCGGATTCACCGACAGCGCCACGACCGGTATGTCCGCCTGCGGATACATGCGCCGCAGCGGCACCCAGACGCCGTGATCGATGCCGTGCTGATTGTCCTGGCGCGCGTCGATGCCGGCCTCGCGCAGCAGTTCGAAGACCGTGCCGGCCAGCGACGGCGAGCCCTGCGCCGGATAGCGGATTTCGTACAGCGGCGCGGGAAAGCCGCCGAAGTCGTGGATGGTGCGGGGCGCGCCGGTGGCGGTGACGGTCGGAACCGCCGCCATGAAGTGCGCCGACGCCACCACGATGGCGCGGGGACGCGGCAGCAGTTCGCCGAGCCGATCCAGGAACCGGCCGGTGGGCGAGTCCTCGACCGCCAGCATCGGCGAACCGTGGGAAAGGAAGACGGCGGGAAGCGCGGCGGGAGTGTCCATGCCGTGCAGCATGGGCCTGCTCCGGGCCCACGCCAATAGACGGCGGCACACCGATGTGTTGCGGCGCCGGAACGCCCTGCGAAGCCGGCGCGGGATCGGGTTCTGGCAAGATGGCGATGCCCTCAATCCAAGGAGGCCCCATGAGCCAGGATGATCTGCGTTCGGCGCGCCGCCCGGATCCCGATCCGCCGATGGTCCAGGTGGCCGACTATGTCGTCGACCATCGCATCGACTCGGCCGAGGCCTACGACACCGCGCGCTGGGTGCTGCTGGATTCGCTGGCCTGCGCGATGCTGGCGACGGAGTTTCCCGAGTGCGCCCGCCACCTGGGACCGGTGGTGCCGGGCGCGGAGATGGCCGGCGGCGTCCGGATACCGGGAACGATCCACGAACTGGATCCCGTCCAGGCGGCGTTCGCCATCGGCACCCAGATCCGCTGGCTGGACTTCAACGACACCTGGCTGGCCGCCGAATGGGGGCATCCGTCCGACAACCTGGGCACCCTCTTGGCGCTGGGAGACTATCTGAGCCGGCAGGCGCGCCGCGAAGGCCGCGCGCCAATGACGGTACGCGACCTACTGGGCCATGCCATCAAGGCCCACGAGATCCAGGGCGGCTATGCGCTGCTCAATGCCTTCAATCGGGTCGGCCTGGATCACGTCATCCTGGTCAGGCTGGCCTCCACCGCGGTGGCGACCCACATGCTCGGCGGAACCCGCGGGCAGATAATCAATGCGATTTCCAATAGTTGGATCGACAACGGCGCCTTGCGCACCTATCGACACGCGCCCAACACCGGTCCTCGCAAGAGCTGGGCGGCGGGCGACGCCTGCCGCCGTGCGGTAATCCACGCCTTGAACGCAGTGAAGGGCGAAACCGGCTACCCCAGCGCCCTCAGCGCCCCGGTCTGGGGCTTCTACGACGTGGCCTTCGGCGGCCAGCCGTTTCGCTTCGAGCGACCCTTCGGCAGTTACGTGATGGAAAACATCCTCTTCAAGATCAGCCATCCCGCCGAGTTCCATGCGCAGACCGCGGTCGAATGCGCCCTGCGCCTGCATCCGCAGGTGGCGCCCCGCCTGGACCAGGTGGAGCGTGTGGTCATCGAGACCCAGCAGGCGGGCCAGCGCATCATCGACAAGACCGGCCCCCTGGCCAACTACGCCGATCGGGACCACTGCCTGCAATACATGGTGGCGGTGCCGTTGATCTTCGGGCAACTGGAAGCAGGGGACTACGGTGACGTCCGTGCCGCCGATCCGCGCATCGATTGGCTGCGCAAGCTGATGATTGTCAATGAGAATCCGGATTTCACCCGCGACTATCTGGATCCCGGCAAGCGTTTCATCGGCAACGCGGTGCAGGTGTTTTTCAGCGACGGAAGCCGGACGGAGCGGATCGCGATCGATTACCCTGTCGGCCACCGGCGTCGGCGGCAGGAGGGCATGCCGCTGCTGATGGCCAAATGCGAGGCGGCACTGAGGAGGTGCCTGCCGGAGGACCAGGTCGACCACCTGATGGCGTTGGCGAGGACCCCGGAGCGCCTGGATGCGCTGGCCATGGACGACCTGATGGCGCTGTGCCGGGCCGCATGAATTGCCGGCACGGACGAGACAATTTCCTTGGCCGGGTGGACTTGTTATGGTACCGTTAACGCTGTCTTCACTTCCTCCCGCATAATCTGTTCAGGATGGCGAGCGTGACGGCCGTCCGCACAACCATAAGAAAGCTGGAAAAAACGCGAGTTTTAAGTACGTCGGTTTTTCTACAACTGCTGATTTAGACAAGGAGCTGCAAATGAACAAGAAACTGCTTTGTGCCGCGCTGCTGAGCGGTCTGAGCCTGGCGCAGGCTGCTTCCGCCCAGGAGTTCGACGACCGTTGGTACCTGACCGGTTCCGCCGGCATCAACGTCCAGGACAACGACCGCAACACCGACGACGCCCCGTTCGGTGCCATCGGTCTGGGCAAGTTCATCAGCCCGAACTGGTCGCTGGATGGTGAAATCAACTACCAGAACACCCAGTTCGAAAAGAACGTCAACATGAACTGGAGCCAGTACGGCATCTCGCTGGACCTGCGCCGCCACTTCTGGCTGTCGGACCGCAACTGGCATCCGTACCTGCTGGCCGGCCTTGGCCTGCAGCGTTCGGAAGAAGAGTTCGACGCGTTCCCGAACGCGAACTCGCCGGGTGAGCGCAAGGACAACAACTTCGCCGCCAAGCTGGGTGGTGGTATCCAGGCCAAGCTGGGCCGCGTCGGCGTCCGCACCGAACTCGCCTACCGCATCGACTTCGACGACCAGGCCATCGGCCCGTCGTACGACGGTTCGATCGATGACGGCGACGACTTCGCCGATCTGCTGGCTTCGGTCGGCATCATCATCCCGCTGGGTCCGGAAGCCGCTCCGCCGGCCCCGCCGGCTCCGGCACCGGCTCCGAGCTGTGCGGATCTGGATGACGACGGCGACGGCGTCAACAACTGCGACGACAAGTGCCCCGGTTCGCAGGCTGGCCAGACCATCGGTCCGGACGGCTGCCCGGTCCCGGTTTCGATCGACCTGAAGGGCGTGAACTTCGACTTCGACAAGTCGGTGCTGCGTCCTGACGCGGTCGCCATCCTGGGCGAAGCCGTCGAAATCCTGAAGCGCTACCCCGACCTGAAGGTCGAAGTCGCCGGCCATACCGACGCCGTCGGTACCGACGCCTACAACCAGGGTCTGTCGGAGCGTCGCGCCAAGGCCGTGTACGAGTACCTGACCAGCAATGGTGTTGACGCTTCGCGTCTGATTGGCCCGAACGGTTACGGCGAGAGCCGTCCGATCGACACCAACGACACCAAGGAAGGCCGTGCGCGCAACCGTCGTACGGAACTGAACGTCCAGAACTAATCGGACGTCGCTTCCCGCAACACGCAAAGCCCGGCCTCGTGCCGGGCTTTGTTTTTGCATCGCCGACAGGGCCCGCCAGTGCGCTCTTCCGCCGCCTCGTCCGTGCGCACAGGCACAGAAGCGTCAACCACTTGGCGGAAACAGGTGAGGCTTTTCTTGATATCGCGAACGACGCTTCTTACACTGCGGATTCGTTCGATTGCCGGGGTATCCGCATGCGCCATCTTCTCCTTGCCGGGCTGACCGGCCTTGTCGCCATCCCCGCCGCGAACGCCGCCCAGAACTGCAGTGGCAGCCTGGTCCAGCCCCCGTTGCCGGTTCGTGCCACGGTGCTGGAACCGGTGGCGTCCGAGTTCACGCCCACGGTATCCCAGCTGGGTGCGCCCAGCGGCGTGCTGACGCAGGCGTTGGACGAGGCGCTGTCGGTGGATCGGGTCCTGATGCGTCTGCGCATCGAAGGTTGCCAGAACGTGGCCAAGGCGATGCCCGCACTGCCCGCGGCGGCCAATGCGAACGATCCTTCGGGCTACAAGCCGAAGACCCAGTACGACAACACGCCGTGGCGCTTCGACATGAACCAGAACGGCAAGCGGATGACCGCCGAGGAATTCGACGCCTGGATGAAGGCACGCGGCGTGCGCGTGGCCAAGGGCGCCGGCACCGCAGCCCCCGCGCCGGCGGCACCGGCCGCACCCGCGCCCGAAGCCAAGAAGTAATCCCGACCTGCGCAGCGGCGGCCATGGCCCGGCATGACCATGGCGCCCGCGCGCGTCCACGTAACGCATCGAACGGGCCAGTTGTCGGCGATCGCGCCGTGCCGCCGCGCCATGGGTTGGCGCGCGTCCTTTCCAAGCTCGGGGTCTGTTCCCGTACTGAAGCCGCCCGCTGGGTCCTGGCCGGTCGCGTCGCCGTTGACGGTCGGGTTGTCCGGGATCCCGAATTCCCGATCCTCCAGGACAGACACCGCCTCAGCGTCGATGGCGTGTCCGTCGGCGCCGGCGAGCGTTTCTACCTGATGCTCAACAAGCCGCGGGGGCTGCTGACCACCGCCCGCGACGAGCAGGGACGCGATACCGTCTACCGTTGCTTCGATGGCGCCGGGCTACCGTGGATCGCTCCCGTCGGGCGGCTGGACAAGGCCAGCGAAGGCCTGCTGTTGTTCTCCAACGATCCCCAGTGGGCCGCCGCCATCACCGATCCCGCGCGCGGACCCGACAAGACCTACCACGTCCAGATCAATCGCATTCCTGACGACGCACTGCTGGAGAACCTGCGCAACGGCGTCGTCGCGGGCGATGAAATCCTGCGGGCGAAGTCGGCGGTGCTGCTGCGTGCCGGGGAAAAGAACGCGTGGTTGGAAATCCAACTGGATGAAGGCCGCAACCGGCAGATACGACGCCTGCTGGAAGCCTTCGACATCCAGGTACTGCGGCTGATCCGGGTAGCGATCGGCCCCTTGGCGCTTGGCGCACTGGCGAAGGGGACCTGGCGTCCCCTGACCACGGACGAAATCGGTGCCCTCCCGTAGAGCGGAGCTCGCTCCGCCGCTTTTTGAGGGAAGGCCCCAGCCGAGCAAGCTCGGCTCTACGAACGCGTGGAGCGGAGCTTGCTCCGCTGCTTTTTGAGGGAAGGCCCCAGCCGAGCAAGCTCGGCTCTACGAACGCGTAGAGCGGAGCTCGCTCCGCTGCTTTTTGAAGGAAGGCTCCAGCCGAGCAAGCTCGGCTCTACGAACGCGTAGAGCGGAGCTCGCTCCGCTGCTTTTTGAAGGAAGGCCCCAGCCGAGCGAGCTCGGCTCTACGGGAACGCGTGGAGCGGAGCTTGCTCCGCTGCTTTTGGCGGTAGCCGCCTCAGCCCTTCAACACCCCAAGCTCCCGCCCGATGCGGGTGAACGCGTCGATCGCGCGATCCAGGTGCTCGCGGGTATGCGCGGCGCTCATCTGGGTGCGGATGCGGGCCTGGCCCTTGCCGACCACCGGGAAGAAGAAGCCGATGGCGTAGATGCCTTCTTCCAGCAGGCGCGCGGCAAAGCGCTGCGCCAGCGGCGCGTCGTACAGCATCACCGGGCAGATTGGATGCACGCCGGGCTTGATGTCGAAGCCCGCGGCACCCATGCGTTCGCGGAAGTAGCGGGTATTTTCCTGCAACTGCTCTCGCAGGTCACCGGCCGAGGACAGCATCTCGAAGGCCTTGATGCCGGCCGCGACCACGTGCGGCGGCAGCGAATTGGAGAACAGGTAGGGGCGTGAGCGCTGGCGCAGCAGCTCGATCACTTCCTTCTTCGCGGTGGTGAATCCGCCCAGCGCTCCGCCCATCGCCTTGCCGAGGGTGCCGGTGAAGATGTCGATGCGGTCCAGGACGCTCTTCACCTCGGCCGAACCGCGGCCAGTGGCGCCGAGGAAACCGGTGGCGTGGCATTCGTCGATGTGCACCAGTGCGTTGTACTTCTTCGCCAGTGCGGTGATCTCGTCGAGTGGGGCGATGAAGCCGTCCATCGAGAACACGCCGTCGGTGGTGATCAGCTTGGTCCGGCAGCCGGCGGCGTCGGCTGCCTGCAACTGCGCCTCCAGATCGGCCATGTCGCAGTTGGCGTAGCGGAAGCGCTTGGCCTTGCACAGGCGCACGCCGTCGATGATCGAGGCATGGTTGAGCGCGTCGGAGATGATCGCGTCGTTCTCGTCCAGCAGCGGTTCGAACAGGCCGCCGTTGGCATCGAAGCAGGCCGCGTACAGGATGGTGTCCTCGGTGCCGAAGAAGTCCGCGATGGTCTTTTCCAGTTGCTTGTGCAGGTCCTGGGTGCCGCAGATGAAGCGCACCGAGGCCATGCCGAAGCCGTGGCTGTCCAGGGCCTGCTTGGCGGCGGCGATGACATCGGGGTGATCGGCCAGCCCGAGGTAGTTGTTGGCGCAGAAATTCAGCACCTTGCGTCCGTCGGCCAGGGTGATCTCGGCCGATTGCGGGCTGGTGATGATGCGCTCGGACTTGAACAGGCCCTGCGCCTGCAGGTTCTCCAGCTCGGCGGCGTAACGGGCGGTCAGCGATTCGGACATGGACGGCTCGGGGACGGAGGAAAGTCGCCATTTTAACGGCCTCCGCCGTGTCCCTGCCGGTGTCATGCCGATGCGGCATAAGGAACGCCCCTCAAGTCATTTCCCGGCGGCGATGTGCATCCGCAGCATCAACGGTTCCGGTCGAAAGGCCACAGACGGGAAACCTTGCGATGCGTGGACACGGGCAGGCGGTGCGTGCGAAACAGCGGATCACGCGGCTGGCCGCCGTGCTGCTGTGTTCGCTGGCGTTGCCGGTGGCCGCGCAGCAGCACAAGCCCACGGTCGAGGAACTGCAGCAGCGGCTGGAGGCGCTGGAGCGCCGCCTCGGTGGCACCGTCGCCACGGAAGCTGGCGAGGGGGGCGAGGTCGGCCTGGCGGATCTGGACCAGCGCCTGCGGGTGCTGGAACGACGCCTGGAACTGCAACAGGAAGAACAGGTGGCCAAGGCGAAAGAGGCGCCGGTCATCGCGGTCAACGACAAGGGCGCCTCGTTCAAGTCGGCCGGCGGCGATTACGAGATCCGCCTGCGCGGGCTGATCCAGGGCGATGGCCGGTTCTTCCTCGACGATCATGCGCCGGCGCAGAACGACACCTTCCTCCTGCGCACCGCGCGACCGACGATCGAAGGCTCGCTGGGCAAGCTGGTCGGCTTCCGCCTGACCCCGGAATTCGCGGGCGACAACGCGAGCATCGTCGATGCCTACGTGGATCTGCGCTTCGATCCCGCCTACACCCTGCGGATCGGCAAGTTCACCTCGCCGGTGGGCCTGGAACGGCTGCAATCGTCTTCTGCGCTGTCGGCGGTGGAACGTTCGCTCCCCAGCGAACTGGCGCCCAACCGCGACATTGGCGTACAGCTGCAGGGCGAAGTCGCCGATGGCCGCTTCAGCTATGCGCTGGGCGTGTTCAACGGGACAGTCGATGGCCGCGACGCGGTCACCAGCAATCCAGACAACGAGTTCGAGTACGCGGGCCGGGTGTTCTTCGAGCCGTTCCGCAACGATGCCAATGCGCTGTCGGGGCTGGGGTTCGGCCTGGGCGCGAGCATCGGCGACAAGCGCGGCACCGGCAACAACTTCCTGCCGCGTTATCGCACGGCGGGGCAGGCGCAGTTCTTCACCTATCGCTCGGCGGTGAACGCGGACGGCGAGCATTTCCGGTGGTCGCCGCAGGCGTACTACTACCTGGGCCGGTTCGGTTTTCTGGGTGAATACATCCAGTCGCGCCAGGAAGTCGTGGTAGCCAGCGGGGTGAATGCCGGACGCCGCGACAAGCTGGAAAATGCCGCCTGGCAGGCCACCGCGCAGTGGGTGTTGACCGGCGAGGATGCCGGCTACCGGGGCGTGGTGAAGCCGTCCCGCCCGTTCCGTCCGGGCGAGGAGGGTTGGGGCGCGTTCGAACTGGTTGCCCGCTACGGTGCGCTGGACATCGATGACGATGCGTTCCCGCTGTTCGCCGATGCGGCCACATCCGCACGCCAGGCCCGCAACTGGACGCTCGGCCTTAACTGGTATCTCACCAGCAATCTCAAGCTCGTCTTCAACTACCTGGACACGACCTTCAAGGGCGGTGCCGCCGACGCCACCGATCGCGAGGACGAGAAGGCGATCTTCTCGCGCCTGCAGGTCGCTTTCTGATTCCGGAGATCCCCATGAGCCACCATTCCCTGCGACGCCACCTGCGCACCCTGCTGATCGCCTTCGGCCTGACCGTGGCCGCAGCGGCCGGCGCGCGCGACGTGAAACTGCTGAACGTTTCCTACGATCCCACCCGCGAGTTCTATCGCGAGTTCAATGCCGCCTTTGCCAGGGAGTGGCAGCAGAAGAAAGGCCAGAAGGTCGAAGTCGAGACCTCGCACGGCGGCTCCGGCAAGCAGGCGCGCGCGGTCATCGACGGGCTGGAAGCCGACGTGGTGACGCTGGCGCTGGCCTACGACGTGGATTCCATCGCCCAGCGTGCGCGCCTGTTTCCGGCCAACTGGCAATCACGTTTGCCGGAGAACAGCGCGCCGTACACGTCCACCATCGTGTTCCTGGTGCGCAGGGGCAATCCGAAGAAAATCAAGGACTGGGTGGATCTGGTGAAGCCGGGTACCTCGGTGATCACGCCGAACCCGAAGACGTCCGGCGGCGCGCGCTGGAACTACCTCGCCGCCTGGGCCTATGGCCTGAAGATCTTCAAGGGCGACGAAGCCAAGACCCGCAACTTCGTGCGCGCGCTGTTCCGCAACGTGCCGGTGCTGGACACCGGCGCACGCGGCGCCACCACCACCTTTGTCCAGCGCGGCATCGGCGACGTGCTGCTGGCGTGGGAGAACGAGGCGTTCCTGTCGATCGAGGAGCTGGGGCCTGACAAGTTCGACATCGTGGTGCCGTCGCTGTCGATCCTGGCCGAGCCGCCGGTGGCGCTGGTCGACAGGAACGTCGACAAGCACGGTACCCGCGAGGCCGCGCAGGCCTATCTGCAGTTCCTGTACTCGCCGACCGGACAGCGATTGGCGGCCAAGCACTACTACCGGCCGCGCTATCCGCAGTACGCGGCGCCCGCCGACGTGGCACGGTTTCCGAAGCTGGAACTGGTGACCATCGACAAGGTGTTCGGTTCGTGGGCCAAGGCCCAGGCCACGCACTTCGCCGATGGCGGGGTGTTCGATCAGATCCAGGCGAAGTGAGCATGCGGCCTTGGCGTATTCCTGTCGGAGGCCGTGAATGGCCGCCGTGATTGATGCGCGGGCGAATCCGGTACGCCGTCGCCGGATCATCCCCGGCTTCGGCCTCAGCCTTGGCTACACGCTGGCTTGGCTGGGCCTGATCGTGCTGATTCCGTTGGTGGGCGTGTTCGTCAAGGCGAGCGGCCTGGGCCTGGAGGGCCTTTGGCGGATCTGGACCGAGCCGCGCGTGCTGTCGGCGCTGTGGGTGAGCTTTGGAACCGCACTGGCGGCGGCGGCATTCAACGCGGTGATGGGTACCTGGGTGGCATGGGTATTCGTGCGCTACCGGTTCCCCGGCAAGCGCCTGTTCGACGCGATGATCGATCTGCCGTTCGCGCTGCCGACCGCGGTGGCCGGCATCGCGCTCACCGCGCTGTACGGACCGACCGGTTGGCTGGGGCGCTGGCTGGAAGCGGCGGGAGTGAAAGTGGCCTATACCCCGCTGGGCATCACCGTGGCGCTGGTGTTCATCGGCCTGCCGTTCGTGGTGCGGGTGGTGCAGCCGGTGCTGGCCGAAACCGAGCGCGAACTGGAGGAGGCCGCCGCGACCCTGGGCGCGAACCGCTGGCAGACCATCCGCCGCGTCGTGTTGCCGGGCCTGTGGCCGGCGGTACTGGCCGGATTCGCGCTGGCGTTCGCGCGCGGGGTCGGCGAGTACGGTTCGGTGATCTTCATCGCCGGCAACCTGCCCGGTGTATCCGAGATCGCGCCACTGTTGATCACCATCAAGCTGGAGGAATTCGATTACGCCGGCGCGACCGCGATCGCCGCGGCGATGCTGTTGCTGTCGTTCGTCCTGCTGCTGGCGATCAACAGCCTGCAATCGCGGCTGGCGCGCACCGCGCGGAGCCAGGGATGAGCGAGGCCATATCCGCCGTGATCCCGCTGCCGCATGATTCCCTTGCCGAGGTTTCTTCCGAAGCCAGGGCGCACCGCAGGCGATCGGCAACCACCGAGCCGCGCTGGGCGCAGCTGCTGCTGATCGCCGGCGCGCTGGGTTTCCTGCTGGCGTTCCTGCTGCTGCCGCTGCTGCTGGTGTTCGTGGAAGCGTTGCGCGGCGGATGGGCGGCGTTTCTCACCGCGATCCGCGAACCCGATGCGCTGGCGGCGATCCGGTTGACCCTGCTGGTCACCGCCATCGTGGTACCGCTGAACCTGGTGTTCGGCGTCGCCGCGGCTTGGGCGGTCAGCAAGCACGAGTTCCCCGGCAAGCGCTGGCTGGTGACATTGATCGATCTGCCGTTCGCGGTCTCGCCGGTGGTGGCGGGCCTGATCTTCGTGCTGATCTTCGGTGCGCAGGGCTGGGCCTGGCCGCTGATCGACGAGGGCTGGCGTTTCTCGCTGCCGCTGGTGGGCGAGGTGACGCTGCAGTTGCCGAAGATCATCTTCGCGCTGCCGGGCATCGTGCTGGCGACGATCTTCGTGACCTTTCCCTTCATCGCCCGCGAACTGATGCCGCTGATGGAGCAGCAGGGCATCGACGAGGAGCTGGCCGCGCTCAGCCTCGGCGCCAGCGGCTGGCAGGCATTCTGGCGGGTGACCCTGCCCAACATCCGTTGGGCGTTGCTGTATGGCGTGCTGCTGTGCAGTGCGCGCGCGATGGGCGAGTTCGGCGCGGTGTCGGTGGTATCCGGGCATATCCGCGGGCGGACCAACACGCTGCCGCTGCACGTGGAAATCCTCTACAACGAATACGCCTACAGCGCCGCGTTCGCCGCCGCGTCACTGCTGGCGCTGTCCGCGCTGGTGACGCTGGCGCTGAAGTCGTACCTGGAATGGCGCCACGGCGAGGCGCTGGCCGCCAATCATCGGCACTGAGGTAGAAGCATGGGCATCACCATCGAACACGTGGGCAAGCAATTCGGCGATTACGCGGCGCTGCAGGACATCCGGCTGGAGGTGCGGCAGGGCGAACTGCTGGCGCTGCTGGGGCCCTCCGGATCCGGCAAGACCACGCTGCTGCGGATCATCGCCGGACTGGAACACGCCGATCGCGGCCGCGTGCTGCTGGACGGCGAGGATGCGGCCGGGC
This sequence comes from Pseudoxanthomonas sp. OG2, assembly GCF_014192765.1. Taxonomy (NCBI): domain Bacteria; kingdom Pseudomonadati; phylum Pseudomonadota; class Gammaproteobacteria; order Lysobacterales; family Lysobacteraceae; genus Pseudoxanthomonas; species Pseudoxanthomonas sp. OG2. The sequence goes on along the minus strand of NZ_JACHYM010000001.1, from coordinate 1,093,905 downwards.
TGAGCGTGCAGGCACGCCGGGCCGGTTTCGTCTTCCAGCACTATGCGCTGTTTCGCCATCTCGACGTGGCCGACAACATCGCCTTCGGCCTGCGGGTCCGGCGCGGTGCGCAGCGCTGGCCCGAGACGCGCATCCGTGCGCGCGTCGAGGAACTGCTGGCGCTGGTGCAGTTGGAAGGGCTGGGCGGGCGCTATCCCGCGCAACTGTCCGGTGGCCAGCGGCAGCGGGTGGCGCTGGCGCGCGCGCTGGCGATCGAACCACGCGTGCTGCTGCTGGACGAGCCTTTCGGCGCGCTTGATGCCCAGGTACGCCGCGATCTGCGCCGCTGGCTGCGTGAACTGCACGATCGCACCGGCCTGACCACGCTGTTCGTCACCCACGATCAGGAGGAAGCGCTGGAGCTGGCCGATCGGGTGGCGATCCTCAACGGCGGCAAGCTGGAACAGGTCGGCACCCCGGCCGAGGTCTACGACGCGCCGGCCTCGCCCTTCATCTATTCCTTTGTCGGCGCGGTCAATCGCTTGCCCGCGCACTGGCACCAGGGCGAGCTGCGCGCGGAGGGCGGAACCCTGTCGCCGGGCGGACGCGCAGGCGGCGAAGGTGCGGCGGAACTGTTCGTGCGGCCGGAGGACCTGCGCGTGGATCCGGCCGGCCGCGGCTGGCCGGCGACGGTACTGTCCGGCCAGCGCAACGGACCGCGCCTGCGCCTGCGGGCGGAACTGGCCGGCTCGGGCCGGGAGGTGGAGGTGGAACTGCCGGCCCACGAGGCTGGTTACGCGGCCGGGCAGCGCCTGCATCTGGTGCCGGCGCGGTTCGGCTGGTTCCCCGCGAACGTGGACGGAGCTGGGGGCGGAATGGCGGCTTCGGGCACTTGACGGCGGCGATTGTTGCATCGCAATATCCGGCAGACGGTTAAAAAACCGTAAACACGTGCTTCAGGCACGTGTCCAAGGTCGGAGTGGGACCGGCCTGCGCGATCAACGCCGATACCAACCTGGAGAGAGCCCGGATGAAGCCAGTCAAATTGTGTACCGCCCTTGCCGTCGCCCTGTTGGCGGCGGTTCCGTTCGTTTCGTTTGCGCAGGAGGCCGCGGCCGAAGCCGAGGCCGAGTCCGAATCCCCCGTCACCTGGTCGGTCGCGGTTACCACCGACTACGTCTTCCGTGGCGTTTCCCAGACCGACGAAGGTCCCGCCTTTCAGCCGGGCCTGACCTACACCGCGCCGTTCGGCCTGTACGTGGGCGTGTGGGGCTCCAACGTCGACTTCGGCGATCCGGATCCGGAAGCCGGGCTGCGTGGCCCGAACTTCGAACTCGATGCCTTCGTCGGCTACAGCTACGACTTCAACGACAGCTGGAACCTGGACGTCAGCGCGGTCCGCTACACGTATCACGGCGCAAGCTCCGGCGTGCCGAGCGGCGACTACAACGAGTACATCGCCAAGCTCACCTGGGCCGGCCCGGTGGAAATCTCCGGCATGCTCGCCTACGCGCCGGACTACGGCGATCTGACCCCGAAGGCCAAGGAGAGCTATGCCAATCTGGCCGCCGCCTACGAGTTCGGCGAAAGCGGTTTCTCGGTCGGTGCCTCGGTCGGCTACACCTCGATCGACAACGGCGAGGAATGGATCGAGGGCGAGCGCTTCAACTATGGCGTCACCGATTACTTCGACGGTGCGCTGACCCTCAACAAGACCTTCGGTCCGGCCACCGCGACCCTCGGTTACTACACGACCTTCGGCTCCGATGCCGACGTGCTGAAGGCCGATGGCGACATCTACGACAACCGGGTCGCGCTGACGATCAGCATCGGCAACTGAGTCTGCCGCATGCGGGCAAGGAAAAAGGGCGCCGCAAGGCGCCCTTTTTTGCGGTTGGCTGTTGCGAAGCACCTTCGGTGCTCGCCCCCATCCGCCTTCGGCACCTTCCCCCGCTCGCAGGGGAAGGAACCAGGACTCAGGTCCAGCTCAGTACGACCTTGCCGGCCTTGCCCGCTTCCATCAGGTCGAAACCCTTCTGGAACTCGTCGATCGGCAACTGATGGGTCAACACCTTGCCCAGCGGGAAGCCGGACAGCACCAGTTGGGTCATCTTGTACCAGGTCTCGTACATCTTGCGGCCGTAGATGCCCTGCACGGTCAGGCCCTTGAAGATGATCCGATCCCAGTCCACGCCGGCGCCCTTGGGCAGGATGCCGAGCAGGGCGATCTTGCCGCCGTGGTACATGCAGTCGAGCATGTCGTTGAACGCGCGCGGGTTGCCGCTCATTTCCAGGCCCACGTCGAAGCCTTCCATGTGCAGGTCGGCCATCACCTCCTTGAGCGAGGTGTTGGCGACGTTGACCACGCGGGTGGCGCCCATGTCGGCGGCCAGTTTCAGGCGATAGTCGTTGACGTCGGTGACCACCACGTTGCGTGCGCCGATGTGCTTGCAGATGCCCGCTGCAATGATGCCGATCGGACCGGCGCCGGTGATCAGCACGTCCTCGCCGATGACGTCGAATTCCAGCGCGCAGTGCGCGGCGTTGCCGTAGGGATCGAAGAACGCGGCCAGCTCGCTGGGGATCTGGTCCGGAATCGGCCACAGGTTGCTGGCCGGCATCACCATGTACTCGGCGAATGCGCCGTCGCGGTTGACGCCGATGCCGACGGTGTTCGGGCACAGGTGCGGGCGCCCGCCGCGGCAGTTGCGGCAGTGGCCGCAGACGATGTGGCCTTCGGCCGAGACGCGCTGGCCGACCGTGTAGCCGGTGACGCCGGGACCGATCTGGGCGATGCGACCGACGAACTCGTGGCCGATCACCAGGCCCGGGCGGATGGTGCGCTGGCTCCATTCGTCCCACAGGAAGATGTGCAGGTCGGTACCGCAGATGGCGGTCTTCTCCAGCTTGATCAGCACTTCGTTCGGACCGGGCTGCGGCACCGGCACCTCTTCCAGCCAGATGCCCTTGGCCGCTTCGCGCTTGACCAGCGCCTTCATCATTTGCGTCATGGAATGTGTTCCGGACCGGGACGGTGAGGGCGCGGATTATACGCGGGCGGCCGGAACCGTATGGTAAGGCGCCGCCCGTGCGGGCTTTCGTTCCGTCGGGTGCCGGGGCGCGCGCGGGGCGCCCACGGACCTAGGCCGAAAGTCATGGTCGGCCCGACGGCCCCGACCGTTACAATCTAACGCTCATTTTTCCGAGGGGATGTACCCATGCGCCTTAACCTGCTTGCTGCCTCACTCGCCGTGGCCTGCCTCGCGCCGGCCGGCCTCGCCCATGCCGGAGAGGGCATGTGGGTGCCGCAGCAACTTCCGGAGATTGCCGGCCCGCTGAAGAAGGCCGGCCTGAAACTGTCGCCGGAGCAGTTGTCCAACCTGACCGGCGACCCGATGGGCGCCGTCGTCGCGCTGGGCGGCTGCACCGCCAGCTTCGTCTCCCCGCAGGGCCTGGTGGTGACCAACCACCACTGCGCATACGGTGCCATCCAGCTCAACTCGACCGCCGAGAAGAACCTGATCAAGGACGGCTTCAACGCCCCGACCCTGGCCGACGAGGTCAGCGCCGGTCCGAACGCCCGCGTCTACGTGCTGGACGACATCAAGGACGTGACCGCCGAGGCCAAGGCCGCGATCGCCGCCGCCGGCAACGATCCGCTGGCGCGTACCCAGGCCTTGGAAGCGTTCGACAAGAAGCTGGTCGCCGACTGCGAGGCTGAAGGCGGCTTCCGCTGCCGCCTGTACAGCTTCTCCGGCGGCAACACGTACCGGCTGTTCAAGAACCTGGAAATCAAGGACGTGCGCCTGGCGTACGCGCCCCCGGGCAGCATCGGCAAGTTCGGCGGCGACATCGACAACTGGATGTGGCCGCGCCACACCGGCGATTTCTCGTTCTACCGCGCCTACGTCGGCAAGGATGGCAAGCCGGCCGCGTTCTCCAAGGACAACGTGCCGTACCAGCCCAAGCATTGGCTGAAGTTCGCCGACCAGCCGCTGGGCGCCGGTGACTTCGTGATGGTGGCCGGCTATCCGGGTTCCACCAACCGCTATGCGCTGGCCACCGAATTCGACAACACCGCCAGTTGGACCTACCCGACCGTCGCGCGCCATTACAAGGCGCTGATCGAAATGGTGAAGGCGGCCGGCAAGACCAACCCGGACATCGCGGTGAAGTACGCCAGCAGCATGGCCGGCTGGAACAACACCAGCAAGAATTTCGAGGGCCAGCTGGAAGGCTTCAAGCGCATCGACGCCGCCGGCCAGAAGCATGCCGAGGAGACCGCGGTGCTGAACTGGCTCAAGGGCCAGGGTGGCCAGGGCAAGGCGGCCCTGGACGCGCACGCCAGGCTGGTGGCGCTGGCCGAGCAGGCCAAGAGCACCCGTGATCGCGATCTGGTGGTCGGCCAGTTCGGCAACAGTGGCGTGATCGGCGTGGCGAGCACGCTGTACCGCCTGGCGATCGAGAACGAAAAGCCCAACGCCGAGCGCGAATCCGGTTACCAGGAACGCGATCTGCCGGGCATCGAAGGCGCGATGAAGCAGATGGAGCGCCGTTACGTGCCGGCGATGGATCGCCAGATCCAGCAGTACTGGCTCAACGAGTACGTCAAGCTTCCGGCCGCCCAGCACGTGGCCGCGGTCGACGCCTGGCTGGGCGGCAATGACGCCGCCGCGGTCAACCGCGCGCTCGACAAGCTGGCCGGCACCCAGCTGGGCAACACCGAAGAACGCCTGAAATGGCTGAAGGCCGATCGCAAGGCGTTCGAGGCCAGCAACGATCCGGCCATCCAGTACGCGGTGGCGGTGATGCCGACCCTGCTGAAGCTCGAACAGGAGCGCAAGACCCGGATGGGCGAGGCGCTGGTCGCGCGCCCGGTGTTCCTGCAGGCGCTGGCCGATTACAAGAAGAGCCAGGGCGAGTTCGTCTATCCGGACGCCAACCTGTCGCTGCGCATCACCTTCGGCAACGTGATGGGTTACGAGCCCAAGGACGGCGTGGCCTACACCCCGTTCACCACTCTGGAAGGCGTGGTGGCCAAGGAGACCGGGCAGGATCCGTTCGACTCGCCGAAGGCGCTGCTGGACGCGGTCAAGGCCAAGCGCTACGGCGGCCTGGAAGACAAGCGCATCGGCTCGGTGCCGGTGAACTACTTGTCGGATCTGGACATCACCGGCGGCAACTCCGGTTCGCCGGTGCTGGACGCGAACGGCAAGCTGGTCGGCCTGGCCTTCGACGGCAACTGGGAATCGGTCAGCTCCAACTGGGTGTTCGATCCCAAGATGACCCGCATGATCGCGGTGGACGGCCGTTACCTGCGCTGGATCATGCAGGAGGTCTACCCGGCGCCGCAGCTGCTGAAGGAAATGAACGTTCCTGCGGCGAAATAAGCGGTAACCAAATGGTCTGACCTTCGAAAAAAGGGCGGAACCGGGCGACGGGAGCGGTATGATCCGCTCCCGTTGCCGTTTCCGGGGTTGGAAATGGCGCTCCCCCAGCCGGAATCCCCCACGCATGCGCATCCTGCTTGCCCGCCACGGCGAAACGCCGTGGAACGCCGAAGGCCGCTACCAGGGCCAGATCGACATTCCCCTTTCACCCATTGGTGAATCGCAGGCGCAGGCGCTGGGCCAACGGTTGCAGGATCTTCCGATCTCCCGCGCGGTGGCTTCGCCGCTGACCCGCGCGGCCACCACGGCCCGCTACGCGCTGGGTGCGACGCGTGCCGATATGCTGACCACCGACGAGGATCTGCAGGAAATCGCCCACGGCGAGTGGGAAGGCCTGCTGGCCAGTGAAATCCACGAGAAGGATCCGGCGCGCCTGCAGGCGTGGCGCGAGGAACCCGACACGGTGCTGATGCCGGGCGGCGAATCGTTGCGGCAGGTGCTGGACCGCTCGTGGCGTGGACTGGCGCGCGCGGCAGAAGGACTGGGTGATGGCGACACCCTGCTGGTGGTCGCGCATGACGCGGTGAACCGGGTCATCCTGTGCCGCGTGCTCGGCCTGCCGATCGCCAAGCTGTGGACCTTCCGCCAGGCGCCGACCACCCTGAACCTGCTGGAAGGCCCGGACGTGGAGCGGCTCGAAGTGGTGCGCCTGAATGATTGCGCCCACCACACGCCGTTCTTCGGCGAAGCCAAACACCGCGCGCTGTAACCCGCTCGCAGGGCGTCCGGCATGGGCTGGAAGCAGGGCGCGTTCGGCACCGAACAGCCGACCCGCGAACAATGGATCAGCACGTCGGCGGCAATAGCGGTGCTGATCCTCGTGTTCGTCGGCATGTTCGTCGACTTCGCACCGGCGCCGGCATTGCGGGGTATCCACGTGGCGGTGATCTTCCTGATCGTCGGCGTGATCGAGACCGCGCTGCTGTTCGCCCATGCCAGCCGCAAGGGACGCATGGGCCAATTCGTGGATCGGGGCCTGCTCCGGTTCCTGTTCCTGCTGCTGGCCATCCCGTTGATGCTGGGCTTAGTTTCCTGGCTGATCGCCATCAAGACCCTGCCGTGGGCGTTCACCCGCGTCTTCGGCAACGAAGTCCGCGAAATCCACGCGATGGAAACCCGCTACAGCCGCAGCCGCCGTTCCTGCGACCATCGGCTGTACGGCGGCCCGATGGAAGGCGCGTTTCCCTCCTACCTGTGCATCCGCGAAGCGTTCTACGATCGTCATCCGAATCAGCAGGTCGAGGTCGTATTGGCCGGCCGCCGCTCCGCGCTGGGTTTCAGCATCCAGCACGTCTACTCACAGGATTGAACATGGTTTCCTCTCTTCCGCAGACCCTCGATGACTGGCTCGCCTACATCGAGCGCCAGCATCCGAAATCAATCGAGATGGGCCTGGAGCGCGTGCGCGCGGTGGCCGACGCGCTGGGACTGGCCCGGCCGGCCGCGCAGGTGATCACGGTGGGCGGGACCAACGGCAAGGGCTCGACGGTCGCTTTCATCGAATCCATCGCCCGCGCCGCCGGCTGGCGGGTGGGCGCGTACACCTCGCCGCACCTGCTGCGCTACAACGAGCGCGTGCGCATCGATGGCGACGAGGCCGGCGACGCGCAACTGATCGCCGCGTTCGCCGCGGTGGAGGCCGCGCGTGGCGAGGTGCCGTTGACCTATTTCGAATTCGGCACGCTGGCGGCGTTGTGGCTGTTCCAGCATGCGCAGCTGGATCTGGCGGTGCTGGAAGTGGGCCTGGGCGGACGCCTGGACGCGGTGAACCTGATCGATGCCGACGTCGCGGTGATCACCACGGTGGACATCGATCACGTCGACTGGCTGGGACCGGATCGCGAGAGCATCGGCCAGGAGAAGGCCGGCATCGCACGCGCATGGAAACCGCTGGTGCTGGGCGAGATCGATTCGCCGTCCAGCGTGCTGCGCCACGCCTACGCGATTGGCGCCAACGCATTGCGGCTGGGCAGCGATTTCTTCCAGGAACCGATTGACGGGCAGCGCTGGCGCTGGCGCGAGGTCGGTGCGGAACTGGAACTGCCGAATCCATCCCTGGCCGCCCCGATCCAGCGCAACAACGCCGCCGCGGCGATCGCCGCGCTGCGCGCGCTCGGCACTCCGCCGCCGGAAGCCGCGTTCGCCGAAGGCATCGCCGCGGCGCGTCTTCCGGGGCGTTTGCAGGCCTTGGTGCGCGACGGCGTCGACATCGTCGTCGACGTCGGCCACAACCCGCAGGCCGCGCGCGAACTGGCGGCATGGCTGCGCGCGCAGCCGACCGCGCCGACGCAGTTGGTCTATGCCGCGCTGGCCGACAAGGACGCGGCGGGCGTGGTGGCCGCCTTCGATGGACTCGACGTGCGCTGGCACCTGGCAGGACTGGAGCCTGGAACCGCGCGCGGACAGGACGTGGACGCGCTCGCCGCGCGACTGGGGGAGACCGCCGCCGCGAACGGAAGCCGTCACGCCAGCGTGGCCGATGCGCTGGCCTCGGCGCGGGACGGGGCGATCAACGGCTCGCGGATCCTGGTCTTCGGTTCCTTCCACACCGCCGCCGAAGCGCTGCTCGCCCTGCGTTCATCCGAATGACGGGAAGCCCGGAATCGGCACCGTATAATCCCTGCGGCATTCTCGCCGCGGCGTAGCGTGGGTTCTGATGGATACTGCTCTGAAACAGCGTCTGATCGGCGCGATTGTCCTGGTCGCGCTGGCGGTCATCTTCCTGCCGATGCTGGTCAAGGGACCGGCCCCCGACAGCGGCGTTTCGGATGTGCCGCTGAAAGTGCCCGATGCGCCCGAAGGACAGTATGAAACCCGCGAACTGCCGCTGGTCACGCCGGACGGCGCCCCCGCCAACGGCGCGGTCGGCCTGCCCGCGGCGACTCCGGCGACCTCGCCCGATGCCGCCGCGCCGGCCGATCGCGGATTGATGCCGGCGGCGACCGCCGGCGGCAACTACGCGGTCAGTTTCGGTGCCTACGCGACTGCCGCCGACGCCGATGCGGTCATCGCCCGGCTCAAGCAGGGCGGGTTGCCCGGTTACCGCGAGGCCGCCACCATCAATGGCCGCAGCGCCTACCGCGTCCGCATCGGACCCTATCCGGATCGCGCCATCGCCGAATCCCGGCGGCTGGAAGCGGTGAAGATCCGCAGCGACGTGAAGGCCCAGGTGGTGGTGCTCGATGCCGGCGCGGAGACCGCCTCGGCTCCGGCCGCCGCGACGACCACGCCCTCGGTGGCCCAGGCCGCCGCCCCGGCGCCCGCGGTGACCACCCAGGCGCTGCCGCCGGAACCGGCCAGACCCGCGCCGGCCAAGCCCGTTCCGGCGCCGGCCACGACGGCCGCCACCGCCCCGGCCAAGCCCCCGACCGCGCCGGCGGCCAAGCCGGAGCCGCCCAAGCCGGCCGCCAGCAACGTCGGCTTCGCCGTGCAGTTGGGTGCATTTTCCAAGCCCGAGGAAGCCACCGCGCTGCGCGACAAGGTGCGCGCCGGCGGCTTCAGCGCCTTCGTCGAGCAGGTCCGCACCGACAAGGGCACCCTCAGCCGCGTGCGGGTGGGCCCGGTGGCCAGCCGCGCCGACGCCGATCAGCTGAAGGCGCAGGTGGCGGCCAAATTCGGCATCAGCGGCATGGTCCGTCCGCATCCCTGATGCCTGACGGATGCCGATGATCGACCTCGTGCTGGCCGCCGTCATCGGCGCGTCGGCCCTGTTCGGCCTGCTGCGCGGTTTCATCGGCGCACTGGCGTCGTTGCTGGTCTGGCTGCTGGCCGGCTGGGTGGCATTCCACTACGGCGCGCAGGTCGCCGGCATCCTCGCCGAGGGCGGCACGCCGGGCGCGACCGAACTGTTCGGCGGCTATGCGCTCAGCTTCATCGTGGTGATGATCGTGGTTGGCCTGGTCGGCTGGCTGGTCCGGCTGCTCGTCAAGGCGATTGGCCTGTCGGCGCTGGACCGCTTGCTGGGGCTGGCGCTGGGCCTGGCGCGCGGCGCGCTGGTGGCCTGCATCCTGATCCTGCTGGCCGGTTTCACCGACCTGCCGCGCGAGCCGTCCTGGGCGCAGTCGCGGCTGGTACCCGTGCTGCTGCCGGGCGCGCAATGGCTGAGCCGCTGGCTGCCGGAATGGACCGTATCGGAACTGGATTTTGGCTTCGGCGCCCCGGCAGGCGATAATGGCGTCCTTCCCGCCTTGCCCCCGCCGCTGGACGAAGCCGGCGCGCAGCAAGCTCCAGATTCCCCGCCAGCTTCGAACTGATCGAACCGGAGAGCGTCATCCATGTGCGGTATCGTCGGCATCGTCGGCAACCAGAATGTTGCCGGCCAGCTCTATGACGGGCTGACCGTCCTTCAACACCGAGGGCAGGACGCCGCCGGCATCGCCACCGCCGACGGCACCCGCCTGCGCGTGCACAAGGACAACGGCCTGGTCCGCGACGTGTTCAACGCCAAGGCCATGAGCGTGCTGGAAGGCCGCGTGGGCATCGCCCACTGCCGCTATCCCACCGCCGGTTCCGAGGGCATGGACGAGGCGCAGCCCTTCTACGTCAATTCACCCTACGGCATCGCCCTGGCGCACAACGGCAACCTGATCAACACCGAGGCGCTGCGCCAGGAAGTGTTCGCCCAGGATCGCCGCAACATCAACACCGAATCCGACAGCGAAGTGCTGCTGAACGTGTTCGCCCACGAACTGGACCTGCAGCGCACGCTGTCGCCGGAAACGGCCATCCGCGCGGTCGCCGGCGTGCATCGCCGGGTGCGCGGCGGCTATGCCGTGGTCAGCGTGGTGCTGGGCCTGGGCCTGGTGGCGTTCCGCGATCCCAACGGGATCCGTCCGCTGGTACTGGGCAAGCGCGAGCACAACGAGGGCTTCGAATACATCGTCGCCTCCGAGTCGGCGGCGCTGGACATCCTGGGCTTCCAGCGGGTGCGCGACGTGCTCCCGGGCGAGGCGCTGGTGATCACCGCGCGCGGCGAGCTGTTCTCCGAGATCTGCGCCGAGCCGAAACAACACGCGCCCTGCATCTTCGAATACGTCTACTTCGCCCGCCCGGACTCGATGATCGACAACGTGTCGGTGCACAAGGCGCGCATGCGCATGGGCGTGAAGCTGGGCGAGAAGATCCTGCGCCTGCGCCCTGATCACGACATCGACACCATCATCCCGATTCCGGATACCTCGCGCGACGCCGCGCTGGAGATTTCCAACGTGCTGGGCGTGAAGTACCGCGAAGGGTTCATCAAGAACCGCTACGTGGGCCGCACCTTCATCATGCCGGGCCAGAGCGAGCGGGTGAAATCGGTGCGCCGCAAGCTCAATCCGATCCACCTGGAATTCCGCAACCGGGTGGTGCTGCTGGTCGACGATTCGATCGTGCGCGGCACCACCTCGCAGCAGATCGTGCAGATGGCCCGCGACGCGGGCGCGCGCAAGGTCTATCTCGCGTCGGCGGCGCCGCCCGTGCGCCATCCCAACATCTACGGCATCGACATGCCGGCGGTGGACGAACTGGTCGCGCACGATCGCAGCGTCGAGGAAATCGAGAAGCTGCTCGGCTGCGACTGGCTGGTCTACCAGGACCTGGAAGACCTGGAAGCGGCGGTGCGCGAAGGCAATCCGCAACTGACCAGGTTCGATTCGTCCTGCTTCGACGGCGAATACGTCACCGGCATCGAGTCCGGCTACTTCGAGCGCATCCAGCAGGCGCGTTCGGACGAAGCCAAGCGCAAGCGCCGGGTGTCTTGAGGGCGGGATTGGGGATTGGGATTCGGGATTGGCAAAAAGCCGGGAACGAATTACCTGAAGCATCCAGACTTGTCATGAGTGCTTTGCCGGGCAATCTGTTCGACGCCGCGCGCATCTGCCTGGATGCGGCGATCGTCGATGACAAAGTGGCGTTGACCCAGCGGTTCGCCGACGCCTTCCAGCGCGGCGAACTGGCGGTTCCGACGGAAGCACCGGCACCCGAACCGATCCGCATGCCGGGGCGACCGCCGCGACCGGCGCTGGTGCATCCGCGCGATCTGCCGCGCCGCGGCCTGGGCAATCCGCAGGGCAGGGCGGCCTTCATCCATGCCATCGCGCACATCGAACTCAACGCCATCGATCTGGCGTGGGATGCGGTGTATCGGTTCCGTGGCCTGCCGGCGGATTTCTATGCCGACTGGGTGGGCGTGGCCTGCGACGAATCACGTCATTTCATGCTGCTGCGGGATCGCCTGCGCGGGTACGGCCATGACTACGGCGACTTCGACGCCCACAACGGCCTGTGGGAAATGACCGAGAAGACCGCGCACGACGGCCTGGCGCGGATGGCGCTGGTGCCGCGCGTGCTGGAGGCGCGCGGGCTCGATGTCACGCCGGGAATGATCGTCAAGCTGCGTGAACTGGGCGACGATGCCACCGCCGACATCCTGGAAATCATCCTGCGCGAGGAAGTCGCGCACGTCGCCGCCGGGTCGCGTTGGTACCGCTGGCACTGCGAACACGCCGGCATCGAGCCGCGCGAGCGATTCCGCGAATTGTTGAAGCAGTACGCGGGCGGCTACCTGCATGGTCCGTTCAACCTGCAGGCGCGGTTGATGGCAGGCTTCGACGAGGACGAACTGCTCGCCCTGCAGGCGGAAGCGCAGCGTTAGCGGAGCAAGCTCCGCTCTACGTGTAGCGCCGAGCTTGCTCGGCGGTGGGGGCGTGCGGATGGCGTCAGCGGAGCAAGCTCCGCTCTACGGGGTGAAGGGCAGGGATTCGAGGATCCAATCGTTCGCGTCCACCCGCAGCACCGAGCCCTGTTCGTACCAGTCGCCCAGCACGATGCGCCGGCAGGCGCGGCCATCGATGCCGAGGTCGTGGATGGCGGGACGGTGGGTATGACCGTGGATCAACGTATCCACGCCAAACCGGCGCAGGGTGGCTTCCACGGTGGCCGGGGTCACGTCGGTGACGGTTTCGAACTGCGCACGGTCGTCCTGGATCATGCCCTGTTGGCGTGCTTGGCTGGCAGCGCGCGCCTGCGCGGCGAACGCCAGGCGCGCGGCCAGCGGTTGGCCGAGGAACTGTCGTTGCCAGGCCGGATCGCGGGTCTGCGCGCGGAACTGCTGGTAGGGGACGTCGTCGGTGCACAGCAGGTCGCCGTGCATCAACAGGGTCGGGCGGCCGTACAGGGTCACCACCGCCGGATCCGGCAGGATGCGCATGCCGGCGCGCCGGGCGAAGGCGTCCCCGACCAGGAAATCGCGGTTGCCACGGATGAAGTACACCGGCACGCCCAGATCGACCACTTCGCGGATGCGGTCGGCCACGTAGGCGCCGGTTTCGGACGGGTCGTCGTCGCCGACCCAGGCTTCGAACAGGTCGCCCAGGATGTACACCGCCTCGGCCTGGCGCCCTTCGCGATGCATGAAGGCACCGAAAAGTTCGGTGATGGCCGGGCGTTCGGCATCCAGGTGCAGATCGGAGATGAAGAGCGTGGTCATGGGGGGATGATAAGGCAGCCGGGATTGGGGATTCGGGATTGGGGATTGGAGGGATAGCCATTCGCGGAGGGAAACCGAAGTTTTCATGCGGTCGAGCTTTTCCGAATCCCCAATCCCGAATCCCCAATCCCCGCCTTCAAGGTAAAATCGCCCCATTCAGTTTGCCGAGTCCGTCCATGACCTGCCGTACCCGTTTCGCCCCCAGCCCCACCGGCTACCTGCATATCGGCGGTGCCCGCACCGCGCTGTACTGCTGGCTGGAGGCGCGGCATCGCGGCGGCGATTTCATCCTGCGCATCGAGGACACCGATCGCGAGCGCAGCACCCAGGCCGCCATCGATGCGATCCTGGAAGCGATGGACTGGCTGGTGCTGGACTACGACGAAGGCCCGATCTACCAGACCCAGCGCGTCGATCGGTACCGCCAGGTCGCCGAGCAGCTTGTCGCCGACGGCAAGGCGTACTACGCCTACGAGAGCAAGGAGGAACTCGACGCCATGCGCGAGGCGGCGATGGCCGCCCAGCAGAAGCCGCGCTATGACGGCCGCGCCCGCGACCTGAACCTGCCTTGCCGCGAGGATCCCAACCGGGTGATCCGGTTCAAGAATCCCACCGAAGGCAGCGTGGTGTTCGACGATCGCATCAAGGGCCGCATCGAGATCAGCAACAGCGAACTCGACGACATGGTGATCTTCCGTCCGGACGGCTTTCCCACCTACAACTTCGCGGTGGTCGTCGATGACTGGGACATGCGTATCACCGACGTGATCCGTGGCGACGACCACATCAACAACACCCCGCGCCAGATCAACATCTACGAGGCGCTGGGCGTGCCGGTGCCGAAGTTCGCGCACATGCCGATGATCCTGGACGAACAGGGCGCCAAGCTGTCCAAGCGCACCGGCGCGGCCGACGTGATGCAATACAAGGACGCCGGCTACCTGCCGCACGCGCTGATCAACTACCTGGCGCGGCTGGGCTGGTCGCACGGCGACCAGGAAATATTCAGCCGCCAGGAGCTGATCGACCTGTTCTCGGTGGAGGACGTCAATTCCAAGGCCGCGCGCCTGGACATGGCCAAGCTGGGCTGGGTCAACCAGCATTACCTGAAGTCGGACGAGCCGGATGCCATCGCACCGCACCTGGAATACCAGCTGCGCAAGCTGGGCCTGGATGTCGGGCAGGGTCCGCGTCCAGCCGAAGTGGTGGTGGCGATGCGTGATCGCGTGCAGACGCTGAAGGAAATGGCCGAGCGCGCCGCCGTCTGGTACCTGCCGCTGGAGAGCTACGACGAGGCCGCGGTCGCCAAGCACCTCACCGCCGCCGCGCACGCGCCGCTGGCCAAGGCGCGGGAGCTGCTGGCGCAGGCTACGGAATGGACCGTCGAGTCGGTGTCCGCCGCCCTGCACGACACCGCCGCCGCGCTGGAAACCGGCATGGGCAAGGTTGCCCAGCCGATGCGGGTGGCGATCACCGGTACCCAGGTCAGCCCGGACATTTCCCAGACCGTCTACCTGGCGGGACGCGAGCAGGCCTTGAAACGCATCGATGCAGCGCTTATCAAGACAGGCGGAGCGGCCTGAAACGAGGGACCCCATGCCCAAGACGCACAGTTGTACGGATCCGAAGCACCATGTCAGCGACGCGCGCGGTTTCGTGCGCGCGGTCGAGCACGCCTGCCAGGAGCGCGGCCTGCGGCTGACCCCGATCCGTGCGCGCGTGCTGGAGCTGATCGCCGACGCCGGCAAGCCGGTGAAGGCCTATGAATTGCTCGACTGGGTGCGCGCCACCAAGGGCGTGGGCGCGGACGCCCCGCCGACCGTGTACCGCGCGCTGGATTTCCTGATGGCGAACGGTTTTGTCCACAAGCTGGAATCGGTCAACGCCTTCGTCGCCTGCCACCATCCCAACAGCGCCCAGCATTCGGTGCCGTTCCTGATCTGCGATCGCTGCCACAGCGCGGTGGAGTTGGAGGATCGCGAGGTGGTGGGTCAACTGGAGCAACGCGCCAAGGCGCTGGGCTTCCTGCCACAGGCGCAGACCCTGGAAGTGCACGGCCTGTGCGCCCGCTGCGCGGAAGCCGCTAGCGCGGATTGAATTGGAATGCAATTGTGTTGTGGGAGCGACGTAAGTCGCGATGAACGGATGCGCGAAAGGCATCGCGACTTACGTCGCTCCCACAGGCGACATTCTAGGGGAATCCGGAATGATCAAGCCGTCGCCAGCTTGAGCCTCGGCGCCTCCTCGCGGATCGGCAGGTTGGCCGCGGCGGCCAGCAGCGCCAAGGCCATGTCGGCGTACCACATCAATGAATAGTTGCCGAAGCGTTCCATCGTTACCCCGCCCAGCCAGGCGCCGAAGAAACCGCCCAGTTGATGCGACAGCAGGGTCAGGCCGAACAGCGTGCCCAGGTAGCGTGGACCGAACAGCTTGCCGACCAGGCCCGCGGTCGGCGGCACGGTGGCCAGCCAGGTGAAGCCCAGCGCCGCGGCGAACACGTAGAAGGTGATCGGCGTGGGCGGCGACAGCAGGTAGATCGCGATCATCACCGCGCGG
This sequence comes from Pseudoxanthomonas sp. OG2, assembly GCF_014192765.1. Classification (NCBI taxonomy): domain Bacteria; kingdom Pseudomonadati; phylum Pseudomonadota; class Gammaproteobacteria; order Lysobacterales; family Lysobacteraceae; genus Pseudoxanthomonas; species Pseudoxanthomonas sp. OG2. The sequence continues at coordinate 1,078,449 of NZ_JACHYM010000001.1, read as the reverse complement.
CTGGCGTACATCACCGCCAGGATCCACTTCATCCGGAAGCGCTGGCCCAGCGCGCCGGCGGCGAGGCTGCCGGCGACGTTGAACAGGCCGATCAGCGCGATGGAAGCGGCGGACACACTGGCCGGCAGACCGCACAGCGCGATCTCGCCGGGCAGGTGGGTGACCAGGAAGGCGATGTGCACGCCGCAGGTGAAGAAGCCCAGGTGCAGCATCCAGTAACTGCGATCGCGCAGGGCGATGCGGAGCTGTTCGCGCAGGGTGATCTCCGCAGGCGCGGACGCGCCCGTGGCCGATGCGGGCGCCACCCGCCGGCGCAGCGGCCAGGCCAGCGGAATCGCTGCCAGTGAAGCCAGCGCCAGGCCGTACATCGCGGTGGCCCAGCCGGCGACGCTGATCATCATCTGCACCAGTGGCGCGAACACGAACTGGCCCATCGAACCGCCGGCGTTGATGAAACCGGCGGCGAAGGAACGCTGTTCCGGCGCCATCTGCTGCGCGGTGGCGCCGATCAGGATGGAGAAACTGCCCGCGCCCGCGCCGGCGGCGGTGAGCAGGCCGAGGGTGAACATCAGGCCCCATTGCGACTTCATCCACGGTGTCATCGCCAGGCCGATCGCCAGCAGCACCGCGCCCAGCACCAGCACGCCGGTCGATCCGCGCTTGTCGGCGAACGCGCCGAACACCGGCTGCACCGCGCCCCAGGTGAATTGGCCGATCGCCATCGCGAAGCTGATCGCGGCGATGCCGACACCGGTGCTCTCGTGGATCGGCGCAACGAACAGACCGGTGGTCTGGCGCGCGCCCATCGTGATCATGAGCGTGGCGGCGGCGGCGAGCAGCAACGCCCAAGGCATGCGGGGACTGGCGGTCATTGTGCGGACTCCTGGTAATGCAGGCGTTCGGTCAATTTGTCGAGATCGGCATGCAGGCGGGCGACCGCGTCGGCACCGAACGCCTCGTCGATGATCCCTTGTGCGCGCTGCCAGTGTGGGCGTGCCGCCTCCAGCCGCTGGCGGCCGGCATCGCTCAGTTGCAGCAGGCGTTGGCGCGCATCCTCGCCGCGCGTCTCGGCCAGCAGGCCGACGGCCAGCAGTGGTTTGAGGTTGCGGGTGAGGGTGGTGCGATCCATGCCGAGTTCGTCGGCCAGGCTGCCGAGCGTGCGCGGCGATTCGCCGGCGCGGCGCAGGATGCTGTACTGATTGAGGCTCAGATCCACCGCCGCCAGTTCGCGGTCGTAGATCTGGGTGACCCGACGGGTCGCCCGGCGCAGATGGAAGCAGGTGCAGGGGCTGCGGAAGGAGGACATGGACGCGGACCCGGGGCGGGAGCTGATTATATGTGCATATACACATAAATCAACAACTCCTAGCCGTGGAGCGGAGCTTGCTCCGCTGGAACGACCCGCTCGCGGGAAAGTTGACGCCGCCGGGCAAGCCCGGCGCTACAGGAGGAATCCACCGCCGTAGAGCGGAGCTTGCTCCGCTGGAACGATCCGCTCGTGGGAACGTTGAAGCCGCCGGGCAAGCCCGGCGCTACAGGAGGAATCCACCGCCGTAGAGCGGAGCTTGCTCCGCTGGAACGATCCGTTCGCGGGAGAGTTGACGCCGCCGGGCAAGCCCGGCGCTACAAGAGGAATCCACCGTCGTAGAGCGGAGCTTGCTCCGCTGAACATCCGTTCGCGAAAAGGTTGACGCCGCCGGGCAAGCCCGGCGCTACAGGAGAAATCCACCGTCGTAGAGCGGAGCTTGCTCCGCTGGAACATCCGTTCTCGAAAAGGTTGACGCCGCCGGGCAAGCTCGGCGCTACAGGAGGAATCCACCGTCGTAGAGCGGAGCTTGCTCCGCTGGAACCGATCCGCTCGTGGGAACGTTGAAGCCGCCGGGCAAGCCCGGCGCTACAGGCGGGCCCGTTCTGTGGCCCCCATAAGCAAAACGGCCACCCTTGCGGGTGGCCGTGCTTCGCACAGGCGGAGAGAGGCCCGTCAGAAGTAGGCGCGGATGCCGAACGCCACGCCGCGGCCCGGCAGCGGCGAGAAATCACGCAGCAACGAGGTATGCGGGCGGGCTTCCTTGTCGGTCAGGTTGCTGCCGTCCAGGAACAGTTCCCAGCTGGTTTCCGGCCGATCCCAGCGATACGCCAGGTGCGCATCGACCAGGGTGTAGCCGGGGCTGGGCTCCTCGTTCTGCGCGACGTCGTCCTGCTTGGCGTAGCGAACCGTCCCCACCGATGCGCGCCAGCCGCCCAGCGACCAGTTCAGGTCGGCACCGAGGCGGGCCGGGGCGATGCGCGGAAGATTGCCGCCCTGGGCGAGGTCGATCGTGTAGCGATGGAAGTGGTCGTCGTGCGGCACGGCGAGCTGCACGCGACGCGTGCCCGTGCCGTCCAGCTCCGCACGCACGCGGTCGCCGAACAGGCGCAGATCCCAGGCACCGGCCTGCTCGGAATCAACCAGCTTGATCCGTGCTTCGGCTTCCACGCCCTTGAACTTCGCATCCTGCTGCGTCCACAGCCGCACCGGCAGCCCTTCCTCGACACCGGTGTCGGCCAGATAGATGAAGTCCTTGAAGTTGGTCTGGTAGACCGCCAGCTTGAAGTCAATGCGATCGGTATGCGCGTGCAGGCCGATTTCCGCGCGGCGGCCACGCTCCTTGTCCAGATTGGCGTCGCCGACTTCGATCGACTGCGTGGCGACGTGCGTGCCGCCGGCGAACAGTTCCTCGTTGGTGGGGGCGCGCTCGGAGCTGTCCAGGCCGAAGCGCAGATCGAAGACCGGATTGATGCGCCAGATCGCCGCACCCGACAGGCTGGTCACGTCGAAATCGCGGTTCGCATGGCCTTGCGGATCCAGCTTGACCTGCTCATGGCGGCCACCGAGTTCGAGTTTCCAGGGGCCGAAGTCCTTTTCCTGCACCACGAACACGCCGAGGGTATCGGTGAGGGTATCCGGGACGAAGGCTTCCTCGCCGATCGCGCCGAAATCGCTGCGACCGTACTGCAGGCCGAACGCGCCACGCCAGCCGTGGAACTCCTTCTGCACCGCTTCCAGGCGCAATTCGCGGCCGCGGTTGGTGAAACGGGTGGCCGGCATGCCCCCTTCCAGTTCGACGTGCTCGTAATCGTTGTAGGCGCCGCGCAGGTTGATCGCCTGCAGGAACGAGAACGGATCGTAGACGCCGGCCTTCACGTCGATGCGGTTCTGCACCATGTCGATGCGGACCGGACCTTCTTCCTCGTGTGCTTCCTCTTCCTCGCCTTCGTGCTCGTGGCCGTGGCCGTGGCCGTCGTCATGCACGTGCGCGCCGGCGGGAATGCCGTAGTTGTTGCGGTAGGTGCTGGCGGCCAGGCCGAAGTACGCCTTTTCGCCCAGCCAGGTCGCGCCGACCGCGCCGGCACGGGTGCGCACCGAACTGTTCGGCAGCGTGCCCTTGGGCTGCTCTTCCTCGTGCGCGTGATCCTCTTCGCCTTCGTCATGGTGTTCGAGCACCGCGTAGCCGGGAATGTCGTAGTCGTCGGTGTTGCGTACCAGGCCGTCCACATGCAGGACCCAGTTGCCGTTGACCCCGTCGAGCCGGAACATGCCGCTGCGCTCGTCGTTGACGGTGTTGCCGCGTACTTCCACCCGGCCGCTGAAAGGATCTTCCGGAAGGGTGTCGGGCAGGCGGCCGTCGACCACGTTGACCGCGCCGCCGATCGCGCCGCTGCCGAACAGCAGGGTGGCGGGGCCTTTCAGCACTTCGATCTGATCGGCCAGGAACGGCTCGATGCTGACCGCGTGGTCGGCGCTGACGGTGGAAGCATCCATCGAGCCGATGCCGCCTGACAGCACCTGCACGCGCGGGCCTTCCTGGCCGCGGATGATCGGGCGGCCGACGCCGGTGCCGAAGAAGGTGGTCTGCACGCCGGGCAGCTTGGAGACGGTGTCGCCCAGGGTGGCGGCCTTGCTGCGGTCCAGTTCCTCGCCGACCAGCACTTCCACCGGCTTGGCCAGCGATTCCGCGCTGCCCTTCAGCGGCGAGGCGGTCACCACCACGGCGTCCAGGTCCCGGGGAGTGCGGGTCGTGTCGGCGTCAGCGGCGATCGCCGTGGCGCCGGCCGGAACGAGGACGGCGACAGCCAGGGCACGGGCAAGCAGATGGCGGCGGGGGAGGGAGCGGAATGGCTTCATGTGGGGAGGCGGTCCGAATGAATGGAGGGGGACTTGACGAATGTTATAATATACCAATACCGAAAAGGTACCCCTCCCGGAAGTCATACTTGCCGCCATGAACGAACGTTTCCGCCGCCTGCTGGATCGCTTTGGTGCCACCGGTTCCCTGATTTGCGCCGTCCACTGCGCGCTGACCCCGTTCCTGCTCGCGGCGATTCCGTCGCTGGGCCTGTCCGCCTGGCTGGGCGACGGTTTCGAACGTGCATTCGTGGTCTTCGTGACCGTGCTCGGCCTGTTCAGCCTGCTCTGGGGCTATCGTCGCCATCGCGCATTCCGGGCGCTGGGGCTCCTGATCGTGGGTCTTGTCACCCTCTGGGCGGGGGTGCTCTACCCACCGCTGCACGAATCGGCAATCGTCCACGCCGTCGTCATGACCCTGGGCGGCACCCTGGTCGGGCTGGCCCACGTGGTCAACCTGCGCCTGAACCACTGGCACATCCACGACGCCAGCTGCGCGCACTGAGACACGCGGGTCAAGGCTTTCAGGCCCCGCTGTGATAGGCTTTGCGGCCTCGCGCACGACCCCGCCCGGGTCGTTTCGCCAGCGCGGCAATTCAATGAATCAGGAGAACAACGATGGGCAAGGGTGACCGCAAAACCGCCAAGGGCAAGCGCTACGTGTCCAGCTACGGCAACGCGCGCAAGAGCACCGTGGCCAAGGCCGGTGTCGCCGCGACGGCGACCACCAAGAAGACCGTGGTGAAGGCGCCGGCCAAGAAGGCCGTGGCCAAGAAGGCCGTCGCCAAGGCCTGAGCCTTTCGTACCGGATCCGCGGATCCGGCGACGGGAAAAAGAAAACCCCGGCTCGCGCCGGGGTTTTTCTTTGCGCCGATACCGCGTGGCCTGCGTGCTCCCGCCCTGTCAGCGCCGGCCCTCGACCAGCATGCGCGTCGCCAGGCCGGCCAGCACGGTGCCCATCAGCCAGCGTTGCGCGACCTGCCACAGTGGGCGTTGCCCGATGAACAGGGCGATCGAACCGGCCATGGCGACAATCAACGCATTGACGCTGACGCTCACCGAGATCTGGGTGAACCCGAGCAGCAGCGACTGGGACAGCACGCTGCCGTGCGCGGGGTCGATGAACTGCGGCAGCAGCGACAGGTACATCACCGCGACTTTCGGATTGAGCAGCGTGGTGGCGAAACCCATCGCGAACAGCTTGCGGGGGCCATCCTGGGGCAGGTCGCGTACCTGGAACGGTGAGCGTCCGCCGGGCCGGATGGCCTGCCAGGCGAGGTAGAGCAGGTACAGCGCGCCGGCGAGCCGCAATGCGTCGTAGGCGTAGGGAACCGCCATCATCAACGCGGTGATGCCAAAGGCCGCGCAAAGCACATAGAACACGAAACCCAGGGCGACGCCGCCCAGCGAAACAAGGCCGGCCATGCGTCCCTGGGAAATCGACCGGGACACTAGGTAGATCATGTTCGGACCCGGTGTCAGCACCATGCCCAGGCAGATGAGGGCGAAGGCGACCAGGGTGGACGACTGCGGCATGTCGGTGTTCTCGGGGGGAGGAAAGTGTGGGAGCCGCGCCACTGGCGAAGGTTCGTCGCCAGCGGGAGCGAAGGGAGCGGCGAATCGTCAGCGCACCCGCCGGCCACCGGCATACACGCCCGCCACCAGCTCGCCGCCCAGCCAGTAGCTCAACTGCGCGGGCTGGGCGATGTTCCAGAGCACGAAATCCGCGCGCCGCCCGACCGCGAGCGCACCGCGATCCGCCAGGCCAAGCGCGCGTGCGCCTTGCGTGGTGGCGCCGCGCAGTGCTTCTTCCGGAGTCAGCCGGAAGTGCGTGCAGGCCAGCGACATCGCCAGTCGCAGCGACTGCAGGGGCGCGGTGCCGGGATTGCAGTCGGTCGCCACCGCCATCGGCACGCCGTGGGCGCGGAACGCCTCCAGCGGCGGCAGCCTGGTTTCGCGCAGCACGTGGAAGGCACCCGGCAGCAGCACCGCGACCGTGCCGTGCCCCGCCATCGCGCGCACGCTGTCCTCGGAGGTGTACTCGACGTGGTCCGCCGACAGGCCGTCGAACTCGGCGACCAGCGCGGCGCCATGACCGTCGCTCAACTGATCCGCATGCAGCTTGACCGGCAGGCCGAGTGCGCGCGCGGCCTCGAACACCCGGCGGGTCTGCGCGGCATCGAAGGCGATGCGCTCGCAGAAGGCGTCCACCGCATCGACCAGCCCTTCGGCATGCAGCTGCGGCAGCCATTCGCATACCGCGTCGATGTACGCGTCGGCGCGTCCGCTGTATTCCGGCGGCAACGCGTGCGCGCCAAGGAAGGTGGTGCGCACGGTGATGCCGAGCTGCTCGCCGATCCGGCGCGCGACCCGCAGCATCTTGCGCTCGTTGGCCAGATCCAGGCCGTAGCCGGACTTGATTTCCAGGGTGGTCACGCCATCGGCGAGCAGCGCGCGCGCGCGGGGCAGCGACTGCGCCAGCAGTTCGTCCTCGCTGGCGGCGCGGGTGGCGCGCACGGTGGACACGATGCCGCCGCCGGCGCGAGCGATTTCTTCGTAACTGACGCCTTGCAGGCGCTGTTCGAACTCGCCGGCGCGATCCCCGGCGAAAACGGTGTGGGTATGGCAGTCGACCAGGCCCGGGCTCACCCATTGGCCTTCGGCACGCAGCGCCGGGCGATCGCCATCGTTGCCGAGACGCTCCCAATCCGCGCGGGAACCGACGAAATCGAGCAGGCCATCGCGCCAGGCCAGCACGCCCTGCTCGATGACGCCATAGCCGGCATCGCCAGTCAATGTGATCAGGTTTGCGTCCAGCAGGACGCCGTCGGAGGGATGCGTGGAGGAAGCGCTCATGCGGTCATTCTAGAACGCCACGGTATTCAATCGAACAGATCGCCCGCCGGCAGCGCGCCCTCCAGGGTCAGCAGGTACTGCTTGGTCGGCAGGCCGCCGCCGAATCCGGTCAGACTGCCGTCCGCGCCAATCACGCGATGGCAGGGCAGCACGATGGGCAGCGGATTGCGCCCGTTCGCCGCGCCGACCGCGCGGGTGGCGGTCGGCTTGTCCACGCGCCGCGCCAGTTCCGCGTAGCTGATGGTCTGTCCGTAGGGAATGTCGGCGAGCGTGTGCCAGACGATGCGCTGGAAGTCGGTTCCCTGCGGCGCGAGCGGCAAATCGAACTGCTGGCGCTCGCCGCGGAAGTACTCGCCCAGCTGGCGCGCGGTTTCGCGCATCACCGGGTTGTCGCCCGGTTGCCAGTCCGGTGAACGCTTGTACGGATGGCGCGGATTGTCGAATTCGATCACGCGCAGCGCGGCGTCGTCGGCCACCAGCAGCAGCGGGCCGACCGGGCTGTCGATGTGGCGGTAGTGCAAGGGAGTGTTCATGGCGTGGACACGGGCAATGGTGAAGCAGGCAAGGGTTTGGGAGCGGGCATGCTGTCGCGCCACAGTTGGATCACCGCGTACGCGCGCCAGGGGCGCCACGCCTCGGCGCGGGCGGTGAGGGCTTTCGCGGTCATCCGGCTGCCGTCGGTGGGCACGGCTTTCTGCAATACCAGATCGTCGGCGGGAAATGCGTCGGGATGGCCGAGCGCGCGCATGGCCATGTAGTTGGCCGTCCACGGACCGATGCCCGGCAGGGCGACCCAGCGCGCGGTGAAATCGTCCAGCGTGCGTTCGCCGCGAAAATCCACGCGGTCTTCCAGCAGTGCGCGCGCCATCGTGTTGATGGTGGCGGCGCGGGCACGGGTCAGGCCGATCGCGGTGAGATCGACATCGACCAATGCCTCGGCGGAGGGGAACAGGTGCGCGAGTCCGGTGCCGAACGGGACCGGCAACGGGGTGCCATGCCGCTGGGCCAGGCGCGCCGTGAGCGTGCGCGCGGCGGCCACGCTGACCTGCTGGCCGATGATCGCGCGCACCGCGATCTCGAAGCCGTCCCAGCCGCTGGGCAGGCGCAGGCCGGGGCGCTTGCGCAGCAGCGGGCGCAGGCGCGAATCGGCACCCAGCGCCCGCGCGATCGCCTGCGGATCCGCATCCAGGTCGAACATGCGGCGGATCCGGTTGACGATGGCGAGCAACTGCGCCGGCGCGGCGCCATGCAGTTCCAGCCGCAGCGCGTGATCGTCGGGCTTCGCGCTCCAGCGGATGACCCGCAGCCAGCCCGGCGCGTCGGCGCCGCCGATGACGCGCGCGTAGCTGTCCGCGTCCACGTACTCGACGCCGGGCAGGGCGCGGCCGCGCAGGAAGTCCAGCATGGCCTCGAAGTCATACGGTGGCCGGTAACCAAGCCGCAGGGCGACGCCTTCGTCTTCCACCGTCGATTCGCGCTTGCGCAGATCGCGAGGCGCCATCCGGTAGGCCTCGCGGAAGGTGGTGTTGAAACGGGTCAGGCTGCCGAATCCCGCCGCCAGCGCGACCTGGGTGATTGGCAGGCGCGTCTCGGTGAGCAGTTGCTTGGCGAACAGCAACCGACGGGTACCGTGCACGCCGACCGGGCTGGCACCCAGCCGATCGTTGAACAGGCGCCGCAACTGGCGTTCGCCCAGTCCCAGCGAACCGGCCAGATCCGCCAGCGGGCGATCGGCCAGCGCGCCCTGGTCGATCAGCTTCAGTGCCCGTGCGACGGTTTCATCGCCCCGCCGCCAGGCGCCGTCGCTGGGCGACAGTTCCGGCCGGCAGCGCAGGCAGGGGCGGAAGCCGTCGGCCTCCGCCGCGGCGGCGTTCGGATAGTAGGTGACGTTGGCCGGCTTCGGCGCCGGCGCGGGACAGACCGGCCGGCAGTAGATGCGGGTGCTGGTGACGGCGGTGAAGAACAGGCCGTCGAAGCGTGGGTCACGGCTCAGCCGCGCCTGTTCGCAGACGCGGTGATCGGGCAGGCCGGCGGGGAAGGGGGCGGAGGACATGCGTGCAGGCTAGCACCGCCCATGGCCCCCGACTCACCGTTTTCGGACATCAATGCCGGGACGCTGAAGCAGCCTCGGCGTCGCTCAGGATCGGCAGCAGGGTCCGCGGATCGCCATCGTTGGGCGCGGGCGTGACGCCCAGCAGGCGGGCCAGCAGCGGATAGACGTCGACATTGTCGAAGCCGGGCACGACAAGGCCGTGCCGGAACGCCGGACCGCGCGCCAGGAAGATCGCGCGCATCGAGGGCAGCGCCGGGTCGTAGCCATGCGAGCCGCCGCCCTTCCAGCCGTTGCGGCGCCACCGTTCGATCGCCTCGCGTTTCACCAGCAGCCAGCCTTCGTCGGCCTGGCAGACGATCGCAGGCACGCGCGGATGGGTGCCGTAATGCCAGCGCGCGGGCATGTCCTGCTTGCGCCAGCATTCGGCGTGATCGCGTCGGCCGAGCAACTGCCGCTGGGCGGCGGCCTCACGGCCGGGGCGGGGGTTGAAACCGACCACCTGGCCGACGGTGATGGCGTCCGCATCATCCGGGGACACCCGATCCTCGATGACCATCACGCGCTCGGGCGACGTCGCGGTCATGCCGTGATCGGAGACCACGATGAGGTTCACGCGATTGCGTTCGCCGCGGGCGTCGATGCCGTCGACGAGCTGGCCGATGGCGGCATCGATCGCCTTCAGGGTGTCCTCGACATTGCGCGAAGCCGGGCCGTTGTCATGGCCGGCGGTGTCCACGTGCTCGAAATACAGCGTGATCAGGCGCGGCCGCTCGGTCGCCGGCAGATCCAGCCAGGCCTGCACCTGGCGCACGCGATCATCGATGGCGAAGGCCTTGTCGAACGGGAACCACTGGGTGGGGCGGACGCCCTGCACGGCGGCTTCGGAACCCGGCCAGAACATGGTCGCCGTACGCAGCCCGGCCTTCTCCGCGCCAACCCAGATCGGTTCACCGCTCCACCAGCGAGAGTCGCCCACCGCTTCGCGGTCGCTCAGCGAAAAGTTGCCCAGGTGCTCGTCGAACATCGTGTTGCTGATGATGCCGTGATGATCCGGGCGCAGGCCGGTGACAAGGGTGTAATGGTTGGGGAAGGTCAGCGAGGGGTAGGAGGGATTCATCCACTCGGCGCGCACGCCGTCCTCGGCCAGCCGGGTCAGATGGGGCGTGATGCCGCGCTGGAGGTATTCGGCGCGAACGCCGTCGAGCGAGATCAGCAGGAGGGTGGCGGGTTCCCGGGGGGGAATGGAGGCGGAGTGCGGAGCGCGGGTCGCGCAGCCGGCCGACAGCAGCAATGCGGCGGCCAGCCACGCGGCCCTGACGAATGGCAGGCGCATGGAAGGACGGATGGGAATGGAATGCGCAAAGCTTGGCAGGTTTCGGAGAACTTCGCATGACAGACGGTCTACGACTTTCGGCCCTGCTGGGGCTGGCGGGCCTGGCGACGGGCGTCGCGGCCGTTGAGCCGCCGCCGCACCCGGGGATGGCAAGCGACGCGCGATGCGCGGTTTGGACGCGGGAACTCGGCTTCGCCGACGCCCTCGCACGGCACGACGCCACCGCCTTCGCCGGCTTCCTCCACGCCGACGCGGTGTTCGGCGTGGGTCATCAGCCCACCCGCGGTCGTGACGCCATCGTGGCCGACTGGATGCCGCTGATCGAAGGCAAGGCGCTGGAACTGCGCTGGTATCCGGAGCGGGTCTCGGTCGGCGGCGACGGCCGCACGGCCTACTCCAGCGGTCCGGCGCTGTACCGCAATCCGAAGGACGGCAGCCATCGGCTGGGACGCTTCGGATCGGTGTGGCAGCAGGATCGCGACGGTCAGTGGCGGGTGATTTTCGACGACGGCGTGCGTCCGCTACCGGTCGACGAAGCGGGGGTCAAGGCGTTCGAGGCGGGACGCCGCGATGCCTGCCCGGCCGCCTGATCAGCACGCGTCCGCGCGTCCGGTCACGTAGCGCAGGCCGCGCCGGAGATGACGCAGGAAGGTCGCGTCCGAATACATCGCCATGTCATGGCCCAGCCCCGTGTACCAGGCACGGCCGCCTTCGAAACCGTGGCACCAGGCGATCGGATGATCATCGCCCATGGTCCCGCCGGTGTAGTCGTGCTCGTCCACTGTCGCGATCACTTCGGCCGAACCGCGCGGGTTGCGCCGGTAGTTGTAGATTTCGTCGGTGACCCGCCATTCGCGTCCACGCGCCGCGATGCCATCGTGGCCGAAACGCACGCGGGTGGTCTGCAGCCCGGGTGGATGGCCGAGGAACCACGCACCGACCAGTTCGCCGTACCACGGCCAGTCGTATTCGGTATCCGCCGCCGCGTGCACGCCCATGAAACCGCCGCCTGCGCGGATGAAGCCTTCCAGCGCCCGTTGCTGTTCCGGATCCAGGATGTCGCCGGTGGTGTTGACGAAGATCACCGCGCGGTAGCGCTGCAATCGAACCGGCGCGAACACCGAGGCATCCTCGCTGGTATCCGCATCGAGTGACTGCCGGCGGGCGATCTCGCGCAGCGCGGTCACCGCCACGGGGATGGAATCGTGGCGGAAACCGGCGGTCTTGCTGAAGATCAGCACGCGCGAGGGCGGGGCAGCCGCGATGGCCGCCGCGGAAACCACGCAGCACATCGCCAACACCAGGGCGCGGAGAAGGATTCGCGGCATCATGCGACGAGTCTGCCACAGCGGCCGGATGGTTTCAGTGGACACCATGCTGCGCTGCAATTGGCGGTCATGCGGGGCGATGGCTTAGGGTGCGAACCAGGAACATCCACCGCAGGACGCGCTCCCCCCACGAGGTTCTCCATGCGCCATTGGCCGGGTCTGCTCTGCCTGTTGCTGTCATTCGTGTCGGTGCCGGTTTCCGCGGCGGAACCGGCGTCGACGTCGTACGAACTTCCGCGCTGGTCGATTGAACTGCCGCGCGAGAACCGCTACCTCTCGGCGCACGGCCTGCGAGCCTTCGCCGGGGGGTATTCCGAGGACGGGCTGGAACTGTGGACGTTTCCGTTGCAGATCGCGGCAGGCTATCGGCCTGGATTCGTGATCGACGGAAAGATGCGCGACGGGCTGGCCTATCTGGTTTCGGCGGAAGTGGATCCGCTGGGGATGACCCGGCACTACGCGGGGCCGGGTTTTTCGCTGCGCGAGCGCGTGGAGGCGCGTGGCCGTTTGCCCGGTGTCATCGTGCGCTACGAAATGGAAGGCGAAGACATCGGACTGGAAATCCGTTTCCGGCCGTCGCTCAACCTGATGTGGCCGGCGGCGGTGGGCGGGCAGGAGCTGGCCTGGGACGCGCGGGCGAAAGGATTCCTGATCAGCGAACCACGCCGGCAGTTCCGTGCGCTGGTGTCCTCGCCGCAGGCGACGGAGCACAGCGAGCCGAACAACGATCGGCGTGGCAGCGAGTTCGGCCTGCCATTGTTCCTGCGCCTGCAGCCGCAAGCCTGCGGCACGAAACGTTGCGCGGAACTGCTGTTCGCCGGGCAGAGCGAGGCGGACGAGGACGTGCATGCCACCACCGCGGCATTGCAACAGCCCGCGTCGGCGGAAGACGCGGCGCGTTTCGTGTCCTCCGAACGGCTCCGCGTCACCACGCCCGATGCCGATGCCAATCGGGCACTGGGCTGGGCCCAGATTGCGCTGGAGCAGGCGTGGACCTGCAACGCCCGGCTGGGCTGCGGCCTGGTCGCCGGTTACGGGCCATCGCACGGCGCGCGGCGTCCGCAGTACGCGTGGTATTTCGCCGGTGACGGACTGGTCGGCACGCGTGCGTTGATCCACGAAGGACGCTTCGAGCGCGCGGCGGAGGAACTGGCGTTCATCCTGCGCTACCAGCATCCGGACAACGGCATGATCTGGCACGAGATGTCGCAGAGCGCGGGCTTCCTGGACTGGGCCGGCGACTATCCGTACATGTACGTGCATGTCGACATCGCGTTCGATTTCATCGGTGTGCTGGCTGAATACGTCCGCGCCAGCGGCGACACCGGATTCCTGCGCCGGCACTGGCCCGCCGTCCTCAGGGTCTACCGCTATTGCCTGTCCACGCGCGATCCCGATGACGGCCTGCCGCGCGTGCCGGCCGACAAGATGAGCGCGAACGAGCAGGATCGCCTGACCGACGAGTTGACCCTGTCGGCGGCTTGGGTCGAGACCGCGCAGGCCATGTCGGCGTTGGCGCGGGTGCAGGGTGACGAAGTACTGGGTCGCGAAGCCGCCAGTGCCGCCGGGCAGGCGCGCATCCAGTTGCGCAAGCGTTATCGCGACGAGGCCGGCCGGCGCTGGATCAGCGGCTTCAGTCACGCCGGCAAAGCCGGGGAAAGCACCTCGCCGGCGGATCTGGCGGCCATCCGTTCCGGGGCGGCCACGGATGCGGAAGTGGACGCCACGCTGGGCCAGCTCTCACGGCCGGCCTACCTTGCCGCGTGGGGACTGCGCAGCCGGCCGGACACGGCCGCCGACTACGACCCGGAAGCCTATTCGCGCGGCAGCGTGTGGGGGCTGGGCACCGCGATGGCGGCCGAGACCCTGTGGCGCGCGGGCAGGCCGGAGCAGGCGGCGACGCTATGGCGCAGCCTGGTGTCCTGGGCGGGCGCGGATTCGCCGGGGCACATGCACGAGGTCATGCGCGGCGATCGTCCGGAGCCGCAGCGCGAATCGGTGCCGGAACAGACCTGGTCCTCGGCGGCGTTCCTGTCCGCGGCTGTCCACGGCATGCTCGGACTGGACGTGGATGCGCTGGCGAAGCGGCTGCGGTTCGCACCGCGGCCGCCGGCCGGCTGGGATCGCCTGGCCGTCGAAAATGTCCGCATCGGCGACGGCCGTGTCGATCTGCGTTGGCGCAGCATCGCCAATGGCGCCGAACTGGAAATTGAAAACCGCGGGGCGCCGTTTCTGCTGCTCTGGGAACAAGGGCAGGGCGAAGGCGCCACGCCTGTCGTGATCGAGCGGCGCATCTCCACCGGGCACACCCGGCTGGGTGTGCCCTGAGCGGGCGCATGGGTCAAGGTATCGACGGGTGACGGGTTTGCCCAGCCACGGACGACACCGCGCGCAGGAGCAGCGGAGCGAGCTCCGCTCCACGGTTCTCCGGGGGATTACTTTTTCAGATCCACCACGGGCGCGAAGCCACCAAAGATCATCCGCTTGCCGTCGAAGGGCATGGGATTGGCGGCATCCATGCGCGGATCCTCCATCATCTTTTTCATGCCGACGTCGCGGGTCGCCTTGTCCGGCCATTCGATCCAGGAGAACACCACGGTCTCCTCGTCGGTGGCCTTCACCGCGCGGCGGAAATCGGTGACTTGCCCGTCCGGGACGTCGTCGCCCCAGCATTCGATGACGCGGATGGCGCCGAGCTCCATGAAAATCGGATCGAATTCGCCGGCATGGGCGATGAACTTCTCCTTGTTGGCGTTTGGAACGGCGATGAGGAAACCGTCGATGTACGACATGGTGGAGCTCCTGTGCTTTGAGAGGAATGAAAGGTCCGGGATACGGACCTTCCTGGTGTCGACGAACGGGCAAGGCGGAAATCGACAATGGCCGGGGCCCTGTTCAGGCAGGGGCCGCGAGGACAGCGGTCCATGCGGCGCCATCAGATATGCCGGAGGGACCCGGGTGTTGGCGTGACGGCACGGTTAACATGGGCGAACGCCGGGATGCGTCCGCTGCATCGCCGCGAATGCACCGCATGACGATGAATACCGAAGTCCTCGAACCTCGCGTCCACGCCGCACTCGACAATCCGTTCTGGTCCGCGCTGCAAAGCCTGCACCGCGGCATCGCGCTGCGTGCGGGCGCGGTGGCGCGCTACCCCGCCGAATATGCACCGTTCCTGGGCGTGGCGAGCGCCGCCGACGGGGACATTGGCGCGGAGCTGGAGGTGCTGGTCGCGCCCGGCGAATCCGTCTACCTGATCGGTGTGGTACCGGAAGCACCGCCGGGCTGGCGGCTGGAGACGTTCCGGCCACTGGCGCAGATGGTCCGCACGACGCCGCTGCCGGTGGCCGAGGGGCCGGAGATCCTGTCGCTGGGCGAATCGCATCGCGCCGACGTGCTGGCACTGACCGCGCTGGTCTATCCGCACTACTTCCGTGAACGCACCATGGACATGGGCCGCTACTTCGGCATCTACCAGGACGGACGCCTGGCCGCGATGATCGGCGAGCGCCTGGGAACGGGAGAGTGCCGCGAGATGAGCGCGATCTGCACCCACCCGGATTTCAACGGCCGCGGCTACGCCGGCCGGCTGACCGCCATGCTCGTCAACGACACGCTTGCCCGTGGCGCGTTGCCGTTCCTGCACGTGAGCCACGAGAACCCGCGCGCGCTGCAGTTGTATGAGCGGCTGGGTTTCCGGCATCGGCGCGACATCGGATTCTGGTCGCTGCGGCGGGCCTGGACGCGGCGATCGAAACGCCACGGTTGAAAGGTTCTTCCGTCGTCCCAATCCGGAGGATTCACCTTTCTCCGGCACGCGGGGTATCCATGCAACTGCTCTACCAGACCCATTCGCCCTATGCGCGCAAGGCGCTGGTGTTCGCCCACGAGGCCGGCCTGGCCGAGCGGCTGGAGGTGATCCACCACGAGACCAGCCCGGTGCTGCGCAACGAGGCGGTGTTCCGGCAGAACCCGCTGGGCAAGGTGCCGGTACTGCTGCGCCCAGGACAGCCGGCGATCTTCGATTCGGACGTGATCTGCGCCTACCTTGACACCCTGCACACCGGCGCGCGGTTGATTCCCGCCGACGGCGAAGCGCGCTGGCATGCGCTGCGGGTGCAGGCGGTGGCGCAGGGATTGTGCGAGGCCGGCATCGCGGTGCGCTGGGAGACCGTGCGCCGTCCCGAACCGCTGCGCTACCCGCCGCTGCGCGACGGCTACATCGACAAGCTGCTGGCCAGCTACGACTGGCTGGAACAGGAACTGGACGTCGATGCGCCGCCGCATGTGGGACATATCGCCGTTGCCACCGCCCTGGACTGGCTGGCGTTCCGCGAGCTGCCGCCGTTCCGGCCGGGACGGCCGCGTCTGGCGGCCTGGTTCGACGCCTTCGCGCAGCGTCCGTCGATGCGGGCCACGCCGCTATCCGGCGACACCCACGACGCCTGAGCCGGGTTGCTGTCATGTTCCTGTCATTTCATCGCAGCAGGATCTTCACGAAACCGTAAAGCGCGCCCATGCCGGACGCGCCGGGCAAGGGCGGACACATGAAGATCAAGGCTTGGCTGCTGGCGGGATTGGCGATGGCGTGGATGCCGGCGGCGTTCGCGCAACAGGAGCCAAAGGCCCCGCACGTCAACATCGAACAGCGGCTCACCGCCGAGCAGATGCGCGCCACCGGCCTGGACCAGCTCACCCCGGCGCAACTGGAACTGCTCAACCGCCTGCTCGGCGAACAGGTCGAGGCGCGCGCGCAGGAGCGCGCAGAGGTCATCGCCCGCACGCAGGCGCCGGAGCGCCGGCCACGCGATGAAAGTTCGCTGATTGGCCTCAACGACGAGCCCATCCACGCGCGCCTCAAGGGCACCGTGGCCGGTTGGGAGCCGGGGACCGTGTTCGAACTGGACAACGGCCAGCAGTGGAAGGTCCTGAAAGGCAAGATGAAGCTGTCGCGCCCGCTGGAATCGCCCGAGATCGTGGTGGTGCCCGGCGTGGCCGGACGCTGGTTCCTGCAGGTCGAGGAAGACACGCCCAAGGCACGGGTCTACCGGATCGATTGAGGCCCTTGCCGGCGTTGACGTTTTCGCGACGCGCCCGCGGTGAGCATGCGATGAAACCCATCGCAGGAGTCCGCGCATGATCGAAGGCATTCCCGCCCCGCCGCACGTGGCGGCCTTCCGCTTCAGCGGCCAGCTCACCGGCGAGGACTACGACCGGTGCATCGCCGAGATCGAGGCGCGCCTGCACGAGTACCGCCGCATCGGCATCTTCACCGATCTCGCCGGCATGACCGGCCTGAGCGCCGAGGCGATGGCCAAGGATCTGCGCTACGCGGTGCAGAAGTTGGGCGAGTATTCGCGCTTCGCGCGCGCGGCGGTGGTGACCGACAAGCAATGGCTGGGCCGGATTTCCGAGTTCGCCGGGCACCTGCTGCCGGCGACGGAAGTGCGCGCGTTCGAGCCCGCCGAAGCGGAGCAGGCGCTGGCGTGGGCCGCCGAGGTCACGCCCGAGGGCAACGATCCGCCCTGACCCCGGGGGCGCTCCGGAATATCGCGGGCGCTCAACCCAGCAGGGCGCCGAGGCTGGCGCTCACCGCCGCGCCGAGCAGCAGGAAACCCAGCATCGCGAGCCAATGCAGCGAGCGGATGTAGAAGGTTTTCATCGAATCTCCCTGCGCCAGGTCCTGCCGGGGTCCGTCGCGGCCTTTCCGTGGCCCCTGTACGCGCATCAACGCCGCACGGGGGCGGCGGCGGCCAAAGGCGGCGAGGGTGGCCGACCGGTGGCATGATGAGCCGATGCAAGGCGTGCCGGAACAATTCGAATCCCCCCGTGACGCGGCCCAGTTCCTGCACCCGCCGCACCGGCCGGGCGTGGAACTGTACCGCGCGCATATCGTCCGGCACGCTTTCGATCCGCATACCCACGAGGCGTTCGGACTGGGCGCCATCGAATCCGGGGCGGAACGCTTCCGCTATGCCGGCGCGGATCACTTGGCATCGGCCGGTTCGCTGGTGCTGATGAACCCCGAGGCGTTGCACACCGGACGCGCGGAAACCGAGGATGGCTGGCGCTACCGGATGATCTATCTGGATCGCGCGGCGCTGGAGGAGATCACCGGCGAATCCGGCTGGTGGTTCGCCGATGCCGTGCGCCCGGATCCCACGCGCGCGTCGCGGGTCACCGCGCTGCTCGATGCGCTGTGGCACGCGCGCGCCGAGCCACTGGCCTTCGATGGCCTGCTGCTGCAACTGCTGGAGACCTTGCGGGAGCATGCCCACGTCGGCCGGCCCGAGGGCGCGGAACGCACGCAGCGCTTCGGCGGCGTCATCGACTACCTGCACGCGCACCTGGACCAGCGGGTCAGCCTGGAGTCACTCGCGGCCGTCGCCGGGCTCAGCCCATTCCATTTCCTGCGCCGGTTCCGCGACCAGTATCACGTCACTCCGCAGCAGATGCTGATGGCCCTGCGCGTGCACGACGCCAAGCGGCGCCTGGGCGCGGGCGAGTCCCCGGCCGACGTGGCCGCGGCCACCGGCATGGCCGATCAGGCCCACCTGACCCGGGCGTTCGCACGCCGCTACGGCGTCACCCCGGCGCGCTACCAGCGCCAGGTGCGCGGCTGAGCCGGCGCAATCTGGTGCAAGACGGGACCGGGAACGCCTTCTAGAGTCGGTGTTTTCCGGACGGACGAACACGACGATGTGGGTGGGAACGCTGTACGCGCTGGCGGCCGGGCTGATGTGGGGCCTGGTGTTCGTGGGGCCACTGCTGTTGCCGGAGTATCCCGCCGCATTGCAATCGGTGGGACGCTACCTGGCATTCGGCCTGATCGCGCTGCCGCTGGCCGCCTTCGATCGCGCCGAACTGCGCCGGCTGCGCGCGGCCGATTGGCGCGAGGCGCTCAAACTCGCGGCCATCGGCAACCTGCTGTACTACCTGTGCCTGGCCAGCGCCATCCAGCGCGCCGGCGCGCCGGTGCCGACCATGATCATCGGCACCCTGCCGGTGGTGATCGCGATCAGCGCCAACCTGCGCAACGGCCACCGTGACGGACGCCTGCCCTGGGGCCGGCTGGCGCCTTCGCTGGTGCTGATCGTGCTGGGCATCGCCTGCGTCAACCAGGTGGAACTGCAGGCACTGCGCGACGACCCGCAGGCCGATCCATGGCGATACGCCAGCGGCGCGCTGCTGGCGCTGATCGCGGTGGCCTGCTGGACCTGGTATCCGCTGCGCAACGCCGATTGGCTGCGCGCGCATCCGGATCGCAGTCCGCGCGCGTGGGCGACCGCGCAGGGCGTGGCGATTCTGCCGCTGGCGCTGCTGGGTTACGCGCTGCTGTGGGGCGTGATGAAGCTGCGTGGCGCGGACTTCCCGATGCCGCTGGGACCACGCCCGGAGTTCTTCATCGCCCTGATGGTGGCGATCGGCCTGTTCGCCTCGTGGCTGGGCACGCTGTGCTGGAACCAGGCCAGCCAGCGCCTGCCAACTGCGCTGGTCGGGCAGTTGATCGTGTTCGAGACCCTGGCGGCGCTGGCCTATGCGTTCATGCTGCGCGGGCAGATGCCACGCCCGCTGACCCTGATCGGCATCGGTCTGCTGATCGGCGGCGTGCTGTGGGCCGTGCGGGTGAAACCGGAACCGGTGCTGCGCGCCGAGGACGGCCACGGCCTGTAGCGACGCGTTACCATCGCCGGCAATCCCGGAGCGGGGCAGGGCGATGCGAAAGGCGATGTGGGGAAGGGCGACTGTGCTGTGGGCGCTGCTCGCGGCGTCTTCCTGGGCGCAGGCCGGCGAAGCCGAGGACCGGCGCGACATCCTGGCGGTGGAAACGATCCTGTGCCGCGCATTCGAGGGCGGCGACGCGAAAACCCTGGAGCGCCATCTGGATCCGGGCTTCACTCTGGTCGATTCGCGCGGCGTGGTCACCGGCCTGGCCGCCAACCTCGCCGAAGTGGCGAGCCGGGAACCGCGCTACCGGGTGTTCCGCAACCGGGACCAGCGGATCCGCCTGCATGGCGATGCGGCGATCGTCACTGGAGTGACCCACGTCGAGGGTGATTCGCAGGGGCAGGCGTTCACCGCCGATTTCCGTTTCACGGATACCTGGATCCGGTATCCCGACGGTTGGAAGCTTGCCGCCAGTCACGCCAGCCGGTTGGCCGAGGCTCCTTAGCGGCGATTGCCTCCCGTAGCGCCGAGCTTGCTCGGCGGGGCGTGTCCGAAGCCGCCGGCCATGCAGGGCAGCGGAGCAAGCTCCGCTCTACGCGTGGGTTCAGGGGCGGACGTTGCCTGTAGCGCCGAGCTTGCTCGGCGGGGCGTGTTCGAAGCCGCCGGCCATGCAGGGCAGCGGAGCAAGCTCCGCTCTACGCGTGGGTTCAGGGGCGGACGTTGCCTTTCGCGCCGAGCTTGCTCGGCGGGACGTGCCCGAAGCCGGCAGGTTCAGGCATGCCTGGGCGCGGTCTCGCGCCAGGCCGCCCAGGCGCCGGACAGCACCCGCCAGGCCGAACGCAGGAACAGCAGCAACAGCGCCGCGCCGACCAGCAGGTCGGGCCAGCCGGCGCCGAACAGCCACACGCCCGCGGCGGCGACCAGCACCGCCAGTCCTTCGTAAACATCGTTGCGCGAGCATTCCCAGGCCGAGGCCAGGTTGACGTCGCCGGAACGGTAGGGCGTCAGCAGGCGCAGGCAGATCAGGTTGGCGCCCAGGTTGAGCAGGCCGACCACACCGATGGTCTCGAACAGCGGCACCGTCGGGTGCGCCAGCCGCCAGCCGATCTGCGCGGCCACCGCGACCGCGGCGGCGAGTATCAGCAGGCCCTTGAACAGCGCGACCTGCGCCTTGGCGCGCGCGCTGGCGCCCACCACCATCAGGCTCAACGCGTAGGTGGCGGCGTCGCCCAGGTTGTCCAGGCTGCCCGACAGCAGCGAGGTGGAGCGGCTGTACAGCGCCGCCGCGATCATCATCAGGAAGGTGGCGAGGTTGATCGCCAGCACGATCGACAGCACCCGCCGCTGGCGCGCTTCCAGCGCGGCGACGTCGATGGTCTTGCCGCAGCCACAGCAGGAATCGGACATGTCGGACAGCTCGTGAAAAGACGCATGAAGAGCGACGCGTCGATTCTAGCGCCCTCAGAGCCGGAACGATGGAATCAGGCCGCCTGCCGGTGGCGCTGGAACAGCACCCGCTCGGGCCGGTGCAGCGCCATGCCCTGGCCGAAATCCACGCCCAGTCCGGTCAGGGTGGCGATCATTCCGGCATTGCCGACCCATTCGGCGACCACGCTCAGCCCACGCTGATGGCCGATCTGGGCGATGGCGCTGACGATGGTGCGGCTCATCGCGTCGGTTTCCAGATCGCGGATGAAACTGCCGTCGATCTTGATCACGTCCACCGGCAGGTTCTTGAGGTAGCCGAAGGAGGACATGCCGGCACCGAAGTCGTCCAGCGCGATCCGGCAGCCCGCCTTGCGCAGCCGCTCGATCACCTGCACCACCTTCAGCAGGTTGCGCACCGCCACGGTCTCGGTGATCTCGAAGCACAGCCGCGACGGCGGCACCCGGTGCTCGGCGATCAGCGCCAGGATGAAGTCCGCCAGGTCCTCGTCCTCGATGCTGGCGCCGGACAGGTTGATCGCGCACTGCTGCAAGGGGCGACCATCGGCATGCAACTGGCCGAAGTGGGTCAGCGCGGCGCGGATCACCCAGCGATCCACCATCGGCATCAGGCCGTAGCGCTCGGCTGCCGGCAGGAACGCGCCCGGCAGGACGATGCGGCCGTCCTCGTCGCGCAGGCGCAGCAGCAGTTCCACCCGCGCGCCGTCCTCGCGGCGGCCGTCCAGCGGCACGATTTCCTGGTAGTCCAGCAACAGGCGCTGTTCCTCCATCGCCCAGCGCAGGCGGTTGGCCCACTCCATCTCGCCGTAGCGCCGGGTGGCCTCGTCGTCGTCGCTGTAGACGTGGATGCGGTTGCGGCCGTTTTCCTTGGCCACGTAGCAGGCGGTGTCGGCCCAGGACAGCAGATCCTTCAGGGTGGGATTGTCCTGGTCCACCACCACCACGCCGATGCTGGCACTGACCGTGTAGGTGCGTTCCTGCCAGACGAACATCTGCGATTCGATGCCGGTGCGCAGCCGCTCGGCCAGGGTGCGCGCGCTGGCCGTGTCGACGTCGAACGCGAGCAGGCCGAACTCGTCGCCACCCAGCCGCGCCAGCAGATCATCGCCGCGCAACTGCATCCGCATCGCCAGCGCCAGTTGCGCCAGCAGCTGATCGCCGGCGGTATGGCCGGACACGTCGTTGATCAGCTTGAATTGATCCAGGTCGATGTACAGCAGCGCACAGGAGCGGCCGCCGCGACGGCGATCGGCCAGGGCCTGTTCGATCCGCCGTTCGAACTCGCGCCGGTTGCACAGTTCGGTCAGCGCATCGTGGGTGGCCTGGTAACTGAGCCGTTCGGTCAGTTCGCGCTGCTCGGAGATGTCGGTGGCGACCACCAGCAGGCGGGGCTCGTCCTCCATCTCGACCCGGGCGATGGACGCATTGGCCCAGAATTCCCCGCCCAGGCCGATCAGCAGCGCCTCCACGTTGCCCCAGTAGTCGCCGGTGCGGGCGGGCTGGCGCACGCGTTCGCGGAAGGCCGGATCGGCGAACAGCGCGGTGAGCGGCACGCCGGCCGAGACTACATCGCCCAGCCGCTGCCGCGCGGCCTGGTTGGCATACAGGATGCGACCGTCACCGTCGGACAGCAGGACCAGCGCCGGCAGCAGTTCGTTGAGCGCGCGGAACTGCGCCTCGCTCTGGCGATAGAGCGCGCTCATCTCGTGACCGAGCGTGATCGCGCGCTGGCGGGTGGTGGCCAGCGACCACAGCAACGCCGCCAGCAGCAGGCTGATCACCGGACCGGCGGTGAGGATGACCCGCAGGCGTTCGCTGTCCAGCACGGCCGGGCGCGGCCACATGCGCAATTCCCAGCGACGCCCGCCGAATTCCAGTAGTTGCCGGTACAGCCGGGCGTCCTGCTCGGCGCGGGTGCCGGATTCGTAGAACGGCCCGATGTCGGTGGCGTCCAGATCGCGGACGCTGACCCGGAAGGTGTCCAGCACCGGGCCCTGCAACGCGTCATTGACCAGCGGATCCAGCCGCAGGCTGACCGCGAGCGCACCTATCTCGCGCGCGCGCCGCGCGGTCACGTCGAGCGGTTCCGGACCGTCGGAATAGACCGGCAGGCGCACGGTCACGCCGAGCCGCTGGTGGCTGCCGGGCACCGTCTGGCGCAGCACGAACGGGGCGGACAGCACCACGCTGTTGCTGTCGCGCGCGCGTTCCAGCGCCAGCAGGTTCTCGCGCTGGCTGGCGATGTTCAGGCCCAGCAGCACCTCGTTGCCGCGGAGTGGGGTGATGAACTGGTAGCGATAAGCCGATGGCCCGCCGGCGACGCCGTCGATCCGGGTCGCGAACGCGGTGGCCACCCGCGCCGGACCGATACGCTGGCGCTGCAGGTTTTCGGTGACCTGGGTGAAACGGATCTGGTCCATCCGGTCGTTGGCCAGGAACACGGTCTGCATCGCGCGCAGTTCCGAGGCCACGGTCTGCAGCGGCGCACGCAACTGTCGCGTGGCCACCTGGGCCAGGCCGCGACGTTGTGCATCGGTGCGCTCGTTCAGGTCGCGCCATTCGCTCAGCGCCAGCCAGAACGTGAAGGCCAGCCCGGCCAGCAGCACGGCCAGCGCCCAGCGCCACGCGCCGGTGCCCGGCCGTGCATGCTCCGCGTGCGAATGCACCGCCGTCGCCGACGACGGATGGGGTGACGTATCGATCACGGAATCCACCTGTCCATCGGAAGGGCGCGCACTCCCGCGCACCGATCCGTGCGCGCACGCGCGGACGCAGTGTGGAACGGAGGAATGTGGCTGTCGACCCCGGACCGCCGGATTCCCCGATGGCAGGCCGATTGGCTGGGCCCCATGGGGTCTCCTCAACGGGCACGTCTGGTGTCCGGTATCGACCCGCGCGACCGCTTCTTGAGCGGATCGCGGGCTGGTGGATGGGGTTGCCGGGTCCATTGAAGCGGGAAGCGGGGAAAGCGGTCGCGGGTGCTGCTGCGGTGCGGCGAAACTGAATCCTGCGCCTGGCATTCGCGTCGTCAGCTACGGGGAAGATCGCACACCGCGCGGTCCGCGCGGGCGCCACCGGCGAAGCCGGCCGCGACAATCGCCGCGTCGCTGCAAGCGGACCCGACGCCTCCTCGCGGCGTTGCGCCATGCGGCGCCGCAGGCGGGGCGCTATCCTCCGTGGCTGTCTGGGTGGCAAGGACCCCGTGATGGCCAGGGTGGTGCTGGCGCCGGCGCTGACGCGCTGGCTGCCGCAAGCCGAAGCACGTTCCGGCGGCGAGCTGTGCATGCAGCTGGCCGGCGCCAGCGTGGGTGAACTGCTGCAGGCCGTGTTCGACCTGCATCCCACGCTGCGTGGCTACGTGCTCGACGAGCACGGCGCGGTGCGCCACCACGTCGCGGTATTCGTCGATGGCCAGTGCCTGCGCGACAAGCGCGATCTCGGCCAGGCCGTCGGCGACGATGCCGAACTCTACGTGATGCAGGCGCTGTCGGGAGGCTGACATGTCGGATCGATTGCTGGTGTCTTCACGCAAGGGATTGTTCGTGCTCGCGCGCGACAACGGCGGCTGGCGAATCGCCGATACCGCCTTCCTCGGCGACAACGTGGCGCTGGCGCTGGCCGACCCGCGCGACGGCAGCTGGTACGCCGCGCTGGATCTCGGCCACTTCGGCGCCAAGCTGCATCGTTCCACCGATCAGGGCCGGCAATGGGAAGAGGTGGGCGTACCGGCCTATGGCGAAGGCGACCAGGTGGTGCCTGGCGACGGCAAGCCGGCGCAACCGGCGGCGCTGCGCCTGATCTGGTCACTGGAAGCGGGCGGGCCGGACGAACCGGGCCGGCTGTGGGCGGGCACCATTCCCGGCGGCCTGTTCCGCTCCGACGATCACGGACGCAACTGGCAACTCGTGCGTGGCTTGTGGGATCGCCCCGAACGCGGCCAGTGGTTCGGCGGCGGATACGATCATCCGGGCATCCATTCCATCTGCGTGGATCCGCGCGATCCGCGCCGCCTGCGGGTGGCGATCTCCAGCGGTGGCGTGTGGCGCAGCGACGACGGTGGCGACAACTGGAGCCAGACCGCGCAGGGCATGATCGCGCGCTACATGCCGGAAGGGCAGCAGGGCGATCCCAACATCCAGGACGTGCACCGGCTGGTGCAGGCGCGCGCCACGCCGGAGGTGTTCTGGGCCCAGCACCACAATGGCGTGTTCCGCAGCACCGCCGACGGCGGCGACTGGCAAGAGATCACCGACGTGCCGCCCTCGGTGTTCGGCTTCGCGGTGGCGGTGCATCCGCGCGATGCGGATACCGCGTGGTTCGTGCCGGCGGTGAAGGACGAGAAGCGCTATCCGGTGGACGCGCGACTGGTGGTCGCCCGCACCCGCGACGGCGGGCGCAGCTTCCAGACCCTGCGCACCGGACTGCCGGCGGAGCAGTCCTACGATCTGGTCTACCGGCACGGCCTGGCCGTCGACGCCAGTGGTGATCGGCTGGCGTTCGGTTCCACCACCGGCGGTTTCTGGACCAGCGATGATCAGGGCGAGCATTGGCGGGCACTGCCGGCCCGGCTGCCACCGGTCCACGCGGTGACCTTCGCCTGAGATCGCGGCCACCCACCGTCTGCCGGGAGCGATCGGCATGTCGATCGAGATGCCGATGCGCTGCGCGTTCCCTGCCTGCGTCGCGTGACGTGGGCGGTTGACCTGTGGGGACTGTCGCAGATGCCGCGGGACTCGCGAGCTGAACCGGTCGAGGCCGCATTCACCACCGATTCGGCCCCCGGCGCACTCCGGGCCCTAGACTAGCGGCTCTTTCCCACGTCCCGCCGCCTTCCGTGCCCATGCGTCCCGTGTCCCTGTTGTCCTGGTGTGTGCTGTGCGCCGTCCTGCTGGCCGGATGCCGGGCCGAGCCCCCCGCGCCGCCGGCACCGGAGAAACCGCGTACCGAGACCACCGCCAGCAGCGAGGACAACGGCGCCATCAGCGCCGGCCCGGTCAAGCCGGCGCCGCGCAAGATCGATCTGGCACGCACCACCGACTGGCCGGAGGCGCCGCTGACCGCCGGGGTCACCTGGGTCAGCTGCGAACTCGACTACGCGGAGCACGGTGACGGCGTGGCGCTGGACAAGCTCGACTTCCAGAGCCTGCTCGATGCGGTCAAGCCATGCCAGGCCGCCGGGGTGATGCGGGTGCGCTACACGGGAAAGATCAACGCCGAATTCACCTCGCTGATGGAACGCATGTCCAACGTCGCCAACCGGCTGGCGATCGAGAAGCGCGTGCTGGACATCGATTCCAGCGGTGGCCGGGTCGAGGACGGCATTCGCGCCGGCGACATCATCGGCGCCTCGCACTGGACGCTGTGGGTACGCGACGGCGCGATCTGCCACAGCTCCTGCCTGCTTATCCTCGCCGCCGGCGACAACCGGGTGATTGCCGGCAAGGTCGGCATCCATCGGATGATGCGGATAAATTCCGGTGCCAACTCGCGCGCCGAGCTGGCCGAGGAACTGCGCCAGGTCTACGGCCAGTTGAAGGATTACCTGGAGCGCAACGGCGCGGCGGTGACGGTGGCGGATCTGATGATGACCGTGCCCAACCGCAAGCTGCGCCTGCTGACCGCCACCGAGCTGGAAGAATATGGCTTGCAGGGCACCAACGCGGCGCAGGACGATCTGGATCGCATCCAGCTGACCCGCAAGTGCGGCGAGGAATTCGTGCGCCGCAAGGACGACTTCATGCTGGCCTTCGATCGCCAGTGCGGGCAGACCGAGACCGCGCTGGAAGACATCAATACCTGCGGTCTGGAGCTGCGCAAGAGCTTCGGTTTCCCCGACGGCACCTGCCCGATGGAAAGCCCGATGGCCGAATTCGACCGCGACGCTTCCGGCGTGCTGTAGGGGCGCGGTGTTCAGGACAGGGAAACGGCGTGAGGATTGAGCTTCGGCGGAAAATCATCGAAGTGTGCGATCGGAAGATCGCGCAGAAGGGGCCGGAGGTGGGTCTGTCGTTCTACGCTTTCTTCGCCAATCGCAACGATGATCCCGAGCGGCTCATGGAAGCCGCGGAGTGGTGGATACGCACGCATCGGCTGGATCACTTCGAGAAAGCGGTGAAGATCCGGGCGATGGTCGCGGCGATGGATTCGCCAAGGGACTGAGCAGCAGGCCGGGGCGGTCGTTTGGCTCGCCGCGTCATCCGGTCAGCTCGCGCGGACGTGGATCTCGATGTCGTCGAGCGCAACGACCTGCCCATCCCGGATCTTGCAGGTCTTGCGCAGTTCGACCGCACCGTCCACCCGCACCGCGCCGGAAGCGACCAGCGCCTTGCCCGCGCCGCCGCTGTCGACCAAGCCGATCAGCTTGAGCAACTGGTTGAGTTCGACGTATTCGCCGTCGAGTTCGAAATCGAGCATCTGCATCGCGGCAGTTTAATCGCAATCCCGGCCGGCCCGCGCCTCACTCGCGTTCGAAGCGGGCCAGTTCGTCCAGCACGCGCTGGCTGCGCTGGATGCTGCTGCCGCCCAGGGCGTCCTCGAAGCAGGCATCCGAACCGGCGCGCCGGCGGCGCCAGCGATGGATCCAGGCGGAGGCGATCAGGCCGGGGATGCCGATCGCCAGGCACACCACCAGCATGCCGGGCGCGGCCGGGGTCAGGTTGCCGCCGACCACGGCGCCCAGGGCGATGACGAAGGGCAGCCACAGCAGCCACCAGGACAGGCCGGCGATCATGCCGTTGCAGATGTAGAAGCGCCGCAGCCGGGCCAGGTGGCGCTGGATGGTCAGCACCGGCGCGGAATAGTCGATCAGGCCGATCAGGCCGAGCGTCAGTCCGGCCATCGCGGTGGTCGCCACCCCGTAGGCGTGCACGAGGATGCCGGATACCAGCAGCACCGGCAGGTCGCGGTGCGGGGTCCAGCAGGCCACCCCCAGCACGATCATCGCCACGCCGAACACGATCTGGATGAGCTGTCCCCAGAACAGCGGACGCAGGCTGCTGCGCGCCTTTTCCAGCCGCCCTTCGCGGAACAGGTGCAGGCTGAGTTGATCCTGCCGGGTCATGCGGCGCTCCAGCGCCTGCCAGGCGGCCTTCAGTTCATCGGTTTCCATGAGCGTGTCCATGTGGGGTCAGAGTTCGTTGCGGATGCGTTGCTTGAGCCGGCTGATCTTGGTGGCGACATTGGTTTCGCTGATGCCCAGGATCTCGCTGATGTCGCGATAGCCGCGGTCCTCCAGGTACAGCAGCAGGAGCGCGCGATCGAGTGGCGCCTGCGCGTGGATGAAGCGATGCAGGGCGCGCACCTGCTGCTCGGCCTGCGGATCTGCCGCGTGCGGATCGGCGATGTCGTGCAACTGATCGTCCAGCGGCACCGCGTGGCGGTGGCGTCGGCTGTTGTCGCGCACGAACGAGATCGCGACATTCAACGCGATCCGGTACATCCAGGTGGAGAACGGACGCGCCGGATCGAAACGTGGATAGGCCTGCCAGAGCTGGCTGGCGATTTCCTGCGCCAGCTCGGCGCGGTCGTCGGGGTTGCGGCAATAGGTGCCGGCCACCTTGAAGACGATGCCCCGGTGCCGTTCCAGCTGTTCCGCGAACCCCTGCCGCGCGTGTTCCGCCATGTCTGCCACGTGTTCCATTTCCCGCCCGTGCCGATTGTGCGTGTCGGAAGGGTGATTCGCGGCGGCGGGGAAAAAATCACGGAGTGCCGCCTGAGGGGGCCAAATCGGCCAGAATCCCCGCCAAATCAAGGATTTGCCTGAACGGCGAGGCGGGGCGACCCACAGGCCGACAGGACAGGAGGGGGCCTGAAAGCGCACAATACGCTGCTTGCGTGCGCACTCCGCGACGCCCCGGAGTCCTCCATGTCCCCCGAATCTTCCCCTTCTTCGCTCGTTTTCGCCGATCTCGGCCTGTCCGCGCCGGTCATGGCCGCGGTCACCGAAGTGGGCTACGAAACCCCATCCCCCATCCAGGCCGCCACCATCCCGGCGGTGCTGGCCGGCCGCGACGTGCTGGGCCAGGCCCAGACCGGCACCGGCAAGACCGCGGCCTTCGCGCTGCCGCTGCTGTCCTCCATCAACCTGGCGGCCGACAAGCCGCAGGCGCTGGTGCTGGCGCCGACCCGCGAACTGGCGATCCAGGTCGCCGAGGCGTTCCAGCGCTACGCGGCGAAGATGCCCGGTTTCCACGTCCTGCCGATCTACGGCGGCCAGAGCTACTACCCGCAGCTGCAGGCGCTCAAGCGCGGCGTGCATGTGGTGGTGGGCACCCCCGGGCGGGTGATCGATCACCTGGAGCGCGGCTCGCTGGATCTGTCCGGCCTGACCACGCTGGTGCTGGACGAAGCCGATGAAATGCTGCGCATGGGCTTCATCGATGACGTCGAGACGGTACTGAAGAAGACCCCGGAATCGCGCCAGGTCGCGCTGTTCTCGGCGACCATGCCGCCGGCGATCCGGCGCATCGCCCAGACCTACCTGAAGGATCCGGTCGAGGTCACCATCGCGGCCAAGACCACCACCTCGGCCAACATCCGCCAGCGCTACTGGTTCGTCAGCGGCCTGCACAAGCTCGATGCGCTGACTCGAATCCTGGAAGCCGAGCCGTTCGACGGCATGATCATCTTCGCCCGCACCAAGGCGGCGACCGAGGAACTGGCAGGCAAGTTGCAGGCGCGCGGCCTGGCCGCCGCCGCCATCAACGGCGACATGCAGCAGGCGCAGCGCGAGAAGACCATCCAGCAGTTGAAGGATGGCAAGCTGGACGTGCTCGTGGCCACCGACGTGGCCGCGCGCGGCCTGGACGTGGAGCGCATCAGCCACGTGCTGAACTACGACATTCCGTACGACACCGAAAGCTACGTGCACCGCATCGGCCGCACCGGCCGCGCGGGCCGCAGTGGCGATGCGATCCTGTTCGTCACCCCGCGCGAGAAGGGCATGCTGCGCGCCATCGAGCGCGCCACCCGCCAGCCGATCCAGGAAATGCAGTTGCCCAGCGTCGAGGCGGTCAACGATCGCCGGGTGCAGAAGTTCCTCAGCCGCATCACCGACACCCTGGCCGCCGGCGACACCGGCGAGTTCCGCAGCCTGGTCGAAGCCTACGAGCAGGAGCACAACGTGCCGGCGGTGGACATCGCCGCCGCCCTGGCGCGCCTGCTGCAGGGCGACACGCCGCTGTTGCTGCCGCCGGAACAGCGGCGCGACGCGCGCGTGCGCGGCGAACGTCCCGTGCGCGAGGAACGACCGGTGCGCGAACCGCGTCCGGAACGCGCCGAACGCAGCGAGCGGCCGGCCCGTCGCGAACATCACGAACACACGCACGAGCGCGCGCATGACGAGGCGGCCGCGCCGCGCATCGAGCGTCCGCGCTTCGACAAGCCGCCGCGCGCCGAACCCGAGGTCGGCATGGAAACCTTCCGCATCGAGGTGGGTCACATGCACGGCGTCAAGCCGGCGAACATCGTCGGCGCGATCGCCAACGAGGCGGGCCTGGAAGCGCGCTACATCGGCCGTATCGACATCCACGACGACCATTCGGTGCTGGACCTGCCCGAAGGCATGCCGTCGGAGATCCTGTCGCACCTGAAGAAGGTGTGGGTGTCCGGCCAGCAGTTGCGCATCCATCGCGTGGGCGAGGACAGCGGCCACGCGCCGCCGCGCCGCCAGCAGCGTCCGGAAGGACGCCCGCCGGGCAAGCTGGGCGGTGGTTTCGCCAAGAAGGCGCGCGACGGTGCGCCGAAGCCGCACCGCAAGGGAAAGCCGGCGCCGCGCCGCGACTGAGCGTCGCGGCGGACGGCGCGGGTGTTCATCAACGCACGGCTGGTCAATCGTAAGGCGGATCAGCCGTAGGGCTGGCGCAGCGGAAGCGGGCGCATGCCGGCCGTGCGCGCCTGTCCGTCATCGCCAAGCGGGGCGCCCATGCGCTGCCAGACTTCGCGCAGCAGGTTTTCCATGTGGTGCCAGTCCAGCCGCTCGAAGTGATCGAAGCGTTCCTCGTAGCGTTGTTCCAGCGTATGCAGCAATCCCTCCAGCGGCACCTGGTGGTATTGCAGGTAGCTGTCGTACGCGAACATCAGGCTGGGTTCGTAGCGGCTGAACGAGGTCCCCGGCTGGTAGAACCCGGATGAGGGAATCCCTTCGCGCCATTCTTCCAGTTCGGCCTTCACGTCCACCACCTCGCACTTGCCGGGGACGGCCTGCCGCGGGGGATACCGATGGATGCTGCCCATGCATGTCCTCCTTTCTGACGGGAGCGCCCATCATGGCCGTCGCGCTCGTCACGAATGTAAACAACGCATGGAGAAAGCATTAAGTCTTGACGTCCGTCACGCTTCTGCGGCGCTCCAGGGAGGGCTTTCGTTCACTTGCCCATCATCGCGCAGGCACTAACAAGGAAAGCGACAATCGCCCGCGAGGACGCGCCATGGCACGCCCCATCTGGACAGGCACGCTTTCCTTCGGCCTGTTGAACGTACCGGTCTCGCTGATGTCCGGCGAGCGCAAGGTCGATCTGCACTTCCGCATGCTGGACTCGCGCGACCGCAAGCCGATCCGGTTCGAGCGGGTGAACGCCGAGACCGGCGAGGAAGTGCCGTGGAAGGACATCGTCAAGGCCTACGAGTACGACAAGGGCAACTACGTGGTGGTGGAAGAGGAGGACATCCGCGCCGCCGCGCCGGAGAGCCACGAGACGGTGGAGGTGGAGGCCTTCATCGAGCGCGACGCGATTGATCCGCGCTACTTCGAGAAGCCCTACGTGCTGGTGCCCGGCAAGAAGGCCGAGAAGGGCTACGTGCTGCTGCGCCGCACGCTGGAATCGACCGGCCGGATCGGCGTGGCCCGGGTCGTCATCCGCACCCGCGAATACC
Organism: Pseudoxanthomonas sp. OG2; assembly: GCF_014192765.1. NCBI lineage: Bacteria > Pseudomonadati > Pseudomonadota > Gammaproteobacteria > Lysobacterales > Lysobacteraceae > Pseudoxanthomonas > Pseudoxanthomonas sp. OG2. The sequence continues at coordinate 1,046,728 of NZ_JACHYM010000001.1, read as the reverse complement.
TGTCCGCGGTGATGCCGCTGGGCGACGCGCTGGTGCTGATGCTGCTGCGCTATCCGCAGGAACTGGTGGATCCGGACGACTACAAGCTGCCCTCCGGCAGCGCCTCGTCCTACCGCATTTCGGCCAAGGAAGAGGAAATGGCTCGGCAACTGGTGGAATCGATGGCCGGCGACTGGTCACCCGACGCCTACCATGACGAATTCCGCGCACGCCTGCAGGCGATCATCCGCAAGCGGATCAAGTCCAAGGGCGCGACGGCGCGCGTCGAGGAGCCGGAGCGCGAGGAAGAGGCCACCACCAACGTGGTGGACTTCATGGCGTTGCTGCAGAAAAGCCTGGCGGAAAAGAAACGCACCCCGGCGAAGAAATCGGCGGCGAAGAAGGCTCCCGCGCGCAAGCGCGCACGCAAGACGGCGACCAAGGCCGCCGGCAAGCGCGCGACGAAGAAGGCGGCCACGCGCAAGCGTTGATCGTCCCGGATGCGCGGCACGCCGGGGCGCCGCGCGGCGGTCAGCCGCGTTCGTCTTCCACCGATGCCTGCAACGCGGCGGCCAGGCCGGCGTCGCCGGACACCAGTTCGGTCCAGCGCAGTTCGACGCCGCGCCGGCGGCCCTTTTCGGTCAGCTTCAATCCGACCGGATCGATCACCAGGGTGTAGGCGACATCGTTGAGGAGCAACTCACGGCGCAGGGGCTTGTCCAGTGGAGTCATCTTCATACATCCCGTTGACGGAATCCCGACCATAGTGGACCCCGTGTGATGATCAGGTTCACCGATGAGTCTGGTGGAGTACCAGCGCAAGCGGCACTTCGGGCGCACCCGCGAGCCGGCCCCGGGGCGTACCGGACGCGCGGCGCGGCCGATTTTCGTGGTCCAGTTGCACCATGCCAGCCATCGCCACTACGACTTCCGCCTGCAGGTCGGTGACGCGCTCAAGAGCTGGGCGGTGCCGAAGGGGCCGAGCCTGGATCCGCAGGTCAAGCGGCTGGCGGCAGAGGTGGAGGATCATCCGATTGCCTATGCGGACTTCCAGGGTGAGATTCCGGAAGGCGAATATGGTGCGGGCCACGTCGCCTTGTTCGATCGCGGGCTATGGGCCACCCGCGGCGATCCCGAGGCGCAGCTGGCGAAGGGTCACCTGCGCTTCGAACTGTTCGGCGACAAGCTCAAGGGCGGTTGGCACCTGGTGCGCACCGGACGCGCCTCGGCCAGACCGCAGTGGCTGCTGTTCAAGGACGAGGACGACTACGCGGCACCCGGTGAGGCCGACGACATGCTGGACGACGTGGCGGCACCTACCGCGGGTACGCGCCGGGGGCGGGTGGTGAAGCCAGGCGTGAAAGCGCGCAAGACGGCGTCGCGCAAGGCCGCCACCGGAACACGCGCGCGTGTTTCCCCGCGCACCATCGAACAGCGGCGCAAGCGCGCGCTGGCGCTTGCCGGCGCGCGCCGCGCGCGCCTGGTGGATGGACCGTTCAAACCCCAGTTGGCGATGCTGGGCAGCGCGCCGCCGATGGGCGATGACTGGCTGCACGAGGCCAAGTGGGATGGCTATCGCCTGTTGACGGTCATTCGCGCGGGACAGGTGCGGATCTGGTCGCGCAATGCGCTGGAGTGGACCGCGAAGGTGCCCGAGATCGTCGATGCGCTGGCGCAGCTGGGATTGCAGGAAGCCGCGCTGGACGGCGAACTGATCGCCGGCGCCGGTACCCAGGCCGACTTCAGCGTGCTGCAGGCCACGCTCTCCGGCGAGAAGAACGCACCGCTGTCGTACGTGCTGTTCGATCTGCTTCATCTGGAGGGCGTGGACACCCGCCGCGTCGCGCAGGTCGATCGCAAGCACCTGCTCGAAACCGTGCTGAAAAAGGCCAGGCCGCCCATCGCCTACAGCCCGCATGTGCAGGGACACGGCGATCTGGCGTTCGCCGCGGCGGCCGAACGCCACCTGGAAGGCATCATCTCCAAGCGTGCGGACGCTCCGTATCGGGCCGGGCGTGGCGACGACTGGCGCAAGAGCAAGCGCCAGGAGAGCGACGAATTCGCGGTTGCGGGCATGACCCCGCCGAAGGGCAGCCGCGCCGGCTTCGGCTCGCTGCTGCTGGCCCGGCCCGACGGCCGCGGCGGTTGGCGCTTCGCCGGACGGGTGGGTACCGGCTTCAGCCAGGCCACCCTGGCCGAACTCGGGGAAAGGCTGGGCCGGCGTGCACGCGCCACGCCCACCGTCGACATCCCCGAAGGGCTGGACACCGATCTGCGCGGCGCGCGCTGGTTCCCGCCGGAAGTGGTGGTGGAAGTGTTCTATCGCGGTGTCGGCAACCAGGGATTGCTGCGGCAGCCATCGCTGAAGGGGCTGCGGCCGGACAAGACCGCGGCGGATCTGCGCTCATCGGACCGGAAGGCGGACATGGCGGACAAGGCGAACGGCAAGACGGCGGGTGGGAAGACCGGCACGACGGGCAAGCGGGGTACCCGGCGCGCATCGGCCGCGGACGACGGCATCGAACTGACCCATCCGGGCCGGGTGGTCTATCCGGACACCGGCAAGACCAAGCAGGACGTGGCCGATTACTACGACACGGTGATGGCGTGGCTGTTGCCGGAAATCAGCGGACGGCCGCTGTCGATCATCCGCTGTCCGCAGGGGTCGACGCGGCCGTGCTTCTTCCAGAAGCATCTGGCCGCCGGCATGCAGTACGTGGACAGCGTGCCGGTCGAGGAGGAGAGCGGACAGACCGAGGATTACCTGGTGGCGCGTGACGCGCGGGCGGTGCGCGAACTGGTCCAGTTCAACGCGCTGGAGTTCCATCCGTGGGGCGCGCACGCGGACGATCCGGATCGCGCGGATCGGGTGGTGTTCGATCTCGATCCCGGCGCCGACGTATCGTGGGCTGAAATCGTGGCCGCCGCGCGACAGATGCGCGGCCTGCTGGAGGAAGCGGGCCTGCAGTCGTTCGTACGCACGTCCGGCGGCAAGGGGCTGCACGTGGTGGTGCCGCTGAGACCGGCCTGCGGCTGGGATCAGGTCAAGCCGTTCGCGCACGCCTTCGCCGAATCGATGGCGCGGATGGAGCCGCTGAAGTACGTCGCCACTTCCAGCAAGCGGTTGCGCAAGGGGCGCATCTTCATCGACTACCTGCGCAACGGGCGCGGGGCCACCAGCGTGGCGTCGTTTTCGTTGCGCGCGCGCCCGGGCGCGCCGGTGGCGATGCCGTTGCGCTGGGAAGAACTGGGACGGGTGAAGGGCGGCAACGCCTTCGATATCGATTCGGCGCCGGCGCGGTTGCGCCGGCTCAAGCAGCACCCCTGGGCCGGCATCGAACGGATTCGCCAGAACCTGGCGGGACTGACGCGCGGCGATTGAACGCGGCGACCGTGCCGCGATTTTTTCACTCGCCCCTGGGCGACGCGCGCAGCGTGGCCAGGCTGGCCTTGTCCAGCATCGCCGCCACGCCCGCGTTGCGGCCGGCCAAGGTGATGATCCGGTATTCGACCGCCGCGCCCAGCAACTGGCTCGCCTCGGACAGGCCGAGCCGGTAATCCTGCTGCAACCACTGGATCAGGCCCTGGGTGGCGGCGCGCACCGCTTCGTCCAGCGAACCAGCTTGGCCGATCGCCATCAGCCGGGTGGCCGATTCGACCCGTGGCGTGGCCAGCGCCCGCTTCTTGATGACGGCCACGCTGAATTCCACGTCCATCGAGGTTTCCAGGCCGTACTGCGAGGTCTCGCCGTCGCCCTGCGCGGCGTGGGCATCGCCCAGGTAGAGCAGCGCGCCGGGTTGCGCGACCGGCAGGTAGACGGTCGTGCCCTCGACGATCTGGTTGAAGTCCATGTTGCCGCCGAAGCGGCCGCTGTCGCCGGCCGACATGGGTGGAAAACCGAAACCGGGCGCCACCGCGATACCGCCGAGCATCGGCCGCAATGGAATCGACAGCCCTTCCAGGCCACCGTCCGCCGGCGGGTGGGCGAAACCGCGCTCGCGATCCAGCCGCCAGCGTACCGGCTTGCCTAGCCCGTTCGCCTGCGCCGCAAGCGCCAGTCCCTGCGCGCGTCCCACCAATGCGTCGAGGCTGTCGGCGTGATCGCGGTTGGGACGCAGGCGGTGCAGGGTGACGGCGAGGACGTCGCCGGGTTCGGCGCCATCGACATAGAAGGGACCCACCTGCGGATTGCCGAACAGCGCGCGGGTGACGCCATGTTCGTCCACGCCGCCGGAATCGAGCGTGCGCGTGCGCACCGTGTCGCCGGGCCAGAGCAGCAACACCGGCGCACGATGCGCGCTGAATTCGTTGGCATAGTCCGTGGGTACGAAATCGAGGATGCGCGCGGTCGCGGGCCGCGCTGGCAGGCGGGTCGCGGTGAAGGCATGTTCGGCGCGGCGCCCGGGCTGGTTGGGATCGGGGAAGTCCGCCGTTCCCGCCAGCCTGTCGCCGGTCTGCATGCCGCTCAGGTGGTAGCGCCGGTCGCCGGCGATGGCGGTCAGCCGCAACCGATTGTCCTGGAGACTGCCGGTCAGCGGGTCGCCGTCCAGCGAGCCGTCCAGCCGGGCGCCCACGCGGGTCAGTTCCAGCGTTTGATAGACCGGATTGCCCCACAGATCGATCACCACCCGCCAGCGTTCGGGTTCGGTGGCGCTGGCGGGAAACCAGCACAGGCAGCAGCACAGCAGGACGAGGCGGGCGAACATGCGCGGGCTCCGAGGGAATCTTCCGGAGGAGATGCGGCGAGGGCGCGGGATCGTTGCGGGTCGGTTTGGATTCCTGTTGCAGGGGGATGCCTGTCGTGCCTGGCACCTGGAGAAAATCCCCCTCAATCCCCCTTTTCAAAGGGGGAGGCACAGCCGGAATGCGAGTGCTTCCGCCACCGTGGAGTCCGGAGAGTGAGCCCCCTTTAAAAAGGGGGCGGGCACCTGCGAAGCAGGTGACGGGGGATTTGCTTCTTGCGCGAAGCGGAAACGCTCCTCACTCGCTGCGCGGCGGCACCGTCGAACGCATCGGCCTGTGCAGGTCCTCAGCCCGCAGGCTGGAGATGCGCCAGCAAGGCGTCGATGTAGGTGCGGCTGGCACGCAGCGGGGTACCGTCGCGCAGGCGCAGCAGGGCGTCGCGATTGGGCAGCGCCTGCAGTTCGCTCACGCAGTCGACGCGCACGATGGCCGAACGGTGCACGCGCAGGAACCGCAGCGGATCCAGCCGCGTGGCCAACCGTTGCAGGGACTCGCGCAGCAGGTGGCGCTGGCCGCGCGCGTGCAGCACGGCGTAATCGCCGTCGGCCTGGATCCATTCCACTTCGTCGACCTCGACGAAGGTCAGGCGCCGGCCGACCCGCACCGAAAAGCGGCGTGCCGGCGGCGGTGTGTGGTCGGCATCCGGCGCGGCTTCTTCCGCGCCGGTCGTGTCGGCGCCCGACATGCGCCAGTGATGCAGCTGGCGCGCGCGCGCGAGTGCTTCGGCAAAACGTTCGTCGTCGATCGGCTTGAGCAGGTAGTCGATGGCCCTGAGTTCGAATGCGCGCAGGGCGAAGCGATCATGCGCGGTCAGCAGGATGCTCAGCGGCTGGCGGCCGGCGGGCAGCGCCGCCAGCATCGACAGGCCGTCCAGGGTGGGCATCTGCACGTCGACGAACACCACGTCCACCGGCTCCCGGCCCAGTCCTTCCAGCGCCTGCCGGCCATCGGCGTACTCGCCGGCCAGCACGATGTCCGGATGCGCGGCGAGCCGCGCGATCACCCCGCGCCGCGCCAGCGGTTCGTCGTCGACCACGGCCACCCGCATCATGCGGCGGCCTGCGCCTGCGGCGCGGTGATGGCCACGCGGAATGGCAAATCGAGGCTGACCCGGTAGCCGTGGCCGTCGGGCCGCGGGCCGGCGTGGAAATGGTGATCGTCGGGATACAGCCGCGCCAGCCGCTCGGCGACGTTGCGCAATCCGACCGCGGCATCGCGTGGCGCGGTCGGCGCGATGGCGGCGTCCATGTCGTTGTCCAGTTGCAGCAGCAGGCGCTCGGCGTGGCGGCTGATCCGGATGTCGAGCCGTCCCGGCGTCGCGCGTGGCGCGATGCCGTGCCGGATCGCGTTCTCGACCAGCGGTTGCAGCAGCAGGTACGGCATGGCCGCGTGCAGCAGTTCGGCGTCGATGCGCCAGGCCAGCTGGAGGCGTTCGCCGAGGCGCGCCTTCTCGATGTCCAGATAGGCATCGGTCAAGGCGATTTCCTCGGCCACGCTGACTTCGTGCTGGCCGCCGCCTTCCAGGCTGGCACGCAGGAACCCGGCCAGCTGGCTGATCATGCGGCGCGCGTCGTGGCCGCGTTCCTCGGCGACCAGGGTGGAGATGGCGTTGAGGGTGTTGAACAGGAAGTGCGGATGCAACTGGTAGCGCAACGCGCGCAGTTCCGCGTCGCGCGCCAGCAGATGCGCCTGCTCGCGCTGCTGCTTCTCGTGCTTGAGCTCCACGTAGTAGGCGATGACGGCGTGCATCGCGCAGAACGCGATTAGCGCCAGCCAGCAGCTCTCCAGTCCGTTGAACAGGCCCGCGAAACGGAATTCGTCCGCGCGCGACCAGCCGGCGGACAAGGCCATCAGATCGCCGAGCAGGTTGTTGAACACCGACATCGCGTAGGTCGCCAGCAACAGGATGCCGGCGGTCAGGGGGATCGGCAGGCGCCGTCGCCACAGTCCGCGTTGCAGCGCCGCCAGCGGCGGCAGCCAGGCCAGGAACGCCAGCAGGTACAGCGTCCGATAGGCGGTGGCGTGGCCGTGGCCCAGCGCCGGCAGCGCCATCACCACCAGGCACAGGCCGATTGGCAGGCCGGCCAGCAATGGCAGCCAGAAAGGCGGTTCGGCGGAAGGGCGGATGGTCATGGGCTCGGCGACTGCCATGGCGAAAGGGGGGCGGAGGCGGGCGGCGCCATGATGCCATCGCCGCGCCCCGCGACGGCATCAGCCGGCGGTCGCCGGCTTCGGCGGCAGGTTCATCGACCAGATCACCGACACGATCCGCCAGCCCTGTTCGGTGCGCACCAGATGCCACGCCTCCACGCCGCTGTTGGTTTCGCGCCCACCCTCGTGGAAGGAGTAGTCGAACACCACCGAGGCGACATCGGCATCGCCGTCGATGCGCAGGTTGCGGAACTTCTCCTCGGTCGACTGGGGTTCGGTGACGATGCCGTCGATGAAGGACACCGGATTGTGCTGCGGGTCTGGCTTGACCTTCTGCGTCTCCGGCCGCTTGCCGCGCAGGCGCCGCAGGCTTTCGTCGCCGATCGCGCTTTCCCACGCCACGGTTCCGGGCAGGAACAGGGCCAGGAAACCTGGCTTGTCCTTGGCGATGATGGCGGTGCGGAAGCGTTCGACCACTTGCTCGATCGCGGCCTTGTCGGCGGCGGACATCGGTGCGGACATGGAGGAGGATCCGGCGGTGGAAGCCGACGCCGGGGCCGCCTGCGCGCCGGCGGCAAAAGGCGTGGCCAAGACGGCCAGCGACAGCAGGCAGGCCAGGCGGGTGCGTTGCGGGATCATGGGTGGTTCCGTGCAAGGGAGGGAAGCGCCATTACACGGGCAGGCGCACGGGAACGTCAGGGTCTGGCGGGCGGTATGCGGCCAACGGGTAGGCCGTTGCGCCGAACGGTGAGGCGGACACATCCGCGTGCGGGCCGGCGCGTGGTCCGGCCGTTGCATATACCCTCTCGCCCGCCTTCACTCCGCGCGAACGCGGCGCGCATACGCTCCTGCGTCGGGCATCCTCCAGGAGGTCGCGATGCATACGGGCATCATGCCGCCGGCCCTGCTCGCCATCGCCCTGGCACTTGCCGGTTGCGGGCAGGACCGGGAGGCGCGGCAGGCGGTGCATGCGGAAGCGCCGGCAACACCTGTGCCGCCGGTGACGACGCGGGCGCAGCCGCCGGCCGACGCGGACGCCATCACCACCTACCTGTACCAATGCGGGGACTGGCAGGTCACCGCCAACTTCGACGGCGAGGAAAGGGTCGATATCTCGTTCAATGGACGCGTGCTGGAACTGCCGCGCCGGCCGTCGGGCGCGGGCGCGCGCTACGCCGACGGGGCCGGCAACCTGTTCTGGGTGGTCAGCGAAGGCGAGGCGCTGCTGAGCCTGCAGGGGCAGGCGGACCGTCGCTGCACCCGGCCGCCGCCGGCGTTCCGATGAGCGGCACCCTCGATGGGCGGCGCGATCCTCCCCGGCGGTGGCGGCACGGTTAAAGTCCTGGCTCCGGACGCCGATGTCATGGCGACCATACCGCCGTCGCCAGGGGACGGCGCCGGCGGATCCCGGATCCGTGGCGCAGGCGAGGTGGCATGGCCGGGGGCGAGCTTGCGTGTCGTGATCGTGGCACGTAAGGTCGGGACGGGCATCGTAGGGGAAGCGATGTGGTGAAGGGGCGTTCGCGCGCGAGTCACGAGATGGTCAGGGACGACGGTGGCAAGGGCCTGCCCGCACGGGTGGCGGCGATCATCCTGTTCGCCGCGCTGGGTGCGCTGCTGACCGCGACGGTGCTGGAGATCCAGGCCGGGGCCACCGCCTATATCGTCGGCGAAAGCCACTGGTCCAAGGCCCAGCAGACCGCGGTGTCCGCGTTGTACCGCTATGCGGCGCACGGCGATCCGGCGGATCTGGCCCGGGTCCGCGAGGCGCTGCGGGTGCCGCTGGGCGATCGCGCCGGCCGCGAGGCGCTGGATCGGCGGCCGATCGATATTCCCGCCGCGCGGCGGGGATTCCTCGAGGGCGGCAACGCGCCGGCCGACATCGACCGCCTGATCCGGATGTACCGGCTGTTCGCGCGCGCGCCGTATTTCCGTGAATCCGTGCGCCTGTGGAAGCAGGCGGAAGTGGACATCCTGCACCTGCAGGCGCTGGCCGACGACATCGAGCGCCGCCGCCGCGCCGGCCACATCGGCGCTGCCGAAATCCGCCACCACCAGCGCACCCTGCTGGCGATGGATGCGCGCCTGCGCGTGGCCGAGCTCGCGTTCTCGCAGTCGCTGGTGGACGGCGCGCGCTTCCTGCGCGGCGCGCTGACCGCGCTGGCGGTGCTCGCCTTCTTCGCGCTGGCGGCGTATGCGCTGGCGGTCATGCGCCACACCCTGCGCCGGATCCGCCGCACCGAGACCGAGTTCCGCGCGGCTTTCCACCAGGCCGCGGTCGGCATGCTCAAGCTGGATCGCGAGGGCCGCATCACCCAGGCCAACGAGGTGCTGGCGCAGATTCTGGCGCGGCCGCTGGAGGAATTGCGGCGCGGCCATTTGCAGGATCTGCTGCATGCCGAGGATCTGCATGTCGATGCCGACGGCCATCCCGACTGGGCGCGGATGCTCGAACCGGGCGAACGCCGCTTGCGCCGCAGCGACGGCAGCAGCCGCTGGGTGCGCTGGAGTGCCTCGGTCATCACCGGCGGCGACCGCGAGGGCGAGCGCATCTTCGCGGTGGTGGAGGACGTGTCCGAAGCGCGCGAGCTGGCCAGCGAGATTGCCCACCAGGCCAGCCACGACGATCTCACCGGCCTGATCAACCGGCGCGAGATCGAGCGCCGGCTGGGCCAGATCACCCTGGCGGTGCAGCGCCAGCCGGCCCGGCATGCGCTGTGCTTCGTCGATCTGGATCAGCTCAAGCTGGTCAACGACACCTGCGGCCACGCCGCCGGCGATCGCTTCCTGCGCCAGTTCGCGCACGCGCTGGCCTCGCAGCTGCGCGGCGAGGACTGGGTGGGACGGCTGGGCGGCGACGAGTTCGCGATTTTCCTGGCGCACGCGACCCTGGAGGATGCCGAACGGGTGGCGCAGCGCATCCACGCCCGCCTGGCCCAGTCGGCCTTCCACTGGAACGATCGCAAGTTCGGCCTGGGCTGCAGCATCGGCGTGGTCGAGATCAATCCGGATACCAGCGACGCCGACTGGTTGCTGCGCGCGGCCGACACCGCCTGCTACCTGGCCAAGGAGGAAGGCCGCAACCGCATCCGCTGCTATCGCGAGACCGACGAGGCGTTCGCGCGCAGGCAGACCGAACTGGACTGGGTGGCGCACATCCAGCTGGCCATCGCCGAGGACCGCCTGCTGCTGTACGCCCAGCGGATCAAGCCGCTGCGCGGCGAGGAACGGCTGCAGTACGAAGTACTGGTGCGGATGATCGATCACGAGGGCCGCATCCACGGCCCGGGCTATTTCCTGCCGCCGCTGGAGCGCTACGGCCAGGCGATGATGCTGGATCGCCACGTGCTGGCCTCCACCCTGGAGCTGATCAGCCGCGACACCCGCCACCTGCTCAGCCTGGATCTGTGCCACGTCAACGTGTCGGCGCAGTCCATCGCCGATCCGCTGTTCCGCCAGTTCGCCGCCGAGCAACTGGATCGCCATCCCGGCGTGGCCAACAAGCTGTGCTTCGAGATCACCGAGACCGCGGTGATCGGCAACCTCACCGATGCCTGCCTGTTCATCGAGGCCATGCGCGCGCGCGGTTGCCGCATCGCCCTGGACGACTTCGGCAGCGGCTTGTCCTCGTTCGCCTATCTCAAGAGCCTGGACGTGGACATCCTGAAGATCGACGGCGCCTTCATCCGCGACCTGGGCCGGGACAACGTCGATCTCGCCCTGGTCCGCTCGATGGCGCAGGTCGGCCGGGCGCTGGGCAAGCGCACCATCGCCGAATGGGTGGAGAACGAGGCGGCGATGGTGCGGCTGGCGGAAGTGGGCATCGACTACGCCCAGGGCTACGCCATCCACGCGCCGATGCCGTTGGCGGGACTGATCCGCGAGTGGAAGGCGACCCGGCCGGATCCGATCGGGGCGATGTCCGGCTGAACCGCTGTGGCCGGGCCGGGAATCGTCGATAATTCGCGCATGAACACCCGCCTCAACAAGCACATCGCCGAAACCGGCTTCTGTTCCCGCCGCGAGGCCGACCGCCTGATCGCCGAGCGCCGCGTCACCGTCAATGGCCAGCCCGCGGGCGTGGGCGCGGTGGTCGGCGAGGACGACGAGGTCCGGGTGGACGGCCAGCCGCTGAAGGCGCGCACGGTGAAGGCCGGCAAGCGCAGGCATGTCTACATCGCGCTGAACAAGCCGGTCGGCGTCACCTGCACCACCGAGGGGTCGGTGAAGGGGAATATCGTGGACTTCGTCGGCCACGAGCAGCGCATCTTCCCGATCGGCCGCCTGGACAAGGATTCCGAAGGGCTGATCCTGATGACCAGCAACGGCGACATCGTCAACCAGATCCTGCGCGCGGAGAATCGCCACGAGAAGGAATACCTGGTGGCGGTGAACAAGCCGGTCACCGACGAGTTCCTGCGCGGGATGGCGCGCGGCGTGCGCATCCACGGGCAGATGACCCTGCCGTGCCGGACCAGCCGGATCGCCAAGTTCGGCTTCCGCATCATCCTCACCCAGGGCTTGAACCGGCAGATCCGGCTGATGTCGGCCGAGTTCGGCTACCGGGTCACCCAGTTGCGCCGCGTGCGCATCGACAACCTCAAGCTGGGCGCGCTCAAGCCCGGCCAGTGGCGCAACCTGACCGACGCCGAATTGCGCGGATTGTTGCCGCAGCACCAGGACTGGTAGCCGCCGTGCTGCGCACGCTGGCCATCGGCAACTACCGTTCGCTGCGCGAACTGGAGATGCCGCTGGCGCGGCTCAACCTGATCACCGGCGCCAACGGCAGCGGCAAGTCCAATCTATATCGCGCGCTGCGCCTGCTGGCCGAGACCGCGCAGGGCGGGGTGGTGCGCGCGCTGGCGCGGGAAGGCGGCCTGCCGTCAGTGCTGTGGGCGGGGCCGGAACAGTTCAGTGCCGGCATGCGCCGCGGCGAGGTGCCGGTGCAGGGTGGACCGCGGCAGGCGCCGGTGGCGCTGCGGCTGGGATTCGCCGGCGAGGACTTCGGCTATGCCATCGATCTGGGACTGCCGGTTCCGTCGATGTCGGCGTTCGCGCTGGATCCGGAAATCAAGCGCGAGGTGATCTGGAGCGGGCCGTTCCTGCGCGAGGCCAACGCGCTGGTGGATCGTCGCGGGCCGATGGCGCGGATCCGCGAAGGGCGTGGATGGCGGGTCGTGGCCGAACACCTGACCACGTTCGAAAGCCTGTTCACCCAGATCGCCGATCCGGTCAGCGCGCCGGAAGTGCTGGACCTGCGCGAGCGGATTCGCGGCTGGCGCTTCTACGATCATTTCCGCACCGACGCCGAAGCGCCGGCGCGGCTGCCGCAGTTGGGCACCCGCACGCCGGTACTGAGCCACGACGGCCACGATCTGGCGGCGGCCTGGCAGACCATCCGCGAGATCGGCGATCGCGCGGCGCTGGATGCGGCGGTCGAGGATGCCTTTCCCGGCGCGCAGGTGGAGGTGGACGTCCGCGACGGACGGTTCCAGCTGGTGTTCGCCCAGCACGGCCTGCTGCGGCCGCTGTCGGCGGCCGAACTGTCCGACGGCACCCTGCGTTACCTGCTGTGGATCGCGGCCCTGCACACGCCGCGCCCGCCGCCGCTGATGGTGCTCAACGAGCCGGAGACCAGCCTGCATCCGGACCTGCTGCCGGCGCTGGCGCGGCTGATCGCGCAGGCGGCGCAACGTGGTCAGGTGTGGGTGGTGTCGCACGCTTCGCGGCTGATCGCCGCGCTGGAGGAACACGAGGACTGCCACACGGTCCAGCTTGAAAAGGCGCTGGGCCAGACCGGCGTGGCGGGGCAGGGCCTGCTGGACCGGCCGGCCTGGCACTGGCCCGAGCGCTGAATACATGCAGCGCCGCTTGATCGCGATCAAGGTCGCGCCGGCGCGGACCCGATAACTTGGATGGGCCGGGATCCCACCGGCATCTTTCCCAAGGAGCCGCGCGATGAAGATTCTGTTGGCCGTCGATGAAAGCGAGACCGCGCTGCAGGTCGTCAAGCATGCCGCGCAGTTGGCCAAGCAACTGTCGGCGCCGCCGTCGATCGCCCTGGTCTATGTCAACCTGCCGCTGCCCAAGGCGGTGGCCAAGGAACTGGGCGTGGATGGCTCGGAAGCCTATTACGCCGACACCGCCGCGGCGGTGCTGCGCAAGGTGCGCGCGGCGATGAAGCGCAATCGCCTGCCGTTCACCGAACACCGCGCGGTGGGGCCGGTGGCCGAGACCCTGGTGCGGCTGGCCAAGGCCGATCGCGCCGATCTGATCCTGATGGGCAGCCACGGTCGCGGCACCCTGAAGAGCCTGCTGCTCGGCTCCGTCGCCAGCAAGGTCATCGCCACCAGCCCGGTGCCGGTGATGGTGGTGCGCTGAGGGTTCGTTCGGCCTGCGCCTTGCTGGCGTGTCTGAATGATCCTTCCGGGCGAGTGACCCGAAAAAGCAAATTCCCGGTCACCTGCTTCGCAGGTGACCGCCCCCCTTGAAAAAGGGCGCTATCGAACGCAAAGGCGGCTGCTCAATCCACCAGGTTCTTGGCCTCGGAAGTTCCGAGCACTTCCGGGTGATGCACCACGCCGGTGGCCTTGCGCCGTTCCAGCAGCGGATGCAGGAACACGGCGGCCAGGATGATCGCCACGCCCAGATAGAACAGCGGGGTCAGCTCGCGCTGTTCGCCCAGCAGCACGATGGCCAGCAGGATCGCGTAGATCGGTTCCAGGTTCGTCACCAGTTGCACGCCGTAGGCGGTCAGGTGGCGCAGCGCCACCAGCGACAGCGCGAATGGCAGCAGCGTGCACAGCAGCGACAGGGCGACCAGATAGGCGCCGTCGCGCAGGCCGGGCACCACCAGCAAATCACCGGCGAAGGCGGGGAACAGCAGCGGCATCAGCGGCGCGAGCGCGGTCAGCAGCAAGGTGCCGGCGCCGAGTTCCAGCGCGGTGACGGTGAGCGGATCCGCGTGTTCGACCAGGCGCTTGTTGAGCGAGCCGAACAGCGCCACGAACAGGGCCGACACCGCGCCCACCGCGACGCCCAGGCGCATGCCGTCCGGCACGCCGCCGACCACCAGCGCCACGCCGGGCAGCACGGCCACGCCGAACGCGAGTTCGCGCGCGGAGAACGGACGCCGCGCCAGCCACGGTTCCAGCACCGAAGTGAACGCCGGCGCCAGCGCGATGCAGGTTGCCGCCACCGAGGCATTGGCCAGCTTGATCGCGCCGTAGAAGGTCAACCAGTGCAGCGCCACCAGCGCGCCGATACCGGCGTAGGCCAGCATCAATCGCGGCGACATGGCGCGCAGACCGCGCCAGACCCGCGGCAGCAGCGCCAGCGCGACCACCACCAGCAACATGCGCCACCACACCAGCGGCAGCGCCGGCAAGGTGATGAGCTTGCCGAGGATGGCGGTGAAGCCCCACAGCAGCACGCAGAAGTGGATTTGCAGTTGCGCTCTGGCGTGCGGGGTCATCGGCATGCGCGTATTGTGGCCGAAGCGACGCGCACTGGCGACGCCGCCACGCCCGGATCCGCACGAGGCCGCATGCACGCGCATCACGAACTCGCCGAACACCTGCGCGAACTGCTGGCCGGCCTGGGCGCGGTGCGGCTGCGGCCGATGTTCGGCGGCCTCGGCGTCTACCTGGACGACTGCATGTTCGGGCTGGTCATGGACGAAACCCTGTATCTGAAGACCGATCCGGCCAGCGTCGACGCGTTCCGCGACGCCGGCGGCGAACCTTTCGTCTATCGGCCAGTTCGGGACGGCCATGTGCCCGGCTACTGGACGCCCCCGGCCGAGGCACTGGAGTCGGCGGCGGCGATGCGGCCGTGGGCCCAGCGGGCGCTGGAGGCCGCGCGACGACGGCCCGCCCGAAGACGCTGATCCCCCAGCCGGCGGACTTTTGCCCACATCACCCCCGCCCCCTCCCTCGCAAGCGGGGGAGGGCTGGGGTGGGAGCAACCGAAGTCGATACCCTCTGACAACCCAACAACAATCCGAAGCCCGCATCCTTCATCCACGGACAGGCCCGCGCTCCCAGCCCGCAAACGCACGGCAAGCCGCACAGTTCCGCCCGGTTTTATGACAGGCTGTCGCCCGTCTCCCGATGCCACTTCGCCGATGGAACCTGGCCCGACCCCGAAAGGACGCGCGTTCGCCGCAATCGTCGCGGCGGTCTCGGCGGCATCCGTGGTGCTGCAGTACCTGCTGCTGCTCGAGTTGACCCGCGACAATGTCGGGGTGGCGCTGGGCACGCTGCGCTTCCTCAGCTACTTCACCATCCTCAGCAACCTGGGTGTGGTCGCGGTGTGCATGACCGCGCTGCGCGGTGCCGACGGATTCTTTTCGCGGCCGCGCGTGCGTGGCGCCATCGCGCTGTACATCGGCGTGACCGGGCTGATCTACCTGTTGATCCTGCGCCACCTGTGGCAGCCGCGGGGACTGCAATGGTGGGCCGACACCGGCCTGCACTACGCCACCCCGCTGCTGTATGTCGGGTGGTGGCTGGCGGCCGCGCCGCATGGCCGCTTGAACCTGCGCGACGCGGTGGCCTGGCTGCTGTTCCCGCTGCTGTATCTGGCGTGGGTGCTGCTGCGCGGCGCCTGGCTGGGCGAGTACCCGTATCCGTTCATCGATGCCGGCAAGCTGGGCTACGCCCGCACCGCGATCAACGCGACCGGCATCCTGGTCGTCTTCCTGTTGCTGGGCGGCATCCTGCTGGCCCTGGATCGCCTGCTGTCGCGACGCCGACGATATTCCCCGAACCTCTGATGCTCCCCTGTAGGAGCGACGTCAGTCGCGATGCTCTTGGCTTTGAGTTGAACCGTTAGAAAGGGTCGCGACTTACGTCGCTCCTACAGGGGAGCGGTGTTTCCGTCCTTGTGGAGGCGATGGACGACGGACGGACAATAAGCGAAAGGCAAAAGCTCGCGACTCATGTCGCTCCCACAGGATGGGAAATCGCCCATCCCCGCCCTTGTGGGAGCGATGTGAGTCGCGATGCTCCTGGCTTTTGAGTTGACCCTTCGAAAGGGTCGCGACTTACGTCGCTCCTACAGGAGGGGCGTGTTTCCGTCCTTGGGGAGGCGGTGGACGAGGGGCCGCCGGGCGTGCGATGTTCGCCGCCTTCGGCGAACGCGGGACCGCGCATGACTTCCATCGACGGGCAGCATCACCGGGCGTTCAACCGGCAGGACGGCAAGACGCTCGGGCTGGCCGCGCTCGGTGGCGCGCTGGAGTTCTATGACTTCGTGGTGTTCGTGTTCTTCACCCGCGTCCTGGGTGAGCTGTTCTTCCCGCCGGGCACCGAGCCGTGGCTGGCGCAGTTGCAGGTGTATGGCATCTTCGCCGCCGGTTACCTGGCGCGTCCGCTGGGCGGCATCGTGATGGCGCATTTCGGCGATCGCGGTGGGCGCAAGCGCATGTTCACCCTCAGCGTGCTGCTGATGGCGGTGCCGACCCTGCTGATCGGCCTGCTGCCGACCTATGCGCAGATTGGCCTGTTGGCGCCGCTGCTGCTGTTGCTGTTGCGCATCGTGCAGGGCATCGCGGTGGGCGGCGAGGTGCCGGGCGCGTGGGTGTTCGTGGCCGAACACGTGCCGGCGCGGCACGTGGGCTTCGCCTGTGCCAGCCTGACCGCCGGACTCACCGCCGGCATCCTGATCGGTTCGCTGCTGGCGGTCTGGATCAATACGACGATGACCCCGGCCGAGGTCGCCGGCGGCTGGTGGCGGCTGCCGTTCCTGCTTGGCGGTGCGTTCGGCCTGTTCGCGGTGTTCCTGCGCCGCTGGCTACAGGAGACGCCGGTGTTCGTGGAGATGCGCGCGCGCCGGCAGCTGGCGGAGGGTTTGCCGGTACGGCAGGCGCTGGCCGGGCACGCGGGCGCGGTGCTGCGTTCGATGCTGGCGTCCTGGCTGCTGACCGCCGCGATCGTGGTGGGCGTGCTGCTCACGCCCAACCTGGTGCAGTCCTCGTTCGGACTGCCGCCGGCATTGGCGTTCCAGGGGGGCAGCGTGGCGACGGCCGCGCTGATCTTCGGTTGCCTGGCGGCGGGCTGGGCGGTGGACCGCTTCGGCGTGGCGGCCACGCTGCTGGTCGGATCGCTCGCGCTGGCCGCGTCGATCTATGCGCTGTACCTGCCGCTGGCGGCGGGGGATGCCTCGCAGTTCGTGCCGCGCTATGCGCTGACCGGTTTCTGCATCGGCGTGGTCGGCGCGGTGCCGGCGTTGATGATCGCGGCGTTCCCGCCGGCGGTGCGGTTCTCCGGCGTGTCGTTTTCCTACAACGTCGCGTATGCGCTGTTCGGTGGCCTGACCCCACCGCTGGTGGCCTACCTGTCCACCCATCTGGGCAAGACCGCGCCGGCGCACTACGTGGCCTTCGCCTGCGGCATCGGCGTGCTGGTGGCGCTGCTGTCCATGCGGCGCGGTTGACGAAGGCCTTTGTAGGAGCGACGTGAGCCGCGACCGGAAACTTGGCTGGGTCGCGACTCACGTCGCTCCTACAGGCAATGCAGGCGGCGCGCTGCAACTGTGTCGGCGTGCTGGTGGCGTGGCTGTCGATGCGGCGCGGTTGACCTTCTTGTGGGAGCGACGTAAGTCGCGAATCGGTGAGTATCGCGACTTACGTCGCTCCCAAAGGTTGCAAGACGGCGCTACAGCCGCTCGATCAGCGCCATCGCGGCGGCGGGGTTGCGTTCCTTGGCGGCGCTGATGAAGTAGACGAACACGTCGCGCGGCGCATCGCCGGAGCGGGGCGCTTCGACGTGCGGCAGGTCGGCGGGATCGCCACCTTCGGCCCATTGCCGGGCGCGCCTGGCCCAGGCATCCAGTTCCGCGTCCGGATAGCCGCTGGCGATGTCGCTTTGGGTGCCCATCAGCCGCGCGTAGACGAAGTCGGCGGTGAGGTCGGCGAAGCGCGGATAGTCCGGCGAATCGGTGAACACCGTCGCCATGCCATGGCGACGGGCGAGGGCGAGGAAGTCCGGGGTGATGAAGGCCGGATCGCGCACGTCCAGCACATGGCGCAGGCGCCGGCCGGCGGCCTCGCGCGGCAGCAGGTCCAGGAACGCGGCGAAGTCGTCGGCCTCGAGCTTGCGCCCGGCCTCGAACTGCCACACCAGCGGGCCGAGCTTGTCCTTGAGTTCGGCGATGCCGCCGATGAAATCCTCCACCTGCACCCGGGTCTTCGCCAGCACCCGCGATTGCACGATCCGCTTGGGCGCCTTGGCCGAGAACAGGAAGCCGTCGGGGGTCTCGTCGCGCCACTTGGCGTAGGTCGCCGGCTGCTGCGCGCCGTAGTAGGTGCCGTTGATCTCGATGGCGGTGACGTGGCGGCTGGCGAACTCCAGTTCGCGCCGCTGGACCAGGCCGGCGGGATAGAAATTGTTGCGCCAGGGCGCGAACACCCAGCCACCGATGCCGACCCGGATGGCCTGGGGGGCGCCGTGGGCGCCGGAGCACAGATCAGTCATGCGGGCAGCCGGTCCGGTCAGGTCTTCCAGGGATCATAGCTGCCGAACCACCACAGATGACCCTCCGGATCCTTGCACGCATAGCCGCGCCCGCCGTAGTCCTGATCCGCCAGTTCGATGACGATCTCGGCGCCGGCGGCCTTGGCCCGGGCGTAGTGGGCGTCGGCGTTGGCGACGATCACGCAGGGGCTCTGGGTCTCGCGCCCGCCGGCGTCGCCGGGCTGGACGATATGCCGCCCCCACTCGCCGCCGCCGGAGGCGGAGCCGAGCATGATCATGCCGTTGCCAAAGGTGAGCTGGGCGTGGTGGACGGTGTCGCCGTCGGCGTAGACCGCCTGGCGCTCGAACCCGAACGCCTCGCACAGCCAGTCGATGGCGGCGCGGGCGTCGCGATAGCGCAGGCAGGGGATGATGGTCGAGGTGGTGGAGGCTGCCAGGCTCATGCGGTGCTCCGGGGACAAGGGGCGACCGGCAGGATAGTCCGTGCCGCCGGGACCCCTGTGAAAGCATTCAGTTTGCGTTATCGTGTCGCCGTCCCGGACGCCCCCACCCATCGCCCGGTCTCCCTCCCGTACCGGAACTCCCCCATGCGCTCGACAGGAACCCTCCTGCTGGCTGCGATGGCACTGTGCAGCTTCTCCGCCGCCGCCCGCGACTATTGCAACGAATCCACCGATCTTCCGCCCACGGTCAACTTCCGGGTCGACAACGATCTGTTCGGCCACCAGGACCAGGGCTACAGCAACGGCGTGATGCTCACGCTGGTCTCGCCCAACCTCAAGGATTACACCGACGATCCCTGCCTGCCGCGGTTGGCCCGCTGGATCAACCGCCATCTGGACGCGCTGACGCCGGAAGGCTTCGAGCAGCAGAACATGGTGGTCAGCTTCGCGCACGGCATCTTCACTCCGACCGATCCGACCCGTCGCGACGTGATTCCCGATGACCGACCGTATGCCGGCGTGTTGCTGGCGAGCCTGGGCTACAACGCCCGCAATGGCGACCACCTGCGCACCACCCAGTTGCAGTTCGGCATCGTCGGCCCGTCCGCGTTGGGCAAGCAGGTGCAGAACGAGGTCCACAAGATCACCGGCGGCGACAGGTTCGAGGGCTGGGACAACCAGCTGCGGGACGAGCCGGTGTTCCGCATCGTGCATGAGCGCATGCGCCGGTTCGCCCCGGAACAGGAAGGCATCTGGAGCTGGGACGCGGTCGGCCACTACGGCGGCACGCTCGGCACGCTGACCACCTATGCCAATGTCGGTGGCGAAGTGCGTTTCGGCCGTTACCTGCCCAACGATTTCGGCAGCACGCCGCTGCGGCCGGCGGGCGAGAACACCGCGCCGACCGGCAGCCGGATTCCACCGGACGTGCTGGGCTTCCACATGTTCCTGACCACCGACGCACGCTGGGTGCTGCGCGACATTACCCTGGACGGCAACACCTTCAAGGACAGCCACAGCGTGGACAAGCGGGCCTTCGTCGGCGAGTACGGCTATGGCCTGGCCTTCATGTACGGTCGCTGGAAATTCGCGTTGGCCCGCTACCACAGTACCCGCGAGTTCGACGGGCAGAAGGAACGGCCGGTGTTCGGCAGTTTCACCATCAGCCGCACCTTCTGAGCGGCGCCACGGAGACAGCGATGGACTGGACCACGCCGGATCTCTGCGACACCCACCCCGACGTACAGGTCGCCGAGCCGCTGTTCCGTGGGTACGGCGGCCGGGTGGCTTTCCATGGCGCCATCGCCACGGTGCGCTGCCACGAGGACAATTCGCGGGTGCGCGAACTGGCCGGCACGCCGGGGCAGGGACGGGTGATGGTGGTGGATGGCGGCGGCTCGCTGCGCCGCGCGCTGCTGGGCGATCAGATCGCGGCGACCGCGGCGCGCAATGGCTGGACCGGATTCCTGATCCACGGCGCGGTGCGTGATGTCGAGGTGCTGGCGCAACTGGATCTGGGCGTGCAGGCGCTGGCCGCGCACCCGATGAAGACCGAGAAGCGCGGCCTGGGCGAAGTGGATGTGCCGGTGCGCTTTGCCGGCGTCGATTTCCATCCCGGCCACTGGCTGTACGCGGATGCCAATGGCGTGATTGTCAGTGCGCGGAAGTTGGTATGAGCGCGTGCAGGCGCCCCCCTGTGGGAGCGACGTAAGTCGCGATTCTTTGAAATGAAGGGTTCGCGACTTACGTCGCTCCCACAGGGACGATCATCGGTTTCCCGAGAGAAAGGGGCGGAAGGAAAACCCCTCCCGCCCGCCATCGATCACTGGATCGGTTCGTCCAGCATCAGTTCGCGCACGAAACGCACCGGCGGTGCGCCGTAGGACAGCACCTGGTCGTGGTAGGCCTTGGCGTTGAACTTGTCGCCGAGCTTGGCTTCCATCGCCTTGCGCAGATCGAAATGCTCCTGCGCGCCGACGAAATAGGTCGGCAGCTGCGCCGAGCTGAGCTGCGCACGGGTCCACTTGCCGGCGGCCTCGCGTTCCTGCTGGAAAGTCTGCCGGACCATCAGGTCCATCGCCTGTTCGCGGCTCCAGCCGTCCACGTGCACGCCCTGATCGAGGATGGCGTTGCCGATGGTGCGCAGGTAGAACTTCAGCTGCACCAGCCGGAACAGCGGATCGTTGTCCAGGTAACCGGCGTCGGCCATCATCCGCTCGGTGTAGACCGCCCAGCCTTCGGCGAACAGGCCCGAACGCAGCACCGCTCGCAGGGTCGAGGGGAACTTGGCCGAATGCCAGCCTTCCAGATAATGCCCCGGCGTGCCTTCGTGGATGCTCAGCAGGTGGATCATCCGGCTGTTGTATTCGCGCAGGAACGAGTCGACCTGCGCCTGGCTCCAGTCTTCCGGAATCGGCGAGATCGCGTAGAAGGTCTTGAGGTTCTTGTCCAGCGGACCGGGCGAATCGCAGTACGCCACCGCCACACCGCGCTGGAATTCCGGCATCGGGATGATATCGACCGGCGCGTCCGGCAGGGTCACCAGATCCTTGGCGCGGACGAAGTCGGTGGCCGACTTCAGCGCGGCCTCGGCATCGGGCACGACCTTGTCGCGTGCCGGGCGCTCGGCATAGGCCAGTTCCAGCGCCGCCTCGATGGCCTTCTGCTGCTGCTCGTCGCCGGGCGAGGCCGGCAGCGCGGGCGCACCCGGCTTGTCCTTCAGCACCTGCTGCGCGATCGCGTACATCTCGCCACGCACACGCTTGAGCTCACCCTCGGCGCGCTGCTTGATCTCCGCGCGCGACAACGAGGAGAGCAGGGCGAACTTGAGCTTCTGGTCGTAAATCTTCTCGCCGACCCGGAAATCGCCCTTGGCGTTGGGCACCAGGGTCTTGTCCAGCCATTGCTGGTGTTCCTCCACCGCCTTCTTGAGGGTCCCGGTGGCCGCGGCCAGTCGCTGCTGCTCGGCTTCCGGCAGTTCCTTCGCGTGCGGGGTGATGAAGCTGTCGACGATGCTGAGGATGCCGGCGTTCTGCTTGGCGACCGTCTCGGCGTGGATCTTCGGCACCCGCGCCGGATCCAGGTTGGCGCGGGCCTGCGCCAGCAGGGTCGGGATTTTCTCCATGCGGTCGATCGCCGACTTCAGGCGATCCGGCAGCGGCGCGAACTCGCGCGCCATCAGGTTGTACAGGGCGCCACCGGCCAGGCCGCTGTAGACCTGCGGATCCCAGGCCCAGGACTGCAGGGTCTCGTTGCCCCAGGCGTCGTATTCCAGCTGGTTGCGCAGGATCGCCGCGTCCACCTGGTTCTCGCGGGACAGCTTCGAAACATCCATCGCGCCCAGTTCGGCCAGCATTTTACGGCTGAACTCCAGGCTCTTCTTCCGGCCTTCGGCGCTCAGGTCGTCGATCTCGCTGTCGTAGCGGTGTTCGCCAATCTGGGTGGCGCTGACCGGCGACAGTTGCAGCCAGCCTTCGAGCGCGCGCTTGGACAGGTCGGCGAAACGCGCGTCGGCCTGCGCGTCAGCCGCGGCGGCCGTGGCCGCGGGGGCATCGCCGGGGGCGGGTGCATCGGTCTTCTGGCAGGCGGCCAGGCTGGTCAGGAGGGCAAGGGCAAGCAGGCTGTGGCGCATCGACATTCTCGCGGCAGTGCACAAAGGACGGGGCCGACACCTTAGCCGCTGGGCCGCCCCGCCGCATCTGCCATTCGATTACCCTTGTGGCTCCGATGCCCACCAGCAGGAGCAAACGAAAGATGAAACACCAGGGAAGTTGCCATTGCGGCCGCATCGCGTTCGAGGTGGAAGGCGACATCGCCGAGGTCTACGACTGCAATTGTTCGATGTGCCGCCGCCGCGGCGGGCTGCTGTGGTTCGGACCGCGGTCCGCGTTCCAACTGACCCGCGGGGAAGGCGAGGTGGGCACCTACACCTTCAACAAGCACGCCATCCAGCACCGCTTCTGCCCGAACTGCGGCATCGCCGTCTACGGCGAGGGTGACAACCCGAAGAGCGGGCCGATGATCGCCATCAACGTGCGCTGCCTGCCCGATGTGGAGCTGGCGACGCTGAAAGTGGTGCCGATCGACGGCGCGAGCTTCTGAGGACGCCCATGATCACCGGCAAACCTGTCCTGCGCGTGGGCGCGGGAGCAATGCTGGCGCTGCTGCTTGCGGCCGGATGCGCGCGCCACGAAAGTGGCGCCGCCGCCGCGCCGGCATCCGCCGTGCGCAATTCCGACGGCGCGATGCTGGCGTACGAACACGACGTGGAAATCCTGCTGGAGGAGAAGGCGATTCCCGACCGCCTCAAGGCCAGCCAGCAGGCCTGCGGCAGCGGCAAGTTCGGCCAGTGCAGCGTGCTGGAGGTCAGCCAGCAGGGAGGCGACCATCCGCGCGCCAGCCTGACCGTGCGCATCGTTCCGGAGGGAGTGGAGCCTTTCATCGCGCAGGCGGCGAAGGGCGCAGACATCGGCAGCCGCAATACCCGGGCGGAGGACCTGGCGCGGGCGGTCGGCGACAACCACCTGCTGCAGGACCGGCTTGGCCGCGAGCGCGAGCGCCTGCTCGAATTCCAGCAGCGCCGCGATCTGGCGGTGGCCGACATGATCGCGTTGTCGCAGCAGTTGGCCCAGGTCGAGGCGCAGTTGCAGGCGGCGCAGCAGGAAGGCGCGCAGCATC
This sequence comes from Pseudoxanthomonas sp. OG2, assembly GCF_014192765.1. Taxonomy (NCBI): domain Bacteria; kingdom Pseudomonadati; phylum Pseudomonadota; class Gammaproteobacteria; order Lysobacterales; family Lysobacteraceae; genus Pseudoxanthomonas; species Pseudoxanthomonas sp. OG2. The sequence continues at coordinate 1,023,258 of NZ_JACHYM010000001.1, read as the reverse complement.
GCCACCGCATCGACACCCAGCGCGTGACCCTCGGATTCGTCCCGCCCGGCGGGCAGAGCGGGCGCGGCGAGATCCGCCAGGCGCTGCGCGATTTCACCGCCACCCTGTCCACCGGCACCGCATGGACGATCCGGGCGGTAGCGTTCCTGATCCCGGTCGGGCTGGTGCTGTGGGTGCTGATCAGCCTGGTGCGGCGCTGGCGACGCAGGAAAGCCTGATTGGAGCATCGCTTCGCCTTTCATCTTTCACGGAGAACCGGACATGTGGCATCGCATCGCGTTGACGGCAGCATTCCTCTTGTCCACGCCGGCCTGGGCGGGCTGCCCGCCGGAAGGCACGGACGCGGCGTCGCTTCGGCTGCTGAAAGAGCAGAAGTTCGCGATGGAGGACGCGGCCGCGCGCGATGCGCTGGCGATCGGGCTGGTCGATTGCCTGTCCGATCCCGATCCCGAAGTCCGCGACGGCATCGCCTACGAGGCGATCACGACGTGGTTGCGCGGCGACCAGTTGGCCGAACCGGTGCGCCGGCAACTGCTGGAGCGGCTGTACGCGCAACTGGATGGCAAGGATCCCGAAGGCTTCACCCATCCGTTCGCGGCGCTGATGCTGTCCGAGGTCGCGCGCACGGATCGCCTGCAACCCTGGTTGAGCGCGGACGAGCGCGCCGACATGGTCAAGCGCGCGACCCGCTACCTGGCCTCGGTGAACGACTATCGCGGATTCGACGCGAAGGAAGGCTGGCGCCATGGCGTGGCGCACGGCGCCGACTGGCTGCTGCAACTGGCGTCCAACGATCAGGTCAATCGCGATCAGGTCGAACAGATCCTGGCGGCGCTCACCTTGCAGATCGTGCCCGAGCAACCGCATGCCTACGTGTTCGGCGAACCCGGGCGGTTGGCCCGGCCGGTGATCTTCATCGCCCGTCGTGGCGTACTGAGCGATGCGGAATGGCAGGCCTGGTTCACCGGCCTGCCGCAGCGCCTGGGCAATCAGGAGCAGGCGTATCGCGACGTCGCCTGGCTGGCGCGCCGGCATGATCTGATCGCCTTCCTCGGCAGTCTTTACCTGGAAGCGGATCAGTCCGCCGATGCGAAGGTGCAGGCGCTCAAGCCGGCAGTGGTGGCGGGGATCAAGGCGGTGCCGTGAAGGCGGCGTGAGTTCGCCAAGCCGGTCGCGATCAGGTTGTGAGGTACGCCGCGCCGGTGCGGTAGCGCGGGTTACGTTCTCGCGTGGAAACGGTTTTGTCTCTGGTCGCTCATGCGGACCCGGGCGTAGATTCGGGCAGGCGCGCAACGCGCTTCCATACGCCAACCGGGGATCGCCTATGCAACGGAACCGTCTGTCCTTCTTCGTGCGTTGTTCCCTGGTGTTGATGGCGGCCACGCAGGGCGTCGCCGCACAGGACGCCACCACGCAGCAGCAGGCGCCGCCGGACGCCGGACAGACGGAAGCGACCACCCTGGATCAGGTCACCGTGCTCGGCTCGCGCCGGGTGGTGCGCAGTTCGGATACGCAGTCGCCGGTGCCGGTGGACGTGATCCCGATGGCGCAGGCGGCAGAGCAGGGCGCCCAGTTCGACCTCGCCCAGACCCTGCAATACACCGCACCCTCGCTGATTTCCACGCGCCAGACCGGCGCCGACGGCGCCGACCTGATCGACGGCGCCGCATTGCGCGGGCTGGGTTCGGATCAGACCCTTGTGCTGGTCAACGGCAAGCGCCGGCACACGGTGTCGCTGGTGAACATCTACGGCGCGCGCGATCGCGGCAACACCGGCACCGACCTGAACTCTTTGCCGATGCTGGCCATCGACCGGGTCGAGGTGCTGCGCGACGGCGCGGCCGCCCAGTATGGTTCGGACGCGATCGCCGGGGTGATGAACATCGCCCTGAAGCGTCGTCCCGGTTGCGAGGCGATCGCCGGCTGGGGCCAATACTCGCGTGGCGACGGCGAGAACTGGATCGCTTCGGCCTACTGCGGCCTGGCCCTGTCCAACGGCGGCCACTTCGCGGTGACCGGCGAATGGCAGGACCGGGATCGCTCCAACCGCGCCACCGCCGAGAATCCGCTGCGCATCATCGGCGACAGCCAGGTCAAGAACAAAACCCTCTACCTCAACGGCGATCTTCCGCTGACCGAATCCGCCGAGTTCTACTTCACCGCCGGCATGCAGGATCGCGATGCGTCATCGGCGGCGTTCGCGCGCGAGGGCATCGGTTCGGAGGACATTCCCTCGCGCAATTCGGCGGCGATGTATCCGGACGGCTTCGTGCCCTTCATCAACGGCGATCTGCAGGATCGCTACAGCATCGCCGGCCTGCGCGGCGACATCGGCCAGTGGCATTGGGATGTCTCGCACACCTACGGTTACAACGAACTGCGCTACACCATCGACCATACCCTCAACGCGTCCATCGCCAACCAGGATCTTCTCAATGGCGGCGCCGGCATCAGCCCCAGCCGCTTCGACGCCGGCGGTTTCTCGTTCAAGCAGAAGACCATCAACGCGGACGTGTCGCGCTACTTCGACAACGTGCTGCACGGCCTCAACCTGGCCTTCGGCGCCGAGCACCGGCGCGAGGACTACCGTATCCGCGCGGGCGAACCGGGTTCCTATCTCGATGTGGACGGCGCGGGCGAGGGCGGCAATCCGGGCAGCCAGGGTTTTCCGGGATTCCAGCCGGGTGACGTGACCGACAAGCATCGCGACAGCTGGGCCGCGTACGCCGACGTGGAAATCGACTTCACCGAGCGCTTGATGCTCGGCCTGGCCGCGCGCTACGAGGACTACAGCGATTTCGGCAACACCCTCAACGGCAAGCTGGCGATGGCTTTCCGGGTGAGCGACGCGTTCCTGTTGCGCGGCTCGGTGAGCACCGGCTTCCGCGCGCCCTCGCTGCAACAGAAATATTTCTCCTCCACCATCACCGATTTCATCAGCGGCGAACCGGTGGACGTGGTGATCGCGCCCAATGGCGGTGCGCTCGCCAACCTGGCCGGGATTCCCGCGCTGAAGGAGGAAACCTCGCGCGGCGGCACGCTGGGCTTCACCTGGTCGCCGACCGCGGCGGTATCGATGACCCTGGATGCCTACCGCATCGAGATCGACGACCGGGTGGTGCTGAGCGGCGAGTTCGACACCAGCGATCCGGTCATCGGCGCGGCGCTGGAGGCGCTGGACGTGGGCCTGGCGCGCTTCTTCTTCAATTCGGTGGACACGCGCACCACCGGCGTTGATCTGACCTTGTCGTGGGAGGCGCAGGCGGGCGCGGGCAAGCTCAGCACCTACCTGGCCGCCAACTACAGCAAGACCGAGGTGACCCAGGTGCATACGCCGCCGGCGCTCGCCGGTCGGGAGGAGGTGTTGCTGTCGCCGCGCGATCGCCTGTTCGTGGAAAACGGCGCGCCGCGCAACAAGGCGGTGCTGGGATTCGACTACGCGCTGGATCGCTGGGACTTCGGCATGAAGATCATCCACTTCGGCTCGCAGACGCTGGGCACGTTCTCCGGCCCGCCGGTGCCGGACCAGCATTACAAGGCCAAGACCTCGGCGGACCTGAGCATCACCTACAGCTTCACCGACAACGCCAAGTTGACCCTCGGCGGCGCCAACGTGTTCGACGTGTTTCCGACCCGGCAGGATCCCAACGAGACCGACAACGGCCACATCTACGAGAGCGTGCAGTTCGGCCTGAACGGCGCGTCCTATTTCGCGCGCTTCTGGTATCGCTTCTGAGCCGGAACGGGCGGGTGGATTTCAGCGTCCCAGCAAATCCGCCGGAATCGGCGGCAACGGCGTGCGCTCGTCCTCGGCCTCGGCCTTCAGCCAGTCGATGAAGGCCAGCGCGGCCGGACGCGGCGCCTTGTGCGATGGATGCACCACGTAATAGGCGAAGCGCGCCTTCAACGACGGGCCGGGCAGGCGGATGAGTTCGTAGCGTTGCAGGTAAGGCTGCGCGATGACCCTGCGCGCCAGCGCCGCGCCCACGCCGTAGACGCTGGCGCGCATCACGTCGGTGCTGTCGCTGAAACTGTGCATCTCCGGCAGTCGCAGGCCGCGCACGCCGGCCGCGCGGAACCAGTCGCGCCAACCCTGCAGGGCCAGATCGGTGACCAGCGGCAGGCGGGCGATGTCGCGCGGCGTCCTCACCGCCTCGACACCCGGCAGGCCCGGCGAGGCGACCGGGAACAGTTCGTCGTCCATCAGGTGCTGCGCGGTCAGGCCCTGCCACTGGCCCGGACCGTGGCGGATGCCCAGGTCGGGGCCGCCCTCGTCGAAGCGGGTGAGCGCGGTGCCGGTGTCCAGTTGCAGGCGGATATGCGGATGCAGGGCGGTGAAGCGCGGCAGCCGCGGCACCAGCCAGCAATAGGCCAGCGAGTGCAGGGTGGTCACCCGCAGCACCGAAACACCGTCCGCATGGCGCAGGTTGGCCGCGACTCCCTCGATGTCGGTCAGCGCGGCGGTGGCCGCGTCCGCCAGTTGCCGGCCCTCCTGGGTCAGCTTGACCCCGCGCGCGTGGCGCTGGAACAGGGCCACGCCCAGCAATGATTCCAGTTTGCGGATGTGGTGGCTGACCGCGCTGGCGGTCAGGTGCAGCTCTTCCGCGGCATGGGCGAAATTCTGGTGCCGGGCGGCGGCGGCGAACACGCCCAGGGCGGGCAGCAGGGCGGGGCGCAGATTCATGGGGAGACATCAACCAGATTTGTGGCTCGCCCGCATAATATGCGCTTGCGGGCCTTGTGGTGCGCGCCAGAATGGCCGAGACACAAAACAGGTGAACGGCGATGGCGGGCAACGGCGCGGTGGCGGATGCGGGCAAGGCGGATTCGCTGGGAGGCGGGATGACACGTGACTGGCGAACCCCGATCGAACTGCTGGTCCTGGGCGCCATCTGGGGCAGCTCGTTCCTGTTCATGCGCATCGCGGCCGAGCCCTTCGGCGCGTTCGCGCTGGTGGATATCCGGCTGACCCTGGGCGCGCTGGTGCTGCTGCCGTTCCTGTGGCGCGACCGCGCGGTGTTCACCCGCGCGATGTGGCCGAAGCTGGCGATCATCGGGCTGATCAACTCGGCCATCCCGTTCCTGCTGTTCGCCTGGGCCGCGCAGCGTTCGCCGGCCGCCATCGGTGCGATCTGCAACGCGATGACGGTGCTGTTCGCCGCGCTGATCGGCTTCCTGTTCTTCGGCGAAAAGATCGGTACCCGCCGTGCCATCGCGCTGCTGGTCGGCTTTGGCGGCGTGGTGCTGCTGGCGACCAGCAAGGCCGGCGGCATCAGCGTCGGCATGGCGGTGGTCGCAGGCTCGACCGCGGCGCTGCTGTACGGCGTGGGCGTCAACCTGGTCCGCCGTCACCTGGGCGGCATTCCGCCAGCGGCCGCGGCCGCGGCCACACTGGGTTGCTCGGCGCTGCTGCTGGCGCCGTTCGCCGCCACCCACTGGCCGACGAACGCCATCTCGCCGCTGGCCTGGGGCAGCGCGATCGCGATTGGCGTGCTCTGCACCGGCTATGCCTTCCTGCTGTACTACCGCCTGATCCAGCGCATCGGCGCCGCCCGCGCGGCGACCGTGACCTACCTGGTGCCGCTGTTCGGCGCGGCCTTCGCCTGGCTGTTCCTGGGCGAGCCGGTGACCCCGGCGATGCTGGCCGCCGGCCTGCTGATCCTGGGCAGCGTCGCCTTCAGCCAGCGGGCGCCGAAGCCATGAACGACATCGCGGCGGCCGCGCAGAAGCGGGTGGTGTTCGATTTCGAGATCGACTTCAGCAATGGCGGTGGCCTGCAAGGGCAGGACTTCCGCCTGGATTTGCACGGCGACGACATCGAAGACGCCGCGCTGGCCGGCTACATCGTGCGCGACCTGCGCCTGCTGATGGTCGGCGCGGTGCGCATCCGCAACAAGCGCATCATCCGGGAAGCGCACAAACGGACCGAAGGCGACGCCTGAACCCTGGCCTGACCGTTTCGCTCGCGCCGACGTACACTGCTGGCGGATTCGGTTTCCGGGACATGCGATGAAACGTTGGCTGGCTGGGGGATGGACGGTGCTCGCGCTTGCTTCGCTGGCGCAGGTGCCGGTGAACGCGCAGGACGGGAAGGACGCAACCGCACAGGCGGTTGATCCGTTGTTCGTGGCGCCATCGGCATCCTTGAAGCCGGAACAGATCGCCTCGCTCCAGCAGCGCCTGGTCGACTGGCCGCAATTGGCGCGCTACCGCGAGGACAACGCGGCGCTGCCGCCACCGGCATCTGGCGAACAGCGGGTGGTGTTCTATGGCGACTCGATCACCGATGGCTGGGGACGCGTGGACGGCACCGCGTTCTTTCCCGGCAAGCCCTACGTCAATCGTGGCATCTCCGGGCAGACCACCGCACAGATGCTGGTGCGGTTCCGCCAGGACGTGATCGCCCTGAAGCCGGCCGCCGTCGTCATCCTCGCCGGCACCAACGACATCGCCGGCAACACCGGCCCGGCCACGCTGGAAATGATCGAGGACAATCTGCGCTCGATGGCCGAACTGGCGCGGGCCCATGGCATTCGCGTCGTACTGGCCTCGGTGCTGCCGGTCAGCGACTATCCGTGGCGACCTGGCCTGCATCCGGCCGGCAAGGTCCGCGATCTCAACGCCTGGATGCGTGGCTACGCGCGCGACACCGGCGCGGTCTACCTCGATTATCACGGCGCGATGAGCAACGCCGAAGGTGGGCTGGACGCCCGCCTGGCGGCGGACGGCGTGCACCCCACTCCCGCCGGTTACGCGGTGATGGCGCCGTTGGCGCAGCAGGCCATCGATGAGGCGCTGGCGACGGCGACAGGCGAACTTCGAGAGTGAAGGCCCTCAACGGGGAAAGCCTGATTGATGACAGAGATAGCCATTCCCGAAAAATCACCATTTTCTGATGGAACGGCAATGGATGTTGCCCTCAACGTTGGTGCAGGCGATGACCCTTTCCACTATGGAGCCCGTCATCGTGATGCCATGCACCGTAGCCCAGTTTACGAAGTTGATCAGGTCGGTATCCGGGGGGGCGCGAAATTCATACTCTTGGTACCCTCGCTCTGCGAATTCCTCTCGCGTCTCAGGGATTGAGTTGTTGTGCGCATCTTTTGCGCTGTTGGGAACTCTTTCCCACTTATTTTTTTCGTAGCTGTAAACGACTTCTAGTCTGGTTCCATCAGGAAATCGAACTTCCACACGGACGGAAGCTGCATTCGAATTTAGCCATGTCACAGGATTGAAGACGCGAAATACGCTGTTTGCACCCGCGATTATTGAGGGGTAGCGATTGTGCATATGGTCGAGCAGATTGTTCATTCTGCTTGAGTTGCTAAGCGCCTCATAGGCGCTCATTGGAAGTTCTTTGCCTGCCGCTGAAGCCTCGCTGCGCTTGATTGCGTTGGCCGATGAGGGGAGCGAATAGCTGAATTTGAGTGAGTTTCCGTTGTTTCTGTAGAGCCAAACAAGCTCCGTGAAATACGCAGCCATTTCATCTGTTATGCGGCCTTGGTGGATTCTTCCTGTGGGAGTGATTATGACGTTCTCTATGTCCCCGGTAGAAAGACTGAAGATAATGATTCCTCCAAAATCAATCTCCGCTGAAGCGGCTCTTCTCATCTCTTGTAGTGAGCACCCTTCGCAAGGAATTGCGTGCAAGCCTTGCGCATTTGCAGATGGTGAGAAAGCGCAGAGAGAGAATAAGCCAATGACGATGATGATGACTCGTGACATAGACGTTCCTTCTATTCGTTAGTTGACGAGATGAGCGAGGGTTCGCATCAGCGCCGCAGCGACTAGCAGGAAGCCCATGGTTCGCAATATTCCCCGCGACACACCGATTGCAGTCAGGGAAAGCAGCATCGATATGGAAGTGCAGTAGATGACAAGCACGCCAGTCGTCACCATGGATGCGGACAGCAATGCCAGCGCTGTGAAGTCCGACAGAAGGGCCAACGCGCAGCCACCTTTTATCTTTCGCATGCCCACCTCGCGGATATCGCCGGTCGCCCGACGGGGCGAGTAAAGATCAAATACAAATGAGAATCAATGTCTTTTGAGTGAAAGGCTGAACCCGTTCACTGACATCGGAAATGTCAGACAGGTAGCTGTCATTGCGTCATATGGGAATTGGGACCAGCCGACAATTGCAGATCATGCGGTTCGGCCGTGCAGCGATTGCATCGCTTGTACAGCAGGCGGCTAATCTGTACTGGAATTGCAGTCGTTCGCCATCAGGCGAACAGCCCGTCACGGGCGACCAGTACTTCACTGTGCTCGGCCGCCTTTTCTACGGCCGCGCGCAGCATCGCAGGGGCGACGTACTCGCGATGCACGTGATCGATCAGGGCAAGGTACGCATGGCCGAACAGGTTGCTGCAACGGACGCGGGTGCCGAGGCTGATGTCGATGCGATCGTCGGACACGATCCGCACACCCACGCAGGAGCGGAATACCAGATGGCGATCGTCCGCGCCCAGCACCACTTCGGCGAGGCGATCGCCCTGTATCACCTGCTGCGCCAGCACCGGGAAGCGGTCCAGGAACAACCGATCACGCTGCGGCGACAGCAGCGATGACACCGGGCAGCCCAGCGGCGAGGTGCGCAGCCGCAGCGGCCTGACCAGCACGTTGCGCAGTGTCATCAGCGCGCTGACGCCCGCGGGCCGATGCTGCAGGAAACCGTCCAGCACGTCGGCCAGCACCCGCGACGCGCGCAGGCCCATGAATCCCTCTCCACGCACGCTCAGCACGAAGGTGTCCTGATGGTGGAATTCACCCGCGAGTTCCTCGCGCAGCAGCGAGTGCGGGAGAGGTTCCGCCAGCGCGCTCACGCGCGGACCGCGTCCGGCGATGTAGCCGCGCGCATGCCGCCAGCGGGATATCGCGCCGCGCAGGTTGCCCAGCACACCACGCACCCGCGCGCACAGGCGTTGCCGGGAACTGCCGGGCGCGGCGTCGAAGGCCAGCGCGACGGTGGGGATGGCGGCGGCGTCCGGCGGCATGTCTTCCAGCAACGCAAGCACCGCATCCGGCAGCAGCTCTGTCAGCGAAGCGAGGTTGGCGTCGCCGCTGAGCACGCGATCGCGTTCGGCCTGCGGCAAGGGACCACCCAGTTCGTCGGTGTGGCAGGACAGCGCGAAGAACACCGGGTGGGTGGAACCGGCGTGCGGCGCGGCGAACTGGTGCCAGGCGCCATCGCCGAAGCGGACGGTGAACAGGCTGTCCGGCGGCAGCCGCACGTGGTGCAGCGCGTCGATGAAGCTGTGCGGATCGGCGGCGATCTGCGCGTCGGAGGCGGTGGAGAAGCGCAGCAGCGCGCCCGCGCTGCCGGTGACCGCGGTGAATACCCGGTGGCCGGCGTGGCGGTGGAAGGGATGGCCCTGCGGACCCACCGCGAAGGTATAGAGCGCGGTGGCGTCGCCCTTGTCGAAATCGGTACCGGCCAGCCTGGTCGAGGGTTCGTCGAGTTCGTCGATGAAATGGGGATGGGCGCGCTGGCGCGCGGTGGCTTCGGCATACATGCGGTCACCGGCGCCGTGACCGAGCTGCGCGATCAGGAACACCTCCACCGGAAGTCCTCCCGTGCGCGAGCGGATGCGCGCATGGGGAAAGGTGGCAACCGGTTCGGTGGTGCTGGCCATCGTGCGGAATCCTGTCGTGCTGGGCGGGGGAACTTCAGCGGGCCTTGGCGGTGCGCCGGCGCGCTTCGCGTTTCAGCGGCCCGGCGGTGGGGCAGATCTCGAAGGCGAATCCGGTGAGGGTGTTGACCAGGCTGTCCGGCACCAGCCGGTAGAACACGTACTGACCACGCCGCTCGCTGCTGACCAGCCCGGCGTTCTCGAGCACCGACAGATGCCGCGAGATGGCCGGGGCGCTCATCTCGAAGCGCTCGGCAATCTCGCCGGCGGTCAGTTCCTGCGCGGACAAGTAGGCGAGGATTTCCCGGCGGGGGCGGGACGCCAGCGCTTCGAAGATGCGGTCGACGGCCATGTAATGATTTAACCAATTAACGTATTGGTTAAATATCGGGCGCGCCCACCGGCATTGTCAAGCCCGCTCCCGGCCGTTGGTCGGAATGCAGGCGCGGCGGTGCTCCCTCCCTGAAATGCAAAGCCCCTCTCCGGGAGGGAGAGGGGCCGTCGGCCGTCGGCGCAAGCCGGCGCCGGAGAAACGTCAGCCCTGCTTCGGTGCGCGCACCGGCAGCGGCACGTTGCACAGGTCGATGTGGCCGGCCGGCCGCACGTACCAGGCATCGCGGCGGTTGCGGCGCGCCTCGGTGGCGTCGGCGAAGGTCTTCGAATCGGTGCGCAGCAGCTGCAGCGCGGTGCGCTCGGCTTCCGGCACGTCGCTGGCCAGACGGATCGCCTTGATCGGCGTGTAGTCGGCGGGCTTGTCGTACATGCCCATCGGATCCGGGCCGCGCTTGATCACGCTCAGCAGTTCCATCCCCTTCACCACCCGGCCGACCACGGTGATGTTGCGGTCCAACTGGCGCGGCGACTGGCCGATCACCACGTACAGTTCGGTGGCGTTGCTGCTGTCCGGCGCGGTGTCGCGGCCGGCGCCGAGGGTGCCGTAGCAATGCGCCATCCAGGCCTGGCCGGTGGCCGGATCGCGTCCGGCCTGGAAGCCGTCGACGAAACCGACCTGCGGCGCCCAGCCGTCGGCGTCGGGCAGGCGATCGAAGCGCAGCCCTTCGGCCTTGCGCTCGAACTCCGCCGGCAGCTTGGCCTTGGCCGTCCCGATCGATTTGCGCTTGGCTTCGTCCTCGGTCGGATCACCGAACTGCACCACCCAGTTGTCCTGCGAGCGGTAGATGTTGAGGCCGTTCCAGAAGCCCTCGTGCGCCAGCGTGCGGATGTTGCCGACATGCTCGGGCGCGAACGCCGGCGCCAGCTCGATGATCACCCGGCCGCTTTCCAGCTCCATGTACAGCGTGTTGGCCGGATCCAGGGTCCGCCAGTCGCCGGCCGGCGACGCGTCGAGGATTTCCTGGGCGCTGCGGTACTTGGCCGGTTCGGCGGCCGACAGCGGCAGGGCGGCGGCCAGCGCCACGGCGGAGGCCAGCAGGGTGGTGCGCAGGGACATGGGCGATGCGTTCCGGTGATGGGATGGCCGGATTCTACGCACAGTCGGTGCTTCGTCGCGCGCGGCCTACTTGAAGTAGCTGCGCAGCATGCCGGCCAGGGCCTCGGCTTCGGCCTGCCGGGTGCCGGCGTCGTCTTCGGCGACGAGGTGCTCGTGCAGGTGATCGTCGAGCAGGGCCAGCATCAACGATTGCGCCGCGCCGCGCACGGCGGCCGCCTGGGTCAATACCGCGAGGCAGTCGGTGCTTTCGGCGATGGCCTTGTCGAGCGCTTCCACCTGCCCCTTGAGGCGACGGACGCGGGTCTGCAGGCGGCTGCGATCACGGCTGATATGCGACATGGAACGAATATACCCCCGGGGGGTATAGAATGCGAGTGCTTCCCTCGTCCCCATTCCGCCACCATGACCCTGTCAGCCGCCGCCGCCGCCCGTCGCCACGAACACGTCTTCGATGAAGGCAACCCGCTGGCCGAACGCAACACCCGCCGCGCGGTGCTGTTGACCGCGGCGATGATGGTGGTGGAGATCGCCGGCGGCTGGTACTTCAACTCGATGGCGCTGCTGGCCGATGGCTGGCACATGAGTTCGCACGCGCTGGCGCTGGGACTGTCGGTGTTCGCCTACCGGTTCGCGCGCCGCCATGCGCAGGACCACCGCTTCGCGTTCGGCACCTGGAAGGTTGAAGTGCTGGGGGGCTACACCAGTGCGATCCTGCTGCTCGGCGTGGCCGCCCTGATGGCGATCCAGTCGGTCGAACGCCTGATCCATCCGGTGGCGATCCATTACCGCGAGGCCATCGTCATCGCGGTCGTCGGCCTGGGCGTGAACCTGCTCTGCGCCTGGTGGCTGAAGGACGGACACGCGCACCACCACCACGGGCATGCTCATGCGCACGATCACGGGGATCACCATCACGGTCACGCTGGACATCACCACGCAGCGCGCGCGCATGACGGGCACTCCCATGGCCACCACGTGCATCCCGGCCATCACGATCTGAATCTGCGCGCCGCCTACCTGCACGTCGTCGCCGATGCCGCCACCTCGGTGCTGGCGATCGTCGCGCTGGCGGCGGGCTGGATCTGGGGCGCGCGCTGGATGGATTCGGTAATGGGACTGATCGGATCGGCGCTGGTGCTGAGCTGGGCCTGGGGCCTGCTGCGCGCGAGTGGGCGGGTGCTGCTGGACGCGGAGATGGATGCGCCGGTGGTGGAGGAGATCCGCGAGGTGATCGCGGCCGAACCCGATACCGAAATCACCGACCTGCATGTCTGGCGGGTTGGCCGGGACAAGTACGCCTGCGAGGTGGCGCTGGTCGCCGCGCGGCCGCATTCGCCGGATCACTACCGGCGTGCGTTGCAGGTGCACGAGGAACTGGTCCACGTCACCGTCGAGGTGCATGAGGCGCATCCGCCGGGTTGAGGGAGGCGGGGCACGCCGGTGCCAGGTATTCCCCTGATCGCGCGTCTCAACCGGCGCGACCGCGCTGCGGACAATCGGCCTCCACGCGACGACGGGGACATGGCCGATGCAGGATCGATGGGATTGGAGTGTGGCGCGGGCCTACGCGCCGACGGCGGCGGCGCTGGCCGCCGCGTTCGTGGCTTCGCTGGCGGTATCGCAGGCGCGGGCGCAATCCGTGTCGGCCGCCACGCCGGCCGGCTGGGACTGGACGCCCTATGCGCTGTTCGTCCTGGCCGGGGCGCTGGGGCTGTGGACGACCGCCCGCCTGTGGCGGGCGCGGCGGACCGCCGATCTGCTGTGCCGCTGTGGCGGGCTGCTGGGCCCGGAGCGCCCGGGACGCGGCGGGGAACTGCGCTGCGTCTGCCGCGCCTGCGGCCGGAGCTGGCGGCGCCGCGGCCGCGTTTGAACGATGTCATCACCGCTTCCGGCCACGCGAATGCTTGCTGGCCGGGTGGTGAGGCCGGTCATCCGGCCCAGTGACTAATAGCACATTCGCTATAGTCAACTTCGCAATAGCATCGTCTCCACGCTAGTCCCCGGAGACCGCCAAGGTGGAAGCCGATACCTACCTGAAGAAGTTCCAGAAGGAGCTGAGCGCCGGTACGGTGTCGCTCGCCCTGCTGGCCGTGCTGGCCCAGGCCGGCGAACCGATGTACGGCTACCTGATCGCCAAGCAGCTCGAACGCGTCGGCGACGGTGTGCTCAGCGGCAAGCAGAGCGCGCTGTATCCGGTGCTGCGCAACCTGGAGGGCGCCGGCCTGCTCGACAGCTTCGTCGAGCCTTCCATCGCCGGTCCGCCGCGACGCTACTACCGCATCACCGAGGCAGGGCGGGAGACCCTGCAGACCTGGGCGGCCGCCTGGCGCGCCACCCGTGATTCCGTCGATTCCGTCCTGTCGGGGATAACCGCATGAACACCACCACCACGCCGCGTCTTCCCACTTCCATCCCCGAATACCTGGAGCAGTTGCGGGCCGCGCTGGCCGGCGCGGATCCGGCGCTGATCCAGGACGCCCTGTACGACGCCGAGGAGTACCTGCGTTCGGAACTGGCCGAGCAAGCCGGCAAGAGCGAGGCCGAGGTGATCGCCTCGGTGGCCGGCAGCTACGGCGCACCCGAGGAGGTCGCCGACATCTATCGCGAGACCGAAGTGACGGTGACCCGCGCGCTCAAGCCGCCGGCGCCGCCGAAGCGCCGCTCGGCGATTGGACGCTTCTTCGGCGTGGCGGCGGATCCGCGCACCTATGGCGCGCTGTTCTACATGCTGCTGTCGCTGGCGACCGGCGTCTTCTACTTCACCTGGGTGGTCACCGGTGCCAGCTTGTCGGTCGGCCTGCTGATCCTGATCATCGGCATCCCGCTGCTGATGCTGTTCCTGGCCTCGGTGCGGGTGCTGTCACTGGTGGAGGGCCGCATCGTCGAAGCGCTGCTGGGCGAACGCATGCCGCGCCGGCCGCTGTACACCCAGCGCGACAAGCCCTGGCTGACCCGGATCAAGGAGATGTTCACCGACGGCGGCACGTGGACGGCGATGCTGTACTTCCTGCTGATGCAACCGCTGGGCGTGCTGTACTTCAGCGTGGCGGTGACCCTGCTGAGCCTGTCGCTGGGCCTGGCCGCCGCGCCGCTGGCGCTACTGCTGCCGCACGCCGGCATCTGGTTCGACGACTGGAACCTGGCCTACGACGCGCCCTGGCTGCTGCCCTTCGTCTGCGCGTCCGGCGTGCTGCTGCTGTTCGCCACCCTGCATCTGGCGCGCGGCGTGGGCAAGGTGCACGGCTGGCTCGCCAAGCAGTTGCTGGTGCGCACGCCGGTGGTGTGAGCCCACCCGGTTCCTGCCGCAAATGCAGAAAGGGGCCCGCATCGCGCGGGCCCCTTTTTTTCGGTCGAATGCGGCGCGCGCTGTCAGTTCGCGGGCATCAGCCGGTCGATCAGGAAACTCATCCGCAGCGCCATCAGTTCCGGATTGCGCAGGGCATCGCTGACCCCATGTCCACCTTCCTCGTCCTCGTAGAAGTAGGTGGTGGCGCCGGCATCGGCCAACCGGTGGGCGAGCTTGCGCGCATGGCCGGGACCGACCCGGTTGTCCTCGGTCGAGATGGTGACCAGGAACGGCGGATAGCGCGTGCCCGGGCGGACATTCTGGTACGGCGAATACTTGAGCATCGCGGCGAGCTGTTCCGGCACGTCGGGATTGCCGTACTCGTTCATCCATGCCGCGCCCATGCCCATGTGGCGCATCCGCACCAGATCGGTCAGCGGCACGTCGCTGACCACCGCCGCGAACAGGTCCGGCCGCTGCGTGCCCAGCGTCGCGGTGAGCAGGCCGCCGTTGGACATGCCGAAGATGCCGATCCGGTCCGGCGCGGTGAAGCCGCTGCGGATCAGGTGCTCGGTGACGGCGATGAAATCGTCGTACGAGTTCTGCCGCTTCTCGCGGATCGCGGCGGTGTGCCAGGCCGCGCCGCGCTCGCCGCCACCGCGCATCGCCGGAATCGCCAGCGAACCGCCGCGTTCCAGCCACAGTTTCAGGGCCGGACCACCGACGATGGCGTCGAAGTAACCCGGACGCACCGAGATGCCGAAGGCGCCGTAGCCGGTCATCAGCAGCGGCTGGGGGCCGGGCTTGGGATGGCGCGGTTTCAGCAGGAAATAGTCGACCGAGGTGCCGTCGCGCGAGGTGGCCGAACCGATTTCGGTGGTGAAACCGGCGCCGTCCATCAGCACCGGATCCTGGGCCAGCAGGCGCCGCGGCTCATCGTCGCGCAGCAGGTACTGGCTGCGGGGGGTGACGAAACCGGCGACCGAGATCGCCAGTTCGCGGCGGTCACGCTCGTCCGCGCGCAGGCTCACGGTGTCGCCGGCCGCCACGTCCAATACCTTGCGGGTGGTCCAGCGGCCATCGCCGTCGTCGTCGCGCGCGGCGACCACGCGCTGGCGCAAGTGCTGGTTGATGATCAGGAACACTTCGTCGCGCGTGGCCGCCAGCCCGCCGAAGCCGGCATCGACAAACTCGTCCGCCGCCGGCACGTATACCGCCGACACGCGCTTGCCTTCCGGCGTGGCGGGATCCGCGTCATAGGCGATCACGGTTTCGGCGCGATACGGCTGGCCCTCGATGGTCGCGTCCTTGGCCAGTTGGACCACGATGTGGCGCGCGGAGGTCGCCAGCACGCCGAACGGCTTGATCGCCTGCGGCAGCGGCAACGTGCGGGACGCGCCGCTGGCATCGACCAGGCTGACCTCGAAGGTCGAATAGTCAATGGCCCGGGTCAGCACGGCCTGCACGCGGTCGGTTCCGACGGTGGTGGCCTGCACGATCGCATCGCCCGGCTGGCCCTGGAACGCCGGCTTCACGTCCGCCAGCGCCTGGCCGCGCTTCCACAGGCCGAACGCGGCCGGCCAGCCGGCCAGCGATTTCGGCTGATCGCCCAGCGTGTGGCCGACCAGCACTTGATCCGCGCTCATCCACTCGGCGAACGCGCGCGACTTGCCGACCCGGAAGCCGCCATCGACGAAGCGCGCGGTGGCGAGATCGAATTCGCGGATTTCCACCTCGTCGCCACCACCGGGCGAGAGCCGTAGCAGGCAGCGCGCGTACTCCGGCGCCAGGCAACTGGAGCCGAAGCCGTAGACCTGCAGTTCGAACGGAATGCCTTCGCGCTTGCGCAACTCGGCCACGTCCAGCACGGTCTTCCACTCGCCGGCCAAGCCTTGCGCGTCGCGTGCGGCGGTCTGCAGCAGGCCATAGGGATGCGCGGCGTCGCGATACAGGCGCACCGCGCGTTCGCCCAGCAGGTACTGGTCCGGTTCGGCCGGCGCTTGCGCCAGCGCCGAGCCGAGTTCACGGCTGACGGTGGCATGCGAGGGCAGCGCGCCCAGGCGCGCGCGCGCCTGGGCGGTGGCTTGGCGGGCCCAGGCCAAGGCCTGGGCCCCGTGCGGATCTTCCAGCCATTGCAGCGCGTCGGCATCGGCGGCGCGGGATGCCGCGGGCAGGCAAAGCGCGAGGCCCAGCGCGAGCGCGGGCAGCATTCGTTGCGTGAACGTCATGGGATCGGATCTCCGGTGAGCGAGTGTGTGATGGGGAATGGGGCGCATCAGTAGTCGTAGCGGAACAACACGCCGAAGGTGCGTGGCTGCGGGCGATTGGATGCACCGAGTCGGATCAGATTTCCGTCCGAATCGAACTCGCTCGCGCCGCGCGCGTTGATCGCGCCGTCCTCGTCGGTCAGGTTGTTGCCATACAGGTACACGCCCCAGCCGGCGGGCGATTCCAGGCCGATACGCGCGCCGGCCAGGGTCAGGGCGTCGCCCGGCGTACCGGCGGTCAGCGCGGTTTCGCGCGCGGAGTCGTGGTGCACGTTGACCGAGGCCACGCCGCGCAGGTTCGCGCCGACGTCCCAGTTGTAGGCGGCCGAGGCATTCAGGCTGGTCCTGGGTACGTTGTAGACCGCGGTGCCGCGATGCAACGGCGTGCCGGGCACGTCGGCCGAGTAGGTCGCATCGACCCAACTGCCGCCGAACTGCAGGGTCAACGCGCGGATCGGGTTGTAGGTCAAGCTCAGTTCGACACCCTTGTTGCGGGTGCCGTCGGAGTTGGTCAGGCCGTTGATCTCCGGCGTGATCGGCACGCGCACCGCGACGCCCTCCCAGTCGCTGTAGAAGACCGCGCCTTCCAGCAGCAACTTGCCATCGGCCAGCACCGACTTGGCGCCCAGTTCGTAGGTCCAGATCGAGTCGGCGGAGATCTGCGAGGGCAGGTCCACACCGTACTGTTCGGCCAGCTTGATGGATCCGATCGGCTGCAACTGTCCGGAACGGAATCCGCGCGCGGCCGAGGCATAGAAGGTGGTGCTGTCCGACGGCTTGTAGGACAGGCTCAAGCGCGGATTCCAGCTGTCGAAGGTGGCGTTGAGCGTGGACACGCTGCCATCGGAAGCCGCGTCTGCGGCGTCCACCTTGTCCTTGAAGTAGCGCAGGCCGGCGGTCACCGCCCAGGCCGGATTGGGCAGCTTGAGCGTGGCCTCGCCAAAGATCGCGTGGGCGTCGTTGGTCTGGCGCGAGTTGCTGGTCACGATGCCGGGGATGTCCAGCACATCCGCGCGTTCGGCCTTGCGCAGGTAGTAGCCGACCGTCCAGTCCAGCCGGTGCTCGCCGGTCGAGGCCCAGCGCAATTCGTGGGTGCGCACGCCGATGTCGATCGCCGCGTCCAGCGGAATGCCCGCCGACAGCTCGCCGGTCTGCGGATAGCTGAGGTTGCCGTCGGAGAAGGTGTAGACGATCTGCGAGGCGTCCAGGTCGTAGGTGCTGGTCAGGCTGGCGGAGTCCCATTCGTTGTGGCTGGCCAGGAACGAGTTGTTGGTGCCGTCGTCGTAGGCGCTGTTGCTGGCGGCCTCCGAATCGGAGCGGTACTTCCAGTAGGCGAGATCGATGTTCCAGCGCTCGGTCGGTGCGAAGCGGACCTTGGCGCGCCAGGTGCGGATGTCGTTGTCGTTGACGTTCTTCGCGCCGGTGTTGGTGTTGTCGATCCAGCCGGGCGTGCGCTCGTCGGTGATGGCCAGGCGCAGGGCCAGGCGATCGTCCACCAGCGGGATGTTCACGTAGGCCTTGGCGCCGCGGCCATCGCCGCCGCCGCTCACGCGCGAACCATCCAGTTCCACCCCGGCGCCGAAACGGTTGAATTCCGGCTTGCGGGTGAGGATGCGCACGGTGCCGCCCATCGAGCCCTCGCCGAACAGCGTGCCCTGCGGACCCTTGAGGATTTCCACCCGGTCGATGTCAAACGATCGCGTGTCCGGATACCAGGGCACGGTCACGCCGGTGAACGGCGTCTCGTCGACGTAGTAGCCATTGTCGTTGCCGCCCAGCGAACTGGAAACGCCACGGATCTGCACCTGGGTGAAGGCACCGCCGGTGTCGATGGAGGAAGCGCCGGGGGTGATGTTGATGACGTCCACCACGTTGCGCAGGCCCATCGCATCGATCTGCTCGCCGGTCACCGCGGTGATGGCAATCGGCACGTCGATCTGGCGCTCGTCGCGCTTGCGCGCGGTGACCGTGACCGCGCCCAGATCGACGGCATCGGAGGCTTGCGCCGACGCCTGCCCATCGGGCGTTGCGGTGGCCTGCTGGGCATGGACAGGCGCGCCGATCAGCGACAGCAGGATCGCGGCGGCCAGATGGTTGCGGATCGGAGAAACGGGACGCGACGTGGCACGTGGCTTCGTGGACGACATGGATGGACTCCGGTTGATGACGGTCGGAAGGCCGGCATGCGCGGATATCCCCCCGCGCCCGCCGGTCACTCGATGCCATGACGAACCGGTGCAACAAAAGTGAAATGGGCACGGCGCGCAGGCGCCGGCGGCAGGATCAGAAGCGGTAGTGCAGTTCCATGCCGTAGCTGCGAGGACGCAGGCGGGTGGCATTGCCGTACGGGGCGCGGCCATCCACCGCGCCCTGTTCGTCGAGCAGGTTGTCCGCGTACAGATAGCTGCTCCATCCGCGCGCGGACTCCAGGCCCAGGCGCAGGCCCAGATCCAGGATCGCGTCGCCTTCGTCGCCTTCGACCAGGCCGGTCTGGCGGCGCGAGTGGTAGCTGGCGCGGCTGGCCGCGGTCAGGTTCATGTCCGGTCCGACCGGCCAGGCATAGGTGGCGGTGCCCGAGAGACTGGTGCGGGGCACGTTGTAGATCTGGGTGCCACGGCGCAGCGGCGTGCCCGGCACGTCGGCGGCATAGTGGGCGTCCAGCCAGGTCGCGCCCAATTCCAGCCGCAGTTGCGCCGCGGGCGCGTAGCTCAATCCCAGTTCCATGCCCCGCACGATCGCGCCGTTCGAATTGATCAACCCGTTGTGGGTGCCGTCGATCGGAACCCGCACCGGCAGATCATGCCAACGGGTGTGGAACGCAGCGCCCTGCACCAGCAGGCGGCCACCGGCGGTGATCTGCTTGAGTCCGATTTCGTAGGACACCAGCGAATCGGGTGGCAGCGTGGAGGGCAGGGTGATCCCGGCGGCGAGCGCGGCGGCCTGCGAGTCGGCAGGCTGCAACTGACCCGAGCGGAATCCGCCGGCGACGCTGGCATAAACCGTGCGTTGATCCGAGAACCGCCGGTTGACGCTCATCCGCGGCGTGAGCCGATGGAAGGTCGAGCGCAGGCGCGTGTCGCGTGTCGAGGACAGTGCCGTTCCGTTGACCTCGTCGGTGAAGTAGCGCAATCCGGCGGTGGTCGACCAGGCGGAATCCCGCGGTGTCAGGGTGAGTTCGCCGAACAATGCGTCCGCACGGTTGGACTGCCGCGCCACCGCGTATTCGCCATCGACGAACAGCGCATCGCGACGCAGTGCTTCGCGATGCGAATAGCCGACAATCCACTCCAGCGGGCCGGCACCGTGCGAGCTCCAGCGCAGCTCCGTGCTGTCCACGTCGATGTCGAGGGTTCCCAGGAGCGTGGACGTCGGCGTGAGCATCCCGTCGATCACGTATTCGAGCCTGGCATCCGACACCACCAGCAATAGCCGCGAGGCGGGCAGTTCCAGGCTGCTGTTGATGCTGTTGGCGCGCCAGCGGGACCGCGTGTCCTGATAGGCGTTGGTCTGCAGGACATCGGTGGCCGCGTAGCCGCCGCCATCGGCAAGGGTGGTGGAACCGATGTGGCTGAAATCGGTCATCCAGGTGTCGCTGGCCGACCAGCGCAGGCGCGCGCGCCGGGTGGTGACGCGCTGCGGATTGATGTCGCGACCGCCGTCGGGCGTGTCCACCCAGCCGGCCAGCGTTTCGCGGGTGGCGACCAGGCGCAGGCCGAGCCTGTCCGGCACCAGCGGCAGGTTGGCCATCGCCTTGCCCATGCCGCCGTCGGCGCCGCCTTCGGTGCTGGACGCTCCCATTTGCACAGCGGCGGAAAACCGATCCAGTTCCGGCGCGCGGGTGAGGATGCGCACGGTGCCGCCCATCGAGCCTTCGCCGAACAGCGTGCCCTGTGGGCCCTTCAACACTTCCACCCGTTCCAGATCGAACGCGCGCGTGTCCGGATGCCACGGCACGGTGACGCCGGTGAAGGGAATGTCGTCCAGGTAGTAGCCGTTGTCGTTGCCGCCCAATGAGCTGGAGATGCCGCGGATCTGCACCTGGGTGAAGGCGGCGCCGGCGTCGACCGCGGCCACGCCGGGCGTCAGCCGCAGTACGTCGGTGGCGTTCTGCAGGCCCAGCGCCTCGATGCGTTCACCCTCGTGCACCGACAATCCCATCGGCACGTCCATCCAGCGCTCGTCGCGCTTGCGCGCCGACACCACCAGCGGCGCCAGGGTACGGGTGGGCGCGACCAGCGCGATCGGCTGCGGCGCGGGTTGTTCCGCGCGTACCGGTGCGCGCGGCGACACGGTGATCACCCCGCCTTCCACGCTGAAAGCGTAGCCACTGCCTTCCAGCAGGCGTTCCAGCGCCGCCTCCACCGTCATTACCCCGCTGACCCCGGGGCTGCGGCGCGCGCCACCCAGATCGCCGACGGCCGCCAGCGGCAGGCCGGCTTGCTGTGAAAAGCTCAGCAGGGCCTCGTCCAGCGGTTGCGCGGGAATACGGAAGGCCACGCGTGGCGAGGGCGCCGCCCATGCCGACAGGCAGAAGCCCAGCCACAGCAGCGCCAGTCCGCCCCGCCGCCGCCAGCCGGAAAGCTCCGTCCACCACGCCGGCGCCGGAGGGCGCATGCAATGGCGGACGGTGGCGGCAACGGCGGCTGGCAAGGACTGTGTTCCGGATCAGGGAGCGCCGTCTCCGGGAGGCACCGCGGGACGCTTCACCGGATTGTTCTCAGGTTCGTCGCTAGACAGCAAGATCTCGCCTTCGCTGCGCCGGACGTCAAGGTGCAGCGCCTTGGCCAGGCCGTCGATCCAGCGGTCGATGCTGGCGACCTCCCAGCGCCCAGTGACCTTGAGTTGCCCCAGGGCGGGATCCTGCAGGCGGATCGGGACGCGCGAATAGCGGTTGAGATCGGTGATCACGCTGTCCAGCGGTTCGCCCTGGTAGACCACGGCGCCTTGCCGCCATGCAGTGGCGAGCGGCGCGTTGACGGCCTGCGGGGGCTGCAGGCCATTGGCGAGGCTGTAGCGGATCCGCTGGTTGCCGGTGGCCAGGTAGCGGCGAACACGCCCGTCCCCGGCTGCGCTGACCTGGACGCGGCCTTCGTCGACCACCACCGTCACTTCGCGATCGCCATGTTCGGCCACGCTGAAGCGGGTACCCAGCGCCTGGCTGAGGACGCCTTTGGCATCGACCACGAACGGCCGATCGGGCGCGTGCGCGACCTGGAAGTAAGCGCGGCCGTTGCGCAGTTCGATGTCGCGCCGGTCAGGGTGGTAGCGGACCCTGACTTCGGACGCCGCATCCAGTTCCAGGATCGAACCGTCGGCGAGGGTGATCTGGCGGCGTTCGCCGATGCCGGTGGCGAAGGACTGCGACGGGTCTTCCGGCGCACCGCGCGGGATCAGGAACCAGGCGAGCGTCACGGCCAACGCCACGCAGGCGGCGCTGGCCCATGCCCAGCCGCGACGCGAGCGGCGACGCAAGGGCCGGGCCGGCGCCGTGACGGGAGGCGCGGACCGGGACGGGGAGGTCGCGGGCTGGACGCTGCGCGCGGCCCGCGCGCGCAACACGGTGTCCGAATCCAGCGTTCCCGCCGCTTCCCACAACGCGGCCAGATCGTCGAAGGCCGCGGCGTTGGCCGGCGAGGCCATCCAGTCGCACCAGGCTTCCAGTTCCTTCGACGGCACATCCTCTTCCTGCATGCGAAGCAGCCAATGGCCGGCCTCGCGCAGGGCCGTCTTGCGCGGCTCCGTGGATGTCGGGTTCATGATTGTTCTTCCTCCCACTCGTCCGTGATGCCGTCCAGGCGTTCCTGGCAGTACGTCAGTGCGCGCGCCACATGGATGCGGACCATGCGCTCGGTCAGGCCCAGTACGCCTGCCGCATCGGCAAAGCTCAATTGTTGCACCCTCACCAGCCGGAAGGCCTCGGCGCAGTTGTACGGCAGCTCCGCCAGCAGGGCGGGCAGCCGTTCCACCAGTTGCGCCGCGTTGGCGGAGCGTTCCGGACTGGTGCCCGGATCCGGCCACAGGTCCACGCCGTCCGGCGCGGGCTGCTCGGTATGGGCGCGGCGGCGCAGCAGGTCGGTTGCCAGGTTCTGCGCGATCCGGAACAGGTAGGCCCGGTGGAAACTGATGGTGGTTTCGTTGCCCAGGTTCAGCAGCTTGGCATAGGCCTCCTGCGCGACCTCCCAGGCGTCGTCGTAGGAGCCCAGCCGCAACTGCAGCATGCGCACCAGCGACTGGTTGAAGTCGCGGACCAGATCCTCGGCGGAGGCGCGCGCGCCGGCCCCGTCGGGGACCGGTGCACCGGGAGGCAACTTGTTTCTGGATTCAGCCATGCCGGTAGAGACGAAGCGGGGAGTCGAAAGTGAAATGCCCGGTCCTGGCGGCTGTCCCGGCCCGGCCGCACTAGGCCGGGACAAGCATAGCGGGTGGTCGCGGGCCGGCGCCGTTCGCGTACCCGCGGTCCTGGTCCCGGGTGATGGCGCATGGCGGTTCCGGAGGCAGGTTGACCGGCGGTGATGGTGGAAGCGGAGGTTTCCCCGCCACGGCATCGATGCATCGCGCACCAACGGTGGCATCGGGATCGGAAAGCCGCGAAGGTCGCCGGGATTCCGCGCCGGCGCCCGCGCGGCGGTGTGTGATGCATCGTGCACATCCCTGAATGCAGCCATCCGCCAACTTGGGGCATGGTTAACAGAAGCCGCGTGCGGGAATGTCTACGGTGTCGGCGCGGTCTTCCGCCGCGAACATCATGGAGATGATTGTTATGGCTCGTAACCGTGTTCTTGCAGTAGCGGCTTCGCTGGGATTCCTGGCGCTGGTGTCCTTCAACGCGGCAGCCGGTTGGCAGGGGACGTGGCACTACTACGACGAGGAAGGCGTGCTGGTGGGTTCGTGGACCGCCGGATGCGGCGCCGCCGATGGACGCTGGGGCGTGGTCACCGACAACAAGGTTTTCATACAGGGGTGCCGCGACGAGAGTTGACGGCAGCAGCAAAAAGCCCCGCTCGCGCGGGGCTTTCTGTTTGCAGGCGAGTGGTCGCGCGGGGGATCAGTCGGCGTACCTGGCGATGAAGTCGCGCACCTGCGGATACACCTTGTCGCGCCAGCGGCGCCCGCTGAAGATGCCGTAGTGGCCGGCGCCTTCAACCGTGATGTGCGCATGCCGCGCCTTGGGGATGCCGGTGCACAGGTCGTGCGCGGCGGCGGTCTGGCCCAGCCCGGAGATGTCGTCCAGTTCGCCTTCGATGCTCAGCAGCGCGGTCTTCCTGATCGCGGCCGGATTGACCAGTTCGCCGTTGACCTTCCACTTGCCGCGCGGCAGCAGGAATTCCTGGAACACCACCCGGATCGTGTCGAGGTAGTACTCGGCCGGCATGTCCAGCACCGCGTTGTATTCGTCGTAGAAGCGGCGATGCGATTCGGCGTCCTGCAGGTCGCCCTTGACCAGGTTGGCGTAGAAATCCCAGTGCGACATGAAATGGCGGCTGGGATTCATCGCGATGAAGCCGGCGTGCTGCAGGAAGCCCGGATACACCGACCGGCCCTGGCCGGGATAGGGCATCGGCACGCTGTGGATGACGTTGTTCTCGAACCACGACAGCGGGTTGCGCGTGGCCAGGCTGTTGACCTCGGTCGGGCTGCGGCGCGCATCGATCGGACCGCCCATCATCACCAGCGAACGCGGCGTGGCTTCGCCGCGCGCGGCCATCAGCGACACCGCCGCCAGCACCGGCACGGTCGGCTGGCAAACGCTGATGACGTTGAGGTTGTCGGCGCCGATGTGGCGAATGAACTCCTCCACGTAGGCGACGTAGTCGTCCAGGCTGAAGGCGCCCTCGGACGTCGGCACCATGCGCGCGTCGACCCAGTCGGTCACGTAGACCTTGTGATCACGCAGCAGGGTGCGCACGGTGTCGCGCAGCAGGGTGGCGTGATGGCCGGACAGCGGCGCGACCACCAGCACCACCGGATCATCCTTCAGCGCCTTGATGCTGTCGGCGTCGTCGGTGTAGCGCTTGAAGCGCAGCAGCCGGCAGAACGGCTTCTTGATGATTTCCTGCTCCACCACCGGCACGGTGCGGCCCTCGACTTCCACCTCGTGGATGTCCCAGGCCGGCTTCTCGTAGTCCTTGCCGATGCGGTAGATCAGTTCGTTGCCGGCGGCGATGCGCTCGGCGCCGGGCAGGTTGGACAGCCAGCTGCCGGGCGCGGAAAAGATGCGCGCGTTGGCTTCGGCCATGTAGGCGAGCGGCGCCATCCAGGCACGGCCAAGTTCATGCCACTGGTACAGGAGAGTCATGGGCAACGGGAATCCCGGATTTGGTGCAGTCTGCTGCGGCGCAGCATAGCGCAATCCGGGACCACCCGGAATCGGCCTGTTCAGCCAGCGCCCGGGATCTCCAGCGCGGCGGTTTCCGCGGCCAGGGCGGGCGCCAGCCAGCAGTGCGAGCCCACCGCGCGCAGGCCGGCGGCCTCGAACTGGCGGCGGTACCAGCGGCCAGGGCGCGACTGGAAGCCGTCGTGGTCGCCTTCGTATTCATCCTCGCGGGTGAAGGTTTCCAGGAAGGCCACGCCGCCGCACAGTTCCGCCAGCCCCGGCAGGCCGCGGCGCAGATCGCGCGTGGGCAGGTAATGCATCACGTCGGCGCAGACCAGCAGATCCACCGGCGGGCAGGGGCGCAGGTATTCGAAATCGGCGAACGTGGCCAGGTGCAGGTTGCGGCTGCGCCCGTAGCGGGCAATCGCGTACTCGCTGCTGTCGAAGCCCAGGTAGCGCAGGCGAGGGCGCAGCTTCAGCAGCGGCGCGCGCCAGGGGCCTTCGCCGCAGCCGATGTCCAGCACGGTGCGGATCGGGCGCTCCAGGTAGTACTCGGCGGTGGCCACCGCCAGCGCCACCTTGCGCGCGAGGCGTTGCGGTCCGCCGATCTCGCCGTCGCGATACCAGCGTTGGAAATAATGGGCGTCGTACTTCTTCATCGGAATGGAAACCTCGGCAAGCTCATCGGCAAGGATCCCGGTTTGCGAGGCGGAGTAAAAGGGGCGGCGATGGTGTTTCGGTTGGACAGCGGTCCGCGTGATGGCGGAGAATCCGCGCACCCTTCGCCCGCACCGGAGTCCCGCGTGGACAAAGCCAGCCTCTACTTCTGGGTCAAGACCTTCCACCTCGTGTTCGTGATCGCGTGGATGGCGACGGTGTTCTACCTGCCGCGCATCCTGGTCAATCTCGCCGAGACGACGGGACAGCCGGACGTGCAGGCGCGGCTGCTGCTGATGGGACGCAAGCTGTACCGCTTCGGCCACAACATGTTCGGCCTGGCGGTGATCCTGGGCCTGGTGCTGTGGCTGGGCTACAAGGTGATTCCGGGCTTTCCGACGATGGCCGCGCCCGGCGCCGGCTGGCTGCACGCCAAGCTGACTCTGGTGGTGCTGGTGCTGGCCCACTTCATCATTGCCGGCCGCTGGCTCAAGGGCGTGGAGAAGGGCCGCACGCTGCCGTCCTCCTTCACCCTGCGCCTGTTCAACGAAGCTCCGGTGATCGTCCTGATCGGCATCGTCTGGCTGGTGCTGGCCAAGCCGTTCTGAATCAAGGGCGTTGCAGGCTTCAGCGCTCCCACAACCGGGATGTCAGTAGGAGCGACGTGAGTCGCGACCGGGAGAATTCCGCGCGCGTGCAGCCCAACGGTCGCGACTGACGTCGCTCCTACAAGGGAAATCAGCCCGGGCTTTCTGATTGGCGGTTCATCTCGAAATCCGCAGGCTTCGGCAATTCCAGGGCTTCAGCGACACCCACTTGTGGGAGCGACGTCAGTCGCGATTCGCGATGCCCGTCGATTCACCCGAAAAGCTCGCGACTCACGTCGCTCCCACAACCGGGATGTCTGTAGGAGCGACGTGAGTCGCGACCGGGAGAATTCCGCGCGCGTGCAGCCCAACGGTCGCGACTGACGTCGCTCCTACAAGGGAAATCAGCCCAGGCTTTCTGATTTTCGGCTCTTCTCGAAATCCGCAGGCTTCGGCAATTCCAAGGCTTCAGCGACACCCACTTGTGGGAGCGACGTCAGTCGCGATTCGCCATGCCCGTCGATTCACCCGAAAAGCTCGCGACTCACGTCGCTCCCACAATCGGGATGTCTGTAGGAGCGACGTGAGTCGCGACCGGGAGAATTCCGCGCGCGTGCAGCCAACGGTCGCGACTGACGTCGCTCCTACAAGGGAAAACGCCCGGGCTTGGCCCGGGCGTTTCGGTTCATGGCTTCTTCTCGAAATCCGCTGGTTTCGGCAGTTCCACCGGTACGCCGTCGGCGTTGCAGGTGTTGGCCGCGCACAGGCGCTGGCGCAGCTTCGGTGTGGACTGGACGATGAAGTGGTAGATGGTGTTCTGCTCGACGGTGCCGCGCACTGCGTCGCTGCCCGGGCCGATGGCCCATATGCCCACGTCCTCGCCGCCGTGCGATTCGGACTTCAGCGGCACCAGCGATTCCTGCAGGTAGTCCGGATGCTCGGTGTCCACGGCGGTCAGGTCGGGCCGGCCTTCGCTGGTCTCGACGTTGCTGGGCGCATGGATGAAACGCTTCGGACCGGCCTTCTGCTGGTTGCTCTCGCCGGTGTAGCCGGGGCCGTTGGCGTAGCTGAGCGTGGTGAACGGCAGGCCGGTCTGGTCGCGCGCCAGATCGCCGGGCACGTCATCCTCGCCACCCTGGCCGCGGACCTTGCCCAGGATCGGGTTGCCGCGCACCGGATAGCCGACGAAGTTCAGCGTGTGCGAGTGATCGGCGGTGACCACGATCAGGGTGTCCTCGCGCGAGGTCGCGTCCAGCGCGGCCTGCACGGCCTCGGACATGGCGATGGTCTCGTCGAGCGCGCGGAACGCGTTGCCGTAGTGGTTGGCGTGATCGATGCGCGCGCCTTCGACCATCAGCACGTAGCCGTCCTGGCTGCGCGACAGCGTGTGGATGGCGGCACGGGTCAGTTCGGCCAGCGAGGGTTCGCCGGTGTCGGTGCGCGAGCGGTCATGATCGAACTGCATGTGATCCGGCTCGAACAGGCCCAGCAGGCGTGGCGCGTCCTTGGCCGCTTCCAGTTGCTTGCGGTTCCACACGTACTGGCCGCCCGGATTGGCCTTCAGCCACTCGGCCGGCAGATCGCGCCCGTCGAGGCGTTCGCCGACCTTGTCGTCGTATTCCGGATCGCGCTGCTCGGTGCTGGTGAATTCGGCGCGGCCGCCGCCCAGTGCCACGGTCGGTCCGTGGCCGAAGCGCGAGGAGGTCAACAGCTGCTGGGCGATGTCGCGGCATCCCTGTTCGACCGCGGCCTTGGGCAGGTCGGTGTCGTTTTCCCAGTTGCGATCCGGCACGTGCGCGTAGGTCGCCGCCGGGGTGGCGTGGGTCAGGCGGGCGGTGCTGACGATGCCGGTGGCCAGGCCGGCGCTGTCGGCCAGTTCCAGCCAGGTGAGCGCGGCCTTGCCGAGGCTGTCGGCACAGTCGTCGCGGCGTCCGGCGCTGACGCCGATCGCGCCCATGTGGGTTTTCACGCCGGCGGTGATGGCGGTCATGGTGCCGGCCGAATCCGGCGTCTGCGAATCGGTGTTGTAGGTCTTGCTGAAGGCGGTGTGCGGGAAGCGCTCCCAGCTCAGCAGGTTCTCCTCGCCCGAACCGCCCTTGCGCTGGCCGTCGAGGATGCGCGCGGCGGCGACGGTGGTCAGGCTCATGCCGTCGCCAAGGAACAGGATGACGTTCTTCGCGCGTCCGTTCATGGCGCCGTTGGCGGCGGCGCGGGCGGCGCCGTTGCGATACCACCAGGCCGGCGTCTCGCCGCCGGGATGGGCGACGACCGGGACATCGATGCGGGGTGCCGCCGTCGGGGCGGAGGAGGTCGCGGGCGTCGTGGCGCAGCCGGCGAGCAGGGTGGCGAGGGACATGCCCAGGACGGGCAGGACGGCGGTACGACGCATCAGGGACTCCAGGCAAGGCAACGGGGCATTATGGCCCGGTGACAGTGTCCTGTTCATGACACGCGGCCTTTCCAGCCATGCCGTCGCGTATGGGACGGCGCTGGGCTATCGTTCGGGATTCCGTATTTTCAGGGCTGCCGATGAAGCTGGTCTCCGCGTGGTTGAGGATCCCGTTCTGGCAACGGGTGGTCGGGGGCTTCGTGCTCGGCGCGTTGGCCGGCTGGTTGCTGGGACCCGCCGCCGACACCTGGTTCGGTCCGCTGGGCACGCTGTACGTCACCCTGATCAAGATGATCGCGGTGCCGCTGGTGTTCTTCGCGGTCATCAACGCGGTCTCCAGCCTGCATGGCCAGCAATCGGTCGCCGCGCTGGGCGGGAGGACCTTCCTGTGGTTCGTGGTCACCGCGGCGCTGGCGGTGGGCGTGGGCCTGGCGGTGGGCGTGATCATCCAGCCGGGCGTGGGCGTGACCACGCTGCAGGTGGATCCCAACTACGTGCCCAAGGACGTGCCCAGTCCGATCAAGGTGCTGCTGGACGTGGTGCCGTCCAATCCGTTCCATGCGCTGACCGGCATCGGCACTACCAAGAACGCAGCGGGTGAAACCGTGCTGGCGGCGGGCAAGGGCTCGATCCTGCCGGTGATCTTCTTCGCCGCGCTGCTGGGCTTCGCGATGGTCAAGCTGGGCGATCGCGTGGCCGCGGCGCGCAAGCTGGCCGGCGAGAGCAGCGAAATCATGATCCAGGTCACCCGCTTCGTGCTGGAGGTGACCCCGCTGGGCACCTTCGGCCTGATCGCCTCGCTGGTCGGCGCCTATGGCTTCGGCAAGCTGCTGCCGCTGGCGAGTTTCGTCGGTGCGCTGTACCTGGCCTGCGCCCTGCATATCGTGATTACCTATAGCCTGCTGCTGCTCAGCCATGGCCTGAACCCGTGGAAGTTCTTCCGAGGCGCGGCTTCGGCGATGCAGGTGGCATTCGTCAGTTCCTCCAGCTTCGCCTCGATGCCGGCGGCGATCCGCGCGGTCACCCACAACCTGGGCGTGGACAGGAACTACGCCTCGTTCGCGGTGCCGCTGGGCGCGAGCATCAAGATGGATGGCTGCGGCGCGATCTATCCGGCGCTGTGCGCGGTCTTCATCTCGCAATACACCGGGCATCCGCTCAGTGCGGACCAGTACTTCGTCGTGCTGATCGCCTCGGTGCTGGGCAGCTTCGGCACCGCCGGCGTGCCCGGCACCGCGGTGGTGATGGCAACGGTGGTGCTGACCGCGGCCGGCCTGCCGCTGGAAACCATCGGCTACCTGTACGCGATCGATCGCGTGCTCGACATGATGCGCACGATGACCAACGTGACCGGGCAGATGGTGGTACCGGTACTGGTGGCCAAGGAAACCGGCCTGCTGGATCGCAACGTCTACGAGGCCGCGCCGACCAACCTCGGGCTGGAAGAGGGCGAGGGTTCCGATGAACGCGCCGTCTGATCCCTACGTGCTGGTCGAGCGCTTCCCCGGCGTCGAGGATTTCCGTCGGCTGCGCGCGGTCGCCGGGCTGTCGCCGAAGTCGCAGGAGGCCGCCGAGCGCGGCCTGCCCAACACCCTCTACGGGGTGAGCCTCCTGCACGAGGGCCGCGCCATCGGCATGGGCCGGATCATCGGCGACGGCGGCCTGTCGTTCGTGGTGGTGGACATCGCGGTGGAGCCGGAACACCAGGGGCGCGGGCTGGGCAAGCGCATCATGAACGCGCTGGATGCCTGGCTGAAGGCCAACACTCTGGACAGCGCGCACGTCTCGCTGATCGCCGACGGCGAGGCGAAACATCTGTACGCGCAATACGGCTTCGCCGATGTCGGCCCCGCCTCGGTGGGCATGCACTACGTCGTCCGCCGCTGAGGCAGGCGGGCCCGGCCATGACTTCCGGGCCGGGGCGGGCATGACAGGGCGGCGTAGGCTGCGGGGACTCTACTGGGGAGATTCCCGATGCGCATCCGCACCGCCGCCGGTTTCCTGGCCGGCCTGCTGCTCGCGTTGCCGGCCATGGCGGCCGACACCGACCGCTGGACCATCCCGGTCGCCGTCAAGAAACTCGACAACGGCCTGACCGTGGTCATCTCCGAGGATCACAGCTCGCCAGTGGTTGGCGTGAGCGTGGTCTACCATGTCGGCATGCGCCTGGAGCCGCGCAACCGCACCGGCTTCGCCCATCTGTTCGAGCATCTGATGTTCCAGGGCACGCCGAACGCGAAGAAGGGCGTGTTCGACAGCGTCATCACCGGCGGCGGCGGCAACAACAACGGTTCCACCCGCGCCGACTTCACCAACTACATCGAGACCGCGCCGGTGTCCTCGCTGGACGCGATCCTGTGGCTGGAAGCCGACCGCATGAAGACCCTGGACTTCAACGCCGAGACGCTGAAGAACCAGCAGGATGTGGTCAAGGAGGAAATCCGCGTCAACGTGAAGAACCAGCCCTACGGCGGTTTCATGTGGATCGACATCGGCCAACAGGCGTTCCAGAAGTGGGAGAACAACCACGACGGCTACGGTAGCTTCGAGGATCTGGAGAACGCCAGCCTGGAGGACGTCAAGGCGTTCCACCGTGACTACTACGGCCCCAACAACGCGGTGCTGGCGATCGCCGGCGACGTCACCCCGGAGCAGGGCTTCGCGCTGGCGCAGAAGTACTTCGGCGCCATTCCCGCGCGCGCCACCCCGGCCGCGCCGGACTACAAGGAAGGCCTGAACACGCAGGAAAAGCGGGTGCAGCAGAGCGACGCGCTGGCGCAGGTGCCGGCGATCGCCGCGGCCTGGAAGATGCCGGATCGCGGCAGCCGCGATCAGGCGCCGATGGCGGTGCTGGGCGCGCTGCTCGCCAACGGCGACGCCTCGCGGCTGTACCAGGGCCTGGTCAAGGGCCGCGAACTCGCGCTCAACGTGGAATCGCTGTACGGCCTGACCAGCGAATGGGAATACGACGGCCCCACGCTGTTCACCGTGTTCGCGCTGTACAAGCCGACTACCGATGCCGACGCGGTGCTCAAGGGCATCGACGAGGAAATCGCACGCATCGCGCGCGAAGGCGCCGATGACGCGACCCTGGCGCGCATCAAGACCCAGTTGCTGGCCGATTGGTACAACGGCCTGGAAATGTTCCTGAATCGCGCCGACACCCTGGCCAAGCTGCAGACGCTGTGGGGCGATGCCAAC
Organism: Pseudoxanthomonas sp. OG2; assembly: GCF_014192765.1. Lineage (NCBI taxonomy): Bacteria > Pseudomonadati > Pseudomonadota > Gammaproteobacteria > Lysobacterales > Lysobacteraceae > Pseudoxanthomonas > Pseudoxanthomonas sp. OG2. The sequence goes on along the minus strand of NZ_JACHYM010000001.1, from coordinate 991,475 downwards.
GTCGCCAACCAGATTCCCGGCCGGATCCAGAACGTCACCTCCGAGGACGTCAAGCGCGTCGCCGCCACCTACCTGACCCCGGCCAACCGCACCGTCATCGACCGCAAGCCCGCGGCGATGCTGGCGCCGTCGGCGAAGAAGGAATGAGGAGAATCCCGATGAGCCTGCACAAGACCGCGATTGCCCTCGCCCTGACCACGTTGTTCGCCGGCGCGGCGCACGCCGCCGAGCCGGTGCTGCCGAAGGATCTGCCGCCGTACGCGCCGGACAAGCCGCTGCCGGTGCCGCAGATTGAAAAGAAGACGCTCGCCAACGGGCTGGAAGTGTGGGTGGTGCCGCGCGACGGTATCCCGCGCGTGGACTACGTGCTGGCGGTACGCAACGCCGGCCTGGCCGCGGATGCGCCGAACGCTTCCGGCTTCGCCAGCCTGTTCGCCGGCCTGCTGACCGAGGGCACCGCGCGCCGCGATTCGCGCGCCATCGCCGAAACCGCGCAGGGCTACGGCGGCAGCATCGGCGCCGGCGCCAGCAATGATGGCGTCACCGTGTACGCCGACGCGCTCGCCAGCCAGGCCGCGCCGATGCTGGACCTGCTGGCCGAGGTCGTGCGCGAGCCGACCTTCCCGGAAAACGAGGTCAAGCTGGCCCAGGCCAATGCGGCACAGCAGTTGAAGGCCAACGAGGCGCAGCCGTCGTTCCGCGCCAACCGCGCGATGCTGGCGGCGGTGTACGGCGACCATCCGTATGCGCGCACCCAGCTCAGCGAAGCCGGCATCGCAGCACTTGCCACGCCCGCGCTGCGCGCGGAGCACGCGCGCCGCTTCCATCCGGATCGCAGCCTGCTGGTGATCACCGGCAGGGTCACGCCCGCGCAAGGTTTCGCGATGGCGGAGAAGGCATTCGGCAACTGGAAGGGCACCGGTGGTGAAGTGGCGGATACCGTGGCTCCCGCGCGTACCGCCACGCCGAAGTTCGTGCTGCTTCAACGTGACGGCAGCGTGCAGTCCACCCTGCGCATCGGCCAGCCGGCGCTCGCCGCCACCGATCCGGACTACATCCCGTTGCAGCTCACCCGCATCGTGCTGGGCGGTGGTTTCAGCAGCCGGGTCAACCTCAACCTGCGCGAGGAGAAGGGCTACACCTATGGCGCTGGCACGCGCCTGTCGGCTTCCCGCGCGGGCGGTGACCTGGTCTCGCAGGCCGACGTGCGCAACGAGGTCACCGGCGCCTCGCTGAAGGAGTTCTTCGGCGAATTCGATCGCCTGCGCAACGAACCGGTACCGGCCAGGGAACTGGACGACACCAAGCGCTACATCGCCGGCGACTATGTCCTCAGCAACCAGCTGCAGGGCGCGGTCGCGGGCACGCTGGCGAAGAATTGGCTGATCGGCCTGCCGTCGGATTTCCTGGGCCAGTACGTGCCGCGCCTGCGCCAGGTGGATGCGGCCAAGGTGCAGGCGGTGGCGAAACAGTATTTCGACCCGAAGCGGCAGTCGATCATCGTGGTCGGTGATGGCAAGGCGATCGCCGAGCAGCTCAAGCCCTACGGTACGTTCCAGACCTCGCAGAAGTAATCCACAGGACCGCAACTCCCTGTCATTCAAAGCCGGCGTCCGCGCCGGCTTTTTTTATCGGCGTCCCTGTGCCGGTCCGGTAGCGACTGGCGTATCTTTGCCACTCCCCCGAGGAGAAGCCCATGAGCGGCGAACAGCGCGAACTGAACTTCCGTTTCCTGGCCCAGCCGACCGACGTCAATTACGGCGGAAAGGTGCACGGCGGCATCGTGATGAAGTGGATCGACCAGGTCGGCTATGCCGCGGCGGTGGGCTGGAGCGGCCATTACAGCGTGACCGTGGCGGTGGGCGGCATCCGCTTCGTCGCACCGATCCGCACCAGCGATCTGGTGACGGTGTCGGCCAAGCTGGTCTACACCGGCACCAGCAGCATGCACTTCGCGGTCGACGTGCGCGCCCGCGACCCGATGGGTGGCGAATCGCGGCTGTGCACGCACTGCATCATCGTGTTCGTCGCCTTGGACCAGGTCGAGGGCAAGCCGACCGCCGTGCCGGCCTGGAAGCCGGAAACGCCGGAGGACTGCCGCCTGGCCGAGTACGCGCTCAAGGTGATGGAACTGAGCAAGGGCATCGAGGAAACCGTCGCCCACTACCAGAGCGCGGGCGCGACGACCTGAGGCGCGGCTTCCTCTGTAGGAGCGACATAAGTCGCGACCGGGTGGATGATAGGACGCGCGGCAACAGGCGGGAGGACCGCCCCATGTGGTGGACAACGCGCAAAAAAGCTCGCGACTCACGTCGCTCCTACAAGGAGATCCCAGGAACCGCCCATTGTGGGAGCGACGTGAGTCGCGACGAGGTCGGTCGGGACGTCCGGAAATCTGCCGTCGATCCGGCAAGCTCATTTCTGATGAGGGACAAACGAAAAGCTCGCGACTCACGTCGCTCCCACATCCGCATCCTGTATTCGAAGGTTGGGTCGAGACGCGCGCAACGGGCGTCCCGGAGCCGCTTACATCGCGACGCGGCGGGCCTGCATGAAGCGGGGTGCCCAATAGCCGGTGGTCAGGCTGTCCACGCGGACGTCCTTGCCGGTGCTGGGGGAATGCAGGAAGCGGCCTTCGCCGACGTAGATGCCGACGTGGTTGATCCGGCCCTTGCGGCCGAAGAACACCAGGTCGCCCTGCTGGAGTTCGTCGCGGCTGGCGATCATCTGGCCGTTGGCCTGCGAGGCCATGTCGCGGGACACGCGCGGCAGTTCGATGCCCAGCGCGGTGCGGAATACGTAACCGACCAGCCCGCTGCAATCGAAACCACTGTCCGGCGAGGTGCCGCCCCAGCGGTAGGGCGTGCCCATCAGGGTCAACGCACGCTTGAGCACGGCCTGGATCTTGCCGCCCTCGTCCTTGACCACACCGTCCTTGCTCAGGTCGTAGCCGGCCAGCAGGCGGCTGAGGTCGCCGGCCACCATGGTGGACCGGTCCAGCAGCGGCAGGCTGTCGCTGGCCGCCAGGCGGGGCAGGAGGGCGGTGAGGGTGGCGGTGGCGGCTTCGGCCGCCTTTTCCTTGATGCTGAACGAGGCCGGCTTGGTGGCAACGGCTTCCGGGGCATTGACCGCCGCGGCGGCTTCCACGACGTCGGTCTCCACCGCATCGGCGCCCGGCGCATGCTGCTGGGCCCACGCGGGGACGCTCGCGGCGGCCAGCAGCACCAGGGAAAGGAATCGGTTCACGCCCCGCGGGGTGCGGTGGGTGGCGGCGGGCTGGCCTGGCGGCAGGTCGTCGGTCGTCACGCGGGGTCGGGGAAAATGCGAAGCGGCAATAGTGCCGTCATATCGCCTCGATTTGGTTCACAAATCGTTATTTATTCGTTAATTATGTCGGGCCTGGGTCACAGAAATGGCCGGACTCAATGCAGAACCCGTTTGGCGCCGGTGTAATGGTCGCGCCAGTAGCTGCCATCCAGATGGTCCAGCCGGACCGTTCCGCCGGTACTGGGGGCATGCACGAAGCGGCCTTCGCCCACATAGATGCCGACGTGGCTGACGCTGCCGCGGTTGCCGAAAAACACCAGATCGGCCGGCGCCAGCCGGCGCGGCTCGATGCGCGGACCCTGCACCTTGGCCAGTTCGCCGGAAGTGCGGGGCAGCTTCAGGTCCAGCATGTCGCGGAAAACGTAGGCCACCAGTCCGCTGCAGTCGAAGCCGGATTCGGGGGTATTGCCGCCGTAGCGATAGGGCGTGCCGACCAGGCCGATGGCCCGCATCAGCACCGCATTGGCCGCCGCCGGGTCCTCGGCCTCGACCCGTGGCCACTCCCGGACCGGGGACGGGGCGGGGCGGCGGACGGTTTCCTTGCCGCCGCCGCAGCCGGCCAGCAGGGCGGCCAGCAGCACGGCGACCACGACCGTTGCGCGGGAGGCCGCGGGTGGCGGCAGGCGGTCCAAGCCGGGATAATGCACGGTCTTCATTGCGGCGCATCTTCGCCCGCAATCCACCTGGCCGACAAGCCACCACGCCTGCCGCCGGCAGCCCCTATTCCAGAGTCCCGAATGAAAATCGCAAAAGACAGCGTCGTCCGTTTCCACTACACCGTCTCCGAAGTCGGCCAGGAGCCGCTGGAGAGCTCGAAGGACCGCGAGCCGCTCGCCATCCTGATCGGCCACGGCAATATCATCCCGGGTCTGGAGAACGCGATGCAGGACCGTGAAGCCGGCGAGAGCTTCAGCGTGGACGTGACCGCCGCCGAAGCCTATGGCGAGCGTCGCGACGGGCTGAGCCAGCGCGTGCCCAAGAAGCACTTCGGCACCCAGAAGCTCGTGCCGGGCCAGCAGGTCGTGCTGAACACCAATTTCGGCCCGCGCGCGGTGACCATCCAGAAGATCGGCATGAGCGTGGTCGACGTCGACCTGAACCATCCGATGGCGGGCAAGGATCTGCATTTCGACGTCGAAATCGTCGAGGTGCGCGAAGCCTCGCCGGAAGAGGTCGAGCACGGCCACGTGCACGGTGACGGTGGCCATCACCACTGAGCGGACGCACTTTCCCGCGATGCAAAAAGAAACGGCCCGCGCGAGCGGGCCGTTCTCGTTTCCGTGTCCGGCGTGTCCGCGTTCTTTCCGCTCAGGGCGCGCGCGGGGCACCGCCGTCGGACTCCGGAATGACCGCGATGGCGTCCACCTCGATGCGGACGCCGGGCTGGAACAGCGCCTGCACCCCGACCAGCGCGCTGGCGGGCGGCCGCCTCGGGTCGATCCAGCGATCCCGCACCTTGCGGATGGCCGGCAACTGCGCGGGATCGAAGTCGCGGATGTACAGCGTCAGCCGGGCCACGTGGGAGAAATCGCTGCCGGCCGCGCGCAGGGTGGCGTCCAGGTTGCGCATGACCTGTTCCAGCTGATCCTCCAGCGGACCTTCGACCAGACTGCCGTCCGCGCGCAACGGCACGTGGCCGGACAGCAGCAACAGCTTGCCGCCATCGACGCGCATGGCCTGCGAGACATTGGGAATGGTGGCGCCGGGCGGGTTGACGGGGTGCAGCAGCGCACCATCCGGCGTGCCGGCGAACACGGGCAGACCGGGACCGGCCAGCAACAGGGCGGCAAGTCGCAGGCGGAAGGGCGTCATGGCGGGTTTCTCCGAAGGGCGTTGCGGCGGGGAACGGCGGCGGGACGAACGCGGGAGGCAGCACGATGGGCGCGAGGTTACACCCGCTTCCGTTCCGGCGGATGGCTGGCCGGGAAGCGTCAACATGCTTTAATGCGCCACGATTCCAGGGAGCAAGGACATGGGCGCCATATCGTCGAATCCGGACGCACCGCTGCGGCCCGTCGCCGCCAGCGAACGCATCGAGACCATGGATGTGCTGCGCGGCTTCGCGCTGGTGGGCATCCTGCTGATGAACATCGAGGGCATGGCCGGCCCGCTGTTCCAGTCGTTCTCCGGGCTCGACCCGGCATTGACCGGCGTGGACCGTACCGCCGATGCGCTCATCTACATCCTGGTGCAGGGCAAGTTCTACACCCTGTTCTCGCTGCTGTTCGGCATGGGCTTCGCGGTGATGTCGACCCGCGCCGAGGCGCGCGGGCAACCGTTCGCGGGCGTGTATTGGCGGCGCAGCCTGGTGCTGCTGATCATCGGCGTGATCCATGGCCTGCTGATCTGGTCGGGCGACATCCTGTTGATGTACGCGCTGCTGTCGTTTTTCCTGCTGGCGTTCCGCAACGTGCCCGCCAAGTGGCTGCCCTGGATCGCGGGCCTGACCTACCTGGCGTCGTCCGGAATGATGCTGCTGCTGGGACTGGTGGGATCGGCGATGCAGATGGATCCGGCCGCGGGCGCCAACTGGAACAGCGAAATGGCGAAGGCGGGCGCGGAGATGAACGCGATGCTGGAAGCCCAGCGCAGCGCCTACGGCTCGGGCACCTACCTGGAAGCCGTCATCCAGCGCGCCAGGGACGTCGGCTTCATGCTCAGCAACCTGCTGTTCATCGGTCCCACGGTGTTCGGCATGTTCCTGTTCGGCACGTGGTTCGTGAAGAGCGGCGCCATCGCCGCGCCGGATCGTTTTCCGCGCCTGTTCGCGTTCCTGCGCTGGGGCGCGCTGCCGCTGGGATTGGCCCTGATGCTGCTGTCGTTCTGGATGGAGCCCACTGCGGATTTCAACAACATCAACCTGCACGCGTCGCTGGCGTTCGTGGCCAGTTCCGTCGGCAGCGTGCTGATGGCGTTCGGCTACGTGGGCTGGATCGTGAAGGGCGTGCAGTCGGCGGCGACCGCGCCGCTGCTGCACTGGCTGGCGCCGGCCGGCCGGATGGCGCTGAGCAACTACCTGATGCAATCGATCGTGTGCACGCTGATCTTCAACGGCTACGGACTCGGTTACCTGGATCAGTTGCCACGTGCGTGGCAGGTGGTGTTCGTGTTCACGCTGTTCCTGATCCAGGTGCTGTACAGCCGCTGGTGGCTGGCGCGGTTCCGGTTCGGTCCGGCGGAGTGGGTCTGGCGCTCGCTGACCTACCTGCGGCCACAGCCGATGCGCGCCAGCCCCGCATCCGCCTGAGGGTGGCTCCGGACAAGGAAACGGCCCGCTCGCGCGGGCCGTTTCCTTTGCCGCGTTGACGAAACCGGATCAGTTGACGCTGACCGCGCTCCACGCACGTGCCACCGCGTTGTACTGCGCCGAGCCGGCGCCGTACAGGTCGCTGGCCGCGTTGAGCGTGGCGGTGCGGGCCTGCGGATAGGTGGTGTTGGAGGTCATGTACACGGTCAGGGCGCGGTACCAGATGCGCTGGGCGGCGTCGCGACCGATGCCGGTCACGCCGGTATCGCCGTTGCAGACCAGTTGGCTGGCGGTGTAGCTGAAGCCGGCCGGCGAAACCGCGCCTTCCGCGAGCAGGTAGAAGAAATGGTTGGCCGGACCGGACGAGTAGTGCGGGTCCACACCGGCGAAGCCCGCCGCCGGATAGCAGTTGTAGGAACGGCCAGCGTCCGCGTCGCCGGGACGGAACATGTAGCGCAGCGCCTTCTTGCCGTCCGGATTGCTGCGGTAGATCTTCTCGCCAATCAGGTAGTCGCCCGGGTCGTTGGCGTTGTTGATGTAGTACTCGACCATCGTGCCCATGATGTCCGAGGCCGCCTCGTTGAGACCGCCGGCGTCACCGGAGTAGGCCAGGTTGGAGGTGGCTTCGGTCACGCCGTGGGTCATCTCGTGGCCGGCCACGTCGATCGACACCACCGGGTACCAGGTCGAGGTGCCCAGGCCGTAGGCCATGAACTTGTACGGCGCGCCGTACCAGCCCGCGTTGCCGCCGGTGGCCGGGCCGCCGCCGCCGCGGAAGGTGACGTTGACGATGCTCTTCACGCCGACGCCATCGTTGTAGATGCCGTTGCGGCCAAAGGTGTTCTTGTAATAGTCCCAGGTCGCGGCCACGCCGAAGTGCGCGTCGGAAGCCTCGCTGGCCACCTGCGACTCGGTGTTGTTGCCCCAGTTGTTGTCGGCGTCGGTCATGATCGCGGCCGTGCTGTAGACGCGGCTGATCTCCTTGCCCAGGCCGTCGCGGGTATTGCCGCCGCCACGGGTGGGATCCACCATCTGGTAGCCGCCGCTGATCGAATTGGTGGTGATGGCCACGTCGCCCAGGAACAGGGTCTGGCCGGTGCCGACCGCCGCCGCGGTGTGGATGATGTTCCAGTGATCCAGCACCTTGCCGCTGTGCGCGTCGACGAAATAGCGCATGTCGGCCTCGCCCTGGCTGTCGGACACGCCACGTACCCGCACCTCGTAGGCGAGCACCGGCTGCGCGCCGCGCGCATAGATCACCAGGCCTTGGCTGCCGATGTCGTCGATCTGGCCCTTGAAGTCGGCGCCGGCCGAGATCACCGCGGCATCGGCATCGATGCCGGCCTTGAGTGCCGGGCGACCGTTGCCGCGCAGGGTGAGGCTGGTGGATTTGAGCTTTCCATTCCTGGAGTGAATCACCACGTCGCCGCCGATGACGGGCAGTCCCTTGTAGCGGCGATCCAGGCGCACGTGCTCCGTGCCGTCGCGATCGACGATAACATCGCGGGCGACGAACTCGTCGCCGTCGCTGCTTTTCAGCGCGGCCGCATGGCCGACGGCCAGGCCCTTGGCGCGGCTGGCGGCGGGCGTCTGGTCGGCGTTGGCGGCGTAGAGCGGAGAGGTGACGAGGATGGCGGCGATGGCCGTGGTGATGAGGCTGATCTTCCGTTGCATTGCTTGCTGACCCCTGTGATGTGTGGATATGGGTGTTGCGACAGCAGGATTCGGAACAGGATCGGAAGCGGTGGGGCGCGTTCCATCGCGCGGTAGCGGACACGACCGGCGATGTCCCAACGATGTTGTCCCGGGACAATTGGTGTCAATAGAAACCATGTGAAGAAAGACAGAGAATGACCGTTACCTTCCACGTATTACGCTTGACATGTCCACACTGCCTGTCTCCGTATGGAAAGCCGGGTCGTCGGTGGGGACATATGCGTGCGCGCGGCGATGGCCGATGAACGGGACGCACGCCTGATGCATCGCAATGACGATGTACTGGTCCTGGGAGCGGGCGCGATCGGGCTGTCCACCGCGCTTGCCTTGCTGGAAGCCGGGCGGACGGTGCGGGTGCTGGAAGCGGGCGAGGTGGGCGCCGGTGCATCGCACGGCAACTGCGGCACCATCACGCCCAGCCACGCGCCGCCGCTGGCCGCGCCGGGCGTGGTGCGGCAGGCGCTGCGCTGGATGCTGACGCCGGACGCGCCGCTGTACCTGAAACCGCGCGTGGATCCCGCGCTGTGGCGTTGGCTGCTGCGGTTCGCCGCGCGCTGCAATCCACACGACTGGCGCGAGAGTACGCACGCACGCGCGGCCATCCTCGACGATTCGCGCGCCCGCCTGGTGACCTGGGTCGAACGCTACGCGTTGCGCTGCGAGTTCCAGGAAGAAGGGCTGGACTACGTGTTCCGCGATCCGCGCAATTTCGAGCGCTACGTGCGCGAATGTCAGGCGCTGCGGGAATTCGGCATCGACAGCGAAATCATTGCCGGCGCCGAGTACGAAGCCCGGGAACCGGCCATGCGCGAAGGCGTCGCCGGCGCGATCCGGTTCCCCGACGACGCCCGTCTGCGTCCGGATCGCTACGTCGCCGAACTCGCGCGCGCCGTGCGCGAACGTGGCGGGGTGATCGAAACGCAGTGCCGCGTGCTCGGTTTCGACGAGGCGCGCGACGGCGTGCGCGTGCACACCGCGCGCGGAACGCGGCAGTGTCGTGAAGCGGTGTTCGCGCTCGGCGCGTGGACGCCGGAATTCGCGCGCCGGCTCGGCCTGTCGATTCCCATCCAGCCAGGCAAGGGCTACTCGGTGACCTACAGCCGTCCGGAGCGGGTGCCGAAGCGCCCACTGGTGCTGAAAGACCGTTCGGTCTGCGTGACCGTCTGGGACAGCGGCTTCCGCCTCGGCAGCACGATGGAATTTTCCGGCTACGACGACCGCCTCAACGAAGTCCGGCTGGCCGCGCTGGAGCGCGGCGCGCGCGAGTTCCTGCGCGATCCGGTGGGCGAGGTGGTGCAGGAGCGCTGGTGCGGCTGGCGACCGATGACCTGGGACGATCTGCCGCTGCTGGGTCGGGTTCCCCGCCATGAACGGCTCTGGCTGGCCGCCGGCCACGGCATGCTCGGCATCAGCATGAGCGCCGCCACCGGCCAGTTGTTGTCCGACCTGATCACCGGCCGGCCGCCGGCCATCGATCCCCTTCCTTATCGACCGGAGCGTTTTTCATGAAGCCGCAGACCGACTTCGACCTGATCGTGATAGGCGGTGGTTCCGGCGGGCTTGCCGGCGCTTTCCGCGCCGCGGCCCATGGCGCGCGGGTGGCGTTGCTGGAACCGGCGGATCTGGGCGGCACCTGTGTCAACGTCGGCTGCGTGCCGAAGAAGGCGATGTGGCTGGCCGCCGACACCGCCCAGCGCATCGCGCTGGCCGCGCAACTGGGATTCAAGCTGGAATCGCAGCCGCTCGACTGGCGCGAGTTCATCGTCCATCGCCAGCGCTACATCGCCGGCATCCATACCAGCTACCGCAAGCGGCTGGACGAAAGCGACATCGTCTGGATGCCCTGTCGCGGCCAACTGGTCGACACGCATACCGTGGAGAACAGCGACGGCGCGCGACTGCGGGGCGAGCGCATCCTGCTCGCGACCGGCGGCCGCCCGCGCCGTCCGCCGGTGCCGGGCGCCGAACTGGGCCTGGTGTCCGACGACTTCTTCCAGCTCTGCGATCCGCCGGCGCGGGTCGCGTTGATCGGCGGCGGCTACATCGCGGTGGAACTGGGCGGCGTGATGCAGGCGCTGGGCAGCCAGGTGGAACTGTTCGTGCGTGGCCAGCGCCTGCTGGAGGGATTCGATCACGAGCTGGCCGCGGATCTGCTGGAGGACAATCGCCAGCATGGCCTGCGCGCGCACTTCAACCACGCGCTGGCGGAACTGCGGCCGGCCGGTGACGGCAAGGTGGTACTGGTCGACGCGAACGGCGAACGCAGTGATCCCTTCGACAAGGTGTTCTTCGCCACCGGCCGGGTACCCAGCACCGCCAGCCTGGGCCTGGAGAATGCCGGCGTGGAAGTGGATGCGCGCGGTTACGTGCGGGTCGACGAATGGCAGGACACCACCATGGCGAACATCCACGCGGTGGGCGACGTGACCGCCGGACCCGCGCTGACGCCGGTGGCGATCGCCGCCGCGCGCCGGCTGATGGATCGCCTGTACGGTGGCAAGCCGGAGTCGCGGCTGGAGTTCCGCGATATCGCCACGGTGGTGTTTTCGCATCCGCCCATCGGCAAGGTCGGCATGACCGAGCAAGAGGCCCGCGCGAGCTTCGGTGACGCTGCCGTACGGGTCTACCGGGCACGCTTCCGCCCGATGCTGCATGCGCTGGCCGATTCGCCGCAGCGCAGCCTGTTCAAGCTGGTGTGCGTGGGCGAGGAAGAAAAGGTGGTCGGCCTGCATCTGCTGGGGGAGGGCGTCGACGAGATCCTGCAGGGCTTCGCGGTGGCGATCCGGCGCGGCATCACCCGGCGGGATCTGGAAGACACCGTGGCGATTCATCCGACCTCGGCCGAGGAAGTGGTGCTGCTGCGCTGAAGGGTCCATCGGGTCGAAGTCGCCGATCCGACCGGCGGCGGGCCGTGCCGACAGTTGGGTGACCTCCGGCACCTGAGAGGTGCGGGTGCCGGCGCTATGGTGCGCCGACACAGGAGAGCCGCCATGCACCAGGACGTTTCCGCCACCGCCGCAACGCCCGGGCAAGCCGGTGCCGCGCTGGAACCCGTCGATGCCGGCGAACGCATCGCGGCCCTCGACATCATTCGCGGCTTCGCCCTGATCGGCATCTTCCTGATGAACATAGAGTGGTTTACCCGCCCGATCAGCGAACTGGGCCGGGGCATCGACCCGTCGCTGCACGGCATCGATTACGCGGTGAGCTGGCTGGTGTATGTATTCGTGCAGGGCAAGTTCTGGACTTTGTTCTCGCTGCTGTTCGGCATCGGCTTCGCGGTGATGCTCGGGCGCGCGGAGACGCGCGGACGCCCGTTCCTGGCGCCGTACCTGCGCCGCATCCTGGGCCTGCTGCTGTTCGGCAGCGCGCATTTCGTCCTGATCTGGACTGGCGACATCCTGCACAACTACGCCATCACCGCGTTGGCGCTGCTGCTGGTGGTCACCCGCAACTGGAAGCTCTGGCTGGGCCTGCTGGTGTCCTTCGCGGTGATGGCGGTGGTGTTGAAGTCCGACGCCGTGGTCGGGGCGCTGATACTGCTGGTGCTGGTCGGCGTGATGATGTTCTTCCTGCATCGCGGCAGCGTGGCGCGCTACTGGAAGTGGGGCGTGACCCTGTACTCGCTGATGTTCGTGCTGGGCTTGATCGGCGCCGGCGTGACCGCGGTGTATCCGCAGATCCGCTCCCCGGAAACCGCCGAGCAGGCGGCCAAGCGCCAGGAACGCCTGGCCGAGCGCGCGAAGGAACGGGTCGAGGAAATCCGCATCGACAGCCGCGGCAGCTACGCCGAGGCGGTCCGCTACCGTGCCGACAAGTTCGCCGAGGACATGCCGCAGGCCGCCGGACTGAGTTTCATGGCGTTGCCGATGTTCATGATCGGATTCTGGTTCGTCCGTTCCGGCGTGGTTGCGCGGTTGCGCGAACACGCGGCACTGTTCCGGCGGCTGGCGGCGTGGACCCTGCCGATCGGCATGGCGATCACCTTGCTGAGCGTGTGGCTGGTGCCGAGCTTCCCCGGCGACGGCCTGGGCGGGCGCGATCCGGCGCGGATGGCCGCGATGTCGCTGTTCCAGCTCGGCGCGCTGCTGCTATGCCTGGGCTACTTCTCGGGCATGGTCCTGCTGCTGGGCACGCGCACCGCCCGCTGGCTGGCGCCGCTGGGCTTCGCGGGCCGGATGGCGCTGACCAACTACATCGGCGCATCGGTGATCAGCACATTGTTCTTCTTCGGCTATGGCCTGGGTTACTGGGGGCAGTTGTCCCGCCCCGGCCAGATGGCGTTCGTGGCGGTGGTGTTCGCCCTGCAGGTCGCCTTCAGCTGGCTGTGGCTGCGCCATTTCCGCTACGGACCGCTGGAATGGGCGTGGCGCGCGCTGACCTATTGGCACCTGCCCCCCATGCGCCGGAGGCCGGATGTCGCGGCGGCGACGGAGGGAACGGTGCATCCGGCCTGAGCCGACCGGCCTGGTCAAATCGCGCCGGGTTTAGAATGCGCGCATGGTTGAGCGCATTTCCCCCCACGCGTCACGCCTTCCTTGCTTTCGCGCCGCCGCGCCCGCTCCCCGATGAGCAGGGTCGGGCAGGACGACGAGGCACAGCAGGACGAATCCGCCAGCGCGGTACTGGATCCGGAGGCGGCGCCTTCCGGCGCCGCCGCGCCGCGCCCGCTGCTGGGTGGGTTCGCGCTGGCCGCGTTGGGCGCCATCGCCTTTTCCGGCAAGGCCATCATCGTCAAACTCGGCTACCGGCACGGCGTGGATGCGATCACGCTGCTGGCGCTGCGCATGCTGGTCGCGCTTCCGTTCTTCCTGCTGATGGGGGCCTGGGCCGCGCGCCGCGCCGAACCGCTGGCGCGGGGTGACGGGCTGAAGATCATCGGCCTGGGTTTCTTCGGCTATTACCTCGCCAGCTTCCTCGACTTCGCCGGGCTGGCCTACATCACCGCCACCCTGGAACGGCTGATCCTGTACCTCACCCCGACCCTGGTACTGGCGATCGGCCTGCTGGTGTTCCGTCGCCGCGCCAGCCGCGCGCAACTGGTGGCGCTGGTGATCAGCTATGCGGGCGTACTGCTGGCGTTCGGCCACGACTGGTCGCTGGGCGGTGGCAACATCGCGCTGGGCAGCCTGCTGGTGTTCGGCAGCGCGCTGGCCTATGCGATCTATCTGGTCGGCAGTGGCGAGATGGTGCGCCGGGTCGGCGCGGTGCGCCTGACCGCCTACGCCAGCAGCGTGGCCAGCGTGCTGTGCATCGGCCAGTTCCTGTTGCTGCGGCCGCCGGCGGATCTGCTGGCGGTACCGGCGACGGTGTGGTGGCTTTCGCTGCTCAACGGCACCGTCTGCACGGTGCTGCCGGTACTGATGGTGATGATGGCGGTATCGCGCATCGGTTCGGCGCTGGCCGCGCAGATCGGCATGATCGGTCCGGTCTCGACCATTGTCCTGAGCCTGCTGCTGCTGGGCGAGCCGATGGGGCCGTGGCAGGTCGCCGGCACCGTGCTGGTGATGTCCGGCGTGTTCGTGGTCTCGCGGCAGAAGGCCGCATGAGGCGCGGATGCGGCCACGGCCTTCATCCTTCCGCCGGACCGGCGCGGGCACAATGAACGCATGAACGCCTCCGGCCCGCCGACACCCGACACCGCCCTTCGGCCGTTGCTGTGGCTGGTGGCGGCCGGGGTGTTCATGCAGATGCTGGACAGCACCATCGTCAACACGGCCCTGCCGGCGATGGCGCGTGATCTCGCGCAGTCGCCGCTGCGCATGCAGGCCGTGGTGGTCGCCTACGCACTGACCGTGGCGATGCTGATTCCGGCTTCGGGTTGGCTGGCGGATCATTTCGGCACCAAGCGGATCTTCATCGCCGCGGTGACCCTGTTCACCCTGGGCTCGCTGGCCTGCGCGTTCTCGCAGAACCTGCCGCAACTGGTGACCTCGCGCGTGCTGCAGGGCGTCGGCGGGGCGATGTTGCTGCCGGTGGGACGATTGGCGGTGCTGCGCGCGGTGCCGCGCAAGGATTTCCTGGCGGCAATGAGCTTCGTCACCGTGCCGGGCCTGATCGGGCCACTGATCGGCCCCACGCTCGGCGGCTGGCTGGTGGAAGTCGCCTCCTGGCACTGGATCTTCCTGATCAACCTGCCACTGGGCGTGCTGGGCACCGTGGCGGCGCTGCGCTGGATGCCGGACCTGCGTGGTCCGCGGGTGCGTTTCGACGCGCTCGGCTACGTGCTGCTGGCATTCGGCATGGTGGCGGTGTCGCTGTCGCTGGACAGCCTGTCCGACCACGCAGGGAGCCGCGGCGCGATGGTGGTGCTGCTGGTGTTCGGACTGGCCGGGCTGGTGGCCTACTGGCTGCACGCCGCGCGCGCCCCGCGGCCACTGTTCCCGCTGGCGCTGTTCCGGGTGCCGAGCTTCAGCATCGGCTTGCTGGGCAACCTGTTCTCGCGCATGGGCAGCAGCGGCATGCCGTTCCTGATTCCGTTGATGCTGCAGGTCGGCCTGGGCTTCTCGCCGATGTCGGCGGGCATGCTGATGATCCCGGCTGCGCTGGCCGGCATGTTCTCCAAGCGCATCGTGGTGCCGCTGGTGCAGCGGTTGGGCTATCGCAAGGTGCTGGTCGGCAACACCGTGCTGGTGGGGCTGGCGATGGCCAGCTTCGCGCTGATATCGGCCGACCAGCCGCTGTGGCTGCACCTGCTGCATTTCGCCATCTTCGGCGCGGTCAACTCGCTGCAGTTCACCGCCATGAACACCCTGGCCCTGCGTGATCTCGACGGCGATCTGGCCAGCGGCGGCAACAGCCTGCTGTCGATGACAATGATGCTGGCGATGAGTATCGGCGTCGCGCTGGCGGGCAGCCTGCTGGGCGTGTTCGGCAATATCGTCCTGCATCCCCTGCAGGGCCAGGCACTGTCGGCCTTCCGCTGGACCTTCGTCTGCGTGGGTCTGATCACGATGGCGTCGGCGGCGATTTTCGCCCAGCTGCAGCCGACCCACCGCATCCCGCCATCCAGCGTGAAACGCGCCGACCCGGGCTGAGCTTCGTCAGGTCTCCGCCGTCGGCATGCTCGCGTCGGCCAACCAGTCCACCACCGCCTGCAACGCGTCCAGCCGGCCTTCGCCGGCATTGCGACGATCGCGGTAGATCGCCAACTGCCGATGCGCGCTGGTGCCGTGCTGGAGGATCTTCCACAGTTGTTCGAACGCTTCTCCTGCCGCCAACGCGACGATGTCCTCTTCCAGTACCTGCTGCAGGTTGCGGAGCATTTCGCGCACCGGCACCAGTCGGCCGCTGGCCAGATCGATCAGGCCGGCGTCATAGCCGTGGCGCTGTGCCCGCCACAGGTTTTCCGCGATGATCGCCTGCACGCCGGCGTCCAGGCCGGCGTGCCGCTCCGGATGGTGTTCGAGGTGCCGGACCAGGCAGCGGAACAGCTGCGCCAGCGCCAGCGCGTCATCGGCATCGGTGCAGCAGTCCGGCACCCGCAACTCGAGGGTGGGAAAGCGCAGGGAAGGGCGGATCGCCCACCACAGGAAACTGGCGTCCTCGATGGTGCCGGATTGCACCATCCGCGCCACGTAACGGTCGTAGGCGGCCTGGTTGGCGAACAGCGGCGGCAGGCCGGTGCGCGGGATTTCCTGGTAGGCGGTCTGGCGGTAGCCCATCAACCCGGTGGGATGGCCCATCCAGAACGGCGAGGAGGTGCTGACCGCCAGCAGCAGCGGCATGAAGGGTTGCAGGCGCCGCAGCAGGTCGATGCGCGCGGATGTGTCGGCCGGTTGCACGTGCACGTGCAGCCCGCAGACGAGATTGCGATGGCCCAGCATCTGCAGCTGCTCCATCACCCGGTCGTAGTGCGGCTTGTCGGTGCTGCGCTGATCGCGCCACAGGCCCATGGGATGCGTGCCTGCGGCAAGGATGGCCAGGCCATGCTCGGCCGCGACGGCGCCAACCGTGCGGCGCAGGTGGTGAAGATCGCGTCGCGCCTCGTGCGGATCGTGGTGGACGTTGGTCTGCACCTCCACCTGGGTCTGCAGCAGCTCGCTGCCCACGCGATCGCCCAACGCCTCGTGGCAACGGTCGAAGAACGCCCGCGGCATGTGCCGCAGGCGCCGACGATTGCGACGGACCAGGAAGTATTCCTCTTCGAGTCCGAAGGTGTAGGGATGTGATTGCACGCGTGGCCTGTCCGGGAAGGAGCAGGTCGTTTATCGCATTGCCGGGGTAAACGTATTGTTCAGGGCCGCGTCGCCGATGACGGCGACGCGGCGTGAAGGCTCAGCTCACTTGCCCAGGTGCTTGGCCAGGAACGCTTCCATGCGCCGGTACAACTCGGCGCGATTCTCCGGCTTGTAGAAACCATGGCCTTCGCCGCCGACGACCAGCGTTTCCACGGGAGTCCCCTGTTTCTTGAACGCGTTTTCCAGCGCGTTGAACTGGTCCATCGGTACGCGCTGATCCAGGCGACCCTGCACCAGCATCACCGGGATCTTGATCTTGTCGACATTGCGGGCGGGCGAATTGGCGGCCAGGGTGGCCGGATCGTTGCCCAGCACCCGGTCAAGATAGCGACGTCCGGACTTGCTGTCGTTGATGTCGCCTTCCTTGTGCATGACCTGCAGGTCGTAGACACCGACGTACCCGATCGCGCACTTGTACAGTTCCGGATACCGGATCGGGTTCATCAGCGCCGCATAGCCGCCGAAGCTCGCGCCATAGGTACAGATGCGTTCGGGGTCGGCCAGCTTGTTGTCGATCGCCCAACGCACGCCATCGGCGATGTCATCCATCATCTTGCCGCCCCATTCGCGGTAACCCAACTGCTCGAAGGCCTCGCCACGTCCACCGGAGCCACGGAAGTTGACCTGCAGCACCGCGTAGCCACGGCTGGTCAGGAACTGGACGTCGTCATCGAACGTCCAGCTGTCATACGGGCCGTAAGGGCCGCCATGGGCCATGACGATCAGCGGCTGCGGACCGGTGGCGCCGGCCTTGGCGGAGTAGAAGCCGAACAGCTTCAGGCCGTCCCTCGACTTGAACTCGAACGGCCGCATCGGCGCCATCTGCTCGGGCTTGATCCACGGCCTGACCTCGCTGATCAGCTGCACTTTCCCCGCATCGCGATCCAGCACGTAGTAACTGCCGGGATGACGGTCGGACCATGTACTGAACAGCACTTTGCGATTGTCGCGACTGAAATCGATGATGCTGACCATCTGCCCGGGAAAGGCCTTGAGCAGGCCGGCGTGCAGCTTGGCCCATTCCGAACCGTTGTCGACATAGCGGATGGACGGCTTGTCGGAATCGAAGATCACGCCGAAGGGGACGCCGTCGTAACCGGCGTACAGCAGGCGGCTGACCGCCGCGTCGTCGCGACCGATCAGCAGATTGCGCGAGCCGGTGGCGAAATCGATGCGGAAGAGCTGGGCCGGTTCCCTCTTGTCGGAAACCAGCGCATAGGCGGTGTTGTTGTCGGTGTCGAAGCTCAGGCCGTACATCGTGTAGCCGGCCATCGCGGCGGGTACTGGCTGCCAGTCCGCACCCGGCGTGGGGCGATAGTGCAGCACCGGCTCGTCCCTGGCGTCGCGGGTGATGCGCAGCCTGGGCTTGCCGGCGCGGTCGTAATAGAAGCTGGCCGGCTTGGACGATCGCTCGATTTCCTTGCGGGTACCGGTGCGGGTGTCCACCTTGTAGACGACGGTTGGCGATTCCTCGCCACAGACGCCGGGCCAGCAGGTGAAGTCCACCAGGACATTGCCCGGTTCGCCGTCCAGGATGAAGTCCACCGCCGCGAATCCCTGATCCTTGCGGCGTCCGCTGCGAACACCGTCGTCCTTGACGTAGGCAAACAGGGTTTCCTGGGTCTTGCCGTTGATGTCCGAGGCAATCAGTTCGCCGTAGCTGTACGGGCGAGCGTGCAGAGGCTCCATCTTGGCGCGTGACACCACGATCTGCTCGTCATCGGTCCAGATCGGCGTGGCCACGTGCTGCTGCAGTCCGAAGCGCAGCACCTGGACCTTGCCACTGCCATCCAGGGGGACTATCTGCAACTGGGTTTCCAGGCCATCGGCCGTGGGCACGGCCATGGCGACGTGTTTGCCGCTGGGCGACATGGCGATGCCGCTGATCTCGCCATGCTTGGCGAAACTCTCCACGGGAATTGCCTGGCCCCAGGCAGGCATCACCACCAGGCCGCACAGCAGTGCGACCCATTTCAGTCCATTTGATACGTACACGGTTCCTCCCCAGGAACAGGTGCGGGTGTATGCATGATGCTGCCACGTGGCCCGGGGCTTGTCACCGGGCGTCGCACCAAGGTGGAAAGAGGGAGATGACTCTGCGGCCTGGCGATGGCGTCGTGAGTGCCAGCGCGTTCGAATCAGACTTCCAGCGAAGCCAGATCTCCCTTGGTCTCCAACCAGCTCTTCCGCTCGCCCGCGCGCTTTTTCGCCAGCAGCATGTCCATCAGCGAATGGGTCTGGTCGCCGTCTTCGACGGTCAACTGGACCAGCCGGCGGGTGTCGGGGTGGATGGTCGACTCGCGCAGCTGGGAGGCATTCATTTCGCCCAGGCCCTTGAAGCGGGTGACGTTGACCGCGCCCTTGATCTTCTCGCGCTGGATCTTCTCCAGCAGCAGGCGCTTTTCCTCCTCGTCCAGGGCGTAGAACACTTGCTTGCCCACGTCCACGCGAAACAGCGGCGGCATCGCCACGAACACGTGGCCGGCCTGCACCAGCGCCGGGAAATGGCGCAGGAACAGCGCGCTGAGCAGGGTCGCGATGTGCAGGCCGTCGGAATCCGCGTCCGCCAGGATCACCACCTTGCCGTAGCGCAGGCCGGAGATGTCTTCCTTGCCCGGGTCGCAACCGATGGCCACGGCCAGGTCGTGCACTTCCTGCGAGGCCAGCACGCTGCCGGAAGCGACCTCCCAGGTGTTCAGGATCTTGCCGCGCAGCGGCAGGATCGCCTGGAAGTCCTTGTCGCGTGCCTGCTTGGCGCTGCCGCCGGCCGAGTCGCCTTCGACCAGGAACAACTCGGTCCGCGACAGGTCCTGGCTGATGCAGTCGGCCAGCTTGCCGGGCAGGGCCGGACCCTGGGTGACCTTCTTGCGCACGACCTGCTTTTCGGTCTTCAGCCGCGCGGCGGCACGCTCGATGGCGATCTGGGCGATGCGTTCGCCCAGGTCGACGTGCTGGTTCAGCCATAAGCTGAAGGCGTCGTGGGCGGCGCCCTCGATGAAACCGGCGGCCTGGCGCGAGCTCAGGCGTTCCTTGGTCTGGCCGCTGAACTGCGGGTCGGTCATCTTCAGCGACAGCACGAAGGCGACCCGATCCCAGACGTCCTCCGGGGCCAGCTTGACCCCGCGCGGCAGCAGGTTGCGGAAGTCGCAGAACTCGCGCAGCGCATCGGTCAGGCCGCTGCGCAGGCCGTTGACGTGGGTGCCGTGCTGGGCGGTGGGAATCAGGTTGACGTAGCTTTCCTGGACCAGTTCGCCGTCCGGCACCCAGGCCACGGCCCAGTCGACGATCTCGGTGTCCTTCTTCAGCTGGCCGACGAACAGCTCCGGTGGCAGCAGCTCGCGGCCCTGCATCTCGCCCTTGAGGTAATCGCGCAGGCCGTCTTCGTAATGCCAGGTATCGCGCTCGCCGGTGGCCTCGTCGTACAGCTTGACGGTCAGGCCCGGGCACAGCACCGCCTTGGCGCGCAGCAGGTGGCGCAAGGCGCGCGCGTTGAACTTGGGCGTGTCGAAGTACTTGGCGTCCGGCCAGAAGCGCAGGCGGGTGCCGGTGTTCTTCTTGCCGACCGTGCCGACGGCCTCCAGCTTCGAGGCAGCGTCGCCGTCGCGGAATTCCATCCGGTACTCGTTGCCTTCACGCTTGATGAAGATCTCGACCTTCTTCGACAGCGCATTGACCACGCTCACGCCGACGCCATGCAGGCCGCCGCTGAAGGTGTAGTTGCGGTTGCTGAACTTGCCGCCCGCGTGCAGGCGGGTGAGGATGAGCTCGACGCCCGGGATCTTCTCTTCCGGGTGGATGTCCACCGGCATGCCGCGGCCGTCGTCGCTGACCTCGCAACTGCCGTCCTTGTACAGGGTGACCTCGATCTCGCCGGCGTGGCCGGCCAGCGCCTCGTCCACGGAGTTGTCGATGACTTCCTGCGCCAGATGGTTCGGGCGCGCGGTGTCGGTGTACATGCCCGGGCGGCGCTTGACCGGATCCAGGCCGGAAAGGACTTCGATGTCGGCGGCGTTGTAGCGACTGCTCATGTTCGGTGGTCGGATGCTCGTGTGTCGGGGCGCGGCAGGGAGGCCGGCTAGGCGATAGGCCCGGGCGGCTGCGCATCGGGAACGTGTCGGTCCCGCGATGCGGCGAGACGCGAAGTGTGCGGCCAGCGCGCCGTTTTTGCACGTTCAGGAGCGGGCGAGCGCCAATGCGGTATCGTGCGCGCGTCAGTTGAATGCCGCCGTTCCGGCCCCCATCTGGCGATGCAACGAGTGAATGGAGACGAGCCATGAAACCGCGCAAGCTGTTGATCCTCACCCTGGCCGCCGTGACGGCCGCCGCCGCCGGCCTGGCGCTGGCGCAGTCCAAGTCCGGCAGCCAGGACGCCGACAAGTCCGGGTCCTCGCAGTCCGACTCCTCCGATGCCGACCGCAAGGCGCAGCGCCGGGCCGCCAACGAGGCCGCCGCCGCCGAGCGCGCCAAGCAGAAGGGCGAGCAGGGCAAGAAATCCGGCAGCCAGGAAGAGGAAGAAGAGCGCAAGCCCTGATTCCCGCCAAACCTTTGCCGCACAAGGCTTTCGAGCCTGTTCGGCACCCCCGGACGCCCCGCCTGAGCGGGGCGTTCGGCTTTTAGAAACCCGGCGTTGCCGGTAGACTATGGCTTTCCGGAGCCCTGCCAATGACTCCCCTTATTTTTGTCACCGGCGGCGTCGTGTCCTCGCTAGGCAAGGGCATCGCCGCCGCTTCGCTTGCGTCCATCCTCGAAGCACGTGGCCTGAAGGTCACGATGATGAAGCTGGACCCCTATATCAACGTCGATCCGGGCACCATGAGCCCGTTCCAGCACGGCGAGGTGTACGTCACCGACGATGGCGCCGAAACCGACCTGGACCTGGGCCACTACGAGCGCTTCGTGCGCACCCGGCTCAGCCGCAAGCATTCGATCACCACCGGCCGCATCTACGAGAACGTTATCCGCCGCGAACGCCGCGGTGACTACCTCGGCGCGACCGTGCAGGTGATTCCGCACATCACCGACGAAATCCGCCGCTGCATCGACGAGGCCACCGAGGGCCATGACGTGGCGCTGGTGGAAATCGGCGGCACCGTGGGCGATATCGAATCTTTGCCGTTCCTGGAGGCCATCCGCCAGATCCGGACCGAACGCGGGCCGGAGAAGGCGCTGTTCATGCACCTGACCCTGGTGCCGTTCGTGGCCGCGGCCGGCGAACTCAAGACCAAGCCGACCCAGCATTCGGTCAAGGAACTGCGTTCCATCGGTATCCAGCCGGACGTGCTGCTGTGCCGCTCCGAGCAGCCGATTCCGGATTCCGAGCGCCGCAAGATCTCGCTGTTCACCAACGTGCCCGAGCGCGCGGTGATCAGCGTTCCGGACGTGGACGTGCTGTACAAGATTCCGCTGGGCCTGCACGGGCAGGGACTGGATGAGATCGCCATCCGCCAGCTGCGCCTGGACGGCGCCCGCGAGGCGGACCTGTCCGAGTGGGAAGCCGCGGTCGACGCCACCCTCAACCCGCTGGACGAAGTCACCATCGCGGTGGTCGGCAAGTACGTCGATCACCAGGACGCCTACAAGTCGGTCGGCGAGGCGCTCAAGCACGGCGGTCTGCGCCAGCGCACCCGGGTCAACCTGAAGTGGATCGAGGCCCAGGAATTGGAAGACAGCGACATGTCGCTGCTCGACGGCGTCGACGGCATCCTGGTGCCGGGCGGCTTCGGTGATCGCGGTTTCGAAGGCAAGGTGCTGACCTCGCGTCACGCCCGCCAGACCGGCGTGCCGTACTTCGGCATCTGCTACGGCATGCAGGCGGCGGTGGTGGATTACGCCCGCCACGTGGCCGGCCTGGAAGGTGCCAACAGCACCGAGAACGACAAGCAGTCGCCGCACCCGGTGATCGCGCTGATCACCGAATGGCGCACCGCCAGCGGCGATGTCGAGAAGCGCGACGAGCGCTCGGATCTGGGCGGCACCATGCGCCTGGGCCTGCAGGAAGCCCGGCTCAAGCCCGGCACCCTGGCGCGCGAGCTGTACGGCAAGGACGTGGTGGCCGAACGCCACCGCCACCGCTACGAGTTCAACAACCGCTACCGCACCCAGCTGGAAGACGCCGGACTGGTGGTTTCCGCCAAGTCGATGGACGACCTGCTGGTGGAAATGGTCGAACTGCCGCGCGCGGTGCATCCGTGGTTCCTGGCCTGCCAGGCGCATCCGGAATTCCTGTCCACCCCGCGCGACGGCCATCCGCTGTTCGTCGGCTTCATCCGCGCCGCGCGCGAGCGCAAGGCCGGTGGCAAGCTGCTGAAGGAAGCGCGCGCCTGAACGTGCTCCGGACCGGTCGCGACGCGTCGCGATCCGGGCCGGTGTCCTGGTGTTACGGTCGCGACTGACGTCGCTCCTACGAGGTACTGCAATGAAACTCTGCGGTTTTGAAGCCGGCCTGGACAAGCCCCTGTTCCTGATCGCCGGTCCCTGCGTGATCGAGTCCATGCAACTGCAACTCGATGTCGCCGGTCGGCTCAAGGAAATCACCGGCAAGCTGGGGATGAACTTCATCTTCAAGTCCAGCTTCGACAAGGCCAACCGGACCTCCGGCACCAGCTTCCGCGGCCCCGGCATGGAAGAGGGCCTGAAGGTCCTGGCCGAAGTGAAGAAGCAGATTGGCGTGCCGGTGCTGACCGATGTGCACGAATACACCCCGATGGACGAAGTCGCCTCGGTGGTGGATGTGCTGCAGACCCCCGCCTTCCTGGTCCGCCAGACCGATTTCATCAGGAAGGTCTGTTCGGCCGGCCGCCCGGTCAACATCAAGAAGGGCCAGTTCCTGTCGCCGTGGGACATGAAGCCGGTCGTCGAGAAGGCCAAGTCCACCGGCAACAACGACATCATGGTGTGCGAACGCGGCGCCAGCTTCGGCTACAACAATCTGGTCAGCGACATGCGCTCGCTCAGCGTGATGCGCGATACCGGTTGCCCGGTCGTGTTCGACGCCACCCACTCGGTGCAGTTGCCGGGCGGGCAGGGCAGCAGTTCCGGCGGCCAGCGCGAGTTCGTGCCGGTGCTGGCGCGCGCGGCGGTTGCGGTCGGCGTGGCGGGCCTGTTCGCCGAGACCCATCCGGATCCGTCCAAGGCGCTGTCCGACGGCCCCAACGCGTGGCCGCTGGACAAGATGGAAGCGTTGCTGGAAACCCTGCTGGCGCTGGATTCGGTCACCAAGCGTTCGGCGTTCCTGGAACAGACGCTGTAAGCCATCCACGGACATGCGGCCGGCGATGAAATCGCTGTGGTTGCTGAGCATCCTGGGCATCGCGGGGGCAGGGACTCCCGCGCTCGCATGTTCGATCGGCAGTGGCATTCCCGAGGATGACCTGGCCGAAGGCTACCGGCAAAGCAGCCACGTCTTCGTCGCGCGCCTGATCCGCTACCGGAAAGTGGCGCCACCCGCGGGCGGCACCTACATGCGGGTCGAAGCGGACTACGAACTCGTCGAAGCCATCAAGGGGCGCCCGGCGGCGCACGGCGTGCTGTTCGAATCGGATCCGTACTCCCCGCTTCCGGGGCATGCGCCCGGGCCCGCCTGCGGACCTTGGCTGGTGCATGGGGAAAACGTGGGCACCCTGGCGCTGGTCATGGCGGATGATGATGGTGCGGTCGATGCGCGACACCTGCGCGTGCATCCGTTTTCGCGGCGCCTGTCGGCTCCGGAGCAGGGGATGGATGAAGGGCTGGAGATCATCCTGCGTCTCCATGAGCACTCCGCCTCGCCGAAGACGCGTTGAACGGTTTTGCGGGCGAGCGTGTGATTCGTACGACAAGCATCCACTGCGCACGTCATTGTGATTTGGCAGGGGCCAACCCGGTGGGGATAATCGAGGCGTGGCCGAATCCGGCTGTTCTTCTTTCATTTCCGGTGTTTGTCTACGCATGATCCGTATCCCCGGCGCTTCCCCGCGCACGCTCCGCTTCCAATTCTTCCGTCCTGTACCCACTCGTTTTTCCGGCCGTCGTTGCGCATGGGCGTTGGCGTTGGTCGTGGCCGGCATGTCGATGGCCCAGGCACGGGAATCCGACGCATGGAGGATGCCCGAAGACCCCGAGGATCTGGCCGGCTCCAAGGTATTGCCGCTGACCGAATCCGAACTGCCCGCATTCGCCGCCAGGGCCGAATCCGATCCCGCGCGTCGCGCCGAACTGGTCGACCTCCTGCGCAAGGCGTCCGTGGTGCCCTGGACGCCGGCCGAACGCGACGCCTTTGTCACCGAACTGGAGCAGCTCCGGCAGTGCGAAGCCGGACGTGGCCGTGAGGATCGCGACGACAGCAAGTTCGCTGAACGCATGGAGGCGGTGATGGCCTCGGGAGAACTGGAACGGCAGATCCGTGACTACGCCCGCCTGGTGGAGGTGCCGGAACTGGCGACTCCGCTTGACGCGCCAAGCTGTGGTCGCACGGAACTGATGAAGCAGATGCGAGAGCTGGCGATGCTGCCGATGGCCGCCTCCATGCTGGGGCCGCTGACCGGGCCGCGGGCCGCGCACCAGTTGCGCGGCGCCGGCATGGAACGGCTGTTCGGTTCGCAGATGATGGGTGGCCGCTGCGCCCCTTCGGAGACGTTCGTCCGCCTGTTGATGACCACACCGGACAACCCGCGCGGCCTGCGCACCGCCGACGACCGGTTGCGCTGCAAGACGGGACCGGCCTATTCGAGCGTGTGGAGCGAAGCCGAATACACGCGCCTGATGGCGGCGATGCCGCAGTTCAGGCAGTGCCTTGCGCGGGGCAACGACCATGGTTTCGACCTGGAGGGAGCAAACGCCCGCTTCGCCGGCAGCCCGGAACTGCCGCGCCTGTTCAAGGCCGCCTACGAACTGCTGGCCCATGTGGGTATCTCGAAGTCGTTCGGCTACGAGCTGCCGGCCGATGCCCAGGGGCGCGCCAATGACCTGCTGGCCGGCATGCTGAACGTCGGAACGATGGTCGAGCAGTATCATGAAGGGGCTGAAATCAGCTCGCCGGCGGGCGCGCGCCAATTGCAGGCCACTGGCCTGCTGGCCCTCTACATCGCCCGTCTGGCCCCGGAAACCTGTAACCTTCCGAACGATTTCGTCCCCTTACTCAAACTGAACAGTCTGGCCGACCCCTCATGACCACGATCGCCAAAGTCCACGCCCGCGAAATCCTCGACAGCCGCGGAAATCCCACCCTCGAAGCCGAAGTCACCCTGGCCGACGGCTCGTTCGGCCGCGCGATGGTGCCGTCCGGCGCCTCCACCGGCACTAAGGAAGCGGTGGAACTGCGCGATGGCGACAAGACCCGCTACCTGGGCAAGGGCGTGCGCAAGGCGGTCGAGAACGTCAACGGCCCGATCGCCAATGCCCTGCATGGCTTCGATTCGGCCGATCAGGAAGGCCTGGATCGCCGTCTGATCGACCTGGACGGCACCGAGAACAAGGGGCGCCTGGGCGCCAATGCGCTGCTGGGCGTGTCGCTGGCCAACGCCCATGCGATGGCCGCCTCGCGCAAACAGCCGCTGTGGCGCTATCTGGCCGGCGGCGACGCGGTGACCTTGCCGGTGCCGATGATGAATATCATCAACGGCGGCGCGCATGCCGACAACAACGTGGACTTCCAGGAGTTCATGGTGCTGCCGGTGGGCTTCGACTCCTTCGCCGAGTCGCTGCGCGCGGGCACCGAAATCTTCCATTCGCTCAAGTCGGTCCTCAAGGGCCACGGCCTAAGCACGGCGGTGGGCGACGAGGGCGGCTTCGCCCCGGACTTCCGCAGCAACGTCGAAGCGCTGGACACCATCCTGGAAGCCATCGGCCGCGCCGGCTACACCGCCGGCGAGGACGTGCTGCTGGGCCTGGACGTGGCCTCCAGCGAGTTCTTCGACAACGGCAAGTACCACCTGGTGGGCGAGGGCAAGCGCCTGACCAGCGAGCAGTTCGTCGACTTCCTGGCCGACTGGGCCGCCCAGTACCCGATCATCACCATCGAGGACGGCCTGGCCGAGGACGATTGGGCCGGCTGGAAGCTGCTGACCGATCGCATCGGCAACAAGGTGCAGTTGGTCGGCGACGACCTGTTCGTCACCAACCCGAAGATCTTCAAGGAAGGCATCGAGTCCGGCACGGCCAACGCCATCCTGATCAAGGTCAACCAGATCGGCACCCTCAGCGAAACGCTGGAAGCCATCGCCATGGCCCATCACGCCAACTACGCGGCGATCGTCTCCCACCGCTCCGGCGAAACCGAAGACACCACCATCGCCGACATCGCGGTGGCGACCACCGCCACCCAGATCAAGACCGGCTCGCTGTGCCGCAGCGATCGCGTGGCCAAGTACAACCAGCTCCTGCGCATCGAGGAAGCACTGGGCAGCGCGGCGCGCTATGCCGGCCGCAACGCCTTCGTCTCGCTGAAGAAGTAAGCCATGCGCCGACTGGTCTGGCTGCTGCTGGTACTGGCGCTGCTGCTGGCCTGGCTGCAATACCGGTTCTGGTTCGGCGCGGGCAGTTCGGGTGAAGTGGTCGCGCTGGAAAGCCAGGTGGTCGTGCAGAAACGCGAGAACGCCGGCCTGCAGGAACGCAACGACGCGCTCGCCGCCGAAGTCGAGGACCTCAAGTCCGGCGAGGCGGCGGTCGAGGAACGCGCGCGTAGCGAACTGGGCATGATCAAGCCTGGCGAGAAGTTCTACCGCGTGGTGGAACCGACCGCACCGGTGCCGGCGCCGCCCGTGGCCACGGAGGACGGTGAAGCTGCCGCCGAACCGGCCCCGATCGCCGAACCGGAGCACCAGCCCTGATGGCCGGGATCTGGGCGGTGATTCCCGCCGCCGGGCGCGGCACGCGCTTCGGTGGCGAGATTCCCAAGCAGTACCTGCGCGTGGCCGGCCGGCTGTTGCTGGAACACACGCTGGAGGCGCTGTTCGCGCACGATGCCGTGCTGGGCGCGGTGCTGGCGTTGTCGGCCGAGGATGCGGACTGGCCGGGCTGGACCTCGTTCGCCGGCCGGCCGTTGCTGACCTGCACCGGCGGCGCGACCCGCGCCGAGTCGGTGCTGGCCGGGCTCAACGCGCTGCCCGACGACGTGCGCGCCGACGACTTCGTGCTGGTGCACGACGCCGCACGGCCCAACCTCGGGCTGGCCGATCTGGCCCAGTTGCTTGAACGCGGACGCAACGACCCGGTCGGCGCCATCCTCGCCGCGCCGGTGCGCGACACGCTCAAGCGGGCCGGCGACGACGGCGGTATCGACGGCACCGAACCGCGCGAGCGGCTGTGGCGTGCCTTCACCCCCCAGCTGTTCCGCCGCCTGCACCTGCAACGCGCGCTGGAAGCCGCAGCCGGCAATGGCATCGAAGTCACCGACGAGGCGATGGCGATGGAGCGGCAGGGCCTGCGCCCGCTGCTGATCGAAGGCGCCGAGGACAACTTCAAGATCACCACCCCGGCGGATCTGGCGCGCTTCGAGTTCATACTGGCCCAGCGCGGCCGCTGACGCTTCCGGCAGGAGCGCCGTCCCGGCGCGGCGCTTCTCCCGGTGACAACCCGGCTTCTTTTTTGTTGGATATGCACATGCACGACCTTCCTTCCATCCGCATCGGCCAGGGATTCGACGTCCACGCCTTCGGCGATGGCGACCATCTGATGCTGGGTGGCGTGCGCGTGCCGCACGATCGTGGCGTGCTGGCGCACAGCGACGGCGACGTGGTGCTGCACGCGCTGTGCGACGCCATTCTCGGCGCGCTCGCGCTGGGCGACATCGGCAAGCATTTCCCGCCTTCGGATCCGCGCTGGAAAGGCGCGGACAGCCGCCATTTCCTGCGCCACTGCAATGCCCTGATCGGCGAGCGCGGATGGCGCGTCGGCAACGCCGACGTCACCGTGATCGGCGAACGGCCCAAGGTCGGCCCGCACGCCGACGCGATGCGCGCCGCCATCGCCCAGGACCTGGAAACCGACATCGACGCCATCGCCATCAAGGCGACCACCACCGAGAAGCTCGGCTTCACCGGCCGTGGCGAAGGCATCGCCGCGCAGGCGGTGGTGCTGCTGGTGCGTGCGTGAGCTCGGATCTGCCGCGCGCCTTCGGCGCATCGGTGCTGGCGGCGCGTTTCCGCGCCACGCCGGAGGATTTCTTCGTCGAGGAACTGCCCGGGTTCGAACCCACCGGCGAGGGCGAGCACTTGCTGCTGACCGTGCAAAAGCGCGGCATGAATACCGCCTTCGCGGCCAAGCGCATCGCCGCCTGGGCCGGACTGCAGGAGATGGCGATTGGCTATGCGGGCCTGAAGGATCGCCACGCGGTGACCCGCCAGCGCTTCAGCGTGCACCTGCCCAGGCGCAATGCCCCTGACATCGCCGCCCTCAACGCGGACGACCTGCAGGTGCTGGAATCGACCTGGCATAACCGCAAGCTGCCGCGCGGCGCGCTGGCAGGCAACCGTTTCGTGCTGGTATTGCGCGATGTGCGCGGGGATCGCGCGGAGATCGAACAGCGTCTGGCGGACATCGCCGCGCAGGGTCTGCCCAACTGGTTCGGCGAACAACGGTTCGGCCGCGACGGCGGCAACGTCGCCGCGGCGCTGGCGATGTTCGGTGGCCGCCGGGTGCGCCGCGATCAGCGCTCGATGCTGCTGTCGGCCGCGCGTTCGGAGCTGTTCAACCGGGTGTTGACCGCCCGCATCACCGCGGGCAACTGGAACCAGGGCATGGACGGCGAAGTGTGGATGCTGGACGGCAGTCGCAGCGTATTCGGCCCGGAGCCGTGGAACGACACCCTGGCGCAGCGCCTGGCCGCATTCGACATCCACCCCAGCGGCCCGCTATGGGGCGCCGGGGAACTGCGCAGCACCGGGGAATGCCGTGAACTGGAACTGGCCGCGCTGGCCGACGATACCGCCCATCGCTTGCGCGGCGGACTCGAGCAGGCGGAGCTGCGCCAGGAACGCCGCGCGCTGCGCCTGCGCCCGCAGGCAATGGCCTGGGAATGGCTCGCCGACGACGTGCTGTCGCTGGGGTTCGCGCTGCCGCCGGGCAGCTACGCCACCGCGCTGCTGCATGAGCTGGGCGAAGTCGTGGAAGCGGATCGCGAGGCGCAGGCATCCTGAGCGGGCGGCCGCGCGTCATGCGCGAGGGCATGGCGGAGCGGGGCCGGTGGTTGCCGCATGCGTCGATTCGATGGGCGTCCTGTATCGCGCCGACCCGTCAGCGCCGCGCCAGCAGCACCAGCACCGCGCCGGTCCCGCCCTGCGTGGCGGGCGCGGAATGGAACGCCAGCACGTCGCCACGCTGGCGCAACAGCCGATCCACCAGGTTCTTCAGCACCGGAATCTCGCGCTCGTTGCGACGGCCCTTGCCGTGGATGATGCGCACGCAACCATGCTCGTGCGCATGGGCCTCCTGCATGAACTGGCGCAGCAGGCGTTCGGCCTCGGCGGCGGTGGCGCCGTGCAGATCCAGTTCGTCCTGGGCCGAGAACTGGCCCTTGCGCAGGCGCTGGAACACCCGCGGCGGCACCTTGTCGCGGCGGAAACTGAGTACGTCGCCGGCCTCCAGCAGCGCCAGGTCGTCCAGCCCGCGCTGGAACTCGCTGCGCGCGTCCACCTCGTCGCGTTCGGCCATGCGCGCGGCGGGGCGCGGCTTCGGCGGCCGCGGAGGCGGCGCGGCGTCCGCCATCGGCTTCACCTCGCCGATGGCCTGGCGGAACAAGGCGGCGTCGTCGTCTTCGGGGGGATCGGACATGGCCCACAGCGTAGCGCGGCGGGCGCGTGACGCAAGCGCGGGAAGCGGTCATCCGCTTCCGGTATCATGGGCCGTCCCCCGAGGAAGCACATGCGCGTACTTGTCAGCAACGATGACGGCGTCGACGCCCCCGGCATCCGCATTCTGGCGGAGGGGTTGCGCGAGGCCGGCCATGAAGTGTTCGTCATCGCGCCGGATCGCGATCGTTCCGGCGCCAGCAACTCGCTCACCCTGGATCTGCCGATCCGGCTCAAGCGGATCGACCACTACACCTGCAGCGTCGCCGGCACGCCGACCGACTGCGTGCACCTGGCGCTGACCGGCATGCTGGAGTTCGAACCGGACATCGTGGTGTCCGGCATCAACAATTCCGCCAACCTCGGCGACGACGTGATCTATTCCGGCACCGTGTCGGCGGCGATGGAAGGGCGCTTCCTCGGCCTGCCGGCGGTGGCGATGTCGCTGGTCTCGCGCAATCACGAGCCGCGCCATTTCGAAACCGCCGCGCGCGCCGCGGTGGAGATCGTCGCCCGGCTGAAGGCCGATCCGCTGCCCGCCGACACCATCCTCAACGTCAACGTGCCGGATCGCGCGTGGAGCGAAGTGCGTGGCTTCGAGGTCACCCGGCTCGGCAACCGCCATCGCTCCGAACCCTGCGTGACCCAGCAGGATCCGCGCGGCAACACCGTGTACTGGATCGGCCCGGCCGGTCCGGAACAGGATGCCGGCCCGGGCACCGACTTCCATGCCGTGCGCATGGGCAACATCTCCATCACCCCGATCCACGTCGATCTGACCCGCTACCAGGCGCTGGAAAAGGTCGCCGGTTGGGTCGATGGCCTGACCTCCTCGCTGGAGAACCCGGCGTGACCCCGCGGCTGCGCCTGCAACCGGAAGCCGTGGGCATGGGCATGACCTCGCAGCGCGTGCGCGATCGCCTGGTCGAGCGCCTGCGCGAGTCCGGCATCCGCGACGAGACCGTACTCAACGCCATCCGGCTGGTGCCGCGCCATCTGTTCGTCGACGAGGCGCTGGCCACGCGCGCCTACGAGGACACCGCGCTGCCGATCGGCCACAGCCAGACCATCTCGCAGCCGTGGGTGGTGGCGCGCATGACCGAGGCGCTGCTGCAGGGCGCGCCGAAGAAGGTGCTGGAAATCGGCACCGGTTCCGGCTACCAGGCCGCGGTGCTGGCCGCGCTGGGACTGGAGGTCTATACCGTCGAACGCATCGGCGACCTGCTGCGCCAGGCGCGCAAGCGCCTGCGCCAGCTCGGCATGAACGTGCGCAGCAAGCATGACGACGGCCGCATCGGCTGGCCGGAACATGCGCCGTACGACGGCATCCTGGTCACCGCCGCCGCGCCGGCGCTGGTCAACGCGCTGATCGATCAGCTGGCGGTGGGTGGTCATCTGATTGCCCCGGTTGGCGGCTCCGGTTCGCAATCGCTGGTCAAGCTGACCAAGCGCGAGGACGGCAGCGTGCAGGAGGAAACCCTGGCGCCGGTCGTGTTCGTTCCCCTGTTGTCCGGCACCCTGGACTGATCGCGGATGCAGATCTTCAAACCGTTGTACGAGCGCGCGATCCAGTGGGCCCGGCATCCGCGCGCGCCCGCGCTGCTGACCGGGTTGAGCTTCATCGAGGCGATCATCTTCCCGGTGATGCCGGAGGTGATGCTGGCCCCGATGTGCGTGGCCAATCCGAAGCGCTCGCTGTGGTTCGCCACCCTCAGCCTGGCCGGCTCCATGGCCGGCGCGCTGGTCGGTTACGCGCTGGGCCACTACGCCTTCGAGGCGCTCAAGCCGCTGTTCGCCGCGTTGGGCATGCTCGACAGCATCGAGGCGGGTATCGGCCTGGTGAAGGCCAAGATGGCCGAGTCGCCGTGGGCGGTCTTCACCTTCCTGGTACTCGGTGGCTTCATGCCCATCCCGATGAAGGTGTTCACGTGGGCGTCGGGTATCGTGGGCGTGCCTATGCTGCAATACGTGCTCAGCATGCTGATCGGACGCGGCAAGCGGGTGTACCTGCTGGGCATCGCGATCCGGTTGGGCGGGGCGCGTGCCGAGGCGGCGCTGCGCCGCTGGATCGAACCGGTGGGCTGGATTGCCACCGCACTGGTGGTGGCGTTGGTCGGCTGGTTGATCTGGCGCGCCTCCACCTGATTCCTGGTATCCGCAGAAGGTGAGTGAACGGATGACGAAAGCCACACGTGCCCTTGTTCTGAGCATCGCGGTGATGGCCGGCCTGGCGGCCTGCCACAGCACGGTGGTCCGGCAGACCGGTTCCTCGGGTGGTGGCAGGATCGTGTCGCAGCCCAAGTACGGGCAGACCGTGCGCGTGCAGCGCGGCGACACCCTGTACGGCCTGGCCTTCCGCAACGGCATCGACTTCCGTGATTTGGCCGCCTGGAACGGCATCGGCTCGCCTTACACGATTTATCCCGGCCAGACCCTGCGCCTGTATCCATCCTCCGGCAGCCGCCCGCCGGCCAGCACCGGCACCGCCACGGCGGGTACCACGCCGCGTCCCACGACGCCGCCGGCCACCAGCGCGCCCAAGCCGCCACCGCCACAGGCCGCACCGGTCAGCAGCGGTTTCAACTGGCGCTGGCCCGCGGACGGCCACGTGATCGGACGCTTCATCGCCGGCGACGCCACCAAGCAGGGCATCGACATCGCCGGCTCCGGCGGCCAGGCGGTGCGCGCCGCCGCCGACGGCGTGGTGGTGTATTCCGGCGCCGGCCTGGTCGGCTACGGCGAACTGATCATCGTCAAGCACAGCGAAGCCTGGCTGTCGGCCTATGGTCACAACCGCAAGCGCCTGGTCAACGAAGGCCAGAACGTGAAGGCCGGGCAGCAGATTGCGGAAATGGGCAGCTCCGGTGCCGCCCGCGAGATGCTCCACTTCGAGATCCGCTACAACGGCAAGCCGGTGGATCCGCAGCTGTACCTGCCCAAGCGCTGAGCTTTCCTTCCTGCGGGCGAAACACCCGTCGCGACTGAAGTCGCTCCTACAATGGTGGGTTCATGCGAGGCTGCCTTGCGCATGGGCCAAGCCCTGTAGGAGCGACGTAAGTCGCGACCGGAAATCATCGGCACGCCGCAGGCCAGCGACTCACATCACGCCCGCCACTGCATATTGGGTCTACGCCACGGCGCCATGACCACTCCTGTGGGAGCGACGTCAGTCGCGATGCCTTTTGAGCGGAAGCCTATCGGGTCGCGACTTACGTCGCTCCTACAGGGAATGTGGCGGTTGCATGCACAACGAGGTGCGCCGGGTGTGATCGTTGCCCCAGGTGCGGAAGCCCGCCGTATCGATGTGGATGTGTCCGGTGGAATAGAAACCCAGGCCCATTCGCAAAGCAGGTCCATGCCGCCGCCAGTAGCCGCACAGACGTTCGGGTGCGACCGCAGGATCCAGATCCAGATCGAGCGCGCGGTTGCGCAGATGCTGGCTGCGCGTGCTGCCGCCGGAACAGGCATTGGTGTGCGCGTCGCGCCAGCCGGAGCGGATGCGCCGGCCATCCACCAGCCCTTCCGTCTGGAGTTGCCGCAGCAACCGCAGGGTCGGCAGGATCCCGGCCCATTCGGCCTGGGGCGGCACGGCGAACTCGGCGGCCTCGCACCGTTGCCAACGCCGCGAGGTCCGCAGCAGCGACGACAACGGCATGACCTCGGCCACGCCTTGTGACGCCAGCCAGTCTTGATAGGCGCCAGCCTCGGCGGCGTGGTCGCGGTGCCAGCGGGCGAAGCGCTGTTCGACGGTTTCCGGCGGGAACAGGGCGCGCTGGCAGGCGGCCAGCAGAAGCAGCGACAGCAGCGCGATCAGCGCCCGCCGCCGGTTCACTCGGCAGGGGTGTCCAGCAGGAACCCGGCCACCACCCGGCGCGATTCGCTGGCCAGCACGTTGAAGGTGCGGGCGGCGGCGGCATTGGTCATCACCTCGATGCCCACGCCGCGGGTCAGGCCGGCGGCCATGACCGCGGCCGGCGGAAAGATCTGGCGGTCACCGGTCCCCAGCAGGATGACCTCCGGCTGCAATGCCAGCAGGGGGGTGAGGTCCTCGGGCGTCAGCGAGGCGACGTCGCGCGGGCCCCAGTCCTCGCGCAGCTCCGACGGCGACAGTACGAAGCTGGCGGTCAGCACGCGATCGTTGACCTTGGCGCTGCGGCCGTCGGCCGCGCGCAGGGTGTAGGCGTAATCGGGGAGTTCGTGGCTCAGTTGCATGGGAGGCGACTCGGAGCCGGGCAGGCCGTCAGGCCCGCGGCAGGACAATCTGGCGGCGTTCCTTGCTGGGGCGGTACAGCACGGCGGTGTGGCCGATGCGCTGGACCAGCGCCGCGCCGGTCTGCTCGGCCAGTTCGGCGATCATCGCGTCGCGGGCCTCGCGGTCCTCGCCTGCCACCTTCACCTTGATCAGCTCGTGGTGTTCCAGCACGCCGTCCAGTTCGGCGATGAACGCCGGGGTGACTCCCTTGCCGCCAATCTGCAGCAGCGCTTTCAGGTCATGGGCCTGGCCACGCAGGAAACGGGTCTGGGCGGAGGTCAGAACGACGGGCATGCACAAATCAGGGTGGGAAAGGGTGTTCAGGGTATCATGGCGGCCTTTCCCGCCGCCGTTCCGCCCGCTGTCGCAAGGCCGGCGGAGATTGACGCCCTCATGGCCACACGCAGCAAAAGCAGCCAACGCTGGCTCCGCGAGCACTTTTCCGACCCCTACGTGAAGAAGGCGCAGGCCGAGGGCATGCGCTCGCGCGCCGCCTACAAGCTGGAAGAACTGCTGGAACGCGATCGCCTGCTCAAGCCGGGCATGGTGGTGGTCGACCTGGGCGCCGCCCCGGGCGGCTGGTCCCAGTTCGTCCGCCAGGCCATGGGCGACAGCGGCCGAGTGGTGGCGATGGACATCCTGGACATGCCGCCGCTGGCCGGCGTCGAATTCCTTCATGGAGACTTCAGGGAACAGGCCGTGTTATCCCAGCTGGAGTCCATGCTGGACGGGCAGCCGGTGGACCTTGTGCTGTCCGATATGGCCCCCAATAAGAGTGGTGTGGATGCGGTGGACCAGCCGCGGGCGATGTATCTGGCCGAACTGGCGATGGAATTCGCCGATGGCCACCTCAAGCCCGGAGGTGCGTTCCTGATCAAGTTGTTCCAGGGCACCGGTTTCGACGACTACGTCAAGGAACTGAGGCGCCGGTACGACAAGGTGGTCATCCGCAAGCCGGACGCCTCGCGCAAGCGGTCGCCGGAGGTCTATGCGCTGGGGCAGGGCAAACGTGCCCGGATGAAGTAAGGTGGCTTAACGTGGATATCGTGAAAGAGGAACGGCGGGGCCGATGAGGATGAACGACTTGACCAAGAATCTGCTGCTGTGGGTAGTCGTCGCCGTCGTCTTGATGGTGGTGTTCCAGAGCTTTTCGCCGAAGATGGGCGCGGGTGCCGGTGGTGGCGAAGTCACCTACTCCGAGTTCCTGCGCGAGGTCGACAACGGCCGCGTGTCCTCGGTGCGCTTCACCAAGGACGGCAACCTGACCACCAATGCCATCGAGTACAAGCGCGCCGACGGCCAGACCGGTACGGTCTACGGCCCGGCCGACGATGAACTGGTCAACCAGTTGGTCCGCAAGAACGTCACCATCACCCGCGACGCGCCGGAATCGGGCATCAGCCTGGGCGTGATCCTGCTGAACTTCCTGCCGGTCCTGCTGATCATCGGCTTCTGGATTTTCATGATGCGGCAGATGCAGGGCGGCGGCGGCGCCAAGGGCGCCATGAGCTTCGGCAAGTCGCGCGCCAAGCTGCAGGGCGAGGACCAGGTGAAGATCACCTTCGCCGACGTCGCCGGCTGCGACGAGGCCAAGGAGGAAGTCGGCGAGCTGGTCGAGTTCCTGCGTGATCCGGGCAAGTTCCAGAAGCTGGGCGGCAAGATTCCGCGCGGCGTGCTGATGGTCGGCCCGCCCGGCACCGGCAAGACCCTGCTGGCCAAGGCCATCGCCGGCGAAGCCCGCGTGCCGTTCTTCAGCATTTCCGGTTCCGACTTCGTCGAAATGTTCGTCGGCGTCGGCGCCAGCCGCGTGCGCGACATGTTCGAGCAGGCCAAGAAGCACGCGCCGTGCATCATCTTCATCGACGAAATCGACGCGGTCGGCCGCCATCGCGGTGCCGGCCTCGGCGGCGGTCATGACGAGCGCGAGCAGACCTTGAACCAGTTGCTGGTCGAGATGGACGGCTTCGAGGGAGGCGAGGGCGTGATCGTCATCGCCGCCACCAACCGTCCGGACGTGCTGGACCCGGCGCTGCTGCGCCCGGGCCGCTTCGACCGTCAGGTGGTGGTCGGCCTGCCCGACGTGAAGGGCCGCGAGCAGATCCTGCGCGTGCACATGCGCAAGCTGCCGCTGGCCGACGACGTCGAGCCGATGGTGATCGCCCGCGGTACCCCCGGCTTCAGCGGCGCCGACCTGGCCAACCTGGCCAACGAGGCCGCGCTGTTCGCCGCCCGCGAGAACGCCAAGGAAGTGCGCATGGATCACTTCGACCGCGCGCGCGACAAGATCCTGATGGGCACCGAGCGCCGCTCGCTGGCCATGAGCGAGGACGAGAAGACCCTCACCGCCTACCACGAGGCCGGCCACGCCATCGTCGGCCGGCTGGTGCCGGAGCACGACCCGGTCTACAAGGTCACCATCATCCCGCGCGGCCGCGCGCTGGGCGTGACCATGTACCTGCCGGAAGGCGACAAGTACAGCCTCAACCGCGTCGCCATCGAGTCGCAGCTGTGTTCGCTGTACGGTGGCCGCGTGGCCGAGGAGCTGATCTTCGGTGCCGACAAGGTCACCACCGGTGCCTCCAACGACATCGAGCGCGCCACCAAGATGGCCCGCAACATGGTCACCAAGTGGGGCCTGAGCGACGAGATGGGTCCGATCGCCTACGGCGAGGAAGAGGACGAAGTCTTCCTGGGCCGCTCGGTCACCCAGCACAAGAACGTCTCCAACGAGACCGCGCGCCGGATTGACGAAGTGGTCCGGGCCATCCTGGATCGCGCCTACCTGCGCACCAAGGGCATCCTGACCGAAAACCTCGACAAGCTGCATTCGATGTCCCAGTTGCTGCTGCAATACGAGACCATCGATGCGCCGCAGATCGACGCCATCATGGAAGGCCGCGATCCGCCGCCGCCGGCCGGCTGGGGCAAGTCGGGCAAGGACGGCGACAAGCCGGAATCGCGCCCGCTGCCGCCGCTGGGCGGTCCGGCCGCCCAGACCTGAGTCGGGCGCGCATCCGGAAGGTCACGAAAGACGGCTTCGGCCGTCTTTTGTTTTGCGTGGATAATGGGCCGCATCGGGCGGCCGAACGTGCGCAGGAGTCCTTCATGAAGAACTTCAAGACCAACCCCGGCGTGGCCATCGCGCTGGGCATCGCCATCGGCGCCGCCGTCGGTGTGGCCACCGGCAACCTGGCCCTGTGGCTGGCGCTGGGCGTGGCGATTGGCGGCGGGCTGTCCGCCGCGGCCGCTTCCCGCAAACCCAAGGATCCCGATTGATGTTCGACACCACCCCGCAACTCGACTGTGCCGGTCGCATCCTCAAGCTCGATCGCCCGCGGGTGATGGGCATCGTCAACGTCACCCCGGATTCGTTCTCCGACGGTGGCGCACACGACACCCTGGAGGCGGCGGTCGCCCACGGTCTGAAGCTGGCGGAGGAGGGTGCGGACATCCTCGACATCGGCGGTGAGTCGACCCGTCCCGGCGCCGCGGATGTTTCCGTGGAAGAAGAACTGCGTCGGGTGGTGCCGGTGATCGAGCGGCTGGCGAAGGAAACCACGCTGCCGATCAGCATCGACACCTTCAAGCCGGAAGTGATGCGTGCGGCGGTGCAGGCCGGCGCCGGCATGATCAACGACATCTACGGCCTGCGCCGCGAAGGCGCGCTTGAAGCCGCCGCCGCCCTCGGCGTGCCGGTGGTGCTGATGCACATGCAGGGCGAGCCGCGCACCATGCAGGAAGCGCCGGACTACGACGACGTGGTCGGCGACGTCCATCGCTTCCTGGCCGAGCGCATCTTCGCCGCGGAGATGGCCGGCATCGCCAAGAAGAACCTGATCGTCGATCCCGGTTTCGGCTTCGGCAAGAACACCCGGCACAACCTTGCATTGCTGGCGCAGCTGGAGCGCTTCGTTGAACTCGGCGTGCCGGTGCTGGCGGGGCTGTCGCGCAAGCGCTCGCTGGGAGAACTCACCGGGCGTGATGTCGCCAGCGAGCGCGTCGCCGCATCGGTCGCCGCGCACCTGATTGCCGCCCAGCGTGGCGCGGCGATCGTGCGCGTGCATGATGTGGCCGCCACGGTGGATGCGCTGAAGGTGTGGAATGCGGTGGCCGCGGTGCCGCAGCCGCGCGCCAAAGCCGCGGCGCCGACGATTCGCTGGCCGGATGAGGATTGAGGGGCCTGGCAAATCGCCTCAGTCCCCAAGAGTGCGTAGCCCCCTTTGAAAAAGGGGGCGGGCATCTGCGAAGCAGGTGACGGGGGATTTGCTCTTGGCGCCAAAAGCAAATCCCCCTCAATCCCCCTTTTTCAAAGGGGGAGGCAAAAGCCCCCTCCTTCAATCCCCAATTCCCAATCCCCAACCACCCCCATGCCCGCCGACACCCGTCCCCTCGCCATTGCCCTGATGGGCCCGACCGCCTCGGGCAAGACGGCGTTGGCGATGGAGTGGGCCGGGCGCTGCAATGGCGAAATCGTCAGCATCGATTCGGCGCTGGTGTATCGCGGGCTGGATATCGGCGCGGCCAAGCCGGATGCGGCGATGCAGGCGCGGGTGCGGCACCACCTGATCGACGTGCGGGATCCGTGGCAGACCTATTCGGCCGCCGAATTCGCCGCCGACGCGCGCGCCGCGCTGGCCGACATCGCCGCGCGCGGCGGGCTGCCGATTCTGGCCGGTGGCACCGGACTGTATTTTCGTGCGCTGCTGGAAGGGCTGGCGCCGATGCCGGAAGCCGACCCGGACACCCGCGCCACGCTGGCCGCCGAAGCCGCCGAACGTGGCTGGCCAGCCCTGCATGCCGAGCTGGCCCGGGTCGATCCCGAGGCGGCCGCGCGCATCCACGCCACCGATCCCCAACGCATCCAGCGTGCGCTGGAGGTCTACCGGCTCAGCGGCAAGCCGATCAGCCAATGGCAGCGCGAACCCGGGCCGCCGCGCCTGCCGTTCCGCGTGCTCAAGCTGGTGCTGGCGCCGGCCGAGCGTGCCGTGCTGCATGCGCGCATCGAACAGCGGTTCGACGCCATGCTTGCCGAGGGCTTCCTGGACGAGGTTCGTCGGCTGCGCGCGCTGCCGCGAATGCAGGCCGTGGCCGCGCCACTGGACCTGCCGGCGGTGCGCGCGGTGGGCTACCGCCAGGCCTGGGAACACCTGGACGGCGCCGTCTCCGCCACCGAATTCCGCGACCGCGCCATCTACGCCACCCGCCAGCTCGCCAAGCGCCAATTGACCTGGCTGCGGGGCGAACTGGACGCCCGCTGGTTCGACCCCGGGCGCGACCAGGCCGCCCTGGAGCGGGCCCGACAGCAATTTCTGGGCGCCCCGTAGCTGGTCAAACCGCCCCGGTTGTGTAACATCGGGGGCCGGGCCGCCAGGGGATACAAGCGCGCGGACCCGGAAACACCACAATTATTCCTATAAGCAACACTTCGGGAGTTCGCCACAATGTCCAAGGGGCAATCCTTGCAGGATCCTTTCCTGAACGCTCTGCGCCGCGAGCGGGTGCCGGTTTCGGTCTACCTGGTCAACGGCATCAAGCTGCAGGGCACCATCGAATCGTTCGACCAGTTCGTGGTCCTGCTGCGCAACACGGTCAGCCAGATGGTCTACAAGCACGCCATTTCCACGGTGGTGCCGGCGCGCAACGTGCGCGTGGGACCGGGTGGCGGCTACGTGCAGTCCAATGAGGGCGGCGCGGCGGGCGAAGAAGAAGAAGACAGCGAGTAAACACCCGGGGAACCGGTGGAGATTCCAGGGTGAAATCGGGGGCGACCGCCCCCATGTGATGGGATCCGGGCGCCTGGCGCGACCGGATCCTCCCTGAAATCGAGTCCAAACCGCTTTCCATGTTCGAACGTTCCCGCAAAGGCGAACACGCCCTCCTGATCCAGCCCCACGCCGGCGGCCCGCCGGATGATGGCGCCGCCGAGGAATTCACCGATCTGGCCCGCTCCGCCGGCGCCAGCATCGCGGCGTTGCTCACCGCCCGCATCGATCGGCCCAATCCGTCCACCCTGATCGGCAGCGGCAAGCTGGAAGAGGTCAAGGCCGCGGCCGAAGCCACCGGCGCGGATCTGGTACTGGTCAACTATCCGCTTTCGCCCGGCCAGGAGCGCAACCTGGAGAAATTCCTGGAACGCCGCGTGCTGGATCGCACCGGCCTGATCCTGGACATCTTCGCCCAGCGCGCCCGCAGCCACGAAGGCAAGCTGCAGGTGGAACTGGCCCAGCTCAAGCACATGGCCACCCGGCTGGTGCGCGGCTGGACCCACCTGGAGCGCCAGCGCGGTGGTTCCATCGGCCTGCGCGGCCCGGGTGAAACCCAGCTGGAAACCGACCGCCGCCTGCTGCAGAAGCGGGTGGAGCAGTTGCAGAAGCGGCTGGAAAAAGTCGAAGTGCAGCGCACCCAGATGCGCCGCGCCCGCGTGCGCAGCGAACTGCCGCGCGTGGCCCTGGTCGGCTACACCAACGCCGGCAAATCCACCCTGTTCAATACGCTGACCGGCGCGGAGGCCTACGCCGCCGACCAGCTGTTCGCCACCCTGGATCCCACCGTGCGCCGCATCGAACTGCCTGGCGGCGGCGTGGTGCTGGCCGACACCGTCGGCT
Organism: Pseudoxanthomonas sp. OG2; assembly: GCF_014192765.1. Classification (NCBI taxonomy): domain Bacteria; kingdom Pseudomonadati; phylum Pseudomonadota; class Gammaproteobacteria; order Lysobacterales; family Lysobacteraceae; genus Pseudoxanthomonas; species Pseudoxanthomonas sp. OG2. Next base: position 950,325 of record NZ_JACHYM010000001.1, on the reverse strand, counting down.
TCGTCCGCGATCTGCCACACGAACTGGTCGCCGCGTTCCGCTCCACCCTGTCCGAGGCGCGCGAAGCGGATCTGCTGCTGCACGTCATCGACGCCGCGGATCCGCTGCGCGAGGAACGCATCACCCAGGTCGATGAAGTGTTGCAGGCGATTGGTGCCGGCGACATTCCGCAGTTGCTGGTGTTCAACAAGATCGATCGCATCGAAGGCGCCGAACCGCGCCACGACCAGCCCAACGAAGGCCACGAGCGCGTGTGGATTTCCGCGCGCGACGGCGCAGGGCTGGATGTGCTGAAGGAAGCGCTGGCACAGAAACTCGGGCTGGAACGGATCATCGGCACCGTGCACCTGGGCGAGCGCTCGGCGCGATTGCGTTCCCGCCTGCACGCGCTCGGCGCGGTGCGCGGCGAACGCCACGACGAAACCGGCTGGCATCTGGACCTGGACATGGCCCTGGCCGACGCGCGCCGGCTGGCCGCCGAAGCGGGCGGCCACGCCCTGGAAACCCTGCTCCCCGAACCCGTCGAAGACACCTTCTGATCACCCACCCTGTGCGTTGTGGGAGCGACGTGAGTCGCGACCGCAATCCCGCCGACGTGACGAAACCTCCAGTGGTCTTCCAGCTTCCCGGTCGCGACTGACGTCGCTCCCACAAAAAGCCCCGCCGCCCGCGTAGGAGCGACGTCAGTCGCGACCGGAAACCCGCCCACCCCGCAAAACATCCCCGCATCCCGCCAGCCACCCGGCAAAAAACCGCCCGCCCATGCCCTTCAGCCCTTGTCCGGCGGCCGGGCGGCCCTATCTTGTAGAATCGGAAACGCGTCGGTTTCGGCCCACGCATCATTGACGACGGAGTGGGCATGGCCTGGAACACCCCTGGAAGCGGCGGCTCTGGCAGCGGCGGCGGAAACGGCAACAACGACAACCGACGGGGCTGGAATCCCCGCGGCGGCAACAGTGGCGGCGGACTGGGCGATCTGCTGGATCGCCTGCGCGGTTCCTTCGACGGCAACGGCCCGCTGCGCTGGATCGGCGTGGCGCTGCTGCTGCTGGTCCTGTTCTCCAGCTTCCAGCTGATCGGCGAACAGCAGCGCGGCGTGGTCCTGCGCTTCGGCCAGTTCTCCCGCGTCATGCAGCCGGGACCCAACTTCAAGTGGCCGTGGCCAATTGAAAGCGTCACCAAGGTCAACGCCACCGAGATCAAGAACTTCAGCAACACCATGCCGGTGCTGACCCGCGACGAGAACATCGTCACCGTGTCGGTCAACGTGCAGTACCGCATCGCCGATCCACGCCTGTACCTGTACGGCTCGCGCAACGCCGACGACGTGTTGCAGCAGGCCGCGCAGAGCGCCGTGCGCGAACAGGTGGGCCGCTCGGATCTGGACACCGTGCTCGGCGAGCGCGGCCCGCTGGGCAGCCAGGCCAAGGAACGCCTGCAGGCCTCGCTGGATACCTACCGGACCGGCCTGGTCGTGACCGAACTCAACCTGCCCGACGCGCGTCCGCCGGAAGAAGTGAAGCCGGCCTTCGACGAGGTCAACTCGGCCCAGCAGATCAAGGATCGCCTGGTCAACGAAGCGCGCGCCTACGCCGCCCGCATCGTGCCCGAGGCACGCGGTACCGCGGCGCGTACCCGCACCGTGGCCGAAGGCTACAAGGCCGCCACTGTTGCCCGCGCCCAGGGTGACGCCGACCGCTTCAGCCTGCTCCAGGAGCAGTACAAGAACGCGCCGGACGTGACCCGCAAGCGCCTGTGGCTGGATACCGTCCAGCAGGTGCTGCAACAGAACAACCGCAAGGTCATCGGCGGCGACAGCCGCCAGCTGATCTACCTGCCGATGCCCGCGCAGACGGGTGCCGCACCGGCATCGTCTAGCGCCCCGGCGCCGGAAGTGGTGATGCCCGCCGTGGAAAGCAGCGCGACAACCCCGCTGCGCAGTGCCGAGCGTCCCGCGCGATCGGCCGGACGTGAGGAGAGTGGACGATGAGACTTCCCGCAATCGTGGCGCTGCTGGTCGCCATCGTGCTGGGCCTGATGGGCTCGGTGTACGTGGTCCGCGAGGACCAGACCGGCCTGGTCCTCAACCTGGGCCGCGTGGCCCGCGCCGACATCCCGCCCGGCCTGCACTTCAAGTGGCCGCTGGTGGAAACCGCGCGCGTGTTCGACCGCCGCTTCCAGGTGCTGGAAACCCAGCCCGAGCGCTACCTGACCTCCGAGCGCAAGGACGTCAGCATCGACTTCTTCGCCGTGGGCCACATCTCCGACGTGCGCGCGTTCTACCGTGCCACCGGCGGCGACGAAAAGCTGGTCAATGATCGCCTGGCGCCGATCATCACCGACTCGCTGCGCAACGAAATCAACGCCCGCACCCTGACCCAGCTGGTCTCCGGCGATCGCAACCAGATCGTCACCGCCCAGCTCAAGGCCATCAACGAGGGCGCCGCCACCCTGGGCATGCGCATCACCGACCTGCGCCTGAAGCAGATCGACCTGCCCACCGACAGCCAGGTCATCACCGACGTCTACGAGCGCATGCGCGCCCAGCGCAAGCAGGTCGCCAGCCAGTTGCGCGCCGAAGGCGAAGAGCAGGCCCGCACCATCAGCGCCCAGGCCGACCGCGACCAGGCCGTGCTGGTGGCCGAAGCCGAACGCGACGCCCAGCGCCTGCGCGGCGAAGGCGACGCCGAAGCCGCCCGCATCTACGCCGCCGCCGCCAACAAGGACCCCTCGTTCTTTGCCTTCCAGCGCAGCCTGGAGTCGTACAAGAAGTCCTTCGCCGACGGCAACAGCGTCATCGTCCTGGACAAGGACGATCCGTTTTTGCAGTACTTGAAGAGCGACCGCTAAACGCGGTCGCTCGGGATTGGGGAGTGGGGATTCGGGATTCGCAACAGCGAATCCTGATCGCCGAGTGGCTGAGGGCGGGTGATGTCCCGCACTGAAGAGAAGCCCCGATACCTGAAGCTATCCGCCAGCAACGCTTCTACTAATCCCCAATCCCGAATCCCCAATCCCGGCTCCTACCCAATCCCGGCCCCAATGCCCGATCTCTGGTCCGCCCTCTGCCTGGTCGCCGTCCTGGAAGGCCTGTTCCTGCTGGTCTCGCCGGGGCTGTGGAAGCGTCTGGCCCTGCAACTGCTCAACCTGCCCGACGCCCAGATCCGCCAGGCCGGCGGCCTGGTCCTGATCATCGGCCTGACCCTGCTTTGGTGGCTGCGCCACTGAGGGTCTCAGCCTCCCTGTGCCTCTCATGTGGGAGCGACGTGAGTCGCGATTCGCGATGCCCGGTCGCTCAACTGGCTCCGGAAGCCAGGTCGCCCATCGCGACTCACGTCGCTCCCACAAGAAACGGGGCCCTTGGCCGGATTGCCCCCCATTCAGCCAATCGGGGTAGCCCCCTTCACCCAAAACCCGGATAATGCACAAAAGCCGGACGGGCGCTCGCCAGAGCCAACCCCGCCGGCTTTTTCCGTGTCTGGGCACAGCGTAGTGGACCCCTCCCCGATGGAGACGGCCCGCATCGGTAACGCCGCGCCCGGTCCGGCCCATCCCGGCGGCCCCGATGGTCGCCAACAAGCGAAGGAGTTACCCGTCATGGGTCAGTCAGTCGTCGTTCTCGGCGCCCAGTGGGGCGATGAAGGCAAAGGCAAAATCGTCGACCTGCTCACCGAGGAAATCGGTGCGGTCGTCCGTTTCCAGGGCGGCCACAACGCCGGCCATACCCTGGTCATCAACGGCAAGAAGACCGTCCTCCACCTGATTCCCTCCGGCATCCTGCGGCCCGACGCCCTGTGCCTGATCGGCAACGGCGTGGTCATCAGCCCGGCCGCCCTCCGCAAGGAAATCGAGGAACTGGAAACCAGCGGCGTGGACGTGCGCTCGCGCCTCAAGATTTCCCCGGCCGCCCCGCTGATCATGCCGTACCACATCGCCCTGGATCAGGCCCGCGAGAAGGCCGCCGGCGGCAAGGCCATCGGCACCACCGGCCGCGGCATTGGCCCCGCCTACGAAGACAAAGTGGCCCGCCGCGGCATCCGCATCGCCGACCTGCATTACCCCGACCAACTGGCCGAAAAGCTGCGCGCCGCGCTGGACTACCACAACTTCGTCCTCACCAAGTATCTGGGCGTGGACGCGGTGGACTTCCAGCAGGTCTATGACGAAGCGCTGGCCTTCGGCGAATACGTCCAGCCCATGAAGTCCGACGTGGCCGGCATCCTGCACGACCTGCGCAAGCAGGGTAAGCGCGTGCTGTTCGAAGGCGCCCAGGGCGCCCTGCTGGACATCGACCACGGCACCTATCCCTACGTCACCAGCTCCAACACCACCGTCGGCGGCGCGCTGGCCGGCAGCGGCGTGGGCGCGGACGCCATCGACTACGTGCTGGGCATCGCCAAGGCGTATGCCACCCGCGTCGGCGGCGGCCCGTTCCCGACCGAACTGGACGACGAAGTGGGGCAGGGCATCCGCGACCGCGGCCAGGAATACGGCGCCTCCACCGGCCGTCCCCGCCGCTGCGGCTGGATCGACATCGTCGCGCTGAAGCGTGCGGTGGCCATCAACGGCATCACCGGCCTGTGCATCACCAAGCTGGACGTGCTGGACGGCATGGAAAAGCTGAAGATGTGCATCGCCTACCGTTACCGCGGCAAGGAAACCGAGTACGCCCCGCTGGACGCCCAGGGCTGGGAAGAATGCGAGCCTGTCTACCTGGAGTTCCCCGGCTGGTCCGAAACCACCCACGGCATCACCGAATGGGACAAGCTGCCCCCGGCCGCCCGTGCCTACCTGCGCGCCCTGGAAGAACTGTCCGGCTGCCCGCTGGCCATCGTCTCCACCGGCCCGGACCGCGACCATACGATGACGTTGCAGGATCCGTTTGCTTGAGAAAGCAACTGATCGGGTGATAGCAAATGAGGCCCCGCATTGCGGGGCTTCGTTTTTCAAAACACGTGGTTTGCTGAAGCCGAGCGCGCTGGTACTGCGGTTGCTCAGGTTGCCTGCTGCCCTCTAGCTTTTTTTCCTGATGCTGAAATTACGGATTTTCTTCTCTATGTAGTTGCTCCGGCACCGATAAATCGGTGGGGTTGAAAAGTTCTCTCCACTGTTTCAGGGCCTTGAGGTGATGTGAGAGGTCACTACGCTCGCTAGGGGCATTATTGGCCCCTAAACTAATAATGGTGTTAGAAAACATAGTGGATTTGGGATGATTAGGGCACGAGCGCCATATCTCCTGAACATGATAGGAAATCATCTTGCTCACCGCCGCTGGAGCAGTTTGCTGAAGAATATGGATGTTCTCTTGAAGGGCGTTTAGGGTGGACGTTCCAAAAGAAATAGCTTCTTGCTTGCTGGGTATGGTGCCCTTATGTATTACATCGTTCCTGAAGCTAATGAGATTGTTTGAAAGAAGTGCGGGTGGAGATCCAAAATACGAAGCCCAGAGCATAATGAATGCCCCTAGTTGGCGTTCAGATTGTCTAGCCACATGCTTCCAGCAAGACTTGAATGCATCATCCGATTTTTGTGAATTAAACAATAGTGCCCGCACTGAAAATTCATAAAATCTCTCTAGACTGGATGAAAAAGAGGATATGGATTCTCTGTAGTATCCGTCTATTAGAGCATGGGCTCCTATTTCAAATAGAATTTCGAATTTTTGCTGCTGGAGAATTGTTGTGGTTGTATGCCCGTATGGACAAGTTGCTTCATACTTGCCGTCATCTCGAAATGAAATTCGAGAAATTATCCCATTGGGGCGGCCTCTTTCCTGTAGGCATGTCATGCAAGAAAGTATGATGTACATCTTCTAAATTCGTTCTTAGTAGGGGTATTTCAGTTTTACTTCTCTAGAGACAACGCTCCGCTTTTCGTGTAGTGGATCGTGAAAGTACCAGATGTTGAATTTTTTCTCTTCTTTGAAAGTGTCTGCATCTAGATTTCTCCATCCAAGGTGGGACGCTATTATTTTTCTTATCTTGTGTTTTACTGGGTTTGTTGCTTTCTTGTTCCATGTTTCCATGACGGCGCCAAGGAGAAGGTCGCAGACTTGAATTGTTGGGGTTTCTTTCGAATCCCTCGTTTGAACGTATCTAACTGGGTCTTGATGCGAAAATTTCTTGTTCAAGACATTGTTTGAGATGACCTCGATAGCCTCATCTGCTTTCTGGTAGCTGGATGGAATTGGGTCAACATAGACTCGGAATTCATGTTCTCGATCTCGATGGGGCTTCATCGATCTTTTTATCTTGTCTGTTATGAGCATTGTGTAGTGCTTTCTTCTTGCAAGATCCCAGCTGTTGTTATGAAATTCTTCCTTCCTCACAATTTGCTTGCGCACAACTAAGCAATGGAAGGCAAGCCATCTCCTCTTGAAAAAATCACTAATTAATTCCTCATAGAACGGAAGGTCTCGCTCTGAGTTCGCAGTTTTCCATTTGCACTCATCTCGGAATCTGTGGCGATCCCTGAGGTCTCTAAAATACTCATAGAAGTCGCCGCGACGTTGCCATCTCATCCAAAGGCTGCCGAAACCATAATGAGTTGAGCCATGGACGCCGGACTCGTCGCATGAAATGAGCCAGCTTCTAACGCCAGGATTCTCCATTTTCCCCTCGCAGATTACTTTGATTACTTCCGTGGTCCGGGGGATTTTCTAGCATTTTGCTAGCTCCCTGTGCCGGTGCAGGGAAATGTAGCTTGATATTGTGGGTCGCACAAATAAGGGTAATTGATTCTTATTTGTACTGCGTAGCGTTGGCGATTTTCCACGTCTCGGCTGACAATGCCTTGGAACGTGAACTTTCAATGTGCGTTGACACCACCCACCCCAGCCCCTAACCATTGCCCCCGGAGCCTCGAAACTCCTCACAAAGCGGTACCCACCTCCGAAACTTTGGTGGGTTTTTTATGCCCGAACTCACGTTCGGGCATAATTTCCCATCGCAGGCTTCCTGTGTCGGGAGGGCGGCTAATACAACACCCCACAAGGGGAATACGCCCGCCGTCTTTGTGCGGTTTCGAGCCTCCCGACATCCCGCCTGCGCATGCAGGCGGGCCTCTGCACTGCAAGGGAGCAATGCCATGGGCGACGATCGCCATCACTCTCACTCGAACCGCCATCCCCCGCGCGAAAAGAAGCGCACCGGCTACCTGCTGACCCAGGACGCCTACCACCTGCTGTACGGCCTGCGCGAACGCGTCCGCCTGACCACCACCCTGGCCCGCTCACGCAGCGAGCTGTCCAACCGCTACGAACCCACCCCGCCCGTGGGCGACTGGGCCTACATCCTGGAAAAGTGGACCGAGGAGCTGGACTTCGTGTTGAAGCACACGAGCTGGCAGCCGCGCTAGGTGGCATGAAGCGACCGGGCGGCGGTGCCGCTCGGTCCTTCGGTAATCCGAAATGGAGCTTTGCCGATCGCGAGCCTGGACCGATCCTGCTCTCAGCGTTTGGCCTTGCATTCACCAGGATCGGCCATGCATGCGGATACCCAGCCAGTGAACTGGCTGACGCGTGTGTAGACGCCTACCTTGTTGGGCTGGGCGCAACCTTCGCCCCAACTGACCACGCCGGCGAGGCGCGGTTGTGCACCTCCCGCATTGGCAGCCAGTGGACCGCCGCTGTCGCCTTGGCAACTGTCCTTGCCGCCGGCCGCTACGCCTGCACAAATCATCCTTTCAGTGACGGCGCCGTCATAGGCCAGGGCGCGGTTGCAGATCTTGCGTTGCACGAAGGGAATATCCACGTACTGCAACGCGGACGTGCCTTCGCCGTCCTGTTGCGTCCTTCCCCATCCGGAAACGGTCAACAGGGCACCCGGTTTGAGTGCCTGAGATTCATCTGCAGCACCCAGCAGGGGGAGGATCCGAATCCGCTCACCCAGCGAGAGCGGCTTTTCCAGTTCCAGCAGGGCAATGTCGTTGTCGTAGCTTTCGTCATCGTAGTCCTCATGGACCAGGACGCGGCTTACCGCGACGCGTTCGGAAGAGTCCTTCAGTTCGTGGGTGCCGGCGATGATGGCGATGTCCGCGGCGTCGGTATCGTTCACGCAGTGCGCGGCAGTGACGATCCAGCGCTCGGCATGCACGCTGCCGCCACAGAAGTGCGCTCGGTAGGCATCGGGCACGCGGGCCACCAGCAGCGCCACCTGCCAGGGAAACTGTCCGGCTTTGGCCGGCTTGCCGCCGACAATCTTCTTTTCCTTGCGGTTGAGATAGACATCGATGGCGTCCAGCACCGGCTTGGACGCGGTTTGTCCGCTCAACAGGCTTTCGCGTGAAGCCGGTTGCTGGGCGAAGGCGATGGAGGCGCTGGCGGCCAGCAGGAGCGAGGTGATGAGGCAACGACTGAGCATGTCCATGGCGATTCCTTGTCTGGGAGGTCAATAACCGAAGAAGCGCACCCGCACCCCGTCACCCAGTCCGCTCTGCGGCACCTCGGTGGTGGTGATCTGGACGCCGGGAACGCCCTGCTTCTTGAGGACGCGCAGGGTATGGGCGGCGCGCGCCTGCCGCTGAAGCTGGAGCTCCTTGCGATCGGATGGTTCGTAGGCAATGGAAACCCAACTGACCGACTTCCTTGCGGCCTTGAATTGCTGGAACTCCTGTTGAATGGCGGACTCGTCGATCAGTTCCGGCAGGTCGCCGGGCGCTGTCCGGGCAATGACCTCATCGAGCGGGTGCCCGATGCTCATCGGGGCCAGCGGCTTGTCCGGCGCAGGAATATAGAGCAGCTTGTCGTCGGGCTTGCGCACCTGCATCCACAGCGAATGCGTGCCGGAACTCTCGACGAAATCGACAAACTGCAGGTAGTCGCCTTTCGTCACCCGGCTTTCAATCCCGGAGGACGTATCCGGCCCGGCGTACGCGATCAGGTTGGTACTGGCGACCAGCGAGGCCTGGGATTGCAGATTGGATTTGAGGGTTTCCAGCAACGCGGGCGAAAGCGCGGGCGCCTTCGTGGAAGCAGCCACCAGGCCTACCGTATCCGGGTTCCAGGTCGGCCCGGCCTGCGTGATCTCGTCGATCACTCGATGCAGGCGCGCATAGGCCAGGCCGAAATCCGCACGGCTGATGCCGACCGGCGTGTTGATGCTCCAGCTCGCCTCCACGGCGGGCGGAAACACCAGGGTGTAGGCAGGTTCGTCCTTGTCATGCGTGCTCAGCCATTGCCGTGCCGCGTGGGCGTAGTGGCTGGTGGAAAAGCGCCGGCTGAAGTAGAGGACCTGTTCGCGGATGCCCGATTCCAGCGCACTCAGCCATGCTTCGCGTTCCCTCGCACTCACCCTGTCATCGGGCAGGAAATAGAAATCGCTGTCCGACCAGTCCAGCACGCCGGGCTGTTGCGTCGAACCAGTGGCAATGGTGACGCGGGCGCTGACATCGTTGAAGACGCTACCGAACTCGCCGGGCTGGCGGGGCAGATTGTTCAACAGCGCTTCGGTGAAAGTGCTGGGGCGCGTCGCCTCGCCCGAGCCCAGGGCCGCGGTTCCCAGACGCGAGCCGTAGGCCACCAGCGTATTGACACCGCTGTCGGCATGCTGGACGGGCATGTAGCCTTTTTCCACGCCATATTGATGCTGCCTGTCCTTGATGACGAAACCACCGATGGTCCGGCAGGCATCCACGATGAAGAGCAACAGGCCGGGTCGTTTCTTGGCCAGGTACGATTCCAGCGATTCCACCGCCACCGCATGGTCCGGAAGGTTCTGCTCGTCCAGTTGCAGCGGGGTATCGGTTCCGGCCAGGTAGTTGTTCTGCCCGTAGGAGAAACCATGGCCGGAGAAATAGACCACCACGATGTCGCCTTCCTCGATCTTGCGGCGGAAGTCGGGCAGCGTGGTTTCTTCAAAGGACACCGCCGAGGTCATCGTGGCGATGGGCGACACCTGGAACTGCAGATCCCTCAGCAGCGCCTCCATTCGCCTGGCATCCACCTCCGCGCTGGGAATGGAAGAAAGGTGCTGGTAGCCCGCATTGCCCACCACCAGGGCCAGGCGCCGCGGGGCCTGAGCGATCCTGAGCGCTTCCGTGTCGTCGGCCCAGGCATTGGCTGCGACCCCAAGGCCGCTTGCCAACACTGCCGCGATGCAGCGCCAGCGAAAGCAGTTTCCTCGCATGGCTCAGCTCACGGCGGGAGGCTGCGCATTGCCGGCGGGGCCCTGGGTTGCATCGGTACCGGCCGGGAACATCCCGCAGTCGACCGGTGACGACAGGGGTTCCATGCCGGTCCAGGATCCTCCGGCAGCGTCGGGGTCCCCCTTGGTCAGCGCGGACAGTTTGATCGTGGCGGCCATGGAGCGCTGCTGGCACAGCGCGGACATGGGCACGCCGTCGTCGCTCAGAATGATGGCGGACAGTTGCACCGCGTGATTCAGATAGACGCGGCCGCGCTTGCCCCAGAGAGTGTCCTTGGTCATTGCAACGCCCTCGGGCGTGTTGTCCTTCCAGCGGACCGTGCAGCCCTTGGCCTTCTGGTTGGCCAGATAGGGCGTCAATGCGGCGATAGGCGCCATGACCGAGGCGTCGGCTCCGACCAGGGCGGTGCGCATGCCGGTAATCGCCTTGACGACTTCTTCGGCGTAGGCGCGTGCCTGCACATCCGCCGGTTTCTTGGAGTCCTTGGTTTTCTGCTGGATCTTGTCGCGTGCGCGCGTCGCACTGTCCAGCCAATCGTCCAGTTGCTTGATATTTGCGTTGGCCTGGGCGAAGGAGGGATAGCGGGTGGACAGCAAGGCAGGGGCAGCCGTCGTTTTGTCAGCGAGATACCCGGTGCGGATGTTGGCTTCGGTCCAGTCGGCATCCCGCGTGGTGGCGAAGCTGCTGACCGCATAGTTGGACTGGAAGAGTTTCCAGACGCTGACCAGGGATTGGGCGATGCCGGTGATGATGCCCACCGAGGCTACCAGACCGCTCCGGCTCTTTGCGTTGTACTTCGAGGCGAGGTCATCCAGTTTGTCGATTTCCTGGCCCATTGCGTCCAGCTTCTGCTGTATCGACAGGGCCAGGACCTGCTTGGTGGCATGGTCGGCGTCGTCGGTCAGCAGGACATTGGTACACGCCTGCGCAGCGGCTTGTGCGCGAATTCGGCGGCCGAGATCCTGTCCCGTGGCGGCGGAAAGGGCGAGTACGCGCTGTTGGGCGAGTCCCTTGACGTTTTCCGGTCCGGTCACGTCGCCGGCCTTGCCTTCCGAGGGCGTGCCGTAGGTCAGCTTGTTGAGTTCGGCCTGCTTGGTCAGGCGATCGATCTGTGCCTGCAGGTCTGCGTTTTTGTCGGTGGGTTCCTGCGCATGGGCAAGCGGAAAGGTCCCCAGCCAGAACAAGAGGCAGGGAGCCAAGCAATGGACTTTCATTGAACACTCCTCCTTGGATGCGGTTCCTGTGCCAGCACGTCCGCGAGAGACCGCGCTGGTCGTGCATGTCGCAACGGTTCTTTCCCTGTGCAGCGTGATGATCGGCACCACTGCGACGGCAGCTGGCGCGGAAACGCGGCACCTTGCGGCGGCCGGTATTGGCACTGTTGCCACGAGCGGTCGGGTCAGGAAACTGCCGGTTTCCCCTGCGCGGCAGAATCGAGCGCACGCTATACCGGAATCGGCGGTGCCGACAAGAGGGGCTTGGCGCCCGAGCCGGAGCAGGCGACGGACGGCACCTGCATGGGGAGGCAAGCCGGGCTTTCCGGGCAGTCATTCCGGGCAATCCAACGCGGGTGTGGCCGTGTACGGTTCATCCATGCGTTGGCGCCGGTTGGAGCCAACGGAAAGGGACGTCGCATGCGCATCTGGAAAAGGTTCGGCGCGGTAGTGCTTGGGGTGTTGCTGCTGGCAGGGTGTCGGACGATTCCGGACCGGGAATGGTGGGGACTCAATGATCCGGCGCCGGTGCAGGACGGGTTGCAGAGCCAGATGATGGTGTTCGAGGCGGATGACCGCGGGCAGCTCTATCAGCCTGCGCAGATACAGAAGATGGCGCAGTGGATGGAAGCGACGCCAACTCGCCCGGTGGTGCTGTTCGTGCACGGTTGGCACCACAATGCCTGCCGGCAGCAGGCCGGCGAGCCTGCCTGCAAGGGGGGCGGGCCTTATGACAGCGATTACCAGAAGTTCACCGCGTTCCTGGCCCGGTTGGAGAACGTGGAGAAGGCGGGGGCGGTCAACGCCCTCTATTTCGGATGGCGGGGCGATTCGGTCGACACGTTCATCCCGTGGGAAGCCAGTGATTTCTTCACCATTTGCGGCCGCAAGCGTGCATCGGAGCGGGTGGGGCAGCAGGGATTGCGAGAGGTGGTGGCCTGGTTACGCGCGCAGAACCCCAAGCGCCAGGTCTTCGTGATAGGTCACAGCCTGGGAGGGTCGGCGGTCCTGTGGGCGGTGAAGGAGTGGATGCGGGAAGCACCCGATACGACGCTGGAATACATCATGCTCAACCCCGCGGCCAGGGCGGAGGAACTGGAAACCATCAAGGAACGCCTGGAGGATGACGCGCGTTCGCGACAGGCACTTTCCCTCGACCAGGTGAGCATGGCGACGGCCTTGCGTGCCGCGCCTGATGGGTCGCGACGCATCATCGTCCTGCAATCCACCGCGGATGTTCCGGTGCGCTATCTGTTTCCGTTTGCGTTCTGGAAGCGGGCGATAGGTTTCAACCGGGACGGGGTGAGTCATTCAGTACACGCCTGTAGCGGCGACGCGTGCAGGGTGACGGACCCGGACTGTCAGCTCAGTCTGGGAGGACGCATGATGATCGAGGCAATCGGCACCGGCGAGCAGTGTCAGGAACAGGCCAAGAAGGCGGTCTGGGTGATGCAAACCGGCAAGGATGTGTCGGCCGGCCACAACGATATTCTCAATGATGTGCAGGCTGCGGCGTTGGCCGATTGGCTCGCCCAGCGCATGGCGCAATTCCGGATGATGGAAGCCGGCAGGCGCTGAGCGCTATTTGTCCGTGGACTCCTCCACAGGACTCATCGCCCATGTGGAGCGGAGCTCGCTCCGCTGCGGTTCGCGGAAGGGCTGGGGCAGGGCGCCGAGCAAGCCCGGCGCCACCACGGATTACTGGCCGAACGGAGCGGCCTTGACCGGCTGGCCCTTGGGCGAGCAGACCGGCGGGTTGGTCATGCCCATCGACAGCAGGTTGCCGCCGTTGACGATGCAGTTGAATTCCTTGCCGTCCTTGGCCTTCAGGGCAACGTAGGTGTTGGTGCCTTCGGTGCGGCGGCTGACCAGGGTGAGGTCTTCCGGCATGTAGCCCAGCGCGCCACCGGTCTGGGACTTGATCTTGTCGTCGCTGAGGTTGTTGGTCTTCTGCGCAATCGAACTGCAGGCGGCGGCCTGCAACACCAGCAGCACCAGCGCCGGCTTCCACATCATCTTCCACATTTTCATGTTCATCTCCTGGGTCATCACCGCGGGCGCGGCGAGCGGTGCCATTAGCGGCGACAGGAGGCTATCCGGCGGCCGCGATGGCCGGGAGCGTGGTGGTGCGAACAGCACTGTACGAATGACGAACCGGAATTACGGCGTGATGGCGCGCACGTACGGTGAACCCGTGCCCGCGATGGTTGCGGCGGCGTGCGGAGGAGCGAAAGGCAGCGGAGCGAGCTCCGCTCTATGGGGTGGGTGGGTCTGGGTCCACCATCGCGGTGCCGGGCGGTGGGTGAGCCTTCTGGCTTCACCCGGAGTTGGCGCCCGGGGACGGCAATGGTGGGCCGAGGCCCACCGGGTGGTCAGGATGCCTTTTTGCGGGTACGCGCCGCCTTCTTCGCGGCAGCCGAGCGCTTGGCGGGACCCTTGGTGCGGGCGGCTTTCTTTGCCGCGGCGGAACGGTCGGCGGCGGTGCGCTTGCTGGCCGCCTTCTTGGCCTGTTTGGACAGGGCGGTGCGGCTGACGGCTTTCTTGGCGGTCGTTTTGCTGGTGGCCTTCAACGCCTTCTTGGCGCCGGCCGAGCGTTTGGCGGCAGGGCGTTTCGTAGCGGTTTTCCTGCCCTTGGCGATGTCCTTGCGGGCTTTTTTCTTGACCGCCGGAGAGGCGTTGTCGCCGGGTTCGACGTCGATGCCGGCGCGGCGGGCCTTGGACAGGCCGATGGCGATGGCCTGCTTGGTGTTCTGGACGCCGTGCTTGCCTTCGCGCACGTGTTCGATTTCCTCGCGAACGAATTCGCCCGCCTGGGTGCTGGCGGACTTGCCTTCGCGCTTGTCGCGTTCGACCGCGCGGCGGGTTTTTTCTTCCGGCATGGCGGCGTCCTCCTTTGGACAACGAGCCTGTGTTAGTCCCGTCGGCGTGAACAGGCGGCGAAGGACGGTTGGCGGGCGCGACTATCACGGCGATAACGCTTGCTTGACGGCGGCGTGACATGTGCGGGGCTAGCGTGAAGCCACCTGTTTCGAGGGAGTATCGTCATGCATACGCCACAGGAACTCGAAAAGAAATTCTGGAAGCTGCTGAAGTCCGACATGGTCATGATGATTGGCCTGGAGGGCGCCGAGGACGGCCACACCCGTCCGATGACCGCGCAGATGGAGGACGAAGAACACGGGCCCATCTGGTTCTTCACCACCACCGACAATCGCCTGGCCCAGCGCGTGGGCACGCCGCAGCGTGCCATCGCCACGTTCTGCGCGAAGGGCCATGACCTGTTCGCCAGTGTAAACGGGATGCTGGTGGAGCATACGGATCGCGAGGTGGTGGATCGGTTGTGGAATCCCTACCTGGCCGCCTGGTACGAAGGCGGGATGGAGGATCCACGATTGGCGCTGCTGCGCTTCGATGCCGAGCACGCGGAAATCTGGTTGAACGAGAACTCGATGCTGGCCGGGGTGAAGTTGATGCTGGGCATGGATCCGAAGAAGCATTACCGCGATCGCGTGGCTGAGGTGAATCTGCGGCATTGAGGGATTGGGTGAGGCCGTCATTGCGGATGCTGGACGGTTTGCCCCCATCCGCCCTTCGGGCACCTTCCCCCGCGCGCGGGGGAAGGGAACTTCTCGGTCGTCAGGACAAGGTCATTGGAACCGGCATGCAATACAAACACCTGCGTTTCGGACAAGGCTTTCGCACCGCGTTCGCGGTGCGTGAGGTGCAGGCGGCGGAGATGGTGATCGCGCCGGGCGAGGCCGAGGGTGGGCCCGACAACCGGCATCGCGGTGCGGACCAGTGGTTGTATGTGGTGTCCGGCACCGGCGTGGCCACCATTGAAGGTGAGCGGCAGACGCTGCGCGCGGGCAGCTTGCTGGTGATCGAACACGGCGAGCGCCACGAGATCCGCAATACCGGGCGGACCTTCCTGAAGACGCTCAACTTCTATTACCCACCGGCATACGACCAGGACGAGGAGACCCTGCCGGCGGGCGAGGGCTGATGAAGTCGCCCCATGTGGCTGAATACGGGGAGCCGGATATTCAGTTCCGGCTTCACCCGCCCGAACGGTGAATGACCACGGCGCGTGCGGCCTGTCCGATCCGTCGTGCCCGCCGCGTGAGGGAAACCAACGGCGCGGAGAGGGGGCTTTGCGGCGGTGCCCCCTCATGTCGGAAGTCGATTGCATGCTGTTGTCAGACACCCAGATCCATACCCATCTGTGCCGGCTGGAGGCCACCGATGCGCGCGCCATCGGTCAACTGGAAGCGTTGACCGTCTGGATGGCGGCGCTGGTACAGACCCATTCGGATGGCGAGCGCTTGCGCGCGGTCGCGCAGAAGTTGGCCGCGCGCGGTTCGCTGCGGGCCGTCGCCGGCTATCAGGAGGAAGCGGCGGCCTATGACGCCACGTTCTGCCAGCTGATGGCGCTGAGCGACGGGGCCCGCCCGTCGATTCCGGTCCCCGCCGCGCCGCCGCCACGCGTGTGACGCCGGACTGGGATAGAGTCGCCGCTCCCGTCCCGGGGCTTTCGTCCATGTCCAAGGTTTCGCTGGTCCCGATGAGTGAGCGCGCGTTCCGCACGTTCCTGCACACCGCGGTGGAAAATTACGCCGAGGAGAATGTCTCCGCCGGACGCTGGCCGGCAGACGGCGCGCGGGAGCGTTCGCAGGCGGCCTTTGCGCAGTTGCTGCCGCAGGGCATCGCCACGCCGGATCATTATCTGTTCGAGATCGTTGCCGGTGAGGGGGGTACGGTGGGATCGCTGTGGTATGGCGTGTATTCCGAAGGCGAGCAGCGGCAGGTGCATGTCTATGATGTGCTTGTGCATCCCGCGCATCGCCGCCGCGGTTACGCGGCAGACGCGTTCGCGGCGATGGAGGCGCAGGTGCGCGCGCAGGGCATCGATCGGATTGGCCTGCATGTGTTTGCGCACAACGCGGGCGCGCAGGCGCTGTATGCGAAGCTGGGGTATTTGACGGTAAGTCATAACCTCATCAAGCAGCTTTAGGGTTGCTCTTATCTTTTTTGGATAGTTTCCCTCGCTGGTTGGGAAGGGCGTGGGTATGGGAGCACAAAAGCAAATCCCCCTCGGTCCCCCTTCTTCGAAGGGGGAGGAAAGGCGGCGACCGTTGAACTGCACTAGAAAGCCCCCTTGATCAGCCATGCGGCTGTTGAAAGCGAAAAAAGGGGGCGGGCGCCCGCGAAGCGGGTGACGGGGGATTGACCAGCCATTCGGCTGTTGAGAAGCGCTTGCTTTTGGCGCGGTCGGGAAGAGGAAGCATACGAACTTGCCCCCATCCGCCCTTCGGGCACCTTCCCCCGCGGGCGGGGGAAGGGGGCGTCGCAGCGTGCGAGTACTCCCCAAAAAAAAGCCCCGCATCGCGGGGCTTTTTTTCTTACATCACGTTCGGCTCGCTGAAGGCTTCCGGTTCGCCGGCGAAGGCTTCCACCGGGATGCAGCTGCAGAACACGTTCTTGTCGCCGTGCACGTTGTCCACGCGTGCGACCGGCGGCCAGTACTTCTGCAGCTTCAGGCTGGGCAGCGGGAACGCGGCCAGTTCACGCGGGTAGGCGTGGGTCCATTCGCTGGCGCTGACCTGGGTGGCGGTGTGCGGGGCGTGCTTGAGCGGGTTGTCCTCGCGATCCAGGCGGCCGTCCTCGACCGCGCGGATTTCCTCGCGGATCTGGATCATCGCGTCGATGAAGCGATCCAGTTCGTGCTGCGATTCGCTCTCGGTCGGCTCGACCATCAGCGTGCCGGCCACCGGGAAGCTCAGGGTGGGGGCATGGAAGCCGAAGTCGATCAGGCGCTTGGCCACGTCCTCGGCGCTGATGCCGGTGGCGTCCTTGAGCGGGCGCAGATCCAGGATGCACTCGTGCGCGACCAGGCCGTTGCGGCCGGTGTACAGGGTCTCGTAGTGCGGGGCCAGGCGCTTGGCGACATAGTTGGCGTTGAGCAGCGCCACCTGGGTGGCCTTGCGCAGGCCGGCCGAGCCCATCAGGGTGATGTACATCCAGCTGATCGGCAGGATGCTGGCGCTGCCGAAGCTGGCGGCCGACACCATGCCCACGTCGCCCTCACCGCCCAGCGTGCGCGGCAGGAACGGCGCCAGGTGCGACTTGACCGCGCACGGGCCCACGCCCGGGCCACCGCCGCCGTGCGGAATGCAGAAGGTCTTGTGCAGGTTGAGGTGGGAGACATCCGAACCCCACTTGCCCGGCTTGGCCACGCCGACCAGCGCGTTCATGTTGGCGCCGTCGGTGTACACCTGGCCGCCGTGCTGGTGGATGATGTTGCAGATCTCCACCACGTCCTCTTCGAACACGCCGTGGGTGGAGGGGTAGGTCATCATGATCGCGGCCAGGCGATCGCTGTACTTCTCGGCGGCGCGGCGGATGTCCTCGACATCGACGTTGCCGTTGCTGTCGCACTTGGTGACCACCACCTGCATGCCGCACATCTGCGCGCTGGCCGGGTTGGTGCCGTGCGCGGATTCGGGAATCAGGCAGATGTCGCGCTTGGCCTCGCCGCGCGAGCGGTGGTAGGCGCGGATGGCCAGCAGGCCGGCGTATTCGCCCTGCGCGCCGGAGTTGGGCTGCAGGCTGACGGAGTCATAGCCGGTGCATTCGACCAGCATGGCTTCCAGGCCGTCGATCAGTTCCTTGTAGCCCTGCGCCTGATCGGCCGGGGCCAGCGGATGCAGGTTGCCGAACTCCGGCCAGGTCACCGGGATCATCTCGGCGGTGGCGTTGAGCTTCATGGTGCAGCTGCCCAGCGGGATCATGGTGCGATCCATCGCCAGATCCTTGTCGGCCAGCGCACGCATGTAGCGCAGCAGTTCGTGCTCGCTGTGGTGGGTGTTGAACACCGGGTGGGTCAGGAACGGGCTGGTGCGGCGCAGGCTTTCCGGGATCAGCGACGGCGCGCTGGCGTCCAGCGCGTCGATGCCCGGCAGGGTGGCGCCCGGGTTGGCGAACACGCCCCACAGCGCTTCGACGTCGGCGCGGGTGGTGGTTTCGTCCAGCGAGATGCACAGCGTGCCGTTGCCGCGCACGCGCAGGTTGATGCGGGCCTGCCTGGCGCGGGCCAGGATCGCCTCGGCGGCGTCGCCGGCGTCGATGCACAGGGTGTCGAACGCGCTGGCGTGCACCGTGGCGTGGCCGAGCGCGCGCAGGCCTTCGGCCAGGATGGCGGTCAGGCGGGCGACGCGGCGGGCGATGCGGGTCAGGCCTTCCGGACCGTGGTAGACCGCGTACATCGAGGCCATCACCGCCAGCAGCACCTGCGCGGTGCAGATGTTGGAGGTGGCCTTCTCGCGACGGATGTGCTGCTCGCGGGTCTGCAGGGTCAGGCGGTAGGCGGGATTGCCGTCGGCATCCACCGACACGCCAATCAGGCGGCCCGGCATGGAGCGCTTGTAGGCGTCGCGGCAGGCCATGAAGGCCGCGTGCGGGCCGCCGAAGCCGAACGGCACGCCGAAGCGCTGGGTGTTGCCGACCACGATGTCGGCGCCCATTTCGCCCGGGGTCTTGAGCAGGGTCAGTGCCAGCAGGTCGGTGGCCATCACGAACAGCGCTTGGTGGCCGTGGATGATCTCCGCGTCGCGGCCCCATTCCTCCAGCCAGCCGCTGGACGCGGGGTACTGCACCAGCACGCCGAAGTAATCGCCGGCGGCGAGCTTTTCATGGAACGCTTCGGTCGAACGGACGATGTCCACGGTCAGGCCCAGCGGCTCGGCGCGGGTCTGCAGGACTTCAATCGTCTGCGGATGGGTGTCGCCGGCGACCAGGAACACGTTGGACTTCGACTTGGCCGAACGCTTGGCCAGGGTCATCGCCTCGGCGGCGGCGGTGGCTTCGTCCAGCAGCGAGGCGCTGGCGATTTCCATGCCGGTCAGGTCGGTGATCATGGTCTGGAAGTTGATCAGCGCTTCCATGCGGCCCTGCGAGATTTCCGCCTGGTACGGGGTGTAGGCGGTGTACCAGGCCGGGTTCTCCAGGATGTTGCGCAGGATCACCTTCGGGGTGTGGGTGCCGTAGTACCCCTGGCCGATGAAACTCTTGAACACCTGGTTCCGGTCGGCGACGGCGCGGATCTTGGCCAGCGCCTCTTCCTCGGTCATCGCTTCGGGCAGGGCCAGCGGGGCGGCGGACTTGATGTTGGCCGGCACGATGGCATCGGTCATCGCCTCCAGCGAGTCGTGGCCGACCACGCGCAGCATGTGCGCGATTTCGGCGTCGTTGGGACCGATGTGGCGGGCGATGAAAGCGTCGTGGTGCTCGAGATCGCGAAGCGAGGACGGAGTCTGGGACATGGGCAGGGGCATCCGGAAAAGGCATGAAGCCGGGCGTGCGAAGTGCGCACGTGGGTGCCCCTCTGTCCTTTTGCCTGAGAGTTTGGAAGCGCCGCGGACGAGGTCGCGGTGGTGCTTCGTGCCCCTTCGGCGCCGGCGCGTGGCCGATCTCTCCAGAGTGTTTGCAGCGGGGGTGGTATCGGGCCTGAGCGATTACGGGCGTTTGCGCCTTCGGCAGCGGGTTTCCCCGCTTCTCCCACCTGGTCTTGCGGCGCGGATTATAGCCTGCGGCCGCCCGCATCGTCCCGGTTGGCCTTACCATGTCCGGCCCCCCGCGCCGGCCATCCCTGTTCATGAATGCGCCCCCTTTCCGACTCCTGCGCCTGGACCACATCGTCCTGCGCGTCCGCGACCTGGCGGCCATGCGCGCCTTCTATTGCGGGGTGCTGGGCTGCACGGTGGAGCGGGACCGGCCGGAGCTGGGCCTGTTGCAACTGCGGGCCGGCGAGTCGCTGATCGACCTGGTGCCGGTGGACGGCAAGCTGGGCCGGCTGGGCGGGGCCGCGCCGGGACCCGAAGGCCACAACGTCGACCACCTGTGCCTGCGGGTGGAACCCTTCGACCGCGAGGCGCTGGCGGCGTACCTGGAAGCGGCCGGGGCGACCCTGGCCGAATTCGGTGAGCGCTACGGCGCCGACGGCATGGGACCGTCCCAGTACCTGCGGGACCCGGAAGGCAACACGGTCGAGTTGAAGGGCCCGCCGACTTCGCCGCCGGTGGACCCTTCGGTGGCCGGGAGCGCGCCATGACCGGCGTTCGCAAGCTGCCGTCCAACCGCCGCCTGGCCCTGCTGCTGGGCGGGCTGGCGATGTTCGGCCCGTTCTCGATCGACACCATCTTCCCCGCGTTCAACGCGATGGGCGCGCAGCTGGGCGCGGACAAGCTGGCGATGCAGCAGGTCATCAGCGTCTACCTGCTGACCTACGCGCTGATGAGCCTGGTGCACGGCCCGCTGTCGGATGCGTTCGGCCGGCGCAAGGTGATCCTGGGCGGGCTGTTCCTGTTCCTGCTGGCGTCGATTGGCTGCGCGCTGTCGCGCGACATGACCACGCTGCTGCTGTTCCGCGCGCTGCAGGGTTTCTCGGCCGGCGTGGGTTTCATCGTCGGCCGCGCGGTGATCCGCGACGTGCTGCATGGCGACGACGCGCAGCGGCTGATGAGCCAGGTGTCGATGATCTTCGGCATCGCCCCGGCGATCGCGCCGATCATCGGCGGCTGGATCCTGGGCTGGAGCGCGTGGCCGGTGATCTTCTGGTTCCTGGCCGGCTTCTCGCTGCTGCTGTTGCTGACCGTCGGCCTGTGGCTGCCGGAAACCCATCCGCCGGAAGTGCGGGTGAAGGTTTCGCCCAAGCACCTGTTGCGTGACTACTTCGCCATCGCCTTGAACCCGCGCTTCCAGCGGCTGGCGCTGGCCGGCTCGCTAAGCTTCGGCGGCATCTTCCTGTACATCGCCTCGGCGCCGATTTTCGTGATGGACCGGCTGGGCTTGAACGAGCAGCAGTTTGCCTGGTTGTTCCTGCCGACCATCGGCGGCATGACCCTGGGCGCGTTCGTCTCCGGGCGCGCCGCAGGCCGCATCAGCGGCACCCAGCTGACCCGCATCGGTTTCGCCTGCATGGGCGTGTCGACGCTCGCCAACCTTGCCTACAACGCGTGGGTGGGCGATGCCATCACCATCCCGTGGGCGGTGCTGCCGATGTGCCTGTCGGCGTTCGGCGTGGCGCTGATCTTCCCGATCCTCACCCTGGCCATCCTCGACATGTATCCACGCCAGCGCGGCGCGGCATCGTCGCTGCAGGCCTTCAGCAACCTGTTCATCAACACGATCATCGCCGGCGTGGTTTCGGCGCTGTTGAGCCGGCACGGCCTGTGGCTGGCGCTGGGCGCGGGCGTGCTGACGCTGGCCGGCTGGGCGATGTGGCGCTGGGAGGCGCAGGTGAGCCGGCGCGCCGAAGCCTGTCCGAAAGAACCCGCCGCGCTTGAACCCACCGATCAGATCTGAGCTTCGACAAGGAATCCCCGATGTCTACCCATTCAAAGGCCCGCCGCGACGCCAAGAAGCGCAGGGCGATCAAGGCACGCAACCTGGCCCGCGCCAACGCCCCGGCGATCGAACCGCACGCCGAGCTGCGCAATCCGCAGGGCGACCTGCTGGCCGGCATCGTGCGCCAGGCCGGCGTGTGGGTGCTGGGCATGGACGGCCGCATCGCTGGCAGTTCCGACAGTGCCGCCGAGGTGCTGGCGATGATCAAGCGCGCCGCCGCCCTGCACGAAGCCAACGGCCAGCCGGTGCGGCTGGTCTACTCGGATGAGCTGCGCGACACCGCCGTCATTGAAGCCGCCGCCCAGGGCATGAGCCTGGAAGATTTCGAAAAGAAGCTGGAAGCCGAGATGAGTGCCGGCGCCGAAGACGTCGATTCCGAACCGGACGCCGCCCCCACCCAGCATTGAATGGTTTCTTGTAGGAGCGACGTAAGTCGCGACCGGGACGGTTGAGATGCTCCGGATGTTCCGTCGCGACTCACGTCGCTCCTACAATGGCATGAGTCGTTCCATCGTCCATCCTGTGGGAGCGACGTCAGTCGCGACAGGAGTGATCCGGATGCTTCATCGCGACTGACGTCGCTCCCACAAGAGACGCGGGGCGGCGAGCACGGCCATCAGCAGCAGCGCCGGCACACCAATCCAGCGTGCTTCCGACCACAGCACCTC
This sequence comes from Pseudoxanthomonas sp. OG2, assembly GCF_014192765.1. Lineage (NCBI taxonomy): Bacteria > Pseudomonadati > Pseudomonadota > Gammaproteobacteria > Lysobacterales > Lysobacteraceae > Pseudoxanthomonas > Pseudoxanthomonas sp. OG2. The sequence continues at coordinate 927,899 of NZ_JACHYM010000001.1, read as the reverse complement.
CACGCCGCGCGCGCTGAAGAACCGGTGCGCGAACGGCGATACCTCGATGACCTGCCAAGGGGCGAAGAAACGCTGTTCCGACCAGGGCCACAGCAGGCCCACGCCCAGGCCGCCGTTGGTCAGCATGTCCAGCAGTGGATGCGACAGTACCGAGCAGGCGACGAACAGGAACGCCGTCCAGGCCCGCGCGCGCAGCGGACGATGGAAGCACGCCGCCAACGCGCCCAGCAGCAGCGCGAACACGAGGGAATGACTGGCGCCGCGATGCCCCAGCGCATCGGCGTAGGCGATACCGAATTTGAACGCCACCACGTCCGCATCCGGCAGCATCGCCGCCACCGCGCCCGTAATCAGCAAGCGTGCGGGGATACGCCGGCGTCCCAGACCAAGACCAACGGCGATGGGAACCAGGGCGTGGGCGAACACGGTGGGCATGCGGACACTCCGTTGCGAACGAGGCGCCCACCATCGCCGTTGCATTTGAAGTGACAGTGAAGCCGGACCCGTAGAGCGGAGCTTGCTCCGCTGACAAGGCATGCACGCCCGGAACCGCGCGACATCAGTGGATCAGGCCATCGATGCGTTGGCCGGGATGACGGGACCGGAGCGCGAGGCGGCGGGAAGCGGAGCAAGCTCCGCCCTACGGGCTGGGGGCCGGATACCGGCGAAACACGCCGCGTTGCTTGAAGACGGCGCGAGTCTTGAACCGGGGAACGGCCGGCGCACTGCCGGCGGACACCACATTGGCCTGGCCCGGAATCAACGGCTGCGATCCATTCATCAGGATCGGCGTGGTGGGCGAGAGCCATTGCCGGATATGCGGATAGGCCACGTCGAAGCGCGAATACCAGTCGCGATTCTGGGTATTGGAAGTCGAGCCGCTATTCGCGCAGCTGGCGTCGCCGCCCTGCAGGCCGCCACGCAACCGATAGCCATCGGCGTGCAGGGTGAACAGGCCCGATCCGCTGCTGCCGCCCTCGGTGCTGCCGCTCAGCCAGGCCACGCCGTTGTGGGTGGCGTCGCTGCTCGCCGGAATCTGCTGGCCCGAGGAAACCTTCTTGGCGTCGCCCGACGGATGATGGATGCCGAGGATGGTGCTGGAAGCGGGAAGGGCGGCGGCGTCCCATCCGCTGAACTCGGCACCCGCGGGCGCCGGGTCGGCCAGCCGCAACAGCAGGGCATCGGTGTCGCTGCTGGAGTACAGATAGGTGGCGCCGCCGGTCAACTGGGTAACGGCTTGCGACACGCCGCTGTTGCAACTGGTGGCTTCGTAGCGCCAGAACGTATTGAGCGTGGAGGCCACGCCCTGGTCGCTGATGCAGTGATGCGCGGAATAGAAATAGGGGGTCTGGGTACCGGTCGCGGTGTCGTTGAGCAGCGTGCCGGTGCAGATGAACACGCCGGTCTGGCCACTGTCGTCCTTGCTGATGAACTGCATATGCGCGACCGCGTTCTTGGCACGGACGAAACGGTCGCCCAGCTCGGCGACCCGGCAGGCGGTGTCGATGTTGCAGCTTTCCGACTCGCCGATCTTTTCCAGGATCTTGAAGTCGCTGCGGCTGTTGGCCAGCAGGTGCACCAGTTGCGGGGCATTGAGGCGCGCCATGGCCGCAACGACGTGCGCGGGACGGTAGATTTCGATGTATTGGGTCTGGCCATCGGTGCTGGGCGTCCAGTAGAGCCCCTGCGCATCGACCTGGCGCTGGGCTTCGCGTGCGGTCACCACCGCGACAATCCGGTCGGGATGGTCGGAGCCGGCGAAACGCAGTTCCACATCCGGGTGCAGGGCGGTGACCTGCAGGCCGGCGCGCACGGCCAGCGCGTCGGGCGAACTGATCTCCACGCGCGCCGCCGATGCACCGTGCCCGAGTGCGCGCCAGCTCAGCGCAGGCTGCGCCAGCGTGGTGACGCCTTCGGTGCTCAGCCGGCGTCCCATGCCGACCTGCACCGGTTTCATCTGCCGTGCCGCGTTGCGTTTCTGTAGATTGAACAGGCGCTGGATCGGCATTTCGCGATAACGCACGCGCGCGCTCTGCAGGGTGTTGAAATCGGGTGTGCGCCAGTGCGCGGACGGCGCTGCCTGCGTGCGGCTGGTTTCACCCGGCACGCTCTGCGCCCAGGCCGTCGGCGCGGTGATGGCGCAGGCCAATGCCAGCATTCTCCAACCGAGATGGATTCGTTTGCCCATGGTGGTCCCCCTGATTCGTCCCTGGTCCGGGAATGGTATCAGCGATGGCGGCGTGGACCATGGGCATGCGCGTCACAACGAACAAGGCCGGCTTGCGCCGGCCTTGTCGTATCACTTCAAGCGAAAATCAGCCCTGTTTCCTGGCCGGTTCCGCCTTCGCCGGCGCGGCAGGCGCCGCGGCGGTGGTGGCCGGCGGCGTGGGCTGCCAGCCGCAGGTCTGGCCTTCGTTCTGTTGCTTCAGCCATTCCTGCAGCGGGGCGAAGTACTCCAGCACCGCGTTGGCGTCCATCTTCTCGGTGCCGGTCAGTTCCTTCAGCGTGGCCTGCCACGGCTGGCTGGCACCCTTCTCCAGCATCGCCCAGAAGCGCTGGCCGGCGACCTTGTTGCCGTAGAAGCTGCAGTTGTACAGCGGGCCCTTGTAGCCGGCGGCGTCGCACAGGCCCTTGTAGAACTGGAACTGCAGGATGTGCGAGAGGAAGTAGCGCGTGTACGGGGTGTTGCCCGGCACGTGGTACTTGGCGCCCGGATCGAAGAAGTCCTCGCCGCGCGCGCTCACCGGCGCCACGCCCTGGTAGCGGGCCTTCAGATCCCACCATGCCTTGTTGTAGTCGGCCGGCTTGATCGAACCGTCGAACACGCCCCAGCGCCAGCGATCGATCATCAGCCCGAACGGCATGAACGACACCTTCGCCAGCGCCATGCGCATCTGCGCGTTGATCAGCGCGTCGTGGCTCTGCTGCTGATCGCCGACCAGGCCGATCGACTTGAGGTAGTCCGGGGTCATGGCCAGCACGATGGTGTCGCCGATGGCCTCGTGGAAGCCGTCATGCGCGCCGTTCTGGAACAGCGGCGGTAGCTTGTTGTAGGCCAGGTAGTAATAGACGTGGCCCAGTTCGTGGTAGATGGTGGTGAAATCTTCCTCGTTGGGCTTGATGCACATCTTGGTGCGCACGTCCGGACCGCCGCCCGGCTCGCCGCCCATGTTCATGTCCCAGGCACTGGCGTGGCAGACCACGTCGCGGTCCAGCGGCTTGATGAACTGGGTCCTGGACCAGTAGCTCTCCGGCAGCTTGGGCATGCCCAGCGAGACGTAGAAATCCTGCGCGCGCTCGGTCATCTGCTTGGCCACCGCCAACTGCGCGGCGCGTTCGGCCTGGAACTGCTGCTCGGTGGTCGGTGCCGGGCCGGCCTTGCCCAGTTCCTTGACGAAATCGGCCTGGTACTGCGCCTTCAGCGCTTCGCTGATGTCCAGGCTGCCGGCGTTCTTGTACGGCTGCAGCATGTCCCACAGGTTGCCCCAGTCCTGTTGCCACATGTTGCCGGTCAGGTGCGCCGGCAGCATGCCGTTGACCTGGCCCTTCTCCACGCCGTAGGTGGCTTGCAGCTTGGTGCGGGTGTAGCAGTGCAGCTGTTCGTACAGCGGCTTGACCTGGCCCCACAGGCGATCGGTCTCGGCGGCGATTTCCGCCGGGGTCATGTCGTAGCCGCTGCGCCACATCTCGCCGGCGTCGGCGTAGCCCAGTTCCTTGGCGCCTTCGTTGACCAGTTCGGCGAAGCGCGTGTAGTCCTTGCGCATCGGTTGGGCGATGGTGTGCCAGCCCTGCCAGGCGTCCAGCTGCGCGTCGTTGTCGCGGCTGCTGCGCAGCACGTCTTCCAGCTGGCCCAGGTCACGGCACTTCTTCGCGTCGCCTTCGCCGGTGCAATACTTGCCGGCGCCGTACATGCCGCCCATCTTGGACGCCAGCTTGGTGATTTCCTCCAGCTTGGCCGGATCCTTCGGCGCGGGCATGGCGGTGGAGAGCTTGAGCAACTGGATGGCGCGCGCGGTTTCCGGCGACATCTGCTGGCCCTCGAACTTCCTGGCCTGCTCGATCCACACGTTCAGCTGCGCCAGGTAGCGCTCGTTGTACTTGGCTTCCAGCAACTGGCTGTCGTCGTTGATGTAGGTGTTGGACAGCCACTGCGACGCGGTGATCTCCGGATACATCTTGCGCAGTTCCTGGTTCACCCGGGCGATGAACTGATCCGCGGTTTCGCCCTGGGGGGCGGCGGTCGGTGCGGCGGCATCCTTGGATTCGTCCTTCTTGCAGGCGGACAGGGCCAGCACGCTGGCGCCGACGGCGAGTGCGAGCAGGAGATGGCGTTGCTTCACGGGAAGTCCTTCGAGGGTGCGGCAGGCGCAGGAACCCGGAAGGCTAGTGCGGCGGCGGTGTGTCCGCAAGGGCGGCGCGGATGCGCTGGCGCAACCGCCCGGCCCGGCGCCGGATCTTGCGGTGCATCAAGCGTCGCGACCAGCGCGAGAACGGCAGGATCTCCTTGCCGCTCAAGGTGGACTTGGCATCGACGCAGACCAGCCGGGGCTGCGTGGCGGATCCGGCAACGACGAAATTGCCGGCATTCAGATCGAACAGCGGCACGTCATGGGCCAGCAATTCACGTTCCATCGCGTCGACCGCCGCGCACAACGAGTCGGGCGAGGAGCGGGTGCCTTCGAACAGGTGCGCGTACAGGCTGCGTGCAATCGCGTCGTCGGCATCGCGCACCAGCACGCAGCGCAGCGCCGGGCCCCATCTGGTGGCGACGATGCCGGTGCAGGGCGCGAGCCAGCCGTCGAGCGCGGAACCGATGCGCGCGCGCAGGTGCCGCCAGGCGCGCAGTTCGGTGGCGTTTTCGCCCAGCGCCGGCAGCCGCCGCGCCAGCGAACGCCGCAGGCGCGCACGCAGGCCCGCCGCGGGGCGTTCATCGGGATGCAGTTCGAACTTGAGGCAATGCCCGGCGTCGTCCGGATCGAGCGCGCACAGGCGGTTGGCGCCGCGTGCCAATACCGTCAGGCCGCCCCAGCGCGCGCCCAGCGGTGGGTAGGGAGCGTGCGGCCTGGCGGACATCTCAGGCCGCGTGCCGCTGGCCGAAGCGCGGTGCCAGCAGCTCGCGTTCGCCCAGCCACTGGCGCGCGTCCTCGGCGTCGCCCTCGAACCAGTCGCGGGTGGTGCCCAGCCGGAACGAATAGCCCCAGGCATCCATGTCGGCCATCAGGCGTTCGCGGCCGACGCCGGGAATGCCGTCGGCCAGCAGGATCTGCAGGTAGCAGGTGGCGTCTTCCTCGATGTCCGAATCGGTGGCGTCGGTATGCACCGCCGCGCGCCGTTCCGGGGGCAGCACGATCAGGTGGCAGGCCTCGTGCAGCATCGAATGCAGCGGGGTGTCGCCGCGGACGTAGACGTTGTCGGCAATCACGCCGGCCTCCGGCTCGCCCCAGAAACTGCCGGGAATCTTCTCGCCGTCGGCAACCTGATGCAGGCGAAGATCGTAGCGGGCGAGCAGATCCGCCAGATCCGCGAACACGCGATCGCGCACGCGCAGGACTTCGGGTTCGGCGGAGGGTGGGGCGGGTGCGTTCATGGTTTTTTCTTGCGCAGTTGCTTGATGTAGTCCAGCTCGCCCAGGGCGACCTGGTTCTTGGGTTCTATTTTCAGCGAATCGCGGAAATGGCGTTCGGCTTCGTCCAGCCGGTCCAGTTCGATCAGCGCATAGCCGGCGCCGCGCAGCGCGCGCGCGCGTTCGGTGTCCCGCAGCGATTCGGGAGCAAGCGCGACATGTTCCAGTGCTGCCTGGTTGCTGGCCAGCATCTTGTCCCACTCGCGGCTGGCACGGTACAGGTAGCCGCGTTCGGTCAGGAACTGCGGGTTGGCCGGCGAGAGCTCCAGCGCCCTGTCCAGCGCCGCGGCGGCCTCGTCGAAGCGGTTGAGTTCGATCAGCGCGTACGCTTTGCCGTAGTAGCCATAGGCCCAGGTCGGCCTCAGTACCTTGGCATCGCCGCCCCCCTTGCCCTCGGTATGATCGGCAGCCACGCCCAGCAGGTACAGCAGCGCCTCCGCTGGGTCGCGGGAACAGAAGTAGATCGTGCCGTCGCCGGCGTAGCGGGCTTCATGCGCCTGGATGACGGGATCGAAAGCTTCCCGGATGGCAGCCTCGGGCTGGCGCTTCTTCAGCAACTCGTCGCCGATGACGATGAGTCGGTCCTGTTGCGCCTGCCAAGGATCGGCCTTGGTTTCGGCCGGGGCATCCGCCGTCGGGGAATCCGCTGGCGGCGCGGGGGACGCAGCCGGGGTTTGTGCCATCGCGGTCCCCGCCGACAACGCGCTGACCATGACCAGGGCATACCGGCAACGGCGAAACGATGTGGCATCCATGTCGGAATCCCGGCGGGTGTAGGTTTGCCGACTATGGCATGAGCCGGCCCGGTGCGGACCGGCTCGGGACGGACCTTCCGGTCAGCCCTGGCCTTCCGGCAGGGCGACCGAGATGTCGAGCACGTCGTGTTCGCCGTCCTTGATCAGATCGACCTTGACCGCCTCGGCATCCACGTTGACGTACTTCTTGATGACTTCCAGCAGCTCGCGGCGCAGCAGCGGCAGGTAGTCGGGACCGCCACGCGAGGAACGTTCCTGCGCGATGATGATCTGCAGGCGGTTCTTGGCGGTTTCGGCGGTGTTCTTCTTGGTACGCAGGAAATCGAACAGACCCATGCCTTAACCTCCGAACAGCTTGCTGAAGAAGCCCTTCTTCTCCAGGGTGGTGAAACGCAACGGACGCTCCTCGCCCAGCAGACGGGCGACCGTGTCGTCGTAAGCTTGGCCGGCCGGCGACTCCAGATCCAGGATCACCGGCTCGCCCTTGTTGGAGGCGTTGAGCACATCGCCGGATTCGGGAACCACGCCCAGGGTTTTCAGGCCCAGCACCTCCTCCACGTCCTTGATGCTCAGCATCTCGCCGCTTTCGACGCGGCCGGGGCTGTAGCGGGTCAGCAGCAGGTTGGCCTTCAGCGGCTCGCCGTTCTCGGCGCGGCGGGTCTTGGAATCCAGCAGGCCGAGGATGCGGTCGGAGTCGCGCACGGAGGACACTTCCGGGTTCACCACCACGATGGCCTGGTCGGCGAAATACATCGCCAGGAACGCGCCCTTCTCGATGCCGGCCGGCGAATCGCAGACCACGTAGTCGAAACCGTCGTCGCCCAGATCCTTGAGCACCTTCTCCACGCCTTCCTTGGTCAGCGCGTCCTTGTCGCGGGTCTGCGAGGCGGCCAGGATGTACAGCGTCTCGAAACGCTTGTCCTTGATCAGCGCCTGCTTCAGCGTGGCCTCGCCCTGGGTGACATTGACGAAGTCGTACACCACGCGGCGTTCGCAGCCCATGATCAGGTCCAGGTTGCGCAGGCCGACGTCGAAGTCGATGACCGCGACCTTCTTGCCGCGACGGGCAAGGCCGCAGGCGATGCTGGCGCTGGTGGTGGTCTTGCCGACGCCGCCCTTGCCGGACGTGACTACGATGATTTCAGCCAATGGTGTTCTCCTTGGTCGTTCTTCTAGTGAGGTAGGGCCGCGTCAGTCCTGGGCGGCGATCTTGAGTTGGTCCTGGTCCAGCCAGATCTGCACGGACTTGCCGCGCAGTTCCTGGGGTACTTCCTCCATCACCTTGTAGTGGCCGGCGATGGCGACCAGTTCGGCGTGGAATTCGCGGCAGAAAATCCGTGCATCGGTGTTGCCCTGGGCGCCGGCGAGGGCGCGGCCGCGCAGGGCACCGTAGATGTGGATGGAGCCGTCGGCGATGACTTCGGCGCCGGCGCCGACGGTGCTGAGCACGGTCAGGTCGCGGTTTTCCGCGTACAGCTGCTGGCCCGAGCGCACCGGGGTCTTCTGCATCAGGCCCGGCTTGCCGGCGTTGGCGGCCGCCTTGGCCGCGGCGGTGGGCTTGGCGGGTGCGGGAGCCGGCTCCGGCGCGGGCGCCGGGCGGGCGGGCGCGGGTGGCGCCGCGTCGACCCGTTCGTACTGGGCGCGGAACTTGGCCAGCAGCGGCAGGCCGAGCTGTTCGGCCAGTTGCTCGATTTCGCGGGTGCCGTAGGCCAGCGCCACCGGAATGACGCCGGCGCCGCGCAGGCCGTCGATCAGCGCGCGCGCGGTGTCCACGTCCGGGGTGCGGATCAGGCCACCGAAATCGACGATGACGGCGGCGCGGCCGAACAGCTTGGGCGCGCGTTCGACCCGTTCGCGCATCTCGCGCACGAGCTGCTCGACATCCAGGGTCCGGACCCGCAGGTTGGCGATGCCGACCTGGCCGATCTTCAGTTCGCCGGCCTGTTCGTAGTCAAGGTTCGCTGAGGTCACGCTCATGTCCCGGTGGGCCGTTCGGTGCGCGAGGCGGCCAGCGCGCGGGTACGGGCCCAGGGCAGATCGGGCAGGGCGTCGCCGTAGGTTTCCTGCACCCACGGGTAGCTGCACAGTTCCTTCATCAGCATGCTGGCGCGCACGTCGACGTCGGCCATCGTGTTCTGGCCGACCTCGCGGAAACCGAAGCTGCCATGGAACAGCAGCGCCGGATCGGCGCCGTGATCGAGGAACACCTCGCAGGCCAGCTGCGGGTAGCGCAGTTCGGCATAGCTCTGCACGTCCGCGTAGAACGCGCGGCCGACGCCACCGCCGCGACGGCGGCTGGCGACCACGATGCGATCGATGTAGAAGAACTGCGGATAGCGTTCGCGGAACCAGGCGAAGTTGCTGCTGTCATGGTCGGCATCGGAACCGAAGCCCACCAGGAAGCCGGCCAGGTTGCCGTCACGTTCGGCGACGCGGAAGTATTCGGCCTGCGCGTAGAAGCGGTGGAGCTTGGCCGAATCCAGCGGCAGGATCGCCAGTCCGGCATTGTTGTTGAGGGCTAGAACGGAATCCAGCTCGTGCTCGCGCACGTCGCGGATGACAATCGACATTACTCGGCTCCGGGGCGGGAGGTCTTGCAAAAGGCTTTCGTTCGGGCGGCCGCAGCGCGGCGGCCGACGGCGGATTATCGCATTTGTGGCGGGAGGGTGGCAGCTTCCGGGTAAGCGGTCCGTGAACCGGCCGGGACGGACCGGCGGCCTGTCGCATGACTTTCGATGGACGGCCGGGGCCGGGGATTGCGCCTAAACTGCGCCCATGTTGGGACGACTCAGCCACACCCGCCTGCTACGCGCCACCGGCCTGTATACCTGGGCCCTGGTCGGTATTCCGATCGTCCTGAACGTGTGGTTCCTGCCGCCGTCGAGCGGCGCGGACGGCAAGGGCGTGGACATTCCGCTGACCGCGCTGGCCTATTTCACCTTCGGCATCTGCTACTGGTTCGCCACCCGTTCGCTGGGAGCGCGCGGGGCGCGGGTGTCCCAGGCCTGGAACATCCCGCTGGCGCTGGTGCTGACCCTGGCCGCCGTGGCGGTGGGCGTCTACAGCCGGACCGGCCTGAGCGCCATGCTGATGGTGATCGTGGCCGGAGTGCTGCCCTGGCTGCTCAACCTGCGGGTGGCCATCGCCTGGCTGCTGCTGGGGCACGCGCCGCTGGTGTGGTCGTTCATGGCCCTGGAGGACTTCAACTTCTGGGAAGCCCTGTTCCAGTCGGCCTTCTACGTGGGCTTCGCGGCATTCGTGCTGATCACCGCCTACGTGGCCCGCCAGCAGGCCGAGGCGCGCGAGGAGCAGCGCCGGCTGAACGCGGAACTGCGCGCCACCCGGGTACTGCTGGCCGAGAGCGCGCGGGTCAACGAGCGCACCCGCATCTCCCGCGAACTGCACGACCTGCTGGGCCATCACCTGACCGCGCTCAGCCTGAACCTGGAAGTGGCCGGGCACATCACCGAGGGCCGGGCCCAGGAACACGTGCGCCAGGCCCATACCCTGGCCCGGCTGCTGCTGACCGACGTGCGCGAGGCGGTCAGCCAGCTCCGCGACAGCGGCGCCATCGATTTGGGTGCGGCCCTGCTGCCGCTGGCCGAGAAGGTGCCGGCGCTGGCCATCCACATGGACATCGAGGAACCGCTGACCCTGGACGACCCCCAGCGCGCGCACGTTTTGCTGCGCTGCACCCAGGAAATCATCACCAACGCGGTCCGCCACGCCGGCGCCCGCAATCTGTGGGTGCATTGCCGGCGTGAGGCCGGGAGCATTCTCATCGACGCCCGCGACGACGGTGCCGGCGCCGACGCCGTGATCTCCGGCAACGGCCTGCGCGGCATGGCCGAGCGCCTGGCCCAGTACGGCGGCGCCCTGGACATCGAAACCCAGCCCGGCAAGGGCTTTTGCCTGCACATCCGGCTCCCCGCGGCCGAGAGCACCGGCGTGCTCCCGCTGCGCGCCGAACCCGAAACCGAACCGCTGTCCGAGACAGCCCCTGGAGGTAGCCTGTGATCCGTGTTTGCCTGGTCGATGACCAAACCCTGGTGCGCCAGGGCATCCGCTCGCTGCTGGCGCTGGACGACGGCATCGAGGTCGTCGCCGAAGCCGCGGACGGCAAGCAGGCGGTGGAGCTGATTCCCCAAATCAAGCCGGACGTGGTCCTGATGGACATGCGCATGCCGGTGATGTCCGGCCTGGAGGCCCTGCAGGCGCTGGCCCGCGCCGGCCAACTGCCGCCGGCGATCATCCTGACCACCTTCGACGACGACCAGTTGGTGCTGGCCGGGCTGAAGGCCGGCGCCAAGGGCTACCTGCTCAAGGACGTGTCGCTGGAACAACTGGTGGGTGCCATCCGGACCGTGGCCGATGGCGGATCCCTGGTGCAGCCGGCGGTGACCCAGCGACTGCTGTCCGGGCTGGAGCATATGCGCAACGATTTCGTCAGCCTGGATCGCCCGGACCCGCTGACCGATCGCGAGACCGAAATCCTGCGGCTGATGGCCAGCGGCTTCTCCAACAAGGAGATCGCCAATTCGCTGGGCGTGGCCGAGGGCACCATCAAGAACCATGTCTCCAACATCCTCTCCAAGCTCGGCGTGCGCGACCGCACCCGCGCGGTCCTGAAGGCGTTCGAGCTGCAACTGGTCTGAGCGGGGCGGCGACCGGCGGCGGTCCGGTCGCGATTGGTCTGCCTATATGAGGCGCCGGCATCCCGGCGCCGCCGACGGGGCCGTTGCTGTCCCGAAAAGGGCGTGAAGGGCGCGTGTTTCCGGGCGTTCGGAACAAGGGCGCGATCCATCGCCGGAATGGGCTGCGCGGAACCCGCCAAGCCTGATAGGATGCGCGGTGCACATTTTCAATGGCCGAGGCACCGGCCCCCGGAGACTCCCTGAATGACCCGTTTGATCGAGTTCCTGATTGCATTGGCGCTGGTCCTGGCGCTGTTTTTGGTGATCGGCCTGGTGTTGCCTTCCAAGCGTCAGCTTGAGGAAAGCGCCGAGACCAACCGCCGCATGACCATCGTGTTCGACACGCTGAACAACGTGCGCCGTCTGAAGGATTGGAACCCGCTGCTGCCGCACGCTGCCAACGAACTTTCCTATTCCGGTGGCGACGAAGGCCACGCCGGCGTCGGTGCCCGCGTCGACTACGATTCCAAGGGCCAGTGGGGCAAGGGCAGCTGGGAAATCACCGCCAGCGAGCGCCCGGCGCCGAACGGCGGCACCGGCAAGATCGTCTACGCGATCACCGATCAGAAGCTGGGTACGGACAAGGTCACCGCGTTCAACCTGGAGCCGACCGGCAAGAACAACCGCAACGTCAAGATCACCCAGACCTATGAAGTCAGTTACGGCTGGAACCTGATCGGCCGCTACGCCGGCATGTACGTCAGCCGCCACGTCGGCGACGCGGTCAAGGCCGGTCTGTCAAAGCTGACCAACATGCTGGCCACCGTGCCGAACTTCGACTACCGCACCGAAGGCAGCAAGCTGACGGGCCTGAAGATCGTCGAGCTGCCCGCCGAGGACCTGCTGGTCGTCAACGCCGGCAACATCGACCGCAACAATGACGCCATCAAGGCTTCGATCAAGTCCAACCAGGAGTGGATCAAGCGGGTGATGGACGCCAATGGCCTGGAAGCCGCCGGCCCGGTCCGCATCATCACCACCGATTTCGGCGCGGAGAAGTACGCGTTCGACGTCGCCCTGCCGGTCCGCAAGGCGGGCACCGGTCCGAAGGCCCCGAGCGCCGACGCCAAGGACAAGGACGGCAACCCGATCCCGGTTCCGGTGCCGGCCACCTCCACTCCGGTCGCCTCGACCGGTGACCTGAAGGTCACCATCCCGTCCGGCGCCCCGGTCGAGCACGTGGTCACCAAGGCCCACCGCTCCGCGTTCGCCAACTACACCGGCTTCATGGCCGAGTTGGACGCCAACCGCAGCGCGCTGCGCGCCTGGGCTGTCACCAACGGTTACGAAGTGGTCGACCGTCCGTACGAGTCCTGGAAGAGCGGCGTGGACAAGTCGTTCGAGGCCGACGGCCAGTTCGACATCTACTGGGCCATCAAGTAATCCGCTTCGGGATTCCTGCCTTGTTCGTGCAAGGTCCCATGCGTGAACCCGACAACGCGCCGCTCATTGCGGCGCGTTGTTTTTTTGTGCGGCCGTTTTTCCCGCGCGGAAGGACGGCTGCCGGCACCCGCAGGACGCCACGCTGATGCATTACGACCGACGCCAACGCAAACCCTCCGTGTTCGCCCTGTGCGGCGGCCTGCTGGCCGGCGCCTCGGTCGGCCTGTCGGCCTACGCCGCCCATGCGATCAGCGAAGCGGTGGCCCAGTCGCGGCTGGAAACCGCTGCGCTGTTCGCGTTCGGTCATGGCATCGCCCTGGCCGCGCTGGCGCCGGGAACGACCCGCTGGCTGGGCAAGGCCGGCCTGTTCCTGTTGCTGGCCGGCACGCTGCTGTTTTCCGGCAGCCTGATCGCGGCGGTGTTCGCCGGCCTGTCCACCCAGCTGGCGCCGGCCGGCGGCATGGCGCTGATGGCGGGCTGGCTGCTGTGGGCCATCGACGCGGTGCGCAGGTAAGTCCATGCCCCGCTATTCGCGCGGATTCGATACCGAGGCGGCCTTCGATCACCTGAGCCGGCGCGACCGCAAGCTGGGCACCTGGATGAAGCGGATCGGCTACATCGAACCGCAACCGACCTGGCGCAAGCCGTTCGATCCGGTCGATGCGCTGGCCCGCGCCATCCTGTACCAGCAACTCAGCGGCAAGGCGGCGGCAACGATCGTCGGACGGGTGGAAACCGCGATCGGCAGCAACCGGCTGCATTTCGACACACTTGGCCGGATCGACGACATCGCGCTGCGCGCCTGCGGCGTGTCCGGCAACAAGACCCTGGCCCTGCGCGACCTGGCCGCGCGCGAGGCACGCGGCGAGATTCCCGACCTGCGACGGATGTCGACCATGAGCGAAGACGCCATCGTCGAGGCGCTGGTGCCGATCCGCGGCATCGGCCGCTGGACGGTGGAAATGATGCTGATGTTCCGGCTCGGTCGCCCCGACGTGCTGCCGGTGGACGATCTGGGCGTACGCAAGGGCGCGCAGTTCGTCGACAAGCTTGAAACCGCGCCGACCCCGAAGGAACTGGTGGCCCGCGGCGAACGCTGGGGCCCGTACCGCACCTATGCCGCCCAGTACCTGTGGCGCATCGCCGACTTCGGCACCGAGGCCAAAACGCCCACCAAGCGCTCCCAGGATTGACCTGGTAGAGCGGAGCTCGCTCCGCTGCTTTGGGAGGTCCGGCGTACCGTGGAAGCGGAGCAAGCTCCGCTCTACGCAATGGGGCAATGTAGAGCGGAGCTCGCTCCGCTGCTTTTGGAAGATCCGGCGTACCTTGGAAGCGGAGCAAGCTCCGCTCTACGCAATGGGCAATGTAGAGCGGAGCTCGCTCCGCTGCTTTTGGAAGATCCGGTGTACTTGAAAGCGGAGCAAGCTCCGCTCTACGCGGCGGTGCGCAAGGCGGAGCCTGCTCCGCCGAACCCCCGGCGTCCGGTCCCTGGGCGCCGCGGCGGAACAGGCTCCGCGTTGCGCGTCAGCGTCGGAACGTCATGCGCAGCAGGGTGTCGTCGTGCCGGACATGATGGTGATAGAGCGCCGCCAGCGCGTGCAGCCCGATCAGCCAGTAGCCGGCGACGGCGATGGTTTCGTGCCATTCCTTCAGCCCGTCACCCAGGGTTTCCTGTGCGGCCATCAGCGACGGCAATGCCCAGCCGCCCAACGTGGGCGAAGTACCTTCCGCATTGAGCAGCAGGTAGCCGAGCACCGGCGTGACCAGCATCAGCCCATACAGCGCCAGCGCCATCGTGCCGGCCGCCAGTCTCTGCCAGGTCGGCGGCACCGGCGCGATCGGCGGTGTCGGTGACGACACCCGCACAAGCAGGCGCAGCAGGGTCAGGCCGAATACGCTGATACCCAGGAAGAAATGCGCGGTCTTGATCAGCTCGCGCGCATCACTGCTGCGCGGGAACAGGCCGCGCAACTCGATGGTGGCGTAGACGCCGCTCAGCAACAGCAAGGTCAGCCAGTGCAGCGCGACCAGCGATGGACGATAGCGGGCGTGCGTGGAGAACATCGGGGCGGCCACGTCGGGAGAACGCCGTGAGTATCCCCACCCGGGTCCGATGCCTCATTGATCTCGCTCAAGTCCCCGGCGAAGGGCCAGGCATGCTGCCTCGTTCAGGCGACGGCCTGTACCTGGCGCAGCGATTGTTGATGCCATTGCATCCGCGACAGCCGGTTGACGATGAGGAGAAACACCAGGCACAGCGGGATGTTGACTGCCTCGGCCAGCAGCGACGCCTGGTTGGCCAACATGCCCTCGGAAATATCGTCGGCACGGAACGTGAGCCGCGTGGAGACATTGGAGAGGATATTGGTGACCAGCCAGAGGCACCACCAAAGCGGCAGCCAGAACGGAACCGGGATCTGGTTCATGCGGGCCGGCTCGTCGCTCGCGCGCCAGATTTCCTTCATGGCCTGGTAGGGCTTCCAGAGATTGGCGAAAGGAATGAAATACCAGCCCACCGCCCAGCCCGGGGTGTAGTCCATATTGCGCGCGCCGGCAAAGTAGCATGCATTCCAGGCCATGCGGTAGACCCACATCGCGATGACCACGATGGTGCCGATACCGGTGGCGAACTGGGTCAATCCCAGCAGCAGGGTGGGAATGATCAGATCGTCGTAGACATCGTCCAGGCCGTCCGTCGGCGAGTATTCCTCCATGAGCGAAAGCTCGGTGAGCGCGAGCGCACCCGCACCGAGGGACACCAGTACGCCCAGGCACAGAAAAATCCGGGTCGTAACGGTCAGCAGCCTGGGATTCTTGAAGTATGCGGACGAGCGCAGCGGTGCCACCGCGCCGGCGCTGGTGGCCGACGACTGATACGGATTTTCCATGCCATTCCCCCGAATGATGCCCGCTACGTTACGCCGGAAGGAGAGTGCCGTTCAAGCGGGCAGGTACTTGTCCCACAGGCGGTTGCGGAAACGGCGTTGCGGATCGACCTGGCGCTTGAGCGCGGCGAAGGCGGCGGCTTCCGGATAGGCGCGGTGGAACTGCTGCGGCGTGGCATGCAGCCGATAGGGCAGGTAGTAGCGTCCGCCCAGCGCCAGCGCGGTGTCGACCAGTTGCCGGGTCCAGGTGCCGGCCTGCCGGTCGGCGCCGGACCAGGCGCGCTGCTTGTGGTACAGCACGAAGGAAAACACCTCCTGCGGCGCCCATTTCAGCAGCGATACCGTATCGGCCGGCGAATGCCGGATCGAGACGTTGAGCGCGTTGACCTCGTGCCGGCGCAGGATCTCCGCCATCTTGCGGGCGAAGATCGCGAATGACCGCACCGGGATGAAGTACTCCTGCAGCAGGTAGGTGGACACCATTCGCGTGCGTGGTTCCAGTGAAGCGGCGTCCAGGCTGGCCTCGTGGTTGCGCATGACCACCACGGGCTCGCGCAGGATCCGATCGGTCTGGAACTTCTCCCGCAACGCCCCGCCGCCCGGCAGTTCGGACGCGGTCCAGATCAGGTTCTGCTCACGCCCGTAGTCGAGATGGCGCGGCACCAGCCGTTCGGCGAGGGTAAGCGGCTGATCGGTGCGGGTCCAGCTGATCGCGAGGGGGCGGTCGAAATCCGGCGGCATCAGATCGGCGTTGTGCAGCAGGATGCCGGGTCGCGCGTGGACGTGTTCGCGGAAGAACTCCGGATACTCGTCCAGCGCCACCCGCTGCGCGTCTCGCCGGATCGGGAAGTTCTCGTCCAGATCCAGTTCCACCTCGGTGACCACGCCCAGGCCGCCATAACCGCCCAGCACGGCGGAAAACAGTTCCGGAGAGCGCTGCCGATCCAGTTCGTGTACCCCGCCGTCGGCGGTCACCAGTTGCAGCGCGCGCACCGAGTGCGCGAGTGGACCGGCGCCAACGTAGCGGCCATGGCAGTTCACCGACAGCGAGCCGCCAATCGAGAAATTGCTGTAGCTCTGCATGATCCGCACCGCCAGATCGTGCGGATCCAGATGATCCTGCAGATCCCGCCAGCACATGCCGGCCTGCACGCGCGCGGTGCGTGCCTGGACATCCAGGTGGAGCAGGCGCTTCATGCCGCGCATGTCGACGTGGGTGGAACCGTCGGCGGCGATCTGCCCGCCCATGCTGTAGCGTGCGCCGCCAATCGAGATCGGCCCGCGGGTCCGGCGCAGCGCCTGCTGCAGGACCGCGGTGGTGGTGGGGCGGAGCTGGCCAGCGACCGGAATGTGGTCGATGTCGGTGACATCGCTGACCGCACCGGCCTCCGCGTCGTCGCGACGGCAGCCGGCGGCGGCGGCCGCGCCGCCGAATGCCATGGCCTGCAACAGCCTTCGGCGCTGGCGTTCGGCTTCAGTCCGCATCGGCCGCGACATCAGCGGCGAAGCACCAATGCCACGGCTCGTAGACGATGCCGTGCGGGTTGTCGCGCGGGTAACTGAGCGAGAAGCCGAATGCGCCGGCGTTCGCCACCAGCCATGCGAATGCGGCGGTGTGCTCGAAGCTCTCCTCGGCGGGAGGCTCGTCCGGCGCGCCGATGTCCAGCGCACGGCCGCTGTGATGCTCGCTGTAGCCGGGCGCGGCGTTGACCGAGAGGATCTCCTCCACCGTCTGTCCGCGCGCGAGCTTGCGTTCGAAAATGCCGAGCTGGTAGTCGTGGCTGCGGTAGCCGGAAATGGCCTCCAGCACCACGCCCTCGCGCGCGGCGGCGTCGCGCAGGCCCAGCCAGGCGCGCGCGGCGGCGTGGATCAGCCACAGCGCACGGCGGTAGCGATCGAAACCGGCGAAGGCCAGCGTGTCCGGCTCGGCCACCAGCGGCAGGCCCGTGCGTTCGCCGTAGCTGTCGTCCAGGCCCAGCGCATGGAGATGGTCGCGCAGTGCGTCCAGCGGCAGTTCGCCGGCTTCGCCCCGCCAGGGGCCGCGTCCGCCGCCGTCGTGGTCCAGCCGATCCAGCGCCGCCTCGATGCCGGGCTCGCGAGGCAGGCCCGGTATCAACGGCATCAGTCCCTCGGGCAGTTCCGCGGCCAGGTAGCGGCCGTCGCGCTTGCGTCGCAGCACCCGCCGGGCGCGGGCGAGGATGCGCGCATCGGCGTTGCCGCGCGCGCGCAGCAGGCCGCCGGGCCACAGTTCCACGTCGGGCGTGTTGAGCAGGCGGGTCTTGAGCGGAACCGGGGGCGTGTGCATGCCCGGCAGCTTAGCGGCGCGGCGCGGAGGCCGCCACTTCGCGCAGTCCGTCCAGCAATTCCCGCGGTTTCTCGGGACTCAGCAGCACCAGCGGACCGTCCCGCAGCGGCAGCACCAGCACCCGCGCGCGGTCGCTGATCAGGCAGAACGCCTTGGCCTTGTTGCGCAGGCGGTAGTTCCCGGCGGTGAACGCGGGCAGGCTGAAACCATTCGTCTTCAAGGCGGGCTTGAGTTCGGTGTGCTCGTCGAGATTGACGATGCGGGCCTTGTCCAGATCGATGGCGCTGACCGGGACTTGCTTGCGGAACATGGTCGCGGTGATCCGCAACTGATCATGTTCCAGCTGGATGCGGCGGCGGCGCAGCAGTACGTGCAGGACCGCGCCGACCAGCAGCATGAAGGGCAGGGTGAACAGCAGGCCGCGCGGCACGGTTTCGCTGGTGTTCCACAGCACGGCGCCCGCCGCAATCGCCATGGCGCTGGTCATCGGCAGCCACAGGCCGAGTAGGGTCCAGCGGTCGAGCGGGGCAACGGTGAAATCGCGGGTCATGCTCAGTGTTCCTTGATCCAGCGGGCGGTGTCGGCGATGAGTTGCGGATCGACCTGGCCGGGTCGCTGGTACTCGGACAGCGTGCCGGCGCCTTCGCCGGCGATGCCCAGGTGATTCAGGGCCGGGTAGTGCCGGAAGGTCGCTTGGCGATCATTGGCCAGTCCGCTGCGCCAGCGCTGCCAGTCCGCATCGACGACCTGGAAGTCGCGGCCGCCCTGCAACAGCAGCAGCGGCAGGTCGAGCGCCTTGGCCTCGGCGACCGGGTCGATGGCCTCCAGCGAGCGCCAGTAACGGGCCGGCAGGCCCAGCGGCGTGTCGGTGGAATCGTCGGGCGCGTTGCCGCGCACGTTGGCGATCTGCGCATCCAGCTTGTCCAGGAACGCTTGCGCTTCCGGCGTCGTCGGCCCCCGCTTGGCCAGCAGGTAGCGGTTCTGTTCCGGCAGGATCGTCAGCAGCGAACGCGCGGGCGCGGCGAACAGGATCAGACCGGCCACCTGGCCGGAGCGTTGCGCGATGCGCGGCGCAAGCATGCCGCCCTGGCTGTGGCCGAGCACGAATACGCGCTTGCCGTCGATGCCGGGCTGGGCGCGCAGGGTGGCGATCGCGGCGACCGCATCGTCGGTGACTTCGTCATCGACGGTGAACGACTTGCCGCCGGTGAAATCCTGCGGACGCGCCTTGCTGCGCTTCTCGTAACGCAGCACCGCGATGCCCTGCGCGGCCAAGCCGCGGGCGATATCCAGGAACGGGCGGTTGGGGCCGATGGTTTCGTTGCGATCCTGCGGACCGGAACCGTGCACCAGCACCACGGCGGGGAAGGGACCCGCACCCTTGGGCATCGCCAGGGTGGCGGCCAGCGCCTGTCCACCGGTGCCCACGGTGAGTTCGCGCTCCTGGTATGCCGCGTCGGCGGGGACCGGCGTGGCGGCTTCCGGCGGTGCCGGTTGCAGCAGGAAGCCGGCGACCTTGCCTTGTGCATTCACCGCGACTTGCGCGTTGATCGCGCCATTGGCGAACTCCAGCCGGGTAAGTGCGACCTGCATGCCCTCATGCGCCGCGACCCTGGGCTCGCCGCGCGTGCGCAACGCGCCCATCTGCGCCGGCAGCGATTCCCACACGGCCTTCAGCTTGTCCTGCGGCACGGCGGCGGCCATCTCCGGCGAGAACATCGCCTCGGCGGCGGCGTAGTCGCCGGCCTGCAGGCGATCCAGCAGGCGTTCGGCAATCGCATCGGCGGTGTCGGCGGCGAAAGCGGGCGGGGTGAACAGCGCGCCCAGCGCCAGCACAATCCATAACGCAACGCGCATCTCAAGCCTCCTTCTTGAACACCATCTGCACCGCGGCCATCGGGGCGGGCACGATGGTATTGACCAGTTCCCAGCCTTGCGCGCCCAGGCGATTGAGTTCGTTCTGCAGATCCTCGCGCTTGAGGCCGCCCATCAGGCCGGGCTTCACTTCGATGACCTGGTAGGTCCAACGCTTGCTCATGTCCTTCTCCTTGTCCGGGTCGCGGTGGACCGCGAGCTTGCGCCTGTCGTGGCGCGATTACTCGTCGTCGCTGTCGGCGTCTGGCGAGGGCGACGGTTTGGGCAGGCGCCCGGCCTTGCGCAGCGCATCGCGCAGCACGTATTCGATCTGCGCGTTGAGCGAACGCAACTCGTCATCCGCCCAGCGCTGCGCCGCGTTCAGCACGTCGGCGCTGATGCGCAGGGGATAGGCTTTCTTCTCGGCCACGACGCCTGCCTTCCGCCCGGCTCAGTACAGCGAGCCGGTGTTGACGATCGGCTGGGTGCTGCGATCGCCGCACAGCACCACCAGCAGGTTGCTGACCATCTGCGCCTTGCGCTCCTCGTCCAGCTGCACCACGCCGTTCTTCTGCAGTTCGGCCAGCGCCATCTCGACCATGCCGACCGCGCCGGCGACGATGCGGGTGCGCGCAGCGATCACCGCGTTGGCCTGCTGGCGTTGCAGCATCGCCTGGGCGATTTCCGGCGCATAGGCCAGGTGGCTGATGCGCGCGTCGATGACCTGCACGCCGGCATCGGCCAGGCGCTCGGCCAGTTCGTTCTTCAGGTGCTGGGAAATCTCGGTGGCGTGGCTGCGCAGGGCCAGCTGGCCTTCCTCGTGCTGGTCGTAGGGATAGCTGGTGGCCATCGCCCGCAGCGCGGATTCGGACTGGATGTGCACGAAGCTCTCGTAGTCGTCCACGTTGTAGACGGCCTCGGAGGCATCGACCACCTGCCACACGATGACGGCGGCGATCTCGATCGGGCTGCCGTCCAGCTCGTTGACCTTGAGCTTGCCGCTTTCGAAGTTGCGCACGCGCAGGCTGACCTTCTTCTTGGAGTAGAAGGGGTTGTTCCAGCGCAGGCCGTTGTCCTTGACGGTGCCGACGTACTTGCCGAACAGGCTGACCACCGCGGCCTGGTTGGGCTGCACGGTGTACAGGCCGATCAGGCTGAAGAAAGCCAGCACGCCCAGGATGACGCCGGCGGCGATCCGCATGCCGGAGACGACGCCGGAATACTTCGGATCGGGGCCGATGCCGGTGACGAACAGCCAGACGGCCAGGGCGGTCACGGCCAGCAGGGCGAGCAGGAAGGGGATGCCGGGCAGCGAGCGGATGGGGTTCTCTTTCATGGTGGTCTCTCCTTGTTGGCTGGAAAGATATCAAAATGATATCACTTGGCAAGTGCCGTCCGTCGGCCGGGAAGGGCGGGGAGCCTGGCCGGTAGAATGCCGCTCCCTCCCCGCATCGGAATTCCGTCCCATGGTCGACCTCGGCACCCCGCTTAGCCCCCACGCCACCCGGGTCCTGCTGCTGGGGTCGGGCGAACTGGGCAAGGAGGTGGCGCTGGAGCTGCAGCGGCTGGGCGTGGAAGTCATCGCCGCCGACCGCTACGCCGACGCGCCGGCCATGCAGGTCGCGCACCGCTCCCACGTGCTGGACATGCTGGATCCGGCCGCGGTCCGCGCGCTGGTCGCGCGGGAACGCCCGCACGTGATCGTCCCGGAGATCGAGGCCATCCACACCGACACCCTGGTGGCGCTGGAAGCCGAGGGCGCGGCCCGGGTCATCCCGACCGCACGCGCCGCCCGCCTGACCATGGATCGCGAAGGCATTCGTCGGCTGGCCGCCGAAACCCTCGGCCTGCCGACCTCGCCGTACCGCTTCGTCGACACCGAGGCGGAGTATCGCGAGGCCATCGCCGCCATCGGCCTGCCGTGCGTGGTCAAGCCGGTGATGTCCTCCTCCGGCAAGGGCCAGAGCACGGTGCGCGAAGCCGCCGACATCGCGCCGGCCTGGGAATACGCGCAGACCGGCGGCCGTGCCGGCGCCGGCCGCTGCATCGTCGAGGGATTCATCGACTTCGACTACGAAATCACCCTGCTGACCGTGCGCCACGCCGGCGGCACCTCGTTCTGCGAACCCATCGGTCATTTGCAACGCGACGGCGACTACCGCGAGAGCTGGCAGCCGCAGCCGATGTCGCCGCGCGCGCTGGAAAACGCGCAGGCGGTGGCGCGCGCGGTCACCGACAACCTGGGCGGCTGGGGCGTGTTCGGGGTCGAGCTGTTCGTGAAGGGCGACGAGGTGTGGTTCAGCGAAGTCTCGCCGCGTCCGCACGACACCGGCCTGGTTACCCTGGTCTCGCAGGAACTGAGCGAATTCGCGCTGCACGCGCGCGCCATCCTTGGCCTGCCGATTCCGGTCATCCGCCAGCAGGGCCCGTCGGCCTCGTGCGCGGTGCTGGCGCACGGCCATGGCGTGCCGGTGTTCTCGAATGTGGACAAGGCATTGGTGGCGCCGGACACCGCGCTGCGCCTGTTCGGCAAGCCGCGCGTGGAGGGCCATCGCCGGGTCGGCGTGACCCTGGCGCGCGCCGCCGACATCGACACCGCCCGCGCCATCGCGCGCGACGCTGCCGAAGCCCTCGGCATCGAACTCAAGTAAGGATCGGACCATGAACGGAAATGAAGGCTACGCGGTGTTCTTCTTCCCGCAGGCGCTGGAAGCGCTGGGCGAGGCGATCAAGCCCTATCTGGTACAGGTGGAAGGTGGCGAACCGCACATCCTGTGCCGGGAGATCGACACCGCCGGCGCACTGATCGAAATGACCCTGGAAGGCCTCGCGCCGGACGGCAAGACCGTGCAGATCGAAGTGATGATCCCCGGCAGCATGGTCAAGATGATCGTCTCCGCACGCAGCGACGGCGCCATCGGCTTCAGCCCGCGCACGACGGTGGTGGGGTCGTAGGCGCCCCACATCCCGTATTCGCGACTCACGTCGCTCCCACAGGAAAACCCCCTTGTAGGAGCGACGTGAGTCGCGACGGGAAAACAGATGGGCCGGGAATGTCGGGGACGCGCGAGCAACCATCCCCATGTGTTGCGCTTTATCTCAGTCGGTCGGATTGCGGTCGCGACTTACGTCGCTCCTACGGGTAAAAGAACAGCCCTCAGGGCAGAAGATCCGCCCACACCAGATGATGGTCGCTGCCGTCGGCGATGGCGGCGTCGGCTTCCGCTTTCGCGGGCCAGAACACGCCGCCGCCCTCGTAGGCGAAGCCGGTCGAGGGCAGGACGTAGTCCAGCCGCATCGCGCCGGCCTTCGGACCGAAATCGCCGGTGACGTGGCCGGGCGCGCCGCGACGGGCGATGCCCTTGGCGGCATAGGCTTCGGCGGTCTCGGCGCCACCGCGGCTCTGCGGGGTGGCGTGGCGCATCACCCGCGGATGTTCCAGCAATTCCAGGATCGCCTCGTGGCGGCCGTCGCCATCGACCGGATCGTTGTTGAGATCACCGGCGATGATGAAGCGCGCCTCCTGCGCCAGCCCGCCGCAGACGCCCGCGTCGTCGCACAGCCAGGGCTTGTCGCCCGCGCTGATGTATTCGTGCCACAGGCGCAGCTCGTCGTGGTTGCGCGCACCATTGCGATCCTCCGGACCGTCGAACACCGGCGGGGTCGGATGCGAGACCAGGAAATGCACCACGCCGGAGGGCATACGCACCGGCACGTCCCAGTGCGACTTCGACGACAGCCGCAGCTTGGACCACACCTCGTCGCGATACCAGGATTTGCCGGTGGCCGGATCGATCGGACGCGCCGCGCCGGGCAGGGCGCTCCAGCGCAGCAACTGGAAGGTACGCACCTGCGCGGCATCGATGGGATGCTTCGACAGCACCAGCATGCCGTACTGGCCCGGGTGCAGGCCGTAGCCCCAGGCATCGTTGCCGCGCGCGCGGCCTTCGCCGCCGGCTTCGCCGTTGTTGTCCAGATCCAGCCCGCTGGGCACGCCGGTGTTGACCGGCGCCAGATAGCGGTAGGGATAGCGCAGCGCTTCGCCGCCGCCGGGCTGGGCCACTTCCAGATAACGCTGCTGGAACAGATCCGCCGCCCGATGTGCCTCGTCGTAATCGAACTCGTTGAGCAGCACCAGATCCGGCCGCACCTTCTGCAGCACCGCGGCGATCTTGCGCGCATGCGCGCTGTCGCCTTCCAGCTCGCGGATCACGCCGCCGGCTTCATCCGAATACAGCGAGGTGTTGTAGGTGGCCACGCGCAGGCGCGCGGGGCTGTCGGCGAGGGCGGCGGCGGGATCACCGTGCACGTTGACGTTCACGCAGGCAGTGAGCAGGGAAAGCAGGCAGGCGGGCAGGAGTAAGGTTCGCATGCCGCCATTCTGACATGGGCGCCAGCGCCGCCGATGACAGCGCGGTTACGGATCCGGCGGCGGCTGGAAGTCCCGCCATCCGCGGCCGTCGTAGGCTTCCAGCGGCTGGAAGCGGCGCTTGTAGTCCATCTTGCGATGCCCGTGGATCCAGTAGCCCAGGTACAGGTGCGGCAGGCCCTCGCGGCGCGCCCAGGCGATCTGGCGCAGGATCGCCAGCGTGCCCAGCCCGCGCGCGGCCAGATCCGGATCGTAGAAGGTGTAGACCGCCGACAGCGCTTCCGGCAGCACGTCGGTGACCGCCACCGCCAGCAGCCGTCCGTGTTCGCGCAGTTCCAGGAAGCGGCTGTTGGCCCAGCTGCCGATCAGGAACTGCTCGAACTCGACCGCGCCGTGATCGTCCATGCCGCCCAGCGGATGCCGTGCGGTCAGGTAGCGCTGGTACAGCGCGACGTGCTCCTCGCTGCGCTCGGCCACCATCACCCGCACGTCCACGTCCGGATTCTGCCGCGCGCAGCGGCGCTGGCTGCGATCCGGCTGGAACCGTTCCACCGGAATCCGCACCGCCACGCATGCCTGGCAGCCCAGGCAATGCGGTCGGTAGACGATGTCGCCGGAGCGGCGGAAACCCCATGCCAGCGCGTTCGGATAGAACATCGGCAGGCGCGGATCGCGCGGATCCAGCACCAGATCGCGCGCGTTGCGATCCGGCCAGTAGCCGCAGGGATGTTCGCCGGTATGGAACAGGCGCAGGTCTTCGGCCGGCTGCGGAGGATTGTTGCCCATCACGCCCCCGCCAGTTTCGGCGCGAGCCAGACGAACAGGCCGCCCGCCGTCGCGCCGGCCAACGCGCCGGCGACCAGATCGCGCGGCACGTGCCGGCGCAGTTTCAGCCGCGACCACGCCACCAATGCGGCGAACGCCAACCCGGCGATGCCCCAGCCCGGATGGAGCTGCGACAGCAGGATCGCCGCATAGATGACGAAGGCCATGTGCAGCGACAGCTTGCACCACCGCGCGCCCAGCATCGCCACCGCGATCAGCGCCGCCGCCAGGATCAGTCCCAGCGCCAGCTGCACCGGCTGGCCGGCGACCCAGCCCAGCACCGCCGCCAGCGCCAGCGCGACCAGCAGGAAGCGGTTCAAGGTCCGGCGTTCCTCGTGCCGGCTCGCGTCCACGTGCTGCCAGCGGCCACGCCGCACCTGCCATCCCGACCAGCCCATCACCAGTGCGGCGAACCCGGCGAAGCCCAACGCCATCCACGCCGCCTCGCGCACGCCCAGGGTGCGCGTGGCCAGCAACAGCGCCGCCACCGGCAGCACCAGCATCGGGTGTCCGAGAATGGAAACGGCGCGGGCGAAGGCGTGGACCATGCGGCCAGCATACTGCGCGGCCGTCGTCGCGGCGCATGCGACCGGCTGGAAGCTGAATCCGTTCGTCGCCGCGTCAACCGTGGCGGCCGCCGGGCGTTTTCCCGGTCAGTGGCGCAACCGCGCCGCGTGATCAGGAGAACCCGAACATGACCCGCAACAAGACCCTGCTCCTGGTGGCCGTGCTGACCGCGCTCGCCGCCGGCACCGCCTTCGCCGCCACCCAGTCCGCGCCGGCCGCAGGCGCCTCGCGCCCGGCCCTGGACAAGAACGGCGACGGCGTCGTGGATCGCGCTGAAGCCGCCGCGCATCCGCGCCTGGCCGAGCGTTTCGACACGCTCGACAAGAACAAGGACGGCAAGCTCAGTGCCGAGGAACGCCCGCATCGCCGACACGGCATGGACGGCGGCGGCCACCGTCGTGGTCAAGGCGGCATGATGAAGCAACTGGACACCGACGGCGACGGCCGCATCAGCAAGGCCGAGGCCGGCAAGCAGCCGCGCTTCGCCGAGCATTTCGCCAGGATGGATGTGAATGGCGACGGCTATGTCGACGCCAAGGATCGCGAACTGCGCGGCAAGCAGCGCCGTGACGAATGGTTCGTCGGCGCCGACACCGACAAGGACGGCAAGCTGACCCGCGCCGAGATCGACGCCGCCGACGCCAACCGGCGCGCGCAGTTCCAGCAGCGCATGCAGGCGCGTGGCGCCGAGCGCTTCGCCGCCGCCGACGCCAACAAGGACGGCCGCATCAGCCGTGACGAAGCCAAGGGCAAGTCGCGCCTGGCCGAGCGCTTCGAACAGCTCGACGCGAACAAGGACGGCTTCCTCAGCCAGGACGAACTGAAGCCGCGTTCGCCGCGCTGAGCCGCGCAGTCCACCGTTCCATCGCACACCGGCCGCCACGCGCGGCCGGTGTCGCATTCGCGACCGCTCCCTGGCAGTTGCTGGATTATTTGTAGGAGCGACGTCAGTCGCGACGGGAAAATCAAAGCGCCCGAAACCCTCGGACGTCCGGCCATCCATCCCCGGCAGGGCATCCTTCAATCGGCATCGACCACGGTCGCGACTGACGTCGCTCCTACCCGCAAATCCGTTGTAGGAGCGACGTCAGTCGCGACAGGGAAATAGAAAGGCCGGAAATCTTCGGGTGATCGTCCATCCATCCCCGGCAGAGCGTCCTTCAATCGGCATCGACCACGGTCGCGACTTACGTCGCTCCTACGCGCAAATCCCTTGTAGGAGCGACGTCAGTCGCGACGGGGTATCAAACGGCCGGAAACATCGCGTACGGGCAGAATCCATCCCCAAACGTCCCGAGCCGCATGGGATCAGGCTTGCCTGCTTGCGGACGAATGAGATACCAAAGGCAACCCGCTCAGAACACCAACCGCCCGCTCGCAACCAACCCATACAACAGACCGCCGAACCCCAGCACGAGTCCCACGGTCACCCCGATGATCTGCCACTTGCGCCGGCGTGCCGCGTCGGCGGTTTCGGTCACCGGGTCCAGTTGCATGTCGCGCGCGCGCCGGCGTGCCAGGATGCGCGGCAGCCAGCGGCTGCACGACCACATGATGCCGCCGCAATAGGCGGCGGTGAGCAGCAGGTGCGGAATCCAGCCCGGTACCTTCTGCAATGCGAGGGCGCCGGCCAGGAACGCCAGGATCATCACCGTGTTGACCGTGCCGTAGGCAATCAGCGCCCGCCGTTCCCGCGCATCCAGCGGATCCCGCAACTGCTTGCGGATGCCGAACCAGACCGATCCGATGCCGCCGACCAGGCCGACGGCCACCGCGCCGAACGACGCGCCCAGCACCTTCAGCAGGCCCTTGCCGGCCAGCGCCGAACCGGTGCCCAGTACCGCCGCGGCGGCGGTCGGTGGCGCGCCCACCGCCAGCGCGCCCAGCACGATGCTGGCGAACGCCGCGCCCGGCGCGCTGCTGCGGGCGAACTCGCCGAAGTGCTTCATCAATTCCTCGCGCACGTAGCCACGCGCCCGCGACAGGCGCTTGCGCACCGCCGCGTCGGTCAGCCCCAGCAACTGCGCGACCTGCTGCGAACTCTGGCTCTCGCGGTAGTACAGCAACAACACTTCGCGGCTGTCTTCCGGCAGCGCGGCGATGACATCAGCGGCCACCCGTTCCTGCTCGGTCTGCAGCACCATTTCCGCCGGGGTTGGCGCGGTGTCGGTGGCCAGTTCGATGGCGATGTCGGCCACTTCGCCGGTCATCGGCCGGTATTGCCCGGCGCGCAGGTGATCGCGGGCCAGATTGCGGGTGATCTGGCGCAGCCACGGCAGCAGGCTGTCCGGGTTCTTCAGGCTGCCCAGGTGCTTCCAGGCCTTCAGGAAGGCTTCCTGGGCGATGTCCTCGCTGGCGTGCACGTCGCGGGTGATCGCGTAGGCGATCGCGGTGACGGTGTTCTGGCACGCACCGATGATCCGCCCGTAGGCATCGCGGTCGCCCCGCTGGGCGGCGGGAAACTCATGGCGCAGGGTCAGTTCCAGCGTGGCGGCGGTCATCGGTGTTCGGCTCCAGGCGGCTATGGAAGCACAGACGCCCGGGGAGACGCGATGTGACCCGGTGCCGTTTCCGCCCCTTCCCCCGCGTGCGGGGGAAGGTTGGGATGGGGGCAAGGTTCCAGCGTTCGCCGGAATGACGGGGCAGGGCAATCCGGAAACCCCGTCATCGTCATTCCGGCGCGATGCATCGATGTTTGCGGGGAGTGGGCTGCGGCGTTGGCCCCCACCCCAGCCCTCCCCCGCACGCGGGGGAGGGAGCGGTATCCGTACGCTGCCGGGCTGATGCATGCTCCGCCCCTTCCCCCGCATGCGGGGGAAGGTTGGGATGGGGGCAGGATCCTTCTGCGTTCGCTGGGACGACGGGCAAGGAAGCGATGACGACTGGAAAAACCGAAGCCTCCGGAAACCTGCAACGCCCCAGAAAACTCAAAACCGCCCCGACACCTTCATCGACACGATCATCCCGCCCAACGCCAGCACCGAGGCGAGCACCACGCCGGTCGCGCCGTACATGCTCTCGTACAGCCACGCGCCGCGTTTGTGTCCACGCCGGGCGATATCGCGCGCCACCATGGGCTTCATCATCCGGCGCAGCGGCACCAGGCACTGGTAGTTGATGACGGCCATGCCGATCGCCGCCGCCAGCGTCATCGGCAACCAGCTGCGGCTGAGGGCGGCGGCGGCCATGATGCTGACACCGACCGCCGCCGCGGTAGCGGTGTTCATGCGGATGAAGCGGCGCAACTGCGCGCGTTCGGTCTCGGTATCGGCAAAACTCAGCAGCAGGCGGCCACCGAAGTACGTGCCCAGCGCACCACCGACCACGCCGCCGATCACCGCGCCCAGCGAGAAACCGGCGGTGACGCCGCCGTGGGCCAGCGTGTCGTAGGCGCCCATCAGCGTGCCCATCGCGGTGCCGCCGGACAGCGACGAAATGCCCAGCCCGCTGGCGCCCAGCTTGCCGGCGCTGGCCGAACCCACGCCGACCGCGCCGGCGCCGATGGCGATGGCGGCGCTGGCGACCGGCGCCGCACTCATCAGCCCGCTGACCACCAGCACGGTGAAGGCCGCGCCGGGCGCGGTGGAGCGGGCGAACTCGCCGAAACGCTTCAGCATTTCCTCGCGCACGATGCCACGCGCACGCGACAGGCGCTTGCGCACCGCCGCGTCGCTCAGGCCCAGCAATTCGGCCACCTGCAGCGAGCTCTGCCCTTCGCGATAGAACAGCAGCAGGGTTTCGCGGGCATCCTCCGGCAGCGACGAGATGATGTCGGCGGCGGCGATTTCCTCCTCGGTGCGCAGCAGGCGTTCGGCCGGCGAGGGCGAGGGATCGGCGGTCAGGGTGATCGCCAGTTCCGCCGCTTCGCCCGACATCGGCTTGTGGTGCTGGGTGCGCAGGTAGTCGCGCGCCAGGTTGCGGGTGATCTGGCGCAGCCAGGGCAGGAAGCTGGCGCTGTTCTTCAGGCGGTCCAGCCGCTGCCAGGCGCGCAGGAAGGCTTCCTGCGCGATGTCCTCGCTGGCCTGCACGTCGCGGGTGATGGCGTAGGCAATCGCGGTGACCGTGTTCTGGCAGGCGCTGACGATGCGGCCATAGGCATCCTGATTGCCACGCGCGGCGGCGGGCAGCTCGTGCTGCAGCATCAGGTCGAGGGTCTGGGCATTCATCGGGGCGGGGCTTCCTTGGGTTCCTGGTCCCCGGGACGAGACCGCCCGAAAAATGTGACCGAGCCGGGTCAGCCTTCGGAAGCCGGCTTCACCTGTACCCGCACCGCGTCGTCTTCCTCGGTCTCGTCGGCGGGCGCGGGTGCCGGCTGCGTGGGCGTGGCCGGCGCCGTGGCCGGTGGCGGAGCGGGCGCGGCCGGGCGCGGCGCGCGGTGGCGCAGCACCGTGAACACCGCCGCCACCGCAATCAGGCCCAGCAGGATAAGGCGGATGCGCCAGGCCCACGAACTCCGCTTCGGCGGCTCGTCCTGGGTGCTGGTGAAAGTCAGCGGCGCCGGACCCGCGCCGGGACGGGTGGTTTCCAGCAGCCCGGCGTCGCGCAGGATCTGGCGCGCGCGCGGCTGGTCTTCCGGATGCCGCACCCATACCGCCGGCTGCAAACCCTTCGGCACCGGTTCGGTATAGCGGAACTGGCTGCCGCGCTTGCCGCGATACGAGCGCTCGTTGCTGATGTGGACCTCGATGCCGGCGTCGCGCAGCAGCTTGGCCACGCCCTCGACGGTTTCCAGACGCTGGCTGGTGAAAATCTGGCGCATCGGTGATCAGTCCCTGGCCGGCACGGCGGCCGCGGCGTGGGCGTCGGGCACCACCCGGATCAGGCCTTCCTGCGCGGTGCTGGCGACCAGCCGGCCATGGCGATCGAAGATCTGCCCGCGCGCCAGCCCGCGCGAACCCTGCGCGCTGGGGCTGTCGATCGAATACAGCAGCCAGTCGTCGGCGCGGAACGGACGGTGGAACCACAGCGCGTGATCCAGCGAGGCCATCTGTACGTTCGGCTGGTAATAGCTGATGCCGTGCGGATAGGTCGCCGTGCCCAGCAACTGGAAATCGGAGGCGTAGGCCAGCAGGGCGCGATGCAGCTCGGGCGAATCGCCGACCTTCTCGCTCAGCCGGAACCACACCTGCTGGAACGGCGGCCGCTTGGGCGGATTCAGTTCGTCGCGCGGATACACGTGGCGGAACTCGAACGGCCCGCGCCGCGACAGCCAGCGCTGCACCTTGATCGGCAGCGTCGCCATCACCTCGGCCGGCACCGGCGGCGCCGGCGTCACGTCCTCGGGCTGCGGCACCTCGGGCATCGACAACTGGTGTTCCGCGCCGGCTTCCTCGCCCTGGAACGAGGCCGCGCAGAAGAAGATCACCCGCCCATGCTGGATCGCCGTGACCCGGCGCACCGAGAAACTGCCGCCATCGCGCGTGCGATCCACCTCGTAGACAATCGGCGCCTCGATGTTGCCGGCGCGCAGGAAGTAGGCATGCAGCGAATGCGCGCGGCGCTCGCCTTCGCCTTCCACCGTCGCCTGCGCGGCCGACAGCGCCTGTCCCAGCACCTGCCCGCCGAACACGTACTTGGTGCCGATATCGCGGCTCTGGCCCCGGAACAGGTTGTCCTCCAGCCGCTCCAGCGAGAGCAGGTCGATGAGTTCGCTGACGACGGGTTCAGGATTGGAAGACACGGCGGCTCGCAGGGCGGGTGCGGGAGGCTGGGGATTATACGGGGCGGGGGCTTGGGGCCTCAGGGCCGGGATTCGGGATTGGAGCATCAGATCGAGAACAGCCCCGCTCTTGCCTCCCCCTTCGCAGAAGGGGGACCGAGGGGGATTTGCTTTTGGCGGGAAACCACCCTGTAAGAGCGACGTCAGTCGCGACCCGATGGCTTCCGGTCGCGACTGACGTCGCTCCTACATGGAAATTCCGTCAGGGCACCAACCGCGCCAAGCCCACCGCCGCCATCACCCGTTCCCACGGGAACAACGGTCCCGGATCCAGCTTCCGCTGCACCTGCACCGCCGGGTCATCGCTCGCCGGCTCCAGCGTCCTATCCAGGTCCTCATGCCCGGCAATCCACCGCAACGCCGGCAGCTGCGAAGGCAGCCAGCGCAGCAACGCAATCAGCGCTTCGATCTGCGCTTCGGTATACGGCTCTTCCATCCGCTGGTGATCGCTCGCCAGCCAGTGCGGATAGCGCCCCATGTTCACCAGCTCGATGCCGATGGCGCGCGGGTTGTAACCGCGCACATGGTGCGCCACCCGATCCAGCGCCACGAACTGGTGCACGCCGCCGTCGCGATCGATGTAGAAGTGCCCGCTGTTGCCGGTGCCCGACCCCGAATACAGGATTTCCTCGCCAAATTGCCGTGCCGTCGCCAGATCCGGCAGCTCGGTGCAATGGATCACCGCCAGATCCACCTGTGCCAGCGGGCGCGGCTCCAGCCGGGTTTCATAGGGCAGGGGAGCGGAGTGCATGGCGGGCGCGTCGGACATGCCGGGCATGCTAGCAGGCCGATACCGGCGCGCGGCTCAAGTAAACTGGCGGCCTGCGCCGCGGCCGTCGCGGCGGGATGACCCCCATGCCCCTGTCTCCCGATTCCCCGCTTGCCCAGTTGATGGCCCGCCTGCCGCGCGCTGGCCAGGTCGAATGGATCGGCCTGCGCCCCGCCCGTGACGTGGCGATGGTGCCGGTGCAGCAGGTCGAAGCCGTCACCGGCGTCGGCCTGGTCGGCGATCGCTATGCCGGCGGCAGCGGCAAGCGCGGCATCACCCTCATCCAGGCCGAACACCTGCCGGCCATCGCCGCGCTGGCCGCGCGTGCGGATCTGCAACCGGCGCTGCTGCGGCGGAACGTAGTGGTCTCCGGCATTCCGCTGATCGCGCTGAAGGAGCGCCGCTTCCGCATCGGCGACGTAGTGCTGGAAGGCACCGACGAATGCGATCCCTGCTCGCGCATGGAAGACGCGCTCGGCCCCGGCGGCTACAACGCCATGCGTGGCCACGGCGGCCTGTGCGCGCGCATCCTGGAAGGCGGCGTGTTCCGCATCGGCGATCGCGTGGAGGCGCTGTGAGCCCGCCCTCCCGGCTTCGTGGCCACTGCATCCTCTCGCACGGTTTCGAAAGCGGCCCCGACGCCACCAAGGTCACTGCGCTGGCGGACGTCGCCGAGCGCCTGGGCTGGACCCACGAACGTCCCGACTACACCGATCTGGACGCGCGCCGCGAGATCAGCTCGCTCGGCGACGTGCCCGCGCGGCTGGAGCGCCTGCGCGGCCTCGCGCTCGCCGCCGCCAGCCGCGGCCCGCTGGTGCTGGCAGGCTCCAGCCTCGGCGCCTACATCGCCGGCCGCATCTCGCTGGACGTGCCGGTGCGCGGCTTGTTCCTGATGGCGCCGC
Source organism: Pseudoxanthomonas sp. OG2 (assembly GCF_014192765.1). Taxonomy (NCBI): domain Bacteria; kingdom Pseudomonadati; phylum Pseudomonadota; class Gammaproteobacteria; order Lysobacterales; family Lysobacteraceae; genus Pseudoxanthomonas; species Pseudoxanthomonas sp. OG2. The sequence continues at coordinate 895,249 of NZ_JACHYM010000001.1, read as the reverse complement.
CGACCACCATGGGGCCACTGCCGGGGCTGGACGCCGCGCCCGTGCCGATTTCGGTCATCCACGGCTGGGATGACGAACTGATTTCCGCGCAGCTTGTCGTCGACTGGGCGCACGCCCGCCGCGCGCGCCTGCTGATGGTCGACGACGCGCATCGCCTGTCTTCGCACGTCGAAGCCTCCGCCGACGCCTTCGGCCAACTGCTGGCCTCGCTGTAACGCCTCCGCACCGCGTTCAGCCCGCGTCTGGCCGCGGGCGCGCGACTGCCGCTAGAATCGCGGCCTCGATTCGTCCCAGGTGCCTACGCCCATGCGCCATTGATGCCGCCGTCGCTTCAGACGGCCCAGGTTCCCGCCGGCCCCGCGCCGAGGGAGTTCCCGTGGCATCACATGGAATCCGCATGACGAATCTTTTCCTGACGCTCGACCGCGCGTCGCTGTCCCTGCCCGACGGCAGGATCCTTTTCTCCGATCTCGACCTGCACCTGGACGACCGTCCGACCGGGCTGGTGGGGCGCAATGGCGTGGGCAAGAGCGTGCTTGCGCGCCTGCTGGCCGGAGAGGTCGAACCCACCGCCGGCAAGCGCGCCGCCAGCGGCCGCGTGCACTACCTGCCGCAACAGATCCGCGTGCCACCCGGCGCCACCGTCGCCTCGCTCGCCGGCGTCGATGGCCCGCTGGACGCGCTTGCGCGCATCGAGGCCGGCAGCGCCGACGTGCGTGATTTCGATGCCTTGGGTGAACGCTGGGACATCCGCCAGCAACTCGCGCAGGCATTGGACGCGCAGGGCCTGCCGGATCTCGCGCCGGATCGTGCCGCCGACACCCTCAGCGGCGGCGAGGCGATGCGCGTGGCGCTGGCCGGCGCCTTCCTGTCCGAGGCCGACTTCCTGATCCTCGACGAGCCCAGCAACCACCTCGACGCGCCGCAACGCCAGCGCCTGCACGCGCAACTCGCGCAATGGCAGAACGGCCTGCTGGTGATCAGCCACGATCGCCGCCTGCTCGACAGCTTCGCCCGCATCGAGGAACTGTCGCCGCACGGCCTGCGGACCTACGGCGGCGGCTACGGTTTCTACGCCGCGCGCAAGGCCGAGGAGCAGGCGCAGGCGCAGCGCGAACTGGAGCAGACCAAGGCCGCCGCGCAGCGGCAGGAACGCGCGCTGCGCGAACAACGCGAACGCCAGCAGCGCCGGCAGGCGCGCGGCAACCGCGACGCGCGCGACGCCAACCAGGCGCCGATCCTGATGGGCCTGCGCAAGGATCGCAGCGAGGACAGCGCCGGTCGCTTCGCCGCCCGCCAGCAGGCCGCGCGCGAACAACTCGGCGCGCAGTTGCGTGAGGCCGCGCGCAGGCAGGAGCCGACAGTGGAACTGGCCCTGTTCGCGCCCGATGCGGCATCGGCGCAGGACCGCATCGCCCTGCGGTTGGAAGACGCGGTGCTGCCGTTCGTACCCGCCACCGCCCAAGGCATGAACCTCACCCTCACCGGCCGCCAGCGCATCGGCATCACCGGCGCCAACGGCAGCGGCAAATCCAGCCTGCTCAAGGTACTGGCCGGGCAGGTGCCGCTCTTGTCCGGGCATCGCCGCGCGCACGTGCCGGTGGCGTGGCTGGATCAGCGCCTGGCCGGGCTGGATCCCGCCGCCAGCGTGCTGGCGCAGTTGCGCGAGGCCAACCCGGACGTGGGCGAGGCGGCGCTGCGCACCCGGCTGGCGCTGCTCGGGCTGGACGCCGGCCACATCGACGGTCCCAGCGGAAAACTCAGCGGCGGCGAGCGCCTCAAGGCCGCGTTGGCCTGCGTGCTGTACGCTGCGCAGCCGGCCGGTCTGCTGTTGCTGGACGAACCCGGCAACCATCTGGATCTGGCCGGGCTGGAGGCGCTGGAAAGCATGCTGCGCCAGTACCGCGGCGCGCTGGCCGTGGTCTCCCACGACGAGGCCCTGCTGGAGCGGCTGGACCTGACCCACCGCCTGCAGCTGTCGCGGGAAAGCTGGGCCCTGTCGCTCGCCTGAGCGAGCGCGGGGCCGGTTTTCCGTGTGTTTCCAGCCCCGATCCGGCAAAATTGCCCGGCAAAACCGCGCCCGTCCGCGCCCCGTCGTCCCGAGTTCCGGAGTCCACTTGAAGTTCTTTGTTTCCTGCGCCAAGGGCCTGGAGTACCTGCTCGCCGACGAGCTGACGGCGCTGGGCGCCCACCGCGCCACCGCCACCATCGCCGGCGTCAACGTCGAAGGCGAACTGCGCGACGCCCAGCGCGCCGTGCTGTGGTCGCGCCTGGCCAGCCGCGTGCTGTGGCCCATCGCCGACTACGACTGCCCGGACGAACAGGCGCTCTACGACGGCGCCGCCGCCATCGCCTGGGAAGACCACCTGCGTCCGGAACTCACCCTCGCGGTGGATGCGCACGTCTCCGGCCAGACCATCACCCACGCGCGCTACGCCGCCCAGCGGATCAAGGACGCGGTGGTGGATCGCCTGCGCCAGCAGGGACTGGAACGTCCTTCGGTGGATGTCGAACAGCCGGACGTGCGCATCAACCTGTCGCTGCGCAAGGGCCGCGCCACGCTGTCGATTGACCTCGGCGGCGGCCCCATGCACCGCCGCGGCTGGCGCCGCGAGCAGAACGAGGCGCCGTTGAAGGAAAACCTCGCCGCCGGCGTGCTGATGCGCGGCGGCTGGCCGGCGCTGTACCACGCCGGTGGCGCGCTGCTGGATCCCATGTGCGGTAGCGGCACCTTGCTGATTGAAGGCGCGCTGATGGCGGCCGACGTCGCCCCCGGCCTGCAACGCCACGGCAACGCGCTGCCGACGCGCTGGCTGGGCTTCGACACGCAGGCCTGGCGCGATCTGTTTGCCGACGCCGTCGCCCGCGAGACCGAAGGCCGCCGCGCGCTGCAACCGCGTTTCTTCGGCAGCGATCTGGATTCACGCGCCATCCGCGCCGCCAACGAGAACGCGACCCTGGCCGGCCTGGCCGGACAGATTCAATTCCAGACCCGCGACGTCGCCCAACTGGAAGCCCCCGGCGAAGGCGGCGGCCTGGTGGTCTGCAATCCGCCCTACGACGAACGCCTGGCCGCCGACGCGGCGCTGTACCGCATGCTCGGCGACGCGCTGCAACGCGCCGTGCCCGGCTGGCGCGCCAGCCTGCTGTGCGGCAACGCCGATCTGGCCCACGCCACCGGCCTGCGCGCGCAGAAGAAGTACCAGGTGTTCAACGGCGCCATCGAGTGCGCGCTGATTGTCTGCGATACCGTCGCCGCGCCCGCCCGCGAGCGCAGCGAACCGCGCCCGCTCAGCGAAGGCGCGCAGATGGTCGCCAACCGTATCCGCAAGAACCTCAAGAAGCTCAAGAGCTGGCGCGCCCGCGAGGACGTCACCTGCTACCGCGCCTACGACGCCGACCTGCCCGAATACGCCGCCGCCATCGACGTGTACGAAGCCGAGAACGACGGCGGCACCTACCTGCACATCCAGGAATACGCCGCCCCGGCCAGCATCCCGGAAACCGACGTGCGCCGCCGTTTCAGCGAACTGCTGGCCGCCGCGCGCGAAGTCTTCGCCGCGCCGCCGGAGCGGGTGGCGATCAAGTCGCGCGCGCGTGGCAAGGGCGGCAGCAAGTACGGCCGCTTCGACCAGAAGGACCAGACCCTGTGGGTGCGGGAAAACAACGCCCGCCTGCAGGTCAACCTGTTCGACTACCTCGACACCGGCCTGTTCCTGGATCACCGCCCACTGCGCCGGCGCATGGCCCAGGAAGCGCGCGGCAAACGCTTCCTCAACCTCTTCAGCTACACCGGCGTCGCCAGCGTGCAGGCCGCCGTCGGCGGCGCGGCCACCACCACCAGCGTGGACCTGTCCGGCACCTACCTGGAATGGTGCGGGCGCAATCTGGCGGGCAATAACTTCGGCGGCGCCCAGCACCGCCTCGTGCAGGCCGACGCCGTGCGCTGGCTGGAAGCCGAGCAGGGCGAATACGACCTGATCTTCTGCGACCCGCCCACCTTCTCCAACTCCGCCCGCGCCGACGACTTCGACATCCAGAAGGAACACGTGCGCCTGCTGCGCGCGGCGGTCGCCCGACTGGCGCCCAACGGCGTGCTGTATTTCAGCAACAACTTCCGCCGCTTCCGCCTGGAAGAAAACGAAATCGCCGCCTTCGCCCGCTGCGAGGACATCACCCCGCAGACCCTCCCCCCGGATTTCGAGCGCAACGCCCGCATCCACCGCTGCTGGAAGCTCACCCGCTTCTGAGCCGGACACCGCCGCCTCGCAGATCGGGGCGGCGGGTATAGCCACTAATCCGACTTCACCGGCTCCAGGACCAGGCGGCCGGCGCGTATGTGTACCTGGATGGTTTGCCCAATCGAGAATCCGGCCTGCTCCAGCCAGCGGCCTTGCAGGCGCAGCGAGGGGAAGGGCGGGGTGGGGCGGCCCTTGCCGGTGTGGGGGTAATAGGCGTAGCCGATTTTGAGTTGGCGCTGCCGGGGAAACTTCCGTGATTGACCAGCCATCTTGGCTCCTAGCGGTTCGTTGATACCGCGCCCCCTGTTGAAAGAGGCGACCGAGTACTTCAACACCGCCGCTAGACGGCCCCCAGCTTTCCCCGGCAAGCCGGGTCTTGTATGACTGGGCGCTACTCGGCCAGAAGCTGGCCTTGGAGTTGGTCCATCTCTAGATTAGGGATGAGCCGCTAGCGGAGGATGTGTTGAGCACCGGTGGTTAAGCTAGGTTCCTCAAAGACCAAAGGCCATAACGCTGTTTGTCGGTTGACTGCTTATGATCTAGAGCGGACATCACCCGTCTCTATGCTGGACCAGTAGATCAGGGTGGTTCTTCGGCTTTTTAGCTGGAGCCAGCAGCCCTAGTATCGACATGTATGAAAGGGGGGCGGGGCATACGGTACGCTATGGATGGGTCGGATAGCCGAATCCCGAAGATCCGATTATTAGTCGTTAGGTGCTTTAGCAGGTGAATCGCGTGCCAAGCCCACAATATTTGATTGCCCACGCCTGTTTTGACTGCCGCAAGAGCTTCAAGATAACTCCCCGAAAAGATTTGTCGGCTGTTTGTCCTAATTGCGGCGGGAACATCCAAGAAATGGGGCGCTCATTCAAGGCGCCGCCTGCCAAAGACCTTGAGCAATGGGAAAAGATAAAAGTGCTGTTTGCAGCCGGTTTCCGCTTCTCCAGCTATCGCAGCACTCTCGGGCCACCGCTTCCGGACAGGTTGGCCGACGCCGCGGCCTTTATCCGCGATAATCCGGCACATCCCCTTCGAGTGGCGGCGCCTAACAATTCGTTCGAAAAACAGTGTTCAGAATAGATTTTCTGGCTACACGGTTTAGTTCGATCCGCGGCCGCCTGTTGCACCTCTGTTCCATTGCCCCAATCACTGAACTTCAATCGGGCGGAGACCAATGAACCATCCTTTCCTTGCTGTTGCCGTCCTTTGCCTGATGTCAGCAACTGGGCCATCGCTTGCCCAGGACGCCCCGAAGCCAGCCACGCCCGCAGAAGTTCCCAGCGTTACGCTGCCACCCGAACTGGATCGAGTACTCCGCGACTACGAGCGTGCATGGCGAGTGGGTGACGCGGCGGCCCTCGCGGCGCTGTTCGCGGAGGACGGCTTCATCCTGCAAAGCAATCGTCCGCCCGTCCGCGGACGCAAGGCCATCCAGGCCGCCTATGAAGGCGGAAGCGGCGGCCCGCTGCGGCTACGCGCGCTCGCCTTTCACGCCGAAGCCACGACCGGCTACATCGTCGGCGCCTACGGCTACGGCGATGGACCCGGCGAGACCGGCAAGTTCACCCTCACACTCCGCCGCACCCCCGGCCAGCCGTGGCTGATCTTCTCGGACATGGACAATCAGAACGCGCCGCCGAAGCCCCGGCGTGCTTCGGATACGCCTTGAAGAGCGGGGCGGCTATCAAACATCCCGGGATTCAGATATGAGGTAGTGGGTATCGCATGGAAGAACAACGTACATTCTGGTCCTGGTTCGAGCGGAACGAGGCAAGATTTCGTGACATTGAGGTGCCGGAGAAAGAGCAACTGCTCGACGAATTGCTGGACGCCCTGCACGAGTATTGCCCCCATCTCTGGTTCGAGACCGGGAGGGCAGAGGACGGACACAACGAGCTGATCATCTCGGCGGAAGGCGACACGCGCCACTTCTCAGCGGTCCGCACCCTCGTTGCCGCTGCCCCGTCGATTCCAGGGTGGAGGTTCATCGCGTTCAAGCCCGGCAGCGGATTCGGCTTCGTCACCGACTACGAAGGCATCACATTCAGCCCGGAAGCGGCATGGTTCATGCCACTCCGATCAGCCAGCGACCCGACCGGGCTTGGCGTTCGCGTGGGCTACGCACACTACGATGCGGCCCGAGAGCAGGCATTCCTGACAGGAACCTTCATCATGCTGGAGTGCGCCATCGGTGAGCTCGCGCTCGCCGAGCAGGTGCAGTACATCGAGGTGATGGCATTGCCGTCCAGCCCCGAATCCAGTGGGTACTTGCCCCTCCCGGAACTCGCGGGCCTACTGGTTGCGGAAGTGCCTTCAAAAGGGAGCGCTTCGTGAAGTTCCTCGGGTTCTCAATCGTGGATGATTTCATTTCGCTTCAGTGCGATGCGAGGCGTTTCGATCTTCATAACGATTTCGAATTCGTTGAGTTCCTGTACAACCCCACGAAGCGGACCTTGGTACTGCGCTGGCATCGTCGCTCCCGTAAATGGGTGAAGCCAACGGATCCCGTTGAACTTCGTCTTGCCTTTTCCGGCGTTTACCTGTTCAAGGTCCGCGAGCGGGATCCGGACATGCCATACACCGAGGACGACTGCCTGAGCGCAATCGGATTCATGTGGGACGACATGGTTGAGGAAATGAATGGTTTTGCCAGGAACGAACCCATAGAGGGATGCACACAGGTGGCTGCGATGTTCATGAGCGGCTTGAGCATCAAGGTGGGCGCGGAGTCCGTAGCATTGGTTGTTACGGAAGCGCCCGTTTAGAGTGCGATATCGGGATAGGGAGACATATCGCCATGCGACCGTGGAAAAGTATCCTGGTCATTGCCATGCTCGCCCCCCTCCTGGCAGTCGCCGGATACACGGGTTATCTCTGGGCCACCTATCTTGATGAGACGGTTGTCTCCGGCACGGCCTACGGATTTACCATCGGCGCTTCCAGGCAGGAAGTGCTGGCGGCGGCCAGAAGCCTCAATGACCACCCGCGTGCAGTCGTGTACATCAGCTACGGTCCGAGAACCGGGGACCACTTCAGCATCGCGCCTTCTCAGGTACGAATAGAACAACTGCAAGCGCACGACCAATGGGACGTACTTCTTGATGGGTCGGACAAGTTCTTCAATTCGGTCCGCCTGACTTTCAACGACGACAGACTCGTCGAGATCCATCGTCACAGGCAGCGCTTCGAGATACCCTAGGCAACACGCTTTGCCAATGCCATTTTCGGAAAGGTCGGTTCACGGTATTTTGTTGTTAAGAGAGCCGGATTCTCGGTCACTATCAATGCTCATTCGATTCGCCACGCTTGCAATGGACCGAGACTCTGGCTATGCCAGCGGAATCTTGGTGGCTAGCACAACCTTGCGCGATGAAGGTGATCTGACCTCGGACGAGCATCTAGAATTGCGCGAAGCGTTGTCCTGGTTCAACGAGGAACTGTTCGTGCCCAAGGTGCTGGAGCGGCCAGAGCATCGCCGAGCGATCTCCTGGTTCAAACCAGCGGCGGAGGACGCCATTCGACGCATGTGGCACCTCAAATACCTGCTTGACCGCCATGGCCACCATGTCGAAGTACTCAGGACTTCGGAACCGGGTTCAGTTGTTTATGAGGACGATTGGCAGCTGATCGCAAAACCGCGAAAGGGACAGCGGTTCTGGTAAAAGACCGGGTTCAAAGCACTGTCATTGCGGAACAGGACGTGCTTTTTCTGTTCCAGAGTGGCTGGAAAGAGGGGCATCTGGGTGACGCATGAGGCTATTCGGATCCATGCAGGACGACGTTCTGAATGAACTCATCCGCGTCGGTTTTCAGGTGCGCGTGGCGCGTCAGGCCACGGTGCGAATACAGGATGGATACGCCTACGGATTCATCCGCTGGATGGCGGCAATACAGGCCATCCAGCTCCAACAGTAGCGGTCCATTTGCGCCTTTGGCTCCCCGGTCCTTTGAAGTGGCCCGGTAGCGTACGCATGGGTACGCTCGCTCGCTTGAATACTTGATGGATTGTTCCAGCAGTTCATACCGGTCAGGCATCTGAGGGTCGGTGTCGCTCGCGGATGACCTTCTAATCAGCTCCTCATACTCCTCGGGCGAGTTGGCGGGTCCCATTCGGAACAGCGCGACGGCCGCAACAAAGGAATTGATCGCCTCGCCACGGGAAAACCGCACCTCGAAATCGGATTCGCTTTGCATCCGCCAATTTCCTCCCGCAGGGCTGCTCACCGTCATGTAAGGGGTGGAAAACACTCCGGTGGGCGGTGCCTCGGGGGCGGTGCTGCTGACATCCGCAACCAGAGTGCTCGACAACAACAAGGTGGCTAGCGCGGTAAGCTTCATATGTATGAAATCTGTCGGGCGGGTAAAGAATGGGGTCGGCAAAAAAATAGGAAGAGTACTCTACTTGCCTGACGAGACCGCGCTCTGAACGCGGTTCCTGAGGCTGGCTGGCATTGGCGCCATCTTGAGCCAAGATCAGGGCCGACCTGTCGCGCGGCTACTTCATGAATTCGACCGGCACCAGCACATCCTCGTGTGTCTGTCTTAGCGGTGTGATGGGCTTGGACACCTTGAAGGGCGGAGTCAGTCGCCCCAACCATGCCAGATTCTGTTCGTTCTCGCGAAAGACGCCGTCCATGACGACATACTGGTAGGAAAATTGCCGGATCAACTGTTCCAGCGCTGGGTGGTCGCCCTCGATGGCCAGGGCGTTGACCGCGATGTCGTTCTCATAGTCGTGCTGACTGGCATAAAGCATCGGGACGCCGTAGCGCATGGCGAGATACCCGGTGATGATGATTCTGCGTCCGGCGACCTCGCCCGGCGCGGTCGCCAGTCGGGTGAAGCTGGTGAGACAGGGTTTGTCCGAGCCAGGCACGCGGTTGAAGCAGATGGGGGCAGGGTCCGAATCAGCGGCGGGTACCGCTGCTGGCATCGAACTCCAGAGTGTCGCCAGGACTGCAATCAGCAGCACCTGGGTGATCCCCATCATCCATAGCCATTTCCTCATCCGGGCCTCGGCGCTCATTGCGCGTCCGCGGTACGGGCACCCGCACCCGTACGCGCCTGCGTGTGTTTCGCGAGGAAGGCGAGCAGCCGCGTATAGAAATCGACCTTGTCGACATCGAGCATCAACCCGTGTCCCGCATTCGTATACTCGTGGGACTCCACCTCGACACCTGCCTGGCGCAACGCCTTGGTCATGCGCCTGGCGTGGGCGATGTCGACGCGGGCATCCAGCTTGCCATGCACGATCAGCACCGGCACCTTGACCGCGGCCGCGTTACCCACCGGGGAGCGCTCCGCGAGCACCTTCTGGTCCTTCCCCACCACTTTCGCCAGGTATTCCAGGCCGTAATCGCTGCGGCGGATATTGCCCCACTTGTACAGCTTGGCGAGATCGTAGGGGCCCGCGCCACCGACGACGCAGCGGTACAGCGACGGCTCGCGAACCGCGCCCATCAGCGCCGCGTAGCCGCCGTAACTCCAGCCGGAGATGCAGATGCGGTCCGGTGCGGCGATGCCTTCGGCGATGGCCCATTTCGTGGCGTCGGTGATGTCGTCCTGCATGGCGCGGCCCCATTGCATCCAGCCGCTCTGCTGGAATTGCCGGCCGTAACCGCCGGAGCCCCGGAAATTCACCCGCAGAACCGCATAGCCCTGGCTGGCGAGCAGCGCGGCTTCGCTGTCATACATGGCCGAGTCGTACACGCCATGCGGCCCCCCATGGGGCACGACGACCATCGGCAAGCCGGTCTCCGGCGCCTGGGGGGGCAGGGTGAGGATGCCATGGAGCGTGATGCCGTCGCGCGCGGTGAGAACGACTTCCCGGTTCTTCGGGAGGCTTGTTTCCGTCAGCCATGATTTCGCGCGTGCAAGCAGCGATGCCTTCTGGGTCGCGCGGTCATACAGGTACCAGGTGCCGGGGTCGCGATCGCCAACGGTGCTGACGATGGCCTTGCCGGCATCGGCGGAGGTACTGGTGATACTGACGATACGTCCGGGGAAGGCCGCGATGATCGAGGCGATGGCCTGCGCGTCGGGATGCGCGGCATTCCAGATCACCGCCTGCGGCCGGGTCGCGCCGTAGTACGCCCCGATGGGGGTCAACTTGTCGAACGCGAGGATGTAGCGGATGGGGTCGGAAGTCGCATGGCGATATACCTCGGTACGTTTGCCGGTCGCGAAGTCGTAACGCTCGATGACGTCCGGACCGCTGGACCTTTCCGCCTGCAGGAAACCAGAGGCGCCGTCACGGTCCACGCCGATGGCCCAGACGTCGACACCACTCTCCTTGCTGTCATTGACTAGCGTCCAGCCCTTGTCCTCGCCGATGTGTGCATGGAGCTTGGTATCCGCCTTGTCGTCGACGGAGGTGGCGAATCGCACGTTGCCCCGCCGGTCGGGGAAGAGCACCGAGTCGCGATCGGGTGCGGTGATGATGGCATCGCCGATGCGGTTGGTGTGTCCGATCTCCACCTTGTGCACGGCGTCGAAGCAGCCACCTTCACCCCAGTTGGTGCATTGCGTGACCAGCAGATGATCCGGATCGCCGTCGATGGTGGCCAGGAAGTTGGCGGGCACCATGTAGCGACCCTTGCCGTCACTCTGGACGATTGCCATGACCGGCTTGTTGATCGCGAGATTGTATCGCGCCATCACCGCGTTGGCCGATACCAGAAAGCGCGTATCATCCAGCCAGCGCAGCGTATGGATCTCGCCACCATCGCCTGGATTGAAGCGCGTCAGCAACGTCAGCGTCTTGGTTTCGCGGATGGTGACGAAGGTGCGGTCATCCGCGCGCTCCGCGACCGCCAGACGCGTTCCGTCCGGCGATATCTGGACATTCTCGATGGTCGGGCGCTTGAGGAAGGCCAGCCAGGCCGGCGACATACCGGTAGGCTCATCTGCCCGTATGGACCCGGAATGAGCTGCGCAAGCGAAACAAATCACGGCAGCAGCAACGCGTACCGTGGATGGAACCTTCCCCATGTTCTGAATTCCCTTTGCCCCGGATGCCTGGATGTTCCCCATGGCAAGTCTAGCCGGGGTGGGATCGGGCTTCCAACCCCTCAGGACGTTTCGCTTGGGACAGATGCCCGCCGCATCGGTCCATTCGTGCTTTATTTTGTTGCTCGCGTTTGTTGTGCTTTCAACCAGGGACCGCTGCACCACATCCCATGCTGTCTGATCGTGGTTCAGCCGCTGCTCGCCGCAAATGGCCTTCCCCCCACACCCGCACCCCCTCGACGATCGGCAACAGGGTCCTGCCGTATGCCGTCAGCTGGTAAATCACCGGCGCAGGCACGCTGCCGGTGGGAGTGCGATCGACCAGGCCATCGGCTTCGAGTTCCCGCAATTGTTCGGCGAGGACCTTGTTCGAGATCGGGGTGACGCGGTGTTGCAGGCCGGCGAAGTGCAGTTCGCCGTGCGCCAGCCAGTAAAGGATCGTCAGTTTCCATTTGCCGCCGATGGCCGCGAAGGCGGCCGCCAGCGGGCAGCCTTCGAGCGGATTGGGCCGGGCATGGTTACCCGCAGGTACCTTCTTGTTCATGCTGGCCTCGCGTTCCTATCCTGCGCGCATCATGGGAGACGGGACGAGACGATGCAAAACCCCGCGCGAAGCTGGCTCGGCGGCACATGCCTGGCCATGGCATTGCTGGCGATGAACGCGCCGGCACAGACGCCGCAGGTCGCCTCCGCCGCCGCGCCGGGCGACGGCCAGCACGACTTCGACTGGGAAATCGGCACCTGGAAGACCGAACTGCGGCGATTGGCCAAGCCCTTGTCTGGCTCGCAGGAATGGGGGGAATACGCCGGCACCAGCGTCGTCCGCAAAGTGCTGGACGGACGCGCCAACCTGGTTGAACTGCGCGTGGCGGGCCCGGCGGGAGCCATCGAAGGCGTCAGCCTGCGCCTCTACAACCCGCAGGCCGGGCAGTGGAGCCTGCACTACGCCGGCGCCCGCAGCGGCACCCTGACCCGTCCGGTCCACGGCAGCTTCCGCAATGGCCGCGGCGAGTTCTACGGCCAGGAAGACCTCGACGGCAAGGCCATCCTCGTCCGCTTCGTCATCTCCGACATCACCCCCGACTCGGCGCGATTCGAGCAGGCTTATTCGGACGACGGCGGACGCAACTGGGAGACCAACTGGATTGCGGTCGATACGCGCATCGGGGATGCGGAGTAGAGCGGCGGAATCACACCCTCAAGACCCGCTTCGGCAATGCATTCCAGGACCTGGGCGGTGACGGGAACGCGGTAGCGATCGGGTCAAGGGGAACGCTTGCGATGGATGCGTGGCTGCTCCGGCGGCGACGCCGTCACGGGCGTGCGCTCCGGATCCGTGTCGCTTCCCGTACCGGACGCCGCCGCATCGGGTGGAGGTGTGTCGGGCATGGACGCAGCCGCATCGCGTTTGCGGCTCTTCTTCTCTTCCAGCTTTTTTTTCTTGGCCAGTTCGCGCTGGCGCTTCTCGAAGGCGTAGTTGGGGGTAACGGGCAAGGAGATACTCCTGTTCGCTCAGCGTCGGTGTTTGGCGGCGGGGCTGCCGTCAGCGGGCGGGATGGGCTTGCCGTCCTGGCCTGGCTTGCTCCGCGTGTACGTCGTGCCCAGTACTTCGATGGTCCCGCCGTCGCGGTGGAAGGCGACCAGGTCGGCCGCCAGGGTTTCGTGCGTGAGGGGGACGCGGTCGCTGCTGCCCGGGTGGCGCGCGAACATCCGGCTGACTTCACGGTGGCCTTTCGGCGAGGTCGCGGCGTTCGGTATCTGCTTGCGGGGACGGGACATGCGGCTCTCCTATGAGTACAGCGTCAGGGGGATGCCACGCGAGGTGCTGTCCAGATATTCGGTGCGCACCGCGCGGCAGTAAGGTCCCAACATGACGAAGCGGCGACACACATCGGGTCGTGTGTCGTAGATGGAACAACACATGCGTGCCGCGTCGATGGCCACGCACCAACCTTCCGCATCGCGCGCCATCACCGTCAGGCCGGCCGGCGTGTGCTCGGTCAGATGCGCGGGAATACGGTCTTCCGGCTGCAACACGACCGTCAGGCGGCAGCACACGGCATCGCAACTCGCGCACAGCGGCAATTCGGAAGCAGGGATGGCGCTCATGCGGCCAGTCCCCGCCGGTAGTGCAGCAGCCGGCCGCGATGCGGAGGGGCGTCGCGGTCGTCCATCGGACAGGGCGTGGCGTCCACCCCGAACCCCTGCGCCGCCAGCATGTGGCTGAAGCGCGCACTGTTGCCGCGCCCGGGATCGGTGATCAGCACCTCCGCACGGGGTTCCGCATGGCGTTCGATCACGGCGCTCAGTACGTCCGCGCTGTCGCGCTCGTACAGGACATCGCTGGCGACGATCGCATCGAAGCGACCCAGTGACGGCAGCGGGGTATCCCAGCGGAGCTGCCGGTAGTTGAGCGCCGGCAGACAATTCAGCGCGGCGTTGTAGGCCAGGAATACCTCCGCCAGCGGATGCATGTCCGATGCGACCACGTTGGCGCCGCGCTTCTGCAGCACCAGACTGGCCAGGCCGATACCGCAGCCGATCTCCAGGATGCGCTTGCCGGCGATGTCAAAACGCTGCATTGCCTGGGCCAGCAGGCGGCCCGCAGGCCAAAGCTGCCCGAACAGACTCCACTGCGCCGACGAAATGCCGATGCGCGCGCCATGGCCGTCGGGGTCGGCGAATTGCTGCTTGTCGCTCAATACGCGCAGGCGATAGACATGACCACCCACGGCGTGGCGGGTCTCGCGGACTTGGTAGCCCGTCATGGGCACTCCAGGAGGTGCGTCTGCCGGAAGGACGGTGACGCGTGAAGAAAAGCGCAGCGAGCGACGGCAGGGACGGTCGGACGGGACGCACGATGTTGCCGCGCCATCGTACGCCATAAGACGTGCGCGAACCTGAAGCGGACCAGGGAGCAAGACGGACGGTAGCCCCGAGGTCTATACGGCCGTCCATCCGGTCATCGGCTCCCCTCGGCGGTTTTTCCGGCAATGGCGGGCCGCAGGGACCGATTCCCGTCGCTTCGCACCAGGGGTGACAGGCTGCCACACCGGTCCCACGGCGGCTTTCGCAATGCATCTGCATTTACAGCGTATGGTATTCAGGGCATAACGCATCAGGCGAAGACCTGACGCTATGGCGATGGAAAGCATCGAAATCGTGAATGAGCTGGCCTACACCCTTGGCTCCCAAGACAATTCCCGGCGGTACGCCTTCGAACTGGATCTCTCCGGTGAATATTCCCCGAGCTCCATTCATGGAGTCATCGTGGATGGCGTGCCAACGGCTGTCTTCGCCGCCAGCGGCGGCGCCACCGGCGTCCATGACCACTCCTTCATCCGGGCGGAGGACCGTTGCTACTTGGCGGTAGGATCGCACGTCGTTTGCTTTGGAGTGAAACCGTTTGAGTATCTCTGGACGTTGCGGATAGACGAGGTCACCTGTTTTGGCGTTCATTACGGTGACGAAGCAGATGCGCTTGTTTCCCATGGAGAGCTTGATATCTCCCGTTTTACAGAATCCGGGCAGATCGTCTGATCGAAATCCGGCGAAGATGCCTTTACGGGAGCGGTCACCCTGCGCGGTGATCATGTCGAAGCCATTGACTTCAATGGCAGGATGTATCGTTTTGACTATATAGACGGGCATGAGCGCAATTGACAGATCCACTAAGGAGTTCCTATGCCGGTAGTTGCCGTCTGCTGGAACGTGATCTTCTTCCTCGCTGTCCGTGAGACGGTCAGGAAGGCCAGGGAGATTGGCCCAGGCAACCTCCGTTTTCTGACGACCAGCCCCCGGGTTTCATGGCTGCTCATGTTGGTTGGGGTGGTCATCGGCGTCGGGATGCTGCTGGTGGTGCTCCATGCGATTGCCGCGGGTGATGTGAGCGAAGTCTGCCGCAGGTGCTTCAAGCAACGGTTCTCGTATGCCACCAGCCCGGTTTCCTATTTGCTTACGGTCGCCGCGCTCATCGAACTGTGTTTTGTGGGTTTCTTTGTCGTATTCCTCGCTCGTAATTCGTTGAACGCCATCCGGGAGCGTGGCTGAACTTGTCCGGAGCCGCGCTGTCGATGATGTCCGGCATTGTGGCCGAACCGGCAAGGTAATCACGACAGCGGTTGATCATGCATGCGACCGCCTGGAGCAGTCCGGCGCTCTCGTGGAAGCGGATAGGGTAGGAGGGAAGGCTGTCAGCTTCGGCAGTCGTCGCTCATCATGCCGTCCGTCCAGAGGCCTGCCTTGAACATACAGTGGCGCAACGCTCCGGAAGGCATGATCCGGAGTGGCCCGAAGTTGGATGCCGGGCCGGCTCCGTCCCGGCGTGTCATGCGCATGCAAACCGCGTCCGGGGCATTCGTTTCGCAACTGGCGACTCCCCTCCCAACCACTGCTCAGGAGAAGACCCATGGGATACGTAACGACGAAAGACGGCGTCGAGATCTTCTACAAGGACTGGGGCCCGCGCGATGCGCAGGTCATCCATTTCCATCATGGCTGGCCGCTCAGTTCCGATGACTGGGACGCGCAGATGATGTTCTTCCTGAACAAGGGTTTCCGGGTGGTCGCGCATGACCGGCGCGGGCATGGCCGATCCAGCCAGGTCTGGGAAGGCCACGACATGGATCACTACGCCGACGACGTGGCGGCGGTGGTCGAGAAGCTCGGCACCCGCGGGGCGATGCATGTCGGGCACTCGACCGGCGGGGGCCAGGTGGTGCGCTACATCGCGCGGCACGGCCAGGACAAGGTGTCCAAGGCCGTGCTCATCAGCGCCGTGCCGCCGCTGATGGTCAAGACCGAGAGCAATCCGGGCGGGACGCCAAAGGAGGTGTTCGACAACTTCCAGGCGCAGGTCGCGGCGAATCGTGCGCAGTTCTACTACGACGTTCCCGCCGGTCCCTTCTACGGGTACAACCGCCCCGGCGCCAAGCCCTCGGAAGCGGTGATCTGGAACTGGTGGCGGCAGGGCATGATGGGCGGCGCCAAGGCCCACTATGACGGCATCGTCGCGTTTTCGCAGACCGACTTCACCGAGGATTTGAAAGGCATTTCCATCCCGGTGCTGGTGATCCACGGCGACGACGATCAGGTCGTGCCCTACGATGACTCGGGCGTGCTGTCGGCGAAGCTGGTGAAGAACGGCCGGCTCAACACCTACAAGGGCGGGCCGCATGGCCTTCCCACCACGCATGCCGATCAGATCAACGCGGATCTTCTGGCGTTCCTGCAGGAAGGTTGATCCTCGTTGGTACGAAAGCACACGCCCCGCATTGAAGGCGGGGCGTGTGTCGATTGCAAGGGAAGTGTTCGGATCAGGAACAGCGGCGACTGATATGCGCCGCCGTCACCCATCATCCCGCTGCACCCGCGCCCGATAGTCACGCACATTGTCGCCGCGGATACGGGTCTCCTGCGTACCGGTCACGGTATCGACCTTCGAGTCCGAGCCGGTCACCGGCTTGGCTTCGATCGTGGTCTCGCGCTCGAAGGCGTGTGACTTGTCGGTGTTGCGGTAGTACCGGTACAGGGCCCAATAGAGCGCCGTCGCGCCGACCGGGCCGGCCGCCAGCAACCAGAGTCCGCCGTCGTCGCTCATGACGCCACCACCAGGAACCAAAGGACCAGGGATTCGATGAAAGTGCCGGTGGCCAGCGCGGCCAGCAGCAGTTTCCATTGCTGCACGGGCACGCTGCCCATGGTTTCGCCGGTACGGCCGTTCACCGCGATGTAGTGCAGCATGCCGCCGTTGCGGCCGGGCTGGTGATAGGAGTACAGCCAGACCGGCAGGTACATCGACACCCAGCGGGTGCCGTGGACTTCGAGCTGCTCGCGCTCCCAGCGCACGCCGCGGTCGTAGCGGCGCACGGAGCTTTCGACCTGCGCGCGCGCGATCGACAGCAACTGGTCTTCCAGCCTCGGCCGCATCCGCTCGACGTCCAGGTTGCGCTTCTCCGAGGTGAAACCCAGCAGGTACGAGGCGTTCCACTTCAGCGCGTTCTTGGTGTCGAACGGCAGGATGGTATTGATGATGTTGTTGGTGTTGACGCGGGTGTCCAGGTTGCCGCGATCGGACGAGGATTCCAGCGGCAGGTCGTCCACGGTGAAATCCACCGCGCGGTTCACCTGGTACACGTCGGCGTCGTAGTAGGTCTTCTTCTTGTCGCCGCTGCCGCGCGTGTATTCGCGGGTCTTGATTTCACCCCTGCCGGTGACGGCGGCGCTCGCGTTGCCATCGACGATCATGTAGGGCAGGTAGACGCCGACGACATTCTCGGGCGTGAACTGTTCCTTGAACGCCTTCAGCGCGAACAGGCGGCGTTTGTCCACGAACTGGCGGATGCGCGCGACCGCATCCTCCTTGCCTATGTGGAACGGCAGCACGGCATCGGGCACCGCGCCGTTGGCGACCTGTTCGTTGACGCCGAACACGTGACGGCACCAGTGGCAGCGCGCCGTCATCGTGGTCTCGGTATTGACGGTGACCTCGGCGCCGCAGCCGGTGCATTTGAAGCTCATCAGGCTGGCGGCGTCGGCCTCGATGTCCCGCGCGCCCGAGGCGATGACGGTGCCGCGCAGTTGGTCGAGGCCTTCGCCCAGCCCGAATTCCTCTTCCACGCGCGCGCCGTGCCATTCATGACGGCAGTACTGGCAAACCAGCACGTCGGTGCCGAGCCTGAGGCGGACATCGGTGGCGCCGCATTTCGGGCAGCGGTTCAGGCCGTCCCGGAGTTCGGCCGATGCCGTGTCCAGCGCAACCGGATCAGGCGCCTCCAGCTCATCGCGGATGGCGCCGGGCAGGGTGGCCGGATCGACCGGGAACTGGCCGGGCAGGGGCGGCACGTCCCGCGGCGAGCCGGGGCCGGCCACGGGCGCCGCCGGCAACGGCGGCGGGGTCTTGGGATCGGACATGGATGCGGAACGCCTGCTCGCTTACAGACCCAATGCCTTGGCCTTGAGCGCGTCGTAGTCGGCCTGGGTGATGAGGCCGAGGTCCAGCATCTCCTTGGCCTTCTTCAACCGGGCAACCGGGTCTTCGGCCGCGGGCGCGGCCGGGGCCACCGGCTGCTGCAGGCTGCCGACACCGCCGACCATGCCGGTCGCCATGCCCAGTCCGACCAGCCCGGCGGCGCCGCCGTTCTCGCCGGCCGACTGGATGCCCTGCGCCACGCTGGCCTGCAGGTTGGAGTTGCCGCGCCCGCCGGACAGCGCGTCGGCGCGCTGCACGGTCTTGAGCAGCTCACGGGTGTTGGCGTCGTACTCGATCGACACGATGGCGGTCTTGACGATCGCCAGCCCGCGTTGCGAGCTCCACTGGTAGCCCTGTTCGACCGCATCGGACAGGCTTTTGGCGAAGCCCAGCGAATCCTGCTGCAGCTTGGTGATGCGGTTGCCCTTGGCCGGATCGTTCGTATACAGGCTGAAGGCCGGCGCCAGCGAACCCACCACTTCATTGAACAACTGGCTGGCGGCGGCGTTGTCCATGTCGGTGAAATCGAATACCTCGCCCGGCTGCAGGTAGCGCGCCGGCACGAAATTCTTCACGAACAGGATGGGGTCGGTGATCTTCAGCGTGTAGGAACCGCGCGTCACCGCGCCGACCTGGGTATTGAGGAAGCCGTCGTCCCAGTAGATTTCCGACTGGGTGCCGAAGCGGTTGTCGGGCAGTTCCTTCAGCGAAACGAAGAACGCGGCCTGCTGGGAACCCGGCTGGCCGCCGAACTTGAAGCGCTCCCAGCTTTGCTTGATCAGCGGGCTCACCAGGCCGTCGCCGGCGAAGATCGACTGCGAGTTCACGTCGTCCGAGCGCCATTCATAGCCACCCGGTTCGGCGACGAAGCCGGTCACCGCGCCGTCCTGGAACAGCAGCAGTCCGTAGCCCTCGGGCACGACGATCTTCGACCCGTTGGTGATGATGTTGGAGGAGCCGCGGGTGTTCGAACCCCGTCCGGCATTGGTCCCGCGCGGAACCGCCGCGAACAGTGCCGCCGTTGCCGGCAATCCTTCCGGCACAGTGTAGAAATCCTTCCACTGGTCGGCCAGAACACCGCCAACCGCGCCTGCCACCGCCTGTACAAGACCCATGACCAACTCCCTTCTGTTCGTGGACGGGCACCGTGCCCCTATGCTCGCCGCACTATACCAGTGCGGTGGGTCGGGAAAGGTTGCGGGGCGGCAGGTCGAAGCCACCGATCCGCCGCTTGTCATGCAAGGACCGAAAGTCCTGTGCACGGGACTCGGGTTCTCCCCGGGGGCTGCGCGAAGCCCCGTCGTGCGTCGTGGGTAGATGCCAGGCAGGCGTGCGGGAACGGATTCAAGTATCTTGCCGCTTCACCAGAAACGCACTCCCGCTCCGGCCCCGCACATGACCCGAACCTTGTTGCTCGCAGCGCTCCTCATGATGTCATCGGCGGCGACCGCCATCGTCATCCGGCATGACGTCGATGATGCGAAGTACCGGATTCCGGCCTCCGAGTTTCCCGCGCTCGTCGACATGCCGGGCGAAGGACACGGGGTATTGATTGCTCCGCAGTGGGTCATCACGGCGGCGCACACGATTCCCGCGGATTCAAAACTGGAGCAGGTCGTCATCAACGGCGTACCCAGAAGCGTCGAACGCGTCGTCACCCATCCCGGCTACAAGACGGTGCCGCATGACCTGATCGAGCAGGCCACGGCCACCGGAGAGGCGATGTTGATCGTGGTGTTCCTTGCCAATTCCGACGACGTCGCCCTGATCAAGCTGAAACAGCCTGTCGAGGACGTCGCTCCCGTCGCGCTCTACAAGGACGGCAGGGAGTTCGGCCAGATTGTAGAGATCGTGGGGAAGGGCGCGACGGGCACGGGCGCGAGCGGTTACGCTCCGGAAAGTCCCCATCGGACGGAGCTTCGCCGCGCGTTCAACAAAGTCAGCAGCGCGCATGACCGCTGGTTCTGCTACGAATTCGACGAACCGCCGGCGGCCCTGCCCCTGGAGGGCATACTGGGCAACGGGGACAGCGGCGGCCCGGTGCTGATCCAGAACGAGGGCCAACGGGCGTTGGCCGGACTGGCGTCCTGGAAATTCGTCCACGGCCACGTCATGACGGCACGGCCGGGACGCTACGGGCAGATCAGCTGCAATGTCCGCGTGAGCCATTACCGCGAGTGGATTGAAGGCGTGATGTCGGGGCAACCGTAGGCGGTGATGTAACGGACGGTTTGGCTGCGCCAGCTTTACGGTTCAAACAATGACCCGCAACTCCTGATCGCAGCGACAAGCCTTCGCGATACGTGCGGCCCATGCGATGGCTTCCTCGCGCGAAGGCAGTTCCAGCACGGTGAAGCCGCCAGTGAGTGGGGGCGCCCAGGAGTAGCCACCTTCGGCGAAGGTGCCGTTGGCCGAAACGAGCACGGGGGACACGCTTTCCTCGATGCCGCCGGCGAAGAGGTAGACGCCGGCGGCCTTGGCCTCGTCGATCACGGCATTGGCGTCACGGCCCACCGCCTGCATTTCGTCATCGGGCACGACCATCGCCGCGCTGGGAAAGGAAATCAGGTACATCGCCATGGTGCCCTCGTCTTGTCTGGGGAAACAACGCCGCGTAGAGCGGAGCTCGCTCCGCTGCCTTCCGCCTCCCGGAGAGAGCCGGTCACCCCGTTCCGTACCGCTGTGCCTGGCGGGAAGGGAGATTGCATGATGCCCGAATCGACGTCGCATCAAAGCGCCGAGGTCCCAGCAGAACCCTGACGGACGAAGCTTCCTTTATCTGAACAGGGCGCGCCTCCTGCCGGATACGGATTTTCTCGCACCGCACAAAATGAAAGACCGCTTCCGACGGCGCGTTGCGAAGGGAAATCCGATGCCAATCCGATACCTTCTCCAGCACTGGATTCGTGGAAATGTCCGGCCTGGCACGTAGCGTTGTCCAGCGCTGTCATTTAAAGTCGGTCGCCTCTGCCAGCAAACGGGAACACCATGGCCGCACGCCGAACCCCGCCAGCACTGCTCGCGCTTGGTCTGCTCGCGAGCCTGCCCATCGTCTCCGCGACGGCTTCGCAGAACCCCACCGACGAACTGGCCGGACGCTGGGACATCACCGTGCATACGCCCACCGGCGACGTGCCTTCCTGGCTGGAAATCCGCCGCTCCGGCGCGAGTGCGCTGGTCGGACAGTTCGTCGGCGTGGCCGGCAGCGCGCGACCGATCGCGCGGGTGGAAACGGACAATGGCGAAATGCGCTTCGCCATTCCGCCGCAATGGGAGGGAGGCAACGACCACCTTTCGTTCCAGGGACATCTGCGGGATGGCAAGCTCTCCGGGACGATGCAATTGCCGGACGGCAAACGCCACGACTGGAGCGCGGTGCGCGCGCCGTCGTTGCAGCGCGCGGAACCGCCGCGCTGGGGACAGCCGATCCGTCTGCTCGGCGGCAAGGGGCTGGAAGGCTGGCGTGCGATCGGCCAGTCCTCGCAATGGTCCGTGCAAGACGGCGTGCTGCGCAATGCCAAGGCCGGCGCCAACCTGGTCAGCGAACAGCGCTTCACCGATTTCAAGCTGCACGTGGAATTGCGTTTTCCCAAGGGCAGCAACAGCGGCGTGTACCTGCGCGGACGCCATGAGGTGCAGATCGCCGACACCTTCGGCGAGCCGGCCAGCGACAGCCTCGGCGCCATCTACGGTTTTCTGGCGCCCAGCGAGGATGCTTCCGCGAAGCCCAGCGAATGGCAGTCGCTGGATATCACCCTGGTCGGGCGCAAGGTTACCGTCGCGGTCAATGGCAAGACCGTGATCTGCGATCGCGAGATTCCCGGCATCACCGGCGGCGCGCTGGACAGCGACGAAGGCGCGCCGGGTCCGCTGATGCTCCAAGGCGACCATGGCCCCGTCGAGTTCCGCAACATCACCCTGACCCCGGCGTTGTGAGCATGGCCGACGACAATACCTACGACGCCATTGTCATCGGTTCCGGGATCTCCGGCGGCTGGGCTGCCAAGGAATTGTGCGAGAAGGGCTTGAAGACGCTGGTGCTGGAACGCGGCCGCAACGTCGAGCACATCAAGGACTATCCGACCGCGTGGCTGCCGCCGTGGGAGCTGCCACATGGCGGGGCGCTGACGCGCAAGTACCGGGAAGAGAACCCGGTGGCTTCCCGGATCGCCGCCGAGGACGTGCTGCACTTCTTCACCAAAGACGCCGATCATCCCTACGTGCAGGAAAAGCCGTTCGACTGGATTCGCGGTTATCAGGTCGGCGGGAAATCGATCATGTGGGGACGCGCCTGCCAGCGCTGGAGCCGCTATGACTTCGAAGCGCCGGAACGTGACGGCTACGGCATCGGCTGGCCGATCGGCTATGACGACATCGCGCCGTGGTATTCGCACGTGGAGAAATTCATCGGCGTGTCCGGCAACCTGGACGGCCTGGATTCGATGCCTGATGGCGAGTTCCAGCCGCCGTTCGATTTCAACTGTGTCGAGAAAGCCTACAGCGAGCGCATCCGCAAACACTACGGCGATCGCTACGTGGTGCAGGGACGCTGGGCGCACCTGACCAAGCCCGAGCAGATCCACCTGGATCAGGGGCGCGGCCCCTGCATGTCGCGCAACATGTGCTGGCGCGGCTGCCCCTATGGCGCCTACTTCAGTTCCAACTCGTCCACGCTGCCGTGGGCGGCCAAGACCGGCAACCTGACCATCCGGCCCGATGCGGTGGTGCACTCGATCATCCACGACGAGCGCAAGGGGCGCGCGGCGGGCGTGCGGGTGGTCGATGCGCATACCGGGAAGATCACCGAATACCGCGCGCGCATCGTGTTTGTGAATGCATCCGCGCTGAACTCCGTACTGATCCTGCTGAACTCGACCTCCGCGCGCTTTCCGCACGGACTGGGCAACGACAATGGCCTGCTCGGCAAGTACGTGGCCTTCCAGAGCTATCGTGCCAACGGCGGCGGTCTGATCGACGGGTTCGAGGACGGCTACTACTACGGGCGCCGCCCTTCGGAATGCATCATCCCCAACTTCCGCAATCTCAAGCGGCACGAGATGGGTTTCGTCGGCGGTTACACCACCTTCACCGGCGCCTTCCGTGAGCGTGGCGCGCCTTCGTCGGCGCGCATGGGCGGTGTCTACAAGGATGCGCAGGCGCGACCGGGACAGTGGAAGGTCTACATGTATATGCAGGGCGAGACCGTTCCCAAGGAAAGCAACCACGTCCGCCTGCACGATACGCTCAAGGATGCCTGGGGCATCCCGCAACTAGTGACGTCGGTGGAGTACGACGACAACGACGAAAAGATGGTCCGCGACTGGCGCGAGCAGGCGAAGGAGATGATGGAAGTCGCCGGTTGCCGTGACATCGAAACCGCGGATACCCAGTGGTATCCCGGACGCGACATCCACGAGATGGGCGGTTGCCGGATGGGGCGCGATCCGGCCACGTCGATGCTCAACCAATGGAACCAGCTGCACACGTGCCCGAACGTCTTCGTCACCGACGGCGCCTGCATGACCTCCACCGGCAACCAGTCGCCGTCGCTGCTCTACATGGCGTTGACCGCGCGCGCGGTGAACCGCGCCGTCGAGGAATTGGGGAGGCAGAACCTGTGAGCGATGCCAAGCAAAAGATCACCCGCCGCGAGGCGTTGAAGACCGCGCTGGCCGGCAGTGCGCTGGCTGCGACCGGCTTGTTGCTGGGTGCCGGCATGCCCGGCGACACCGAGGCCGCTCCCGCGACGCCGTCCCCGGCGCAGGACGACCGGACCTTGCTGGAGGACATCGCGGATACGTTGCTGCCGACGACGCCTGCATCTCCCGGTGCCAGGGCCGCCGGCGTCGGCGCGATGATGGTGCTGATGCTGGCCGACTGCGAGAGCCCCGAAACGCAGCAGCGTGTCGCCACGGGCTTGCAGGAACTCCGCGCCGCCTGCCGCGAGCGCGGCGGCAGTTTCGCCTCGCTGCCCGTTGCGGAACGCGAACGCCTGCTCACGGAACTGGATGCGGCGGCACAGAAGGCTGGGGACAAACACTGGTTCAACAGCGTGCGCGCGCTTGCGTTGCAGACCTATTTCAATTCCGAAGTCGGCCTCACCCAGGCCCTGCGCTATATCCCGGTGCCCGGACGCTACGACGGCTGCGTGCCGCTGGAGCCGGGGCAGCCGGCGTGGGCGTGAGGGCGATTCCCGGGGGGGCATTCAAGGACTTGGCAAGCTAGCGGGCAATCAACTTCAAGGCCCACGCGGCACAGATCATGAACGTCCAGGCCGATATCGCGATCACGGTGGTCAGCAGGATGACCGCCGAATCGGGTGCCCTGACGATCTCGTCGGCTGCTTTTTTCCTGGACCTGAGCATCGACAGGGGGAGGTGAATTCCACCGAGGATCATCAGCAGGGACGCGGCGAGTCCCATGATGGTGCCCAAGGGCTTCAAGTCGGCCGCGATTTCCGGTGGACCCAGCATCGCAAGGAGGTCTCCCGCGATGGGAGCCAGAATGCTCAAGCAGATCACCACGAATCCCAGGGCACAGGTGTGGCTGATCAATGTCCTTGTGCTTTCCTTCATCGAATCTGTTCCCTGATGTCGTCAACCCACCCGCAGAGATGGAGACGCTGAACCTACCGTCGCGAGGCGAAGCGGCGTCAATCCGAATGACACACGGGCTTCACTAAACCCACACATCATTCCGCGCGGTATACGTGCCCCCCGCATCCCCCGTGTTGACCACACCACGCGGCTCCACCAGCATGATGCAGCATTCCCGCGCGGCCACGGGCCGGTGTTCGACGCCCTTGGGGACGACGTACATCTCCCCGGCGGCGAGCGGCACGGCCTTGTCCCGGAACTCGATCGTCATTTCACCGTCCAGGACGATGAACACTTCGTCCGTATCCGCGTGGGCGTGCCAGACGAATTCGCCCTGCACCTTGGCGAGCTTGAACTGGTAGTCGTTCATCTCGGCGATGACGCGCGGCGACCAGTGGTCCGAGAACCGGGCCAGCTTGTCCCGCAGGTTGATTGCGGTATCCGACATATGCACCTGACTTCCTGACAGTTGGACCCCGATTCTGCCGTATCGGCTAGGACGCTTTCGTCTTACCACGCAGCGACAGGCAATAGCCGATGGTCACGGCTATTCCCAGCAACACGGCCAGCGAACCGCCCGCCGCCGCGACCTGGATCGGGGCGAATGCCCAGAGTCCGGCGTAGACGAGGCCGCTCAGGGCGAGGGACCAACCGCCGACCCGCGTGACCCGGCGCGCCCAGGCCTCCGGAACGAAGCGTTTGGGCATGCGATTGCCGAACCAGGCGACCATCAGGCCGATGGCGCCCATGACCAGACGGGTGACGGTTTCGCCATCGATGTAGCCGAGCTTGCGCGCGTAGGTGGCGCCGAGTGCGAGCAGCACGATGCCGACGCCCCACGCGAGATCCGAAATCAGTTCTTTGTTCATCGTGCCGTCTCCTTCTTGGACTTCGGCGACCCGGCGCCGACGCCGAATGAATGGACGAAGCCCAGCAGCGCTTCCTCGAGCACCGAGAGCTTCAGGTGGTAGATCACGGATTTGCCGGCCTTTTCCGCGTGGACCAGATCGGCTTCCTTCAACACGGCGAAATGCGCCGACATGGTGGGCTTGGAGACATCGAACTGGTCGCTGAGCTCGCCCGCGCTCAGCGGCCCCTGCCGGAGGAGTTGCAGGACCCGGCGGCGGGTGGGATCGGAAAGGGCTCTGAATACCTGGCTCATGTTGCGACAATTAGCTAAATATCTAATTGTGTCAAGTGAAAAGACCGGGAAGCCGACGACTGGTTCGGGATGGCGCTCGGCCGGCGCCGCCTTCGCGTTCGGGCGCGGAGTCAGCCCGCGTCGAAAACCCCGCTCGCCCAATCGATGAACGCCCGCAGCCGTGGCGACGGCAGGCGGGTGCGCGCGTAGACGATATTGACCGGGCTGGGCAGCGGCGGGAAACGTTCGAGCAGCGGCACCAGCGCGCCGGTGGCGAAATAGCCGTCCAGCCGGTAGCGCGGCGCCTGGATAATGCCGAATCCGGCGAAGGCCGCGCCCACGTAGGATTCGGCGCCGCTGACCCGCACGCGGGTGGGCAGGGTGAGGTGGCGGACGCGTCCTTCCTGCTGGAACTCCAGCGGCAACAGCGCGCCGATGGCGGTCGACTTGAAGCCGACCATCACGTGGCCGCCGGTTTCTAGGGTATCCACGTCCGTCGGCGTGCCGTGCCGCTTGCAGTAGGCCGGCGAGGCGGCGGTGGCTTCGGGCAGCAGGGTCAGGCGGCGCGCGACGAGATCGCTGTCGCGCAGTTCGCCGACGCGCACCGCGCAGTCGACGCCTTCGCGCACCAGGTCCACGTAACGGTCGCCTTCGCTGACATCCAGTTCGATGTCGGGATAGGCCTCCAGGAACGCCGGAAGCCGTGGAAACAGCAGATGGCGGGCGAGGGTGCCATGCACTTCGATGCGCAGAGGGCCTTTCGGGCGCGTATCACGGAAGGCGCCTTCGGCATCCTCCATGTCGGCGATCAGGCGCAGGCAGCGGGCGTAGAAGATTTCCCCTTCCAGGGTGAGGCTGACCTGGCGGGTGGTCCGTTGCAGCAGGCGCACGCCCAGGCGCGATTCCAGCGCCTTGATGGCGTCGGTCACGGTGGCGCGGGGCAGCGCCAGATCCTCTGCGGCGCGGGTGAAGCTGCGGCGTTCCACGATCCTGACGAAGACCCGCAGGGCGTCGAAGCGGTCCATTGTCCGGATTCCCGAATAGTGTTGGCGGATATTGCCAGATTATCCGGAACAGCTCCGCCAATAAGGTAGCTCCACCGCCAATCGGGCGGTCCAACGAGCCCCCTCCATGAACACGCAAACCTCCCGTCCGGTCGCCATCGTCACCGGCGGTTCCCGCGGCATCGGCGCCGCCATTTCCGAACGCCTGGCCGCCGATGGCCATGCGGTGGTCATCAACTACGCCGGCCGGCGCGACGACGCCGAGGCGCTGGCGAGCCGCCTCGTCGCCGGAGGCGCGGAAGCCATCGCCCTGCAGGCCGACGTCAGCGATCCGGTCGCGGTGCAGCGTCTGTTCGATGCGGCCGAGGCCCGCTACGGCGGCGTCGATGCGCTGATCAACAACGCCGGCATCCTGGAACAGGCCACTCTTGCACAGGTGGACGATGCCGCGTTCGACCGGCTGATCGCCATCAACCTCAAGGGCAGCTTCAACGGCATGCGCGAAGCGGCGCGCCGCCTGCGCGACGGCGGCCGCATCGTCAACCTGTCCACCAGCCTGGTCGGTACCAAGCTGGAAACCTACGGCGTATACGCCGCGACCAAGGCGGCGGTGGAAACCATGACGGCGATCCTGTCCAAGGAACTGCGCGGGCGCGCGATCACGGTCAATGCCGTCGCGCCGGGGCCGACCGCTACCGATCTGTTCCTGGAAGGCAAGTCGCCGGAACTGATCGAACGCCTGGCGAAGATGAATCCGCTCGAGCGCCTGGGTACGCCGGCGGACATCGCCGCGGTCGTGGCCTTCCTCGCCGGCCCGCAGGGCGGCTGGATCAACGGCCAGGTCATCCGCGCCAACGGCGGCATGGTCTGAGCCCTTTTCCTTCCGGAGACTTCGCAATGAACAAGATCATCCTGGTGACCGGCGCTTCGTCCGGCTTCGGCGCCCTGACCGCCCGCCATCTGGCGGACCGGGGACACACGGTGTACGCCAGCATGCGCGACACCGCCGGGCGCAACGCGCCGCAGGTGGAAGCGGCGGCGCGGTACGCGCGCGAGAAAGGCGTGGACCTGCGCACGCTGGAACTGGACGTGCAGTCCGACGCTTCGGCCGACGCCGCCGTGCGTGCCATCCTGGCCGATGCCGGCCGCCTCGACGGGGTGGTGCACAACGCCGGCCACATGGTGCTGGGACCGGCCGAAGCGTTCTCGCCCGAGCAATACCTGCAACTCTATGACGTCAATGTGGTCGGGACGCAGCGGGTCAACCGCGCGGCGCTGCCGCACCTGCGCGCGCAGGGCAGGGGACTGCTGGTGTGGGTGGGTTCCAGCAGCACGCGCGGCGGCACGCCGCCCTATCTGGCGCCGTACTTCGCCGCCAAGGCGGCGATGGACTCGCTGGCGGTGTCCTACTCGACCGAACTGTCCCGCTGGGGCATCGAAACCACCATCGTGGTACCGGGCGCCTATACCGCCGGCACCAACCACTTCGCCCATTCGGGCAAGCCGGCCGACGCGGCGCGTGCGGCCGAGTACGACACCGGTCCCTATGCCGGCGTGCCCGAGCGGATCCTGGAAGGACTGAAGGCGCTGGAACCCGCCGACGCCAACGTGGACGACGTGGCGGCGGCCATCGCCCGCGTGGTCGACCTGCCGCACGGGCAACGCCCCTTCCGCGTGCACGTGGATCCCTCGCAGGACGGCGCGGAGACGGTCAACGCCGTGGGTGACCGCGTGCGCCGCGAGATGTACCGGAATCTTGGCATGGAGGATCTACTGAAGCCGGTATCGCGTTGAACGAACCCGTTGGAACGACTTCGCGGAACGTCCGAAGCCGCAAGATGCGAATTCGGCCTGGGCCGGGCACTGCCCGGCCCGATACCGTGCGGGGGCGAACGCGATCCGTCGACGGCGATGCCCGAAGCCGCCCGATTGGCGGGACGCTAGTCGTGCAGCAGACCAATCTTGAAGCTGCCCGCGAAGCTGCCTGCAAGCAGGTCCTCCACCAAAGCCCGCGCGGTGTTCAGGTCTTTCGATTTGAATTCGATGTCGTTTCCGCTGTCTCCCACCCAGGTACCGAGTTTCCTGTCGGCGAGTGCGGCGGTCAGCTGGTCGAAGACGGGCTGGAAGTCGTAGTCCGGAGGACTGCCTTCCGGCGCTGCAAGTTCGATGGTGAGGCTTCCTGATGCTTTCCCCTCCGAATGAAGGGAGTAGGCATGGAAGAGCGCCCATTGCTCCTTCGTGGCGGTCGGGAAGGGATGCGCCCGGGGAAGCGGGATCGATGCGTGGAGGGAGCCGAGCGCGGATCGCGATGCGTGATCGGGGATTCCGTGATCGCATATCGCGAGCAGGCCCAACAGGCCGGCCCGGTAGAGCCGCCAGCCGAGGTCGGCGTCGCTTGCGTCCAGCACGGACGTCGCGTCGAAACGAACCGTGACGCGGGCGGAACCTCGACGCTCCGATGGCGCTTCCGCCACCTCCTCCCGGTCCGATGCCAGCAAGGTCAGGTGAACCTCGCGCAGTTTCGGCATCGCGTGCAGGAAGCCGCTCTCCAGCGCGGCGATGAACAGAGGGCACTCCGTGCTATCGACGCGATTCAGCCTGTCGATGACCCGACCGCTTCGTATCGTCGGAAAGTCCAGCAGGGGAGCCAGGTAAAGATTGAATCTGCGGATCGGTTTCATGTCGCGGGCTGTCGGATGGACGATGTCGTGATACCGGACGACGAACCGCGCCGGATCGTCGAACGACTTCGGATACGCGCCTTGTCAGGCCCCGAGCAAGGCGCTGGAAAGCCGCTGGGCGATGCCGCTCGCGACCAGCACGAACGCACCTGCGAGATTCAACAGGACCGTCAGCCAGAACGTGCGCTGGAATGAATCCTTCGCGGTTTTGTGCCGGCATTGTTGCTGCGCGACCAGCCCGCCCGGCCAACCGAAAAGAAGGTCGATGAAATGGAGAGTCGTTTCCGGAATCCGGCGATATTCCTTTTCCGCCGCTGCCTTGTCGAGGCAATACAGCACATAGGAAACCAGACTGACGGCCAGGTAGGCTAGCGAAACCATGACGGGGACTTTGCCGAAAAGAGTGAAAATCGCCACCAGAAGGAAGAACGCCAGGGCGATGCCCAGGCGTGGAATGCGTCGGTGCTTCCCGGGGGCTTCAATCTTCTGGCCGGCAAAACGGATGGTCTTTGCGTTCAATCGGCCCTTGGCGTCTTTCCTGATTTCGTACGAGATCAGATCGCCAACCACCGGCGGTCGCGAACCTCGCTGGAATTCGCTGACGTGAACGAAGGCGCGGTCACCGCCTCCGTGGGGGACGACAAAACCGAAGCCCCGTTCGCCGTTCCAGTCGGTGATGCGTCCTGCGAACCTCATGGAAGTGCTCCGGCCACGCGATTTGTCCGTGGGCGCCGGTGGGCGCGCCATCCCCTGATGCGGGCGATCCTATGTTTCCGGTGGCTGGCTCACAAGCCGCGCGGGCGCCGGCCCGTCGAGTTGGGGGGAAGAGACGCGGACCGGCGACGGGAAAGTGGGGAACCTATACAAGTTCCGGATCGGAAGCCGCACCCTGACGCGTTACCATGCGGAACTCCCCACGTCGCGTACTGTCGATCTCCCCCATGATGGCCCGCATCCCCCACGCACCCCTGGCGGCATGAGCAACGCCTCGAAGCGCGTGGAGACCTGGGTAGCCGATCCCAGGGTCGAACGCTCGCAATCCTGGATCGCCGCGCTGTTCAGCGCGCTGCTGCATCTGTTGATGTTGTTCATCCTGCTTTATTCCTCCAAGCCCACGGTGACTGCACCGCAGAGCGCTGCCGGGGGCAGCCGGGTCCGGGTGGATTTCATCGGCGAACCCAACCAGTCCGACCAGCCCGTGCAGGCGCCGCCCAGCCCGCCGCCTGCGCGGCCACCCGAACCCATCCCGCCGCCGCCCGCGGCGTCGCGCATCCCGTCCAGGCTGGTCGACCGGGCCGACGATCCGGTACCGCCCGAAGCGCGGATGCCGTCCGACAGTCGCGATGCGCGACGTAGCCCCAGCACGGTCTCGCGCCAGAGCCAATCGCAGCCACAACCGCCCAGCACGCCCTCGTCGGCCCGCCGCCGTCCCGAGACATGGACGGGACGGCCGCCGGGCCTGATGGCGGAAGACGCCGCGCCGGAGAACGCCGGGATGACCAACAGCCCCGCCATCCGCAACGGACGCGGCCGCGACATGACGGCCAACGGACCCAGCATGGAACTGGGCGGTTATCTGGTCTATTACGACGTGCGCAACGAAGTCCAGTTGCGCTCCTGGGCCGACCAGGGCATGAAGGAACTGTTCCTGCCGCTGCCGGGAACACGCTACTACATGGTCTGCCCGCTGGAGATCGCGCTGAAGCGCGGCTCGGGAAAATGCCGCGCGCTGGATCCGGACGCACCGGAAATGAAAGCCATCGGCGACGCCCGCCAGGCCGTCAACATGATGCAGGTCTACAAGCAGGGCGAACTGGTCTGGAACGGACCCGGGCCTTACCGATGAGAGGCTCCGGAGCGTGGTCATGGGTCACGCTCCGGGTGTCGCGGATCGCGGTGTCAGCGTCGTTGGCATGAAAGGGAGGGCTAAGCCCGTCGCCTCCCCAGCTGAAACGCGAAAAAGTCAGGAGGCCAGTTCGCCCTTGAGCGGCGGCTTGGGCGGCACCGGATCGATGTGCCTGGCCATGTGTACCACCAGACCCGCATGTATGCCCAGCCAGATGCCAACCCCCCGGACGATGCCGAACGTGGTCCAGTCGTATACCTCAGAGCCATTCAGATAGACGTCCGCGCGTTCCAGTTGCCAACGATCAGCGCGCGGATTTCCCGCATGAGGCTGGAAGCGGATGTAGACCGGGAATTTCTCCATATTCTCGGTCCTTAGATAGTGCGAGTTGGGATCGTTGAGATCCGGGTGCTGGACGTTCCGATCGCTGTTCTTGTCACCGAAGATGTAGGTTCGCGACGAATCTCTTTCGAAATCGTCTTTCGTCGAATCGATGTAGAACTCGCGACCGCACAGGCCGAGATAGACATCTCCGTCGGTGCCGGCGTCGCTTTGCTCGCCGGTTTCCAGGTGCAGTTCGATGCGGGTGATCTGTGGCATGACACGCTCCATGTGGCGGGACGTACGCGGACCGCGTGCGCTCGCGGCGGGATGGAACGGGCCGATGCGCGCGGGAACGGCCGCTATCGCTGCCGTCGCTGGGGAAAACGCGCGGGTGCGACGCCCCAGGTCACCGTTCGTCGTCGCGGCGGCCGGTCGCGGCGACCTTCACGCCCGCGAGCCGCAGTATCGGGCCGGTCATCAATGCGCCCAACAGCGCGCATGGCGTCCCCCACAACAGCACGGCCACGTAGATCAGGGATGCCCCGCCGCCGGCGTAGGGGGCGACGCAGTCGGTGTAGTAGGCGAACCACAACCAGGGCGAAAGCAGCAGGCATGCGCCCACCGCGCGCAACGGATTGGCGGTCAACAGGGACACCAGCGCGGGAAGCAGCGGGAGGAGCAGGAAGACGCCCACCGCACGCAGGTAGTCGAGCAATGAGTGGTCGTAGCAGGAAAAACTGTTGAACGCCTGTTGCGCGAGCACGGCGGCTACCGCGCTGACGCCGAGCAGTCGGGCTGCGTTGCGGGAAACGATCATCAGCCACCGGCGCCGGGAACGGCGCGGGCCGTCCGTGGGAGGTCAGCGCGCGGGTATCGCATCGGCCTTTCCGGCGAGCACTTTCAATGCGGCGACGGTCTGCTCGTCGGAGAAGCCGCAGTGTCCTTCGCCCGCCGCCGGCAGCACCGTGGGGAGTGGCGCTGCCCCTGCCTTGGCCGCCAGCTGCGGATAGACGCCTTGCATGCGCGGCACGATGGTGGGATCGCGGTGATTGAACTGGATCACCAGCGGTCGCTTCAGCGCGCCGGTCAGCGCCAGTTCGTCGGTGAACCTGGCGCTGACCGCCGGATCCGCCGGGTAGCGCTTCACGCCGGCGTTGAAGGCCGCGTCATCGCCGAATCCGGCATAGACCGTGTCCTGGTTTCCGACCGGCATGCCGCCGTATCGCCTGGCCATGTCATGGAACACCAGCGCATGCAGGCTGATCACGCCCGCGAGTTCCTCGGGTGTCACTTCCATGCGGGTGGCCAGTCGTTGCGCCGTTTCCGGCTGCGTTTGCAGCGCCGCCGCGATGCCCTGGTGGAGCTGCATCTGGGGAAGCGCGGCCGCCGCCGGCGAGGCCAGGCCATCCATGGGCAATCCTTCCGCCTTCGGGAAGAAGTAGTCGAAGGCCACGAGCGTGGTCAGCAAGTCGCCGGCCAGCGTGTCGCCGGGGAGGGTGGCGCCGCACAGCGCGACCCCGCCGTCGTAATGGCGGGACTGCCGCTCCAGGCTGGCGACCGCGATCGCGCCGCCCATCGAGTAGCCGAGAATCCAGGTGCGCCGGGTGTCCGGGTGCCCGGCGATGAAATGCTGGCGCAGGCGTTCGGTATCCGCGATCGCGTCGGCGACCGCCCAGCCCTGGGTGCGGTAACCGCTTTGCGCCACGGCGTAGCCGGCGCCGAGCAGCGCGGGCGTGGCCTCGTTCGCGGGCCAGGCGGATGGGCGTGGCGTTCCGACGGGTTCGAATCCATGCGCCAGCATGATGAGTTCGCCGTTCCAGTTGTCCGGAACATCGATGCGCCACGGGGCGCCCTGGAGTTCGCCGGTTTCCGAAACCGGCGCCCCGGCGAGCGCGTGCGGTGCGAACAGGGAGATGCCGAGAAGGAGAGCGAGTCTTGCAACTACGGGCATGGCGTCCGTCCTGGATGGGCAATGGGCGGAACATAGCATTCGCCTGGCGTGTTTCCCTATACGAAAACGATGGAAAAACGCGACGAGCCGGCCTCGTTCATCGTCCGTCATTGGCGGATGGGACATCAGGGGGGGACGGATGCCGGCGACTGTATGCGTGTACATTGCCGATTGGGCGCGCGCCCAACCTTCCGGCCGCTTACATCGGACCTCGGACGCATGCGAGCTGGCGGGATGCGTTGGCTACGTAGTGTTGGCCGGATTCACCCATCGGAGCTCGCAGATTCAGGATAAACATGACCGTATCCCCGGAACAGTTGCACGAACTGCTGACCTACTGCATCGATTTTGGCAGGCGGATGCTCGATGATTCGGCCGACTTCTATCCGTTCGGCGCAATGCTTGACGCTGACGGTCGGATCGTCTCCGTCGGGGGCAGCAATGGCGAAGAGAAGCCGGCTCCACAGGAGATCTATCGCCTGCTATGGGAGGCGTTCGCCTCAGGCGCGGCGGATGGAACCGTCACCGCAGCAGCACTGGCCGCCAACGTGGACATTCCCGCCGAATACGCCCCGCCGGTGCCTGACGGGATTCGTGTTCATCTTGAAAGCGCGGAATTCTCGAGATTCATCTACATTCCCTATGCCATCGGGACGAAGGACGTCGTTGCCCCGTCCCGTACGGTCACGTTGTTTGAACCCATCGCCGTACAGATTGAGCCAGGTATCTTCGCTGCGGCGCCCAAGGGTTGATTGCCGGCCGGAGCCGCATTGAAGCAAAGAAGACACGCAGCAGGAATGACGCCATGGAACGATTTACGGGAGGTTGCCTGTGTGGTGAAGTGAGGTTGGTGGCAACCGGAACGCCGTACCGCGTCGGCATCTGCCATTGCCTGGATTGCCGCAAGCATCATGGCGCGCTGTTCTTTGCGGCGGCGATGTTCCCGCAGGAGGCGGTGACCATCGAGGGCGAAACCCGCGACTACGCCGGACGACATTTCTGTCCGCGTTGCGGCTCTTCGGTGTTCGCCCGCAGTGGTGATGAAATCGAACTGCATCTGGGCGCGCTGGACGTCCCCGGTCAGCTGGTGCCGACCTACGAGTGCTGGACCGTCCGCCGGGAGGCATGGTTGCCGGCGTTCCCGTTGGGGAAGCGATACGAGCGGGATCGCGAGGAAGGGGGAAGGTTCGAGGAATAGCCCGCCATGGTGTAGGGTCGCGACATCGTTCATGCGGTGCCAGGGGTACTTTGATGCGTAGCAAAGGATTGGCCGTCTGGTGTTTCAGGATAGGCACATGTGTCGTCGCACTGGTGACGATGGGGTGCGCTTCCCGTCCAGGGTCGCCCTATTCCAGTGAGTGCGACATTTCGTCCCTGAACGCGAGCGACTACCTCCGGGGCACCTGGTGCACGGTCAAACATGCAGCGCTGCGATGCAGCACGAAATCGGACAAATGCCTGGTCCAGTGCGAACTTGGCGGAGGTGCCAAACACATCGGCGGGGGATGCCAACATCTGTGTTCCCCTGGCGTATACACCGATAAGGACGTCGCCGAAAATGGCGGATCTTTCGTCCCTCCGGGCGCCACCGCCTGTGCCAACGAAGGCAGGCGTTGACGAATTCCCGGTGAACCCGCGAGTGTGGTGGCCGGCCGCCCATTGACTCCCGGCAGCGTCCCCTCGAGCATTCGCCCGCGCGGGCCGGTTTTCGGCATCGGCAACTCAACGGGCTGGGGGCGAAGATGGCAAGGATTACCGGTATCGGTGGCGTCTTCCTGAAATGCAGGGGCGACGCCGCCGCGTTGGCCGCCTGGTACGAGAAACATCTGGGCATGCCGTTGGAGTCCTGGGGCGGCGCCGTCCTGCGCTGGCCGGACGACAAGGCCGAGGACGGTGGACTGACGGTGTGGCATCTCGCCCAGCGGGACAGCCAGTGGTTCAGTCCCAGCGAATCGTCCTTCATGATTAACTACCGCGTCGACAATCTCGATGAGTTGCTCGCCCAGCTGCGCGCGGCGGATGTGCAGATCGTGGGCGGCCCGGAGTCGCACGAGAACGGCAAGTTCGCCTGGATCATGGATCCGGACGGCAACAAGGTCGAACTGTGGGAACCCATGCCCTGGGATGAGAAGAACAAGGGCGCCTGACCGCCCGGTGCCGGGCAATGGAATCTACGAATTAACTAGTTGACAGCCGTCCCGGCCCGTGATTCCATCCGCCAACTAATTAACAAGTAGATTTGGCATGGCCAGACCCGCTTCGCCCACGCTGACGAAATCCGAACAGGCGATCCTCGAGGTGTTGTGGGACCGCGGCGAGGCTTCCGTCCGTGAAGTTGCCGACGAGTTGTCCAAGCAGAAGCCAGCGGCCTATACGACGGTGCTGACGATGTTCAACATTCTTGGCAAGAAGGGCTTCGTCAGCTATCGCCAGGAAGGACGAGCCTTCATCTACCGGGCCGTGATCACCCGGGAAGAAGCCCGCCAGCAGGCATTGGACCATCTGCTGTCGCAGTTCTTCGAAGGGTCGCCGAACCTGTTGGCCCAGCATCTGCTGCAGGA
Organism: Pseudoxanthomonas sp. OG2; assembly: GCF_014192765.1. Classification (NCBI taxonomy): domain Bacteria; kingdom Pseudomonadati; phylum Pseudomonadota; class Gammaproteobacteria; order Lysobacterales; family Lysobacteraceae; genus Pseudoxanthomonas; species Pseudoxanthomonas sp. OG2. Next base: position 858,926 of record NZ_JACHYM010000001.1, on the reverse strand, counting down.
CCAAGGCATCGGCCGCAAGGAAATCAAGGCACTCCAAGACAAGGTCGACCAGGCCAGGGCCAAGGGACGCAAATGAACATCATCGAGATGGTGCTGGCTTTCGCGGTCCGGCACCTGCTGTTGAGCATCGTGCTGTTCGGCGTCGCGGTGTGGCTGATGCGCCTGCGCGCGCTGGGTGCCGAACGTCGCTCATGGCTGCTGCTGGGGGTGTTCGCGCTGGCGGTGGCGTTGCCGTTCGCATCGTTCCTGCCGGACTGGACGACCACGCTGCCGGCGCGGGTCACCGAACCCGAGCACGTCGTCGTGCTGCCGGGAGAAGGCGCGCGCGCGGATGAGGCGGTGTACGAGGCGGGACAACATCCTGACACGATGTATCTGGAAGTTCCGCGCTCCTTCTCGACGGTGCTGGTGTTGGCGTGGGGGCTCGGCCTGTTATGGCAGTGGATGCGATTGTTCGAGGGATGGCGGGAAACGCGCCGCCTGCGCCGCGTGGCACAGCCCGCGCCCGCGCTGGAAGCGACGCTGGGCGTGGCCCTGCCCCGGAACGCGCGCATCGCCAGCACCGCCGCCGACGGGCCGATGGTCGTCGGGCTGCTTCGTCCACGCATTCTGGTTCCGTGCGGCCTGGTGGAGAGCCTGCCGGTGGACGCGCTGCGCGACGTGTTGCGGCACGAGATCGCGCATATCCGGCGTGGCGATCTCTGGCTCGCCGCCGCTTTGCGCGGCCTGCTGGCCTTGTTCTGGTGGAATCCGTTCCTGCGCGCCATCAATGCACGCCTGGAACTGGCGCGGGAAATGGCCTGCGATGCGCGCGCCGCGCAGGATTGCGATGCGCCGACCGACTACGCCGACTCGTTGCTGGCCAGCGCCGAGGCCATGCTGGATCTGGGCGAACAGCGCGAGTGGCTTGCAGTGGGCATGGTCGAGCATCGCGGCCATCTCGCGCAGCGCATCGATGGGTTGATCCAGGACGGTGCGGGAGCCGGCTTCGCCCGGCGCCGTGGCGCGATGGCGCTCAGTGTCGCCCTGCTGACGGCGTGCACCGGCCTGGCGGTAGCGGCTACGCCGCGCCTGGACGTGCCCGGGGGATGTGCCGCCAAACCCGATGCGCAGGTCACTGCCTTGCTCGCCGCCGCCCGCGACGGGGATCGGGAGATGGCGCGCGAACTCGTCCGGGCGGGCGCCGACGTGGATGCGCGCGTGCTCGACGAAGGCACGGCGCTGATCCAGGCGGTCCGCTCGCGGGATGTGGGGACCGTTGATGCGCTGCTGGAACTCGGTGCGGATCCGAACCGGGCCTCGCTCGGCGAAGGCAATCCGTTGATCGTGGCTTCGGGCCTGGGCGCGCAGCCAATCGTGGAGCGCCTGGTCGCCGCCGGTGCCGACGTCAACCGCGTGGTGACCTATGACGAAACGCCGCTGATCAATGCCGCCCGCGCCGGCCATCTTCCAACCGTCCGCTATCTGGTCGAACGTGGTGCCGACGTCAATCTGGGCGTGGAAGCCGACGGCTGGCTGGGACGCTGGCGCACACCGCTGAACCAGACCCGCGATCCGGCGGTGCGTGCCTATCTGCTGGAGCAGGGCGCGAAAGCCGGAGGTTGAAGAACGCGCGACATCGGGCGGGAGGGCACCCGATGGATGCAGAAAAAACCGCCGTCGCCGCGAAACGCGCGGCAACGCGGGCGGCGCCGTGCTCGAAGCCCCGCGCGACAACACTCATCAACGCATCAACGGAGGATTGCAGATGAAGAACAGGAGATCGGTCCGCATGCTGTCGGCGCTGATGCTGGCGGGCGTGATGGGCATGGCGGGCGCGCAGGCGCCGGCCGGTGGCGATACCGCGCCGCTGAAAACCGCTCTGGCGCAGGGCCTGCGCCCCAGTCTACTCAAGGCGGGCGAACCCGTACCGCGTTGGTCATTGCAGGAGCGCATGGCGCACTACAAGGTGCCCGGCGTGGCCGTGGCGGTGCTGAGGAATGGCGAGGTGGTTTACGCCGCCGGCTTCGGCGTGCGCGAAGCCGGCACCCCGGATGCGGTGGATGCGGACACGCTGTTCTCGGTGGGTTCGGTCAGCAAGGTGGTCGCGGCGGCGACGTCGCTGCAACTGGTCGCGCAGGACAGGATCGATCTGGATCGCGACGTCAATCGCTACATGACGTCGTGGCGGATCCCGGAAGCCCCAGGCATCCGCAATCCCACGGTGACGATGCGCATGCTGCTGTCGCATACCTCCGGGCTGACCGTGCACGGATTCCAGGACTATCTGCCCGGCGAGAAGCTGCCCACGCTGGTGCAGACCCTCGACGGCGCCCCGCCCGCCAAGAACGATCCGGTCCGCCTGAAGCGCGAACCGGGTACGGAGAGCGATTATTCCGGCGGCGGTGTCATGGTCGAGCAGCAGGTCATCGAGGACGTGACCGGCACGTCGTTCGTCGAAGCGGCGCGGGCGCAGGTCTTCGAACGCATCGGCATGCGCCGCAGCACCTTCGAGAATCCGCTGCCGGCGCGGCGCGGCAACATCGCCAAGGCACACGACGAACAGGGCCGGCCAACCGCATTGCCGCGTGGCTGGGAAGCGTTTCCGGAGCAGGCCGCCTCGGGCCTGTGGACCAGCGCCAACGAGCTGGGCGCATTCGTCGGCGCGCTGATCAAGAGTTATCAGGGCCGGAGCGACTTCCTGCCGCGTGACACGGCGATACAGATGATGAGCGAGGTTTCACCGGGCACGCGCGGGCTGGGCCCGGAACTGTCCGGTACCGGCGCGACGCGCCGGTTCTTCCACAATGGCGACAACGACAGCTACCACGCCGGGTTCGAGGGCTATCTCGACTCCGGCGATGGCTTCGTCATCCTGACCAATGGCAAGAACAGCAAGGGACTGCGCGGTGAAATCCGCAATGCGCTGTCGGATGCGCTGGGACACGGCGTGAAGCCGCTGGTCCGCACGATCGCGCTGGATACCAGCGCGCCGGCCTACGCCGATTACGCCGGCACCTATCGGCTGGATGCGGCTGTTCCGATGGACCTGCGTGGTGAATTGGCCGACCGGTTCGAATTCGACGCGCTGGAAGTCAAGCGGGCCGATGGCGCCTTCACGGTCGGCCCGGCCGACGAGCCGGAGGAATCATCGACGCTGCTGCCGCTGACGCCGGTGCGCTTCCTGGCCGCGCGCTACGACGCGGAACTGCGCTTCCATCGCGACGCTCATGGCATCGTGCGGGCGCTGAGCGTGGAAACCCCCACCGCTCGCGCCTACTACCGGCGGCAGGCAACACCGCCGATGTCGCCGGACGCGGGTGCAAGTCCGGCCCGGTAGGGCGGCGGATATTGATTCTCCACCGCCGGCCAGGCTGTCAGGGAACGCGACTGAACGTCGTGGTCTGCAGCATCGGGCTGCCTTCCTTGCTGAAGAAGGCCTTGGTTTCGGTCAGCGTCTTGCCGTCCCCGGTGACGGTGTAGATGCGGGTGGAGGAGGGCGTGCCCTTGTACGCCAGTTGCAGCACCAGCACGTTGGGAGCGGGCATCTTCATCGCCGACACGTCGGCCCAGTAGTCGCCGGTGACCGGACCCGGCGTACCGTCCAGGGGCAGCGTGGCATCGGAGTGCATCGTGCTGCCATCCGGATTGACGATCTTGACCTGTGTGTTCCACTTGCCGTCGGCCTGGGTGCTGAACTCCAGGGTCACGCTCTTCGGCCGCGCTTCCGGAGGCATCGGCAACTTGGCAACGTCGATCGCCCACTTTCCGGTCAAGGGAGACGATACCGGCGAGTCGGCGAGGACTGGCGCGGCGTGCAGTGCGACCGCGGTCAGCAGGATGGCGAACATCGACTTCATGGGAATCTCCGACGGCGAGGGATGAGGTACGGGCGCAAGGAAGCAAGCGTACCGCCGGCCCGGCTGAATGTAATTGGCAGATTGCGACATTCTGCCCGAGACCACGGTCGAGTCTGCTTCGGGATGGCCGGGAACGGCCTCCGGACGGTTTTTCCGGTCGCCCGGTGAGAACCGGGCCAAACCAAGGCGGTGAAAACGAAAACGGGAGACGCCACGCGCCTGCCGCCACAAATTTATATAACGGCGGGGGGCTTGCGGCAAGGCCCCGCCCATGCGTCAGCATCGCCCCCCTGTCGAAACGGCAGGACACCGGAACAAGGCGATGGCGGATTCGCAAACCTATTACCACGGCACCAAGGCCGACCTGAAGGCGGGTGATTTGATCGCGCCGGGGCGCACCTCCAACTACGGCAGTCGCCGACCGTCCCGGTTCGTCTACCTGTCCGCCACCCTGGACGCGGCGATCTGGGGCGCGGAACTGGCGGTGGGGGACGGACCGGGCAGGATCTACCTCGTGGCGCCGACCGGGCCGATCGAAGACGACCCCAACCTCACCGACAAGCGGTTTCCCGGCAATCCCACCCGCTCATACCGTTCTTCGCATCCCTTCCGCGTCATCGGCGAGGTCGCGGCGTGGGAGGGGCATGCCCCCGAGCGGCTAGCGGAGATGCGTGCGCATCTGGAGAGCCTGCGCCAGCAGGGCATCGAGGCGATCGAGGAGTGAACCGCGTGCCGCTTCGGTGCCGTCGTTGTGCCGAGGCGCGCCGGGCGCTGTAATGACGTTCCATCGGCCGCATCCCGGGATCGCACGGGTCAATCATGAAGACGTCCACCACGATGCTGTATGCAATCCTTCTGCTCGCCGCGCCCACGGCCGTGGCCTGGCCCGATGAAGCAACCACGCCCGCGACGACCATCAGCGGCGGACATTGGAAAGCCGACGCCCAGGAGGGAACCTACCGCGTCGTGGTCGAAAGCGTCGGTTTCGAACATGTCAGTTGCCGGGTGTGGATCGAATGGATGAGCTTGCCCGAACCCGGACAACCTGCCCGGGTGGCGGCGCGCGTGCCGTTCGCCGAGGTCTCGACCGGATTCTGGTCGTGCGACCCCGGGGGCAAGGCGATCGCGCTGACCAACAACGCGCCTACCCACAGCATGCTGATCAACAGCACGCTGACCATCGACACCACGCATACGTACTCGCGGGAGGCGCGGACGTTCGAGGCCGTCCTCGGCGCGCCCGGGGAGTATCGAATGGTCGGGCAATGATGCGGGCGAAGCGGGTGTGGAGTCGTCGCTCCCGGTGACGTCAGCGGGCCGCCCGTCCGCCGCCGGTGTCGCGATGCGCCATCACGGCCGCATCGTTGCGGTCACGAGCGCTTGTTTTCCAGCGCGCCGGTCAGTCCCGCCGCCATGCGCTCGGCCAGCGAGCGCTGCAAGGGCACATAGTCGTCCATGTCCGTGTCGCCGGTGAATTCGTCCGACCACAGCAGGCGCCCGTCCCGCTTGTCGACCAGGGTCAGCACCACGACGGTCCGCCGGGGCGTCTGCCGGACGCTGACGCGCGCATGCAGATCCGCTTCCCGGCTGTCGGCGGCCACGCTGTAGCCCGTGGGCAGGTGGTGGCTGAGCCGCGCGGTCAGGCTTTCGCGCAGGCCGGCATTGAATTTCGGGAACAGCACGTATTCGCACAGACCCTGCACCGGTTCGATGGCGATGCGATGTTGGGGAGGAGACAGCGCCGCATGCGCCCACAGCGCGCCGCCGACGCCCAGCGCCACGGCGAGCAGGCCGCCGGCCAGCGGCCACCGGTTCGGGGCGCGCGCGGTCGGCGGCGGCGGTCCCGGCGCATCGACTTCGCCGGCCAGCGTGGCGATGAAGCGATAGCCCGCGCGAGGTCGGGTCTGGATGTAACGCGGGGCTTCGGCATCGTCTTCCAACAGGGTGCGGATGCGGCGGATACAGGTGTTGAGGGCGGCGTCGCCGCCGGTGCCGGCGCGTGGCCAGAACCGTTCGAGCAGTTCCTGGCGGGGAACGATCCGATCCCGGTGCTCGATCAGGTAGGCCAGGACTTCCACCACCTGCGGCGACGCATCCAGCGGAACGTCGTTCCGGAACGCCTGCAAGGTGGTGGTGTCCAGCCGGACGTCATCGAAGCACAGCATCGCTTTCTCCTGATTCCCGTGGCCCGAAAGCCTTGCGGTGACGACATGTCAGCCGATGTCACGACATGTCAGTGGCCGATTCTGCCAGATGGCTCCAGGCTTTTCCGGACCGCGCCGCCGGTGTCCGGTCGGGAAGGGTTCCCCCTCCCACGAGTCCGCCCTGACGGCCGGCCTGCCGGTGATATCGGTCGGTCGTCGCTGTCGTCTTTCCACATTCCCCTGGAGCCTGTTCATGCATTTTCCCATCCGTGTTGCGTGGTGCCTTCTTCTCGTCTGCGCCGGCGTGGCCGGTCCGGCCCATGCGGAACGGACGGACGTGGAAGTCCGGGTACTGGCACGGGGCGCCAAGTTCCTCGGCGGCTACACCGCGCCGGTGCGGGTGGTCCTGAGCGATGCGGACACCGGCGAGATCCTGGTCCGGGGCCAGACATCGGGCAGCACCGGCGACACCCGGCTCATCATGGACGCCGGAAGAAAACCGGGCGGGAAAGTTTCCACCGCCGATTCGGCGCTGTTCCGGACGACCCTCGATCTGGATGGTCCGCGCCGGGTCACCGCGAGCGTGACCGGGCCGCTCGGCCAACCGCAGGCCATCACGACCGCCACCAGCACGCAGTGGATCCTGCCGGGCCGCCACCTGACCGCGGGCGATGGCTGGCTGCTGGAATTGCCGGGCCTGATTGTCGATCTGGCCAGCCCGGTCGCCTATCAGTGGATCAAGACCGGTACGAACGTGCCGGTGCGGGCGGGGGTCACGATGCTGTGCGGCTGCACGATTTCCGCGCAGGGGCCGTGGCGCGTGGCCGACACCGAGGTCGAATTGCATGTGACGGTCGACGGCGGCGCGCCGCGCCGCTACCCGCTCCGGTTCGATCCGGACAGCGGCTTGTTCGGCGCGGACATTCCCGCCGACCAGCCCGGGCTGCATGAGCTGGAAGTGCGCGCCTGGATGGGGCCGAGCAACAATGCGGGCGTGGCGCGCACCGCCTTCTTCGTCCAGTGAGCGCCTGGCCAGATCGCATGCATCACAAGGCAAGCAAAAAACTGCCCCTCCCCCGCCTGCGGGGGAGGTTGGGTGGGGGCCCGGCAACAGGAGCGACGGAATGAAGTGCAAAAGGTTGATGGCGATGCTGATCGTGCTGGTTGCCGTGTTGCCGGGTGCCGCCTTCGCGCGCGACGACGACACGCTGTCCCGTTCACTGGAACGGCAAATGACGCTCAACCGCGAGCGCTACGGCATCGCCGGCCAGGCATTGCTGGTTGCGCATGATGGCAAGGTGGTGTTCCGGGGCGTGGACGGCGAGGCCGACGTGGAAACGCGCCGACGGGTCGCGAGCGGCGATGTCTTTCCCGCCTATTCACTGGCCAAGCTGTTCACCAGCACGCTGATCATGCAACTGGTCGAGAAGGGGCAGGTGGATCCGGATACGCCGGCAAGCACCTACCTGCCCGGACTGCCGGCGGCCTGGCGGACCATTGCCGTGCGGGATTTCCTCGATCACACCTCCGGCGTGCCGGAATACTTCGACAACCGGAACGGTGCCGGCGCGGCGGCGGACACGGTGTTCGCCCCGGATCTGGCGGGTGTGTTCACGTCGCTGGCGGACAGGCCGATGCAGTTCGCCCCCGGCACCGACACGCGCTACACGCAGACCAACTATCTGGTGCTGGCCGCGCTGCTGGAAGCCCGCTACCGGAAGCCGTATCCGCGGATCGTGGAGACGCGCATCCTCGGCAGACTCGGCATGCGCCACACCTGGCTGGGTCCGGCCGGATTGCCCCCTCGAGGCGTGGTGACGAGCTACATCGGCAAGGAAGGTCGCCTGCAACAGGAACAGGATCTGGCCTGGCCCGCCTATGCCTACGGCCATGCCGGCCTGTATCTGACGCTGGACGACCTGGGCCGTTTCCTGCGGGCGATGACCTCGGGTGAATTGGTGGGCAAGGCGACACTGCGCCGCCTTTGGCAGCCGCGCACGCTGTCCGGCGGAAAGCGCGGCTGGTTCGCCGCCGGCTGGGAGTACGGCGAGAGCGACGGCTACCGGCAGGTCGGCCATGACGGTGGCGCCCGCGTGCGGGTCCGCATCGTGTTCAAGGATTCGCTGGACGAAGACGTCCATGTCTTCGCCTATCTGACCAATGGCAGTACCCGGAATGTCTGGTCGCGCGTGCTGGTGGACAGCGCGATGGCGGCGACGGCGCCGGAACGGTTCACGGCGGAGGCGTTGTCGGAAAGGCTGGTGACGTACGCGTTGCAGGCCCCCGTCGAGGGAGATGTGCAGGCGCAGGCCCGAACGATTCGCGCAGGCGGCGTCCTCGACGCCGCTGAACTGGAACGACTCGTCAACACCACCGGCTACGCCGTGCGCGAGAACCTGGGCGTGGACGCGGCATTGCGCGTGTTCGAACTGAATACCGTCCTGTTTCCCGGGTCGGCCAATGTCTGGGACAGCCTGGCGGAAGCCCACGCAGCCAAGGGCGAGATGGACAAGGCGGACGCACTGCGCGACAAGGCGCGGCGACTTGCGGTGCCAGCGGGTGAGCCGCCGCCGCGATAGTGGAACTCGGGAATACACGTCGCGCAGGGATTAGAGGACATCTCTGATGTCTCCGGACAACCCGATGCGCGCAAGGCAGGCACCTCTGGCGGCAGCAGGAGCAAGGGGAGGGATGACGGGCAGCATTACGCTTGGCGCCCGAAGGGGAATCCGGATAGCGTCATTTCCCCGTGGACCTGAACGACATGGCGCTCCGGTCCGCTTGCCGGCGCCCCCTCTTGACCCCGGCATCACGAAGATCAATTTTTAGTGGCGATGACGGGGGGAGAAAGGATACCGGCGCCGACATGGCCTACCTGATCATGATGCTGTATGTCGCGGCGCATGCGTGCGCGATCGGTCTGTCGGCCGCGGCGCCGATGGCGTCGTTTCCATTCCTGGTGGCCGCGCCGACGATCGCGGCGGCGAGTTGCGTGGCGCGGATGTGGCGAACGCGCCGGTGGGACCAGAGCTGGCCGGCCGTCGGGGTCGCCATGCTGCTATGGGCGTCAGGCATGTTCATGGCGATGTGGCAGGTCCGCACCGGCAGCCCGGCCGCCGGCACCGCGAGCCTGCTGCTGTACGTGCTTTACGGAGTGCCGCTGACATTCGCGATTGCCAGCGTTGGCAGGGAAGCCTGGTACCTGCGGCTGATCGACGCGGTGCTGGCGCTCGCGCTGGGCGTGCTGTACGCAATGCGCACCGCGGCGCTGGCGACGGATCAGGACGTCGGCAGCGCCGGTTTCCTGGATCTGCGGATGATGCTGGACCTGGAGAACCTGTTCATCGCCGTATTCGCGGTGACCCGGCTGGTGACTGCCACCGCATCCCGCGCCCGCGCGTTTTTCCGCGCGCTGTCGTGTTTCGCGATCGCCTACCTGCTGGTCGCGGTGGCGATCAACCACTTCTTCGCCGATGTCGATTTCGGCCACTGGGCCGATCTGATCATCCCGCTTCCCTTCCTGTGGCTGGCGGTGCTGGCGTGGAAGGTTCCGGAAGAGGAACCCATCCGCGTCTATCCGCCGCGCCGCAGCCACCTGGCGCGGGCCGGCAGCCATCTGTTCCTGCCGCTGACACTGATGCTGATTTCCGCGCTGGTGGTGCAGGCGCAGCCCCTGCTGGGCACCGTGGGCTTCGTGCTGGCGACGCTGGGTGCAGGCATCCGCGGGGTTCTCCTGCAAATCCAGACCTACGAGGAACGCGACTACTTCGACGCGCTCTCGCGCATCGACGGACTGACCCGGATTCCCAATCGCCGCCACTTCGAGGAAACCATGGAGCGCGAGTGGCGGCGCTCGATGCGCTCGGGCGATTCGCTGGCGCTGCTGCTGATCGACATCGACCATTTCAAGCAGCTCAACGACACCTACGGGCATCCGGAAGGGGATCGCATCCTCCAGGCGGTCGCGCATGCGCTGGCGGGCTGCGCCTCGCGGTCGTCCGATACGGTGGCGCGCTATGGCGGCGAGGAGTTCGCCGCGCTGCTGCCGTCGATCAGCCGGGCGGGCGCGCTGAACGTTGCCACGGCCATGCGTGAGGCCATCGAACAACTTGCGCTGCCGTCTCCCACGCCCGAAGGGCGGGTGACCGTGAGCATCGGCGTGGGATTCATCGCGGCGGTGCAGGGCGGACGCGCGCATGAAGTGCTGACCGAGGCGGACGAGGCGCTCTACCAGGCCAAGGCCGAGGGACGGAACCGGGTACGGGAGCGGGGCGCGCGATAGCGGGCTCGCAAGCCGGAACTCAGTCCAGCGGCCGCAGCAACAACAGCAGGCACAGCGCGCCCATGAACACCGCCATCAGCGCATCCAGCACCCGCCAGGCCACCGGATTGCGGAACACCGGCAGCAACAGGCGTGCGCCGTAGCCGAGGGTCGAGAACCACGCCACACTGGCGAGGCAGGCGCCCACCGCGAACGCGGTCCGTGCCGCTCCCGCGTAGCGGGTGGACAGACTGCCCAGCAGCACCATCGTGTCCAGGTAGACGTGTGGATTGAGGAAGGTGAAGGCCAGGCAGGCCAGCCACACCCGGCGCCAGTCGGCTTCCGCGCCGGTAGAAGGCGAGAGTGAACCCGTGCCGTGCCAGGCGCGCCGCGCCGCCAGCCATCCGTAGACGCCCAGGAACGCGGCGCCGCCGTAGCGAAGCGCTTCCAGCAACGCCGGCCACCGCCGCACCAGCGCGCCGATGCCGGCCACGCCGCAGGCGATCAGCAGGATGTCGCCGAACATGCAGGTCAGTACGACCAGGCCGACATGCCGGCGTTGCAGGCCCTGGCGCAGCACGAAGGCGTTCTGCGCGCCGATGGCGATGATCAGGCCGGCGCCGGCAACGAATCCGGCGGAGGCGGGGGCAAACAGCATGGTGGTGTTCCATTGGGCGGGAAGGGAGCCTGTCGCGCCCGCTGGATTAAGGCAAACTGTTTTTACTTCACGTAACGAAGCAAATCTAATCAAGGCCATCGCCCATGGACCTCATCCATCCCCAACTGGCCGCCTTCGCCGCCGTACTGGAAGAAGGCAGCTTCGAAGCCGCGGCACGCCGCCTCTCGGTCACGCCTTCGGCCATCTCGCAACGGATCAAGGCGCTGGAGGACCGCCTCGGCCAGGTCATCGTCGTGCGCCAGGCGCCATGCCGGCCCACGCCCGCCGGGGAAAAACTGCTGCGGCGCGTCCGGCCGATGCAGGCGCTGGAAGCCGAGGCGCTGGCGGACTTCCTGCCCGAGACCAGCGCGGCGCCAGCCACGCGCTCGATCGCCATCGCGGTGAACGACGATTCGCTGGAAACCTGGTTCATCGTCGCGCTGGCACGCCTGCACCAGCGCCACGGCTACCTGTTCGATGTGCGCGTGGACGATCAGGATCACACCCTGGAACTGCTGCGCGACGGCACCGTACTGGGCGCCGTCACCGCCGAAGCACGCGCGCTGCAGGGCTGCAATGTGCATCCGCTGGGCACCATGCGCTACTGCGCGATCGCCTCGCCAGACTTTGCCGCGCGGCATTTCCCGTCGGGCGTGGACGCCGCCTCGCTCGCGCGGGCGCCGATGGTGGTCTACAACCGCAAGGACGAGCTGCAGGCGCGCTTCGTCCGCCGCATCACCCGCGCGCGCATCGCCCCACCCACGCATTACCTTCCCACGTCCACAGGTTTCGTGGACGCCGCCGCGCTCGGCCTGGGCTGGTGTCTGGCACCGGCCTCCATGGCCGCGCCCGCGTTGAAAGCGAAGGCGATCGTCAACATCGCCCCGTCACGCTGGATCGACGTGCCGCTGTACTGGCAGCACGCGGCGGTGCGGTCCACCACGCTCAGGCAAATCAGCGATGCACTGCGCGAAGTGGCGGCGGAAACACTGCGCGGCTGACGAAACAGAACGAAGAGATCATCAGGCCGTCGCTATACTGCGTGCCCGACAAACCGGGCGTCGGACATCCGCCGCCCATCTCTGCCGAAGGAACCCGCGACATGCTGAAGATCTGGGGCCGCATCAATTCCTCCAACGTCCGCAAGGTGTTGTGGGCGGCGCGGGAACTGGGCCTGGCCCATGAATCCATCAATGCCGGCGGCGCGTTCGGCGTTGTGGATGGTCCGGAGTACCGGCGGAAAAATCCCAATGGCCGGGTGCCGATGATCGAGGATGGCGATTTCGTCCTTTGGGAATCCAACGCCATCGTCCGCTACCTGATGGCGCGGTACGGCACCGCGGATCTGTATGCGACGGATCCGATGGCGCGGGCGGTCGCGGACAAATGGATGGACTGGACCACCTCCACCTTCGCCGGACCGTTCCGCACCGTGTTCTGGGGTGTCCTGCGCACCCCGCCCGAGCAGCAGGACTGGAATGCGATCCATGCCGCCATCCACGAAATCGACGAACTGCTGCGGATTCCCGAGCAGGCGCTGGCCGGACAGCCTTACCTTTCCGGCGAGCGTTTCGGCATGGGCGACATCCCGCTGGGCAGTTTCATCTATGCATGGTTCGAGATGCCGATTGAGCGCGCGGCCACGCCGCATCTGTCCGCCTGGTATGAGCGTCTGAAGGCGCGGCCCGCCTATCGGGCCGCGGTGATGACCGCGTTGACCTGACGCGCCAACGAAGCGCGTGAGGGAACCGGCATCCCCGCGACGGCGTGGGGCGGATTCGTCCACGAATTACCCGTCACGACCAGCGGCGCGGATGCCGACGCCCGTTGATCCAGCCGCCCAGCCGGGTGGTGCGGACGAACAGCCCGTAGCTGCCCAGCAGCAATGCCAGCGCGATCAGCAGGACGGCGATGAACTTCAAGCCGGCCGGGCCGGGCACGCGCACGATCAGCACCTGCAGGGCCATCACCACCGGGATGTGTGCCAGGTAGATCCAGTAGGACGCGTCGGCCAGATAGCGACGGAAGGGATGTGCCTGCGCGAATGCCCGCAGCGCCGCGCCGGTGAGGCCGAAGGTCCAGCTCCACGCGCCCAGCGCGTAAAGCGCCGCGTATAGCCAGGTGCGCGGCTCCCGCGCGGCGGGGACCAGCACCACCTGGCCTCCCAGTAGTGCCAGGCAGATCAGCGTGCATGCCGCCGCGATGACGAGCTGTGCTCGCCAGTGTCGCGCCAATCCGGGCAGCAGATCGCGCCCGCGATGCAGCCACCAGCCGAACAGGAATGCGCTGCCGAAGGCGACGCACGCGGCCAGCGGGGGATACAGCGATTGATCCGGAGTGGGAATGCCGAAGAACGCGTACCACTTCGCCGTGGTCGCCAATGCGATCGCCAGCGGCAGGGCCAGCAACGCCGGTCCGGCGCGGGATGCCAGCACGCGGGTGACCGCGTCGCCCCATCGCAGCAGGACCGGCGAGAACGGCAGGCGGCCGATGACGGCGCGCAGCGCCAGCAGCACCGCGTAGCAGAGCGTCAGCACATACAGGAACCACAAGTGGGTCAGCGGAAACGTCTCCGGCGTGAGCGGTGGCGGAGGCGGCGACGGCGGCAGGGTGCCGCCGTTGTCCAGCATCGCACCCAGCGCCAGCGCCGAGACGATGCCGGTCATCACCAGCGGCCAGCCGGCCAGCAGGACCAGGGTGACGCGCCTGCCGCGATCGCGGATGAAACCGCCGGTTCCCAATCGTTCGCAAGCCAGCCGGCCGAAGAAGCCGGCCAGCAGGAAGAACAGCACCATCCGGAACATGTGCGGGATGTAGAAGCCCAGGCCGATCCAGGCGGAAGGATCCGGATCGTGGGCGATCCAGAACGCCTTCGCGCCCGGCATGAAAGCCATGCTGGCGTGGACCACCAGGCCCAGCAGCAGCGCGAGTCCGCGCAGTGCGTCCAGGCCATGCAGGCGCTCGCCGTCGGCGGGGGAAGCGGGAAGTGAAGAGGAAGACATGGCAGGATTCCTTTTTCGGGACATGCGCGTCCCCGGCCCGCCGTGGGACGGCAGGAGCACGCGTGGAAACAGGGAATGACGCGGCACGCGGCCGCTGGGCGGATCAGCGGTCCGGCGGGTGGACGACGGATGGCATGGAGGAGACTCCGGGCAAAGGTACGACCGTGATTCGCGCCGGGACGGAAAAAATCACGGCGCTCCGATGTTCAGCCCGAGCCTGTCCGTGGAGGGTGTGCCGGTATCGGTGGAGCTCCGCTTCACGGCATCGCGTGCCCCCATCCGCCCTTCGGGCACCTTCCCCCGCAAGCGGGGGAAGGGAGTTCTGGGAGTGCTTGGCGGAACGGGTGGTAGCCGCGATGATGGCGGCTGGAAATGAAATGAAGCCTTGATGATTACCTCCACCGTTACCGAAGCGCTGTCCCAACTGTTCGACGGCCATGGCATCGCCCATGTGGTGGAGGGCGACTGGATCGCGCCGAACGGCGAGCTGCCGGCGATGCGCGCGGTCTGGCATCCAGGCGAAACGACCGGACGACTGGACGTGCACGTGGTGCTGCCGGACAAGACCATCGTCGAGGAGAACTTCGCCGGCATCGGCGAGGGCGAGGATGGACTCAATGACGGATTGGCCAATTTCACCCGCAATTCCTTCCATGTGTTGCTGTCGGCGCTCTGGGGTCAGGTGGATGAGGAGCAGGTGACGGTGGAGACCTGGTCAATCGGCGACAGGGACTACGCCGCGCACATCGGCAACTTCGGCACGCGTGGTTCGGCGGGCATGCAGCCGCCGATACCTGACGGGCTGTTCGCGCGGCTGGAAGCTGCCATCCGCGCCGAGCCGCTGGCGGGGCATACGCACTGGTTCCGGTTTTTCTTCTGCAATCTCAATGGTGCGTTCACCGTCGAGGCCTTGCGCGACAGCGAGCCGTGGGATGTGGGCGAACAGGCATTGGCGTCAGCAGGTTGGGCGGCGCAGGACGGGTACTACAGCGTCCGCCTGTTCCTGATGCTGCGGGCGGTCTGAGGGGCCAAATCCCAGTCCTCGTCACTCCAGCAAATGCTGGAATCGCTCTTTGCGTGATGCCGCGGGATTCCAGTGGTTCCCACTCGCGCGAAAAAATGGGGCCCGGCGTTCGCCGGGATGACGGGGGACAGGCTTTCCCGCCACAACCGAGCGCCGGCTTGATTCAAATCAATTGCGAATCATTCTCATCAAGGTAGAATTGCCCCAATAGCCGCTGCGGACGCAGTCAGCCAACCCTCTTCATTCCAGGTTGGTTCCGTGTCCAGCATGCAACGGCGCGCTTTCGCGCGCACCCCGCTTTCCCTCTCCCTCGCCTCGCTTCTGGCATTGTCCGGCGCCGCCACGGCGCAGACCACGTTGCCGTCGGCGGGCGAGGCGGACGCCCCCGCGCCCACCACGCTCGATACCGTCCGGGTCAACGCCTACCGGACCACGTCCCACGCGCAAGGCGCGACCAAGACCGATACCACCATCGCCGAGACGCCGCAGTCGGTGTCGGTGATCGCGCGCGAGGAACTGGATGCGCGCGGCGTGCAGAACCTCAACGACGCCATGCGCTACGTGGCCGGTGTCAGCCTGGAAAGCACCGGTATCGACAACCGCGTCGACGATTTCCGCATTCGCGGCTTCGATGCCGGCAGCTGGAGCAACAACGTCACCCTCGACGGCATGCGCGCGCCGCAGGGCGGGCAGTGGAACCGGACCATGTTCGACAGCTGGAACCTGGAACGGGTGGAAGTGCTGAAGGGACCGTCCGCCGTGATGTACGGGCAGGTCGCCCCGGGCGGCATGGTCAACCAGGTCAGCAAGACCCCGCGGCCGGATGCGGAGCAGCAGCTGCGCATCGGCGTGGATGGTCACGGCCAGGCCAGCGCCGCGTTCGACGTCGGCGCGGGCAAGCAGGGCGATGCGCATCTGTTCCGCCTGGTCGGCCTGTATCGCGACGGCGACACACAGATCAAGCACACCGAACAGAAGCATGGCTTCCTCGCGCCCAGCTACAGCTGGCAGATTGCCGAGCGCACCCGCCTGACCCTGCTGGGGCTCTATCAGAAGGACGACGGCGGTTCGACCTACCAGTTCCTGCCAATGGACGGCACCCTGCGACCGACCCGCTATGGCCGGATGAAGAACACCACCTTCATCGGCGAACCGGACTGGAACACCTTTGATCGCACCATCTGGACCGCCGGCTGGCTGTTCGAGCACGCCTTCAACGCGAACTGGACGGTGAGCCAGAGCGCGCGGCGCACGCATGTGGACTCGCTGTTCCGCACGGTGGTCACCAGTGGGGGCCTCAATCCCGATGGCCGTACCCAGAACCGGCGCGCCACCTGGGGCACGGGCGACTCGGATGGTGATACCGTCGATACCCGCCTGCAGGGCAAGTTCGACACCGGCGCGGCCTCGCACACGCTGCTGCTGGGCATGGACTGGCAGAAGGCCGATTGGGACGCTCAGCGTGGAGCGATGACCAATCCCGCGCCGATCGACATCTTCCGTCCGGTCTACACCGGTTACGTCCCGGTCACCCGCAGCATCAGCCTGTCGCGTGGCATCAACCGCCAGACCGGCGTGTACCTGCAGGACCAGATCGCGCTGGACAACTGGCGCTTCACTCTCGGTGGCCGCTACGACTGGACCAAGGACGACACCGCGACCGCCACCCACACCGTGGCCACCGGCGTTACCGGTCCGTGGACGCGCACGCAGCTGGACGCCGAGGCTTTCACCGGCCGTGCCGGCGTGGTGTACCTGTTCGACAACGGACTCACGCCGTACGTGAGCTACGCCGAGTCGTTCCAGCCGTCCACCACCAGCGTGTTGCAGAGTTTCACCCGCACGCCGTTCGATCCGATCACCGGAAAACAGTGGGAGGCGGGCCTGAAGTACCAGCCCGCCGGTTTCGATGGCCTGGTGACGTTGTCGGTGTACGACCTGCGCCAGCAGAACGTGCTGACCCAGGATCCGGATACCGCGCACAGCAACTGCGGCGCCACCGGCCAGGATCGCTGTTCCATCCAGGATGGCGAGGGCCGCGTGCGCGGCATCGAACTGGAAGGCCGCATCACCCCGCTGGAAGGCTTCAGCGTGATCGGCGCGGCGACCCGGATGGATTCGGAGATGACCCGCAGCGACCTCTACCGGGGCAAGCAGATCGCGATGGTGCCGGACTACACCGCGTCGCTGTGGGCGGATTACACCTTCCAGGGCGGTGCGCTGGGCGGACTGAGCCTGGCCGCGGGCGTGCGCTACAACGGCGAAAGCTACGGCGACAGCGCCAACGTGTTCCGGATTCCCGCCTACACGCTGTTCGATGCGGCTCTGCGCTACGACCTGGGCGATCTCGGTGGCGTGCATACGCAGTTCAGCCTCAACGTCAGCAATCTGTCGGACAAACTGTATGTCTCGACCTGCGGTGGCATCTCTTCCTGTTACTACGGCAGCGGCCGCACGGTGACGGCGACAGCGAGGTTCAGCTGGTGAGGGCGCTGCTTGTCCTCATCGCGGCCGTGTTGCTGGCGACGGCGATGCCTGTGGTCGCGCAGCCGGACCTGAGCCGGCGCATCGGTACCACCGTCGCCGATACGGGCGCGCCGGGATACCGCTTCGAACGCGTCATCCTGCCAGCCGAAGCAGGCGGGCAGGGATACCGGTTCAACCTCGCGATTCCGCTGGCGCCGCCACCCGCGACGGGCTATCCGGCGGTCTGGCTGCTGGACGGCAACGCGGCGCTGATGGAGACGCCGGCAACCCTGTTGCAGGCATTGGCGAAGGCACCTTCGCCGCCGCTGCTGGTGTTCGTCGCCCACGACAACGATCTGCGCATCGACAGCGCGGCGCGCGCGCATGATTACACCCCGCGCCTGCCTGGCGGGGAGGCCGCGCAGGTCGATCCGTTGGGGCGGCGCAACGGTGGCGCGGATGGTTTCCTCGACTTCCTCACCGGCGCCGCGCGCGAGCGCGTGCGCCAGGTGGTGCCACTGGACGATGCGCGGCAGGCGATCTGGGGACATTCCTACGGCGGCGTGTTCGTGTTGCATGCGCTGTTCTCGCGGCCGGATGCGTTTGCCACCTATGCGGCGGTGGATCCTTCGTTGTGGTGGGGGGAGGGGTATCTGTTGAAGGAGGCCGGCAATGCTGCATCCGCCACGGCTGTGACGTTGTGGTTGGCGGCGGGTGAGAACGGCGCTGATGCCGCTTCGGGAAAGGCGCCCCCATCCCAGCCTTCCCCCGCAAGCGGGGGAAGGGGCGAAAGCGGGATGCCCAATGACTCCCTCCCCCGCCTGCGGGGGAGGGCCGGGGTGGGGGCCACCGAAGCCGAACCCCGACCCGCAAACGCCGAAGACAGCTCCCTCCTCCGCGTGCGGGGGAGGGCCGGGGTGGGGGCCACCGAAGCCGAACCCCGACCCGCAAACGCCGAAGACAGCTCCCTCCCCCGCGTGCGGGAGAGGGTTGGGGTGGGGGCCACCGAAGCCGAACCCCGACCCGCAAACGACGAAGACAGCTCCCTCCCCCGCGTGCGGGGGAGGGCCGGGGTGGGGGCCACCGAAGCCGAACCCCGACCCGCAAACGACGAAGACAGCTCCCTCTCCCGCGTGCGGGGGAGGGCCGGGACGGGGGCCACCGAAGCCGAACCCCGACCCGCAAACGCCGACCGACCGGATCACGCCCCGATGCGGCGCGCACGCGACGCGGTACCACCGGGCGCGGCGAAGGATCTGGTGGAGCGGCAACGGGCGCGTGGCGTGGAAGCGCGCTACGTCCCGCTGCCGGGTCTTTCGCACGGACAGACGCTGGGCGCGTCATTGCCATTGTTCCTGCCCGCGTTCGCAGGCATGGCACCGCCATGAATCCCATCCTGATCGCATTGGCCGCGGGCACCGGTATCGCCGGTGCCGCGCTGCTTTACCTGGCCTCGCCGCAACAGGCGTGGCGCGCCGCCGGGCCGTGGCCGGCGCGTGCGCGCGGCTGGCCGGGCGGTCTGTGCCTGCTGATCTCGCTGCTGGCGCTGTTGCAATTGCTGGGCGCGCTCGCCGCCACGTTCACCTGGCTGACCCTGCTGATGCTGGTGTGGTCGCTGATGCCGTTCCTCGGCGCATGGCGCGCGCGCAACCGCAAGAGGGCGGCGCGATGAGCCAGGCCGCGCCGAAACTGCAGAGCCGGCATTGGCTGGGCAAGAGTTGCGCGGGCCTGCTGCTGGGCTTCGGTTTGGCGCTGGCGCTGTCGGGCCTGTTTGCCTGGTGGGGACCGGGCGGCATCGCCGGCGGGCCGGGCAAGCTGCAATTCAACATGTGGCTGATGGCGCCTATCTGGGCGGTCGTGCTGGGTTTCGTGTTCCTGTTCCGCACCCCGTTGCGCGCGTGGCTGTGGCTGTCACTGGCCAACGCGCTGGCGTTCGGCCTGCTGCATGCCAGCCGCGGGCTGCTGGGCTGACTCCTTCCACCGGTTTTTCGCATGCGCATCCGCAACGACATCATCAAGGTCTACAAGGACGTCCATATCTGGGTGGGCGTCCTCAGTGGGCTGTGCCTGTTCATCGCGTTCTATGCCGGCGCGCTGACCATGTTCGAGAAACCGATCGAGCGCTGGGCCAGTCCACCGAGCCAACTCGCGCCCGCCGTGCCGCTGGAACGGGCGCCCGAACTCGTCGCCGCCACCGTCGCCGCGCATCCGGAAGCCGCGCGCGACTACGAAATCCGCGTCACGCCCACCCCGGACATGCCGGCGCGGATGCTGTGGCACGTGCGAGGCGAGCGCCGTGGCGAGGTCGCCAGCTTCGCCGCGTCGCTGGATGGCGACGGCCACCTGCGGACCCAGGCGCTGGAGAAGGCCGAAGTCGCCGAATGGATCGACGTCCTGCACCAGCAGGTCGGCCTGCCGTTCCCGCACGAAGTGGCGATGCCGATCATGGGCGTCATCGCGCTGCTGTACTGCGTGGCGCTGGTGTCCGGCGTGATCGTCCTGCTGCCGACCCTGGTCAAGGATCTGTTCGCGCTGCGCATTGGCCACAACCTCAAGCGCATGTGGCTGGACGCGCACAATGCGCTGGGTATCCTGAGTCTGCCATTCCACATCGTGATGGCGCTCACCGCCGTGGTGTTCGCCTTCCACGACCAGTTCTACGATCTGCAGGAACGGGCGGTGTATCCGACCGCGATCGAATGGGGCAGGGAGCCGCCTCCGGAACGGCCACCCGGCGCACAGGTACTGGCGCCGGCCGAACTGGTGCGGCAGGCGCGACTGCAGGCACCGGGCTTCGAAGTGCTGGCGGTGAGTTACCAGAGCCGTGGCGGGGTGACCCAGGTGCGGCTGGAGGGCGTGGATCCGCGCCATCCGATCCGTGGCCGCATCTCCACCCTGGTCGGCGCCAATCCCTATACCGGTGAACTGCACCGCGACGACATTCCCGGGCGCCATGCGGGCTACGAGACCGCGATCGCCAGCTTCTTCAGCCTGCACTTCGGCAACTTCGGTGGCCTGCCCGTGCGTTGGGCCTATTTCCTGCTGGGCCTGGCCGGGGCGATGCTGTTCTACACCGGCAACGTGCTTTGGCTGGAGTCGCGGCGCAGGAAGGAACGTGGCCAGGGCATCGTCGCGCAGCGCCGTTCGAGCCGGGTGATGGCCTGCCTGACCGTGGGCGTGGCGCTGGGTTGCGTGGCCGGCATCTCCGCCACGCTCGCCGCGGCCAAATGGCTGCCGGGGCGCGTCGAGGATCCGGCGCTGTGGCATCGCATCGTCTACTACGCGGTGTTCCTGGGGACGATCGGATGGGCGTTCCTGCGTGGCGCCGGTCGCGCGTCGTCGGAACTGGCGCTGTTCGCCGCGGCGACCACCCTGCTGATTCCGCTCAGCAGTCTGGCCGGTCGTTGGCATCTGGGGGGCGCGTGGTTCCCGCCGGGCATGTTGGCTTGGGTGGACGGCGTCGCATTGCTCGGTGCGGGCGCGCTGGTGCTGATGGCGGCACATGCGCGACGGCGTGCGCGCATTGGACCACGCGACAGCGTGTGGGCCGATGCAGCGAAGAACCTCGCGGTGACGTCACCGGAAGCGCGGGAGACCGGACACCCGGCAGCGCCCTGAACTTCTTAACCGGGTGCCGGCAGTTCCTTGCGGAGCAGGGCGACGGTACGCCCGTCGACGGTGGCCATGTCATCCAGACGGTTGAAACCGATGCGCTGGTGGAAGGCGAGCGAAACAGGATTCGGCGGCGACAGGTTGACCTCGCAGCAGAGCACGTTGGCACCCTGGGCGGTTGCGTGTTCCGCCAGTCGCTCATACAGCATCCGTCCAAGACCCGCGGCGCGCGCGTGCGGATCCACCACGATCTGATCGACGTAGTGGAAGGGCACCCCGATGCTCCGGCCAAGCGCCAGGAACTCCTCGCCGTCGTAGGGCTGGTCGTGGGAGAAGGCCAGCGCGTAGCCCACGAGGCCTCCTTCCGGCGCAGTGACCGCCAGGTGCAGGCCGGACATCGCCATCAGCCGTGCCAGCTCGAACGCGTCGAACGCGAATACCGCCGGCGTCGCCGCGGCGTTGAGTCGGAGCACGGATTCGGCGTCCTCGGACCGCAGCGCCCGGATCCTGAAGGCTGCGCTGCTCACGCGGCGGACCACTGGAAACACAACAGGAAGCCGTCCGGATCGCTGACATACAGCTGTTTCATGCCGTAGGGAGCGACCTTCGGAGGTGCCACGTCCATTCCTTTTTCCCGCAACTGCCGGTAGGCCGCGTCCGGATCGGGGCAACCGAAGTAGAGGCAGACGTCGCGATGCTGCGACAGGCGTGCAGGATCCGGCGATGCCGGCCGGTCATCCGCCTCGTATGCCGTGTTCAGCATCAGCTCCGCCTCGCCCAGCCGCAGCAATCCCCAGTCAAACCGGTCGCCCTCGCGTGCCGAGGTCTGGACGATCTCGAACCCCAGCACGTCGCGATAGAAGCGGACCGAGGTCGGCATGTCGAAAACCTGCAGCAAGGCGCACACGCCACGCACTTCGATGCTCATGATGTTCCCCAGCGGCGGTCATGTCCGTGTTCCCGGCGGCGGACGAGCGGGACCGGTCCGCGGACGGTGGCGTCGCAGTATCGCACCGTCCGCGGCGCAGCATTCTGCTAGATTCACCGGCCTCCCGACACGCTGGTGTCCGCATGGCCCGCATCGCCGTCGTCTCCGACATCCATGGCAACCTCGCCGCGCTGGAAGCGGTGGCGGCGGATATCCGTGCACGCGGCGTCACCCGCGTGGTCAACCTGGGCGACAACCTGTCCGGGCCGCTGCTGCCGCTCGAAACCGCCCGCTTCCTGATGGACTCCGGCTGGCTGTCGCTGGCCGGCAACCACGAGCGCCAGATCCTGGAACTGCTGCGTGACGGGCGGGGCGGGGGATCGGATCGCCACGCGGCCTCGCAACTGGGCAAGGCGGAACTGGACTGGCTGCGTTCGCTGTCGCCATGCGTGCATGTGGACGACGCGTTGCTGCTCTGCCACGGAACCCCGCGCAGCGATTGCGAACACCTGCTGGAAACGGTGGTGGGGCCGGGGACGCGGATGGCCTCGGCGGAGGAAGTGGTTCGGCGCCTGGCGGGCGAAACCGCTCCCGTCATTGCGTGCGGGCACACCCACGTGCCGCGCGCGCTGCGTACGCCGGCCGGGCAACTGCTGTTCAATCCCGGCAGCGTCGGCCTGCAGGCGTATCGCGACGATCATCCTGTGCCCTATGTGGTCGAAAACGGTTCACCGGATGCGCGCTACGCGATCCTGGAGATGGGCGCGCACGGTTGGCAGGTGGAGCACATCGCCTTGCCCTATGACCACCTCGCGATGGCCCGGCTGGCGCGCAAACGCGGGCGACCGGAATGGGAGCGAGCGCTGCTGACCGGCTACGTCCCGGAGTGATGTGGCCCGCCCTCAGGGCCGGACGCGCGACACGCGGCTGATGCCGATGCCTGCGGCTCCCTGCAGGGTCGCCAGCGCGAGATCACGCAGGCGCGGGGTGCGCGAGGCCACGCCGTCACGGGGAATTTCCAGCGCGTATTCGCGCGCGTGCGCATCCATCGCGGTCGCCAGGATGCAGGCGTCGGCGGCGATGCCGGTGAGCACCAGCCGGCGCACGCCCAGTTTCGCCAGCAAAAGCGCCAATGGGGTGCACAGGAAGGCCGAATGCTTGGGCTTGAGGACGTAGTAGTCCTCGGGTCCCGGGCGCAGGCGTTCGGCGATTTCGGCGCCGGGCGCGCGCGGATGCGCGCAGATCGCGACGAGTTCCTTGAAGTCGGCCTGCCAGTGCATGAAATTGTCGTTGACGTAGACGACCGGCGCGCCGGCCTGGTGGAAGCGCTGCTTGAGCACCTGCAGGCGACGCGCCAGCGGCCGGGCCTGGCGCGCCAGGCCCGCACCGCCCGGAAAGTCGAACAAGTTGATCATGTCGATGATCAGCAGCGCGGCGGGCGCAGGCGGAGTGGAAAGGCGCGAAACCAAGCGGTATCTCCGGTGGCATCTGCCCGCAGCATCGTTCGGGCGATGCCAGCGGCACGTGAAGGCGCGCGCTTTTCACCCGTCCGTGATGGTGCCGACCCTAGGTTGGAAGCACACCCGCATGGAGAGTAGGGCATGCACCGCAGCCGCCTGGCACAACTGGTCATCGATTGCCGGCAGCCGGAACTGGATGCCGCGGCCGGGTTCTGGTCCGGCGCGCTGGGCCAGCCATGGCGGCGCCTGCCGGATCCGGACGATGGCCATTATCGACAGCTCGACACCGCGCCCGGCCAGCCGGGCATCCTGTTGCAGGCGGTCCGGCATCCCAGCCGCGTCCACCTGGACATCGAATCGACCGATGTGGAAGCGGAAGTGCGCCGGCTGGAAGCGCTCGGCGCGCGGCGGGTCGCGCAGGTCCGGGACTGGTGGGTGATGCAGGCGCCGACCGGACACCGCTTCTGCGTGCTGCGCCAGCAGCGCGACGACCTGCCGAAAGAAGGCCATCGATGGCCATGAACCGGCGACGCACGCTGGCCGTGGCGACATTCAACGTCAACGGCATCCGCACCCGCCTGCCGCATCTGATCGCATGGCTGCGGCGGGAGACGCCGGACGTGGCCTGCCTGCAGGAACTAAAGGCGGTAGACGAGGGATTCCCGCGCGCGGAACTGGAAGCGGAGGGTTATCACGCGCGCTGGGTGGGCCAGCGCTCCTGGAATGGCGTGGCGGTGCTGACCCGCGGCGAAGCGTCCACGGAGGTGCGCCGCAGCCTGCCGGGCGATCCCGGCGACAGCCACGCGCGCTATCTGGAAGTCGATGCCTTCGACCTGCGCGTGGCCTGCCTGTACCTGCCCAATGGAAATCCACAACCGGGACCGAAGTTCGACTACAAGCTCAAGTGGTTCGATCGCTTCATCCGCCACGCGCGCAAGCTGCACGCGCTGGAACAGCCGGTGGTGATGGCCGGCGACTACAACGTGGTGCCCACCGACGAGGACATCTACAACCCGCGTTCCTGGCGAAAGGACGCGTTGCTGCAACCGGAAAGCCGGGAGCGCTACGCGAAGCTGCTGAAGACGGGCTGGGTCGACGCGCTTCGCGAGCGGCATCCGGAGAAGCGCGTCTATACGTTCTGGGACTATTTCCGCCAGCACTGGGAGCGCGACGCCGGACTGCGCATCGATCACCTGCTGCTGAATCCGCCGGCCGCCATGCGCCTGAAGGAGGCGGGCGTGGACCGCTGGGTGCGCGGGCTGCCCAAGCCCAGCGATCACGCGCCGACCTGGATCCGGATGACCCGGCCCGCCAAACTGCGGAAAAAGGCCGGCGCCTGAAACCTCAGACCTGGCGCGCGTTGAAGCGGACCTGCCCGATCTCCGAACGCGGCGGCGCGCCGAACAGGCGCTTGTATTCGCGGCTGAACTGCGAAGGGCTTTCGTAGCCGACCCGATGCGCGGCGGCGACCGCGTCGATGCCGTCGGCCAGCATCAGCCGGCGCGCCTCGTGCAGGCGCAGCTGTTTCTGGAATTGCAGCGGCGAGAGCGTGGTGACCGCCTTGAACTGGTGATGCAGCGACGAGGTGCTCATGTGCACGGACTGCGCCAGTTCCTCGATGTTGAGCGGATGCAGGAAGCGTTGGCGCAGGTGCGCGACCGCGCGCGAGATGCGGTGCGAGCGGGTGTCGGCGGCGGCGATCTCGCGCAGGCTGTGGCCGAGGTCGCCGACCAGCACGCGGTAGAAGATCTCGCGGATCGCCAGCGGCGCCAGCACCGGCAGATCCGCCGGGGTGTCGAGCAGGCGCATCAGCCGCAGTACCGCGTCCAGTAATGGCGTCGTCACCTTGGCGGCGTAGAGTCCGGGGTCCAGGCGGTTGGACGTGGGCTGCGGGCCGGCGTCCAGCATCAGCGAGGCGATCACCGCCGGGTCGATGTCCAGGCGCAGCGACAGGTAGGGCTTCTCCGGTGTGGCTTCGATGACCTGGCCGATCATCGGCAGGGTCACCGACACCACCAGGTAGTTGAGCGGGTCATAGCGATAGGTCTGCCCGGCCAGGGTCGATTCCTTGCTGCCCTGGGCGACGATGCACAGGCGCGGTTCGTAGACCGTGGGAATGCACGGTGTGGGCGAATTGCGCCGCATCAGGTGCAGTTGCGGGATGACGGTGGCGTGGCTGCCGTCGGAGGTTGCCAATTGGGCAATCCGATCCGCCAGTTCGGCCTTCGCCGCGCAGGTCGCGCGCTGGGCGAGGGTATCCGCGGAAGTATTGGCGCTCATGGCGATGCGTGGGGGTGGGGGTAGGCCGATTATTCGGAACCCGGCGCGGCGGTGCAAAGCCCGGGCGGCGGTTTTGCAGAAATAGGCAAGCATTGGACAGCAATGTACTAACCAATGCGCCGATGAGCCGACTAACGTAAAGGCCCCCCACCGGATGAGGCGCCCGCGCGCCTCGCGACGCGGGTCGGTGCCCGCTCGCCAGCGGCGCCGCCCGCGTACCGGCTTCCCCCGCCGTTGGAAGCACGCCCCATGTGGATCGTCCAGTACGCGCTCAACCGTCGCTATACCATCGGGGTGCTCGCCATCCTGATCCTGCTGTTCGGCACCCTGTCGGCCCGGCGCATGCCGACCGACATCCTGCCCGAGGTCGGCATTCCGTCCATCAACCTGGTCTGGACCTACAACGGCCTGTCGGCCGCGGACATGGCCGCCAAGATCACCACCTTCTCCGAGGCGGCCATCCTCAACACCGTGGATGACCTGAAGGAAGTGCGCTCGGAAACCATCAACGGCGCCAGCATCATCCGCATCGATTTCCAGCCCAACGTCAGCCTGGACCGTGCGCTGGGCCAGATCACCGCGGTGTCGCAGACCATCCTGCGGCGCATGCCGCCGGGCACCTCGCCGCCGCTGGTGGTGCGCAACAACGTGTCCAGCACGCCGGTGCTGCAGTTGGTGCTGTCGTCGGACTCGCTGACCGAGGCGCAGCTGTACGACTACGCGCGCCTGCAACTGCGCTCACAGATCCAGACCATTCCCGGCATCCGCATGACGCTGCCCTACGGCGGTGCCGCGCGCCAGGTGATGGTCGACCTGAATCCGTCCGCCTTGCAGACCTACGGCCTGACCCCGTCCGACATCACCGGCGCGCTGGAGCGCGGCAGCCCGACGTTGCCGTCCGGTTCCATCCGCGAAGGCGCGCGCGAACTGCAGATCTCGCTGGATGCGAGTCCGGCCAGCGTGCAGGAGTTCCTCGACCTGCCGGTCGCCACCCGCAACGGCGTCGTGCTGTACGTGCGCGACGTCGCCTCGGTGCGTGACGGCGGTGCGTTGCAGACCAACGTGGCGCGGATGGACGGTTCCAGCGCGGTGTCGGTGGCGCTGATCAAGCTGGGCGGCGCCTCGGCGGTGGAAATCGTGCGCGCGGTGCGCGAGCGGCTACCGGAAATCGAGGCCTCGGCGCCGCCGGGCATGCGCATCGCGCCGATCTTCGATCAGTCGGTGTTCGTCGACAATGCCATCGCCTCCATCCAGCACGAGGCGGTGCTGGTCGGCCTGCTGGTGGCGCTGGTGGTGCTGGTGTTCATCGGCTCCTGGCGTTCCAGCCTGATCGTGCTGTCGGCCATCCCGCTGGCGCTGCTGGCCAGCGTGGCGATGCTGGACCTGCTGGGCTACACCTTCAACGTGATGACCCTCGGCGGCCTGGCGCTGGCGATCGGCATCCTGGTCGACAACGCGGTGGTGGATGTGGAGAACACCAACCGCAACATCGCCCTGGGCAAGGACGTGCGCACGGCGATCCTGGACAGCGCCCGCGAGGTGGTGTTCCCCGAGTTCGTCTCCACGGTCTCCATCTGCATCGTGCTGACGCCGATCCTGCTGATGACCGGCCTGTCGGCGTGGGTGTTCACCCCGCTGGCGCTGGCGGTGATCTTCGCGATGATTGCCTCGTTCCTGCTCTCGCGCACCTTGATCCCGGTGTTGTGCTACCTGCTGCTGCCGGCCGACATCCGCAGCCGCGAAAACCCGCGCTGGGCGCCAGAAAAACTGCTGCTGGGCATCAACCACAGGGTCGAGCACACCCTGGATGCGCTGCGCGACCGCCATCACGCGCTACTGGTGCGGCTGGGCCATCACGGCGGCGTGCTGGCGATCGCCGCGCTGCTGGTGGTCGCGGTGGGCGTGGGCGCCGGCGCGCTGCTGGGACGCGAGTACTTCCCGCAGGTCGATGCCGGCCAGCTGCGCCTGCAGGTGCGCATGCCCTCGGGCACGCGGCTGGAGCAGACCACCCAGCGGCTGACCGAAATCCAGCGCGAGATCCGCCGGATCATCCCGGCCGGGGAATTGCAGACGGTGTACGAACAGATCGGCGTGCCGGACGCGATCAACCTGTCGCTGGTGGACAGCGCGGTGGTCGGATCGTTCGAGGCCGAGCTGATGCTGCAGCTGCGCTCGCCGCATGCGCCGACCCGCGACTACCTGGCCCAGATCCGCCAGCGCATGGCCGAGCGCTTCCCCGATGTGAAGGTATTCGAGCGTCCGCCGGACGCCACCAGCCGGACCCTGGCCGGCTCGGCCGCCGCCGCCTTCGAGGTGCGCCTGATCGGGCGCGACGTGCCCGGCAACCTGGCGCTGGCGCGGGAAGTGGAAAGCCGCCTGCGCCAGGAACCGGGCGCGGTCGACGTGGCGCTGCGGCAGATCCTGGATCTACCCGAGTACCGCGTGCACATCGATCGCACCCGCGCCGCCCAGCTGGGCCTGGACGCGCAGCAGGCCAGCCGCGCGGTGCTGTCGGTGCTCGGCACCTCCGGCACGGTCACGCCGGTGTACTGGACCGACACCGTCAACGCGATCGCCTACACCGTGCAGGTGCAGGCGCCGCCGGCCAGCCTGCCCGATGCCGAAACCCTGCTGAACATGCCGCTGCGGATCGGCGGGGAAGGGCAGGCGGTCCTGCTGCGCAACATCGCCACCGTCACGCCGCGCAACGTGCCGGCCAGCATCGCCCGTACCACGCTCGCGCCCACCGTCAGCGTGCTGGCGAACGTGCAGGGCACTGACCTGGGTTCGGTGTATTCGCGCCTGACCCGCATCACCGCCGACGTGCAGGCGCGGATGAAGCCGGGCAACCGGATCGAAATCACCGGCCAGGCCGGCGAGATGCAGAGCGCCTACGGTGAACTGGCCGGCGGTCTGCTGATGTCGGCGGTACTGGTATTCCTGGTGCTGGTGATCAACTTCCAGTCGTGGATCCAGCCGCTGGTGGCGATGTCCGGCCTGCCGGTCGCGATCGCCGGCGCGGCGATCGGCCTGTTCGTCACCGGCACGCCGCTGAGCGTGCCCGCGCTGATGGGCCTGATGATGGTGATCGGCGTGTCCACCGCCAACAGCGTGCTGGTGACCAGCTTCGCACGTGGCCTGATCGCCGACGGCCACGATCCGGAACTGGCCGCGTACGAATCCGCCGCCGTGCGCCTGCGCCCGGTGCTGATGACCGCCAGCGCGATGGTGCTGGGCATCATCCCGATGGCGATCGGACTGGGCGACGGCGGCGAGCAGAACGCGCCGCTGGGCCGCGCGGTGATTGGCGGCCTGCTGTTCGGCACCCCGGCCACGCTGGTGCTGGTGCCCTCGATCCTGGCCGTGGTCGGCCGCCGGCAGAAGCGACGCGCCGAAGCCGCGCGGGCCATCGATATCTCCGATGTTTCCTCCCCCACCGCCACCGGCGACGCTGCCGGTGCAGGAGTCTCCCCATGAAGACCGTTCCCGTTACCGGCCTGTTGCTGGCCGCCGCCGTCGTGGCCGGCATCGCCACCCTCAGCGGCTGCGGCCGCAGCTCCGCCGCCACCCAGCCCGCAACCGCCGTGCCGGACGTGTTGACCACTCCGGCCAAGGCCGCGGACCCGCAATCCGAGTTGAGGCTGCCGGCGCGCGCCGAAGCCGGCGAGTCGGCCAAGCTGTATGCGCGCGCCACCGGTTTCGTCAGCGAGCGCCGGGTGGACCTCGGCGATCACGTGAAAGCCGGCCAGGTGCTGGCGACGATCGCCACCCCGGAAGTCGATCAGGCGGTGCGCGAGGCCGCCGCGGATCTGGAACTGGCGCAGGCCAACCAGGCGCTGGCGAAGGCTAACTTCGATCGCGCCGACGTGCTGGTCGGATCCGGCGCCATCTCCAGGGAACTGCACAGCGAACGCCTGGCAAGCCTGAGCGCCGCGCGCGCGGCCACCTCGGCGGCGCAGGCGCGCCTGTCCAGTGCCCGCGAGCGCCAGGGCTTCCAGGTGGTGCGTGCGCCGTTCGACGGCGTGGTGGTGGCGCGCAATGTCGAACGCGGTGATCGCGTGGTCGGCGATTCGGCCTCGGCGACCTTGCCGATGTTCGAGGTCAACGCGCTGGATCCGCTGCGCATCGTGGTCGACGTGCCGCAGAACGCGGCCTTGCAGGTGCGTCCGGGCATGGCCGGGCAGATGCGTTTCCTGGAACTGGCCGATCAGGCGTTCGAGGTCGAAGTGGTGCGCAGCGCGCAGAACATTTCCAGCAGCGTCGGCGCGATGCGGATCGAATTGCGCCTGCCCAATCCGGAAGGGCGGATTCCCGCCGGCATGCTGGGTGAAATCGGCCTGAAGGTGCCGCGCGCGGTGCCAGCGGTGCTGGTGCCCGTCTCGGCGGTGACGCAGGACGCCGGCGGCGCGCAGGTGGCGGTGGTCGGCGGCGACGCGCTGCTGCAGTTCCGCAAGGTCGTGCTGGGCCGCAACCTGGGCAACGAAGCCGAAGTGCTCTCCGGCCTGAAGCCGGGCGAACAGGTCGTCCTGGCCCCCAACGCCATGCTGACCGCCGGCCAGAAGGTCACGGCCAAGGCCAATGTCGTGAAGAAGTAACCTCCACCATTCTTGCCTTTGTGGGAGCGACGTGAGTCGCGATGACGGAGCCGGGAAAAACGCACAAAAGCTCGCGACTTACGTCGCTCCCACAGTCAAACGGAAGGATGCGCCAACGCTCGCTCCGCCTGGGCCGATGGTCACGGCCAGGGTCAATGCGATGAAGACGTGACGCCAGCCAAAGTACCCCTTGTGGGAGCGACGTGAGTCGCGATGACGGAGCCGGGAAAAACGCGAAAAGCTCGCGGCTTACGTCACTCCCACAGTCAAACGGAAGGATGCGCCAACGCTCGCTCCGGCTAGGCCGACGGTCACGGCCAGGGTCAATGCGATGAAGACGTGACGCCAGCCAAAGTACCCTTGTGGGAGCGACGTGAGTCGCGATGACGGAGCCGGGGAAAACGCGAAAAGCTCGCGACTTACGTCGCTCCCACAGTCAAACGGAAGGATGGGCCGACGCTCGCTCCGGCTGGGCCCATGGTCACGGCCAGGGTCAATGCGATGAAGACGTGACGCCAGCCAAAGTACCCCTTGTGGGAGCGACGTGAGTCGCGATGACGGAGCCGGGAAAATC